>CAWAZT010000001.1:0-279962 GCA_963786615.1 uncultured Acidobacteriota bacterium
GTCTACAGCAGCGCCCGCAGCTCGCGGAGCGTCTGAATGACCGGGATATCTGGCGGGCAGCCCATCGACAATTTCGACCGGGCGACCAGCACGCCGCGCATGCCGAGGCGCCGGGCGCCCTCGATGTCGTGCCTGAAGCTGTCGCCAACCATGACGGCCTCGGCGGGCGTCACGTCGGCGCGCCGCAGCGCTTCCTGAAAGATGCTGGGATGCGGCTTCATGAAGCCGTGGTCCGACGACGAGATGGCGACGGCGAAGAGGCCCTCGAGATCGAAGTGCTGTTCGAAGGTGATGAGCGATCGCTGCGTGTTCGAGATCAGCCCGATGGTGAAGCCGTCCGCGCGCAGGTTGCGCAACACCTCGGGGACCTCTTCGTAGAGCGAGAAGTGATGGCAGGCGGACCACTCGTCGTAGATATCGCGCGCCGCGTCGTTCACGGCAGGGCCCTGACCACCCATGCCTTCGATGATTCGACGGGTGTACTCGACGAAGATCGCCGGATCGTAGCGTCCGCCGTCGGCGTCGAGCATCGGGGCCGCGGCCGCGACGGCGGCGTCGAACGCGGACGCGTCCACGTCGACGCCATGACGCGCGCAGAAATCGCGGTACCCGATCCCCTCGAACGCCGGCCCGGGGCGAATCAGCGTGAAGTCGACGTCGAAGAAGACGCGCTCGCGTGGTTGGAACGCTCATCCGGCGGTGGAGACCGTGGGGCCGGCAACGGCCACTGACGCCCGCTCCGGATGGAGCACGACGCGCGCCGCGTCGGCGACGTCCGCGAGGGTCACTGACTCGAGAAGATGCGGCAGCTGCCGATCGTAGTCGAGCCCCAGGCCGAAGAATTCCGAGGTCTGCAGGAACATCGCAATGCTCTGGTTGGTTTCGAGCATCCGTGGGATCGAGCCGATCAGGAACTGCCGTGTTTCCAGCAGTTCCCTCTCCGTAGGACCCTCTTCGCCCAATGACCGAACCTCGGCGTCGATCGCCGCAATTGCCCGCTCGACGTTGTGGGGATCGACACCTGCGCGTATCACGAGCGGGCCGGGACCAAGGCTCGGATCGAACGCGCTGAAGGCGTAGTAGGCCATCCCCTGCCGCTCGCGGATGTTTTCCGCGAGGCGTCCGCCGAGGCCGAACTGGCCGAGGATATTGTTCATCACCCAATAGCTGTAGTACGCCGGGTGCAGACGATTGATCGTGACGAAGCCGTACGCGACATCGCTCTGCGGTTTTCCCGGCATCGCAATGTCGACACGGCGCCTCGTCGCATCGACGGCGACCGGCGGCACGTGTCGATCCTCTGTCGCGCGGCGCGGCCCATTCACCGAACGCGCGGTCGATGCGTTTGAACGCTTGATCAGGATCGATGTCGCCAACGACGACCAGCGACGTGGACTCGGGCGAAAAATGACGCGAATGAAACTCCTGCAGGTCGTCGCGGGACAGCCGCTGTGCGATCTCGACCGTCCCTTTCGCCGGCCGGCCATACGGGTGGCTCTCGCCATAGAGCAGCGACCTGCAGGGCCTCTGCGGCGCGGATGCCCGGGTTGTCGAGATCCTGCCGGATCACGGTGATCATCTCGTCCCGCCGCTTTGCGACCTCGCTGGCTGGAAACACGGGCGACCGCGCCACGTCGGCCACGAGCGCGATCATGTCCGGAAAGTCCTCGGAGAGACAGGTGACACGAGAACATCATCGCGTGCCGATTCGTCGAGACTCGCAACGTGACGCCACGGTCGTCGAGGAGTTCCGCGATGTCTTCCGCCGTCCGATCCGTGGTCCCACGGTCGATGACGCGCGAGCACAACCACGCCAGACCTGGCAGGTGGTCGGGCTCGTACAAGCTGCCGGCGCGGACGACCACGCTGATCGTCACCGCCGGTGCAAACGCCGTCTGCTGCACGGTCGCGACCACGCCGTTGCGCAGGACGTGCCGCACCGGCGAAAGCCCGCTGGTCAGACCCGTCGTCATGGCGCGCCTGCAGGCTGAAACCAGCCGACGGTACGGCCGTCCGCCGTCAGACGCTTCCGCGCGACGTCGACCACCTGCTCGGTCGTCACGGCGGCCACGGCTGGACGGATGGTCTGGAAGAAGCCCGGCCCCGCGACGGTCTCGAAAAACCCGAGCTGATGGGCAATGTTCGTGACGCTGTCGGTCTCGAACACCAGCCGCGCACGCAGCTGTCGTTTGGCGCGCGCGACCTCCTCGTCGGTGAGCCCCTGTTCCACAACCGAGGCAATGCTCTCGAGCGCGGCCGCCTCGAGGTCGGGAAGCGTGACGCCTTTCATGGCGGTCAACGAAACGCTGAAGAGAAACGGATCCACCGTCGCCACGAGCGATCCGCCAACGGACGATGCGAGGCCGCGCTCGACGAGGCTGGTGTAGAGGCGCGCCTTGCGCTGCGGCGGAACGCCGCGAAAACTCGACCACAAATTCGTGCCCTTGGCGCCGGTGAGCACCGCGTCGAGCACGAGCATCGGAAAGAAATCCGCGTGGGTCACCGCGGGCGCGCGCCATGCGAGCTTCAAGTACGCCGTCGTACCCTCGCGCTCGAGGCGGACCCGGCGTTCGCCAATCTGCGCGGGCTCCGTCGAGCGCGTGCGCGTCGGAGCCTTCCCGGAGAGCTTTCCAAAATGCGCCTCCGCCCGCCGGAGCACATCGTCGGGATCGACGTCACCGACGACTACGAGCGTCGCGTTCTCGGGAACGTAGTGCCGCCTGTAGTAGCCGTACAGATCGTCGCGACTCATCGAGCGCAGATCGTCTATCCAGCCGATCGTGGGATGACGATACGAGTGCGCTCGGAACGCCGTCGCTACGACCTCGGTGTCGAGCAGCTGCTCGGGGTCGTTCTCGCCACCCTGCAACTCCGAGATGATGACGGTCCGCTCAGACTCGCACTCGTCCGGCTCGTACAGCCCATGAGCCATGCGCTCAGCTTCGATGAACAGCAGCGTGTCGAGCGCGGATGTCCCCGCGGTCTCCAGATACGTGGTCTGGTCAATCCAGGTGTAGCCGTTCCACATCCCGCCGAATCGTTCGACGATGCCCTTCATCTCGTCGCGCGGGATGTTGGTGGTCCCCTTGAAGTTCATGTGCTCGACCCAGTGGGACACGCCGGTATGGCCGGGCTGCTCGTCGCCGGAGCCGACGCGATACCAGCACCACACCGAGACGAGCGGAGCCGTATGGACCTCCTGGACGAGGATCTGGAGGCCATTGTCGAGGTGGGCGGACCGGATGGCCGGGAGGGCCAGCGGTTCGGAGACGGCCATGGATCAATTATACAGGCCGGATTTCCGGTCGTTTTTCGCGTGATGGCCGGCGCCCGCCCGGGTGCCGGTCCCTTTTTTTGTACAATGAAGAGATCACATGGCCGACTGGAAGGAAACGCTCAATCTGCCCCACACGGACTTCCCGATGAAGGCAAATCTGCCCGTCACCGAGCCGCAAGTGCTCGCGAGATGGGCGGCGATGGACCTCTACGGAAAGATTCAGGCGAAACGGCGGGGAGCGCCCAAGTTCGTCCTTCACGACGGTCCGCCGTACGCGAACGGACAGATCCATCTCGGCACGGCCCTGAACAAGATTCTCAAGGACTTCGTCGTGAAATCCCGCTCGATGGCGGGCTTCGACGCGCCCTACATTCCCGGATACGACTGTCACGGTCTGCCCATCGAGCTGAAGGTGGATCGCGAGCTCGGACCGAAGAAGCGCGAGATGAGCGTGGCGGACTTTCGCCGCGCATGCCGCGCGTACGCGGAGCGCTTCATCGGCGTCATGACCCGGGAATTCGAGCGGCTCGGCGTCTTCGGCGATTGGGCGCATCCCTACGTGACGATGGACTTCCGGTACCAGGCGGCGATTGCACGCGCGCTGGGCCGCTTCGTCGAGCAGGGGCTCGTCTACAAGGGGAAGAAACCGGTCCACTGGTGCATTCACTGCCGGACCGCGCTGGCCGAGGCGGAAGTCGAGTACGAAGAGCATGCCTCTCCCGTCGATCTACGTCGAGTTTCCGCTCGATCCCGACAGCGCGGAAGAGCTGGGCCACGCGTATTCCCGAGTTGCGGGCCCGCGCCTGTCTCGGTGCTGATCTGGACGACGACCCCGTGGACGATTCCGTCGAATCTGGCCGTCGCGTTTCATCCGGACTTCGACTACGGGGCCTACGAGGTGGACGGACGCGCGGTGATCGTCGCGGAGGCGCTCGCCTCGCGCGTGGCGGCGGCGACCGGGCGGGTGTTCGGCGAGCCGATCGCGCGGTTCAAAGGCGCGGAGCTGGAGCGGATCCGGTTTCGGCACCCGTTGTATGCGCGCCCCTCCCTGGGAGTGCTGGGTGACTACGTCACGCTCGAGGCAGGGACGGGTGCGGTGCACACCGCGCCTGGTCACGGATCCGACGACTTCACCACCGGTGTGCGATATGGCCTCGAGATCTACGCCCCCGTCGGGCCCGGTGGCCATTTCCTCGACACGGTCGAGCTCTTCGCCGGTCAGCGGGTGTTCGACGCGAACCCTAACGTGGAGACGGCGCTGAAGGAGCGCGGACGACTGTGGCATCGCGAGACGTTCGAGCATCAGTATCCGCACTGCTGGCGGTGCCACAACCCCGTGATCTTTCTCGCCACGTCGCAGTGGTTCATCCGGATGGACGGAACCGACGGGGACTCGGCCACGCCCGGGCTCCGGGCAAGGGCGCTGGAAGCCATCGATCGGGACGTCCGATGGATCCCCTCCTGGGGACGCGATCGTATCTACAACATGATCGCGAACCGCCCCGACTGGTGTATCTCGCGTCAGCGGGCGTGGGGCGTCCCGATTCCGGCGGTGGACTGCGCCAAGTGCGGCGAGGCGATCCTGACCCGCGAGCTCGTGGACCGTGCCGCGTCCGTCTTCGACACCTACGGCGCCGACGCGTGGTACGAGCGGCCGATCGAGGAGTTCGTGCCGGCCGATCTGAAGTGCCCGTCCTGCGGCGGCACGTCCTTCGAGCGCGAGCGCGACATTCTGGACGTGTGGTTCGACTCGGGCTCGAGCCACGAGGCGGTCCTGCCCCGGCGGCCGGAGCTGACGTGGCCCGCCGACATGTACCTCGAGGGGAGCGACCAGCATCGCGGCTGGTTCCAGAGCTCGTTGCTCGTCGGCCTGGGCACTCGCGGGCGTCCGCCGTTTCGCCAGGTGCTGACGCACGGGTTCCTGATCGACGTCGACGGGCGGAAGATGTCGAAGTCGCTCGGCAACACGATCCAGCCGCAGGAAGTGATCAAGGAGAGCGGCGCCGAGATCCTGCGCCTGTGGGTCGCGATGAGCGACTTCCGCGAGGAGCTGCGCGTCGGCAAGCAGATCCTGGCGAGGGTGATCGAGGCCTATCGCAAGATCCGGAACACGCTGCGCTTTCTCGTGTCGAACCTGTACGATTTCGACCCGGAGGTCGATCGGGTGCCGGTCGCGCGCCTGCAGGAAGTCGATCGTTTTGCGGTGGCCAGATACGGCACGATGGCGGCGTCGGTGCTCGCCGCGTACGAACGCTACGATTACCCGGCGATCTTCCAGACCGTCAATCAGTTCGTGACGGTCGACCTGAGCGCGTTCTACGCGGATGTGTCCAAGGACCGGTTGTACACGTTCGCTGCCTCGTCCGACGAGCGTCGGTCGGCGCAGACCGCGATGTACATCATGGCGGACGGGCTCGCCCGTCTTCTCGCGCCGATCCTGCCGGTCACTTCCGATGAGCTCTGGGGCTACCTGCCCGGCGCGAGGGATGCGTCCGTTCACTTGTCAGGCTTCCCGGAGAAAGTGGAGGCGCTGATCGACGACCCGCTCGCTCGCCGGTGGGAACGTCTGATGACGGTGCGCGACGAGGTGAACCGTGCGCTCGAGGTTGCACGACAGGGTAAGGTGATTGGTACGTCGCTCGGCGCGCTCGTCACGCTTGGCGGCGGGTGGCGAAACCGGCCGGCTGCTCCGCGAGTACGAGGCCGATCTGCCGATGCTGTTCATCGTGTCGCAGGTCGCGCTCGAGCCCGCAGGCAGCGACGACGTGACGCGTGAGGGTGTCCCGGGCGGACGGCGAAAAGTGCCAGCGCTGCTGGCGGGTCGTCCCCGACGTGTCGCACGTGGACGGATCGGAAGGACTATGCAGCCGCTGCATCGCAGCGCTGGCGGCCGACGCCCCGCGGGCGGCCGGATGAATGGCATGACCGAACCCATGGACACCGCTCCACTGCCGTCGGTTCCCCCCGCGGCCGAACCGCATCCGCTTGCCGGTCACCGGCAGCCGATCGTGCGGGCCGCCGAGATCGCCGTCATCGTCTCGGTGGTCGTGCTCGATCAGATCACCAAGATGCTCGTCCGCGCCATGCTGCCGCTGACGGGGCACGTGACGATCATCCCGAACGTGCTCGACTTCACGCACGTGCAGAACACCGGCGCGGCGTTCGGCCTCCTCAATGCGGCGGACTTTCCGTACAAGTCCGGCGTGATGATCGTGATTGCCGCGCTCGCGTTGATCGCGATCTCGCTCTATGCCCGGCAGCTGGGCTCGCACGAGCGGCTGTCGCGCTACGGCCTCGCGCTCATCCTGGGCGGCGCGTTCGGCAACCTGATCGATCGCGCCATGTCCGGGTACGTGATCGACTTCGTCGACGTGTATTGGCGCGAGGCGCATTTCTGGGCGTTCAACGTCGCCGACGCGGCGATCACCGTCGGGGCCGTGCTGGTGCTGCTCGAAATGCTGGGCCTCGGACGGCAGCATGCATCCCATCCTGTTTGAGGTCGGCGGCTTCACCATCTACTCCTACGGCGTGCTGCTCGCGGCCGCCTATCTGCTCGGCCTCCAGTTCGCGCGCGCCCGGGCCCGCGCGCGCGGCCTCGACGCGCAGCGCGTGATGGACCTCGGCATCTGGATCATCATCAGCGCTCTCGTCGGCGCGAAGCTGCTGCTGTTCCTCGTCGACTTTCGCGAGTTCACCGCCAGCCCGCGGGACCTGATGGGGCTCGCCCGATCCGGCGGCGTGTTCTACGGCGGGCTGATCGCCGCCGTGGCGGTCGCGTTCTGGTACATGTGGCGGTTCCACATGCCGGTCTGGACGACGACGGACGTGTTCGCGCCCGGCATCGCGCTCGGGCACGCAGTCGGCCGCATGGGCTGCCTGCTGGCGGGCTGTTGCTTTGGACGGCCCACGTCCGAGCCCTGGGGCGATCACGTTTCACAGCACCGTCGCGGCAGCGAACGTCGGCACGCCGCTCGGCGTGCCGCTCCACCCGACGCAGATCTACGAGGCCGTCGCCGAGTTGATGATTCTCGGCGCTGCTGCTGGCGACCGAACGTCGCGGACGCGTGTTTGCCGGACGGACGTTCTGGGCCTACCTGCTGCTGTACGGCGTCTCGCGGTTCGTCATCGAGATCTATCGAGGCGACAGTCGAGGGCTCGTCCTCGGTGTGCTCTCGACGTCGCAGTTCGTGTCGGTGATCCTGGTGCCGGTCGCGATCCTGATGCTCTACCTGCTGGGGCGGCGGCCGCAGCCCTCGCCGCTCGAGGCGGCGCGCAGCATGCGCGCGGCATGAGCGACGTCTCTCAGCACCTGACGGTCGACACCGACCACGAAGGGGAGCGTCTCGACGCCTTCCTTGCCGCGGCGCTGCCAGACCGATCGCGCTCGCAAATCCAGCGGTTGATCAAGGAAGGCCTCGTGACCGGCCGGCGGCGGGCCGCTACGGCCCAGCATGCACGTCCGCGCGGGCCAGCTGTTCACGATCACGCTGCCACCGCAACCAGCCGAAGTTGCGGCACCGGAGGACCTTCCTCTCACCATCCTCTATCAGGATTCCGATGTGGTCGTGCTCGACAAGCCGGCCGGCATGGTCGTCCACCCCGCAGCCGGACATGCCGGCGGCACCCTCGTCAACGCGCTGCTCCACCATGTGGACGACCTGAGCGGAATCGGTGGAGAGCTCCGCCCCGGGATCGTGCACCGGCTCGATCGCGGCACCTCGGGCGTGATGGTGGCCGCGAAGAATGACGCGTCGCATCGCGAGCTCGCCCGTCAGTTCCACGACCGCGAGGTCGAGAAGGAATACGTCGCGCTCGTCTGGGGCGTCGTCCAGGCCGGACGCCGCATCGACGAGCCGATCGGACGCGACCCCGGCAACCGGCAGAAGATGTCCACCCGCGCGCGGCGTGCGCGGAGCGCCGTCACGCGCGTCACCAAGGCGGAGCACTTGAGGGGTGTCTCGCTGCTGCACGTCGCGATCGCCACCGGCCGAACGCATCAGATTCGCGTCCACCTGAGCGCGATCGGCCACCCGATCGTCGGCGACTCGACGTACGGCGGCGTCCACCGGCACGTGGCCGACGATGTGCGGCCGGTGCAGCGGTTGGAGCGCCCGTTCCTCCACGCGGCGCGTCTGGCCTTTGCACACCCGTCAGACGGCCGCCCGATGACGTTCGAGTCGCCGCTGCCCGACGACCTGCGGTCGGTGATCGACGAGATCCGCCGGCGGCAGGATCCGGCCGCGGACGAAGGCGACCGGCCCTAGGCCGCGGGCCTTCTGGAGCCGGGAGACGCAAGACCTTCATCGGCGGCGGATTGCGCGGAGAACGCCGACACGCGTGCCTGTTCATCGGGCCGCGGACGACGCAGAAACACGCGGCGAGACGTACCCTTTCACATTCGGCCGCGGACGACGCGGAACACGCGGAGAGACCCAGCCTTTACATCGGGCCGCGGACAGCGCAGAGAACGCCGACACGCGTGCCTGTTCATCGGGCCGCGGACGACGCAGAAACACGCGGAGAGACCTACCCTTTTACATTGGGCCGCGGAGGACGCGGAACACGCGGAGAGACGCAACCACTTGACTGTGGGGCGCCGACGACGCAGAACACGCGGAGACACGCAGCCTCTACGTCGGGCCGCGGATTGCGCGGAGAACGCCGACACGCGTGCCTGTTCATCGGGCCGCGGACGACGCAGAAACACGCGGAGAGACCTACCCTTTTACATTGGGCCGCGGAGGACGCGGAACACGCGGAGAGACGCAACCAGCGGCACGCCCGTGGCGCGCGAGGGCCTGGTGGTATTGGCCTCGGTGAGCCAATCGTGCAGCTGCCGCTCGAGATCAGTGCGGTCGAGGAATCGGCGCTGCTTGAAGAACGAGTTTTTCACCCAGCCGACCAGATTCTCGACGCTGCCTTTCTCCTGTGGACGATACGGCCAGCACACCTCGACGCCGATGCCGAGATCCAGCGCCACGCCGGCAAACGTCGGATTCCACTCCGTGACCACGCCATCGCGGCCCCATTTGAGCGCGATCGTCTTCGGCCGATCAAAGACCGTGACCAGGGGAATGCCGCCGAAGGCGGCGAGATGCTCGACGAGCGCGCGGACCAGCGTTTCGACGCGCTCATCGGGCACCAGCGTGACCTCGACCCACCGCGAGTACTTCAGCCGCGAGGCGAAGAAGTGCACCTTCGTTTCGGTGCCGTCTTGATAGGTGACCCACGCTTCGCCGAAATCGTGCTGCGAAAACTCACCGGCGAGCCCTTCAAACCGCACCAACGGTGTCACCGCCCGGACGCGCAGCGTCTGCGCCAAGGCATACACGGCACTCTTCCCGCCGGTGTAGCCCGCCAAGCGCGCACGATGCAGTAACTCGACGGACCGCAACGCCGGGTCCTCCGTCAGCGCCTGCACCAGCACGTCGCGATACGCTTCCGCTTTCGAAGGGCGGCCGACCTGCCGGCGCGCGCGCTCGGCCGCGTTATCAACCGTGACGACTGGGCTTTCTGCCGCGATCCGGCGGGCCGTCTTCTCGGAGACGCCGCTGAGCGCGGCGATTTCGCTCCACGTGTGCTCCGCCCGGCGCAGGACCTGAATCTCGTGTCGCTTGAGCATGTCGATCATCCTTTCCCTCGTCGGAAGCCGAATTTCCGACGATTGTCTGACCCGGTAGGGCTACCGGCAGGTGGTCAGAATTTACGGAAAGGATCTGGTCAGAATTTTCGGAACCCGCAGGGTTTGGGCTTGCCGTGTTGCAGCAGGTGCCGCCCACGTTCTTCGCCCCATCGTCTTGCGGCCGACTTCGACGTAATGTTCAACTGCCGACGATCCCGAAGCCGGGCACCGTTCGGCATCAGTGTCATCACGTCCACTTGCCAGCCGCCTTGTCGGATCGCTCTGACTGTTACGCTCATCGCTGTTACCTTTCCAGCGATGGCGTGGACTTCCGGCGCAGCCAGTCTAGCAAAGCATCCTCGCGAACGAGCACCCGACGTCCGATTCGAATGATGCCCGGCAGTTGCCCACGCTCTATCATCGTGTAGATCGCCTTTCGGCTGGTTCGAAGCAACGCGGCCACGTCGCGGGGTGTCAGAAGAACGGGCATGTGCGTCATCTGGTTGGCCCGATTCACGGAGCGGCGATTTCGAGCAAGCTGGCGTGGACACCATGGAATGTCCGGCCGATTTGCCGGAGTCAACGAGCGTCGCTTGTCCTATCGCCTTGTCGATTGCGCGGCCGGTCTCAGTCGGGCGATGCGGTCCTCCGCCTTGCTCGACTTCTCGGGGTCCGCCCTGTCGATGAGAGCGTGCATCGCCTCTGTTGTGGGCGGCCCGCTCGCCGCGAGCGCAAAGTTCAGATTCAGCACAACGGTTCTGAGAGCAAGAAGTTCGGCGAGCAGCAGGAAGTGAAGCGGATCAGGGCCCGCTGCCCCAAGCAGGATGGCCCGTGCCCACTCGCTCACGGTCAGCGGCTCGGCGCGTCTGGTGATCGCGTCGTATTCCGCTTCGGTCACCTTCGTGCTGATTGATTTGGTGCGTCGCGTTGCCATCGTGTCCCGTTCGAACGCGAGAATCGGGCCAAGATTGCGCGCTTCGACAAGTGCCACGGATTCAACGAGTTCCTTTTTGGCAACAGATGTTCCCATCGAGAAACCCTGCGCACGGCGGCCGCGGCTAAGTCTCGCGCCATCACATCATTCCGAATCGGGAACCGCGGTTCCTCTGCGGCACTCTAGGAGGGCTGACGTGTCACATCAACAGCCGCTGCGCAGCAGCGTTCTTCGGTCTGCGCCGTTGCGGGGTCAGAACTGAGCGATCGGGTCAGTCCCACGGGTCAGTTTTGACCCGCCATGTACACGCCAGTGAGGTGTCGCCGGAGGCCCGCGGATCGGACGATGTGGGTCGAGGGCGAATGCCGAGTCAATTGCCAATGTCGGAAACCCAGGGGCCGGCGACAATCGCCAAGTCTTCACGGTGCACAAACCGGGGTCAAGGGCCGAAGCCCGAAGGGGCCGAGCGAGGCGAGGCGCCCATGACGCCGGTGAGCACCGAGACAGGATCCGTGGTCGCCGGGCGCTTTCCACCTTTCGATTGATCGCTGCTGACGACGATGGCATCGTCGTCGCAAGGGGGATTGCTATGCCTCCGCCTCGTCTTCTCGAACAGGTGCGTGCGGAGATCCGTGCGCGGCACTACAGCCGGCGGACCGAGGACGCGTATGTCCATTGGATCCGACGGTTCATCGTATTCCACGGCCGGCGGCATCCCCGTGAGCTCGCTGCACGGGAGATCTCGGCGTTTCTGACCTGGCTGGCCGTGGAGCAGCGCGTGGCGGCATCGACGCAGAACCAGGCCTTGAGCGGCGTGCTGTTTCTCTATCGCGAGGTGCTCCTCCAGGATGTCGGCGTAATCGAGCTCCTGCCAGGGGCGCGGATGCCGTCCAAGGTGCCAGTGGTGCTCAGTCCATCCGAGGTGCGACAGGTGCTGGACCAGTTGACCGGCGTTCCGCGGATCGTGGCGACGCTCCTCTATGGCGCTGGGCTCCGCCTGCAGGAGTGTCTCGAGCTGCGGGTGAAGGATTTCGATTTTGAGCGCCGGGAGATCACCGTGCGGCGCGGCAAGGGACAGAAGGATCGGCGGGTGATGCTGCCGGACGCGCTACGGGAGACGCTCGAGCGGCATCTCGAGGCGGTGCGACGCCTCCATCATGGAGACCTGGCGGCCGGCTTGGGCCGGGTGGTCCTGCCGGGCGCGCTGGAGCGCAAGTACCCCCGCGCGTCCACCGACTGGTCGTGGGAGTTCGTGTTTCCCGCCGGGCGGAAGGCGGGACTGGCCAAGCGGGTTGGGTGCCCCACATTCCGCCACTCGTTCGCCACGCATCTGCTCGAAAGCGGGTGCGACATCCGCACGGTCCAGGAGCTCCTTGGGCACGCCGACGTCAGCACGACGATGATCTATACGCACGTGCTAAACCGCCGGGGGTTGGGGGTGAAGAGCCCCATCGACCGGTGGTAGCCATGTTTACGCGCTGGTTCTTCGCAATGAAACGTGTCCCTTCTTGGGGGCCGCGGCATGTTTACCTGCGAGTGCTTCGCAATGATCCACAATTTCTGCAGGTATTTCTGGCGGATGGATTCTTTCCAAGGAGGTGTAACATGCCGGCCGACAGGGAGATGAGGATGCCCCCACGCTTCAGTCGACGGTGCGTATCATGCGAGTTCGTGGGGGCGGTCTACTCCAATACTAGTGGACTGTACTCACGGATGAAGTACTGGTACGCTGTCGCGCCATATGGCGCTGACATTGACCACCGACGAACGAGCTGAACTTCAGCGACGCGTGCGCAGCCTGAAAATCCGGTCGGAGGATGCGCGCCGCGCGCGGGTGATTCTGATGTTGGCGGAGGGCGCATCGTATTCGACGATCGAAACGGCGATCCCGTGCTACCGCGACTACATCAACCGGTGGCGACGCCGGTTTCTCGCCAGCCGGTTGGAGGGGCTCCGCGCGCGCTATTGCGGGTCGACACCGACCGTGCTGACGCCCGCGATGGAAGCCCGGGTGCTGGAGAAGACCCGCCAAGCGCCGCCTGACGGCAGCACGCATTGGAGTACGCGAAAGCTGGGGCGGGTGCTGAAGATTCACCACAATCTCGTCGCGCAAAGCCTGGGAGCGGGCCGGGCTGCAGCCGCATCGGTTCGAGCGCTACATGCCGTCCGACGATCCGGACTTCGAACCGAAGGCGGCCGACGTGATTGGCTTGTCCGTCAATCCGCCTGACCACGCCGCTGTGTTCGCCGTCGACGAAAAAACCGCCATTCAGGCGCTCGATCGCCTCGACCCCGTGCTGCCGCTGTCGCCGGGCCGCGCCGAGCGCCACGGCTTCGAATACTACCGGCACGGCACCCTGTCGTTGTTCGCCGCCCTCAACACCCAGTCGGGCGAAGTGCTCGGCCAGACCGTGCCGCGGCACACGAGTGCCGCCTTCGTCGACTTTCTTGACGGACGTCGTCGCCAGTCAGCCGAAGCGCCGCGAGATTCACGTCATCCTCGACAATCTCTCGACGCATAAGACGCAGGCCGTACGCACGCTTCTTACTCGAGCATCCGAACGTGCAGCTCCACTTCACGCCGACCTATTCGTCCTGGCTGAATCAAGTCGAACTCTGGTTTGCCAAAATCGAGCGCGACCTGCTGGCGCGCGGCATCTTTACGTCCGTCGCCGACCTGGCTCGCAAGATTCGTCGATATATCCATCGCTACAACAAGAGCACCGAAGCCGATCCGCTGGAGCCTATCGCAACCCGGCGCATCGAATTAGTAGTACTTCAGCGAGTACGGTCCACTAGTTAGGCGCGCTCCAATGGAGGATTGCGATGAAGCACGCGGCGCTTGGCGTAGTGTTGATCCTTGCCATGGGTGTCACACAGGGTGCCACCCAATCAGTGAAGAGTGGGGACCCCTCCGATGAGGCAGCCATTCAGCAGGTTATGGCGGACTTGGCTGCCGCTTGGAATAGACATGACATAACCAACTACTCTGCCCTCTTTACGGAGGACGTGGACTTTACCAACTGGCGCGGCACGCTGCGAGTACACGGACGTGCCGACCTTCGGAGTACGCATGCGCCATTGTTCGCGGGCATGTTCAGGCAGAGCAGGGTGGAGGTTACTGACTGCCGCCTCAGGTTCTATACGCCAACGGTTGTCGCCGCGCACTGCGTGTGGAGCGTGGTCGGCATCATAGATTACGACGGTAAAGGCATAATGGCGCCACGAACCTACCTGCCACTCTTCATCCTGACGAGAGACCACGGGACGTGGTTGATTGCGGTGATGCACAACGTCTTGGTCCAACCTCTGCCCCCCGGCGCCGAGGAGAGGATGAAGGGACCAGTAAAGCAGTAGAGGCGCCTAACAAGGAGATGAAGCTGACGAAGCCTGGTCAACTTCGGAGCTTCGCAGCTTATCTCCAGTGTTAGGCGGACACCCTGGACAAGTGATCGGCGGAGGGGGAGAGCCACTCCCGAGGAGGAGATGAACATGGGTCGCACGATTGTGGCCTTCTTCACGCTATGCGCGTTGGCTGCCGCAGAGGAACGGCCACCCGTGAAGTGCATGGAGAATTCCCCAGAGCGTCGAGGAGAAGAGGGCTGTACCGATTCTGGCGAATCGGCCCCTGGTCGCGTCGATGAACAAGCCAATGTATTGGCACGTTGATCGCTTCGATTCGCTGGAGGCCGCAACAAAGGGAGCCGGCCCTGACAGCGTACCTGCCGAAGCGCATGGCTCGGTGTGGCTCATGACTGTTGAAGCTCAGACGGAAGGGCATCATGGCGGCACACACGTCGCCTCGATAGGTCCTTTGTCAACGCCTGCGACGGGCGGCTACTCCATGCGAGTACAGTCATCCCTGCTCAGGCCCGGAACCACCACCCCCGCCCACACTCATCCCGGTCTAGAAGTGTTCTACATCGTGTCCGGTGAGCAATGCGTGGAGACTCCTGAGATCGGCAAGAATCTCAACGCCGGCCAATCCTACGCCTTACCGGCTGGCGTCATTCATCGTGGAAGGGTCACAGGGTCGGACGTTCGGCGAGCCCTGGCACTCATTTTGTACGACTCCGCGCATCCCGCCAGCCACGACTTGCACGATCCACCACCGCTGGTTGACTGCAAGTAAGTGCCGCCCAACAACGCGCTGGACCAGCCGGGCCGGTCTTGTCACGTCCCGTGCGATGCAGCACGGGCCGCGCCAATCCTCGTCCCGCAGGTCAGCGCGGACGTTAGACGGCTGATACAGACGGGATTCCCGGCAGACTCAATCCGTGGAAAACCGGTTCACCAAGCTGCAAGGTCAATATCTGGCATTCGTCGTAGCGTACGTGAAATTGAATCGTCGCGCCCCGGCCGAGACCGACTTTCAGCGGTACTTCGATGTGACAGCGCCGTACAGTTCACAACATGATTCTCACGCTCGAGCGCCGTGGCTTGATCAAGCGCACGCCGGTTCGGGCTCGTTCGATCGAGGTCGTGGTCCCGCTCGGCGAAGTGCCGCCACTGGATTGAAGCGCCGATGCACGATACCTCCGAGGGCCATCGTCAACAATTGCTCGACGCATTGCGCCGCTTCGTGGCAGGTGCCCAAGAGATTGCCGGTGTCCGCCGCATTTCGCTGCTGGGCTCGATCGTGACGACCAAGCAGAATCCCAAGGACATCGATGTACTTGTGGTCGTTGCTGACGATGCCGATCTGCCAGCGCTGGCCACGTGTGCACGGCGGTTGCAAGGCCAGGCCCAGAGCTTCAATCGCGGGGCTGACGTGTTTCTCGCCGACGAACGGGGCACGTACATCGGACGGACGTGCCACTGGCGAGACTGTCGGCCTGGCGTGCGGCAGTCGTGTGATGCTCTTCATTGCGGTCGGCGGCCCTATCTCCACGACGATCTCGCTGCCATTACGGTGAACAGCACCTTGGTTCTGTCTCCGCCGATCACGCTGTGGCCAAAGGTCGAGCGTCGTGGCAATCTGCCGGCGGACGTCGAAGAAGTGGTTGCGGCACTCGAACACGCCGTCTAACATCGTATCTGGACTCCTCCGGTCAAGAGAAAAGTAAGTCGGTCGAAAAAATCTTCTCCTTAACGCGACGAAGGTTTCTCCCTCGTCGCATACCTGCCGCCGGTCGCGTCGTGGCAGTTCGACTCTCCCGGGGTTGCTGCACAACAGTCGGACTGCAGTCGTATCTTCGGCCTCGTCCGTGGAGCCGTGTGGCTCCGGGCCATCATGGAATCCGCGCGCGAGGGGCCAATCGCTTGCACGGCCTTGGCGGCCAACGCTGTTATCGGCGTGTCCTCGCGCCGGTCCGACCGGTGGCGCCATGACGCGAGCGCTCGGTGCAGTCTCCAGGAGAGCGACGATCGAAACCGCTTTATCCAGCTCGGTGCTCGGCCGCGAAGGGCCGCTGGTGCACCCAGACCGCCCACACGATCCGAGCGAGCTCGTTGGCGACGGCGACGGCGGCGACATTGCGTCCACGTCGGCGCTCGGTCTCCACCGCCCACTGCTGCAGCGGCGTGGGATGCGCCCGTCGCCTTCGCGTGCCAGACGACGGATCGGGCGCCGTGGGTCAGCAACATGCGCACGTACACGTCGCCCTGCTTGGTGATGGCACCGAGCCGTCGACGCAGCGCGCTCGAGTCTTCGCGCGGTGTCAGACCGAGAAAGCTGGCGAAATGCCGCCCTGAGGGAAAGCGACGGATGTCGGTGACGAGTGCAACGAGCGCAGTCGCGGTGATGAGACCCACGCCGGGGACCGTTTGCAATAACTGCGCATCGGGCATATCGGACACCAGCGCCGCGAGCTGCCGTTCCACGGCACGCATGTTCACCTCGAGCACTTCAATCTCGTCGCAGGTCGCGACGAGTGTCGTGTGCAGCAGCCGGGGCACAGCAGGTTCCTCGACGAGCGCGCGGACACGAGGGACGACATGCTGTGACCCGACCGGGATGAAGATCCTGAATTCACGCAGCAGACCTCGGATCGTGTTCAGCCGCGCGGTCCTGGTGGCGAGCCAGGTGGACCGCAGGCGGTGCAACGAGGCGAGGGCTTGGTGCTCGATGGTCTTGACAGGCACCGGATGAATTTCCTCGTTGCGATGAGCTTCGAGCAGGCCCTTCGCGTCGGTGCGATCGGCCTTGTTGCGCCGCACGTACGGTCGCACATCATGTGGAGGCAACAGGTGGACCGCGTGCCCCAGCGGCTGGAGTTGCCTCGCCCAGTAGTGAGCCGACCCGCAGGCCTCGAGCACGATCGTGGCCGGCGGCTGCTGCGCGAAGAATGCGAGGAAGCGATCACGCGGGAGCCGTCGTTCGTCATCGACCGACCCAGGGCGATGCGAGACGGCGACCTGGAAAACCGACTTTGCGAGATCGACGGCGATGGTCGTATGCTCCACGTGGACTCCTCCTTGCCTTGGCCTCGAGAGGCCGTTTCACCGTTGGCACAATGATGCCGAACGGCAGGAGGAGTCCATTCCATCGCTTGCACCAGACCGCGCGCCGGCGTGATTGGACAGCGCGCCGCTGGTGATGCGTAACGTTAGGCCGATGAACATTTCGGAGGGTACTGTGCGGATTTACCGCGGCTCGATCATTCGCAAGGCCGTCGGCGTTGGTGTGATTCTAGTCGCGTTCGTCGCTTCGCGCTCAGCGCTGCGGGCCTGCACGGCGTTCTTTGCGTTCGATGGCCGGGTCGCGCTGGCGGGTCAAAACGAGGACTTGGATGACACCAACACTCAGTACTGGTCTGTGCCGAAGACTTCGACGACTTTTGGGGTCCTGTACTTTGGTTTCGGACGGGGTGATTACCGCCAAGGGGTATTCGGATCAGCCCTCGCGTTCGGCGCGCACAAGAACTGATTCGCGGCGGAGCGAACCCATCGAAGACATTAGAAACGTTGACAGAAGACGATCTATACGGTCTTCCTCAACAGGGCATCAACGAAAAGGGATTGTTCTTTGGCGGAGCACAAACGCAAGCGATTGACGCAAGGCCTCGGCCTGGCACCGTGAAGTACGACGGGCACGTCGTTGACCTCATCATGCGAACGTGTGAAACAGTACCCGACGCTCGAAACCGCGGCCTTCGCAGCTCAGCCCAGTACCCTGAATCTCGTGTCGTTTGAGCATCTCGATCATCCTTTCCCTCGTCGGAAGCCGAATCTCCGACGATTGTCTGACCTGATAGGGCTACCGGCAGGTGGTCAGAATTTCCGGAAAGGATCTGGTCAGAATTTACGGAACCCGCATCTTTCAAAGTAAGCCCCGCCCACGCGTAACGGCGTGCGCGTTTGTCCGCGTGGTCCGCGGCTACGAAAAACCTCCCGTTTCCGCGTGGTCCGCGTGATCCGCGGCCACGAAAGACCTCGCGTTTCCGCGCTGTCCCGCGTGGTCTGCGGCCACGAACGACCTCCCGTGTCCGCGTGGTCTGCGGCCAGGAGACCCTGCGTGAGGATCGTGCTCATGCGAAACATCATGCCGTCTTTGACTGAGGGCGCTCGCCGGCGAGGCCGGCTCGCGCTCGCCTTGAAGAACCCGGACGGAAGGGGTCAGTTGTAGTGTCGCTGGGTCACGAGTCATAAACGCGTAGAATGAACGTCCTTCAGGTGGCCTACTTCTCGAGCGGCGTACTGGTCTAGTTTCCGAGCGGCGCAACCATGCCTGTTCATCGGGCCGCGGACGACGCAGAAACACGCGGAGAGACCTACCCTTTTTCATTGGGCCGCGGAGGACGCGGAACACGCGGAGAGACGCAACCACTTGATTGTGGGCCGCGGAGGACGCAGAACACGGGGAGACACGCAACTCTTTCAAAGTAAGCCCCGCCCACGCGTAACGGCGTGCGCGTTTGTCCGCGTGGTCCGCGGCCACGAAAAACCTCCCGTTTCCGCGTGGTCCGCGTGATCCGCGGCCACGAAAGACCTCGCGTTTCCGCACTGTCCCGCTTGACAGCCACGAACGACCTCCCGTGTCCGCGTGATCCGCGGCCATGAAAAGACCTCCCATTGCCGCGTGGTCCGCATAATCCGCGGCCATGAACCTCCCGTTTCCGCGTGGTCCGCGTGATTCCGCGGCCCGGCCTTTCGTGATGAAATCGTCCCGAGGAGCCACCAATGCCGAGCCTCAGCAGCGAACAAGTCTTCAAGGGCCGCGTGTTTTCCGTGGATCGCGACCGGGTCCGCCTCGCCAACGGCCGCGAGGTCACGCTCGATGTCGTGCGGCATCCCAAATCGGTCGTGTTGATCCCGATACCGGAACCTGGGCACATCGTGCTGGTGCGGCAATACCGTCACGCGGTGAACGCGAACTTGTGGGAGCTGCCGGCCGGCAGCCTCGATCCGGGCGAGAGTCCAGAACAGGCGGCAACCCGCGAATGTCACGAGGAAATCGGCCTGGTGCCGACAACCGTCGTACGTATGGCGGCGCTCTACCCCACCCCCGGGTACTGCGACGAGGAGATGCTTTTCTTCCGTCTCGCTGGGCTGGAGCAGCCGACGACCGCGGCCGCGCAGGACGAAGACGAGGACATCGAGGTCAAGATTTTCGAGCTGCGCGAGGCGAGGGAGATGATTCGCCGCGGCGAAATCGTCGACATGAAGACGCTGGTCGGCCTGACGCTGATCTGACGACGTGCGCCCGGTCGGTCAGCGGCTTGACGAGGACGCCAGCATCGCCGCGATTGTTCCCGCGTGGATGTCCACCGTGTCGCGGACGTCGACCGCGTAGCCGCCGGCCAGGACGGTCACAAGCGGAATACCTCCGAGGCGGGCCGCAGCAATCACCTGAGCATCCCGCTCGAGCAGCCCCTTCTTGCTGACGGCGAGCCCTCCGAGCCTGTCCCCGCCGAACGGATCGGCCCCGGCGAGATAGACGATCAGATCCGGACCGCTCTCCATCACGCGCGGCAGCGCGCCCGCGAGCGCCGACAGATACCGGTCATCGGCGGCGCCGTCCTCGAGCCCGACGTCGAGATCGCTCCTCGGCTTGAACATCGGGTAGTTGTGCTGCTGGTGGATCGAGAACGTGAAGACACCCGAATCGCGCTCGAAGATCATCGCGGTGCCGTTGCCGTGGTGGACGTCGCAGTCCACGACCGCCGCTCGGCGGATCCGGCCGTCGCGCTGAAGCCGGCGAATCGCCACGGCCACGTCGTTGAAGGGACAGAACCCTTCGCCGTGATTCGCGAAGGCGTGATGCAGCCCGCCACCCAGATGCGCGGCGGCGCCGTCCTCGAGTGACGCCGCGGCCGACTGATACGTGCCTCCGACCATCAGGCGGAAGGCATCCGCCAGACCGGTGTCCAGGGGAGCTCGAGGGTCGCCATGTCGTCGGCGGTGAGCCGATGGGTGCGGACTTTCTCCAGGTACTCTGCGGTGTGGACGAGGGCGAGGTCCTCCCATGAGGCCTCCGTCGGGTCAACAAGCTGAACCGCTGGTCCGGCGATGCGCTCCGCCGTCAACCGATACTTCGTCGTCGGCCAGATGTGCCCGGGAAGCGGAGATCT
Organism: uncultured Acidobacteriota bacterium; assembly: GCA_963786615.1. Classification (GTDB taxonomy): domain Bacteria; phylum Acidobacteriota; class Vicinamibacteria; order Vicinamibacterales; family 2-12-FULL-66-21; genus CAWAZT01. Next base: position 20,346 of record CAWAZT010000001.1, read on the forward strand.
CGTAACGCGAGGAGTAGAAGACCCGCACGGCACGCTCACTTCTCCGCGTGAAACACCGCGCGGTCCTGGCGGAATGCCGACCGCAACGTGTTTTTTCCCCGTGCGCGGTGATACAGCGCGCGGGCGCCGCGATAGAGCGCGGAGCGCGGCGAGCGTCACCGTACGCACGCGTGCGAAGCCGACGCTGCGCAGCATGGCGTGGACGGCTGGCGCGTTGGGGCCATACCAGTTCGTGGGATCGTTGTTCAGCTCGCGCTCCGGATAGAACGCGAGCGCCGGTCGGGCCAGGCCGACCATGTCGACAACGGTTTCGAGAATGAGGAGTCCTCGCGTGACCGACGCCACGCGCTCCAGGGCCGCCAGCGGGTGGCGCAGGTGGTACAGGACGCCGAGGAACAGCACCACGTCGAAGGTGCCAATCCGTTCGGGAGAGAGATCCATCACGTCGATGTCGATGTCCTCGACGCGTGAGTCGCGGGCTTCGCGGGCGAACTCGAAGCCAGCCTTGGTTCCCCAGCCACCGCCGTGCCACGAGTAGTAGTCGGCCGCGACCACCCGGGAGGCCCCGCGACACTCGGCTTCGAACGAGAAGAATCCGTCCCAGGCGCCGATATCGAGGACGCTGCGTCCGGTGAACGACTGCGGGAAGTCGAGGCGCGCGAGACGGAGGGGCGTGTCATCCACACCCTGGGTGACAACGCCGTCACCGAGGTCGATCGAGTGATACCACCGCAGCGCGGCTGCCCGCGCGGCGAGATCCGATCGCGGGATCGACACCGACTACACCGTCTGGTGTTCTTCGACGGGCATCGGTGTCGTCGTCTGACCCGACGAGGGCTGGAGGGCGATCGCGACCGCGTCGGCAATCTCGGTCACGTAATGGATCGTCAGCTCGCGCCGCAGATCCTCCGTCAGATCCTCCTTGACGTTCTTCTCGTTCTGGCTTCGGCAGGATCAACTCGCGAATGCCCTGTCGCCGCGCGGCGAGCACCTTTTCCTTGATGCCGCCCACCGGCAGCACGCGGCCCGACAGCGAGATTTCGCCCGTCATCGCAACATCGCCGCGCACGGGACGGCCGGTGAGCTGCGGAGGCGAGCGCCGACACCATCGTGATGCCAGCCGACGGACCGTCCTTGGGGACGGCGCCAGATGGCACGTGCAGGTGAATCTCCGAATCCTTGTAGAACGAGGGATCGACGCCGTAGTGCTGCGCGTTCGCCCGGAACCACGACAGCGCGGTGCGCGCCGACTCTTTCATCACGTCACCGAGATGACCGGTGAGGGTCAACGAGCCGGTGCCCTGCATGCGCGAGGCCTCGACGAACAGCACTTCGCCGCCGGCCGGCGTCCACGCGAGCCCGACGGCCACGCCCGGATCCTTCGTGCGGTTCTCGATCTCTTCGTCGAGAAACGTCGGCGCACCGAGCAGGCTGACGATCAGGTCCGGCGTGATGACGACCTTGGCTTCGTCTCCCTCAGCGCGCCGCCGCGCGACCTTCCGGCACAACGCGGCGATCTCGCGCTCGAGATTCCGGACGCCCGCCTCGCGCGTGTACCCGCGGATGACGGCTCGAATCGCGGCGTCGGTGAGCTCGATCTGCTCGGGCGTGAGCCCGTGATTCTTCACCTGCTTGCCGATCAGGTGCTCCATGGCGATCTGCAGCTTCTCTTCCTCGGTGTAGCCGGCGAGCTCCAGGACCTCCATGCGATCGCGCAGGGGCGGCGGGATCGGATCCATCACGTTCGCGGTGGTGACGAACAAGCACTTCCGACAGGTCGAACGGCACGTCGAGGTAGTGATCGCGGAACGAGTTGTTCTGCTCGGGATCCAGCACTTCGAGCAGCGCCGATGCGGGGTCGCCGCGGAAGTCCGAGCCCAGCTTGTCGATCTCGTCCAGGATGAAGACCGGGTTCTTCGATTCCGCGCGCCGCAGTCCCTGGATGATCTGTCCGGGCAGCGCGCCGATATACGTGCGCCGGTGCCCGCGGATCTCGGCCTCGTCGCGCATGCCGCCGAGCGAGACGCGCACGAACTTCCGCCCGAGCGAGCTGGCGATGGATCGCGCGAGCGACGTCTTGCCCACCCCGGGAGGGCCGAGGAAGCAGAGAATCGGTCCCTTGACCTCCGGGTTCAGCTTGCGCACCGCCAGGTACTCCAGCACGCGATCCTTGACCTTCTCGAGGCCGGAATGGTCCGCGTCGAGCACCTCTTTGGTGTGCTTGAGATCGATCAGCTCGTCGGTGCGCTTGTTCCACGGCAGCGCTACCAGCCAGTCGAGATAGGTTCTCGACACGGTGTACTCGGCCGCCGCGACAGGCATCTTCGACAACCGATCGAGCTCGCGCAGCGCTTCTTTCTTCACGCCGTCTGGCATGCCCGCGGCGTCAACCTTGGCGCGCAGCTCCTCGGTTTCCTTGGCCTGCTCGTCCCCTTCGCCCAGCTCCTTCTGGATGGCCTTGAGCTGTTCGCGGAGAAAGTACTCGCGCTGGTTCTTGCCGACCTCGGACTGCACCTGCGACTGAATCTTCGACCCGAGCTCGAGGACCTCGAGCTCCTTGATGAGGATGCGGTTCAGACCGTCCATCCGCGCGCGCACGTCGAGCGTCGACAGAATCTCCTGCTTGACGGGCGTACCGATGGTGGCCAGGCTGGACGCGATGAAGTCGGTGAGCTTGCTCGGATCGGTGATGTTGGCCGCGAGCGCCTGAAGATCGTCGGAGAGCAGCGGCGACAGCGAGACGACCTGCTGAAAGTTGCTCTTGATGTTGCGCTGCAGCGCGTCGATTTCGAGGTGATCCTCATCGCGCAGCTGATCGTCGGCAACCGTGACGACGGCCCGCAGGTACGGGCGCGTCTGCACCAGGCGATCGAGCTGAACCCGCGCGAGCCCCTGGACGATCAGCCGGAGGCTGCCGTCGGGCAGCTTGAACATCTTGTGGATGTGCGTGACGGTGCCGATCGGGTACAGGTCGTCCTGCGCCGGATCCTCGACCGAGGCGTCCTTCTGCGCGAAGACACCAATCAACCGGGCCGACGCGTTGGCTTCTTCGACGAGGCGCACCGATGCTTCGCGGGCGACGGCCAGCGGCATGAAGGAATTGGGAAACAGCACCGTGTCGCGCAGCGGCAACACGGGCATTTCCGCGGGCACCTGAATCGGCCGTTCGGCGTCGGATCCGGCCTCGAGCAGCGTCACAAGGCGATCCTCATCCTGATCGCTCATCGGCGATCCTCCTGATGGGGAGCAGTGTAACCGGGGAAGGGTCGGCGGAATGGAACAAAGGAGGGATGGGTAATCGACCGATCCGATTACCCATCCGTGGAGTCGCGCATGGAGACTAGCCCTGCATGTCGATGAAGAGCGAGGCGGCGCCCCGGCGCTGACGCCATCAGGCGCTCGCGCTGCTGGGCCACTTCGCGGGCTTCCTCGCAGTCCTTGCAACGGACGGCGAACGGGCAGGGCGCGCAGACGACGCTCGCTGACCTCTTCGCCGCACTCGAAGCAATACCCGTAGGTGCCTTCCTCCAGCCGGCGGAGCGCCTCGTCGATCTTGCTGAGCGTTTCCGCCTTCATCTGAATGAGCGCGAACTCGATTTCGTCCTGGATGTCCGCCTCGGAGCTCTCCGCGGCGTCGAGGACCCCCTGGACGGTGCTGCTGGCCCCCTCAGTGCGCACGTCACGCATCCGCTCCTGGACCTGGCTCATCATCTCGCGCCGGCGGTCCTCCAGGATTTTCTTCAGTTCTGCGTAACGGTCCGGGTTCATGTGTTCCTTGTTGGGGGCAGCTTTATGAGTGCTCATATGAATGCGACTCCTTTCGATCTCGATCCCTTGCACCCCCGCGCCAGCTCGAGCCGCTGGTTCGGAGGGCGGTCTCCCTTTGGACGGGAGCACCATGCAATCCATTTGCCAGTTATGAAGCCCTTGAGTCTAGCGTGAATTCGGCGCATCTGGCAACCGTCTCCGACCCTCTGTCCCGAATTAGACGCCTGAGAGACCCGTTTTGGTTCTTGGTCGCGTCCTGCAAAGTGGACGCGCTGGCGGGGCGTGGATGGGGCGCCACGGTCGAGTGTGGCCGGTCTGCCACGACCGTGGCGGCGGCGACTGAGCCGAGGCGCCTACTGAAGGAACCGGGATCCGATGGAGCCGTTGGGGATGATGCCGCGGTCCACGAGGCGCTGGCCATCCGCGCGGGCTGCGCGTCCGCAGCCACTTCTCGTAGAGCCGCAGGATGTCGGAGTGGGACGCCAGGCCGCTCCGCTCGCTCACGTCCGACAGCACGTCGGTGAACGCACGAACTTGCCCGCGAGCTCCGCGAAAACGTCACCGAACGCCTCTTCGTCCTGCCGGCTCAGCGAGCTGTAGGCGTACTCGCCCATGGAGACGTAGTAGTCGACGTCCACGGACCGGCGGCGGAAGCTGTCGGAGAAGAAGCCGGACATGAACAGCGAGAAGTCCCCCAGGCTGCGCAGCCGCGCGCGCTGTTCACGGCCGCCGCTCTCGAGCGCCCGCCCCAATCGAAACGCCAGCGGCCGGTCGTCGTCGTCGAACGCCGGACGCTTGTCCGGCCGCATGAAGCCGCACAACAGGTTGACGAGGTAATACGCCGTCAGCTCGTTCGCGCGCAGATGCTGGCGCACGAGCGCCGAGTCGACGAGATCCTTGAAGTACTCGGCCGGCGTCTGACCGTGAAGGAGCGGATCGTCCACAGTGCCCTCCTCGCGCGATCACGAAACTGCAAACCGCATACCTGTGCACGCGCGCGAAAACTCGTGCAAATTTGTGGGAAAATCGCTGGTGATTCAGGCGCGCCGGAACAGGAATGCAATTGGGAGATGACAGAAGTCGGTCAGGTTCGCGGTTCAGGGTTCGGTGGTTTCAGGATCCCTCGTGTCCGGGATCCCGGGCAGTCCCGGGTGTCGGATCTCGCGCACCGAATCGAGGGACAGCAACGATGACGTGGGTGCCCGCCGCATGAAGACAACGTGCCCGTTGTGTTCGACGCGAAAAGCCAAGCGCGCCTGTCCTGGCGTGCATCGCGAGATCTGCGCCTGTGTGTTGCGGGACGAAGCGGCTCACCGAGATCGCGTGTCCGCCGGACTGCCCGTATCTGGCGACCGCGCGCGTGCACCCGCCGGCCGTCGTGATGCGTCAGCAGGATCGCGATATGGGCTTCGTCCTGCCGCGCATCAGTGATCTCACGGAGATGCAGTACCGACTGTTCCTGTACCTGCAAGCCCTGGTGCTGCAACACGCGAAGGCAACCATCCCGTCGCCGCACGACGCCGACGTCGCCGACGCCGCTGCGACGGTCGCGGCCACACTGGAGACGGCTGGCAAGGGCATCATCTACGAGCATCAGGCGCAGTCGCTGCCGGCGCAGCGGCTCGCATCGGAGATTGGTCGATCGGTCGCCGAGCTCGCGCAGCGCGCGGGCGCGCAGGCGTCGCGCGTCGAACGGGACGCGGCCACGGCGCTGCGACGAATGGAGCGCGTGGCGCGCGAAGCGGCGCGAGACGTGCCCGACGAAACGTCGCCCGTCACCAGCTGGCTCCTGCTCGCCGCCAGGATGATGAAAGGCGATGGCACCAGTCCGACGCCCGAGAGATGTGACCAGCACCGACCGAGACCCCCGATGCCCCGCGGATCGTGTTGCCGTGATCGGAGTCGGATGTCGGAGAGACAGATCCGGCTGATGGCCTCAACCGAGGCGGGGTCGGCCGTGGTATAATTCAGCGTTTGTGCCGTCGCGCTCGGTGACGGCTGTAAGCCACTGCTCAATCAACGAGTTAGAACCATGGCGAAGCGCTGCGAAATCTGCGGGAAGGGCCCGGTCGTCGGGCGCAACATCAGCCACGCGCACAACGTGTCGCCGCGGCGATTCGAGCCGAACCTGCAGCGCGTGCGCGCGCTGGTGAACGGCGGAATCCGTCGCCTGCGCGTCTGCACGCGGTGCCTCCGGTCGGGCAAGGTCGTCAAGGCAGCCTAGACGCCGCTAGGTCGCGGAACGCGGCCGCCGGATGGGCGCGAGCACGGCATGGTCTGCGCCAGCCCCGGTCTAACGGCAGCGCTCCACCGCGCCCGCGGCGATCGGCCCGTACTCCCAGGCCATCAAGGCCGGAAACCTGCTGTTCCTCTCGGGGCAGGTGCCGATCGATCCAGCCACCGGCCAGCTCGTCGCCGGCGACATCGCGCAACAGACGCGCCGGGTCTTCGAAAACCTCGGCGCCATCCTCGAAGCCGCCGGCCTCTCGTTCGACGCCGTCGTCCGCACGACCGTCTATCTGCTCGACATGAACGAGTTCGCCGCGATGAACGAGGTCTACGCCACGTTCTTCAGCGCACCCGCCCCCGCGCGCGCCACGGTGCAGGTCGCGCGGCTGCCGAAGGACGCCGCGTCGAGATCGACGTGGTCGCTGTCAATGTTCGAGTCAAGTCTGAAGTCATGAGCATTACATACATTCCGCATTACGCGTCGCGCCTTCAGCGCGACGCCCGCTCGACGTCCACAACTCCAGCGACGCTCCGGAGCGACTTGATCACCTTCTGCAGGTGCTTCATGTCGCTGATCTCGACGGTCATGTCGATGCGGCCCATCTGATCGTCGGTGCGCGCTTCGACGTTGCGGATGTTGGTGTTGATGCCGGCGATCTTGGAGCTGACGTCGGCCAGGATGCCCTTGCGATCCTCGACCTGGATCGTCAGGCGCACGGTGTAGGGCGACGACGTCCGACCCCTTGTCCCATTCGACGTCGATCTTGCGCTCCGGGTCGTAGAGCAGGTTGACGACGTTGGGGCAGGCGGCGGAGTGGACCGACACGCCCTTGCCGCGCGTGATGTAGCCGACGATCTTCTCGCCGCGGATCGGATTGCAGCAGCGGGCGCGGAACACCATCAGGTCGTCGAAGCCGCGGACCTTGATCTTGTCTTCGGCCGGACCGAGCACGCGCCGGACGACCGACGCGAGGCCGCTCTCCGGCGCTTCCTTGAGCTGCTCCTGCGGCACCAGCTTGGCCAGCAGCATCCGCACGGCCAGCTTGCCGTAGCCGAGCGCGGTGAAGAGCTCCTCGGCCTTGCCGAAGCCGTACTCGGTCAGCACGCGTGGCGAACGCCGGCCCCTCGGTGAGCGACTTCACGTTGAGGCCGAACCGCCGCGCCTCCTTCTCGAACAACTTGCGTCCGAGCTCGAGGCTGCGCTCCTTCTCCTCGGCGTGGATGTAGTGCTTGATCTTGTTGCGCGCGCGCGAGGTGACGACGAAGTTGAGCCAGTCGCGGCTCGGGTGGTGCCCCGGCGCGGTGACAATCTGCACGATGTCGCCGTTGCGGAGCCGCGTGCGGAGCGGCACCATCTTGCCGTTGACCCGCGCGCCGACGCACTGATGGCCGACGTCGGAGTGGATGGAGTAGGCGAAATCGACCGGCGTCGCGTCGCGCGGCAGCGCCTTCACCTCCCCGGCCGGCGTGAAGATGTAGACCTCTTCGGGATAGAGCTCGATCTTCAGGTTCTGCAGGAACTCCTGCGGATCGCGGACCTCCTGCTGGAACTCGAGCAGCTGGCGCAGCCAGATGAAGTACTGCTCGTCGCGATCGGCGCCGACACGCCCTTCCTTGTATTTCCAGTGCGCGGCGATCCCTTCCTCCGCGATCCGGTGCATCTCGGCGGTGCGGATCTGCACCTCGAACGGGAAACCCGCGATCGCTGATCACCGACGTGTGCAGCGACTGGTAGCCGTTGGGCCGCGGCATCGCGATGAAGTCCTTGATCCGTCCCGGGACCGGCGACCACGTCTGGTGGATGATCCCGAGCGCGGCGTAGCAGTCCTTGACCGACTGCGTGACGATCCGCAGCGCCATGAAGTCGTAGACCTGATCGAGATCGATCTTCTGGCGCCTCAGCTTCTGGTGAATGCTGAACAGGCGCTTGATCCGGCCGTCGATGTGGATGATCGGCACCTGCGCCTCGGCGAGCTTCGCCGAGACGTTCTTCGTCAGCTCCTCGATCAGCCCTTCGGTCGCGCGCCGGCGTGCTTCGACACGCTGGCGCAGCGCCTCGAAGGCCTTCGGCTCGAGATACTGGAACGCCAGCTCCTCGAGCTCGTTCTTGACCTTGCTCATCCCGAGCCGGTTGGCGATCGGCGCGTAGATGTCGCGCGTCTCCTGCGCGATCTTGACGCGGCGCTCCTCGGGCAGGTGGTGCAGCGTCCGCATGTTGTGGAGCCGGTCGGCGAGCTTCACCAGGATGACGCGGATGTCGTCGACCATCGCGAGCAGCATCTTGCGGAAGTTCTCCGCCTGCCGCTCCTCGCTCGACGAGAACTGGATCGCGCCCAGCTTGGTCACCCCTTCGACCACGTGCGCGACATCGGCGCCGAACAGCTCCTTGATCCGCTCGATCGGCGTCTGCGTGTCCTCGACGATGTCGTGGAGCAGGCCCGCGGCGATCGCCACCACGTCGAGCTTCATGTCGGCGAGGAGGTCGGCGACCTCGAGCGGGTGGACGAGGTAGGGCTCGCCCGGAATGGCGCACCTGTCCCTTGTGCTCGAAGGCGGAGAACACATAGGCCCGCCGCAAGCAGCTCGACGTCGGCGTCGGGGTTGTTGGCGCGGACCTTTTCTGACGAGGTCCTCGAACCGGATCATGGGTCGTGGTGTCTAAGCGATTTTGAGGGGTGTTGTCAGGCGCCGCGGAGCTGCGAGCCGCGGTTGACGGCGTGTTGAGCCGTCAATATACTGACCCCCTTGTTTCATTGTAATCGGCGCGAGAAGGGGAGAGCATGACCATCCGATTTCGCGCGGCTTCTGTGGCCTCGATGGCCCTGGTCTTCGGGCTCGGCGGCGGCGGCGGGCTGCGGCAAGTATTCCGTACAGCACCTGAAGGCGGTCAAGGCGTTCAAGGACGGCAACACGCCTGTACCCGCAGAAGGACTGGAAGAGGGCCGCCGAGCGGTACGAGGAGGTCGTCCGCTGGGCATTCGAACCCGGAGCTCGGCCACGGCCTATTTCTTCCTCGCCAACAGCTACGACCAGCTCTACAAGCCGGCCAAGGCCGGGCGACGCCGCAGAACGACGCCTACATCCAGAAGGCCATCGACAACTACCGAAGGCCGCCGCAGCAAGAACCCGACCCGAAGATGGAAGAAGCTGGCGCTGGAGTATCTCGCCGCCGCCTACGGGTCCGACAAGCTGAACGACCCGGCCAAGGCCGAGCCGGTCTACCAGCAAATCATCCGCTGGAGCCCAACGAGCCCGCGAACTACATGCCGCTCGCCAAGCTCTACGAGGACGCCGGCCGCTACGACGACGCCGAGGCGCAGTACGTCAAGGCGAAGGAGACCAGAAGCCGAACGACCCGGCCGTCTACACGAACCTGGCCGGCTACTACAACCGGCAGGGAGACTTCCCGAAGACGATCGAGGCGCTCGAGAAGGCCGCCGATCTCGAGCCGAACAACCCCGAGGGCTACCACCGCGTCGCCACCTTCTACTGGGACAAGGCTCGCAAGGACTTCCGCCTGTCGCCCGCCGAGAAGAAGGACTACATCCTGAAGGGGCTCGCGATGGAGGACAAGGCGCTCGAGCCTCAACCCGGACTACATGGAGGCGATGACCTACAAGAACATCCTGCTCCGGATGGAGGCCAACACCGAGAAGGACAAGAAGAAGCAGGAGGAGCTCCTCAAGGAGGCCGACAAGCTCCGCAACAAGGCCATCGAGCTCCAGAAGAAGAAGGCGTCGTCCGGAGCGAAGTAGGTCGAATCAGGGCCCGTGCAGCCTAGTCGTGCTGCAGCGGCCCATCGGCGATCGGACCGGGCGGAACCCGCCAGCAGGCAGATCAGACGCGACGCAATACCGCCGCGAGCGACGCAGCCCGAGCGACATCAGTCTGGCCGGCCCAGGGGCGTGACATGACAAAAGGCCGCTCCCTCGGGGAAGCGGCCTGCAGATCTGTCCGCGCGATCCGCAGCGCTGTCCGCGGCCCTAACTGCCGCCCTTGGCTGGCGCCTGACCGGTGGCTTCCTGGCGCATGCCGAGCGTGACGATGCCGACCTTCTCGACGCCGGCGCCCTTGGCGGCGTCGATCACGGCGACGATCTCGCCGTAGCGCAGCGACGGGTCGCCGACGATGAACATCGTCTTTTCCTTGCGCGTCTCGAAGATGTCGCGCAGGCGGGTCTCGAGCTCGGCGAGGGGGATCGGCTGGTGGTTGACGGCGATCGACTTGTCGGCGCCGTACTCGAGCACGATCTGCGTTGTCGTTGCGGGTTCTGCTGCTGCGGCAGCCTTGGTCTCGAGCGGCAGGTTGATGTCGACGCCGTTCTGGGTGAGCGGCAGGGCCGCCATGAAGATGATGAGCAGCACGAGCAGCACGTCGATGAGCGGCGTGACGTTCATGTCCGCGCTGGCGTGCGGGACCTCCCCGCGGACGACCTTCTCGGCGCCGAAGTGCTTGTGGGCGTGCGCGCATTACTGGCCTCCTCCCGTCGGTCTGCCCAGGACGTTCTTCTTCTCGGTGATGAGCGCGATGTTCTCGATCTGCGCCTTGCGGAGCGCGTCCATCGCGTCCATGATCGCGCTGTACTTCGCGTCCTTGTCACCCTTCAGATAGACGACCTTTTCTTTCTTGTCCTCGAGCGCGGACGGTCACGCGCGTGACGAGATCGTCCTTCGAGACGGGGATCGCGTTGACGTAGAAGTGGTTGATGCGCGTCGATGGCGACGACGGTCTGGTCCTGCGTGTCCGGCTTGTCGCTCGCGTGTTGACCGCCTCGGGCAGCGTGACCGCGACGCCCTGCTGCAGCATCGGCGCGATCAGCATCATGATGATGAGCAGCACCAGCATGACGTCGACGAGCGGCGTGACGTTGATGTGCGCGTTGATCGCCCCTCTTTGGCCGCCAACATCCATTGCCATGGCAAAATTCCTACTCAGTCTGGTGATTTCGTGAATCGGTGATTTGGTGATTGAAGTCAATTACCAAATCACCGATCACCCGATCACCAAATCATTACGCCGTCTTCTTGATGAAGTAGTCGACCAGCTCCGACGAGGAGTTGTCCATTTCGACGTTGAAGTACTCGATGCGGCCGGTCAGGTAATTGTAGAACCACACCGCCGGAATCGCGACCACGAGCCCGAGCGCGGTTTCGACGAGCGCTTCGGAGATACCGGCTGAGACGGCGCCGAGACCGCCCGAGCCGGTGGCCGCGATGCCCTGGAACGCCGTGATGATGCCGACGACCGTGCCGAGCAGTCCGACGAACGGCGCGGTCGCGCCGATGGTCGCGAGCGCGGCAATGCCCTTCTTCAGGTCGTTGGCGGTCAGCGCCGAGGCGCGCTGGATGGCGCGGCGGACGGTGTCGACGAGGTCTTCACGGCTCAGGTTGCCGCCGGCTTCCTGCTGGAACTGATATTCCTGCAGCCCGGCGAGCACGACCTTGGCGAGGTGGCTGTAGCGGTAGTTCTTCGAGACGAGATCGCAATCGCGTCCTTCAGGCGGCCTTCTTTCAGGTGCTTGGCCACCTGCGGCGCGTACAGCTTCGACTGCTTGCGGGCCTGCGTGAACGTATAGATGCGTTCGATCGCGACGCCGAACGAGATCATCGACATGATGACCAGCACCACGCCGATGGCCTTCGCCATCGGCCCCATCTGCTCCCACATCTCAATGAAATTCATGCCCCATCCTCCGAGTGGTGACGCGCGGCTGGGCCCGCGCGCAACGAGTGGTCGTGTACCGGCTTATTGCAGCGTGAAGTTCACCGTGACGGTCATGATGACCGGCACCGGCACGCCGTTCAGCAGCGTCGGCGTGAACTGCCACTGCTTCACCGCGTCGAGCGCCGCCTGGTCGAGCAGCGGGATCGAGCGGAGCACTTTCGCGTCCTTGACCCGTCCGTCGGCGCCGATGGTGGCCTCGATGATGACCACGCCCTGACACGCGCGCGGACTGCGCGATCGGCGGATAGACGGGCTTGACGTCCTTCGTCTTTCGTCGGCGTGCTTGATGTTGCCGCCGACGCGCACCGGCGCCGTCGGGCGGCGGGGGCGGCGGCGGGGCTTCCGGCAGCCCGCCGACGACGCCGCCGACCACGCCGCCGGGCACGCCGCCCTCGACGCCGCCGGGCACGCCGACGGTCGGGAGACCGAGACCTCAGGCTTGATTTCCTTGGGCGCCTCGATCGGCGCCGCGTTCGGGTTGGTCGACCGGACCGGCTCCACCTTCGGCTGCGCGACCGCCGGCGCCGGCGGCGGCGGCGGCGGCGGCGGCGGCGGCGGCGGCGGCCGCCACGAACGCCATCATCGACGGCGGCGTGGGCAGCACGTCGGTCGCCATCAAGCGGAATGATGATGATCGCCGCGAAGATCGCCACGTGCGCGACGATCGAGAGCGGGAACCGTATACCACTTCTGGGACCCGACCTTGATGGACGGTGTCACGACGTCGCCGAACATGTCACGCGGCACGGTTCAGCCCTCCTAACTCTGTCAGGGGCGGCGCAAGACCGCGAATTATAGTCAGAGCCAAAAAGCAGTGTCAACGAACGTTCTCCTTTGTCGTTAGACACCGCTTTTGGCGGATCGGCACGGTGGACACGCCCTTCGTACCGGACCTGCTCGCCAGGCTACGACGCCGGCCCCAATCCGCATGCCGTAGAACGACCGCCACACGAAAATCGCCGACCCGAGCAGGAACGCTGCCGCCAGCAGGTGGCTCATCCGTGCGCCGTAGTCGTGCGGCCAGCTGCACGCCCAGCTCCACCGCCAGAAGCCCGAACAGCGTCGTGAACTTGATGACCGGGTTCATCGCCACCGACGAGGTGTCCTTGAACGGATCGCCAACCGTGTCGCCCACGACGGTCGCCGCGTGCAGCGGAGTGCCCTTTTCCTTCAGCTCGACCTCGACGATCTTCTTCGCGTTGTCCCAGGCGCCGCCGGCGTTGGCCATGAAAATCGCCTGGAACAGCCCGAACAGCGCGATCGAGACGAGGTAGCCGATGAAGAAGTACGGCTCGAGGAACGCAAACCCCAGCGTGGCGAAGAACACCGCCAGGAAGATGTTGAACATCCCCTTCTGCGCGTACTGCGTGCAGATCTCGACGACCTTCTTGGAGTCCGCGACCGACGCCTTTCTCGACACCGTCGAGCTTGATGTTCGCCTTGATGAACTCGACCGCGCGGTAGGCGCCGGTCGTCACCGCCTGGATCGACGCGCCGGTGAACCAGTAGATCATCGCAGCCGCCGGTGATCAGGCCGAGCAGGAACGGCGGGTGCAGGATCGACAGGTATCTGCAGGTTCTCCGGCTGCAGCCGGTGGGTCAGCACCACGATGATCGAGAAGATCATCGTCGTCGCGCCGACGACCGCGGTGCCGATCAGCACCGGCTTGGCGGTCGCCTTGAACGTGTTGCCGGCGCCGTCGTTCTCCTCGAGCAGGTGCTTGGCGCGCTCGAAGTTCACGTCGAAGCCGTAGTCCTTCTTGAGCTCCTGCTTGATGTTCGGCAGCGTCTCGATCACCGACAGCTCGAACACCGACTGCGCGTTGTCGGTGACCGGGCCGTACGAGTCGACCGCGATCGTGACCGGGCCCATGCCGAGGAAGCCGAACGCCACGAGGCCGAACGCGAAGACCGCCGGCGCAATCATCAGCTGCGCCCAGTCCGTAGCGTGCTCACGATGTAGGCGATCGACATCAGCGACGACGATGCTGATGCCCAGCCAGTAGGCGCTGAAGTTGCCCGGCGACGAGGCCCGGACAGGATGTTGAGCGACGCGCCGCCCTCGCGCGACGAGGTCACGACCTCGCGCACGTGGCGTCGACTCGGTGGACGTGAAGATCTTCACCAGCTCCGGGATGATCGCGCCCGCCAGCGTGCCGCAGGTGATGACCGTCGAGAGCTTCCACCAGAGCGTCGGGTCGCCGCCGAGCGTCGGGATCAGCAGGTACGACACGATGTAGGTCAGCGATCGACCGAGACGATCGACGTCAGCCAGACGAGCCGCGTCAGCGGCGCCTCGAAGTTCATCGTCGCCGCGTTGCCGAACTGCGCCTTCGAGATCGCTCTCGTTGATCAGGTACGACACGCCGCTCGCGATGATCATCATCACGCGCATCACGAAGATCCAGACCAGGAGCTGCACCTGGACCGGCGGGATCGTCGACCGCGACGAGGATGAACGAGATGAGCGCGACGCCGGTGACGCCGTAGGTCTCGAAGCCGTCGGCGCTCGGGCCGACCGAGTCGCCCGGCGTTGTCGCCCGTGCAGTCGGCGATGACCCCGGGATTGCGCGCGTCGTCTTCCTTGATGTTGAAGACGATCTTCATCAGGTCCGACGCCGATGTCGGCGATCTTCGTGAAGATGCCGCCGGCGATGCGGAGCGCCGCCGCGCCGAGCGACTCGCCGATGGCGAAGCCGATGAAGCAGGACCCGGCGTAGTCGCCCGGGATGAAGAGCAGGATGCACAGCATCATGAACAGCTCGACGCTGATGAGCAGCATGCCGATGCTCATGCCCGGCGCTGCAGCGGAATCGCGTAGATCGGATACGGCATGCCCCGCAGGCCGGCGAACGCCGCGCGCGAGTTCGCGAACGTGTTGACGCGGATGCCGAACCAGGCCACGCCGTAGCTGCCGCCGATGCCGACCAGGCTGAAGAGCAGGATGATCGCGACCTTGATCGGCGCTCGAAGTGCTGCAGGACGCCGAAGTAGAACACCATGATCACGCCGATGAAGACCTCGAGGAGGAGGATGAACTTGCCCTGCGTGATCAGGTACGTCTTGCACGTCTCGTAAATCAGCTCCGAGACCTCGAGCATCGAGCGATGCACCGGCAGGTTCTTCAGCTGCATGAAGATCACCATGCCGAACGCGAGACCGAGCAGGCAGACGACGAGCCCGCCCATCAGCAGCGATCGGCCGTTGATGCCCAGGAACGTCGCCTGCTCAGATCCGGCAGCACGAGGTTCGCCTCGCCGCCGGCGTGCCGCTGCGCGGTCTCGGCCGGCGGCCGCGGCCGGCGGTTGCGCCAGCGCCGCGGTCGGCCACGCGGCACGCGAGCAGGGCGAGCAGACATGCGATCCGGAAGATCTTGATCATTAAGCGTCCTTTGTCTGTCGAGTCAAAACAGCTTCAAATTATACCCGGAAATCCCCGACGCGATCGTCGCCGCGCCGCGCCCGAATGCGCCCTGCCATCGCCATCCCGCCGGTCAGGAAGATGCGGATGCCCTGCTCGACCGTGATGTCGGGAAACGACACCCGGTCGCGCGGGCAGATCACGATGTCGCCCAGATAGAGGTGATTCGTCGGCACGTAGACGGCGATCAGCGCCTCCGGGCCCTGGCCGCGATCGATCGTGAACTCCTTGGTCAGAAACCCCAGCGCATAGCCGCGCGAGGCGTCTTCGATCAGCACCACCCGCTTGAACCCGTACTCGTTGTCGGGCGAGAACGCCACCACCAGCTGCTTCACCGGCGCGTAGATGCTCCGGAAGAGCGGCACGTGCAGCAGCAGCCACTCGGTCTGCTGCAGCAGCCGCTTGCCGACCACGTTGGTGGCGACCGCCCCGACGAGGAGGACGCGACAGCCGTCGTTGCAATCCCGAGGCCCGGCACCTCGCGCCCGAGGAACTTCACGTAGAGCGGGCCGACGAAGCCGTCGACGAGCCGGAACAGCCACAGGAACGCCGCGACGGAGATGAACAGCGGAACGGTGACGAAGAAGCCGGCGATGAAGCTGCGCCGAAGCCACTGCATAGCATGGCGTCAGCTCAGAGCCACGCCGGCGGCAATCGCGCCGCCAGCAGCGACGACGACGCCGGCGAGCGATCCGGTACCAGGCGAACGGCGCGAAGCCGGACCGCCGGACGACCGCCAGGAACGGCTTCACGACCAGCGCCGAGGCGACGAACGCCAGCACGAAGCCGATCGCGATCTCTGCGCCCCGCGTCGTCGCCCAGGCTGTGGCGCGCTCTGCAGCAGATCGTGCGCGAACGCCGCCGTCATCGTCGGCATCGCCAGGAAGAACGAGAACTCCGCGGCCGCCGGCCGATCGAGCCCGAGCAGCATGGCGCCGACGATGGTCGCGCCCGAGCGCGACACGCCCGGAATCAGCGCGAGGGTCTGGCACAGGCCGATCGCCGAGCGCGCGCGACAGCGACGTGTGGTCGGCGTTCAGCACCGACCGGCGCCGGCCGGACGCGCTCGACGACGATCATCACGATGCCGCCGACGATGAAGCTCACCGCGATGACCGTCGGGCGTCGTGTACAGCACGCGCTTCACGTAGCCGGCGAACAGCGCGCCCGCCACGGCGGCCGGCAGGAACGCGACGAGGATCATCAGCACGAAGTGTCGCGCGTCCGGGTCGGACGGCAGTCCCTTCAGGACGCGGATGATCTTCGTCCGGTACAGCCACATCACCGCCAGGATCGAGCCGAGCTGGATCATGACGATGAAGATGCCGCCGGGATCGTCGAAATGCAGCAGCCGCGCGCCGATGATGAGGTGCGCGGTGGACGACACCGGCAGGAACTCGGTGAGTCCCTGCACGACCCCGAGCAGGGCGGCGGACAGCCAGATCCACGATGGGCGGGTCTACGAGGCGCGCGTCGCGCTTGCTCGGCTTGCGCGCCGGCGCGGTACGGGCGGCGGCGGGCGCCGCCTTCGCCTTCGCCCGTCCCTGCCAGATCACGACGATCGCCGCGGCGATGAACACGCTCGAGTAGGTGCCGGTGATGATCCCGACGATCATCGTGAAGGCGAAGCCCTTCAGCACCTCGCCGCCGAAGAAGAACAGCGCGATGACCGACAGCAGCGTCAGGCCGCCGGTGATCATCGTCCGGTCGAGCATCTGGTTGACCGCCGCGTTGACGATGCTGGCGAGTTGTCGCGGCGCATCGAGCGCATGTTCTCGCGGACGCGGTCGAAGATGACGATCGTGTCGTTCATCGAGTAGCCGGTGATCGTCAGCAGCGCCGCGATCACGTTCAGGCTCAGGTCGTAGCGGAAGAACGCCAGGAACGCCAGCGTGATCAGCAGGTCGTGGATGCGTCGCGACGACGGCGCCGACCGCGAAGCTGAAGCGGAACCGGAACGCGATGTAGACGAGGATGCCGCCGAGCGCGAAGATCGTCGCGAGGATGCCGCGCTGTCTGCAGCTCCTCGCCGACCGTCGGCCCGACGATCTCCCGTGCCCGACGACGCAGTTCGAACTTGCCGAGCGTTGGCCTGATTGGCCCAGCCGCGCTGGTCAGCGGCCACCGTCGGCGGTCGCGCTCAGCGACCCGCCCGATTCCGCGCCGGCGGTGTGCACGCGGATCATCACCTGCTTGGCCGCCGGTTCGCCGTACTGCTGGACGATCGCGTTCGCGCCGCCGCCGGGAATCGTGCGCTCGAGCGCGTCGCGGACGTGCTCGAGGTTCGGCTGCTGGTCGAACTTGACGATGACGATGGTGCCGCCGGAGAACTCGACGCCCTTCGGCATGCCCTTGGTCCAGATGACGCACACGCCGGCGAGGATGATGATCCACGACAGGGCGATCGCGTGCCACTTCCACCGGACGAAGTCGTAATTGGGATTCTTGAAAATGTGCATAAAGTTCAACCGTTGGCGTTGCGCGGTCAGATGCTCAGCGCGCGGCGTCTGGCGCTGCCGACAGCTCCATCTCGTAGAGCGTCTTCGACACGAAGATCGACGTGAACAGGTTGACGAACAGACCGATCGACAGCGTCGTCGCGAACCCGCGGATCGGGCCGGTGCCGAACTGGAACAGGAACAGCGCCGAGATCAGCGACGCGATGTGCGTGTCGAGCAGCGTCAGGAACACGCGGCTGAAGCCGGCGTTGATCGACGCGCGGACGCCGCGCTGCGCCGCGAGCTCCTCCTTGATGCGCTCGAAGATCAGCACGTTCGAGTCGACGCCGACGCCCATCGTCAGCACGAATCCGGCGATGCCCGGCAGCGTCATGGTCGCGCCGATGTAGGCCATCAGGCCGAGCAGGATGACCAGGTTGAAGACCAGCGCGACGATCGCGTTGACGCCCGACAGCTTGTAGTAGACGAGCATGAACACCATGATCAGCAGCAGGCCGACGATCGACGAGATGACGCCGGCGCGGATCGAGTCGGCGCCGAGCGACGGGCCGACCACGCTGCTCCTCGAGGTAGGTCAGCGACGCCGGCAGCGCGCCGGAGCGCAGCGTCAGCGACAGGTCGTTCGCCGCTTCGGCGGTGAAGCCGCCGCTGATCCGTCCCTGGTCGGTGATCCGCCCTTCGAGCCGCGGCGCCGAGACCACCCGGTTGTCGAGCACGATCGCCAGATAGCGGCCGATGTTCTCGCCCGAGAGCTTGCCGAACTTGCGCGCGCCGTCCGACTTCAGCTCGAAGTGGACGGCCGGCTGGTTGTTCTCGTCGAGCCCCGGCTTGGCGACTGCGCAGATCCCGACCGGTCACCGGCGCGATCTTCCGGACGACGTAGTAGACCGTGCTGGCGTCGGCGCTCGCGCTGCCGGACTGCCCGGCAAGATCTCCATGTCGCCGGGCAGCTGTGCCGTTGTACTGCCTTCAGCAGATCGTCCTTCGACCAGCCGGCCCGCTCTCGACGAGCTTGAACTCGAGGATCGCGGTCTTGCCGATGATTTCCTTCGCGCGCGCGACGTCGGTCACGCCGGGCATCTGGACGAGGATTTCGTCGCCCTTCGGCTGCCGCGCGATGCTCGGCTCGGCGACGCCGAGCTCGTTGACGCGGCGATCGATCGTCTGCAGCGCCTGGTCGACCGTCTGCTCGCGCAGGTCGCGCTCGACGTTCGGCTTCATCGTGAACTCGTAGGACGCCGCCGGCGAGGGGATTGCGATCGTAGTTGGTCGCGGCGATTTCGTCGGCGGACGTGCGGAACTGCGAGTCGCGATCCGGCGGCACCCCCTCGACGCGGAACGTCGTCGGCGACTCGAGGTTGATGGCGGTCACGTTGATGCCGGCGGTGCGGAGCGAGTCGCGCAGCTGCTCGCTCGTCGACGTCGTCGTCAGGCTGCAGCGCGTCGTCGGTATTCACGCGCATGACGAGGTGCACGCCGCCCTTGAGGTCGAGACCGAGCTTCAGCTGCTTGCGCCATCAGCCACGCCGGGCACCGGCACAGTGGTACTTCTGCGCCAGCAGCGGATAGACGCCGATGCCGAAGAACACGACGAAGACGACGAGGATGGTGAGGATTTTCCAGCGAAGGTTCTTGTACATGCTCAGCGTTCCCGTTTTCTGTGACCACCGGCTCCTGTCCCTGATAGCCGCCGACCGCCGACGCGCGCGACTTCGATGCGGACTTTGTCGGCGATCTGCACCTGCACCGACTTCTCGTTCAGGCGGGTGATCTGTCCGTAGATGCCGCTGGTCGTGACGATCTTGTCGCCGACTTTGAGCGCCTCCTGAAATTCCTGGACCTTCTTCTGCCGGCTTTTCATCGGCATCAGGATCATGAAATAGAAGATGCCGAGGATGAGGGCGAACGGCAGGAACTGGAGCAGTCCGCCCGCGCCCTGGCCGGACTGGCCATCGCTACATTGAAAACGCACGCGGAACGAGTGTCGTCATGCTGCAGGATGCTGAAATGACTGTTGAGGTCGTCGGGAGAAGGTTTGATGAAACTCCTGGCGGAGCTTTTCAAACGAGCCGAAACACAATAGCCTCCCTAATCCGCCGCATGAAGTCAAGGTAAAAGTAGAGGTTATGGACGTGTTAGCAGGGTCGCCGCCGTCATCTCGCCCGCCATGAATAGATGGCGGAGGTAGGCGCGGCTGAAGTGCCGGCAGGTGTAGCAGCCGCAGCCGGGGTCCGGCGGCCGCGGGTCCTCGGCATAGCGGGCGTTCTTGATGACCAGGACGCCGTGCGCGCGTCAGCAGCTGGCCGTTCCGCGCGTTGCGGGTCGGCAGCACGCAGTCGAACATGTCGATGCCGCGGGCGACGCACTCCACGAGGTCGTCGGGCATGCCGGTGCCCATCAGATACCGCGGCCGGTCGGCGGGCAGCTGCGGCGCGGTGTGGCCGACGACCTCGTACATGACGTCGACCGGCTCGCCGACGCTGAGGCCGCCGATGGCGTAGCCTCGAAGCCGATCTCGACCGTCGCCTGCGACGCTTTCGGTCCGCAGGGCCGGGTCGGTGCCCCCCTGGATGATCCCGAACTGCGCCTGGCCCGGGTTGGTGACACGACCACCGCCGGCGCCGACGCGGCATCGTCGCGCAGCTGCAGCAGCCGCGTCCGCGCGCGCCGCGCCCAGCGCGCCGACGTTCCATCGGCGTCGCGCGCGTCCGCCGTCCGAGGCCGGCGCTGCGACGCACTCGTCGAGCACCATCGCGATGTCGGAGCCGAGCTGCGCCTGGATGTCGGTCGCGCTCTCCGGCGTCAGCGTGCACAGCGCGCCGTCGAGGTGCGAGCGGAACGTCGACGCCGCTCCTCGGTCGACCTTGCCGCATCTGCGCCAGGCTGAACACCTGGTAGCCGCCGCTGTCGGTCAGGATCGGGTGCGGCCAGCCGATGAACGCGATGCAGGCCGCCGGCGCGCGCGATCAGGTCGTCGCCGGGGCGCAGGTGCAGGTGGTAGGTGTTGCCGAGGATGATCTCGCGCGCCGACGTCCTCGACGTCGCGATGCGTGATCGCCTTCACCGCGCCGCGCGTGCCGACCGGCATGAACGCCGGCGTCTGCACGACGCCGTGCGGCGTGCGCAGCTCGCCGCGGCGCGCGCAGCCGTCGGTGTGCGGTCACGTGAAAAGCGAACGGCTCGCCCATTCTGTATTCTGCCTTCCGACTCCTGTATTCTTTCTGCGTGAAGCGTCTTCGCGTCGGCGTGCTCTACGGCGGCCGATCGGGCGAGCACGAAGTGTCGCTCGCGTCGGCGGCGTCGGTGTTCGCCCACCTCGATCGCACGCGCTACGAGCCGGTGCCGATCCGCATCGAGAAGGACGGCCGCTGGGCGCTCGCCGACAAGCCGCCGGCGTCGATGATCGCCGGCGACGTGATCGAGCAGGCGCGGATCGAAGCCGCCCGGCCGGTTCGCGAAGGGCGCGAGGTCCACTTCGTCGCGCGCCCGAGCGAGGAGACCATTCTCTCGATCGATCGCTCGCGCAGCCGCGACGCCGACGTGCCGGCGGCGGTCGTCACCGGCCTGTCGCTCGACGTGATCTTCCCGATGCTGCACGGGCCCTACGGCGAAGACGGCACCATCCAGGGGCTGCTCGAGCTCGCCAACATCCCCTACGTCGGCGCCGGCGTGCTCGCGTCGGCGGTCGGCATGGACAAGGCGATCATGAAGGTCGCTGTTCGCCGCGCGCGGCCTCCCCGTCTGCCCCTACCGCGTCGTCCTGCGCCACGACTGGGAGCGGCGCCGCGAGCCGATCGCCGACGGAGCCTCGAGAAGGCGCTGCGGTTCCCGATGTTCGTGAAGCCGGCGAACCTGGGATCGAGCGTCGGCATCTCGAAGGCGAAGGACGCCGCCGGACTGCGCGAGGCGATGGCGCTCGCCGGCAGCTTCGATCGCAAGATCGTCGATCGAGGCGGCCGTGCCCGAACGCGCGCGAGATCGAATGCGCGCGTCCTCGGCAACGACGAGCCGGAAGCGTCGGTGCCCGGCGAGATCATCCCGTCGCGCGAGTTCTACGACTACGAGGCGAAGTACCTCGACGACGGGTCGAAGGCGATCATCCCGGCCGACCTGCCGAAGAAGACTGCGTCGGACGAGGTCCGGCGGCTGTCGATCGAGGCGTTCAAGGCGATCGACGGCGCCGGCATGGCGCGCGTCGACTTCCTGCTCGCGCGCGGCGACGGACAAGCTCTTCGTCAACGAGGTGAACACCATTCCCGGGTTTCACGACGATCAGCATGTACGCCGAAGCTCTGGGCGGCGTCCGGCGTCGACGTACCCGGCGCTGCTCGATCGGCTGATCGCGCTCGCGATCGCGCGCCACGCCGAGAAGCAGCAGCTCCGCACCAGCGTGACATGACCGCGCGCGGGTTGTGCTGCGTGACCGGCGATCGCGCTGCTGGCCGCTGCGCAGTGCTCGCTGCCGCGCACGCCCCGGACCACAACAGCGACCGGCGCTGACGCGGCGTCGACGCGCTCGTCCGGGTCTACGACTACATCCTCGACGCCGGTTCGACCAGGCCGACGCCGAGCTCCGCGCGCGTGCGCCGTCCGGCGCCGCCGGAAGCCTGCGACGTGCTCGCCGCGACCGCCACCTGGTGGCGCATCCTGCTCGACCCCGACAGCCGCGCCCTCGACGCCGAGTTCTCCGACGCCGGCCGACGCGCGCGATCGCGCTCGACCGAAGCCTGGGCCGCGCGCGAGCCGCAGAACGCCGAGGCGCACTTCTACGCCGGCGCCGCCTACGCGGCGCGCGTGCAGTGGCGCGTGCTGCGCGACGAGAAGCTGGCGGCCGCGCGCGACGGCAAGCGCATCAAGCGGCGCTCGAACGCGCCATCGCGCTCGATCCCGACCTCGACGACGCGTATTTCGGCGATCGGGCTGTATCAGGTACTACGCCGACGTCGCGCCGGCGGCCGCCAAGATGCTGCGCTTCCTGCTGATGCTGCCCGGCGGCAACAGGACCGAAGGGCTGGCGCGGATGCAGCGCGCGCGCGACGCGCGGCCGGCTGCTGCAGGGGGAAGCCGACTACCAGCTGCAGGTCATCTATCTCTGGTACGAGCACCGCGACCGACCTCGCCGTCGGGATCCTGCAGTCGCTGCACGAGCGCTATCCCGGCAACCCGCTGTTCCTCGTCGCAGCTCGCCGAGGTCCAGGATCGCTATCAGCACGACATCACCGCCAGCCTCGCGACCTGGCGCGCGCTGCTCGCGCTGGCGCGCGAACAGCGCGTCAACGAGTCGGACCTCGCCGAGGCGCAGGCCCGGCTGGGCATCGCCCGCCAGCTCGACGCGCTCTGCCAGACCGATCACGCGCATCGAGCAGCTGCGCGCGGTCGTTGACGCGACAGCCGTCGAAGCCGTTCGGCGCGCTGGCCGCCGCCTACCTCGCGCTCGGCGAAGCGCGAGGATCGCCTCGGCCATCGCGACGCCGCGGTCGCCGCCTATCGCGCCGCCGTGAACGCCGTCGCCGGCATCCGGATGCCGCAGGCGATCCGCCAGCGCGCGGCGGAGCGGACTGCGCCACGCGCCGGACGCCGACGCGCGCCGAGGCCTACCGCCTGTCGCTCGAGGGCTTGCGCAAGCTCGAGACGATCGGACCTGCCGGGCGCCGAAGCCGCTGCTCGCGCGGAGCGTCGCGCTCGATCCCGACGGATCCGGTCGCGCGCTATCGCTACGGGCGCGTGCTGCAGGCGCCGGCAGGACGGTGCCGGCGCTCGCGCAGTTCGAGCTGACCATCGATCGCGCGCAGAGCTCGCCCGCGCCGATTGCCGCCGCCGCCTACCTCGACGCCGCGCGCCTGCACGAGCGGCTCGGCCATCGCGACGAGGCGATCGGCTACTACCGCGCCGCGAGCCACGTGGTTCGGGGCGGCGCCGACACGCGCGCCGCGGCGAATCGCGCGCTCGCGCGACTCAAATGGCGCGCTGATCACGTCGATCGCCGTCGCGATCACGCGCGTTCCACGCGTCGAACGTCGACGATCGTCGATCCGACGTCTACAGTTCTTCGAAGCCGATCCGAAACTGAGTTGTAGGATGCGATTTTTTGACTTTCGCAGCACTTTGTGCTTGACACATGGATGTTCTCGTCCATAATCTACATCTTGTATGAGGGTGGATCGCTCAGCCCACCTGTTGTAACCCCTGGTCACCGGTAACAAGCTGAGCTGCCACGTTCCAAGGAGGAACTCATGGCGAAGAAGAGCTGCAAAGGGCGGCAAGAAAAAGGGCGGAAAGAAGCGCTAACCGCCGCCGACCGGTCCGGGGGGTGTCAAGGTAACTTGAGCACCCCCGATTTTTTTGGGTCTGCGGCCGCGGAACATCGCGGACGGTCGTCGAGAAGAACGCGGACCCACACGAGGCGACGAGCGGCGTATTGACGCACCGCCGGCGTGCCAGATGGCAGAGGCGCTGCGATACGGTGATGCTCCTCGCGAACGAATCCCACACGAAGGGGGGGATAAAGCGCAATGGCAAAGAAAGACTGCTAAGGGCGGGAAGAAGAAGGGCGGCAAGAAGCGGTAAGCTGCCGCGTCCCGCCAAAAACGGGGGCGATCGTCGCCCCCGTTTTTGCTGTACAGACGTACAGCCATCAGCTGTCAGCTGCCAGCTCTCCGTTGATCGTGCTGATGCTCGCATGCTGATGGCTGCCAGCTTCACTGCATCGTCTTTCCATCCCAGATCCGCACGCGCTCGATCACGTCGAGCTGCTGAATCCGGTCGACGACGTCCATCCCGTTGACGACGTGGCCGAAGACCGTGTACTTCGCGTCGAGGTGCGGCTGCGGCGAGTGCGTGATGAAGAACTGACTGCCGCCGGTGTCGGGCCAGTCGACAGCGCCATCCCGACCGTGCCGCGCAGGTACGGCCGATCGTTCAGCTCGTCGCGGATGCGAGTAGCCCGGACCGCCTTCCCCGTCGCCGCGCGGATCGCCCGTCCTGCACGACGAAGTTCGGCACGACGCGGTGGAATCTGCAGCCCGTTGAAGTAGCCCTTCCGCGCGAGCGCGATGAAGCTCTGCGCCGTCTGCGGCGCGTCGAGCACCGTCAGCTCGATCTCGATCGTGCCCTTCGCGGTCTCGATGAAGGCGTGCGGCGAATACTGCGGCGACACGAGCTCGGGCGAATCGTACGGAGCGACGCCGGGCGCCCGGCACCGGCCGGATCGCCTGCGCGACGTCCGTCGACGGGATCGAGCTTCGCGAGCAGCTGGCCGGCGCGGATCCTGCAGCGCCCAGTCCTTGTCGGCAAGCGCCGCCTTCAGCGTCTCGGTGGCTTCGGCGGCGCCGTACGCGGCCAGCGCGGCGAGCGCCGCGGCGCGCGCGTCGTACGTCGAGTCGGCCAGGCCGACGCGGTAGGCCTCGCGCAGCGCGGCCGCCCCGCCGGCGGCTTGAGCTCGCCGATCGCCTGCGCGGCGGCGAGACGGATGCCGAAGTCCGCGTTGGTGAGCGCTTTCAGCAGGACGGCGTCGAGATCCGGCGCCTGCAGCTTGACCAGGGCCTCGAGCGCCGACGGAACGACGCGCGTGTCCTGATCGTCGAGCAGCGCACGCAGCGCGATCCGTCGCGACGTTGGCCGGCAGCGAGCCGAGCACGTCGGCGAGCGCGGCGCGGACGATCCAGTGCGGATCCGGTTCCATCCCCGACAGCGTCAACAGGAAGCCGTCCGGATCGATCGCGGCGGCCGCGCGAATCGCCGCGGCGCGCATCGCCGGCCAGTCGTCGGTCAGCAGATCCTGGATGGCTCCGAGCGCAGCCCTGGCGCTGGAGCGCCCCGAGCGCGGTCACCGCCTCGAGCGCGCAGGTTCGGCGTCGTCGTCTCGGCCGTCAGCAGCGTCGACGAGCGGCGCCGCCGCCTCCGGCGCGCCGATCTCGGCCGAGCGCGCGCACGACCGACACCGCGAGCACCTCGTCGCGCGTCTCGACGCTGGAGCAGCGCGACAAGCAGCGGCACGGACGATGGCGTCCTTCAGTCGCGCCGAGGCCGCGCGCGGCGAACGCGCGCGTGTAGCGTCCCTGCGCCCTGCACGAGCTGCTGCAGCGGTTGAAGCGCGCGGCGATCGTTGATCCGCTGCAGCGCGAACGCGACCGGCCACCAGGCGCTGACGGGATGGCCCGAGGAGTCGAGCACGGCGGAGGCGAGCCCGTCCCATGCCTTCAGGCGCACCAGCGCAAACAGGCCGAGGCGGACCGCGTCGGCCTCGGGCGAGATCGGCCAGTGCTCGTCGTCCGGCGTCAGCGACGCGATCGCGCCCTGCTTGATGTAGGCGGCCGCCATCGTGCCGACCGCAGCGCCCGGCGCGCTTGTCGCCGATCAGGCCGAGCGCTTCGGCGGCGCGGCCGCGCACGAGCGGGATCGGCATCCTGCAGCGCGGTCGTCAACGCGGGGACAGCGGCCGCGTCGCCGATCAGGCCGAGCGCGAACGCCGCCATCTGGCGAACGTCCGGATCGGTGTCGGTCAGCGCCGTCTGAAGCGGCGCGACCCCTTCGGGCAAGCCCGACGCGTCCGATCGCCAGCGCGGCGCGACGCCGGATGCGAGGCTCCGGATCGGTCGACGAGCGTGAGCAGGTCGGGCGTCGGGCGGCGGCGGCGGCGGCGCCGCGGCCGCTTCTGCCTCGAACGGGCGCGGCGACAGGCGGCTCCTGACGGCGGTGCGGCACGCGAAGGATTCGCTGATCCTCGAGCTGGAGCATCCAGGTCATCTTCTGGTCGACGCTGATGGCAGGTGCCTGCTGACGCCGGCGGCGGCGCGCTGGCGCACGCGCACAAGACGCAGCGCCAGCGTGCCGACAATCACGAACGGCTGATGTTCGGTTCATAAGTCGCACGGGACTACGGCGCTCACTTCGATCGTGTCGATCGTCGATTGACGCAACACGATCCCAGACGACCGTCACGCCGATGCCTGGGCCCGTCGGGCACAGCGATGCCGCCATCGGCGTCGACCTCGATCGGCGGCTCGATGAGATCCGGCACGAAGTAGCGGCGGCTGGCCGCGATGTCGCCGGGCAGCGTGAAGTTCGGCAGCGACGACAGATGGATGTTGTGCGCGCGGCCGATGCCGCTCTCGAGCATGCCGCCGTGCCAGACCGGAATGCCGTGCGCCGCGGCGGTGTCGTGCAGCCGGATCGATTCGGCGTGCCCGCCGACGCGGCCCGGCTTGATGTTGATGATGCGGCAGGCGCCGAGCGCGATCGCCTCTTCCGCCGCGCGGACGGAGTGGATCGACTCGTCGAGGCAGATCGGCGTCGACAGCCGCGCTGCAGCTCGGCGTGATCGCGGATGTCGTCGTACTCGAGCGGCTGCTCGATCATCATCAGGTCGAAGCGGTCGAGCGCCGCGAGGTGCGCGGCGTCGGCGAGCGTGTACGCGGCGTTGGCGTCCACCATCAGCGGCACGCCGTCGAACTGATGCGCGGACCATCTCGACCGCATCGACGTCCCATCCCGGCTTGATCTTGATCTTGATGCGGCGGTAGCCGGCCGCGAGCTCGATGGCGATCCGCTCCGCAAGCTGGTCGAGCGAATCCTGGATGCCGATCGACACGCCGGATTCGATCCGACGGCGCGTGCCGCCGAGCAGGACGCGTCAGCGGCACGCCCGGCGCGCCGCGGCGCACAGGTCCCAGGCCGCCATCTCGACCGCCGCCTTCGCCATGTGGTGGCCGCGCACCGCGCGCGAGCGGCGGGAAACACGTCACGCGGATGCGCGAACGTCCGGCCGAGGACGAGCGGCGCGAGGAAGTCCTTGATGACGTGCCACGCGGTGACGGTCGTTTCGGCGCTGTAGAACGGATCGGCGTCGGCGACGCACTCGCCGAGCCCCTGCAGTCCATCGCCCGTCGACCGTCACCAGCACGAACGTGCGGTCGTAGACGCGGCCGAAGCTCGTCTCGAAGAACGCGGACCAGCGGCAGCCGCATCAGCCGCAGCTCCAGCCGCTCGATGGTGAATGCCGTCGACACCCTGATAGCTTATACTCCACCGACCCGTGGAGTTCCGCTACATCGCCATCGAAGGGCCTGCCGGCGTCGGCAAATCCGCGCTGGCCGATCGCCTCGGCGCGCGCCTCGACGCGACGATGGTGCTCGACGACACCGACAATCCGTTCCTCGCCGATTTCTACGGCGGACGCCCCGGCGCGGCGTTCCAGGCGCAGCTCTTCTTCACGCTCGCGCGCCATCGGCAGCAGACGCGCTCCGGCAGAGCGATCTCTTCAGCCAGATGACGGTGTGCGACTACCTGTTCGAGCGCGACAAGATCTACGCGTACCTGAACCTCGACGACAACGAGCTGTTCATCTACCAGCGGCTGTACGAGCTGCTCGCGCAGGACGTGCCGTCGCCCGATCTGGTCGATCTACCTCCAGACGCCGACCGACGTGCTCCGCGCGGCTGCGCGACCGGGCGCGCGCCAACCCGGATGCGCCGTCGCTCGACGACGAGTACATCCGCGAGCTGAACGAGGCCTACAACCACTTCTTCTTCCACTACATCGCCACGCCGCTGCTGGTCGTGGAAACGTCGCAGTTCGATCTGATCGTGGGGGGACGAGGCGCTCGACGATCTCGTCAAGCAGCTGAGCGGCATGGGCCACGGGACGCGCTACTACGTGCCGCGGACGAAATAGATGGCAGATGTCGGATGGGAGATGTCGGATGGTCGGTGACGGAGCCCGCCTTCTGCCATCCGTCATCCATCATCCTTTCTGATAAGCTCGCTGGAAATGGCCTGGTTCAAGAAGGTCCGCAAGCCCATGGCGGCGCCGCCCAAGCAGAGCCGGGTACCCGAAGGGCTCTGGGTCAAGTGCCCTTCCTGCTGCGAGATCATCTACAACAAGGATCTCGCGGCCGGCTTGCACGTCTGCCCGAAGTGCGGCCACCACTTCCGGATCGGCGCGTCCGACCGTCTGCGGATGCTGTTCGACGGCGACTGGACGGAGTACGACGCCGGCCTGCAGTCGACCGATCCGCTGAAGTTCACCGACACGAAGCCGTACCGGAAGCGCCTCGAGGCGACCATCGCCGCCACGGGCATGAAGGACGCGGTGATCTGCGCGACCGGGCGGATCGACGGCATCGAGACGCGTCGGTCGCGGCGATGGAGTACGGCTTCATCGGCGGCAGCATGGGCGTCGTCGTCGGCGAGAAGATCACGCGCGCGATCGAGCGCGCGATCGAGCGGCGGCTGCCGGTCGTCATCGTGTCGTGCTCGGGCGGCGCGCGGATGATGGAAGGCGCGCTGTCGCTGATGCAGATGGCGAAGATCAGCGCGGCGCTGGCGCGGCTCGACCGCGCCCGGCTGCCCTACATCTCGCTCCTGACCGATCCGACGACCGGCGGCGTGACGGCGAGCTTCGCGATGCTGGGCGACGTGAACATCGCGGAGCCGAAGGCGCTCATCGGCTTCGCCGGGTCCGCGCGTCATCGAGCAGACCATCCGGCAGAAGCTTCCCGAGGGCTTCCAGCGCAGCGAGTTCCTGCTCGAGCACGGCATGCTCGACATGGTCGTCGATCGGCGCGAGCTCAAGGAGGCGATCGGGCGTGCTCTTCGATTTCGGCGTGCGCGCCCGGGTCGCCGCTGTCCTGGCCATGGCGGACGCTGACGAGGCAGCCGAGACCGTGTCCGCCTCGCACGTGAGCCAGTCACCGCTCGAGTTCCTCTTCAGCCTCGAGCGCTTCGGCATGAAGTTCGGCCTCGCGAACATGGCGAGGCTCTGCGAAGCGCTCGGCCATCCCGACGCGCGTTCGCCCCGGTCATCGTCGCCGGCACCAACGGCAAGGGATCGGTCACGGTCGATGACCGAGACGGCGCTGCGCGCGGCAGGCCACCGTGTCGCGCGCTACACCTCTCCGCACCTGCAACGGCTCGAAGAACGATTCGTGATCGACGGCCGCGAGGTGGAGACGCGAGCGCTGGAGGCGTCGGCGGCGCGCGTGCACGGTGGCGGAGGATCTCGTGGCCTCTGGCGCGCTGGAGGCCTTCCGACGTTTTTCGAGTGCACGACCGCGGTCGCGTTCGATCTGTTTCGAGACGCGAAGGTCGACGATCGCCGTCCTCGAAGTCGGCCTGGGCGGCCGGCTCGACGCCACCAACATCGTCTCGCCGATCGCCGCGGCGATCGTCTCGATCGACTTCGATCACGAGGCGCAGCTTGGCCACACGCTGGCGGCCATCGCGGCCGAAAAGGCCGGCATCGTCAGGCGCGGCATTCCGGTGGTCTGCGGACGCGTGCCCGACGAGGCGCTGCGCGGTGATCGCGGAGATCTGCGATGGAGAAGGCGCACGGTTGATCAGGAGCGATCTCGACGTCGCGATCTCCGCGACCGGGCCGGATCGCTTGACGTTCGTCACGCCGCGTTTGACGGTCGCCGACGTCCGCCTGGCTTTGCCAGGCGCGCACCAGGCGCGCAACGCCGCCGTCGCGCTTCGCCTGCTGGACGAGCTGAACGCCCTCGGGTTCACGACGGATCTCGATGCGGTGCGCGTGGGCCTCACGCGAGCCGTGTGGCCCGGACGGCTCGAGCGATTCACGATCGACGAGTGCACCGTGCTCGTCGACGCCGCGCACAATCCGGCCGGGGCGCGCGCGCTGGCGTCCTACCTGCGGGAGGCCAGCCCCGATGGCGCAACCGCTGGTGTTCGGCGCGATGAAAGACAAGGCTGTCGTCGAGATGCTCGAGGCGCTCGCGCCGGTCGCCGCGCTGACGATCTGCACGACGGCGCCCACGCCGCGCGCGATGGACGCGGACGCTCTCGCCGAGCTTGCGCGATCGACGCACGCGCACGTCGAGGTCGAGCGGGATCCGTTCGCCGCTGTCGCTCGCGCGTGTGCCGCCGGGCCGCGTCTCGTCGTTGTCGCGGGCTCGATCTTCCTCGTCGGCCCGGTTCGCGACCGACTGGCCCATGGTATTCTGCGGTGACTCCGGGTCAGTCGCCGACCGTCGGACCGTAATGCTGCGCACAGGTTTGCTCCTTCTCGTCGTGCTGGCCGCCATGGCATGGCCTGCGGCCGCGCAGGAGCCGCCCGGCGGCTGCAAGGTCTGGCAGACCAACAGCGAGCAGTCGTTCACGATCACCAGCACGAAGCACTACCGTCTGATCCAGAACGTCGAGATCAACTGCAACGACATGCAGTTCTTCGCCGACGAGGTGGAGATCTTCAGCGACGCCGATCGCATGCGGGCGTCCGGCAACGTCGTGTTCGTCTCGAACGAGCAACCGGATCTCGGCCGAGCGGATGGAGTTCAACACCCGGACGCGGACCGGGACGTTCTTCATCGCCTCTGGCATCGCGAGCCTGGCCGGACGGACGTCGGTCGATCGCAGCCTGTTCGGCACGCAGGAGCCCGACGCGTATTTCTGGGGTGAGACGATCGAGAAGCTCGGGCCCAAGACGTATCGCGTCACCCACGGCGGCTTCACGACGTGCGTGCAGCCGACGCCGCGCTGGGAGCTGGTCTCCGACTCGGTCACGTTGACGCTCGAAGAGCACGCCATCCTGAAGAACGCGGTGCTGAAGGTGAAGGGCGTCCCGCTCTTCTATCTGCCGGTGATGTATTACCCGATCAACAAGGAAGACCGCGCGACCGGGTTTCTGATCCCGACCTACGGAGCGTCGACCATCCGTGGCCAGACGCTCAGCAACGCGTTCTTCTGGGCGATCAATCGCAGCCAGGACGCGACGTTCTATCACGATCTCTACTCGAAGACCGGCCAGGGCTTCGGCGGCGAGTACCGCTACATCGAAGGTCCTGGAGCGGCGGGGAACGCGCACTTCCAGATCATCAACGAGCACGACGCGGTCTACGAGCAGCCGGACGGCAGCGAAAGCACTCACCCCGCCAGCTCCAGCTATTCGTTCAGCGGCAACATGGCGCAGCCGCTGCCCGGGCACATGCGGTTCACGGCCAACGCCGACTACTTCTCGAGCGCCAGCGCGCAGCAGCGATACCAGCAGGGACTCTATCAGCTGACGAGCAGTACCCGCCGCTACAACGCCAACCTGACAGGCAATTGGGGCCGCTACTCGCTCAGCACCACGGTCGATCGCACCCAGACTTTCTCGACCGACAACGTATGGAGCTTGTACGGGTCGACCCCGCGCGTGACGGTCACGCGCGCCGAAGCACCGATTGGCAAGCTGCCGCTGTACTTCGGCGCCTTTGGCGAGTTCGTGACGCTCTCGCGGAGTGACGAGTCGGCAAACGTCGAAACGGATCACGGGCTGACGCGATTCGACGCGTACCCCTCGCTGCGCTTCCCGTTCACGCGCTGGTCGTTCCTCACGTTCAACTCTTCGGTACTGTGGCGCGCCACCTACTGGACGGAGAGCCTGGATCCGCTGCAAGGGAACGCGCAGGTCCCCGAAGCGATCGGGCGTACGTATCTGGACATGTCGACGCGGATCACCGGGCCCGTGTTCACGCGCATCTTCAACACGCCGCGCATGTCGTTCGCCCAGAAGTTCAAGCACGTGATCGAGCCCACTTTCACGATTCAGCGGGTGACGGCCATCAACAACTACGATCAGATCGTCAAGATCGACGGTACCGACACCGTGCCGGGGCAGGTCACGCGATTCGTCTACGGCCTCAACAATCGGCTCTACGCGAAGCGTGATACGGCGCGCGAGATCCTGAGCGTCTCCGTTTCTCAGGCGTATTACACGGACGCGAATGCGGCCAGGGTGGACACGAACTATCAGTCCGGGTTCAACCAGGGGCTGCCGCCGAGCCATTACTCGCCGGTTGTCGTGCTGGTGCACGGATCGCCGTCACAGAGGTTCGACGCGTCGTTCCGCACGGAATACGACACCCAGGTGCACGCGCTGCGCACGCTGGCCGCCAACGGCACCTGGAACAGCGGTCGATGGGTGTCGGTCAGCGCCGGCTGGAGCCAGCGGCGGTTCATCCCCGACCTGCCGACGTACAACAACCCGCTCAGCGCCACGCATTACCTCAACGCGGCCACGAACGTGCGCTCACCGGGCAACAGCGTCGGCGGGATCTACACGTTCAACTACGACTTCCTGAACAACCACTTTCTGCAGCAGCGCTACATGGCGTACTACAACTCGCAGTGCTGCGGGTTTGCGGTCGAGTACCAGACCGTGAACTACGGTGCGGCGATCTTCGCAGTCGGCGTCCCGCAGGATCACCGGTTCAACATCTCGTTCACGCTCGCGGGCATCGGAACCTTCTCGAACCTGCTTGGCGCGTTTGGAGGGCAGACGACCAGATGAAAGGACTGATCCTGAGCGGCGGCCGCGGCACGCGCTTACGTCCGCTGACGTACACGAGCGCCAAGCAGCTCGTGCCGGTGGCCAACAAGCCGGTACTGTTCTATGGCATCGAGGCGCTGGCCGCCGCAGGCATCCGCGACATCGGCATGGTCGTCGGCGACACGCAGGCAGAGATCAGGAGCGCCGTCGGTGACGGATCGACGTGGGGCGTCCGTATTACATACATTGAACAGGACGCGCCGCGCGGGCTGGCGCACGCCGTGCTGATCAGCGAGGCGTTCATCGGCGGGGAGCCCTTCGTGATGTATCTCGGCGACAATCTCCTGAACAAGGGGATTTCGCAGTTCGTGAAGGAGTTCACGGCCGAACAGCCCGCCGCCCAGATCCTGCTGACCCGTGTGCCGGATCCGCAGATGTTTGGCGTGGCCGAGTTGTCCGACGGCAAGGTGGTCAGGCTCGTCGAGAAGCCACAGGAGCCGAAGAGCGATCTCGCCCTGGTCGGCGTCTACATGTTCTCGCCGGCGGTCTTCGAGTCGGTGAAGCGCATCAAGCCGAGCCTCCGCAACGAACTCGAGATCACCGACGCCATCCAGGATCTGATCGACCGCGGGCTCGAGGTCCGGCCGCACCTCGTCGATGGCTGGTGGAAGGATACGGGCAAGCTCGAAGACATGCTCGAAGCGAACCGGCTGATCCTCGACACCATCGAACGGCGAATCGACGGGGTGGTCGATGCCGAGTCGCGCATCGAAGGCAAAGTCGTGATCGAGGCGGGCGCGGAGGTGCAGCGGTCCGTCATCCGGGGGCCCGTCGTGATCGGCCAGGACGCGCGGATCATTCACGCGTACGTCGGACCGTTCACGTCCATCGGCCCGAACACAGAGATCCGCGAGTCCGAGATCGAGCACAGCATCGTGCTCGAAGGCAGCCTGATCAGCAATCTGGCCAATCGGGTCGAGGACAGCCTGATCGGCCGCAACGTGAAAATTCACCGGATGCCGGTGAAGCCGTCGGCGTACCGGTTCATGCTCGGGGACAACTCCGAGGTTGGCATCCGGTGGTAGCAAGGAGATTCGACCGTTGAGCGCACCTGCCAAGTTTGCCGTCACGACCAGGACGCCCGATTCACGACGTGGTCACCAAGCCGTTGCGTCTCATCCCGGACGAGCGCGGGTGGCTGATGGAGGTGCTGCGCTCGGACGACCGCAACCTGTTCGAGAAGTTTGGTCAGGTCTACGTCTCCGGCACGTATCCCGGGCGTCGTCAAGGCGTGGCACTATCACAAGCATCAGGTCGATTTCTTCGCCTGTGTCGCTGGAATGGTCAAGCTGGTGCTCATCGACACGCGCGAGGGATCGCCGACACAGGGAGCGGTCAACGAATTCTTCCTCGGCACACAGAACCCGCTGCTGGTCCGCGTGCCCAACCTCGTGTATCACGGCTGGAAGTGCATCAGCACCGAGCCGTCGCTTGTCGTGAACGTCCCGACCGAACCGTATCGCTACGAGGATCCGGACGAGTACCGTCTCGAGCCGCACGGCACGCTTCCCTACGATTGGACGCGAAAAGATGGTTAACGTGCTCGTCACCGGCGGCGCCGGGCTTCATCGGATCGAACTTCGTGCGGTACGCGATCGACACGCATCCCGACTGGCACGTCACGACGCTCGACAAGCTCACGTACGCCGGCCGGCTGGAGAATCTCGAGAGCGTGATGAATCACGTTCGGCACGAGTTCGTCAAAGGTGACGTGGCGGATCCCGGCGTCGTCGGCACGCTGGTCACCCAGGCCGACGTGGTGGTGCACTTTGCCGCCGAGACCCACGTCGATCGCTCGATCGCGAGCGCCGGCGAGTTCATCACCACCGACGTCTACGGCACGTTCGTGCTGCTCGAGGCGGCGCGGCACAGCCGCAAGCTGCGCCGGTTCGTGCAGATTTCCACCGACGAGGTGTACGGCAGCGTCGCGGACGGGGCCAGCAAAGAGACCGACGAGCTTCGGCCGCGCAACCCGTACTCGGCCAGCAAGGCGGGCGCCGATCGCCTGGCCTACAGCTACTGGGCGACCTACGACGTCCCCGTCATCATCACCCGCGCGTCGAACAACTACGGACCCAACCAGTTTCCGGAAAAGGTGATTCCCGCTCTTCATCACGAACGCGCTCGACAACCGCCCGGTCCCGCTGTACGGCGACGGTCTGAACGAGCGCGACTGGCTGCATGTCGAGGATCATTGCCGCGGCGGTCGACCTGCTGATCGACCGAGGCGTGCCCGGTGAGGTCTACAACGTCGGCGGCGGCAACCACGTGAAGAACATCGACCTGACGCGCCGGATCCTCCAGCTGGTCGGCCGGCCGGACACCCTGATCTCGCCCGTGGCGGATCGTCCCGGGCATGATCGGCGCTATTCGCTCGATTGTTCGAAGCTCGTCGCGCTCGGCTGGCGGCCGCAGGTCCCGTTCGATGACGGTCTGAGCGACACCGTGGCCTGGTACCGGAACAACGAGGCGTGGTGGCGCCCGATCAAGGACGCGGATCCGGCGTTCCGTCAGTACTACGAAAAGCAATACGGCACGGCACGCCCCTGATCCACAGCGTCTTGACTGGCCATCCCCTGATTACCGGCGCGACCGGCTTTGCCGGCGGTCATCTGCTCGACGCGCTGCGCCGCGACGAGGCGTGCGTGCACGGCTGGTTCAACCCGGAGGGACGCGCGCCGGATCGCGCCGATGCCGCGGTCGAGTGGACGCCGGTCGATCTCCTCGACCAGGCGGCCGTCCATCGATCGCTGGCCACGATCCGCCCGTCCGCCATCTATCATTGCGCCGGCCTCGCCGACGTCCACGCCTCGTGGAAGAGCCCGACGCGCGCGCTGCGCATCAACGTCCTCGGCACGCACCACCTGCTGCGACGCGGCGAAGGAGCTCGGTCTCTCGTGCCCGATTCTCGTCACCGGCTCCGCGCTCGTCTATCGGCCGTCCTCGGAACCGTTGAACGAAGACGCATCCGCTCAATCCAACCAGCCCGTACGGCATCAGCAAGCTCGCGCAGGAGATGCTGCGGCCGCGCCTCGCCGCTCACGGATTCTGCTGGCCAGGCCGTTCAACCATGCGGGCCCGCGACAGGACGCGCACTACGCGACGTCGGCCTTCGCGCGACAGCTGGTCGAGATCGAAGACGGACGGCGGGAGCCCGTCCTGCGCGTCGGCAACCTCGAATCGCGGCGCGACATCACCGACGTGCGCGACACGGTGCTGGCCTATCGTGCGCTCGTCGCGCGCGGCACGCCGCACCGGCCGTACAACGTGTGCTCCGGTCGCGCCTACCGCATCGGCGATCTGCTCGACATCCTGCTGGGCCTGACGCGGGTCCGCGTACGCGTCGACACCGATCCCGATCGGCTGCGCCCCAGCGACAAGCCGGTGATGGTCGGCGATCCCTCCCGCATGGCCGACGAGACCGGCTGGCGCGCGCAGATGCCCATCGAGCGGACGCTCGAGGATCTCCTGGACTACTGGCGGTCCGCGCTCAGACGCGCCGACCCACGGCCGGCATGACCGGCGAGCGGCAGCACTCGGAGACCGCCCGTCAGCTCGTCCACATGGCGATGGGCGGCTTCGCCCTGCTGCTCCGCTGGCTGACGTGGTGGCAGGCGCTCGCGCTCGCCGCCAGCGCCTTGCTCTTCAATTTCTTCGTGCTGCCGCTGGTGGCCGGCCGCCTCTATCGCGCCGGCGACGACCCGCGGCGCCTGCATGGCATCCTCTTCTATCCGCTGTCGGTGCTGATGCTGCTGCTCTGCTTCCCGCACCGGCCCGACATCGTCGCGGGCGCGTGGGGAATTCTGGCGATTGGCGACGGCCTGGCGACGCTCGTCGGACGCGCGGCCGGCGGCGCGCGATGGCCGTGGAACCGCGACAAGACCGTCGCGGGATCGCTGGCGTTCGTGGCGGGCGGGACCGCGGCGGCGGTGTTTCTCCTCGGATGGTGTCGTCCGGCGGGACTGCCTCGAGAGCCTGCGGTCTTCCTCGTCGGCATCGCGTTTGCGGCGGCGGTGGCGGCGGCCGCGGTCGAGACCATCCCGGTCCGCCTCGACGACAACCTCTCCGTCGCCCTCACCGCGGGCGCCACGCTGTGGCTGGCGTCGCTGATCGACGAAACCCACGCTCGGACTGGCGTGGATGGCCGTCCGCTCACAGCTGCCCTATGCGCTCCTGGCGAATGCGATCGTCGCCGGCGTCGGGTTACCGCGCGCGAACCGTCTCGATGTCGGGGGCGATCGCCGGCGCGATCATCGGCACGATCATCTTCGGGTCGCTCGGCTGGCGAGGCTGGATGCTGCTCCTCCTGACGTTCGTGTCCGCGTCGGTCTCATCGCGCCTCGGGCTGCGACGCAAGATGCTGCTGGGGATCGCGGAGGAGCGAGGCGGACGACGGGGGGCGGGGAATGCGATCGCGAACACCGGCGTCGCGGCGTTGTGCGCGCTGCTGGCGCTGCTGACGCCGTCCGCCGATGCCGCGCGTCTGGCGTTCGTGGCCGCGCTGGCGGCGGCGGGGAGCGATACGATCGCCAGCGAGATCGGGAAGGCCTGGGGCCGCCGCACGTGGTCGATCACGTCGCTCAAGCACGTGCCGCCGGGCACGTCGGGCGCGATGTCGATCGAGGGCACGGCGGCAGGCGTCGTGGGCGCGCTCGCGCTCGGCCTGGCGGGATCGCTGCTGCACCTGGTGCCAGAATCCGCCATCGTGATCGTCGCGGTCGCCGCCGTGGCGGGCAGCCTGCTCGAGAGCTGGCTCGGGGCGACGCTCGAAGGCCCGGGCATGCTCAACAACGACATGCTGAACTTCATCAACACGGCAACCGCCGCGTTCGTGGCCGTCCTGTTCCTCTGATGCGCGCCCGCCTGCTGCTCGAGTTCAGCCGGCCGTTCACGCTGGTCGCGCCGGCGCTCGGCTTCGTGTCGGGCGCGGCCACCGCGTACGGCGCCGCGCCGCGCGAAGCGTGGCACATCGATCTGATCGTCTACCCGCTGATCGGATCGATCATGGCCGCGGTGCTGAACGCCGGGAACAACGCGCTGAATCAGATCTACGACCTCGAGATCGATCAGCGTCAACAAACCGAAGCGGCCGCTGCCGTCCGGGCGCCTGTCGATGCGCGACGCCTGGCAGTTCACCATCGCGACCTACGTGATCGCGCTGGTGCTCGCCTGGCTCGTGGCGCCCGGCGGCCGCCACGAGTGCTTCTGGCTCGTCGTCGCGCCGTCGTCTGCACCTACATCTATTCGGTGCCGCCGCTCCGGACCAAGCGCGAGGGCATCTGGGCGAACGTCACGATCGCGATCCCGCGCGGCGTGCTGCTGAAGGTGGCCGGCTGGTCGTCGGTGAAGACCATCGTCGGCCTCGAGCCCTGGTACATCGGCGCGATCTTCGGGCTGTTCCTCCTCGGCGCGTCGACGACGAAGGACTTCGCCGACATGGAGGGGGACGCACGCGGCGGATGCCGGACGCTGCCGATCATCTACGGCGTGCGGCGCGCGGCCTGGATGATCTCGCCGTCGTTCGTCGTGCCGTTCGTGATGATCTCGGTCGGCGCATGGACCGGCGTGCTGACCGGCCATTTCGTCCTCCTGCAGATCCTCTCGCTCGTCATGACGGCATACGGCGTCTACGTCTGCTACCTGATGCTGCGACGGCCGGAAGATCTCGCCGTCGAGGAGAACCACGTCTCGTGGGCGCACATGTACCGCATGATGTTCGTCGCGCAGATCGGCTTCGCGCTCGCCTACCTTCTCTGATCTGGTGATCGGGCATGAGTCGGCGATCTGGATCGGATCAGCGGATTTGACAGCCAGGCTCGAACGCGGCATCATGGCGAAGAAATAGCGAAACATGCCATGGACCCGTCGGCGAAGCCGCTCCTCTTCGAGGTCACTCCTCAACGCCCCACCACCAGAACGATCGCGCTGCAGGTGCGCGAGCACGGCGTCGGCGTCGCTCGACCAGGCGCAGCGGCGCGCCGACGAGGCGCGCTACCAGGAAGTCACGTGCCGATCGGCGCTGAATCCCGTGAAGGGCATGCCCTTCAACTGGACGCTGAATCCCTACCGCGGATGCACGCACGGCTGTCACTACTGCTTCGCGCGCCGCTATCAGACGCAGTTCGAGCTCGGGCCCGACGACGAGTTCTCGTCGCTGATTTTCGTGAAGGTGAACTTCGCCGAGGTGCTGCGCGCGCGAGCTCGACAAGCCGTCGTGGACGCGCGAGCTGGTCGGCGCTCGGCACCGCCACCGATCCCTACCAGCCAATCGAGGGGCACTACAAGCTGACGCGCGGCGTCGCTCAAAGCGCTGGTCGCCGGCCGGACGCCCGTCGGCATCGTCACGAAAGGACCGATGGTCGTGCGCGACAGCGGATGTGCTCGCCGATCTCTCCGCGGTGGCCGAGTGCACGGTCTGCGTCAGCGTGCCGACCGTCGACGAAGACGCGTGGCGCGCGCTGGAGCCGGGCACCGCGCACCCGCTGCAGCGGCTGCGCGCCGTCCGCAGGCTGCGCGACGCCGGGAGTCAACGCCGGCGTGCTGATGGCTCCCGTCGTCCCCGGCTTCACGACGCAGACGTCGAAGCTCGAGGCGCACGATCAAGGCGGTGGCCGACCATGGCGCCGCCTTCATGGGCGCCAACGTCCTGTACCTGAAGGGCGGCACGCGGGATCACTTCATGGGCTTTCTCGCGCGCGAGTTTCCGCACATGGTCGAGAGCTATCAGCGGCTCTACGCCGGCGCGTACGCGGCGAAGGAGTATGTGCGCGACCGTCCGCGGGCTGATCGACGTGCTCAAGCAGAAGCATCACGTCGATCACAGGACCATGAAGGCTGAGGAAACAGAAGCGGCCCCTGCCGACGGATCCGGCGGAACAGGGCCGCTTCGATGTGGTGACCGCTGGCTCAGGCGGTCGCGGCGAATGCCTGGATGCCGCCCGCGGCCGGTTCGACCTCGAGCTCGACGCGTCCTTCGCGCACGTCCGCCACGAATGCCTGCCCCTGCGTCCAGAGGTGGCTGATCGGCAGCTTGATCTTCGATCTTCGATCACGCGCTTCAGGAAGCGCGCGCCGTAGGCGAGGCTGTAGCCGTCTGGCACGAGCTGCTCGAGCGCCGCGGGCGTGACGCGGCAGCGTGCGGCCGCTCCGCGCGAGCGTCGCTTCGATCTTGCTCGATCTGCTGCAGCGCGATCTGCCGCACTTCGTCCTTCGTCAGCGGCGCGAAGATCACGACTTCGTCGATGCGGTTGCGGAACTCCGGCGAGAACCGGCGCTCCAGCTCGCGCGTGATCTCTCCCTGGATCTGCTCGACGCCGACCTGCTTCGAGCGGAACCCGAGCGGGCTGGTCAGCTTCCGGAAGTGCTCGCGAGCCGATGTTCGACGTCATGATCACGATCGCGTCGCTGAGATAGACGCGCTTGCCGCGCCCGTCGGTGATCCAGCCTTCGTCGAACGCCTGGAGGAACAGGTTGAGCATGCGTCGGGCTCGCCTTCTCGACCTCGTCGAGCAGGACGACCGAGTACGGGTTGTCCTTCAGCTGATTGGTCAGCACGCCGCCGCGCTCGGATCCGACGATGCCGCGCGGCATGCCGATCAGCTTGTCCACGCCGACCGCGCCGTCCTGGTACTCGGACATGTCGACGCGGATCATCTTCTTCTCGTCGCCGAACAGGAACTCGCGCCACCGACTTGGCCAGCTCGGTCTTGCCGACGCCGGTCGGGCCGAGGAACAGCAGCACGCCGTCGGGACGATCGAAGCCGTCCTTCAGCGGCCCCTTGTTCAGCACCAGCCGCCGCGCGACCGCGTCGATCGCCTTGCTTCTGGCCGACCACGCGCGAGCCGAGCGCGTCCTCGATGTCGTGGAAGCGATCGGTGACCTCGCGGAACACCATGTCTTCCGGAATCTGCGCGACCTGCGAAATCACCTGGACGACGTCGCGGCCGGTCGACTTCCCAGCGGCGATCGATCTCCGCCTTGACCGCCGCGGTGTCGAGCCAGCCGATGACCTTGTCGGGCAGCTGCAGATGGCGCATGTAGCGCGGCGACATCTCGAGCGCGGTCTCGATCGCCTCGTCCTTGATGCGGACCGAGTAGTTGCGCTCGAGCCGCGGCCGCAGGTTGTAGAGGATCGTCCGGGTCTGCTCGATGGTCGGCTCGGCGACCTGCACGGTGCGGAAGCGGCGCGCGAGCGCCTCGTCTTCCTGGATGAACTCCTTGTACTCGCTCAGCGTCGTCGCGCCGATGATGCGGACCTCGCCGCGCGCGAGCACCGACTTGAACACGTTGGCGGCGTCCGACGGCGCGCCGAGCGCGGAGCCGGCGCCGATCATCGTGTGCACTTCGTCGATGAACAGGATCAGGTTCGGCCGCTCCTTGATCTCGCGGATCACGTTCTGAATGCGATCCTCGAACATGCCGCGCAGCATCGTGCCCGCGACCATGGTGTTCATCTGCAGGTTGACGATCTGGCAGTCGCGCAGCCGGACCGGGACCTTCTCGGGCTCGAACTCGATGCGGCGGGCGAGCCCTTCGGCGATCGCCGTCTTGCCGACGCCCGGCTCGCCGAGCAGCAGGACGGAGTTGGCGCGCTCGCGGTGGCAGAGGATCTCGAGCACCCGATCCATCTCGGCGTCGCGGCCGAACACCGGCGGAATCTTGTCCTGGCGCGCGAGCTGGTTCAGGTTGGTCGCGAAGTGCTTGAGGAACGGCGGCAGCTCGAAGCGCTTCTTCAGCCGCTCCTCGCGCAGCTCGTGGTCGCGCATCCGCGTGGCGAGCCGCGATGACCAGCGCCTCCGGCTCGATGCCGTGGCGGCGGATGATCGACACGGGAATGCCCTGCGTCTCCTCGAAGATGGCCGAGAAGAGGTCCAGTGGCCTCGATCGTGTGGCGGCCGCAGCGGCTCGCGTGCAGCAGCGCCAGCTTGAAGAGCAGCTTGGTCGACGGCGCGACGCGCAGGTCGCGACCCGGCGCGCTCGGCAGCAGCCGCAGATGCTCTTCGAGCGCCTGCAGGATCTCGTGGGGGTTCAGCTCGAGATCGCGCATGACCTGGCCGAACATGTCCCACTCGACCTGGGCGAATGCCAGGCAGACGTGCTCGTTGGTGAGCAGCGCGTGTTCGCGCCGGCGGGCGTCTTCGAGCGCGCGATCGACGACGCGCTCGGCCGACTCGGCCAGCTTGTTCTGCGGGATGTCGAAGTCCTCCACGACAACCTCCAGCGTATCCTGCACGGGAGAGAGCAAGATGGAGGCCAGCCGTCGTGCAGGCCGTCGCATCCAGCCAATGCCGGTTAATTGTTTGACCCCGAATGGAAATGAGCGGATCCCGCGGCGGGCAGGCTGAGCCAGCGAGGTCGCGTCTGGTGGCGGGTGCACGCCGCCCGCTCACCCAGAGTGGACAGCGGCTTCCTACCTCGAGGTACCCGAGGAGGGCGCGGATGCGAGCCTCGGTCGGCGGATGGCTGCTGAAGAGCGACATCAAGCCCGGCGCCCGTGAACGGCTTGATGATGAACATGTGCGCCGTCGCCGGGTTCGCGTCGAGCGGAACCCGCTTCGACACGGCGTCGATCTTCTGCAGCGCGTCGGCCAGCCCGTACGGGTTGCCGGCGATCTGCGCGCCGCCGGCGTCGGCCGCGAACTCGCGCGATCGCGAAATCGCCATCTGGATGAGCATCGCGGCCAGCGGCGCCAGGATGATCGTCGCCAGCAGCGCGATCGGATTGTTCCCGCGATCGCGCCCCTCGTCGCGGCCGCCGTACCCGCCGAAGATCGCGGCGTACTGGGCCATGCGCGCGAACATCATGATCGCCGCCGCAAGCGTCGCGGCGACGGAGCTGGTGAGGATGTCGCGATGCTTCACGTGCGCCAGCTCGTGCGCAATGACGCCTTCGAGCTCGGTGTCGCTAGCACCTGGAGAATGCCTTCGGTCGCCGCCACCGCGGCGTGCTCGGGATTGCGGCCGGTCGCAAACGCGTTGGGCGACGGATCCGGAATGACGTACACCTTCGGCATCGGCAGCATCGCCTGCCGCGTCAGGCGCTCGACGATCGCCGTAGAGACGATGACCGGGTCCGACCTCCTGCGCGCGGTACATGCGCAGGACGATCTTGTCCGAGACACCAGTACGAGCCGAAGTTCATGACGGCGGCGAACAGGAAGGCGATGACCAGTCCGTTCGAGCCGCCGAACAGTCTCGCCGATCACCAGCAGCAGGCCGCTCAGCAGCCCGAGCAGCAGCGCCGTTTTCACGCCGTTTGCCATATCGTGATTCTATCAGTCTGCCAATTGCCAGTGCGCCAGCTGCCGAGTTCCAGGTGCAGTGTCCAGCCTTCAGGCGGAAGTTTCGTGAGACTGATTGCCGGCAACTGGCGACTGATCCGAGGCGGCCGAGCAGACCTGCCACGAGCGCCGCACGCCAGGGCAGCGCGGCGATCTCGACGTGTTCGTGCGCCGCGTGCGCGCCGTCGCCGATCGGCTCCGAGGCCGTCGAGCGTCGGCACGCCCATCGCCGCGGTGAAGTTGCCGTCCGACCCGCCGCCGGTCGATCCCTCGAGCAGCTCGCGTCCGAGGGAGGAGGCCACGTCGCGCGCGAGCGAGAAGAGCCGGCCGACGGCTGGCGGTGCGCTCCAGCGGAGGCCGCTCGAAACCGCCTCTGATATTCAGACGCGCGCCGCGGCCGGCGCGGTTGCAGCGCCCGTAAGCGCCGCCTCGACCGTGTTCGGCGTCCACGGTCGTCGGCGCGCGGACGTCGATCATGCGCGCGCGCCTCCGCGGCGACCACGTTCGGCCGGCGTCCCGCCCGAGACGACGCCGACGTTGACGCTGATCCCGCGGTCGAGATCCTGCAGGCGCTCGATCGCCGCAATCTGATCCGCCAGCTCGTGGATGGCGCTCGCGCCCTTTCCGGGATCGACGCCGGCATGCGCGGCAACGCCCGTGACCGTCAACTCGAACTCGCCGCAGCCCTTGCGCGCGGTCTTGAGCGCGCCGCCCGGCAGCGCCGGCTCGAGCACGAGGACCGCGGCGAGCCTGGCGCGCCTCGCTCTCGATGATCGTCGCGTGAGGTGCCGCTTCCGATCTCCTCGTCGGTCGTCCACAGCATCACGACCGGAGGGTGCGCGTGCGCCGGTCGCGTGCAGCGCCTGCAACGGCGAGCGATCGCGATCCCGATTCCCGCCTTCATGTCGAACGTGCCCGGACCGTAGAGACGGTCGATCCGTCGCGGCGGAGCGGCATCCGCTCCAACGTGCCGACCGGCCACACGGTGTCGAAATGGCCGAGCAGCAGCACCGGCCGACCGTCGCCGCCGAAGCGCGCCCGGACATGATCGCCGCGCGCCTCCTGTGGAATCACG
This sequence comes from uncultured Acidobacteriota bacterium, assembly GCA_963786615.1. Taxonomy (GTDB): domain Bacteria; phylum Acidobacteriota; class Vicinamibacteria; order Vicinamibacterales; family 2-12-FULL-66-21; genus CAWAZT01. The sequence goes on from CAWAZT010000001.1 coordinate 64,626, forward strand.
ATCGACCGCGCCGCCCAGCGCACGCAGCCGATCCGCCAGCGCCCGGCCGCAGCGATCCACCGCGGCCTTGTCGGTGCTCGGCGACTCGAGCCGCACGAGCGTCTCGATGAAGGCGAGCAGCTCGTCGAGATGCGGATTCGCAGTGGTGCAGAAGGTCCGTCATTCAAGGCTCGGGACGAGACGTGACTCGTGGCGGAGGCCTATAATATCGGTATGGCTGCGCGGAGCATGCATCGCCCTCTCGCGATCACGTTGTCGGCGGTGGTCGTGACGCTGACCGCGGCGTCTGCCGTCGGTCAGACGCCGCAACCGTTCCCGAGGCCGGGCACGTCGAAGCCGGCCGCCCCCTCCGCCCGCCGCGCCCGAACCGACGCCGCCCGACCGGCCCGCGCAGGCGCTGCCGCCAACCACGGCGCCGATCGAGCCGCCGACGGAAGCGACGCTTGGCGTGTCGATCTATCCTGGCGCGGAGTTCGTCGGCATCCTACGACGCCGGACGCGGCCAGCGGTACTACCTGTTCGGCACCAACGCCAGCTTCCTCGACATCGTCAACTACTACAAGAACGCGCTGAAGCAGAAGAGGCGAGCTGATCTACGAGGAGCCGCCGATTCACGAGTTCGACATCGGCCGGTTCCGCGAAGAGACGATGGCGTTTCCGCCAAGCGTGACGGTGAAGGACTATACCTGGGGCGGCTCGGCGGGCTATCTCAATCCGAAGCGCGGCGCCACGCCGGCGCGTTTCAAGACGATCATCCAGATCGTCCCGGCCGACACTTCTAGAAGCGCAGCGCGCGATACTTCGCGGCCAGCGTCTGCGCGTCCGTCAGCTGACCTTGCCCGAACGTGATCGCCTGTTCCCACGATCCGTACGTCGGGTTGGGCAGCACGATCCACTTCGTGCCCCAGTAGTCGGCGTACTTGTCGATCAGCGCCGCGCGGTCGGCAATTGACGCCTGGGTCCCTGGCGCAAAGTCTTCGAAGTTGTCGCCCGAGCAGGAGCAGGACCCGATAGCTGGCGGCGATGAACTGCCGGCGGGCCGACTTGTCGGACGCGTCCCACCCGTTCTCGTGGCGCGTCAGCACGGTGTCGCGCGTGGTGTCGATCGGGACGCCGAGCTTGGCGAGAACGTCGCGCGTCGCGGTTTCCACCTTGTGATCGCGGTTCGTGATGTAGATCGGCGTCACGCCTCGTGACTTCACGTACTCGAGAAACCTCACCGCGCCCGGGATCGCGCTGGCACGGCGCTCCTCGCACCAGCGATCCCAGACCTCCTCGGAGAACGGCTGGCCGTCGCGCATCTGCCTCGCCTCGAACGCCGAGTTGTCGAGCACGGTCTCGTCGAGATCGAGAATCACCGCAGGAGGCAGCGCGGATGGATCGGCCGTCTGCTCGACGGCGGCGGTCCATCGCGCGTCGCGCATGGCCGCATCGAGCTGCATGGCTGCCAGGCGATACGCCTGCTGTGCGCTGGCCCGATATTCGGCGGACGTCTGCATCCACAGGACGGCATTCAGGTTCTCGTTGGTCCGCAGCGGAGGCGTGCCGGCGGACGTCTGCGGCGACGGAGTGGAGGCCGTTCGGCAGCCGACGGTCGCGGCCAGGAGCGCCCAGCCCAGAAGCGGGACACGTGATCTCACCTTCCACCCCCGCATGTTCACGGACGTCCAACGGCGTGCCGATTCCTGACGCGTCAATCGGCCGACCATTCTATGCTGTTCAGGTGAGTTCAGTGACGCCCGACGCCATGCTGCGCCTGATCCTGACGAGCCGCGTCTACGACGTGGCCCAGGAAACGCCCCTCGAGCCCGCCGCCCGATTGTCGGCGCGGCTCGAGAACCGGGTGCTCTTCAAACGCGAGGACCTGCAGCCCGTCTTCAGCTTCAAGCTGCGCGGCGCCTACAACCGCATCGCGCACATGACCGACGACGAGCGTCGGCGGGGCGTCATCGCGGCCAGCGCGGGGAATCACGGACAAGGCGTCGCATACGCGGCGCGCCACCTCGGTCTTCGCGCCATCATCGTGATGCCGCAGACCACGCCCGAGATCAAGGTGCAGGCGGTGCGCGAGATGGGAGCCGAGGTGGTCCTCGCGGGCGACAGCTACGCGGACGCCCAGGCCCACTGTGACGGCATCATCCAGTCCTCGGGGTTCACGTTCGTCCATCCGTTCGACGATCCGCTGGTGATCGCCGGCCAGGGCACGATCGGCAACGAGATCCTTCGTCACCGCCTCGGCGATGTGTCGGCCGTCTTCGTCCCCGTCGGAGGAGGCGGGTTGATCGCCGGCATCGCCAGCTACGTCAAGGCGCTCCGCCCCGGCGTTCGCATGATTGGCGTGGAGCCCTACGAGGCCGACGCCATGTTCCAGTCGATGGCGGCAGGCCGCGCGGTCGTGCTCGATCGCGTCGGCATCTTTGCCGATGGTGTCGCCGTGCGCCAGGTGGGACAGGTCACGTTTCCGATCGTCCGGCAGACGGTCGACGAGATCGTGCGCGTGTCGAACGACGAGATCTGCGCCGCGATCAAGGAGATCTTCGACGACACCCGAACGATCATGGAGCCGGCCGGCGCGCTGGGCGTCGCCGGCCTGCGGCAATGGGTCGAGCGGACCGGCACGAAGCGCGCGACGCTGGCGGCCGTCTTGAGCGGCGCGAACATGAACTTCGATCGGCTCCGCTTCGTCGCGGAACGCGCAGAGCTCGGCGAAGCGCGCGAGGCCATCCTCGGCGTCACGATCCCGGAGCGTCCGGGCGCCTTCCGTCAGTTCTGCCAGACGATCGGCCGACGCGTCGTGACCGAGTTCAACTACCGCTTGAGCGGTCGCGATGAGGCCCATATCTTCGTGGGGATTGCGACGGACTCGCGAGAGGACGCGGCAGCGGCTGGTCGCGACGCTGCGAGCAGGCGGACTATCGGACGGTCAACCTCACGGACAACGAGGTGGCCAAGCTGCACGTGCGTCACATGGTCGGCGGCCGCAGCCCGAACGTCCGTCACGAGCAGGTCTGCCGGTTCGAGTTTCCCGAGCGTCCCGGGGCGCTGATGGAGTTTCTCGACACGCTCGGCGGCCGCTGGAACATCAGCCTGTTCCACTATCGCAATCACGGCTCCGACTTCGGCCGTGTGCTGGCGGGCTTCGAGGTGCCCGAAGGGGACGCGTCCGCGTTCGAGGCGTTCCTGACCGAGCTGGGCTATCGCTATCAGCGCGAGCGCGACAACGCGGCGTACGCGCTGTTTCTCGGCTAGGCGAAATCTACTGGATCCGCGTCCCGCTGGTCTTGAGCAGCTTCTCGACGACCGGGGCCATCTTGGCGCGCCGCTGGAGGATGGCGCTGATCTCTCCTCGATCGAGCCACTGCCCCAGCGCTGCGCTGAGGCTCGCCTCGTCGAGCGCCTGGATGTTCTCCCACAGCGGGCCATCGATGTACTGAAGTTGGTGGTAGAGGTCCTTCGTCGTGGTGAATGCGCGCGAGTGATCGACCAGAATGATGTTCCAGGCCGGATCGACCAGCCAGTTCCCGAGATTCGGGTCGATGTTGCCGATTAGATTGTCGAACATCTTCGCGCGCGCCAGCTGCTTGGTCCAGGAAGGAATCTCGCGCGGCGACGGTCCCTTCACGCCCTTCTGACCGGGAACACCGCCCAGCTCAAAGAAGCTGCGCGTCGGCGTCACCCACATCACGGCCGCACCGACTTCGCCCTTGATGCGCTTCTCGACGGTCGGAGGCACCATGCCGAGCGCGAGCAGCTTGTCCAGCTCGTAGGCTGCGATTTCCGACTTGTAGCTTTCCCAATACCCCTGGTAGCGCCCCGGCTTGAGCGCTTTCCAGGCGATCTCGCTCACCGGTCCGCCGGGCGCGAGCTGGGCGCGTCTGGGATGCGTCACCCCGACGCTGACGTCCTCCATGGTGACGACGTCAGCCGATCGCAGGTAGGCCTCGATTTCTTGGGCGCGGTCGGCCCAGGTCTTCGCACTGGCTGCCGCCGGCGCCTGCGCGAGCACCTGCGCCGTCAGCACGATGGTGCCCAACACGACGAGGAGTCCGCGCGCGCTGCTTCTCATGGCCATCACCAGTTGTTGTTGTGGGAGAGGACCAGAGTATACAGGGGTCGATGGTCGACGGTCGATAGTCGAGGGTCGAGGGCTGACGGCTGACGGCTGACGGCTGATAGCTGATAGCTGATAGCTGACAACCGATCGCTATTCGGATTTCAAGTAAATGGCGCCGCCCTTCTCGCGGAACTCGGCCGACTTCTGATCCATCGCCGCCTGGACGTCCTGACGGAGTTGCTGCGTGAGCTCCATGCTGCAGAATTTCGGGCCGCACATCGAGCAGAAGTGGGCGACCTTGGCACCATCCGCCGGGAGCGTCTCGTCGTGGTACGCGCGCGCGGTCACGGGATCCAGCGACAGGTTGAACTGATCCTCCCAACGGAATTCGAATCGCGCCTTCGACAGCGCGTCGTCCCACGCCTGCGCTCTTGGGTGACCTTTCGCCAGGTCGGCAGCATGCGCGGCGATCTTGTACGCAATCACGCCGGCCTTCACATCGTCGCGATTGGGGAGACCCAGGTGCTCCTTCGGCGTCACGTAGCACAGCATGGCGGTGCCGTACCAGCCGATCATCGCCGCGCCGATCGCAGACGTGATGTGGTCGTAGCCGGGGGCGATGTCGGTGGTCAGCGGGCCGAGCGTGTAGAACGGCGCTTCGCTGCACCATTCGAGCTGCTTCTCCATGTTCTCGCGAATCAGGTGCATCGGCACGTGACCCGGGCCTTCGTTCATGACCTGAACGTCGTACTCCCACGCGATGCGCGTCAGCTCTCCCTGCGTCTTCAGCTCGGCGAACTGCGGTTCGTCGTTGGCGTCCGCGATCGAGCCGGGCCGCAGTCCGTCGCCGAGCGAGAACGAGACGTCGTAGGCCTGCATGATCTCGCAGATTTCCCGGAAGTGCGTGTAGAGAAAGCTCTCCTGATGGTGGGCCAGGCACCACTTGGCGATGATCGAGCCGCCGCGCGAGACGATGCCGGTCACGCGGCGCGCCGTCAGCGGAATGTAGCGCAGCAGCACACCGGCGTGCACGGTGAAGTAGTCGACACCCTGCTCCGCCTGCTCGATCAGGGTGTCGCGATAGATGTCCCACGTCAGGTCTTCAGGCCGTCCGCCCACCTTCTCGAGCGCCTGATAGATCGGCACGGTCCCGATCGGGACCGCGGCATTGCGGATGATCCACTCGCGCGTCTCGTGAATGTCACGCCCGGTCGACAAGTCCATCACCGTGTCGGCGCCCCACAGCGTCGCCCATCGCAGCTTCTCGACTTCCTCGTCGATCGACGAGCTGACGACGGAGTTGCCGATGTTGGCGTTGATCTTCACCGCAAAATGCCGGCCGATCACCATCGGCTCGAGCTCGGTGTGGTTGATGTTCGCGGGGATGATGGCCCGGCCGCGCGCAACCTCGGATCGCACGAACTCAGGCTCGAAGCCTTCGCGAATCGCGATGAACTCCATCTCCGGCGTGATCTCGTGTCTGCGCGCGTAGTGCAACTGCGTGACGGCTCCACGGCCTCGCAGGCGCGTCCGATCGCGTGCGAGCCCGGCAGCCGCTCGGGTGACGCCCGATTCGCCGACGGCGCGGTCGAGCACCCAGGCACGGCGCAGCTCCGGCAGCCCTTGTCGCGGATCGATTCCCTGAGGTCCGCTCGCGTCGTAGACACGCAATGCAGGCTCGCCGCCCGACAGCGTGATCTCCCGCATCGGGACGCGTACCCCGCGCGAGCCCTCGACGTAGATTTTTCGGGAGTGCGGAAACGCGTCGGCAAACTCTGCGGCGGTGAGCGGTTCGACCGTCTGGCGATTACCCATGATCGGCGAGTGTACTACTTTGCGTCGTGCGCGAGGCGGACGCCAAGGCTGAATCCGCGATCCCGCGGCCGATGCGTATAGCGGAGCCCGCAGCGCGCGCTGTCGGCGCCAAAGAACCAGCTGCCGCCGCGAATGACTTTCACCTCCGATCGACATGCCGCGAGCGGATCCCTGACGGCCGTGGCGGGATATGGACAGTGCGCGTCCGCGGTCCACTCCCAGACGTTGCCCGACATGTCGAACAGCCCCCAACGATTGGGAACGAACGTGCCAACGGGTGTTGGCGTCCGTCGATATGTTCCTGGAGCGCCGCCTCCGTACGGATATCGTCCGTCGTAGTTGGCGGCGTCGGTCGTCAGCGACGATGACGCGCCAAAGGCCTCCCTGCCTCCCGCCCGACAGCTGTACTCCCATTCGGCTTCGGTCGGCAACCGGAAGCCGGGCCACCCGCTGCGCCGATTGATCTGCGCGATCAACCGCTCGACCTCGTAGAAGGTGATTTCCTCCACCGGACAGTCAGGTCCGCATACGGAAAAGTGGGAAGGGTTGGAGCCCATCACCATCCGCCACTCGCGTTGGGTGACCTCGTGGACGGCGAGATAGAACGGGCGGGTGATGGTGACCTGATGCAGCGTTTCCTGCGACTCACGCTGCCGCTCCGTCTCGGGCGTCCCCATCTCGAACTCGCCCGCCGGAATCAGCACGAACGGCATTCCCGTGAGTGGATCGGATCGGGACCCGCGCGAGTCGCTCCCGAGGGCGGCCAGACGGAAAACGGCGAAGGCGTAAACCGCAACGAGTGCCCACTTTCGCATGTGGCATTCTCGAATTCGAACAGGATCTGCGGATTCAGGGACCGGCGAGGAGAAGCAACCCACAGAGATTGAATATCTTAGAACGTACGGGCGCTGGCACGAGTCTCGCCACCCGCGAGATCAGTGGAGACACTGTTCCAGGATCTCCGGTACGGGTTCCGGACGCTGTTTCGAACGCCCGGCTGGACGGCCATGGCGATCGTGACCCTGGCGCTTGGCGTGGGCGCGACGACGGCGGTCTTCAGCTTCGTGGACGCTTTGCTGTTGCGCGAGCCGCCGGGCGTTGCCGCGGGCGGCGGCGCGCTGGTCAACGTCTACACCGGCGATTTCAGCAGCGGCCCCTACGGCAGCACGTCCTATCCCGATTTCGAATCCATCCAGACCGACACGTCCGCCTTCACGGCGCTGGCCGCCGAAGACGGCTCGACGGTGGCGCCCATCCGCATCGGCGACGACACCGCGCGCATCCGTGTCTCGCGCGTCTCCGCCAGCTACTTCAACGTGATTGGCACCCCGCCTCTCCTCGGGCGCCCGATCGTCGAGGGAGACGTGTCGCCGGCGCCGCCGGCGGTTGGCGTCGTCAGCGCGGCACTCTGGCAGCGCAGCTTCGGCGGCGATCCCACCATCATCGGGACCTCCGTCACGCTCGATGGCCATCCGATCGAGATCGTCGGGGTCGCGCCGGAGCGGTTTCAGGGACTCGACCTCGGCCGGGTCATCGACATCTGGATCCCGCTCGCCATTCCCTACGCGACGCCTGCCGAGCGAGGCAATCGCGGCCTGTCGATCGTCGGACGTCTCCAGCCGCGCCTGTCGCCGAGCGAAGCGCAGGCTCAGCTCACCACGCTCGCTTCGCGCCTCGCACACGAGTACCCGGCTACCAATCTGGGCACGCTCGAACGGCCGCGCGAACCGCGATCGATGGTCGTGCGGCCTGCCGGCCGGATCCACCCTGCATTTCGCGGTCAGGTGCTGATGCTGTCGGCGGTGTTGATGGGCGGCGTGACGCTCGTGCTGCTGCTTGCGTGCGCGAACGTTGCGAGCCTGTTCCTCGCCCGTGCTACAACGCGCGGCCGCGAGCTGGCCGTTCGGCGGGCAGTCGGGGCGACCGCCGGACGACTCGTTCGACAACTGCTGACCGAGACGTTCATCCTGGGCACCGCGGCGGCCGGTCTGGGATTGCTCTTCGCCGCGTGGACGGCCGATCTGCTGCCGTCGTTCCTGCCGCCCGAGCAGGCGATCGCACTCGATGCCAGCCCAGGGATTCACGTCTTTCTCTTCTCGATCGTGGTGGCGGTCCTGGCCGCGTTCCTCGTCGGGCTGCTGCCTGCGACGCGAGCCATTCGCCCCGCGCTGGCGTCCACGCTCCGCGGGGGCGCCGGGGACATCGTCGATCCGGGTGCGTCGCGGAGCCGCAACGCACTGGTCAGCGTGCAGGTGGCGATCGCGTGCGTTCTGCTCGTCAGCGCCGCCCTGCTCGTCCAGAGCGTCGGCCGCGCGCTGAACGCGGACCTCGGCTTCTCGACGCGCGACGCGTTGCTGACGTCGATCGACCTGCCGTCCACCTGGCCTTCGGACAAAGGGAGCGTGTTCTACGACCAGGCGTTGACACGCGTGCGAGCGCTGCCCGGCGTCGAGGAGGCGGCGTGGACCGCCGCGCTGCCGCTCGCTGGCCGATCGCGGCGGACGTTCAAGCCGGACGACTACGTTCGGCGATCGGGCGAAGACCTCGAGCTGTACTTCAACATCGTGTCGCCGCGCTACTTCGAGACGATGGGGATCACGCTGCTGGACGGACGCACGTTCGACGCGAGCGATACCGCCGCCGGACGCCGCGTGGTCATCGTCAACGAGTCTCTGGCATCGCGCTTCTTCAAGGGCTCCGCGGTCGGCCGTCATCTCACCGAGAGCCGCGGCGCCGTTCTCGAAATCGTCGGTGTGGTTCGTTCCGGCGCGCATTTGAGCGTGAACGAGCCGTCGGTTCCGCTCGTCTATTACCCGCTCGGGCAAGTGTATTCGTCGCGTCTGTCGCTTGTCGTCCGGGCTGGAACGAAGCCCGGCCGGCTGGCGGAGGACGTGAAGCGGGAAATCCACCGGCTGAGCGCGGACGTGCCGGTGTTTCGGACGATCACGCTGCGATCGCATCTGGAAGAAGCGCTGGGAGCCGAGCGGCTCACGGCGTCGCTCGTGACGTGCTGCGGCCTCTTCGCGCTCGGGCTCGCGGTCGTCGGGTTGTACGGGGCCATCTCCTACCTGGTGACGCGACGCACCCGGGAGATCGGCGTCAGAATCGCGCTGGGCGCCGAACCCCGCCACGTCGTCGCGCTCGTCGTCCGCCACGGACTGTGGATTGCCATGGCGGGCATCGCCGTCGGGTATCGCGGGCGCGCTCGGGGCGGGCCGCGCGGTCTCCTCGTTTCTCTACGGGATCAGCGCCTTCGATCCGCAGACGTACCTGATTGTGACGGTCGTGCTGTTCACCGTCGCGATGCTCTCGGCGTATCTGCCGGCCCGGCGTGCGGCGCGAATCGATCCGGCACGCACGCTGATGCACGAGTGAATCACTTCGCGAGCGAGCTGTAGTCGGGCATGTAGGTCCGAAGACCGCGCTCACGCGTGTTCTTCGAATAACCCGCCACGAGCTGCGTCTCGTACTTCGCCGAGTAGAAATCGAAAGGGATCGGCCGGGTGCATGTCGATCAACTGCAGATCGGCATCGGTCATCGTCAACTTGCCAAACCGAATCGTGCCCCCCGAAACCAGATGTAGTTCGATCGAGGAGTGCGCGGCACTCCCGCGGCTCCCCGTCCAAACACCTGCACCAGCCGGTTGCCCCTGACGAACACCTTCGTCAGGTGCCCGTCCGTTTCCGGTGGCGGCAGGAGCTTCGACGGGGTCAGCAACATGTCGTTGTCGCGCAGGACGACCCCGCGGTCGGGCCGGCTCTTGATGATGTCATCCAGCTCGACGCCAAGCAGCGACAGCAGTTTCGTCGACGGAATCCCTGCCGCTTTTACTTTTTCCGGATGGATTTTCAATAAACCGTCCGGCGTCGACGTCGACGGACGCGATGACGGTGAACGGCAGGCTGAGGCCTTTGTGCAGCGTGCCGCGTTGAACCAGGAGGCCGTTCTCGAAGCTCACGCGCAGGTTCGACAACGACGAGCCCTTGTAGTCGAACGCATGGTTCACCAGCGCCGTAAGGCTTGCCGGATCGATCGCGATCTCGGCGTCTTCGATATCCATGCGAAATGACCGCTGATCGTCGAAGATCGGCGGCTGTCCCGGTCTTCTCCGGGCGCAGCTGTCCATGCAGCCACGTGACCTCGAGCACGGCGTCATCGGAGACGTGGAGACGAACGTTCCGCATGTCGAACCCGACTGAACCGTCTGATACTGGTGACGCACCGATTGCGCTGGCCGCAAGCACGAGCAGAGCAAAGAAGCTACGCACACCGGATCCAGGCGCAACAGCAATGCCAGAGGGGCCTTCGCTGTCGGGCTGGGGCCCCCGAACCCCGAACCCCGAACCCCGAACCTCGTTCCTACGCAAGGTCCTACGCAAGCTTTCTGAGAATCAGACACTTCAGGTAGTAGGTCTCTGGCACGGTCATCAGGATCGGATGATCGCGGCCCTGCGTTCGCTTCTCCACGAGCGCGGTTTCGGCGCGGGTGTCGAGCGCGGCGGACGAAACGATATCCAGGAACGCGTCCTCGCCGATGTTGTAGGAGCAGCTGCAGGTGATGAGGAAGCCGCCGGGCTCGAGCAACTTCAGGGCGCGGAGGTTGATTTCCTTGTAGCCGGCCAGGGCCTTCCGGACAGACGCCTTGTTCTTCGCGAACGCGGGAGGGTCGAGCACGATCGTGTCGAACCGCGCGCCCGTACGTTCGAGCTCGCGCAGCTCGTCGAACACGTTCATCGCGCGCGCCGTGACGTTCCCGATCCCGTTGCTCGCGGCGTTCTCCCGAATTCGCGCCACGGCCTCTTCCGAGATATCGACGGCCAGCACCGATTCGCACGTGGGTGCGAGCGCGAGCGCAAAGCCACCGTGGTAGCTGAAGGCATCCAGCAATCGGCCGCGCGCGTAGCGCGCCGCGGCTTCGCGGTTTTCACGTTGATCGAGGAACAGCCCGGTCTTCTGGCCGTGCCATGGATCCACGCGATAGCGGACGGCTCCCTCACGCACGTCGATGCCGTCGGGCACGGTTCCGTAAAGCACCTCCACCTTCTGCTCGAGCCCTTCGAGCAGACGGACACGCGGATCGTTTCTCGCGAGGATGCCCAGCGGTTTCGTGAGATCGACCAGCGCAGCCGTGATCTCGGGGAGGTGCCGATCAACGGCCTGCGACAACGCCTGAACGACGAGGTAGTCCCCGTAGCGATCGACGATCAGCGACGGAATCCGATCCGCCTCGCCGTGCACGAGGCGAAAGGCTGTGGCGTCGATCGACAGCCGCTCGCGGTAGCGAATCGCGTCGGCCAGCCGCGCCTTCCAGAAACCGTCGCCGGGTGGCTCGTCGCCGGACGCCACCATGCGGATGGCAATTTCCGATCGGTCGCTGAAAAAGGCGTAGCCGATCGGCCTCATCCGGGGACCGACGACCTGCGCGATGTCGCCGGTCGCGGCATCCACGTCGGTCACATCGCTTCGATAGACCCATGGATGGCCGCCGCGCACGCGTTCTTCGCCGCGTCGCGAAATCGTGACGATTGGCATACCGTATAATCCTCTACCATGCGAATCGCTGTCGGCGCAGATCACGCCGGCTTCGAATTGAAGCAACAGCTAATCGGCACGCTTCAGCGGCTCGGCCATCAGGTCGACGACCGCGGCACGCACAGTGAGACGCCCGTCGACTATCCTCCGATTTGCGCCGAGGTTGGACGGCTCGTGGCCACTGCGCAGGCGGATCGGGGACTCGTGATCGGGGGCAGCGGCCAGGGAGAGCAGATGGCCGCCAATAAGGTCCATGGCGTCCGCGCCGCTCTCTGCAACGATCTGTACACGGCCCGGCTGTCCCGGCAGCACAACGACGCGAACGTGCTGGCGATCGGCGCACGAATCGTCGCCTTCGAGCTCGCCCGGGAAATCCTCGACATCTGGCTCAGCACGCCGTTCGAGGGGGGCCGCCATCAGCGGCGCCTCGATCAAATCGCCGCACTCGAACAAGAGTAGGACACGTCATGGCTACCACAACCGATACCCCTTCACGCTGGCGCGCGCTGGCGGACACGGATCCGGAGATCGCAGGCGCGATTGCGCACGAGCGTCACCGGCAGAACAGCGGCCTCGAGCTCATCGCGTCTGAGAACTTCGTGAGCCAGGCCGTTCTCGAAGCGGCCGGATCGGTGATGACGAACAAGTACGCCGAAGGGTACCCTGGCAAACGGTACTACGGTGGGTGCGAGTTCGTCGACGTCGCCGAGTCGCTTGCGATCGCCCGCGCCAAGGACCTTTTCGGGGCCGAGCACGCCAACGTCCAGCCGCATTCCGGCGCGCAGGCGAACATGGCGGTGTACTTCACGTTGCTGAAGCCGGGCGACACGGTCCTGGGCATGAACCTCGCGCACGGCGGTCATCTCACGCACGGCCACCCCCTGAATTTTTCCGGCAAGCTCTACACGATCGTGCCCTACGGCGTGCGCAAAGACGACGAGCGGATCGATTACGACGAGATGGAGCGCCTCGCGCACGAGCACACGCCGAAGATGATCATGGTGGGCGCGAGCGCCTACCCGCGCGTCATCGATTTTCCGCGCATCGCCGACATCGGCAAGGCGGTGGGTGCGCCGGTCGTCACCGACATGGCGCACATCGCCGGGCTCGTGGCCGCCAAGGTGCACCCGAGCCCGGTGCCATATTCCGATTTCGTGAGCACCACGACGCACAAGACGTTGAGAGGGCCGCGCGGAGGCATGGTGTTGTCTCGCGCGCAGTACGCCAAGGATCTCGACCGCACGCTGTTCCCCGGCGTGCAGGGCGGCCCGCTGATGCACATCATCGCGGCGAAGGCCGTCTGCCTCAAGGAAGCCATGGAGCCGGGATTCGTCGAGTACCAGCAGCAGATCGTCGCCAACGCGCGGCGGCTGGCGGCCGCACTGGTCGCCGGCGGCTTCCGCCTCGTGAGCGGTGGAACCGACAATCACCTGATGCTGGTTGACGTCTTCTCCCGTGGCATCACGGGGAAGGCTGCCGAAGCGGCGCTCGGCGCCGCCGGCATCACGGTGAACAAGAACGCCATCCCCTTCGATCAGAATCCGCCCATGGTGGCGAGCGGCATTCGGATCGGCACGCCGGCAATAACCAGCCGCGGCATGCGGGAACCGGAGATGGATCGCATTGGCGAGCTCATCGCCCGCGTGCTGGCGTCTCCGGACGACCAGGCGGGTATCGGTCGCGTGCGCACCGAAGTCGAGGCGCTGTGCCGGAAGTTCCCGCTGTACCCCGAAGCGTGATCGCGACGGCGGAAGCGTCTGCCCTCCAGGCCGCCGTTGACGCCATCTTTGCCAGTGGCGGACCACTGTCGGGTGCGCTCGACGGCTTCGAGCCGCGGCCGGCGCAGGCCGAGATGGCCGTGGCGGTCGCGCGGGTGTTCATCGACAAGGGTGTCCTGCTCGCGGAAGCCGGCACAGGCACCGGCAAGACCCTCGCCTACCTGATTCCGGCGATCCTCAGCCGGCAGCGCGTGCTCATCTCGACGGGCACCAAGAATCTGCAGGAGCAGATCTTCTTCAAGGATCTGCCCGTCCTGCGACGTGCGCTCGGCGTGCCGTTTTCCGCGACGTACATGAAAGGGCGCGGCAACTATCTGTGCCTGCATCGCTTCGACGACCTGCGACACGGTGTGGCCATCAGATCGCGGGAGGACGCCGACGCCATCGAGGCGATTGACGAGTGGTCGAGACGCACCGAGACTGGCGATCGCGCCGAGATGGAAGAGCTGCCGGAGGATCTCCCCCTCTGGCCCGAGATCGCCGCGACAAGCGAGAACTGCATCGGCAGCGAGTGTCCCCGGTACAACGAGTGCTTCGTCACGCGCATGCGCCAGCGCGCCGCCGAATCCGACCTCGTCATTGTCAATCATCACCTGCTCTGCGCCGACGCCGCCGTCCGGCAAAGCGCGTTCGGCGAGGTCATCCCCGCCTGCCGCTACGCAATCGTGGACGAGGCGCACCAGCTCGAAGACGTCGCGACTCAGTACTTCGGCATCGCGGTCAGCAATTACCGGATCGACGATCTCTGCCGCGACGCGGAGCGCGCGGTCGTCGCGAGGCTCGTCCCGGATCCGGATCGCGCGGACGATCTCCGCGCGGACATCGAGCGCGTGCGCGATCACGGGCGGATTTTCTTCTCGGCACTCCAGATGATGCGCTTCGAGGGAGGTCTCGGCGCCGAGAGCCGCGCGCGGGTCAACGCCACGACGCTCATGCGCGCAAGCTCGGAAGGGGCCGGACTGGTCTCGGCGCTGGAAGCGATGGAGGCCACGATCGCGCTGACGAAGGACGTGCCCGAGGACGTGCTCGCCATTGCGCGGCGCGCCGGAGAGCTGCGCAAGGACGTCGCCTTCCTCACGCGGGCCGACGACGAAGGGTTTGTCTACTATCTCGAGATCCGCGGCCGAGGCGTGTTTCTGCGCGCATCGCCGATCGACGTGTCGGACATCGTCCGCGAGCTGCTGCTGGACCGCATGGACGCGACGGTGCTGACCTCCGCCACGCTGCGCGTGGACGGATCGTTCGACTACGTGCGCAGCCGGCTCGGGATTCGCCGCGCGCACGAGTGCCACCTGCCGTCAGAGTTCGACTACACACGACAGGCAATCCTCTATTTGCCGAAGCGCATGCCCGACCCGCGGTCGCCGCAATTCGTCGCGTCTGCTGCGCGCGAGGTCATCGAGATCCTCAAGCGCACGAACGGCCGGGCGTTCGTGCTGTTCACGAGCTACGCGAACTTGCGTCAGGTGCACCAGGCCGCCGCCGCCGAGTTGAACTTTCCAATCCTGATCCAGGGCTCGGCGCCGCGGAGCGCGCTGCTGCGCGAGTTCAAGACCACGCCGCACGCCGTGTTGTTTGCGACGTCGAGCTTCTGGCAGGGGGTCGATGTCGTCGGCGACGCGCTCAGCTGCGTGATCATCGACAAGCTGCCCTTCGCGTCGCCCGGCGACCCGATCACCGCCGCCCGCATCCAGGCCATCAACGCTCGCGGCGGATCGGCGTTCGGCGAATATCAGATTCCGCTGGCGATCCTCGCGCTGCAGCAGGGGCTCGGCCGGCTGATTCGTCATCGGCAGGATCGCGGCGTGCTCGCCGTGCTCGATCCGCGGCTGCGGACGATGGGCTACGGCGCGCGGTTCCTGGCGTCGCTGCCCGCCGCGCCCTTGACGCAGGATCTGGACGCGATCGAGCGGTTCTTCGATTCCTGACCTGCTATCATCGCTACCCGCACTGGCATGCATCCCTCGATCGCCCCGCTCGCACGCTCCAGAGCGCGACGGCCTCGACCGCTGCTGAAATGGGCGGGGGGCAAGCGGCAGCTGCTTCCGCAGATCAGGCGCTTCTATCCAGCCGACTTCAACGCCTATCTCGAGCCGTTTGCCGGCAGCGCCGCGGTCTTCTTCGATCTGCACACCAGCGGGCTGCTCGACTCCAGGCCGGTCACATTGATCGACAGCAATCACGATCTGATCGGCTGTTACGAGATGGTCCGCGATCGCACGGGCGATGTGATTGCCGCGCTTCGCGAGCTGGAGATGCAGTACCGGACCGGCGGCGAGCAGTTCTTCTACAAGGTTCGCGACGAGCAATTCAATCCGTTGCGTGCCGGCTCGCGGTCGGTACACGCCGGCGCTCGCCGCGATGCTGATTTTTCTGAACCGGACAGGCTTCAACGGATTGTTCCGGCTCAACTCCAAGGGCGCGTTCAACGTGCCCCACGGCCGCTACGCCAATCCGTCGATCTGCGATGACGACCACATTCGAGCCGTGGCCAGAACGCTGGAGCGATCCGCGGTCCGGCTGCTGACTGGCCCGTTCGATGCAGTCCTGGCGTCCGCGGCCGCCGGCGACTTCATCTACTTCGACCCACCGTATGCACCGGTCAGCATCACGTCGGTATTCACGTCCTACACGGCCGAGGGCTTCGACGGTGACGATCAAGAACGTCTGAGGGACATCGTGGTGCAACTCGTGCGGAGAGAGTGTCGCGTGCTCCTCAGCAACTCGACCGCGCCGGAGATTACGCGACTTGTACAACAACGCCGCGATGCGGAAGCTCGGCGTCGTCGCGCACACGGTGCCCGCGAAGCGAGCGATCAATTCCGATCCGGCGGCGCGCGGGAACGTGGACGAGTACCTGATCACCAATATCGCGCCGAGAGGCTGAGGGCCGACCTCATCCGCATCGGCGTGGCGGGTCGTTGTAAACTAGGCCAGCAATTCTTATTCGAATGGAGGAGTTATGACGGGCGCCACCATCCGCCGGACCCTCGTGACCTGTGCGCTGGCCCTCGGCCTGGCGTGGGTCGCCGTCCCGGCGTCTGCGCAGAGCGGGCAGGTCAAGGGCAAGGTCGTCGATGCGAACAATCAGCCGGTCGAAGGAGCCAAGATCTCGATCACGAACGTCGAGATGAGCGGCCGGAAGCTCGAGACCAAGACGAACAAGAAGGGGGAGTACATCCAGATCGGCCTGCAGCCCGGCAAGTACACCATCACCGCCGAAAAGGGTGGCCTGACCTCGACTCACGACGTCCAGGTGCATCTCGACATGGCTGAAGTCAACCTCACGCTGGCGCCTGGCCAGGCCGGGGGGGCCGGCGGCCAGGTGTCGAAGGAAGAGGCCGCCAAGCAGCAGGCCAAGGTCATGGCGATCCGCAAGATGTTCGACGACGGCGTCGCGTTGAGCACTGCGGGCAAGAACGAGGAAGCCATCGCGAAGTTCAACGAGGCGGCGGCAGCCGTGCCGAAGTGCGCCGAGTGCTACGCGAACATCGCGACGATCTACATGCGGATGAAGGACTACGAGAAGGCGGAGGCGGCCTTCAAGCAGGCGATTGAAGCCAGAGCCGGACTTCGGCGAGGCGTACAACGGCCTTGCGACCGTCTACAACGCGGAAAAGAAGTTCGACCAGGCCGCCGAAGCGAGCGCGCAGGCGATGAAGCTGATGGGCACCGCCGGCGCGGCGGGCGGCGCCGCAGGCGGCGCATCCGCGTCAGCCACCTTCAACCAGGGCGTGATTCTCTGGAACGCGGGCAAGATCCCGGAGGCGAAGGCGCAGTTCGAGCAGGCGGTGAAGCTCGATCCGAACATGGCGGAAGCGCACTACTGGCTCGGGATGGCGCTCGTCAACGCCGGCAACACGGCGGAAGCCAAGCCGCACTTCGAGACCTACTTGAAGCTGGCGCCGACGGGGCAATACGCGGAGACGGCCAAGAGCATCGTTTCGTCAATCAAGTAACGGGGGTTCGGGGTTCGAGGTTCGGGGGTTCGGGGTTCGACCCCCGAACCCGTTTCTTCCTTTGGATTTCAACGAGAGCATCGCCGCCAACCTCGCGCACGTCCGCGAGCGCATGTCTGCGGCAGCCGTTGCAGCCGGCCGTCAGCCGGCCGACGTTCAGCTCTTGGCCGTTTCGAAGACGTTCGGTCTCGAGCACGTGCGCGCCGCCTACCTGGCCGGCCAGCGCGCGTTCGGCGAGAACAAGGTGCAGGAAGGGCTGCAGAAAATCGACGCCACCGCCGATATGCAGATCGCGTGGCATCTCATCGGCCACCTGCAGTCGAACAAAGCGCGAAAGGCGGGAGCCGCCTTCGCGGCCATCCACTCGATTGATTCGGTGGATCTCCTGTGGAAGGTGGACGCCGCGGCAGTCGAGGCGCACGCGACGCCGGACGTCCTGATTCAGGTCGATCTGGCCGGCGAGGCGACGAAGCACGGCGCACCCGAAGCAAGCGGTCGGAGAGATTGCCCGAGCGGCTCAGGAGTGCCGGCGCGGCGCGCCTCGTCGGGTTGATGCTGCTGCCGCCGTGGTCGGACGACCCGGAACTGGCGCGTCCGTATTTCGCGCGGCTCCGCGAGTTGCGGGACCGGCTCGTCGCAGATGGCATCGAGGCCGCGCGGCTTGCGCGAGCTGTCGATGGGTATGAGCCACGATTACGAGGTTGCGATTCAGGAAGGGGCCACGCTCGTTCGCGTCGGCACCGCCATTTTCGGCAAACGAACAGTGAGGACCTGATGGACCGTCCCAACCAGCCGCGCTCAACAACCGACGATCCGGTCGCCCCGCAGCCGCCCGAACGCGTGATGCGCATCAGCCCGCTCGACATGCGCCAGCAGCGGTTCCGCACGGCGATGCGCGGCTACGATCGGACCGAGGTCGTGGCCTTCCTCACCGAGGCCGCCGACGACTACGAGCACGCGTTGCGCGAGATCGACCGCATGCGCAGCGACCTCGCGCGCATGGAAGCGCTGCTCGGCGAGCATCGCGACCGCGAGGCCAACCTGCGCAACACGATGCTCACGGCCCAGCGGCTCGCGGACGAGATCAAGGAATCGGCGCAGAACGAAGCCAAGCTGATCGTCCGCGAAGCACAGGGACGCGCCGACCTGCTCATTCAGAAGGCGCAGGTCCGGCTGGACGAGATCGACCGCGACATCAACGAGCTGCGGCTTCGCCGGCGCGACGTCGAAGGGTCGCTCGAGGCCTCCATCCAGTCGCTCTATCGCGCGCTCGAGTTCATCCGCGAGCAGGATCAGAATCGTCCGGAGGAACGGGTCCTCCTTCATCGTCCCCGGCAGGCGGACGCCGTCGCGCCGGCCGGACGCGCGCTCGACGCCTTCGAGGATGACCGCAAAGCGGGAATCTGATCGAGGGGCGGTCGCCGTCGATGCCACGGGAGCCGTCCTCGTGGCGGTGCGCGTGATTCCGCGCGCGCGGCACACGCGAGTCGACGGCCTGCGGAGCGATGCCGTGCTCGTGCGTCTCGCCGCGCCGCCCGTCGACGGGGCGGCCAACCACGCGCTGCTCGACTTTCTCGCGCGCCGCCTCGACTGCCCTCGCCGTCACCTTCAACTGGTCTCCGGCGAAAACTCACGCGACAAGCGCGTCCGGGTCGAGGGGCTCTCACCGGACGATGTCGCGTCCCGTCTTCTGAGCGAGCGTTCCTGACCGTTGGCCGGCGCTGCTGACCATTCGACACGTCCGGCAGTTGATCACCTGCGCCGGCCGGGCGCCGCGATCGGGATCGCAGCAGCGCGACATCTCCATCATCGCCGACGGCGCCCTCGCGGGTGATGGCGACCGGATCGTCTTCGCCGGCCGCGATGCGGACCTGCCGCGCGACATCGTCGACGCGCCCGCGAATGAGGAGATCGACGGCCGCGGCCTGTCGATCGTCCCGGGCTTCGTCGATGCGCACACCCACGCGATGTTCGCGGGAGACCGCCGGGACGAGTTGCGCCGCCGGCTCGCCGGCGCCTCCTACGCCGACATCGCGGCCGAGGGCGGAGGGATCGTGTCGACGGTGGCGGCGACGCGACGCGGCGACCGAGGACGAGCTCGTCGAGCTGACGCGACAGCGGCTCGACCAGATGCTGGCCTGCGGGACCACGACGGCCGAAGTGAAGAGCGGCTACGGACTCGACGTCGAGACCGAGCTCAAGATGCTGCGCGCGCTCAGGCGCCTGGCGGCCACGCACTCCCTCGACATCGTGCCGACGTTCATGGGCGCGCACGAGATCCCCGTCGATCACCGATCCAGACGCGACGAGTACATCCGCCTCGATCGTCGAACGGATGATTCCGGCGGTTGCGGCGGACGGGCTCGCCGAGTGGTGCGATGTGTTCTGCGAGACCGGCGTGTTCACGCCGGACGAATCGCGAGCGATTCTGCGCGCGGGGCTTGCCCACGGCCTGAAGCCGCGGATTCATGCCGACGAGCTCGGCGCGAGCGGCGGCTCGATCGTGGCCGCGGACGTCGGCGCCCGCTCGGCCGATCACCTGATCTTCGTGCCGGATGAGGGCATTGAGAGAATGGCCCGAGCGGGCGTCGTCGCGACGCTGCTGCCCAGCGCGTCGTTGTATCTGAAGATCGGCCGGTTCGCGCCGGCGCGCGCGCTGATCGACGCGGGGGTGCCGGTCGCGTTGGCCACGGACGTGAATCCGGGCGGCGGATTCTCGCCGTCGATGCCCTTCGCGATGACGCTCGGCTGCTTTGCGATGGGGCTGACGTTCGAGGAGTCGCTCGTCGCCGCGACGATCAACGGCGCACACTCGGTCGATCGAGCCGGCATCGTCGGCAGCCTCGAGCCTGGCAAGTTGATGGACGCCGTGGTGATCGACGGCGACGCAATCGATCTCATCCGCGTCGGCGTTCCGTCGATCGTCATGGTCATCAAGGACGGTCGCATCGTGTACCGCACATCATGAAGCTCACCGATCTCACCGTCGTTCACCTTCTGGAGGCGTTTCAATCGCCGGATCCCGACACCGGGCGGCGGCTCGGCGTCGGCGCTCGCGGGCGCGGTCGGCGCGTCGCTGCTGACCATGGTCGCGGGCCTGCCGAAGCCGCGAGCCGAGACCGAGGAGGATCGTGAACGGCTGACAGGGGCGGGACGCCGCTGCGCGGCGCTGTCGCAGGATCTGACCGCGCTGATCGATCGCGACAGCGAGGCGTACCAGCGTGTGGTGGCCGCGTATCGGCTGCCGAAGGGTACGGATGCCGAGAAGGCGGCGCGCACCGGCGGCGATTCAGGATGCGCTGAAGGGCGCGACGCACACGCCGCTCGACGTGATGCGCGCGTGCGCGGCCGCCACCGAGCAGGCCGTCGTCGTCGCCGAGCTGGGCAACCCGTCGGCGTCGAGCGACGTGCGGGTCGCTCTCGAGCTCCTCGCTCGCGGGCGCCACCGGGCGCGAGGGTCAACGTCGAGATCAACCTCACGAGCATCAGGGACGCCGACTACGTCCAGCGGACTCGCGATGAGGTCGACGAGCTGGACCGCGCCGCCCGTCACGAAGCCGACGCCGCGCGTCAGCCTCGTGGGGTCTGACCCCATGGAGCGTCACTCGAGCCCAAATTGGGGTCTGACCCCACCGCGCGCGCGGCGCGCGGACTAATTGGGGTGCGTCCGGGGGACTCACCGGACATCTGGTAGGGGCCGCGGGGGTCTGATCCCAGCCCGCTAGCGGATCTGGTGAAACAGGCGCTCCCAGCGCGTCTTGGTGAAGAAGTGGGTGACGACCGAAGCGAGGCGCTTCGCCGATGCGGCGAACCCCTCGTCGAGATAGTCCTCGCGGCCTGACTCGTACGACCAGTAGATCAGCAGCGCCTTGCCCTTGATGTTGTTCCGCGGCAGGAAGCCCCAGTACCGGCTGTCCTGCGAGTTGTCGCGGTTGTCGCCCATCACGAAATACGAGTCCGGCGGCACGACCGAGGCCGGATAGTTCTCGCGCAGATCGACCGAGGTGACTTCCTGGAACTCGCCGGACGGCGGCGTCAGGAAGTGGACGTACGGTTCGTCCAGCGGCTTGCCGTTGATGTAGATCTTCTTGTTCCGCAGCTCGATCGTCTCCCCCGGCAACCCGATCACGCGCTTGATGAAGTCGCGATCGGGCTCCTCGGGATACTTGAACACGACGATGTCGCCGCGGCGGATGTCCCTGACCGGCAGCAGCGCGCGGCCGATCGCGAGCGGCGTCGGACCGAACACGAACTTGTTGACCAGCAGGTGATCGCCGATCAGCAGGTTGTTCTCCATCGAGCCCGTCGGGATCTTGAACGCCTGCACCACCCAGGTGCGAACGAACAGCGCCAGGATCACCGCGATCACGATCGATTCGAAGTACTCGCGGACGACGGATTTCTTGAACGTCGTCATTCCTGCTCCATCTTCAGGACGGCAAGGAACGCTTCCTGCGGAATCTCGACCCGGCCGACCCGCTTCATGCGCTTCTTGCCTTCCTTCTGCTTCTCGAGCAGCTTGCGCTTGCGCGAAATGTCGCCGCCGTAGCACTTGGCGAGCACGTTCTTCCGCATCGCCTTGACCGACTCGCGCGCGATGATCCGGCTGCCGATCGCCGCCTGGATCGCGACCTCGAACATCTGCCGCGGGATCAGCTCCCGCATCTTCGACGCCAGCGCCGGCCGCGCGCATAGGCGTTGTCGCGGTGCACGATCATCGACAGCGCGTCGACCGGCTCCTCGTTGACCAGGATGTCGATCTTCACCAGCGGCGACTCCCAGTAGCCGGTCACATGATAGTCGAGCGACGCGTAGCCGCGCGAAATCGTCTTCAGCCGGTCGTAGAAGTCGAGGACGACTTCGTTGAACGGCAGCTCGTAGGTGACGAGCACGCGGTCGGACGCCAGGTACTCGAGCCCCTTCTGGACGCCGCGCTTCTCCTGGCACAGCTCGAGGATGCCGCCGACGTGGGCCGACGGCGTCAGGATCATCGCCGTGATGACCGGCTCCTCGATCCTCTCGATGCGCCCCGCGTCCGGCAGCTTCGCCGGGCTGTCGATCTCCTGGACCTCGCCGTCGGTCGTGGTGACGCGGTACAGAACGCCCGGCGCCGTCGTGATCAGGTCGACGTTGAACTCGCGCTCGAGCCGCTCCTGGATGATCTCCATGTGGAGCAGGCCGAGGAACCCGCAGCGGAACCCGAACCCGAGCGCGGCCGACGTCTCCGGATCGAAATGGAACGACGCGTCGTTCAGGCGCAGCTTTTCGAGCGCGTCGCGCAGCTGCGGGTACTCGCTGCCTTCGACGGGATAGAGCCCCGCGAACACCATCGGCTTCATTTCCTTGAAGCCCGGGAACGGCTCGGACGTGGGATTGCGCCGCCTCGGTGATCGTGTCGCCGATCTGCGCGTCGCTGACGGTCTTGATCCCCGCGAAGACGAACCCGACTTCGCCGACGCCCAGCTCGGCGACCGGCATGCGGCTTGGGCGAGAACGTGCCGACCTGCTCGACCTGGTACTCCTGCCCCTTCGCCATGAACCGGATCTTCATGCCGGCGCGGACGACGCCGTCGATCACGCGCGTCAGGATGATGACGCCGCGGTACGCGTCGTACCAGGAGTCGAAGATCAGCGCCTTCAGCGGCGCGTCGGGATCGCCCTTCGGCGCGGGCAGCCGGTGGACGATCGCTTCGAGAATCTCGTGGACGCCGGTCCCTTCCTTGGCGCTCGCGAGGATCGCGTGGCTCGCGTCGAGCCCGACGATGTCCTCGATCTGCCGCTTCGCTTCGTCGGGCTGCGCGCCCGGCAGGTCGATCTTGTTGATGACCGGGACGATCTCGAGGTTGTTCTCGACCGCGAGATAGGCATTCGCGAGCGTCTGCGCCTCCACGCCCTGCGACGCGTCGACGATCAGCAGCGCGCCTTCCGACGCGGCCAGCGACCGGGTGACCTCGTACGAGAAGTCGACGTGCCCCGGCGTGTCGATCAGATTCAGGATGTAGGTCTCGCCGTCGTCCGCGTGATAGGTGAGCCGGACCGCATGCGCCTTGATCGTGATGCCGCGCTCGCGCTCGAGGTCCATCGAGTCGAGGACCTGCGCCTCCATCTCGCGCTTCTGGAGAGCGCCCGTCAGCTCGAGGAATCGGTCCGCGAGCGTGCTCTTGCCGTGGTCGATATGGGCGATGACGGAGAAGTTGCGGATGTAACGCTGGTTCATTGATGACGACTTCGCGCTCGCGGCGACCGGGTGCCGCCGCAGTCCGGCGCTCGCTTGCGGGGAATGAGCAGCAAATTATAGCATCTGTGAGACTTGCTCGAGGGCCGAGGAGGTGGGCTCCCATCGTTCGCATGCGCGGCGACTTCAGCGTGACGCCGGCCGGGTGGTGGCCCGATCGCGTTCGCTCCGAGCCTTCTCCACCATCTCCTTCACTTCCTTCATCAGCGTCGGCACGTGATACGGGCACGCCGTCCTTGATCGTCCACTCGATGCCGCCGCCGTGGATCATGCCGGCGTTGGGATCGCCGGGGCGCACGACGTCCGAGTAGTTGTCGATCACTCGTCCGTTGTAGGTCATCAGATCGGTGCCGTACGGGTTGAGGAGGTGCAGGTTCTGGAGCGGATTGCCGTTGACGACGAGCAGGTCGGCGGCGAAACCGGCGCGGACGCGGCCGATCTTGTCCTGCAGCCCGAGGACCTTGGCGCCTTCGACCGTCGCGTGCCGAATCACTTCGAGCGGCTGAAAGCCGGCTTCCTGCTGCAGCTCGAGCTCGCGAACGGTGCCGAAGCCGTAGAGCGATCCGTAGAGATACCCGGCGTCGTCGCCGACCGTAATCGTGCCTCCCTTCAGCGCCGAACTCGCGCAGGGTGGCCATCCACACCTCGTAGTTCTTGCGCCAATGCGCTTCCTGCGTCGACGTCCACCCGAAATAGAAGGTGGCGTGCCGCGTCATGCTTGGCTTGTAGTAATCCTCGAGCGAGGGGTGGAGATAGTCCTTGTACCAGGGAAGATTCTGGGCGCGGACCAGGTCGCGCGTCGCCTCGTAGGTCGACATCGTCGGGCTCCACGCGACGCCCTTGGCGACCATGTCGTCGAGCAGCTTCGACAGTTTCTCGTGATTGAGATTGTTCTGCGTGTAGAGTTCGCCCGCGCGGCCGAACCGATGAATCTCGTTCGCAAGGTTCATCTCGGGCGGAAAATCCTGGACGCCGTCCAGCGACGCGTCGGCGATCCCGTAGAAATGCTCGATGCAGTTGACGCCGAGGTCGACGAAGTCACGCGCCGTTGCTTCACCCACAGCGATGTGAACGGTGGTTGGCAGCCCGACTTTCTTCGCTTCGTCGATCGCGGCCGCGGCCTGGTCGCGATCCATCGGACCAATCAGCTTGATGCCGTCCGCGCCTCGTTCCTTCGCCGCTCGAACCAGCGCGCGAAACTCCGCCGGCGTCCCGCTGAACGGCTGTCCCGGCTGCAGCAGGTCGCGCAGCATGGGATAGAGGACGATGCGTGGCGCGACGATCGTGTGGGCGGCGCTCTCGGCGCGCCACTGTTTCGTCTTTTCGAACGTCCCGCCCACCTCGCGCGCCGTGGTCACGCCGGACGCCAGATACAGGTTGCGCTCGTACTGAATCGGGATCGGACCGACACGCTCTTCATGCCAGTGCATGTGCGTGTTGACGATCCCCGGCATCACGTATTTTCCGGACGCGTCGATCACCGCGTCGGCCTCGGGCCACTTCTCCGAAGCGGAGTTTCCGATGCGCGCGATTGTGCCGTTCTCAACGAGCAGGTCCAGCGGACCCGACGGCGGGCACGCCCGTGCCTGGGATGACCATGGCGCCGCGGATCAAGCAGGCGCTTGACCTCGCGCGCGTGCTGGGGAGGCTTCTGATTGGCGGCCGGCGCCTGGCCGCGGGGCGCTTCGACACAGAGAAGGACCGCACCCAGGACGAGAGCCGTGCCGGCAACACGCCGTGTCAGTGCAGGGATCATCGACGCTCCTCGGCTCGCGAGTGACGAATGGCGAGCCGCCAGTGCACTACCGCTTGTCGAGCGGCACAAAGGTCTGGGGATACTGCGGGCCGATGTAGTCGGTTCGCGGGCGAATCAGGCGGTTGTTGGCGTACTGCTCGAGGCAGTGCGCCGTCCAGCCCGAGACGCGGCTGACCGCAAAGATCGGCGTGAACAGATCGATCGGGATGCCGAGCGTGTAGTACGTGGACGCCGAGTAGAAGTCCACGTTCGGATACAGCTTCTTCTCGCCCGTCACGAGCGCCTCGATCCGCTGCGACATGTCGAACCAGCGGGTGTTGCCCTTCCGCTCGCCGAGCTCCTTCGACATCTTCCGCAGGTGGGTGGCGCGGGGATCCTCGGTGCGATAGACGCGGTGGCCGAAGCCCGGAATCTTGACCTTGCGCGCCAGCCTGGCGCGGATGGCCTCGTCGATCCGCTCGGGAGTGGCCGTCTCGCCGATCTCGATCAGCAGCCGCATGACGTCGGCGTTCGCGCCGCCGTGCAGCGGGCCCTTCAGCGCGCCGATCGCACCGACAATCGCCGAATAGAGGTCGGTCAGCGTGGCCGCTGCGACGCGCGCCGCAAACGTCGACGCGTTCAGCTCGTGGTCGGCGTGCAGCACGAGCGCGACGTCGAACGCACGGGTCGCGAGCGCGTTGGGACGCTCGCCCGTGAGCATGTAGAGGAAGTTCGCCGCGTGGCCGAGCGCCGGGTCCGGCTGAATCGGCCCGCCACCCGCCTGCAGCCGGCCGTAGGTGGCGACAAGGCTCGCCATCTGCGCGGTCAGGCGCACCGCTTTGCGATAGTTGGCCGCCTGCGAGTTGTCGCCCGCTTCGGGATCGTACTGGCCCAGAACCGACGTCAGCGTCCGCAGCAAGTCCATGCCGTCGGACGCCGGCAGCTGCTTCATCAACCGCAGGATCGGCTCCGCGACCGGACGTGCCGCCGCGAGCTGCGACTGCAGGTCGCCGAGCTCCGCGCGATTCGGCAGCCGGCCGTGCCAGAGCAGATAGCAGACTTCTTCGAAGGAGGCGCCCCTGCGCGAGGTCGTGGATGTCGTAGCCGTAATACGCCAGCACACCGCGGTCCCCGTCGAGATAACAGATCGACGACGTTGCCGCGACGACGTCTTCGAGACCAGCTTTGGGTTTGGCAGCTTCTACAGCCACACGGGAATCATATCAGGGGATTTGGTGATTGCGGGATCCGGTAATTTGGTGATCGCCGGGAGATTCCAATCTGAATCACTGAATCGCCAAATCACTAAATCGCCAAATTCATACCCAATCTATTTGGCGATTTCCGGCGCCATTTCGTCTTCGCCGGAGAACTGCTGGAAGATGGAGAGCAGGCCGGTGTACAGGAAGCCGATCTGGAAGAGCATCAGGAACGGCACCGTCCCGTAGATCTGGTTCATCAGCGCGTAGAACACGGTGCCGGTGAAATAGAGGCCCAGCGCGAGCTCGATGATCGACTGGACGCCGACGGTCTGGTGGTACTTCTTCCCGACCCACTCGTCGCTCTCGCGCTCGATGCCGTACTTCGGCGTCCGCGCGAACTCGCTCTGCCTTCCGAAGATGCGCTTCGAGCACGGCGCGCGTGTTGTTCACGCACAGGCCGATGCCGATCGACATCAGGAACGGCAGGTACTTCAGCCGCGACCGCCAGTCCGGGTACAGCTCGCGCTGCGACACGATGTAGAAATTGCAGACCGACAGCGTCGCGGCCGCGAACAGCGGCACGTCGATCAGCAGCATCTCCGTCCAGCCCATGTTGTAGCGGACGTACATCGCCGGGAACATGAGCATCGGACAGCAGCGACATCAGCAGGTAGTTGAAGTTCGCCGACAGATGGAAGAAGGCCTCAACCTTCACGCCGAGCGGCTGCTTCGATCGCAGGATGCGCGGCAGCAGCTTCATGCAGGTCTGGATCGAGCCCTTCGCCCAGCGATGCTGCTGCGACTTGAAGGAGTTCATCTCGACCGGCACTTCCGCCGGCGACACCAGCTCGCGGCAGGAACACGAACCGCCAGCCCCGCAGCTGCGCGCGGTAGCTGAGGTCGAGATCTTCGGTCAGCGTGTCGTGCTGCCATCCGCCGGCGTCTTCGATCGCTGCACGGCGCCAGACGCCGGCCGTGCCGTTGAAGTTGAAGAAGCAGCCGGCGCGGTTGCGGCCGCCGTGCTCGAGGACGAAATGCGCGTCGAGCAGGATCGACTGGATCTGCGTGAGCAGCGAATAGTCCTGGTTGATGTGGCCCCAGCGCGCCTGGACCATCCCGATCTTCTCGTCGGTGGCGAAGTGCGGCAGCGTGCGGATCAGGAAGTCCTTCGGCGGGATGAAGTCGGCGTCGAAGATGGCGATGAAGGTCCCGCTTGGCCACCTTGAGCCCCGCCTCGAGCGCGCCCGGCCTTGTAGCCGCGCCGATCGACCCGGTGCAGGTAGGAGATGTCGAAGCCGCGCGCCGCGTGGCGGCGGACCGCCAGCTCGGCAATTTCGGTCGTCTCGTCGGTCGAATCGTCGAGCACCTGAATCTCGAGCAGCTCGCGCGGGTACGACATGTCGCAGACCGCATCAATCAGGCGGTCCGCTACGTACATTTCGTTGTAGATCGGAAGCTGGATGGTGACCGGCGGGAACTCGCGCAGCGGCGGCGGCGGCACGGGCGCCTTGTCGCGATTTTTCATGTAAAGATACACGAGGTAATAGCGGTGCCACCCGTAGATCGCCAGGATGCTCAGAACGAAAAAATACAGGACGAGAATGAATGTCTCAGGCAGCCGTCATAAAGAGATGAAAGCGTCACGCAGCACAATCGTTCATATTACGGTCCAGCTCGGACCGAAGTCAACGTTATCCAAAGCGTTAGTGGGATGAACCGACAGCAGTTGCGGGTCCTCCTCGACGACGTCCGCGGGGGCAGCCTGACACCTGAGGCTGCGCACGAGCAACTCCTTCAATTTCTGCGCCAGGCCCCGTACGAGGACCTGGGCTTCGCACGGGTCGATCACCACCGGGCGACGCGCCAGGGATTTCCGGAAGTGGTCTTCGGCCAGGGCAAGACGTCCGACACAGATTGCGGCCGTTGCCGCCCGCCTGGTCGAGCGCCGGCCACAGCCTGCTCGTCACCCGAACCGACCGCGACGCCTACGCGGCCGTCCTCGCAGCCGTGCCGGGAGCAACGCTATCACGAGCTGGCCCGCTGTATCACGCTCGATTCCGGGAACGACGGCCCGCGGCCGCGGCGACGATCGTCATCGCCGCCGCCGGCACCGCCGACTTGCCGGTCGCCGAGGAGGCGGCGGTCACCGCGGAGGTGATGGGCAATACCGTCGATCGCGTCTACGACGTCGGCGTCGCCGGCCTCCACCGCCTGCTCAGGGAGCACGCCCGCCTGACCAGCGCGCGCGTCATCATCGTCGTCGCCGGCATGGAGGGCGCGCTGCCGAGCGTGGTCGCCGGCCTGGTCGACGTGCCGGTGGTCGCCGTGCCCACCAGCGTCGGCTACGGCGCGAGCTTCGGCGGCCTGACGGCGCTCCTGGCGATGCTGAACAGCTGCGCGATCGGCGTCTCGGTGGTCAACATCGACAACGGCTTCGGCGCCGCCGCGATCGCCAGCAGTATCAATCATTTGGACTGATGCTGTCGGTTCGGGGTGTCGGGTTCGTAGCCTCGAGCCGATTCGAACCGCCGAACCGCCGAACTTGACTAATCGCCCTCCACGTCCCATATTTGAATGTTCTCCTGCCTGAGCTATAGTTAAGGATTGCGCTTCTCGGCTGGCTCGCACGCTGTTCCATGCAATCAGGCGCTCTCAAGGCCCTCGAATTCGATCGGATCGTCGAGGCGGTTGGCCGCCTCGCGCAGACGCCGCCAGGCGCGGGCAGGCTTGCGCGGCTTCAGCCGGAGCGCTGACGGTCGCGCCGTCGCCGCCGCGCTGGCGGCGACCGCCGAAACGGCGCGCTTTCTCGGGGGTCCGGAGAGATTGCGCTTCGAGCGCCAGCGGATCTCGACGCGACCCTCGACGCACCTGGCGGTGGAAGGCCGCGCGCTCGAGGCGCTGTCGCTGCTCGCGCTCGCGACGTTCCTCGGATCGATCGACGACGACGGCGACCGGCATTCGGCGCGCCCGCGCAGCGTTTCCGATCCTCGGCGCCGTGGCGGAGACGACGGCGTCGTTCGAGCGCGAGCTCGCGGACGTCCGGCGGAAGATCGATCCGTCCGGCGAGGTCGTGGACGATGCCAGCCCCGAGCTGCAGGAGCATGCGCGATCGGCTGCGCAAGCAGCGGGCGCGGCTGCGCGGGAACGCTGGAGTCGTACCTGCGCGGGCAAGGACACGGCGAAGTACCTGCAGCAGCAGATCGTCACGGATCGCAACGGCCGCTACGTGCTGGTCGTGCGCGTCGGAACACCGCACCGCGATTCCCGGCATCGTGCACGGCAGCTCGGGGAGCGGCGCGAGCCTGTTCCTCGAGCCGCTCAGCACCGTCGAGATCAACAACGACATCGTCGCGCTCGAGCAGCAGGAAGCGGAGGAGGTGCGCCGCATTCTGCTCGGCGCTGTCCGACGCGTTCCGGCGCCGCGGCCGGGGAGCTCCAGCGGACGATCGATGCGGCGACGACGCTCGACGTCTGGCAGGCGAAGGCGCGGTATTCGGAGTCCGTCGGCGGCGATGCTGCCGGCGCATCGCGGCCGACGGACGGCTCGAGCTGCGCGGCGCGCGCCATCCGCTGCTGATCGCGGTGGCCGCGGATCGACGTGATGCCGGTGGACATCGCTGCTGATTCCGCCGACGCGCGTGCTGGTGATCACGGGGCCGAACACGGGTGGCAAGACGGTCGCGCTGAAGACAGCGGGCCTGCTGCCGATGATGGCGCAGTCGGGGCTGCTGATTCCGGCGGCCGAGGGCACGCCAGGTGCCCGTGCTGCAGAGCGTGTTCGCCGACATCGGCGACGAGCAGTCGATCGCCGCAGAGCCTGAGCACCTTCTCGGCGCACATCGCCAACATCGTCGTCGATGGACAAGGCGCTCACGACGCCGGCGCTCGTGCTGCTCGACGAGGCGGGAACCGGCACCGATCCCGAACGAAGGCGGCGCGCTCGCGATGGGGATCATCGACCACTTCCGCCAGCGCGGCGCGATGGTGGTGGCGACGACGCACTTCGACGCGTTGAAGACGTATGCGTCGACGACGGAGGGCGTGACGTCGGCGGGATTCGGGTTCAACCCGCGAGACGTTCGCGCCGACCTATCGTCTGCACTACGGATCGCCAGGCAGCAGCCTCGCGCTCGAGATTGCCACGCGCCTCGGTCTCCCCGGCAGCATCATCGAGCAGGCGCGGCGCGCAGCGGAGCGAGCGGGAGAGCGCAGCTGGCCGAGCATCTCGCGAAGGTCGAGCGCGACATGCAGGAGCTGGAGCACGAACGGCGGCTCGTCGCGCGCGAGCGTCAAATGGTGGAGGAGACGTCGGCCAGGATGCAGGCGCGCGAGCAGGATCTGCGCGACCGCGAAGAGACGTTCCGCAAGCGGCTGGATCAGAGGATCGACGAGCGGATGCGCGAGGCGCGGCGCGAGATCGACGCGATCGTCGATTCGCTCAAGACCCGGGCGTCGCAGCATCGCCGCGGATGCCGAGCGGCGCGCGGTCCGCCTGGTGCCGACGGGCGACATCGGCGCGGCGCGCGCGGGCGCACGGGCCTCGCTCGATGCGGTCGCGGAGCGGCTGCGCGAGACGCAGGTGTCCGAGGCGCCGGCAGCCAGCCATGACCGGCCGGCCCGCCGCGATCGGCGATCGAGTCGCGGTCGGGCCGTTGGGACTGGAGGGGATCGTTCAGTCGATGCACGACGGCGCCGCCGAAGTGGACGTGCGCGGCAAGCGGATGCGCGCGCGCGTCGACGAACTGCGCGTGCTCGTGCCCGCGGCCGGCGTTGCCGCGTCACCGGCGCGGGTGCGCGTGAACGTGGAGCTGCAGCCGCGCGACACGGTGACCACGGAGCTCAACGTGATCGGCAGCACGTCGGATGAAGCCCTGACGCGCGTCGAGCGGTTCCTCGACGACGTGACGGTCGCGGAGCTCCGAAGCGCTGCGGATCATCCACGGCTACGGCACGGGGCAGTTGCGGCGGTCGATCGCGGAGTTCCTGCGCGCGCATCCGTTGGTCTCGAACTTCGGCCCGCGCCGGACAACCAGGGCGGCGGCGGCGTCACCGTGGTCGAACTGAAGGAGTAGTAGGGATCGATGCCCCTGTTCCCTGCATCGTTCATCGACGACCTGAAGTCCCACGTGGACATCGTGCAGGTCGTGCAGGAGCGCGTGCCGCTGCGGAAGAGCGGCGTGACGTGGAAAGGGCTGTGTCCGTTCCACGGCGAGAAGACGCCGTCGTTTCACGTGAACGGCGAGAAGGGGTTCTTCCACTGCTTCGGCTGCGGGCTCGGCGGCGACGTCATCAAGTTCGTCGAGCTGTACGACAAGGTCGGCTTCCCGGATGCGGTCCGGCAGCTCGCCGCGCGCGCGGGGCTCGCGGTGCCGGAGGCGGAGGACGCGCGGCAGGACGGCGAGTCGTCAGCGCGAGCGCGAAGCGCTGCTCAAGGTGCACGAGGTAGCGGCGGCGTGGTTCCGCGAGCAGCTCGCAGGACGCTCCGGGCGGTGCGGCCAGACGGCTGCTCCGCGATCGCGGCATCTCGGCGGAGACGATCGAGCAGCTTGGCATCGGCTACGCGCCGGGGTCGGGGCTGCGCGCACGGCTGGTCAAGGAAGGCTTCGCGCGACGGCATTGCTGACCAAGAGCGGCCTGCTGGTGCAGCGCGACGGCGAGCCAGGCGCGCGACCGGTTCCGGAACCGGCTGATGATCCCGATCTGCCGCGATACCGGAGCGATCGTCGCCTTCGGCGGACGCGCGATGGAAGAGGGCCAGCAGCCGAAGTACCTGAACTCGCCCGAGACCGCGATTTACGTCAAGGGACGGACGCTCTACGGGTTGAACTGGAGCAAGACGTCGATCAGCCGTCTGCGCTACGCGGTGCTCGTCGAAGGCTACTTCGACTGGGCGCAGGCCTATCAGGGCGGGATCACCAACGTGGTGGCCTCGTCGGGCACGGCGTTGACCCCGGTGCAGGCGCGTCTGCTGCGCCGGTTCGCCGGAAAAGTCGTGCTGAGCTTCGACCCGGATGCGGCGGGCCAGGGTGCGGCGGCGCGGTCGTCGGAAATGATGGTCTCGGAGGGCTTTCAGGTCAACGTCGCCGTGCTGCCCGGCGGGGACGATCCCGATAACTACATCCGGCAGCAAGGGGCGGCGGCGTACCAGGAACAGTTGCGCAGTTCGCGCAACGTATCTGGAATATCTGCTGGATCGGTCGGCCGCCACGAGGACCTGTCAACGGATGAAGGACGGCGGGCGTTGCTTGCGCAGATGCTGACAGTCGCGGCACGAATTCCCGACGCCGCCGCAGCGCGACCAGTTCGCCGATCGCCTGGCCCACAAGGCTCGGATTACGGAAGAGGTGGTCCGGGCGGAGATTCGCCGGGCGGCGGTCCAGCAGCAGACCGACCTGGCGGAGGTCGAGCGCCGGGGCCGCGCCGATGGGGCAGGTGAAAGTCGCGGAGCGCGGCCTGATTTGGGGTCTGATGCATCGAGCCGGCGGACGTCGTTAGTCACCTTGCAGGAGCTGGATGCCGACGGATCTGGACGGCCTGGCGGCCGGCGAGATCCTGCGGCAGGCCCGATCCCTGCACGAATGGCCGGCCGGGTCATTACCTGAGGCGCTGCTTGCAGCGTCTAAGTACAGGAGAGGCCGCGCTGGTCGCGGAAATCGCCCGGCAGGCGGGCGCCCCGGCCGACGCGGCGGACTGTGTGCGCACACTGAAGCGCCTGCGGTACGACCGGGAGCGCGCCGCACCTCCAGCGGGAAATCGCCCGCCTGCAGGAGGCCGGCGCTGCCGAACACGAACACTGAAATCGTTGCGCTCTGGGAGCGCAAGAAACATCTTTTGCATCGGATGGAAACGCTGACGCAGGGTGTCAGCTGACCCGCACCGGAGCCCGGCCGCCCGGGCCCGAACGCATGCCGCCCGCGAGTAACCGAGGAGGAACGGCGTTGTCGATCGAAGAAAAATACGACGAGGTGAGGCAGCTCATCTCCATTGGAAAAGAGAAGGGATATCTCCTCTACGACGAGGTCAACGAGCTGCTGCCCGCCGATATCACCTCGTCCGACGAGCTGGACGATCTGTTCAGCACGTTCGGCAGCGCGGGCATCGAGGTCGTCGACTCCGAGAAGACCTATCGCGAGGAGAAGCTGCTCGACCGCACCGGCGAAGGCGCCGAGGAGCTCGAGCTCGATCTCACGCCGGGCGCGCTCGACAAGACGAACGACCCCGTCCGCATGTACCTGCGCGAGATGGGCACCGTTCCGCTGCTCACGCGCGAGGGCGAAGTCGAGATCGCCAAGCGCATCGAGCGCGGCAAGCTCGCGGTCATCAAGTCGATCTCGCGCACGCCGACCATCGCCACGGTCATCATGCAGATGGGCGATCAGCTGAAGAACGACGAGCGCAGCATCCGCGAGCTCGTCACCTTCGTCGACGAAGAGCTGACCGACGAGAAGATCGACGACCGCAAGAAGCAGGTCCTGCGGCAGATCGACGCCGTCCGCAAGGCCTGGCTGGTCGCCGAGAAGTGCAAGGAAAAGCTCGAGAAGACGCCGAAGGGCGCGACGACCCGCGACAAGCGGCGGTACCGCAAGGTCCGCGGCGAGGCGCTGCGCGCGCGCGTCGAGCTCTCGCAGCTCATTCGCAAGATCGAGTTCACCGAGACCATCAAGCGGCGGATGATCGACCAGATCAAGGACAAGGTCGAGGCGGTCATGCGGCTTCCAGCGCGAGATCGACTACATCGAGCGCCAGCTGACGATGAAGAACCGCCGGCCGAAGCTGAAGGAGGACGAGCGCAAGAACCTCGCAGAAGCGCAGAAGGACCTGAAGCGTCGCAGGTCAAGACGATGGCCGACGAGCTCGAGGAGACGCCCGAGCAGCTGATGCGCACGCTCGAGACCATCTCGAAGCGGCGAGGCGCAGGCCGAGCAGGCGAAGAAGGAGCTCGTCGAGGCCAACCTCCGCCTGGTCGTCTCGATCGCCAAGAAGTACACCAACCGCGGCCTGCAGTTCCTCGACCTCATTCAGGAAGGCAACATCGGCCTGATGAAGGCGGTCGACAAGTTCGAGTACCGCCGCGGCTACAAGTTCTCGACCTACGCGACGTGGTGGATCCGCCAGGCCATCACCCGCGCCATCGCCGACCAGGCGCGGACGATCCGGATCCCGGTCCACATGATCGAGACGATCAACAAGCTGATTCGCACCTCGCGCGCGCTGGTGCAGGAGCTCGGACGCGAGCCGACCTCCGAAGAGATCGCGCAGCGGATGGACATCCCGGTCTCGAAGGTCCGCAAGGTCCTGAAGATCGCGCAGGAGCCGATCTCGCTCGAAACGCCGATCGGCGAGGAGGAGGATTCGCATCTTGGCGACTTCATCGAGGACCGCCAGGTCGTGTCGCCGTCCGACGCGGTGATCAACCTGAACCTCAAGGAGCAGACCGATCAGGTCCTGAAGACGCTGACGCCGCGCGAGGAGAAGGTGATCAAGATGCGGTTCGGCGTGGGCGACGGCAGCGAGCACACGCTCGAGGAAGTCGGCCAGAACTTCGCCGTCACCCGCGAGCGCATCCGGCAAATCGAGGCGAAGGCGCTGCGCAAGCTGCGGCATCCGTCGCGCAGTCGCGGAAGCTCAAGGCGTTCCTGGAAGGCCGCACGTAGTCAGGCGGCACAGTGACCAAAAGACGGAAGCGAACCTTCCGTCTTTTTTTGTTAGGCTCGGGCGGGCCCATAGCTCAACGGTCAGAGCCGCCGGCTCATAACCGGCCCGTTCCAGGTTCGAATCCTGGTGGGCCCATTTACAATGCTCAAGGTTTAATGTCGAATGTCTAACCCCCGTCGCGAGCACCAATAACGAAGTGCATTCCGACCTCCAACACCTCGTCCGTCTCCAACAGCTCGACACCGACATAGAATCTGCCCGCCGCCGCATCGACGACATTCCGCGCATCCAGCAGGCGCTCGACGAGCGGCTGGCCGAACAGCGCGGATGCGATGTCTGCCATCAAGCAGCGCCTGGCCGACAGCCAGACGGCGCGACGCGACATCGAGAAGGAAGTCGCGTCCATCCAGAGCCGACTCTCGAAATACAAAGATCAGCTCATGGAAGTGAAGACGAACAAGGAATACCAGGCGATGCAGAAGGAGATCACGACCGCCGAAGAAGCGGTCCGATCGCACGAGGATCGCATCCTCGATCGCATGGAGGAAGCCGACAACCTCGCGCGGGATCTGAAGGCGGCCGAAGTCGAGCTCAAACGCCAGGAGGCGGAGATCGCCAAGGAGCGGCAGGCCCTCGACGAGGAGGCGGTCGCGCTCGCCACGTCAGGCCGATCAGGCGTCCACCGCACGCACCAGCCTCGCCCGCGAAGCTCTCGCCGACAGCCCTGCGCCTGTTCGAGCACGTCGCGCGCCAGCGCAAGGGGCTCGCCGTCGCCGAAGCGCGCAACGGACACTGCATGGTCTGCCAGGTACGAATCCGTCCGCAGATCTACAACGAGGTCCGCCGCAACGAATCGCTGATTCAATGCGACAGCTGTCTGCGCATCCTCTACTTCGTTCCCAGCCCCTCGGAAAGCACCGCCTCGCCCGCGTCCTGATCGCACGTCCTCCATCTGCATCGTGATCACCGCGTACATCGACGGCGGCGCCCGCGGCAATCCTGGACCGGCGGGCTACGGTGTCCGCATCGAATCAGCCGACGGCTCGCTGATCGACGAACTGCACGGCGGTCTCGGCGTCGCCACCAACAACGTCGCGGAGTACAACGGGCTGCTCGCCGCGCTTCGCTACGCCATCGAGCACGGGCATCGGGACGTGCGAATCAAGGCGGACTCGGAACTGCTCGTCAAGCAGATGCGCGGCGAGTACCAGGTCAAACACCCAGGCCTTCAGCCCCTCCATCAGGAAGCCCGGGCGCTCGCCGCGCGACTCGGGCGCGTGACGTTCGAGCACATTCGACGCGAGCTGAACAAGGAAGCGGACCGGTTGTCGAATCTCGGCATGGACGACGCCGAGGCGACGCTCAATGCGGATGGCGGGTGACAGACAGATGAGAGATGGTAGATGACAGGATTGCAGATGCACATGGCAGCCGGGACGCGATCGTGACCCGCGCAATTCGACTCTCCCGTCGGCTGGTCCTGACAGCCGCCCTCGCTGCGGCAACCACCGTCGCGATGTCGGCGGCGCTGCAACGGAAGGTCTCGCCGCCGCGGCCTGAACGGCTACCGGACGGCATCCGCCTCGAAACAGGCGGCGGCTTTCTGACGCTCCGCGTGAGGTCCGACGGGATCGTCCGCGTGACCTTCTCGCCAGGCCGCGAGTTTCGCGGCGATCAAATGGCCGTTCTGGGCCCCGAGTCGCCCGCTCTGAATCCCTTTCAGTCGACACCGGCCGCCGCGCCCGGTCGCCACAACGCCGACCTGGACGTTCGATGCGACCGACACCGGCGTGACGCTCAACACGGCGAAGCTTCGCGTGATGGTGGCTGGCGACGGCACCGTCACGTTTGCCGACAGCGGCGGGCGACCGATCCTCGCCGAAGCGCCCGGCGGCCGGCGCATCGAGTCCACGACAGTCCAGGGCGAGCAGACCCACCACGTTCAGCAACTCTGGCAGACGCGCCCGGACGAATCCTTGTACGGCCTCGGCCAGCGTCAGGAAGGCAAGCTGGACATCAAGGGCTACGATTTCGACCTCTGGCAGCGCAATACCGTCGTCTACGTCCCGATGATCGTGTCGAGTCGCGGCTACGGTCTGCTCTGGGACAACACGTCGCCGTCGAAGTTCGGCGACATCGCGCCCGTTCGAGGCGATCCCGCCGCGGCAAGTCTGATCGACATGTCCGGGACAGCGCGGGCGGCCTGAGCGAAGGATCGTTCGCGTCGGAGATCCGCGGACGTGGACGGCGATCGAAGACCGCGCCGGACCTTCGGATCGCGAACATGCCGCTGGCGCTGCGGCCGGGCCAGGTCTTCGTGGATGGCAGGGACAGATCGTCGCGCCCGTCGACCGGCGACTATCAGTTCCAGACCTACTCGAACGGCCGGACGATGGTCTCGCTGGCGGCAAGATCGAAATCGATCACTACAAGCAGAACTGGGCCACCGAGTACGACCAGTTCAAGGTCCATCTCATCGCGGGCCGCCGCTATCCGATCAAGATCACGAACAGCCTCGGCACGACGCTGCGCGTCATGTGGAAGACGCCGTCGCCGCGGCCAGAGACGTCGATGTGGTCGGAGTCTGGCGACGGCATCGACTACTACTTCCTGTACGGACCGGAGATCGACGACGTCATCGGCGGCTATCGGACGTTGACCGGTCGCGCGTCGATGCTGCCCGACTGGGCCTTCGGCCTCTGGCAGTCGAAGAACAAGTACAACACGCAGGCCGAGATCCTGCGCACGCTCGAGGAGCTGCGGCGGCGACAGATTCCCGTCGACACGATCGTGCAGGACTGGCAGTACTGGCCTCCGGACCGGTGGGGCGACCATGAGTTCGAGGCGTCGCGGTACCCCGATCCGGCGGCGATGATCGAGGCGATCCATGCACAGCACGCGCGCTTCATGGTCTCGGTCTGGGGCAAGTTCTATCCCGTCACGGAGAACTACAAGGCGCTGAAAGCGATCGACGGGTTGTACCTGACGACCATCACGGACCATACGCGGGACTGGCTCAATCACGAGTACGCGTTCTATGACGTCTTCAACGCGCCGGCGCGGAAGATGTTCTGGGATCAGGTGAATCGCGCGCTTTTCCAGAAGGGCGTCGACGCCTGGTGGATGGACGCGACGGAACCGGACGTCGTGCAGCCGTCGCCGCCGACGCTCGATCTGCTGCGGAAGAACGTCGATCGCACGGCGATGGGCACCGCGTCCAGGGTGATGAACGCCTATCCGCTCATGAACAGCGAAGCCGTGTACGACGGCCAGCGAAGCGCGGCACCGGATCGGCGCGTCTTCATCCTCACCCGTTCCGGATTCGCCGGCATTCAACGCTACGCAACGGTCACATGGTCGGGCGACATCACGTCGACCTTCCAGACGCTGCGCAAACAGATCGCCGCCGGCCTGGGCTTCTCGATCTCCGGCACGCCGTATTGGACGACAGACACGGGCGGGTACACGATGGAGCCGCGGCTGGCAAGGACGGTCAGCGGCGACGCGCTCGACGAATGGCAGGAGCTGAACGCACGGTGGTTCCAGTTCAGCACCTTCTGCCCGATCCTCCGCCTGCACGGCACGGATCGGCCGCGCGAGCTGTGGAACATCGGCGACGAGACCACGCCCGTCTACCAGACGATGCTGAAGTTCGACAGGCTTCGCTATGCGCTCTTTCCCTACATCTACTCGACGGCCGCCGAGGTCACGCGTCACGATTCGACGATGATGCGTCCGCTCGTCATGGATTTCCGCAACGACGCGAACGCACGCAATATGGCGGATCAGTACATGTTCGGACCAGCATTCCTGGTCAACCCCGTGACCGAATACAAGGCCCGGAGCCGGACGCTCTACCTGCCCGCGCACACGGCCTGGTACGACTTCTGGAACGGACGTCGCTCCGAGGGCGGCCAGACGGTGACCGTCGACGCGCCGTACGATCGGATTCCGCTCTTCGTGCGCGCGGGCTCGATCGTGCCCGTCGGACCCGATCAACAGTACATCGGCGAGAAGACGCGCGAGGCGATCACCGTGTATGTGTACTCCGGCGCCGACGGCAGCTTTTCGCTGTATGAGGACGATGGCCGGTCCTACGGCTACGAGCGCAACGAGTTCTCCATCGTCCCTCTCTCGTGGAACGAGGCCAGCCGGACGTTGACGATCGGCGACACGCTCAATCGCCCGTCCTCGACACGATCGTTCAACGTGGTGCTCGTGTCTCCGTCAGCAGCGCAGGGTTATGCCGGCGCGAGCGCGCCAGGGAAGGTCGTCAAGTACGACGGCAAGGCCGTGCGCGTCACGTTCTAGGAACGCAAACTCGAGCCTCGCCGGTCTACCCGGCTGGAGCTCGAATCGCGGCCAACAGGCGGCCGGCCCTGGCGCCGTCGGCGCGATAGGAATGCATCCGGTCTCTGTTGGTCTTCGTGCAAAGTCCGGACGCGTGGATGGTCCCGGGTGCCACGCCCATCGAGACGAGCTGATCGCGGTTTGCCTGCTCGAGATCGAGATAGGGCCGCGACGTCTTCCCGATCGTGAACCATCGATCGATGTCGCGAGCTGGTGTGACCGGCCACGCGAAACAGATCGACGACCTCCGCCCCCATCTCCCCACAACACGCGCCGAGGCATGGGCCGATGGCGGCCACGATCTCGGCGGGTTTGGAGCCGAACGTCACCTTCATCGCCTGGATGGCGGCCCGGACAACGCCCGCCCCGGTGCCGCGCCAACCGGCATGCACCGCCCCCACGGCGTTGGTCGTGGCGTCGAAGAGCAGGATTGGCGCGCAGTCGGCGATTCGAACGCCGATGGCGACCGAGGGATCGTCGCTGATGATGATGTCGGCCTGTGGACGCCGCCACGAGCCGACCGTGCCTTTTCGGCGGACGGCCACGTCCGTGCCGTGCACTTGTCGAATCAGCAGCAGCCGTTCGGGGTCGACGCCAATCGACGCCGACACCGCCGCCCACTCTCCGTCGTCGTCATCGCGCAGGAGGAGGTCACGGCTGGTGAACAGGTGCGGCGCCGCGAGCGGTGCGCACCGCAGCGCGCGACCCCAGGGCTCTTGCACCCAGGCAAAGGCGCCGTTAGGCTGGGGTTGAGACATGAGCATCATCGGGCTGGGATTCGACGCAACGGACATCCCTCGAGTGCGCGAGGTGTTCGAGCGCTACGGCGACCGGTTTCTCCGCCGCGTCTTCACCGAAGCCGAGATTGCCTATTGTACGCGGCGCCGCGATCCGGTGCCGCACCTGGCGGGGCGCTTCGCCGCCAAAGAGGCGACGATGAAGGCGCTCGGGACCGGACTGTCGCGCGGCGTCGCCTGGAGGGACATCGAGGTGTTCCGGCGAGGGGGGCCGCCGCAACTCCGGTTGTCCGGCGGCGCGTTGCGGCATTTCGAAGCGATGCAGGCCCGCCGGTCCCTCGTGACGATCACGCACGCCCAGACGCTGGCCATGGCGCAGGTACTCCTCCTGTCCGACTGACCGCCGACGCGCGCGGCAACTCTCGTTTCCATGTCCATCGGCAGGCCCCGCGTCCCCGCCTGACCCTTCCGCTTCAGGACCACAACCCCATGTTCCACCACAGACTTACGGCGGCCAGCCGTACGCTGGCCGTTTGGATTCTCCCTTGCCGTGTCAGGACCCGTCGGCGTCGCACCACAGGGTGCCGCCATCAAACCAGGCACACGAATCGCGCGCTCAGGAGATGCACCAATGACGGTCAAGATTGTGTCGAACGACAAGGGCAATCCACCCGGAAAGCTGGCGGACGCCGAGCT
Organism: uncultured Acidobacteriota bacterium; assembly: GCA_963786615.1. Lineage (GTDB taxonomy): Bacteria > Acidobacteriota > Vicinamibacteria > Vicinamibacterales > 2-12-FULL-66-21 > CAWAZT01. The sequence goes on from CAWAZT010000001.1 coordinate 105,375, forward strand.
CCATTTCGCCGACGGCCCGCTCGAGGGCCTCAAGCTGATTGGCTTTGCGATCTGGGAGCGGCGTGGCGGCGGAGGCCGCAACGTCACGTTTCCGGCGCGCACCTACAGCGTCAATGGCGAGCGCCGCAGCTTTTCGCTCTTGCGGCCGGTCACCGACAGCACCGCGCAGAACCGGATTCGGGACCTGATTCTGGCGGCGTACGAAGAGCACTGCGCGCCGGCGATCGGCGCATAGCGTGGCTCGGCGATTGCGCGACGGCGATTACGACAGCACCGGCAGGAATTTTCGATTCTCCTGCTCACGCTTGGGGGGCATCGTCCATTCCTCGCGCAGGCCCTTGTCGAACTCCGCGCGGAAGAAGGACTGTTTCATGCCGCCGTCGATGATGTCCCAGGGAAGGACGCGGTCCGACGAGCGGTCGCGGAAGATGTAGAAGCTCGGCGTCGACGCCCGCCTCGGCCACGGCCGCGCGCCAATTGCCGCCGTTGCGTTCGGCCACCTCGATGGCTGGCGCAACGCGCCGATCACCGAGCGAAAGGAGGGCCTGGTAGTAGGAGTGCCGTTCGGACTTGATGTTGAAGTACACGTTGTCGAGATCCGCCACCAGCGCGCGCAGCCGCTTGCCCTTGCGGTCCGTCAGGGCCGGATCTTCCATCGGCAGCCACTGGTAGGCCGTTCCCGGCTTTGGAATCAGCGGGTTCACGCTCGCGACGATCCGGCCGACATGGCCGCGCGGACGCGCGTGCCGCAGCATCACCTCGCGCAGGCTGCGCGCTCAGCTCGTAGATCGCGCGCAGGTCATCGTCCGTCTCGGTTGGGAGGCCGATCATGTAATAGAGCTTCAGGTTGTCGATGCCGTTCGCGAAGATCAGCTCGGCCTTCTCGAGGATCTCGGCGTTCGTCACCGTCTTGTTGATCACCCGGCGCAGCCGGTCGGAGCCCGTCTCCGGCGCGATGGTGATCGACCGCTCGCCGCTCTGCTTGCAGCATCCGGACGATGGTGTCGGTGAGATCGTCGAGGCGAAGCGAGGCAGGGCTGATGGAGTAGCCCATGTCGAGCAGCCCTGAAAGGATGCGTTCGATCTCCGGGTGATCGCAGAGCGCGATCGAGACGAGCCCGACGCGCGACGAGTGCACGCGGGCGGCGCGCGCCAGCTCCAGGATGCGGTCCGCCGGAAAAGGCGCGGACGGGCAGGTAGTTGTAGCCGGCCCAGCAGAAGCGGCACAGGTTCGCGCAGCCGCGCACGACCTCGATGAGAAACCTCGACCCGAACTCGGTGTCGGGCGTGAAGATGCTCGTGGCTGGCGGATCGAGCTGCTCGGTGCGACTTCACGGCCGCCTTGCGCACGACCGCAGGCGCGCCGGTGCCGGGCTCGCGGCTCGAAGGCGGCGATCGTGCTGATCGGCCGCGTAGCGCACGTCGTAGAACGACGGGATGTAGAAGCCGCGTTCCGTCGTCAGGCGGCGCAGCAGGTCGTCGCGATCCGTCGCCTCGCGAATGGCCGACATCAGCGCCGGGATCAGCACTTCGCCTTCGCCCGCGGCGATCACCTCGGCGAACGGCGCGAGCGGCTCGGGGTTCACGAACGTCACGGCGCCGCCGATCACGACGAGCGGATCGTGCATGGTGCGCGCGTCCGATCGCACCGGCACGCCCGCCAGCCGCAGCATGAGAGACGACGTTGGTGTAGTCCCATTCGAAGGAGACGGAGAAGGCGAGGACGTCGAAGTCTCGGACCAGGCGTGCCGGATTCGACCGTGCGAAGCGGGACGCCCGAGGCGAGCTGTGCCTGCAGCTCCTGGCGGCCGGGAAGGAAGACGCGCTCGCACACGACGTCTCGCAGCTCGTTGAAGAGCCGGTACACCGTCTGGAAGCCCAGGTTGGACATGCCGACGAAGTAGGTATTCGGGAACGCGAGCGCGACGCGTAGCCGTCCGCCGTGCGGTTTTCGGACGAAGCCGACTTCGCGGGAGAGAACGTCGAGCGCGCGCCCGTCACGAGGCTGTGCGGGCATATATGAACAAACAGGCTGTCGCCGGAGATGGATCGCCGGTGATCGTCCGCGAGGCGGCGTTCACGAGGCGCCGCTCCCGCGTACCGTGGATCTATCTACTCTACCATGCGCGCGAGGCCGGGGTGGTCTCGCACGCCTGGGGCCACGCCGGCGTCAGGCTTCGTGCTGCCGCCGCAGGAACGCCGGCACGTCGAGGGGAGATGCCGGCTCGAATTCGGCGCCGGGGCTGATCATGTGGTCCGCCGGATCGGCCGCCGCGGCGGCGATCGGCATCTCGAGGACCGGGCGACGGGAGAGCGACAGGCGCGCGGCGCTGCCGCCGCCACCACCCGCACCGACCGCGACCTTCTCCCGGTTTCCGTCCGCAGCGCGGTGTACGAGTGTCAGATCGACCGGCGTCTGCGCGGCCGACGCGCTCGGTTGACGGGCGGCGCTCATGCCGCGGTCGAACCCGGTCGCGATGACGGTGATCTTCACCTTGCCTTCCATCTTCGGATCGACCACCGCGCCGAAGATGATGTTCGCGTCCTCGTGCGCGGCTTCCTGGATGATCGCCGACGCCTCGCTCACTTCGATCAGCGACAGGTCCGGACCGCCGGTGACGTTGATGATCACGCCGCGCGCGCCCTTGACCGAGGCGTCCTCGAGCAGCGGGCTCGAGATCGGCGTGCGTTGGCGGCGTCCATCGCCCGGTTCTCGCCTTCGCCGATGCCGGTGCCCATGATCGCGATGCCCATCCCCGCCATGATCGTCTTCACGTCGGCGAAGTCGAGGTTGATCAGCCCGGGCACGAGGATCAGGTCGGAAATTCCCTGAATCGCCTGCCGCAGCACATCGTCGGCCGTGGTGAACGCGTCGGTGAGCGAGGTCGTGCGGCGCGATCGTCGCGAGCAGCCGCTCGTTCGGGATCGTGATCACCGTGTCGACGCAGTCGCGGAGCTCCTCGAGCCCGCGCTCGGCCTGCGATCTGACGCTTCTGCCCTTCGAACTTGAACGGCTTGGTCACGACCGCGATCGTCAGCGCGCCGAGCTCGCTGGCCAGGCTGGCGATGACCGGCGCGGCGCCGGTGCCGGTGCCGCCGCCGAGGCCGGTGGTCACGAACACCATGTCGGCGCCGTCGAGCGCCTCGATCAGCTTGTCGGTGTCTTCGAGCGCCGCCTGCCGGCCGACGTTCGGATCGGCGCCGGCGCCCAGCCCCTTCGTCAGCTTGCCGCCAATCTGGATCTTGTTCGGCGCGCCGTTCAGCTTGAGCGCCTGCAGGTCGGTGTTGGCGACGATGAACTCGACGCCCTCGAGCCCCGCCTGCACCATGCGGTTGACGGCGTTGCTGCCGCCGCCGCCGACGCCGACGACCTTGATGCGGGCGCCCGTGCGCCCGTCTTCGTCGAGCTTCAACCGCAGCGTCGATGGGCCAACGCCCTCGGTGCTGTTGCTGTGTCGCAGATCAGCCATCGTTCGGCCTCCCATGTACCATCAGAAGAATTCCTTGAACAACGTGCGCAGCCGCCCGGCCACGCGTCCGAACGCGCCGGCCCCGACCGGGCGCGCCGCTTCGCCGACGTGATTCCTGTGCGCGTACATCACCAGCCCGACGGCGGTGGCGAACGCGGGATTGTTGACGTGATCGGCCAGCCCGCCGACGCCGGCGGGCACGCCGCGCCGGATCGGCAGGTCGAAGATCTGCTCGGCGATCTCCGCCATGCCTTCGAGCATCGCGCCGCCGCCGGTGAGCACGATGCCGGAGTTGAGCGACTTCTCGAAGCCGGCCGCGCCGGATCTCGTCCCAGAGCAGGTGGAAGATCTCCTCCGCGCGCGGCTGGAGGATCTCCGACAGGATCCGGCGCGCCATCACCCGCGACTTGCGCCCGCCGACGCTCGGCACGTCCATCGTCTCGTCCTCGTCGACCATCGCCGACGAGCGCGCAGCCGCAGCGGCGCTTGATCTTCTCCGCGTCGGGAATCGGCGTGCGCAGCCCGACGGCGATGTCGTTGGTGAAGTGATCGCCGCCGACCGCGACGACGCCGGTGTGCCACAAGCTGCCGCGCTCGAAGATCGCGAAGTCGGTGGTGCCGCCGCCGATGTCCACGAGCGCCACGCCGAGCTGCTTCTCGTCGTCGGTCAGCACCGCCTCGCTCGCCGCGAGCTGCTCGAGGACGGTATCGAGCACCGCCACGCCGGCGCGGTTCACGCACGCGACGATGTTCTGCGTCGACGAGGCGCTGCCGGTGACGACGTGGACGTTGACCTCGAGGCGCGTGCCGGTCATCCCGACCGGCGCGCCGATGCCGTCCTGCTCGTCGACGACGAAGTCCTGCGGCAGCACGTGGAGGATTTCGCGGCCGCTCGGCAGCGCCACCGCCTTGGCCGCGTCGATCGCCCGGCGCACGTCCTCGCGGGTGATCTCGCGGTTCTTGCCGGCGACCGCGACCACGCCGCGGCTGTTGAACGCCTTGACGTGGGCGCCCGACAGCCCGAGGTGGACCGAGTCGATCTCGACGCCCGCGGTCAGCTCGGCTTCGTCGATCGCCTTCTTGATCGATTCGACCGCCGCCTCGAGGTTGACGACGACGCCGCGCCGGATGCCCTTCGAGTCGGCCAGGCCGATGCCGATGATGTCGAGCCCCTCGTCGTCGGTCATCTCGCCGACGATGGCGGCAATCTTCGACGTGCCGACGTCGAGGCCGACCAGGTATCGTTCCTTACGCGCCAATCGCTCCCCCTCTCGGGTTCTCTGCCTCCCCCGTCGACGACGGCGGGTCTATCGCGTCTTCACCGACGCCGGGCGCACGTAGAGCCGATCGTCGAACCGCAGGTCCACGTAGTCGATGTCCGGCACGCGCTCGCGCAGCGCCGGCGCGAGATCCACGTACGACTGCAGCCGCTCGAGGAACTTGCTCCTCCCCGAGGTGCAGGAGCGCCGGGTCGTCCTGCGCAGCAGGACGACCGCGTCGTGCGCGTCGTGCACGTCGATCTGCGACACGCGCTGCGCGAGGTCCTTCCGGGCCGCGACGCGCCTCGATCACGCGCGCGGCCAGCTCGGCGCGCGCCTCGTCGATGGCCGGTTCGTCCGCGCGACGGCGCCCGCACGAGGCCGTCGATGATCGGCAGGTCGAACTCCGCGTACTGCGGCCCGAACTCGTCGATCACCGTGCCGTGCGGATCGATCGAGGTAGAGCGTCGCTGCCGAGCCGGCACAGCCCCATCGGCCGCCGCTCCGAGACGAACACTTCGACCGTCGACGGCAGCACCCGCCGCAGCGCCACGTCGGCGACCCACGGCGACTCCAGCAGGCGGCGGCGGTAGCGCGGCAGATCGGCCGTCAGGATGCTCGAGCCGCGAAGGCCGTCCACGATCGCCTGCACCTCGCCGCTCGACAGCCGCACGTTTCCGTGCACGGTGATCCGCCTGACCTGCAGCACGGACGCGTGCAGCACGAGGTTGGTCGCCCGATAGCCCGCGTAGCCGATCACGGCGATCGTCAGCACCCAGCGCGCGGCGCGCCACGTGAGGCCCTTCAGCGCGCGCGGCTTCCTCTTTCCCGGGCGCACCTTCGCGCGCCTGAATCTTCTTCGGTCGGCGCCTTGACGCTCATCCGCGAACCTCAGGGGTGGCGCCCAGCGCCTCGAGAATGCGATCCGGCAGCGTGCCGATCGAGCCGGCGCCGAGCGTGATCACCAGGTCGTTCGGGCCGCGCCAGCGTCGCCACCGCCGCCGGCACGTCGTCGAGCGCCTTGACGAGGTGCACCGGACGGCCGCTCCGCTCCACGACGGCCGCGAGCGCTTCGACGGTCACGCCGGGGATCGGCGCCTCGCCCGCCGGATAGATGTCGGTCAGGACGATCTCGTCCGCGCCGCCAGCGCATCGCCGAACGCGTCGAGCAGATCGCGCGTTCGCGTGTAGCGATGCGGCTGAAAGACGACGACGACGCGGCGATCGATGCCGGCGCGCGCGGCCGCGATCACCGCGGCAATCTCGGTCGGATGATGGCCGTAGTCGTCGACCACCATCACGCCGCGCTGCTTCCCCGCGCAGCTGAAAGCGGCGCTCGGCGCCGCGGAACTCTTCGAGCGCCGCAGGCGATCTCGCGCGAACGGCACGCCGACCTCGAGCCCGACCGCCACGGCGCCGAGCGCGTTCAGCAGGTTGTGGCGGCCCGGCACGCGCAGACGGAGCGAGCCGAGCTCGGCGCGACCTCCCGTGGACGTGCCGACCGCACGCGGCAGCGCGAGCCGAACGCCTCGAGCGCCATGTCGTGGCCCGTGACATGTGGCGCCCGATGCCCTCGAGTCCGTACGTGATGACCCGCCGCGTCATGCGCGGCACCAGCGCGCGGACCGGTCCGTCGTCCACGCACGCGATGACCGCGCCGTAGAACGGCACCTTGTTGGCGAACTCGACGAAACGCCTGCTGCAGGGCATCCCAGCTGCCGTAGCTCTCCATGTGCTCGCGGTCGATGTTCGTGATCACCGCGATCGACGGGCGTCAGCTTCAGAAACGATCGATCGCTTTCGTCCGCCTCGACCACCATGTAGTCGCCTCGGCCCAGCCGGGCGTTGCTGCCGAACGCGCTCAGCCGTCCGCCGATCACGGCGGTCGGATCCAGGCCCGCGCGCTCGAGCACGAGCGCCACCATCGACGTCGTGGTCGTCTTGCCGTGCGCGCCCGCGATCGCGATGCCGTATCGCAGCCGCATCAGCTCGGCGAGCATCTCGGCTCGCGGGATCACCGGAATCCCGCGGCGGCGCGCCTCGGCGACCTCCGGGTTCCCGGTCTGGATCGCCGACGAGACCACGACGACGTCGGCGTTGCCGACGTGCGCGGCGTCGTGCCCTCGCCCGATCCGGACGCCGAGCGTCGGCGAGCCGATCGGTGACGTCCGATGTCTTCGCGTCCGATCCGCTCACCTCGTATCCGAGGTTCGCGAGCAGCTCGGCGATCCCGCTCATGCCGATGCCCCCGACGCCGACGAAATGAATTCGTCGGGTGCGGCCCAGCATCAGGCGGCGCCTGCGAGCGCCAGCGCGCGATCGACGATCACTTTGGCCGCGTCAGGCTTCGCGAACCGCCTGGCTGCCGCCGACACGACGGCGCGGCGCGCCGGATCGCCTGTGAGCGCGAGCACCCGCGCGGCGAGGCGATCGCCGGTCAGATCCTTCTGCTCGACGAGCTCCGCCGCGCCAGCGTCGACGAGCACCTCGGCGTTCTTCCGCTGGTGATCGTCGGCGGCGGTCGGGAGCGGAATCAGGATCGCCGCGCGACCGGCCGCGGTCAGCTCGGCAATCGTCGTCGCGCCCGCGCGGCAGACGATCACGTCCGCGTCTTTCATTTCCCGATCCATGGCGAACAGGAACGGTTCCACCCGGGCCGCGAGGCCCGCGTCGCGGTAGGCGCGCCGGACCAGTTCCAGATCGCGCTCTCCTGTTTGATGCGTGATCGCCACGCCGCCAGCGGCTGCCAGCCGCGGCGCTGCCTCCACCATGGCCATGTTGATCGCGTGCGCGCCCTGGGAGCCGCCAAAGATCAGAACCTTGGGCGGCCCGGGATCCGCGACGCGGTCGCTCGACTCAGCTGCAAAGAACTCCGGACGAACTGGATTGCCTGCGACAAATCCCCTCCTGCCGAAGAAGCACACCGTCGATTCGAATGTCACTGCCGCCGCGCCGACCACCCGCGACAAGATCCGGTTGGTCATCCCGGGCACCGCGTTCTGCTCGAGCAAGCAGCGTCGGCGTACGACGGAGCACCGCGGCGAGCATGACGGGCCCCGAGCTGTATCCGCCGACGCCAATCACGAGCGATCGGCCGCCGGCGCGAGAGAATGCCGCCACGCGTCGAGCCCGCTGGCCGGAAGAATGCGCCAGCGCGCGCGCGAGTCCAGGAAGCGAGGTGCCCTTCAAGCCCGCGCTGCGCAGCACGTCGAGCTGAAAGCCCTCGCGCGGCACGACACGCGCCTCGATGCCCCTCGACGTACCCGCGAACGTGATGACGGCATCGGGCCGCCGCGTGAGCAGCTCGCGCGCGACCGCGATGCCCGGATACAGGTGGCCGCCGGTGCCACCTCCCGCGATCACGATGCGCAAGGGCGTCATGCATTCGCGGTCCGCGGCTCCAGAGCCGTCGTCACCACGTGCGAAGTCGATCCGTGCTGCGACACGTTCAGCAGGATGCCCATGCCGATCATGCTGATCAGCAGCGACGATCCGCCGAAGCTGACGAATGGCAGCGGAATGCCTTTCGTCGGCAGCAGCCCGAGCACCACGCTGATGTTGAAGAACGCCTGAATCGACGATCATCGCGGTGAGGCCAAGCGCGAGGAAGGCGCCGAATCGATCGGGCGCGCGCATCGCCGCGCGCAGGCCGCGCCACGCGATCACGCCGAAGCACGCGAGCACCACGGTCGCGCCAATCAAGCCCAGCTCTTCGCCGATCACCGCGTAGATGAAGTCGGTCTCCGGATAGGGGAGATAGAACAGCTTCTGCACGCCGGCCATGAGGCCGCGGCCGAACACGCCGCCGGTCCCGACCGCGATCAGCGACTGGATGACCTGGAAGCCATCGCCGAGCGGGTCTTCCCACGGGTTCAGGAAGATCGCCATGCGCCGCCGGCGGTAGTCGGCGCTCATCAGGATGATGTACGCGGCCGGCAGCATCACCAGGACCAGCCCGACGATGTAGCGATAGTTGATGCCCGCGGCAAAGACCATCGCCGACACGATCAGCAGGATCGAGAGCGCCGTGCCGAGATCCGGCTGCAGCAGGATCAGCGCCACCACGAATCCGACGACCAGCGCGATCGGCAGCAGCGAATGCCGCACCTCGTCGATCCGATCCATGCGCCGCTCCAGAACCGCCGCGACGAAGAAGACGACGGCGATCTTCGCCAACTCGGACGGCTGCACGCCGATGCCGGCCACGCCGAACCAGCGGCGCGCGCCGTTGATGCGCGGACCGAACAACACGGCAACCAGGGCGAGCGTCGCAAACCCCAGCGCCGTCCAGAGCACCACCGGCTGGCGGTAGTGGCGATAGTCGATCCGCATCACGAGCGGCATCAGCGCCAGGCCGAGGAGCACCCACGTCGCCTGCTTGAACAGGAACAGGTTCGGCTGGTGATACCGGTCCATGGCCAGCACGGCCGACGCGCTGTAGACCATCACGACGCTGGCGCACACCAGGAGCAGCGTGGCGGTGAAAAGGACCTTGTCCGACTTGAGTTTCCGCGCCATATTGCTACCTGGGTCCGGCCGGCCGGACTAAAGTTCGGCCGTATCGGGCCGAAACAGGTGTTGGCTCCTGAGTGTGCACAGGAGCCGCTGCACGCGAGCAATCAGCAGTCATCAGCCGGCCTGGGGGAAGACACCAGCCTCGCAGACCGGGGCAGCCTGCGTTCCCAGCGGCCAGCTCTTCTCCGCCACAACCGGGCTGATGACTGCTCAATGCTCGCGTGTCGATTTCCACTGCTCCGCGAGTCGCGCCACCTCCTGTTTGAACACGCGGCCGCGTTCCGCGTAGTCCCGAAACATGTCGAAGCTCGCGCACGCGGGCGCAAGCACGACCGTCTGACCGGGCGACGCGAGCCCGAACGCCGCGCGAACGGCCGCAACCATGTCGGGCGCGTCGTGCACGGGCACATGACCGTCCAGCGCGGCATGAATGAGCAGCCGCGCCTCTCCGATCGCCACGACCTTGGCCTGACGACTCTCGAGCGCCGCTCGCAGGTCCGCGAAGTTGCCGCCCTTGAATCGTCCGCCCAGGATGACGACCTCGCCGGCATCGAAGCTCTGAATCGCGCGCAGCGCCGCCTCGATGTTGGTGGCCTTGGAGTCGTTGACGAAGCTGACGCCGTCAATCTCGGCGACCGGCTCCAGCGCGTGCTCGAGACCCTTGAAGCCCTCGACCGCACGCCGCATCGCGTCCGGCTCGATGCCCGACCAGCGAGGCCACCGCCGCCGCCGCGAGCACGTCGGCCAGCAGATGGCGGCCGAGCAACCTGACCGACGAGAGCGGGACCAGGACCTGATCGCCAGCGCTCGAGCGCCGGACAATCGCATCGCCGACGATCACGACACCGTCCTGCACGTCCGCCTCCATCGCGAACAGCAGCCGGCGCGCGCGCGCCGTTCCTCGCGATCTCGCGCGACGGCGCGATCGTCCGCATTCAACACGGCCCAGTCGTCGGCGCCTTGATTGGCGAAGATCCGCGACTTGGCGTCGGCATACTCCGCGCCGTCTGCGTGACGATCCAGATGATCGGGAGAGAAGTTCATCAGCACCGCAATCCACGGTCTGAACGTGTCCGTGGTCTCGAGCTGAAAGCTGCTCGCTTCGACGACGTGGATCGTGTCGGCGGTGGAAGCATCGACCTGTGCGCTCAGCGCCACGCCGATGTTGCCGCCGACGAGCACCCGATGACCGCCCGCTTCGAGCATCCGGCCCGTCAGCGTCGTCGTCGTGGATTTGCCCTTCGTGCCGGTAATCGCCACCACGCGTCCGCGCAACCACCTCGAGGCGAGCTCCAGCTCGCCGATGACCGCGACGCCCGCCCGCCGTGCCTGCTCAATCGCGGCCTGGCGCGGCGGCACGCCAGGGCTCAGCACGATCAGATCGGCTGACGTCAGCGTCTCGGCATCGTGGCGGCCCAACTCCAGCCGGACACCCGCCTCGCGGAGGCGCTGCTCGTCGTCGATGCCTTCGCGCGTATCGGTCAGCGTGACCTGGGCGCCCCGGCGCATCAGCAGCTCCGCCGCCGCAACGCCGCTGCGTGCCGCGCCAACGACGACGACGCGCTTCCCGGTGACGGAAAAGGTGCTGGTCGTCATCGGAGCTTGAGGGTGGTGAGGCTGAAGAGCGCGAAGATGATCGCGAGGATCACGAACCGCGTGATCACTTTCGGCTCGCTCCAGCCAATGAGCTCGAAATGGTGATGGAGCGGCGCCATCCGGAAGACGCGCTGCCCCGTGAGCTTGAACGAGCCGACCTGGATGATGACCGACAGCGCCTCGAGGACGAACACGCCGCCGACGATCACCAGGAGGAACTCCTGTTTCACGAGCAGCGCGACCGTGCCGAGCGCACCGCCCAGCGCGAGCGATCCGACGTCGCCCATGAAGATGTCGGCGGGATACGAGTTGTACCAGAGGAACCCGAGGCTCGCGCCGACCAGCGAGCCGCAGAAGATCGTCAACTCCGCCGCCGCGGGCGCCGGCCGGACGAGCTGCAGGTATTCGGCGAAGACACGATGCGTCGAGACGTACGCGAGCGCCGTGAAGGCCGCGGCGGCGACGGCGAACACGCTGATCGCCAGCCCGTCGAGGCCATCGGTGAGGTTGACCGCGTTGGTCGCGCCGACGAGTACCAGCACGGCAAACGGCACATAGAGCCAGCCGAGGTCCGGAACGGCGCGCTTGAAGAACGGGAAGATCAAGCGCGTGTTGTACAGGTCGACGGCGTGCAGGCCCAGCAGCGCGCATCCCACTGTCACCGCGATGACGATCTGCCACCCCATCTTGTAGCGCGGCCACAGGCCGTGATGCGATCGCCGCACGATCTTCAGGTAGTCGTCGGCAAAGCCGACCAGGCCGAAGGACAGTGTTGCGACGATGGCGATCCAGACGTAGGCGTTGGTCAGGTCCGCCCACAACAGCGTCGGCACGAGCGACGCCGACATGATCAAGATGCCGCCCATCGTCGGCGTGCCGGCCTTCGCGCGGTGCGTCTGCGGACCGTCCTGGCGGATGACCTGGCCGATCTGGAATTCGCGCAGCCGGCGAATCAGTATCGGGCCCACGATGAGGCTGATCGCCAGCGCCGTCACGCTCGCGCCGGCCGTGCGGAACGTGATGTACCGAAACACGTTGAACACGGGAACCGTCGTGTGCAGCGGATAGAGAAGGTGGTACAGCATCAGGCGTACTCCACCTTCAGGCGATCGACGACGACGTCGGTGCGGATCCCGCGCGATCCCTTGACGAGCACGAGATCGCCAGGGCGAACCTTCTGCCCGGCGAGATCGGCGGCCTCGGCGCTCGTCGTGACGTACGCGATGGCTGCCGCCGGCATGCCTGCCTGCTGCGCGGCGTCGGCAAGGATTCGCGCCGGATCTCCGCCCACGGCGATGAGCAGGTCGAGTCCGGCGGCCGCCGCCGCGCGACCGCAGGTCGCGTGGAGCTGCGAGGCGTGGGACGCCGAGCTCGAGCATCTCTCCGAGAATCGCCACCTTGCGGGCGCTGCCGGTGGCGATCGTCATGGTCTCGAGCGCCTGCAGGAGCGCCGACGGGCTCGAGTTGTAGGAGTCGTCGATCAGCGTGATCCCGCCGGCGAGCCGGAGCAGCTCCCCGCGATGCGCCGCGGGCGTCATCGTCGACGCCCGCTCCGCGATCGCCGTCAGCGGAACGTCGAGCTCCGTCGCGACCGCCGTTGCCGCCAGCACGTTCGCGAGATTCCCGGCACCGAGCAGCGGCGTCGCGATGCGCACGTCCCCGTGACGGCGTGGCGATCGTCGCGGTCATGCCGTCGAGGCCGCGGTGCTGCACGTCACGCGCCCGGACGTCTGCCCGTTCCGAAAGACCGAAGGTCACGCGACGTCCTGCGAATGCGCCGATGCGCGAAGACACGCGCGGATCGTCGGCGTTGGCGACGAGCAGATCGGTGGGACGCGCCTGCTCGAGAATCTCCGCCTTCGCGTCCGCGATCGCGTCGGGCGACGCAAAGAATCCCAGATGCGCGTCTCCGACATTCGTCCAGACGCGCACGTCGGGCTCAGCGATGCCGACCAGCGTGCGGATTTCACCAGCGTGATTCATACCGAGCTCGACCACCGCCACGTCAGGCTTCCGCCGCAGCTCGAACAGCGAGAGCGGCAGGCCAATGTGATTGTTCAGATTCCCTTTGTTCCGAAACACGCTATAGCTCGCGGACAAGAAATCGGCCGCCAGCTCCTTCGTCGTCGTCTTTCCCGCGCTTCCGGTTATGGCCACGACCTTCGACCCCGATCGCCGCCTGATTTCACGCGCAAGATCCTGCAAGGCCTTTGTCGTGTCGCCGACCACGATCACGAATCGGCGCGTCCCGCCCGCTGCCGGTCTCGCTCACCACCGCGGCCGCCGCACCCGCCGCGAGCGCGGCACCCACGAACTCGTGCCCGTCGAACCGATCGCCGCGGACGGCCACGAACACATCGCCGGGCCGTGTCGTCCGCGAGTCGATGGACACGCGCTCGAGCCGGCGATCCGCGGCACCCGCGCTCAACCGTCCACCGGTGACGGCCGCGATTTCCCCCGCGGTCAGCGCGATCGCATCCACGCCGCTCAGATCACTCTCGAGCCGCTGCGACGCCGCGCCAGCGCCGCGCGCGCCACCTCCACGTCGTCGAACGGCAGCGACCGGTGACCAATCACCTGATACTTTTCGTGTCCCTTGCCGGCGATCACCACGAGGTCGCCAGAGCGCGCGTCGCGAATGGCCTTTTCGATCGCCGCGCGTCGATCGACGATCGCGAGCGATGGCGTCGGCGTGTGTCCGCGCGCGGGCGTGCGATCGGCTGCCGGAACGATCCCTCTCCTGATCTCGTCGATGATTCGCTCCGGATCTTCGCTCCGCGGGTTGTCCGACGTGACGATCACGAGGTCGCTCAACCGCGCCGCAACCGCGCCCATCAGCGGGCGCTTCGTGCGATCGCGATCGCCGCCGCACCCGAACACGGTCACGATGCGCCCGGACGCGAGCGGCCGGGCGGTATCGAGCAGGTTCTTCAGGGCGTCGTCGGTGTGCGCGTAGTCGACGATCACGCGGACGTCGTCGGACGGCTCGGAGACCATCTGGAAGCGGCCAGGGACGTGTTCCAGCGCGGTGACGCCGGCTTCGATCGCCGAGAACGGCAGATCGAGCGCCATCGCCGCGGCGGATGCCGCGAGGATGTTGTAGGCGTTCGGCCGTCCGACGAGGCGCGAGCGGACGTGGATGGTTCCGCGCGGCGTGCGAATGTCGAAGGTCAGACCGTCGAGCGAGAACTGCAGCGGTCCCGGCCGCACGTCGGCGGCGCCATCGATGGCATACGTGACGGGCCGTCCGGCGGCCGCGACCATGTCGAGCGCCGCGACGGTCGTCCACGTTGATGACCGCAGACGGCGCCGTCGGGCAGCAACTCGAAGAGGCGCCGCTTCGCGGTGAAGTACGTCTCCATGTCGCCATGGAAATCGAGGTGGTCGCGCGTCAGATTGGTGAAGATGCCGGCGGCAAACCGCAGCCCGTCCACGCGGTGGAGCGAGAGCGCGTGCGACGAGACCTCCATCACACACGCGCCGCAGCCCTCGACCAGCATCTCGCGGAGCATGCGCTGCAGGTCGGCGGCTTCCGGCGTCGTGCGGGGCGCGTCGAGCTCGCGCTCGTTGATGCGATAGCCGACGGTTCCGATGCGACCGCACGTCACGCCCGCCGCTTCGAAAATGGACGTCAGGATGTACGACGTGGTCGTCTTCCCGTTCGTGCCCGTGATGCCGACCAGCAGCAGCTCCTCGCTCGGATTCTCGTAGAAGGTGGCCGCCAGCGCGGCCAGCGCCGCGCGATCGCTCGTCGTCCTGAACCAGGGAATCGTCACGTCCACGGGCCGTTCGCTCTCGGCAACGATCGCGATCGCGCCGGCGGCAATCGCCTGCGGCGCGAACTTCGCTCCATCTGTATTGACACCGCGGAGCGCGACGAAGACCGACCCGGGCGTCACCTGACGCGAGTCGTACGCGATCGCGGTCACCGGCGCGTCCAGCGCGGCCTGCGACCCGGGCAGTTCCGCCCCCGGTTGAACGATACCGGCGCGCTCGACGAGCGTCCGCAGCGTCATTGCGGCGCGCCTCCCGTGTCGTTCGTCGGCGGACGCCTGGTCAGCCGCAGCGAGCAGACGCCTCCCTGGACGAGCGCCTCACCCGCCGCCGGGCTCTGCGAGACGACGAAGCCGTCGCCGCTCATCCGCGACGTCATGCCGATCTGCGACAGCGTGCGGATCGCTTCGCGCGCGCTGAAACCACGAAGGTCCGGCATCAGGCCGCTGCGAACGAGCTCGACCACGGTCGCGGCTTGTGACATCGGCCCTGACGGGTGTGACGTCGGGCACGTCCGACGGATCGTGTCGAGCGACCAGCACCGGCGGTGGCGCGTTCAGCGTCGGACCGACGCCGAGATAGCGCAGCGTCGATTCGGCGATCCGCTTGAAGACCGGCGCCGACACCGCGCCGCCTGTGTATCCGGCGCCGTGCGGCGAATCGATGACCACGAGGATCGTCACGCACCGGCTTGCGCGAGGGGATGAACCCGACGAACGAGGCGTTGTAGTCCGACTTCTGATAGTGGCCGTTGATCAGTTTCGCAGCGGTCCCGGTCTTGCCGGCGATCGTGTAGCCCGGAATCTGCGCGGCCTTCGCGGTGCCGCGCTCCACGACCTGTTCCATGATCGTCGTGAGCGTGGCAGCCGTCTCCGCGTTGACCGTCTGTCGAAGCATTTTGTGCGGGACGTCGATCCGGTGGCCGTCCTTGATGAAGGCCCGCACGACCCGCGGCTCGAGCAGGCGCCCGCCGTTGGCAATCGAGCTGGCGGCGCGTCACCATCTGGAGCGGCGTGACGCCGATCTGATAGCCCATCGAGACCGACGCGAGCGCGCTCGCATCGAGATGCTCCGGATCCCAGACGATGCCGGCAGTCTCGCCGCGGAAGTCCGGGCCGAGCGTCTGGCCGAATCCGAAGCGCCCGATGTACTCCCCGAGCGCCTGCGCGCCGACCTTCATCCCGACCTTGATCGCGCCGACGTTGCTCGACTTCACGATGACGTCGGTGAACGGGATCAGGCCGTACATGTGCGTGTCGTGAATCACGCGCGACCCGAACGTGATGAATCCCGGGCTCGTCTCGACGAGCGTGTCCGGCGTGATCGCGTGCTGTTCGAGCGCGGCGGACGCGGTCACGATCTTGAACGTCGACCCTGGCTCGTAGAGCGTCTGAATCGCCCGGTTGCGCCGGTCATCGTCGTCTGATCGCGTGAACGTGTTCGGATTGAACGTCGGCCAGTTCGCGAGCGCGAGGATTTCCCCCGTCTGGGGATTCATGATGATCGCGCTGCCGCCCGCCGCGTGGTTCTCCTCGACGCCGATGCGCAGCTCCCGCTCGGCGATGTACTGGAGGTACTGATCGATCGTCAGCTCGATGCCGGCGCCGGCCGTCGCCGGCCGCTCGACGCGGCTCGAGAGCGCGTGGCGGCGCGCGTCGGTTTGAATGAGGACCTTCCCGTCCCGCCCTCGAATCTGTGCGTCGTATGCCGACTCGATCCCGCCCAGCCCCACGTTGTCGAGGCCGACGTAGCCGAGCACGTGCGCGGCCAGCTCGCGCTTCGGGTAGTACCGGCGGTTCTCTTTGAGGAACGTGATGCCGGGGAGCTGCAGGTCGCGAACGGGGCGAGCTTCGTCCGGCGACATCTGCCGGACGAGATACACGAACGCGCCGCGGCGGCGAAGCTTCTTCGCCATGTCGGCGCGCCGCTCGGCCGTGCACCCATCCACCGCGGCGCAAATCTGTCGCGCGACGCCGTCGGGATCGTCGATTTCCGAGGGATCGGCGGCGATGGTATCGGCGTCGACGCTGTACGCGAGCACGCGGCCGTTGCGGTCCACGATCTCCCCGCGCTTGGCGGGCGGATTCAGGGTCCGCATCTGCTGTCGATCGGCGCGGGCCATCAGGTCGGCGTGATCGATCACCTGGAGAAAGAAGAGGCGCGCTTCGATCGCGACGGTCCAGCAGGCGAAGCACACGGCGCACACGAGGAGGCGCGTGTGCATGGTCGCCCGCCAGTCGCCGGGGCGCGGCTGCGCGCTCGCAGCGGCGCGCGCCAGGACGCGCGCAGCCGCGCGAGCCATGCCGGCTCGAATGATCGCCTGCCCTGTTCGTCGGCCACCAGATCCTCCGAACGCGTCCGTCCCTGTCGCCTCATCGCCGTGGCTCTCAGCGCGCGGCGACGATCGACTTCTCGGGCGGCGCAGCGGGTGTCACCCGCTCGATCACGATTGCCTGGTCGCGTGACGGTGCGACCAGGTGCAGCTGCTCGGTCGCGATCTTCTCGATCCGCCGCGGCGCGCGCAGCGTCTCGATCTCCAGGCGCAACTGTCGGTTGACCTCTTCCTCGGCGGCGCGCTCGCGCTGCATCACCTCGATGCGGTAGCCATGCCGCAGCAGCTCGAAATGCTGCCACGCGGAGAAGAGGAGAACGGCGACCAGGAACACACCAATCCCCATCGAGCGCCACAGCTGCTGCTGCCGCGCCTGGTCCACCTCGCGGACGATGGGGTTGTTGCGAATGTCCTTCTTGATGGCGTATTCGAAGTCCACCGCGCTCATGCGAGCCTCTCAATCGCGCGCAACTTCGCGCTCCGCGCGCGCGGATTGCGCGCCACTTCCTCGTCCGACGGGACGAGCGGGCGCTTCGTCAGAATCCGGACCGCCATGGCGCTCCGCTCGAGCGCGCGAAAAGCGTGCTTCACAATACGGTCCTCGAGCGAGTGAAACGTGATCACCGCCAGCCGCGCGCCCTGCCGCAGCCGCTCGGCCGCCTGCGCGAGAAACACGTCGAGCCCGTCGAGCTCACGATTGACCCAGATGCGCAGCGCCTGGAACGTCCGCGTCGCCGGATCGATCCGCTGATAGCCGCGTCGCGGGATGGCGCGTCGCACGACAGCGGCGAGCTGGCCCGTCGTCGTCAGCGGCGTGTCCCGACGCGCCATCACGATCGCGCGCGCGACCCGGCGTGAATAGCGCTCTTCTCCGAACTGAAAGATCAGATCCGCGAGCTCGTGCTCGTCGACGTCACGGAGCAGATCGGCGGCGGTCGGCCCCTGCGTCTGATCCATCCGCATGTCCAGCGGTTCGTCGCGTCGGAAGCTGAAGCCGCGACCCTCGGCATCGAGCTGCATCGACGACACCCCGAGGTCGGCGAGCGCGCCATCGATGAGCGTGATCCCCCTGGAATCAAGGACGCCCGTCAGATCCCGATAGTCGGCGTGCACCAGCGTGACGCGATCGGCGAAGGACGCGAGCACTTCGCGCGCGAGCTCGAGCGCCGCAGCGTCGCGGTCGAGCGCGACCAGATGTGTGGCTCCGCCGTCGAGCAGCGCACGGGCGTGCCCGCCCAGGCCGACCGTGCAGTCGACGAACAGCCCGCCGCGTGACGGCAGCAGCATGTCGAGGACTTCGGTCACCATCACTGGCTCGTGTGCCATCGCGTTCAGATCCCGAAATCCGCAAGTGCCTTCGCGTCCTCGTCGGTGTACGGATCGCGCTGCAGCTTCGCGAGGAACCGTTCGTGGTTCCAGACGTCGAGGTAGTCGTAGTGCCCGACCACGTCGACCTCGCCCGACATCCCCGCCGAGTCGCGCAGCCGTCCGTGGATCACCACACGCCCTTGCGCGTCGATCTCGGCGAGCTGTCCGAAGTAGTTCACGCGGTCGAAATACTTGAGGCGTGCGGGATGCGTGCTGGGGATGCGCGCGAGCTTTTCCTCGTGGGTCATCCAGACGGGCAGCGGATAGATGCGGACGTACTCCCCCGTCAGGCTCGTCACGAACAGCTCGGTTCCGTGCGCCTGTTGGATGAGGGCACGAAAGGCGTTCGGGATCTTGAGCCGACCCTTATCATCGATTTTGGCGGCGTAGTTGCCCCGGAGCACGGCCGTTTACTCCACTTGGCTCCACAAAAATCCACGGCGATAGTAGAGAAGCCCCCCTGGGATGTCAACGGCAAAATCTAGAGCCCACTAGACTTACGCTTTTATTTCGCCCGTCGAAGAAATGGCGTAAGGGCGCTGTCAGCCGCCTCGTCAGGCCCAGACGCACCCTGAGCGCCGCCCGAAGGGTGCTAGCGATGCGCAGATCTGGCTCGGCATACGGCCACCACCGTTCGGCCACATGGCGAACGCACAAGGCGGCCCCCGGCCTGACGGCAGGAGCACAGGCGATTCGATGTTGCGCGCGGGCTTGATTGGGTTTCCGTCCACCGGCAAGACAGCACTCTTCCAACTCCTCACCAGCGCTCGTGAAGCGCCCCGTCCTGGGGCGCGGCAGGAAGCCAACGTCGGAGTGTCGCGGGTGCCGGATCCGCGCCTGGATCAGTTGACGGCGTTGTTCAACCCCAAGAAACACGTGCCGGCGACGGTCGAGTTCGCCGACATGGGCGGCGCCGCGGGCGTACGGCCGGGGGCGGCCGCGCTACTCGACGTCGCGCCGTTTCGCAACGCCGACGCGCTGCTTCACGTCGTCCGCCTGTTTCGCGATCCGGCGGTGCCGCACGCGTCGGGATCCGTCGATCCCGCGCGCGACGTGCGCACGATGGAAGAGGAAGTCATCCTCGCGGACCTGGGCGTCGTCGAACGGCGCCTCGAACGCCTCGAGCGCGACGCGAAGAAGGCGGCCGCGAACGCCGACCTGAAACGCGAGCAGGACGTGCTCGAACAGTGCCGCGCGGCGCTCGAAGCCGGGCGTCCGCTCCGGACACTTCAGCTCGGCGCCGAGGACACGAAGCGCCTCCGCGGATTTCAGTTCCTGTCGGCCAAGCCGCTGCTCCTCGTGCTGAATCTCGACGAAGCGGATCTGCCGCACGCCGACCGCGCCATCGAGATGGCCGGGCTGCAGGACGTGCTCACCGGCGGCGCGATCCGCGCGGTCTCCGTGTGCGCGAAGATCGAGCTGGAGATCGCGCAACTCGACGAAGCGGACGCCCGCGCCTTCATGGCGGACCTGGGGCTCACCGAATCAGGACTCGATCGGGTCATTCGAGCCAGCTACGAGCTGCTCGGGTACATCTCGTTCTTCACCGTCGGCGAGGACGAATGCCGCGCGTGGTCGATTCCTCGCGACACACCGGCGCAGCTCGCGGCGGGAGAGATTCACACCGACATCCAGCGGGGTTTCATTCGCGCCGAGGTCGTCCGCTACGAGCACCTGCTGGCGCGGGGATCGATCGCGGCGTGCCGCGATCACGGTGAGCTGCGCCTCGAGGGCAAGGAGTACATCGTGCTCGACGGCGACGTGATCAACTTCAGGCACGCGACGTGATACGATTCGCCGGTCCCCGGGCGAGCGCCGGCAGCACCATATGGCTGTACGTACGGTCGTAGTCTGCGAGGCGCAGGTGCCGTTCGTGCACGGCGGCGCGGAAACCCACGTGCGGGAGTTGACGCGCGAGCTGACGGCCCGCGGGTATCTCGCTGAGCTCGTCAGCATCCCGTTCAAGTGGTACCCGAAGGACGAAATCCTTCCTCACGCGGCCGCCTGGCGGCTCGTCGATCTGAGTGAGAGCAACGGCCGCCCGATCGATCTCCTGATCGCGTCGAAGTTCCCGACCTACTTCGTTCGTCACCCGAACAAGGTCTGCTGGCTGATTCATCAGTACCGCGCGGCGTACGAGCTGTGTGGAACGCCGTTCAGCGATTTCGGCCACAACGAACAGGATGTCGGCCTGCGCGAGCGGCTGATCCGGCTCGACACCGACATGCTGGGCGAGTGCCGGCGTCTGTTCGCCAATGCCCGCAACACCGCGAACCGGGTTGCGAAATTCAATGGCTTGACCGCCGAGCCGCTGTATCATCCGCCCCGGCTCGCCTCGCGCATCGTCGGCGGCACGTACGGCGACTACGTGCTCTCCGTTGGACGTCTCGAATCGGTGAAGCGCGTGAACCTGATCGTGTCGGCGATGGCTCACGTCGATCGGCCGCTCCGGTTGGTGGTGGCCGGCGATGGCACCCAGCGCGCGGCAATCGAGCGTCTCGCGGCCGACGCCGGTCTGGACGGCCGCGTGGACTTTCTCGGCGCCGTCGACGACGAGCGCCTGCTCGAGCTGTATCGTGATGCGCTTGCGGTGATCTATCCGCCCTACGACGAGGATTTCGGCTACGTGACACTCGAAGCGTTCCTCGCGAAGAAGCCCGTCGTGACCGCGACCGATTCCGGCGGACCGAACGAGTTCGTGGTCGACGACGTCAACGGATTTGTCCGCGCACCGGAGCCCGAGGCTCTGGCGGACGCGATCAACCGTCTCGCGGCCGATCGACGGCGTGCGGCGGCTCTCGGCGACGCGGGCTACATCCGTGCGTCGCAAGTCACGTGGGACGGCGTCATCGAAAAGCTGGTCGGGCAAGCGAGCGTCGTCCCGAGCACGGTCGCGGGACGAGCGGAGTGATTGACGTTGAAGCTGATCATTCAGATCCCGTGCCTCAACGAAGCGAAGACGCTGCCGGCGACGCTCGCCGATCTGCCGCGCCGCATCCCCGGCATCGACCTCGTCGAGGTGCTCGTGATCGACGACGGGTCGCGGGACAACACGTCGGATGTCGCCCGCGCGCACGGCGTGGACCATATCGTTCGCCTTCGGCGGAACAAGGGGCTCGCGGCGGCATTCCAGGCCGGCATCGACGCCTGCCTCAAGGCGGGTGCCGACATCATCGTCAACACGGACGCGGACAATCAGTACAGCGGCCATGAAATCCCGCGTCTGATCGCGCCGTTGCTGTCCGGCGACGCGGACATCTGCATCGGCGATCGCAACATCTCGGCGGTGGCCTACATGTCCTGGCGGAAGCGTCAGCTTCAGCGCCTCGGCAGCTGGGTCGTGCGCCAGGTGTCCAGCACCACGGTTCCCGACACCACGAGCGGCTTTCGGGCGTATACACGCGAGGCCGCCCTCCGCATGACCATCGTGTCCGAGTTCTCGTACACGCTCGAATCGATCATCCAGGCCGGAAAGAAGCGGATGGCGATCGCGCACGTGCCGATTGCGACCAATCCGCGCACGCGCGAGTCGCGGCTCTTCGACAGCGTGTTCTCGTACGTCAAGCGCTCGGGCGCGACGATCGTGCGCATCTACACGATGTACGAGCCACTCAAGGTGTTCACCTACATCGCGATCGTCATGTTCGCCGCGGGCCTCGCGATCACGCTGCGCTTCGTCTATCACTACTTCACGTCGTTCACGGGCGGTGGACGGTATCTGCAGTCGCTCATCTATGCCGCTGTGCTGTTGATCGTCGGCTTTCAGGTGCTGCTGATTGGCCTGCTCGCGGACGTCATCTCGGCGAATCGCAAGCTCCTCGAAGATCTCCTCTACCGCGTGCGCCGGATGGAGCTGCCGCAGACCGACAAGGCGGAAACCGAGAGCGTGAGCACGCGAGCTGGTGACCCCGCCGAGCGGTGGGAGCGCTGATTGGCCGATCCCGCCAGCGTTTCACTCGTCATCCCGGCGTACAACGAAGCGGCGTCGATTGGCGATCTCGTCACCGTGCTCGCGCGCGTCGGCACCGTGGCACGAGATCATCGTCGTCGACGATGGCTCGGCGGATGACACGGGCGCGCGGGCGAAGGCGGCCGGCGCAGAAGTCGTGCGGCACCCGTACAACAAGGGCAACGGCGCGGCGGTGAAGAGCGGCATTCGCCGGGCGTCCGGCGAGTACATCCTGATCATCGACGCCGACGGTCAGCATCCCCCCGAAGACGCCTTGCGTATCGCTTCGGCGCTCGGCGAGTACGACCTGGTCATCGGAGCTCGCTCGGGCGCGACGCAGGCCACGCAGGCCCGCCGCACCGGCAACGCCGCGCTCAACTGGCTGGCCAGCTATCTGACCGGGCGCGACATTCCGGACCTCACGTCCGGATTCCGCGGCGCGCGCCGCGCGCACCTCCAGGAGTTCCTCCACCTGCTGCCGAACGGGTTCTCCACACCGACGACGACGACGCTGGCGTTCATCAAGGCCGGGTACAACGTCAGCGTTCGAGCCCATCGAGGCGCGCCAGCGCGCGGGCAACTCGCACATCCATCTCGCCAGAGACGGGGCGAAGTTCCTGATGATCATCCTGAAGATCGTGACGCTGTTCAGCCCGCTCAGGATCTTCCTGCCGATCAGCCTCGCGTCGTTCGCGCTCGGTACCGCGTACGCGATCTGGACGATCCTCACGCAGCGACATGTGACGAACTCGTCGGTGCTGTTGATCATGCTCGCGGTGATCGTCTTTCTCGTCGGCCTCGTGTCCGAACAGATCTCCGCTCTGCGTTTCGAAGGCCGGCAGTGATCCGGCCGCGGCGTTGGATCATCGCCTGCCTCACCGTCGGCGTGGTGCTTCGACTGACGTTCGCGCTTCTGTATTGGGTCCATCAGCCGCTCACGCACGACGAACGCGAATACCTGGCGCTCGCCCGGAGTGTGGCGAACGGCCAAGGCTTCAGCTACCCGTCTGACGAACCGGAACCGGGAACCGGCCAGCGGTTCGGTCGCGCCCCTGGCTATCCGCTGTTTCTGGCGGCGATCGGCGTCAGCACGCCGGTAGAGGCCGTTCCCGTCCGCGTCAAGGTCGCGCAGGCCCTCCTCGGGACGGCGTGCATCTGGCTGATTGCGGCGATTGCCACGAGCGCCGGCGGTGCACGCGCTGGCGTGGTGGCGGCGGCAATCGCCGCCGTCTATCCGCCCCTCGTGTTCATCCCGCGTATGCGCTGAGCGAGACGCTCTACTCGACGGTGGCACTCGCCGCGGCGTGGACGCTCGACGCCATGACGTCGTCAAGTCGTGAGTCCGCACGAAACACCGTGACGCACGTGTATTGGCGGCGCACTCGTCGGCGTCGCGATCCTGATCAGGCCGGCGATGCTCTTCTTCCTGCCACTGGCCGCAATCTGGCTGTGGCGCGTGCAGCGCCGGCTGTCGATCCTGCTGGTGATCACGGCGCTGGCATGCGTCGCGCCGTGGACCATGCGTAACGCCAGGGTCTACGGCCGCTTCATTCTGGTGGCGTCGGAAGGCGGCGTGACATTCTGGACCGGCAATCATCCGCTCGCCGTCGGCGACGGCGATCTCGCCGCGAACCCTGCATTGAAGGAAGCGGAGCTTGCGTGGCGCCGCGCGCACGCGGACCTGACACCCGACACGCTCGAGCCGCTCTACTATCGCGACGCGTTGGACTGGATCCGGCAACATCCCGCTCGGTGGATTCAGCTGGAAGGGCGGAAGCTCTTCTACACGATCGTGCCGATCGGACCGTCGTATAGGCTACACTCGGCGAAGTACTTTGCCGCGTCGGCGATCCCGTATGTCGCGCTGCTCGGCCCCGCAGCGGCGGGTGCCTGGATCCTCTGGCGTCGAGGACGGCCGCCGATGGCGCTGTGGTTGATGGCGCTTTCGACCGTGATCGCGGGTCTCCTGTTTTTTCCGCAGGAGCGGTTCCGGATACCCGTGATCGACCCCGCGTTGATTGTGACCGCCGCAGCGCTTGCCGGCCGGAAGGCCATGTCCGAATGTTCACTGCTGACGGTTCAACGTCACCTGCCCGAGCATTTCTGCGTTCAGCATTGAGCATTCATCATTTAGCATTGAGTCTTGCCCAACGTCCTCGTCGTCGCCCCGACGTATAACGAACGCGACAACCTGCCGCTCCTCGCCGCCGGTGTGCTCGAGCACGAGGGCTTCCGGCTGCTCGTGGTGGACGATGGGTCGCCGGATGGGACGGGCGCGGTCGCGGATCGTCTGGCGGCCGAGCACCCGGGTCGTGTGACGGTCATGCACCGCACGGGTCCGCGCGGGCTCGGACGCTCCTACATCGACGGCCTTCAGCACGCGATTGCGGAAGGGACGGCGGACTACGTCTGTCAGATGGACGCCGACCTCTCGCACAATCCAGACTATCTGCCCGATCTCGTGGCCTCGGCGGCGACGCACGACCTCGTGATCGGATCGCGCTACATGAACGGCGTCAGCGTCGTCAACTGGCCGCTGCATCGGCTGTTTCTCAGCGCCTTTGCGAACCGCTACATCAGGCTCGTGACGAGCCTGTCGACGAGCGACTGCACGAGCGGATTCCGCTGCTGGCGCCGCGAGGCCCTCGCGCGGCTCCCCATCGCGAACATGGTGTCCGACGGCTATGCGTTCCTCGTCGAGATGCTGTTCAACGCCAGCCGGCAGGGATTCCGGATCGGCGAGGTGCCGATCATCTTCGTCGAACGGCGCCAGGGTCAGTCGAAGCTCTCCTCCGGCGTGCTCGTCGAATCGCTCATCATGCCCTGGCGGCTTGTGTTCCGCGGACAGCGGAGCTGACGTGGTCTGCACGGTCGTGATGGTCACGACGTCGTACCCGCGCTTTCCGGGCGACAGCGTCGGCACGTTCATGGAGCCGATTGCCAAAGGGCTCGCGGCACGCGGCCACGAGATACACATCGTCGCGCCGTGGCATCCGCGCGATCACGCGCGGACGCGAAGAGGACGGCGTCTACTTTCACTTCTTCAAGTACGCGCCGCTGCCTGCGCTGAACGTCTTCGGCTACGCGCAGGGGATGCACGCGGACGTCAGGCTGCGCGCGGCGGCGTGGACGGCCGCGCCGCTCGCGATGGCCGCCGGCGCCTTCAAGGCGATGCGCGTCGCGCAGAAACGGCGCGCGACGATCATGCACGGTCATTGGGTCGTGCCTGGCGGCGCGATTGCGGCTGTCTCGCGGCCGGCGCTGCCACTCGTCGTCAGCCTCCATGGATCGGACGTGTTCGTCGCCGAGCGTGTCGCGCTGGCGAGGCGCGTCGCAGGACGCGTGTTCCGTCGCGCCGGGGCGGTGACGGCGTGCAGCTCCGACCTCGCGACGCGCGCCATCGCGCTCGGCGCCGCGCCCGATCGCATGGACGTCATTCCCTACGGCGTGGACACCGCGAAGTTCGCGCCCGACGCCGACGCGCGCGTGCCGAATGCCGGGCCCACCTGGGGCTGGCGCCCGACGCGCCGCTCATCTTCACGGCGGGACGGCTCGTCCGGAAGAAGGGTTTCGAATATCTGATCGACGCGCTTCAGTTGCTCCATCCCCGGACGAGCCCCGTGCTGGTCATCGCGGGAACGGGCGATCTCGCCGGCGAGCTCGCGGATCGCGCCCGGGCCGCAGGCGTCGCGGAGCGCGTCCGCTGGCTCGGCGACCTGCCGCAGGGGCAGGTCGCCAGATGGTTCGCTGCGGCCGACGTCGCGGTCGTGCCGTCCGTCCACGATGCGAGCGGCAACGTCGACGGCCTGCCCAACACCGTGATGGAGGCGCTGGCGTCGGGCACGCCGCTCGTAGCCACGCCGGTCGGCGGCATCGGCTCGGTCGTCGACAACGGCCGGACCGGCCTGCTCGTCAGCCGAACGGAGCCCGCGGAACTGGCGGCGGCCATCGCGTCGCTGCTCGCGAATCCGTCGCTCCGGCGCGCGATCTTGGCGGCCGGGCGCGCGACGGCGGTCGCAGGGCGGTATGGGTGGGCGCACGTCGCACGCCGGTTCGAGGCGGCCTACGATCGCGCCCTTGTGTTCACACTCGGACGGCGATAAGATTCAGCGTTCATCCATGTCCATGGGGACGTCGCTTGACCGGCCGGATTCGGGCCGCGGCCGACGCCAGGGCTCAGCGTGTTCTTTCCCGCCTACAACGACAGCGGGACGATCGCGAGCCTGGTGATCACCGCGATCCGTACGGCGCGCACGCCTCACCCCCGAACTACGAAGTCATCGTCGTCAACGACGGCAGCGCCGACGGGACCGCGGACATCCTCGACGAGCTCGCGCGGATCTATCCGCAATTCCGCGTGGTCCACCATCCCCAAGAACCGCGGCTATGGCGGCGCGCTGCAGACGGGATTCGCAGACGGCCACGTCGCGAGCTGGTGTTCTATACGGACGGCGACGCGCAATACGATCCGTCAGAGATGGCAGCTGCTCTGGCGCCGGATGGCCGACGACGTCGATCTGGTGAACGGCTACAAGATCAGCCGCTCGGATCCGCTGCATCGCATCCTCATCGGGCGCATCTACCACCATCTGGTCAGCCTGCTGTTCGGCCTCAAGGTGCGCGACGTCGATTGCGATTTCCGGCTGATGCGTCGCTCGATCTTCGACACCGTGCACCTCGAGCGGAACAGCGGCGTCATCTGCCTGGAGATGATGAAGAAGATCCAGGATGCCGGCTTTCGCATCGCGGAGGTGCCCGTCCACCACTACCATCGGGCGTACGGCAAATCGCAGTTCTTCAATTTCGCGCGACTGTACAAGACGGCCATCGACGTGATGGCGCTCTGGCGCGCGCTGGTCATCCGGCGCGAGCACATGGTGGCCGCCGATCACCCGCTGCCGGCCGTCCCTGTGGCCGGCCACTCCAAGGACCGTCCGTGACGGACGTCGATCGCGACTTCTATCGAGGCAAACGCATCCTCGTCACCGGAGGCCTGGGCTTCATCGGCAGCAATCTGGTCAGGACGCTCGTGGATCTCGGCGCGAACGTGCTCGTCGTCGACGCGATGATTCCGCAGTCCGGCGGCAACATGTTCAACCTCGCCGGCGTCGAGGATCGGGTGCGCGTGAACATCGCCGACGTCCGCGACCGGACGGCCATGGAGATTCTGGTTCGCGATCGTGAGATCATCTTCAATCTCGCCGGTCAGGTCAGCCATATCGACAGCATGCGCGATCCGTTCACCGACCTCGAGATCAACTGCCGCGCCCAGCTCTCGATGCTCGAGGCCTGCCGCCGGCAGAATCCTGACGTGAAGGTGATCTTTGCCGGAACACGACAGGTCTACGGAAAGCCGGATCGTTTGCCAGTCGACGAGAGCCACCTCGTGCGTCCGATCGACGTCAACGGCGTGAACAAGGCCGCGGGCGAGTACTATCACTTGCTGTACAACAATGTCTTCGGGGTTCGCGCGTGCTCGCTCAGACTGACGAACGTCTACGGCCCGCGTCAGCTGATCCGCCACAACCGCCAGGGATTCATCGGCTGGTTCATCCGCCTGGCGATCGAGGACGCCGAGATCGAAGTCTTCGGCGACGGCTCGCAGATGCGTGATTTCGTGTACGTGGACGATGCGGTCGAGGCGTTCCTGCGGGCGGCGGTCTGCGATGAGTGCGACGGCGAGGTCTACAACGTTGGAGGACGGGAGCCGACGAGCCACCGCGATCTGACCGATCTGCTCATCGACGTGGCCGGTACGGGCCGTGTCCGCTTCGTCCCGTGGCCGGCGGAGAAGAAGGTCATCGACATCGGCAGCTTCTATTCCGATTCGAGCAAGTTCGAGCGCGTCACCGGCTGGGTCCCGCGCGTCTGTCTGCGCGACGGCCTGGCCCGGACGGTGGCGTTTTACCGAGAGCACCTGCCGCACTATCTGGAGGCAGCGTGATTGCTTTCGTCGACTTGAAGCCGGCGGCCGACGCGGCGGACGTCCGTGCCGCAATCGACCGGGTCCTCGAGCGCGGGTGGTTCATTCTCGGGCCGGAGCTCGATGCGTTCGAGACGGAGTTCGCCGCGGCCAGCGGCGCGTCCCACGCGATCGGTGTCGGAACCGGAACCGATGCGCTCGCGATCGCCCTCCGCGCGCTCGGCATTGGCCCGGGCGACGAAGTCATCACCTCACCGCTCTCCGCCGCGTATACGGCTCTCGCGATCATGATGGTCGGCGCGCGGCCGGTGTTCGCCGACATCGACCCGGCGCGGCTCACGCTCGATCCGCGGACGGCGTCCGCGGCGATCACGCCGAAGACGCGCGCCCTCATGCCGGTGCACCTGTACGGCCAGCCGGCGGATATGCCGGCGCTGATGGCGCTCGCCAAGCGTCATGGCCTCGCCGTCGTCGAGGACTGCTGCCAGGCGCACCTGGCGACGTGCGAGGGACGGCCGGTCGGCTCGTTCGGTGAAGCGGCCGCCTACAGCTTCTATCCGACGAAGAACCTGGGAGCCCTCGGCGACGGCGGCGCGATCACCACCGCCAACGAGCAACTCGCGCAGCGCATGCGTCGCCTGCGCAACGGCGGACAGACGGATCGATACCGTCACCAGGAATTTGGCGTGAACTCGCGGCTGGACGAGCTGCAGGCCGCCGTTCTTCGCGCGCGCCTCCGCTGGCTGCCGGAATGGACGAGCGAACGGCGCGCGCTCGCGGCGGAGTACCGGCGGCGTCTCGCGGACACCGCGGTCGCGGTCCCACCGCAGTGCGATCCCGGACACGTGTATCACCTGTTCCCGGTGCTGAGCAGCGATCGCGCGGCGGTGCAGGCACACCTGCGATCGCGGGGCGTCGAGACGCTGATTCACTATCCCGTGCCCATTCCCCGTCAGCCGGCGCTCGCCGTCGGAGAGCCCGGCCGTATGTCCGGTCGCCGACCGCATCGCGGCCGAGATACTCTCCCTGCCGCTGCGTCCGGGACTGACGCTGCAGGCGATCGACGCCGTCGCTGTCGCGCTCCACGAATTCCACGCGGCCGTCTGACCCGTTAGGCTGTTCCATGATGATCGGCGTCACCGTACGGGCAATCTGCGTCGCCGCGCTCGCGGCGCTCGCCGCGGCGGTCTGCTCCGCGCTGGCGTATGCGATGCAGCCGCCGCTGACGCTCGAGATGGACCGCGATCTCCCGA
Organism: uncultured Acidobacteriota bacterium; assembly: GCA_963786615.1. Taxonomy (GTDB): domain Bacteria; phylum Acidobacteriota; class Vicinamibacteria; order Vicinamibacterales; family 2-12-FULL-66-21; genus CAWAZT01. The sequence goes on from CAWAZT010000001.1 coordinate 134,814, forward strand.
GAAACGTGTCGGGTGTCTATCCGCCCGAGTTCGTCAACGGTCAGACGTTCGCGTGGACGTCCGGCCGCGCGAAAGTGTCGCTGCCTGGACTCGATCGCCGTGTTCCGTGGACCTGCACCGTCCGGTTTCGAGGCGGACGATCCGCGCCGCTGCCGCAGCCGACCGTCGACCTCCAAGTGGACGGGGTCACCCTCGGATCGCAGGCAGCGACCAACGAGCTGCAGGATCTCTCGGTCACGGTGCCGCCGACGAAGGGCCGTGCCGGCCTGATCGTTGACAATCGCGGTGTCGAATCCGTTCGTTCCAGGGCCGGCGGATCGCCGCGAGCTGGGCATCCAGATCGATTGGCTGCAGTGCCGGCCCGTCGCGTCCGCGGTGGCACTGCCGCCGCGACGCGCGCTCGCGGCGGCCATGATGGCCGCCGCGGTTTTTGGTGCGGGACTGACGCTGATTGGCATCACGACGGGCAGCGCCGTTGGCGCGGCCGTGCTGCTGGCCGCCGCCCAGGCCGTGCCGATGTCGGCCGGCTTCGCTCCGTACACGACCTACGTGGATCGAACCGTCCCGCTGGCCTTCTGGATCGTCCTTGGAATGGTGTCGATCGTCGCGGCGGCTGACCGCGGCTCGGGCCAGCGGCTGCGTCAGACGGCACGCTTCGTCGTGGCATTCTCGGCAGGCGCGCTCTATCTCAAGCTCCTCGGACAGCTGCACCCGTCGAAACCGCTCGTCGATGCGCTCTTTCAGGCTCATCGTCTCGAGTGGGTCATGGCCGGACGCTACTTCTTCACGCAGCCCATGCCGGGCGGCGTGCAGTTTCCCTACGCGATCGGCTTGTACGTCGTTGCCGCACCATGGGCCGTCCTCGCTCACGATCATGTGGCGCTCCTGCGCATCGTCGTGTGCACGGCCGAGACGATCGCCGGCGCGCTCTTGTATCCGATGATCGTGCGCACCTGGAGCGACCGCCTGGACGGTGCCGTCGCAACCGTGCTCTTCAGCGTGGTGCCGATCTCGGCGGTGGTCATCGGCAACGCCAACCTGACGAACGCGTTCGGCGAATCAATCGCGTTGGCGACGATGGCGCTGGTGGTGATGTGGTCTGGCGAGAGAGTCAGCATCGCTCGCGTCGCGGTGTGGTCTGCCCTGGCGTCGCTGGCCTTTCTCTCGCACGTCAGCACGTTCGCGATCTCGTTGGCGACTCTCCTCACGCTCGCGGTTCTGTACTTCCTGCCGATTGCGCCGGGCTTGCGGGCCGCCGGCCGGGCACTTTTCCTTGCGACAGTCGTCGCGGTCGTCTTCGCGACGGTCACCTACTACGGTCATTTCGGAGACGTGTACAGAGGTGCGCTTCGAGTTCGTCAGACCGCCGCATCGAGCCCGGCGATGCCCTCTCCACCGCCGACCGCTTCGGCAACCGGCACAACGCCCAGTGACGTCGTTCTCCGCGCGGACGCTCAGCGCGATGCGACTGACCGGAGAATCCGTCGGCTGGCCGATTCTGCTCCTCGCCCTGGTCGGGTGCTGGCGACTGCGGCGCGAGGACATTCGCAATCCGCTCGGCCTTGCGCTCGTCGCCTGGGGCATCGCGTTTGTCGTCTTCCTCGGCGTGGCGTTGATGCGGGTGGACGTTCAGTACGAGCGTTATTCGCTGGAGTTCGTGGGGCGGGTCGTCTACGCCACGAGCCCGGCATTCGTGATTCTCGCGGCGCATGGTGCGATGTGGGCCTGGCGCGAGAACATCCCCACCCGCTTCGCGTCCGCCACGCTCGTGGCGATCGCGCTGGTCTCGGGGGCGAGAATGTGGATGCAGTGGTGAGCCCGCGAGAGCGTCGGTCGCTGGCGTCCCACGGTACAATTGACACGCGCACGTCGCGCATGGCACAGCTGAAAATCGGATCCTCCCGCGATGCCGCGTTGGTCATGGCCGCAGACATGCTGCTGTGGCCCATCGGCCTGACGCGGCGGGTCTGGCGCCGACGCCCGGGCGCGCCGCCTCGTCAGGTGTTGTGCCTGCGGCTCGAGCGCCTCGGCGATCTCATCATGACGCTGCCCGCGCTGGCGGAGTTGCGGTCACGCACGCCAGCGGCGGCCATCGACCTCGTCGTCGGCAGATGGAACGAGGAGTTGGCGCGCACCATTCCGGGCCTTCGGCACGTGGACGTCGTCGACGCCAATTGGCTGGCGAGAGACGGCGGCGGCCAGAGCCTCGAGGCGCTGCTGCTGCACGCGGTCGGCTGGCGTCAGCGCGGGTACGATCTCGCGATCAACTTCGAGCCCGACATCCGGAGCAACCTGCTGCTGGCTGCCTCGGGTGCGGCCTGGACGGCTGGATTCGTCACCGGCGGCGGCGGTCCGCTGCTCGACACGAGGCTCGACTACGACACGAGCCGTCACACAACGGTGAATGCGATTCAGCTCGTCCAGTCGCTGTTTCCGCACGATGCGGCCGGGGCTGCGACCCAATCCGGGCTGACGCTGCCGGAGTCGGCCCGCGCTGAGGCGTCACGCCTCTTCGGTTCGATCAAGGGGGCCATCACGATCGGCATCCATGTCGGTGCGGGCCGCGAGATCAAGCAGTGGCCGATCGATCGCTTCAGGGACGTGGCGAAGGTGCTGCAGCAGCGTGGAGCCGCTCTGGTCTTCACCGGCAGCACAGAGGATCGCGCGATGGTGGACGCCGTCACGGCGCAACTTCCACCGCACGGCGTGCTCGATCTCGTCGGACGGTTGGACGTCGGCGGGCTGGCGGCCGTGATCGCCAGGCTGGATCTCCTGTTGACCGTGGACACCGGACCGATGCATCTGGCCTCCGCCGTCGGCACGCCGGTGGTGGCCATCTTCGGGCCCTCCGATCCGGCCCGTTACGCGCCAACCGGTCCGCGTGACCATGTCGTTCGTGTCGACCTGCCGTGCAGCCCTTGCAACCGGATTCGTCAACCGCCCGCGCGCTGTGTCGGCCACACGCCTGACTGTCTGCGCGCCGTGACCGCGACGGACGTTCTCCGGGCGGTCGATAGCGTCTTGTGGCCCGACCGCATCCCCGCGGGCGCGGCGGCCAAACCATGAACGTCGTGCTCGGCGTCCAACGCGACGGCTACTGGCGCGAGGTGCGTCTCGACGACTACTCGACGCCACAAGGTGAGGAGCTCGCGCAGGCGGAGGCACTCGACTGGATCAAGGGGCTGCGTCATCGCGCGCGTCGATGGACGACGGATGCGCGAGCGGTTCACCTTTCGCGGCGACTCGCTCTGGTGGTTCACGGAGCTGTACCTGCACAAGGAGCAGGCGATCCTGACCATCATGCGGACGATCGTGGCGTTCGACGCATTGATCGACGCCGAGCGCCCGCAGCGGGTGCGCTGGGTCCGTGGAGATCGAGTGTTGGCGTCGGTCGATCAGCGAGCTGAGTCGGACCCGACGCTTGTTGTATCAAGGTCCCCGGGACGGGCGATGGTGGTGGGCCCGACGTCGGCTGGCCGTGCAGATGCGCGCGACGGCGCTGCACGCGGCGGCGATCCGTCCGAGGCGGCGCGACGGCGTGTCGGCGGCGCAGCCAGGTTCGGTGATCGCATTCGTCCATCGTGCGTTCTCCGCGAGCGGGGCGCCGGCAGCACCTGGTGGCGAGTGGTACATCGGCAGCGTGCTTCAGCAGATCGCGTCACGCGTACCCGCGGGTGTCCTGCGCCTGGTGGGCGTCGGACCTCGCCGGAATTTTCGCGCACGACGGTGGTGGCTGGCGTCCGGGGGCGACGGCACACCCACGCTCGAGCAATTCTCGCCCGATCCCGGTCGTGAAGAATGGCGGCATGTGTGGCGGCAACGGCAGGCGCATCTGGACGCTCTGCTCGCGAGCGACGACCTTCACCGTCGGGCGGTGATCCGGGACTGCGATTGCTGGCCGATCGTCCGTGAACAGCTCCTCGGCATCGCCTGGCTGCAGTGGCCGTGGGCCGCCCGCACGATGGATCAAGTGGCGGGTGTCCTGGACGCGTGGCAGCCGGCCGCGTGTCTGACCTACGCGGAAGCGGGAGGAGTCGGCCGCGCCATCGCGCTGGAGTGTCGGCGGCGTGCTGTGCCGCTTGCCGGCCTCCAGCATGGCTTCATCTACCGGCACTGGCTGAACTATCGGCACGATGCGGACGAGATGGTCGTCGATCCGGACAACCCGGCGGACGGTGGTTTTCCTCGACCAGCGATCACGCTCGCGTACGATGAGTTCGCTGCACGTCATCTCGAGCACGCCGGACACTTTCCGCGCGAGGCGCTGACGATCACCGGCAGCCCGACACGAGACGATCTCGTGCGGGCGGCCGGACAGCTGACGGCGGCGCAGATTGCCGATGCGCGCCGCGCCACCGGTGTCCGGGACGATCAGCATCTTCTGCTGCTCGCAACGAAGCACAAGGACGTGCGGGCAGTGCTGCCGGATCTGATCGCCGCCGTGCATCGCCTGCCCGGCGTCCACCTGACCATCAAGGCGCATCCGGCGGAGACACCGGAGGCGTACGGGCTGTTTCCCGGCGCGGCCAACGTCACCGTCCTGCCCGCCTCGGTCCCGCTCGCGCCGCTCCTTGCCACCGCGAGGGCCGTTGTCACCGTCAACTCTACGGTCGCCGTGGATGCCCTCGCGCTCGGTGTGCCGTCACTCGTCATCGGCCTGCCCAACAATCTGTCGCCATTCGTCACCGACGGCGCGATGCTCGGCGCAGGTGGTTCCCTCGCCATTGGCGATGCGCTCGATCGTCTCGTTCACGACGACGGTCTCCGTCGTGATCTCGTGCGCCGCGGCGCGGAGATTATCGGCGGGTCGGGCGTCCGCGGGCACGCCGCGGAGGATTCTGCGCTGGCCGTCCTGGCGCTGACGCAGCGGGCCCCCGCGCGCCGCCCACTCAGGGATGTCTCGTGACGCGATGGATTCGACTGCCGGAAAGACATCCGGGCGTCACGATCGCGCTGGTAGGGCTGTTGTTCGGAGTAGCTTACGGCGCGAGCCTGATCTGGCTCGCGAAGCCCGGCGGCCGCGTCGTCTACGGCGATGCGCTGCATCATTACGTGCAACTGCGCTCCGCGGTGTTCGATCACGACCTGCGGTTCACGAACGAATACGTCCGGATGTACGGGCTGACGGCGAGTAACGACGACCCCGAATTGCGGTGGATCACCGATACGAACGCCGGCGGGTACGTCAGGAACCTCATGCCCGTTGGACCCGCGATCGTGTGGGCGCCGGGCTTTCTCGCGGTCACGGCCGCCGTCTGGCTGGCTGACGCCTCAGGAGCGTCCTACCCCCTCGACGGGTACGGACGGCTATTCCAGGCGTCCGCCGCGTTCAGCGGCATCGCGGCAGCGGTTACCGGCGTGTGGCTCGCGTTTCTGGCGGCCGCGCGGCTGTTCAGAACGCGGTCGGCGATCTGGGCCGCGCTGACGATCTGGTTTGCCAGCAGCAGTGTGTACTACTCGGTGATCTCGCCCACCTACTCGCACGCGACGTCGATGCTGGCCGTGGGTGCCTTCTGGTACGTCTGGATTCGCACGCGCGACCGCCAGGACATGCGCCGCTACGCGCTGGTCGGCCTCCTCGCCGGGCTCGCCGCGCTGATGCGCTGGCAGGACGCTGTCCTTTTGATTGTGCCGGCGATCGACACGTTCTGGCATCGGCCACGGGCCGTCACGGCGGCGCTGGCGAACCTCGCGGTCGCCGCCGGCTGCGCGATCGTCGCGTTCTCGCCGCAACTCTTCGTCTGGCACACATTGTACGGACACGTCTTCGTCATTCCCCAGGGCGGCGGGTTCATGCGATGGGGAACGCCGGCGCTCTGGTCGGTGCTCGTCTCCGACAATCATGGCCTTCTGAGCTGGACGCCGGTCGTGGCGCTCGCGATCGCCGGGCTCGTTCCGCTGACGAAGCGTGATCCGCTCATCGGCACCGCCGCTGTCGCCTTCCTCGTGATCTCGTGGTACGTCAATGCCGCCGTTGCGGACTGGTGGGCCGGAGAGGCGTTTGGCGCGCGCCGGTTCGTCGGCTGCTATCCGGTGTTCGTGCTCGCAACCGCCGCGTTGTTCGATCGCCTGCACGAGCGACCGGTGCTCGTCAGCGGCATCGCCACGGCCTTCACAGCGCACACGCTGCTGCTCCTGATTCAGTACCAGTCGTTCATGCACGGCCTGCGCACGGTCGCGCCGTATCCGCGGGGCGTGTGGGGTCTCTGGTTCGCCCGGTTCGTCGTCCCCTTCGAGATTGCGAGACGATGGCTGCATTTGCCGTAATGTGCTGCCGGCGGCCGTGGGCGAATGCCTTGTCGGTGCGGGCCGACTTGTGATGAAGTGTCTGTTTGGCCTCGGCGCGATCTGGCGCGGCAGTGCCGGCCGCGATCGCGGATGATGTTCCTTTCTTCAGGAAACGAGTAACCGGATGCGCGTGTTGATTACCGGCGGCGCCGGCTTCGTGGGATCGCACCTCTCGGAGGCGTTCCTCCACCGCGGCGACGAAGTGTCGGTCCTCGACAATCTGTCTACCGGCTCGATCGACAACATCCAGCATCTCAAGGGGCAGCCGGGATTCCGCTACACGATCGACTCGGTGACCAACGAGCCGCTGCTTGCCGAATTGATCGACGCCAGCGACGTGGTCGTCCACCTGGCGGCGGCGGTCGGCGTGAAGCTGATTGTCGAAGCGCCCGTCCACACGATCGAGACGAACGTGCACGGCACCGAGGTCGTGCTGAAGCACGCGAACAAGAAGAAGCGGCTCGTGGTCATCGCGTCCACGTCGGAGGTCTACGGCAAGAGCACGGCCGTGCCGTTCCGCGAGGACGCCGACCTGGTGCTCGGGCCGTCGGCGAAGCACCGCTGGGCGTACGCGTGCAGCAAGCTGATCGACGAGTTCCTGGCGCTCGCCTACTGGAAGGAGCGGAAGCTGCCGGTCATCATCGTCCGGCTGTTCAACACTGTTGGACCGAGGCAGACCGGCCAGTACGGAATGGTGATCCCGACCTTCGTGCGCCAGGCGCTGTCCGGGCAGCCCATCACGGTCTTCGGCGATGGCACCCAGTCGCGCAGCTTCACCTACGTCGGGGACGTGGTGAAGGCTATGGTAGCCTTGATCGACGAGCCTCGGGCCATCGGTCAGGTGTTCAACATCGGGAATGGCGCCGAAATCAGCATCGGCGAGCTGGCGGTCCGGATCAAGCAGATGACCGGCAGCGACTCGCCGATCGTCGTGGTCCCGTACGAACAGGCGTACGAGGCAGGTTTCGAAGACATGCCGCGCCGGGTTCCGGAGATCGCGCAAGATTCGCGATCTGGTCGGGTACCGGCCGACCGTCGAGCTCGACGAGATTCTCACCCGAGTCATCGAGTATTTCCGGCAATCCTGAGATCCGATACTCCAAGAAGAAGCAGTGGGAGCATGGCGTCCACAGGACTGAAGGCAGCGGCCAGGCGTGCGGCGGAGGCGGTGCTCCGCCGGGAAGCCAAGCCGATTCGCCGGCTGCTGATCGCGACCGGACGCGATCGCGCCCCCCGTCTGCCGGAGATCGTGCAGATCGAAAGCACGAACATCTGCAACGCCAAGTGCGTCTTCTGTCCGCGCGACGAGATGCACCGGCGGCAGGGCGTCATGAGCTTCGATCTGTTTCGCAAGATCGTCGACGAGTGCGTCGCGCTCGGCATCACGCACGTGCGCGTGCACAACTACGGAGAGCCGTTCCTCGATCGGCATCTGGTCGACAAGGTCCGCTACGCGAAACAGAAGGGCATCCGCGAAGTCGGGATGATCAGCAACGGCTCGCTCATCACCGAGCGGGTGGCGCGCGGGATGATCGAGGCCGGCCTCGACGCGATCAACATCAGCGTCGACGCGTCCGGCAAGGAAGTGTTCGAGTCCACGCGCATCGGCCTGAGCTACGACAAGGTGATCGCCAACATCGAACGGCTCGTGCGCATCCGGACCGAGCTCGGCAAGCGCCGACCCAAGCTGATTCTGTCGTTCGTCCGCCAGAACAACTCGGTGGACGAGCAGGCCTTCATCGAGCACTGGCGCAACATCGCGGACAAGATTCACATCACGGACCTGCACAACTGGGCGGGAACGCTCAACACTGAGTCGGACGTGAACTACCCCTGCTATCGTCCGTGGCTGACCTTCACGGTGCTGTGGGACGGCAGGGTTTCGCTCTGCTGCGCGGACTTCGACGGCCGCACGATCCTGGGCGACCTCAACACCTCGACTATTCAGGACATCTGGAACGCGGAGCCCTATCGCGCCGTTCGGCGTCAGCATCTGGAGAGCGGCGGGCCCGACATCTGCCGGTCCTGCGACCTCCCGCGCAAGGACTCGCCCCTCTGGATCACGAAGCTCGCCTGAGTCAGCCGCGCTCGCCCAGGCGTCTCATGAGGCGTATAATCCACACAAGGCTGAGAAAATGAACACTCTTCTGCGCTGCGGAGTCGTGGCGGCGCTGGCGTTGGGCCTGGCCGCACCGGCCGACGCCGGCGATCTGAAGTTGACGATCGCGAACGGCCGCGTGACCTTGATCGCGCAGGACGTGCCCCTCCGGCAGATCCTTCAGGAATGGTCGCGGCTGGGCAACACGAAGATCGTGAACGCCGAAAAGGTCGTCGGCAGCCCCATCACGCTCGAATTGATAAATGTGCCCGAGCGCCAGGCGCTCGACACGATCCTGCGGTCCACCGCCGGCTACCTGGCGGCGCCGCGGCCCGTCGGCGTGGTGGGCGCGTCGTTGTACGACCGCATCATGATTCTACCGACCAGCCGGCCGCCGGCGGCGGTGGCAAGCGCCGCACCGCCCGCGTTCCAGCCTCGTCAGCCACCACCGTTGGAGCCGGCTGACGATGACGACGAGCCGGTGAACCCGCCGTTCGCAAACCCGAACGGCGTGCCGAATCCCAATCCGAATGCCTCGCCGTTTCCGGGACAGCCGCCGGTCATGCAGCCGAACGGCGAGCCGGGCACCGCGCCGCCTCCGGTCTTGACGTCTCCGCGCCCTGGCGCGCTGCCTACGCCCGCGTCGCCGAACGGGATGCCCACGCCCTATCAGCAGCCGAACGCCACGCCGAATCCGAATCAGCCGTCAGTGATTCGCCCGGGGCCTGGCGGACCCGGTGGGCCCGGCGGACCCGGCCCCGAGGGGCACGACAGCACTCGTTGAGAACGGATCCTTTGGCCAGTCCCGAGATGGTCCGCCGCGGTGAGTACGCGGCACGCGGGGACTACCATCGTTCGCTCGATCCCACCTGGGACTACTACCCGACCTACATCGCCAAGGTCGAGCGCGTGCGCGCGGTATCTGGACGCGCTGCCGGCCGGCACGCGCGTGCTCGACGCGGGCTGCGGAGAAGGCGTCCTCGTGGACGAGTACGCCGGCCGCCTGGACATCCGCGGCGTCGACGCCAACTACACCTCGGCGCGCGTATCGAACGGATTCCTCACGGCGCTGCCTTTCGATGCGCAGGCGTTCGATCGCGTCCTGTGTCTGGACGTGCTGGAACATCTCGCGTACGAGGATCAGCCGCGCGCGCTCGCGGAGCTGCACCGCGTGCTGAGAGGCGGCGGCGAACTGCTCGTCTCGGTGCCCAATCTCGCGCACCTCCAGTCACGGGTCCAGTTTCTCGTCCGGGGACGCCTGATTCGCACGGCGTCGGAATACAAGCATCCGGGCGATCGTCCGGTTGGCGAATATCTGCAGCTGGCGCAACGGGCGGGGTTCACGCTGATCGATCGGCGCGGCATCTTCCCGACCGTGCCGGTCCTCACCCACCTGGTGCGCCGTCAGCCGCAGCAGCTGGCCTGGCTGCATCGCCTGCTCACCCGGCTCGTGCCGGTCCCGGACTGGTGCTTCCTCAATCTGCTGACGTTCCGAAAAGGGTGAGTCACCCGCCTCTGCTCGCGAGGATCCGCGAGCTCCCGACCAACATGGCGATCTATGGCCTCGGGGACGTGGCCATTTCGATCGTCAACTTCCTGCTGCTCGGCCTCTACGTCAAATACCTGTCGGCGGAGGATTACGGCGTCACTCGGCCTGCTCGGCAGCGTCGAGGTCGTGGCCAAGATCATCTTCCGCTTCGGCCTCGACGGATCGTTCATGCGGTTCTTCTACGACTGCCAGACGGAGGAGGAACGTCAGCGTCTCGCCAGCACGATCTTCTTCTTCCTCCTCGCGGTCAACGGCGCCGTTCTCGTCGTCCTGCTCGCCGCGACGCCCGCTCTCTCGCGCGCGATGTTCTCGACGGCCCATCAAAGCACCGCCTTGCGGCTCGTGCTGCTGAACACGTTCGCAATCGGGTTCACGTTCATTCCCTTTCACGTGCTCCGCATCGAGCGGCGATCGACGACGTTCAGCCTGCTGACGCTCGCGCGGTCCACGCTGACGGTCATGCTCCGCCTGGTCCTCGTCGTCGGCTTTCACATGGCGGTCGTCGGCGTCGTCCTCGCGGACGTCTTCGTGACGGCGGCGCTGATGGTGGTGCTCCTCCGCTGGTTTGCGCCGCTCATCCGGCCGGTGTTCTCGCGCGCGGATCTCCGGAAGGCGCTGGCGTTCGGCGCGCCGCGCGTGCCCCATGCCGCGGCGCAACAGGTCATGGCGGTCGCGGACAAGCCGATCCTCACGCTGTTCGCCTCGATGCAGGACATCGGCGTCTACTCGATGGCCGTCAGCTTCGGCCTGACCCAGAAGCTGTTCCTGAGCGCCTTCGAGTCCGCCTGGGCGCCGTTCTACTACGCGACGATGCGCGAGCCGGATGCGCGGACGCGTATTCCGCGTCGTGACGACCTACGGGGTGGCGGTGCTCGCGCTGCTGACGGTTGGACTCTCGGTGGTCGGCCGTGACGTGGCCGCCGCGATGACGCACGGCTTCTTCATCGCGCCCGACGATCCACGATGGCAGGCGATCGGATCGATCATCGCGTGGACCGCGGTCGGCGTGCTGCTGCAAGGCGTCTACCTCCTGACGTCGATTGGCCTCAACATCACGAAACGTACGCAGGTACTATCCGGTCGCGACCATGGCTGCGGCCGTCACCAACGTCGGGCTCAATTTCCTGCTGATTCCTCGCTTCGGGATCGTCGCCGCGGGCTGGGCGAACGCGGCCGCGTACGGCGTCCAGGCGATTCTCGGTGCGGCCTTCTCGCAGCGGTTCTATCCCGTCGCGTACGAGTGGGGACGCCTGGCGCGCGTGGCGCTCTTCGCCGGTATTGGCCTATGTCGCGGGCCGATCGCTGCCGTCGATTCGACTCGAGCACGTCTTCGTGCGATCGGGGCTGGCGCCTCTCCCCGACATCCTCGTTCGAGGCACGACGGTGGTCGTCGTCTATGTCGGCCTGCTGGCCGTCAGCGGATTCTTTCACGCCGAGGAGCTTGGCACGCTGCGCGGGCTCCGCCGCGTGTGGGGAGGGCGGACACCCGTCGTGACGGCTCCCGACACAACGGAGCTTGCCGGTGAAATCGTGTCCACGGATTTGCCCCAGGCCGGCGAGACGGTCGTGGCGAAGCCGCAGGAGTGATGCTCCCGGTGCGCAGGCGCCCGCTCTGGCCCGCCCTCCTGCTCGTCATCTGCGTCGTCGCCCTGGGATTGAGGCTGGTGGGGCTTCGATACGGCCTCCCCGCGGTCTACAACCCGGACGAGGTCGCGATCATGTCGCGGGCGCTGGCGTTCGCGAAGGGCGATCTCAACCCGCACAACTTCCTCTACCCGACGTTCTACTTCTACGTGCTGTTCGCGTGGGAGGGACTTACCGCGCTCTGGTCCGTTGTCACGGGCGCCGCGGCATCGCTCTCGGCATTTCAGCAGGAGTTCTTCGTCGATCCGACGCGCGTCTTCGTCGCGGGACGCCTGTTGACGGCGCTGTGCGGTACGGCAACCGTCGCGGCGACGTTCGTGCTGGGACGCCGCGTCGCGGGTCCGGTCGCCGGGCTGACGGCCGCGATCTTCCTGGCGGTCGCTCCGCTGCACGTGCGGGATTCCCACTACGTGAAGCACGACGTGCCGGTGACACTGCTGATCGTGCTCGCGTATCTCGCGTATGTGCGGCTCTGGCATCGCGGAGCCTGGCGATCGTCCGACCTTCTCCGCGGTCGTCACAGCGGCCGCGTTCACGGGCGCCGCCTTCTCGACGCACTACTACACGATCTTTCTTGCCCTTCCGCTGGCATGGTCCGTTGCCCGTCGCGCCCGCGATCGGTCCGACGCGATCAGGCGCATCGTCGCGGCGGGCCTCATCGCGGCGCGGTGTTCTTCGTCCTGTCGCCCTACGTCGTGCTGGAGCCAGCCACCGCGCTGAGGGACATCCGCGCGAACCAGCAGATCGTCGTCGATCGCGCGGCCGGCACCCTCGGCTACGCGCAGACGGCGTTGCGATACGGCGTGTTGATCTGGCGCGATACGGTGAGCTGGCCCGTGATCGTGATCGCCGCCACCGGGCTCCTCGTGCTGGGAGCGACTCGGACCGGCATGACCGCGCTGCTGCTGGCCTTTCCGATTCCGTTCTTCGTGTTCATCGCAGGAACGTTTCCGGCGACGCGTTATCTGATCCCGCTGGTGCCATTTCTCGCGGTGTTTGCGGGGGTCGCCGTGTCGTGGATTGCGCAACGGCAGCCGGTCGCGGCGATCGCCCTCGCATGCGTGGCCTGCGTGATGCCGCTTCGAGACAGCCTTCGAACGGACCTGTTCATCCGGCAGGCTGACACACGAACGCTCGCCGAGGCGTACATCGAAGCGACCGTGCCCGACGGCCGCACAATCCTGACGCAGCCGTATTCCGTGCCGCTCACGCCAACTGCCGAGGCGCTCAGCGAAGCGGTCGAACGATCGGGTCAGCCGATGCCGACGAAGACGCGCCTCGAGATCGCGCGACGCCCGTATCCTGCGCCGGCCTATCGGCTGATCCTATCTGGGCTACGGTCGCGATGTCGATAAGCTGTACATGCCGTACGACCAGCTCGACGGCGGCAATCCCCTCACGGCCGCGCGGCGCGAACACGTGGCGTTCGTGGTGCTGAAGCGGTACAATATCGAGGATCCACGCGCGGTGCCGTTCATCACTGCCCTGGCCCGCGAGGGCCGGCGGATGGCCGTGTTTTCGCCGTACCGGGAGCGTTCCGGCGGCGCGGCCCGAGCCTTTCCTGCACAACACTGATGCCCGGATCGAGCCGTCGCTCGAGCGACCCGGTCCGGTCGTGGAGATCTGGCAAATCGATGGTCCTGGTTCGTAAGCTCCGCGACCGATTGGCGACCGAGGCACGGGCGCTGCCGATCGCCCGTCACGCGTGGGCGCGCTATCGGCGCCGGCGCTATGAAGGGCGCATCCGTCGGTTCCTGGCCGACGGCTCCGGCCGCGCCGATCGTCTGCCGATGGGCGCGGTCTACGAAGCCACCATGCGGTGCAACCTGCACTGCGAGTTCTGCTATGTCGGGGACCTGCTGAACATCGAAGGCGAATGGCGGCAGGAGCTGCCGCTCGACGCGCTGACGCAGGCGTTCCCGGCGCAGGACGGCTTCCAAATCAGCCTGACCGGCGGCGAGATCTTCATGCGCAAGGACATCATGTCCGTGCTCGATCTCTTCCGCGACGAAGGGCTACGCCTGCGGCTACCTGACGACCAACGGCACGATCATCACCGAGGAGCGCGCCGAAGCGCTCGCGGAGCTGGCGGCCTCCGGGTTCCTCAAGCACATCAGCGTCTCGGTCGACGGTCCAAAGGATCTGCACGACGCCGCGCGCGGCCTGAAGGGGACGTTCGAGCGCACGTGCGCGGGTCTCCAACGCCTGCAGCAGGCCGCCAGGAGGAAAGGCGCGCCGCTCCGCGTCAGCATCAACACGACGGTCGCGCACGAGAGCCTGGACGCGCTCGACCAGATGGTCGACGTCGCGCAGGAGCTCGGCGTCGATGCGATCGGCCTCAACCACCTGATGTTCAGCACGCCGGAAGAAGTCGCGGAGACCGTGCGGCTGATCGGCGCGCCGGACGCATCCGTCATCGCAACGTTCGTCACGCCCGATCCGGGGCTCGACGTCGAGCGCGTGCGCGAAAAGGTCTCGGCGCTCGAACGCAAAGTGCCGGGAGCGCAACATCCTGTTCGACTATCGTCCCAAGGTCCACGCGCCGCTGATCCCGAACTACTACACGCCGGGCGCGCGGCTGGACGGACGCTGCCTCTATCCGTTCCTTCACGCGCGCGTGTCGTTCTCCGGGCAAGGTCTATTTCTGCCCGTTCATCCGGGTCGAGGTCGGCGACCTGGCCACGAACACCCTCGAGGAGATCTGGAACGGCGAGCGGTACGTCGAGATGCGGCGCCGGCTGCTCGAGAACGGCATCTTCCCGGTCTGCCGCCGCTGCTGCAAGGTGGAGCTCTCGCCAGACGCCGGTCCGTCGACGCGCAGCCGCACACGGCGACGACAAGGCGCGCGATTCCGCTGACGGTGGTGCGCTGACGTGATGCTGGGCCGAAAGACACTGCTCGTGAACCCGCCGCCCATCAACGGCGTCGCATTCACCCGCCAGGGCCGCTGCCAGGAGCGCGAAGAGGTCCTGGGCACGACCAAGCCTCCCTATTCGCTGGCGCTGATTGCCTCGCTCCTGCGTGATGCCGGCTGCGACGTGCGGCTCATCGACATGACCGCCGAGCGCCTGACCGTGCCCCAAGTCGTGGCGGCCCTCGACGCGCGAGTCGTTCACGCCCACGTTGATTCTCTTCCCCAGCACGACGCCAACGCTCGACGCCGACGTCGCCGAGATGGCGCGCTCAAGACGCATTTCGGCGCGCCGATCTTCTGCTTCGGCCCGCACGCCTCCACCGTGCCGCAGGCCTCGATGCTGCGCGCGCCTGCCGTGGACGGCATGTTCGTCGGCGAGCCGGAAGACGCCGCGCTGCAGCTCGCGCGCCTGGAGCACGACGGCGATCTCTCGTCGATCGCGAGCCTCACGTTCCGGCGCGACGGCTCGATCGTCCCGCACCGCGCCCACGGCTCGTTCGCGGGCTTCATGCAGATGCCGTATCCGGCGTGGGACCTCGTCCCGCTCACGATCCTACGCGCTGCCGCTCGTCAACCGGCCGTACGTGATCGTCGAAACCAGCCGAGGCTGTCCGTACTCGTGCGACTTCTGCGTCGCGCCGATCCACCAGGGTCACAAGTTCCGCGAGCGCAGCGCGAAGGCGCTCGTCGACGAGATCGAGCGCAGCTACCGCGAGCTCGGCATCGACTTCTTCTACCTCTGGGGCGACACGGTCACGCTGAACGTGAAGTCGTTCAGCGCGTTCTGCGAGGAGCTGATCGCGCGAAACCTGCCGATTCAGTGGTTCGGCAACGCCCGCGCCGACAACCTGACCGATCCGGCATTCGTCCATCGGCTGCGGCGCTCCGGCTGCTGGATGCTCGCGCTGGGCATCGAGTCGGAGTCCGAAGACATCCGCAAGAACATGGTGAAGCGGCTCGAGCGGCAGAAGATCCAGACGGCCTTCCGCAACATGCGCGACGCCGGGATCCGCTCGTTCGCCTTCTTCATCTTCGGCTACCCCGGCGAAACGCTCGACGACGATGAGCCACACGATCGACTACGCGATCGAGCTGGATCCCGACTTCGCGAACTTCTATCCGGCCGTGCCCTATCCCGGCACCGCGCTCTACGACAAGGCGGTGCGGGACGGCCTGCTCGTCGAAGAAGACTGGACGCGGATGGAGTACCTGGTACTATCTGCTGCGCGGCAACGGCCTCGACGAGCGCGTCGTCATGGACGCGATCAATCGCGCGAAGCGGCGCTTCTTCATGCGCCCGGCGTACGTCGCGCGACGGCTCGGTGACGTGCTGAAGCTCGCAACCACCAAGCCGGCAATTGTCGGGCAGATTCTGGGGCGGGCGGTGTTCGGCGCGCGGGTGGTCAGTACTCGACCGTCGACAGTCGCGCGCGATGACCGCGACATGCGGGGCGCCGCCGTCTAGGGCCGCGGAAGTCGTAGGCGTCAGCCACGGCCGCGCATCGCGCGGAACGCACGCGGAAGCTAGTTTTCGCTCGGCCCCACGACGATTCGGAAATTGCCCGGTGCCGGCGGCTTGCCGCTTGGATATTCGCCGGGAGGCCCCCCGTTGGTCGTTCCCGTGATGAGCACGACGTCCGCGGTGCCCTGATAGCGGGCGCCTTGGTTGTTCCCCTTGCTGAACGCGGTCTGCCATCGCGGCGCCAGAGGATTCTGCGCTACGCGAGGGTACGACACGGGCGTCAGGCCTGTGTTGATCGCCTGCTCGGCGACTGAACCGGACACCGTGCGAGTTGAGCTCCGTCACCAGCAACTGATCCGTCGCGACCGACCCCGTCGGGCGATCGACGCCCACGAGCGCGAACGTCCGGCTGGACTGGTTGTAGGCGATGGACAGGCTGTCGTACGAGCCGAGGGTCGTGGACGCGATCCCTTGACCGATCACGCTGCCGGCGGCATCGATCTCGGCGACGCGGGCATAGCTCCCGGAGCTCAGCTCGAACCACGTCATCATGTAGTGCTGCGTCTCCGGATTGAACGCGAGATCCGTGATGGTCGTGAGGCCGCCCGCCACCGGGTTGAAGGTCGCCCTGCGAAAGGCGAGCGGGTTGGCGGCCGGAACGATGACGAACACCGAAAAGCTGCCGCCGGACGCTTCGGCACTGTACGAGACACCGAACTCGTTCGTGGTCGGGTTCCAGGCCACTCCCGGATCGCGCCCGAAGCCGGCCGAGACCACGACCGGCGCGCCGACGGGGGTGGCATCGGGGGCGACCATCTGCACTTGAAGCAGCGTGCTCGGGTAACGCCTTCCACGCCACGAGGTATTGGCCGCTCGTCGCTGACCAATCCAGCGCGGCGCCGCTTTCGAGCCAGGCCGTCGCGCCAATGACGCGCTCGACGCCGAGCGCTCCCGTTGCGCAGCTGAGCGTGCGTCCTTTCAGCAGCGCGCCGCTCACCTGTTCTTCCGGCCACACCACGAGATATTGAGCCGTCGCAGGGCTTATAGCGAGCGCGCGGAAAGGCGCCGAAGGGCTTGCCGCCGCTCGCGGGCTTTCAGCGTGACGGATCGGATGAGCACGCCGTCGGCGCGTGATGCAGTGCGCGAGGACCGCATCCTGCGCGGAGACCACCAGCGCGCCGCCTGACGTATCCGACGCGACGTCAACGCCACGAATGAACATCGTGAGCAGGTCGACGGTGTTGATTTTCGTGATTTGCGCCGATGCCGGCGCGGCGGAGAAGAGTGCCGCCGCAACCAGCAGCGCTGGCGCGGCGGCGTTCCAACTCAGGGCTCGCAAGGCCGACGTTCCCTGTCGAGCCTCAAACATGGAATGACGGACTAGCTGCCGAGCGTGGCAATCGCGATCGGATGATTTCGCGGAAGCCAGCCGCCTCGAATACAGACCCAGCCGGCGACGGGCGAGTTCCCCTGACAGGTTCCGTCGTTGTACGGAACCTGCGAGGCGGGGGTCGCACCCTTCGCCAGCGGATGATCGGGCGGCACCCAGCTCGTACCCGCGCAGAGCCATCCCGCGACGGGAGGCGCACCCTTGCAGGCGGCCGTCGTCGTGGGTGGCGGTGTCGTCGGCGGGGGTGGGGGCGGTGTGCTCACCGTATTCGGCACCCAATTGCCGTTCACGCAGTGCATGCCTGGAACGTTGCCCGGGCAGCTCGTCGTCGCTGGTGTCGGTGTCGGCGCCGCGCCCGGCACCCAGTTACCGTTCACGCAATGCATGCCCGGCACGTTGCCCGGGCAGCTCGTCGTCGTTGGTGTCGGTGTCGGCGGCGCGCCGGGCACCCAGTTACCGTTCACGCAGTGCATGCCCGGGACGTTGCCCGGGCAGCTCGTCGTCGTTGGTGTCGGTGGCGGCGGCGCGCCGGGCACCCAATTACCGTTCACGCAGTGCATGCCCGGCACGTTGCCCGGGCAGCCCGCCGCCGGCGGTGGGGGCGGCGGCGGTGGTGGTGGAGTCGTGGTCGGCGTATTCGGCACCCAATTGCCGTTCACGCAGTGCATGCCCGGCACGTTACCGGGACAGGCGACGCCCCCTCCTCCGCCACCACCGGGGGGTGGGGATGGAGGAGCACCCGGGGCCGGAAACGCGATCGCGGACCCGCCGTTTCCCGAAAACCCCGTCGCGGTCAAGTTCGACAAGGCGCCGAAATTCGGGCCACTGAAGGCCACGTTCCACGCCCTCGACACCAGGCTTGACGAAACGCGCGGATACCGCGCGGGGCGCACGCCCGAGAGGGTGTTTTCACCATTGAACGGGTATCCGCGATAGTTGAGCTCCAGGCCCAGCACCGCATCCGAGACTCGATCGAGTCCGACCATCAGGAACGTAAAGGAGACCTGGTTCAGGGCCATTGAAAATGCGTCGTATGAGCCCAGGCGCGCGGACGCGATCCCGGTGGTCATGAGCGCGCCCGACGCGTCGAATTCGGCAATCTTCGCGAAGTTCCCCGACGAAATTTCGTACCAGGCCATCACGTAGCGCCCCGACGCGGGGTTGTACGCGATGTCGGTCATCGCCGTCAGCTTGCCCCCGCCGACATTGAAGGTGTTGCGTCGAAAGGCGGCCGCGTTCCATGCCGGGACCGCGGCGAAGCCGGAATAGGTCTCGCCGCTGAAGGCCACGCCGAACTCGTTGGTGGCGGGGTTCCACGTTACGCTCGGATCGCGACCCATCCCGGGAGAAAGCAGGACGGGCGCCGAAATCGCAGCACCGGCGAGATTGATCAGCGCCGCCTTGACTGTGTGCTCGGCCGTCTGCCAGGCGACGAGAAAATCCTTGCTCGTGCTCGAATAGGCAAGTGCCAGATCCCCAGGCTCCCACCACACTTGCGGCCAGACCACCTGGGGCGCGCTCATCGCGCCAGAACAGGCAACGACGCGTGCGAAGAGCTGTCGCATCGCGTCCGGGTTGCCCACGGCCTCGGCCCACACGACCATGAACCCGCCGGTCCCGCCATTGACATCCGGACTGTAAATCGCCCGAGGGAACGAGGCGTAGCCTCCGGGCGTCGCGTTGATCAGCATGGCGCCTGACGTCGCCGTGCCCTGCGCGTTGACACACGCCGCATAAATCGGTCCCTGTCCTCCGACGACCAAGTAGGTCCCGTTGGGGGCCGCCGCGGTGTCGACGCCGCGGATGAATGCAGCCACGACCGGTGATCGTCGGACCGCCCTGGACTTGTTGCGCACGAGCCGACCCGGCCAGACCGATCAGGATGGCGCTCGCGGTGAGGAGGACGGCGGCCAGGCGGCCCGCCGTGCTATGGCTCTGTAGTCTCATTCGTCCACTCCCGTCCCCGAGATTGCGCTGAAACAGGTCGGCGCTGGGCTCACACGAACGTTGAACAGCACTTCGGTTTAGCGCTTATCGACAGATGTGCCGATGCACTTTACGCCGCGAGGCACTGGAGGAGCAAAGCAGAGCAAAAAGTATAGACCCGCTCAGGTGGTGCAGACAAGCGATTTCGTGAGAAAAACCGAGAGAAATCGACTGGCAATCGATTCCTCGAGCGCATGAGCTCGCCTAGGCCGGGCGTCACCGGAGGACGGCCAGAATCTGCGCGGCGGCCTGAACCTGCTCGAGGGCCTTGGGGCTGCGAAGGAACCGTCTGAGCGCCCGGATATCAGTGGTTGCCGTGTCGATGATGGATTCGCCGGCCATATCGCGAATCGCAGGATTCGGGTCGGCCAGGGCCGCGTTGAGCACGTTCCGCGCGGCCTCGGGATCGTGAGGGGCCAGGAGGGTGGCGGCACCCACGCGGACCTCGGGCTCCGAGGCGGACGTGAGGCTCCGCACCTGCTCCAGCCATCGGGCATCCGGCCGGGCGGCCATGGCCTGCGCCGCCATCAGGCGGCTGACCGTGGCGTCGGACGCCGACAGTTCCTCGAGCGTCTGAAGTCCGCTCAAGTCGCCGAGGCCGTAGAGCGCGCCAGCCGCCTTCACCCGAACGTAGGCGGTCGGATCGTTCAGCGCGGTCTTGAGCGTTTCCAGGACGTCGTACTGCTGTCCGAGCTTCCCAAGACCCGTTGCGGCCGCGGCGCGCACCTCGGGATTTCGATCCTTGAGACTCGCCGTCAATGGCGCCACTGCCGCCTTGCTGCCGCTGTCGGCCAGCGCCTGGACCGTCGCGACGGTGTTGCCGGTCCCCTGGGTCAGGCTCGCGGCGAGCGACTGGACGGCGCGTTCGTTCCCCATCGCTGCCAGCACACGCGTGCGGGGGCCATTGCCGGTCGAATCCCGAGAGAGGGCGTCGACGGCGGATCGATCGCCGTCGGAGGCAAGGGCGCGAAGCGCTTCGATGCCGCACGCGCTCGTCCTGCGTCGTGTACGCGTGCTCTCGAAGGAGCGAGACCGCGACGCGACGCACGATGGAGGGTTCCTCGAGCGTCCGCTGACCAAGCCACTTTTCGTACACGTCGAGCCCTGCTGCCGTACCGCCGCGTGAGAGCTCGGCTTCGACCGCAAGATTCAACGCGGCCGCGCTTCGCGGATATTGCGCCAGGACCTTTTCCGCTTTCGCCGCCGCCTGCTGCGCCATCCCCTGCGCCAGAAGGCCCCACCCATTCGTGATCTCGGTGGCCTCCTCGACATTGGTGGCACCGGGCCTCACGGCCGACTTGTCTGCGGCCTGTTGCGCGAGCACGCGGGCGATGCACCGATGTGCACCGTCGCCAGGCAAAGGATGAGCAGTACCTCTGAAGCGCATATGCGGTACGGGTTAGACGTCAGCCACGAGCGATCAGCCGTTCGCGTTCCGGGTCGGCTGCTCTGCGCTCGACAATCTGCGAGACGGCAGCCGAGGTCAATCGACGATAGTCGCGCCGTGGACGAGCCCGGCCGCTCCAGCGCAGCGCATACAGCTTGCGGAGCTGCGTGAGGTATCCGGCCGCTTCGCGCAGGCTCATCTTGCTCTGACCCTGTTCGCGATCGTCGAACTGATACGGCATCTCGACCAGACGGATCGGCCACGCGCGCATCAGCAGCTCGAGACAGATCTTGAAGCCGTGCGCCTGAATCGGCACGCGCATCGCGATGTCGCGTCGAATGACGAAAAACCCGGACGCGGCGTCGCGAACCGGAGACAGCGGCCGCGCCGCCAGACAGGCCGTGCGCGACAGCAGGCGCCGCCACGTCGGCCAGTTCGGCGTCGATCCATCAGGCACGTAGCGGCTCGCAATGACGACGTCGGCGCCGGTGGCCTCGAAGACGGCGAGAAGCCTGGGCACCAGCGCAGGCGGATGACTGAAATCGGCGTCCATCACGCCGACGACGGGCGCAGTGGCGACGGCAAACCCTGCGGCAACCGCGCTGCCCAGGCCCAGCTTCCCCGCACGATGAATCACGCGCATGCGCCGCGTGCGCGAGAGATCGTCGACGAGCTGGCCGGTGCCATCCGGCGAGTTGTCGTCGACAACGACGAGCTCCAATGCCACGCCCTCGCTCGCACAGACGGCACACAAGGTCTCGACGAGCTCGCCGATCCGTTCGCGCTCGTTGTAGGTTGGAACGACCATCGTGAGGTCCGCTGTCGCTGGACCGTCCGGCGTTCGAGGCACACGGGTACTATAATCGCTGGGACTCCGGTTCTTGTGTCCATCCTGACTTCCCGATCCGATCTCGATCTCGGCGCGACCGGGCCCGCGCAGGCCACCCCGTCGCGGCGCGTCGCGTGGACGTTCGTGCTTGTGCTCGGGCTCTCGGCCGCGCTGCGCGGTGTCTTCCCGACTGCCGATCCTCCCTGGCGGACGACCGTCGGCGTGGTCTGGCACGACGAGGGCGCCTGGGTGCACAACGCGCGCAACAAGGCACTCTTCGGGTCGTGGCGTCTCGACGAGTGGAACCCGCTCTTCATTGCGCCGGTCTTCACCGGACTCGAATATCTCTCGTTCGAGTTGTTCGGCGTCGGCGTGCGCCAGGCACGGCTGGTTTCCGAGGTCGCAGGTGTGCTCTCCGTGCTGCTGCTCGGCCTCGGCGTCAGGCGCATCGCCGGCGATCTGGCCGGCATGCTGGCGAGCTGTCTGCTCGCGACCAACTACGTCTACGTGATGTACAACCGCGCCGCGATCATGGAGGCGCTCATGACGGCGCTCATCGTCGCATCCTGGTATTGCTCGACGCGATCGACGGACCGGCCGCGTCTCGGCGCGCTCGCGGGACTGCTGGCCGTCCTCGCGTACTTCACGAAGGCGGCCGCCGCGTTCTATCTGGGTGCGTTGGGTCTTGCCGCGGTGCTCAGTCTGGTGGAGCGCGCGCACGCGGACAGCGATCGACCGGGGCTCGATCGACAGGCCGCGTTATGGACGCTTGCGGGTCTCGCGGTCACATTGATCGTCGTCGCGGCGGCGTTCGTGTTGCCGCACTGGACGGAGTATCGCTTCTACAACTGGCAGATCTCCGTCACCCGCAAGCCGTCGTACGATCTGCGCGCGGTCCTGACGCGCTTGTCGTGGTTTCCGATCCTGCACGACACGTTCTCACGTATGTGGTTCGAGCTCGTGGTCGGAACCGTCGCGGCCTGGGGAATCGTGGTGCGGTGGCGTCGCGTCGACGCTCGCCGAGCGTCTCTTGTTCTTGTGGGTTGCGGTGGGCGTCGCTCGAGCTGCTCGTCCACGACGTCGGCAACGAGCGCCGGTTCGTCTTCCTCATCCCGGCGCTCGTGGCGCTGACCGCGGTGATCCTCGGACGACGAGAAGGGCTGCTGCCTGACGAGGCCGCGAGGATCAGCGGGACGCGCGTGCTGCTTGTCTCGCCAGTGATCCTGTACTGCGCCTACGTGATCGTTGGGCCGATCGGACGTTTGCCGTTTCTCTACGACGTCAGACCGAGCGTGCGTCTGTCCGCGGCGCTCGCGCTCGTACTGGGAATCGTGGTGATTGCCACGTGGCGCCGGCTCGCGGCCTTCCTGTCGGCGGGCCGCTGGAGCCCGATGGCGGCGGCCCTGCTCGTCCTTGCACTGATGAGCCGGGATCTCGCGGAGTTCACACAGTGGGCGCGCGACCGGACATACAAGAACGTTGACGCCTCTCGACTGCTGGGGCGCGTGCTGCCGCCGGAGACGCTCGTGCAGGGCAAGCTCGCGAACGGTCTGTCGCTGGAAAACCGGATCAGGCCGGTCTTCATCGGTCACGGGTTCGGCAACTACGACGATCGAAAGCGTCGCGATGATGTGCGATATATTCTGACCTACATAGAACCGCTGATTGGATTCGAAGGATCGCAGATCCGGGACGTGCTCGAAGCCTATCCGCGGTCGCGAGTAGCGATGACCTTCGATGTTGCGGAGACCCCCTCCGGCCACGACCGCGCCGCTTTGATCGACAAGTTCGGCGATGCACGAACCCCCGTCGACCACGGGACGGGGCGTGCGCGCGATTGACGAGCGCGCCATCCGGGCGCACGCCGACCGTCGCTTCCGTTCCGAATACGACTACGCGCTCTTCGAGTACTACCGGAGCGCGAAGGTGATCGCGTTTCTCGAGCGGGCCGGCGTCACGATTGGCGGACGCGTACTGGACGCCGGCTGCGGCGGCGGCGGGATGCCGCTGTCGCTGGCCGACGAAGCACGCCAGGTGGTCGGCATCGATCCGATCAACCGCTTCGGCGACGCCGGCGTCCGCCTGGCGCACGAGCGACACGTGGGCAACCTCCAGTTCGCGCATGGCCGATGGCATGGCGCTGCCGTTTTCCGACGGCGCCTTCGACCTCGTGCTCTCCCACGCCGTGATCGAGCACGTCGCCGACGCGCCGCTGTACCTCCGCGAATGCGCTCGCGTGCTCGCGGCGGACGGCCGGATGTATCTGTCGACGGCGCCGTACTTGTCCTTCGCGGGAGCGCATCTGCCGCGCCTGAAGGTTCCCGATCCCGCTCCACCTTCTCGTCGGCCGGCAAGCCGCGTTTGCGACGTTCCAGTTTCTCGCTCGCCACGCGCCGTGGACGCTGAAGGAGCCAGCCCACGAGAACTCGTTCATCACGCTCGCCCGACAAGGCCAGGTCAAGCACGACGATCTGCTCGAGAAGGTCCGCGTGGCGCGGTTGCGGGCGCAGATTGCCGCGGCCGGCCTGCGAATCGTCCGCGAGGAGCTTCACGTCACGGCCACGATTCGACGCCTTCCCACCGCGCTGGCCACCGCCATCCGGAACAGTCGCGCGGTCCAGGACGTGTTCATCAGCAACATGGAGTACGTGCTGGCGCGTCAGCAACCGTCGGATCGACGCCGGAGCGGTGGGTAGCCATGGCGGACGTCGATCGGTACCGGGCTGACGACAGGCGCGCGGTCGATGCCCTGTACCGGCGCGTGTTCGGCAACGACGCCGCGGACGCGAGCCGCCTGCGCTGGGAGTGGCAGTATCGACGCAACCCGAACAACCCCGGCGGCGAGCCCGAGATCTGGATCGCCCGCGAAGGCACGGCCATCGTCGGTCAATACGCCACGATGCCCGTGCGGCTCGCGGTCAAAGGCCACGAGGTAACGGGATCCTGGGGCATGGACGTGATGGTCGCCCCCGAGCGTCAGCGGCAGGGGCTGGGGGAAGTGCTATTCCGGACCTGGGACCGCAACGTCGGCGCGTCGCTGGGCCTCGGGCTTGTCGGACGCGTCCTATCGATTGTTCCAGAAGCTGCGCTGGCCGGACGTCGGGCCGGTGCCGTGTCTGGTGAAGCCGCTCACGCGCCGCGCGTTCCGGCATCCGCGCTGGCCGACGCCGATCAACCGGCTGATCTCGGCGCTCACGCTGCCGATCGTGCTCATCGTCTCGCGCGCGCGCCCGCTGGCGCTGAGGTCCGCCTGATCAGGCGCTTCGACGACAGCTTCACGGAGCTGTGGGACGCGCTCGCACCGAAGTTCGGCCTTGCCGTGCGGCGCGACGCCAGCTACCTCAATTGGAAGTTCGCCACCGCGCCGCACGTCCGCTACACGATGGCGGCGTTGCTGCGCGACGGACGCACCGCGGGATACGTGGTCTACCGGCACGTCCAGGAGCCGCGCGGGCGCGTCACGCTGCTCACCGACATCCTCACGGATCCGGACGACGAGGACGGCTTCTCGACGCTCCTGCGCTGGATCGACCAGGAAGCACGTCAGGCAGACTCCGATAAGATCCGTACGTTTGCCACCCACGCGGTCTTTCGCCGTCTGCTTCGGCGATCGGGTTATTTCCAGGTGAAGTCGACGATGGAGTTCGTGGTGAAGGTGAACGGCATCGACGTGGGACCCGAGTTCTATGAGGACACCGATCGATGGCACGTCACGCTGGGGGACTCGGACCAGGACAGATGACGGAACTACAAGGTGCACGAGATGCTAACGGTGCTAACGGTGCTGATGGTGCTAACAGGGTGCTGAGGGTGCTGACAGTGCCGGTGCTGGAGGGTGCTGACAGTGCCGGTGCTGAAGAGTGCCGAAGGTGACGGTGCAGGACCAGACGTGCACGAGCACCGTTAGCACCAAGACAGCGCACCTTTAGCACCCCGTAGCACCGTTAGCACCAGCACCCTTAGCACCCGTTAGCACCATCAGCACCTTTAGCACCTCTGACATGATCCACCTGCTCGTCGGCATCGATACCGAAGGCGACAATCAGTGGGACGCGGCGCGCGCGCGCGGACCAGCGGTTCGAGAACCTGTATGCGCTGCCCAAACTGCATGCGCTCTTCGCCCGGCACGGTGTTCGGCCCACCTACGTCGTCACGTATCCGGTGGTCAACGATGCGCGATCGGCGGATGTGCTGCGCGAGCTGAAGGCGCGCGGCGACTGTGAGATCGGCGCCCATCATCACGCCTGGGAAACGCCTCCCTGCTCGGCAGCCGACGTCACCCGACATCCGTACGCGTCGAATCTCCCGATCGAGCAGTTCGAGCAGCAGCTGGAGGTCCTGACGTCCGCCATCACCACGGCCGTCGGGCAACGGCCGGTGTCGTACCGGTCGGGCCGCTTCGGTTTCTCCGCGGCGCACGTCTTCGCGCTCGAACGTCAGGGCTACCAGGTGGAATCGAGCGTGGCACCGCTGTTCTACGAAGCGCACAAGCACGGTCCGGACTTCGTCGAGGCGCCGCTCACACCGTACTACCTGGCGTACGACAGCGCGACCAGGCCGGGCACCAGCAATGTCCTGGAAGTGCCCGTGTCGGCGGCGCTCAATCGGCGTCTGCCCCGGCGCCTCCAATATCTGTATGCCCGCGCCCCGCGGCCTTACACGACGAAACGGGTCCTTCGGAAGCTGGGCGTCGCGCACGTCCGATGGCTGCGGCCTTCGTATTCGTCCTTCGAGGACATGGTGTCGCTCGCACGCGATCTCGCGCGCGACGGCGAGCCGGTCCTGAACCTCCTGTTCCATTCGAGCGAAGCCATCGTCGGCGGCAGCCCGTACAACAGGACGCGGGAGGAGCTCGGCGCGTTCTTCGGGCGGCTCGAGCGGTTCTTCGCTCTTGCGCGGCAGGAGCTTGGCGCGGTGCCCGCGACGTTCTCCGAGTTCAGGCGCGCGTACATCGCCTCGTCGGTCCGCTGACACGTCATGCGGATCGTGCACGTCACCCCGCACCTCCCGCCGGATCAGGCCGCGAACGCGCTGCTGCCGTTCCAGCTCGGGGAATGGGCGCACGAGCGCGGAGACAGCGTGGCGTACATCGCGCATCCGCCGAGAGCCGGGAAGAGCGCGCCGCTCGCCGGTCCGGCCACATGGATTCCGCGGAGCAGCAGCGGACCGCTTCAACGTTGGCTGCGACTGGGATCGGTGACGAACGCGTGGCGCATCTGGCGACGCGCCGCGCGTGTGATCGCGAAGGCCGATCTCGTGCACGTCCACAGCAACGGGTTGCTGAGCGAAGCGTGTGCGTGGCTGGCGGCGCGCCAGGGACGGCCCGTCGTGCTGACGTTGTATGGCACGGAGATCTGGCACTACCAGCCCAGACGATGGCCCGATCTGTTCACACGCGCGTATCGATCGGCCAGCGTCGTGACGTTTTACAGCGACCAGCTGCTGCTGCGCGCGCGTGAGCTGGGCCTCGGACGCCGGGACTGCCAGGTCATCTATCCGCCGGTGGCGGACGCGTTCACGTATCACGACGAGGACGCGCAACTCGACATGCGGCGCTCGCTGGGCCTGACGGCTCGTCACATCCTGCTCAACGTCAAGCGCCTGCACCCGCTCGCGGGTCAACGGTTTCTCCTGGAGGCGATGCGTGAGGTGGTCCGCGAGTTCCCGGACGCGCGATTGATCATCTGCGGAACGGGCGCGCTGCTTGCGGAGCTGCAGGCAGTGGCGCGATCGGCAGGCGTCGAACGTCACGTGACGTTCGCGGGACTCCTCGACAACTCCGCCGTGGCGCGATACTGCGCCGCCGCCGATCTGTTCGTGCTGCCGTCGATTCTCGAGGCGCTGCCGACCGTCGCGCTCGAAGCGCTCGCCTGCGGGACGCCGGTTCTGTCGTCGGACAATCCTGGCGGCCTCGAGCTCAGCGACGTCTTCGGCGACGACGTCGCGGTTGTGCCTCGCGAGCAGGTCGAGCCACTCGGCGATGCCATCAAGGGTCACCTGCGGCGCAAGCGGAGGACGCTGCCCGCCACGCGCGCCACGATCCAGCAGGAGTTTCGGACCGCCGCGGTCGCGTCACGATACTGGGCGGCGTACGCGGCGGCGCTGGAACCACGCGGCGCGATCGACGCGCGGCGACGCAGCGCTTCTGGTGCCGGGGTCGGGCCGGACGAGCTACGATAGACCCATGACACTGACCGATCGTCTCACCCGCGACATCGCCGATGCGATGAAAGCGCGCGAACAGGTGCGGCTCTCCGCCTTGCGCATGGCCAAGGCGGCGCTGATGAACGCCAGTGTGTCGAAAGGCCGCGATCTCGAGGAGAGCGAGGGCCAGCAGGTGCTCGCCGGGCTGATCAAGCAGCGCCGCGATTCCGTCGATCAGTTTCGGGCTGCGGGACGAACGGATCTGGTCGACCGCGAAACCGCTGAGATAGAGGTGCTCGAACGCTACGCGCCGCCCGCCGCGTCGGCCGACGAAGTGGAGCGCGCGGTGGCGTCAGCGATCACCGAGACCGGCGCCTCCAGCGCCAAGGACATGGGCCGCGTCATGAAGGCCGCCATGGCGGCGCTGGCGGGAAAGACGGTGGACGGAAAGGCTGTCAACGAGCTCGTCCGGAAAAAGCTCGCGGGCGGATGAATCGCCGCAAACTTTTTTCGCTGGCCGCCGTCTAATATTTTTGAAAGGCAACGCACAAGCCTCTCATCCATCCTCCATGGAGCCCTCGTCGAAAGGCGGGGGCTCTTTTTTTGAATGCGGGCCCCGTCGCGGTCACTCCGCTCCGCTCGCACTTCGCGCTGCTCCGTTCGCTCGCGCACTGTCAGGAAATACGTAATCACTGAACAGTCCTGCGCGGTCGCGGCACACACGATGTGTGCGCGATGACCGGATTCGAACGCTGGTTGAGGACGGACACGCGCGACCGTGTGGTACGCTGAGCCCCCGCATGAGCACACGTCTCGCCCGGTCCGCCGGTCTCATCGGCGCGGCCACCTTGACGAGCCGGGTGCTGGGTGTCGCGCGCGAGATCGTTCTGGCCGCGCTCTTCGGCGCGCGGCAATCAGATGGACGCCTTCAACGTGGCGTTCCGAGTCCCCAACCTGCTGCGGGACCTCTTCGCCGAAGGCGCCATGAGCGCGGCGTTCGTGCCCGCCTTCACCCGACAGCTCGCGACGCGTCGCGCGAGCATGCGTGGCGGCTCGGCAATCTCGTGATCAACGCGCTCGACCCTCGTGACGCTGATCTGCGTCGCGGTCGGGCTGGCTCTTCGCGCCGGCGCTCGCGCGCGCGCTCGCGCCGGAGTACGCGGCGGTCCCCGGCAAGCTCGCGCTGACCGTTCTGCTGACCCGCATCATGCTGCCGTTCCTCGCGACCGTCGCGGTGAGCGTGGCGATGATGGGCATGCTGAACGCGCTGCGGCGCTTCTTCATTCCCGCGCTGTCGCCCGCGATGTTCAACGTCGCGACGATCATCTCCGCGTTCACGCTCGTGCCGGTGATGCCACGCATCGGTTGGCCACCAATCGCCGGCATCGCCTTCGGTACACTGCTCGGCGGCGCTCGGACAGATGGCGATCCAGTGGCCGTTGCTGCGGCGCGAAGGCTGGCGCTACCAGCCGCGCATCGATTGGCGCGATCCGGGACTCCGGGAAGTGCTGATGCAGATGGCGCCGGGAACGCTCGGCCTCGCGGCCGTGCAGGTGAACGTGTTCATCAACACGATCCTCGCAACAGGTCAGGGCACGGGCGCCGTGTCGTGGCTGAACTATGCGTTTCGACTGATGTATCTGCCGATCGGTCTGTTCGGTATCTCGATCGGCACCGCCGCGCTACCCGAGATCTCGCGGCTGGCGGCCGCCGCGGACGTCGCGGCGCTGCGGCGGACGATAGCGGGCGCGCTCCGCCTGATGCTCGTGCTCAACGTGCCGGCCACTGATCGGACTCGTCGTGCTCGCGCGCCCCATCGTATCGCTGCTGCTCGAGCGCGGGCGGTTCGGCCCCGACGATACCGCCGCCACCGCCGCAGCGCTTGCCTGTTACGCCCCCGGCCTGCGTCGGCTATTCAGCGGTCAAGATTGCGTCGCCCAGTTTTTATGCGTTGCGCGACAGCCGCACGCCGCTCGTCGTCAGCGTGATTGCGGTCGTCACCAACGTCGTGCTCAACCTGACGCTGGTGCAGGTGATGGGCTATCGCGGCCTGGCGCTCGGCACCGCCATCGCGGCCACGCTCAACGCGGGGCTGCTGTTGTGGATCCTGCAGGCGCGTCTGGGCGGGCTCGAAGCGCGCCGCACCATGCGCACGCTGCTCTCGATTCTCGTCGCGTCGTGCGTGATGGGAATCGCGGCATGGCTCACCGAATGGTTGCTCGAGCTCGCGTTCCCAGGGGCGCGAACGATGCTCAGGGCCGTCCGCGTGTTTGCGTCCATCGGCGTCGGCGTACTGACGTTCGCCGGGATCGCGCGCGCCCTCGGCATCGAAGAGATCCACGATGTGATCCGGCGCATCACCAGACGATCCGCCCCCGCGTCACATGTCTGAGGCGGGCATCAACGGGTGGCGCGAACGCCTCCATCCAACCGTGCTGCTGATGGCCAGCGTCCACATGATGGTCGACGGCTACGGCAACATCTAC
Organism: uncultured Acidobacteriota bacterium; assembly: GCA_963786615.1. Lineage (GTDB taxonomy): Bacteria > Acidobacteriota > Vicinamibacteria > Vicinamibacterales > 2-12-FULL-66-21 > CAWAZT01. Next base: position 164,991 of record CAWAZT010000001.1, read on the forward strand.
GCGCCGCTGCTGCCGCTGCTGATCCCGAAGTTGAGTCTGAGCCTCGCGGCCGCCGGCACGCTGACGATGCTGTATCAGATCGCGGCGTCGGTGGCGCAGGTCGGGTTCGGACATCTGGCCGACCGCTGGCGGCCGCGTCTGCTGGTGATGGCCGGCCCTGTCGTCTCGGTGCTGGTGCTCAGCCTGATCGGCGTCGCGCCCACCGTTGGCTGGCTCGCGGCCACGTTGGTCGTCGGCGGGCTTGGCGCCGCGGCGTTTCATCCGCCCGCCGCCGCGCTCGCGCACCGGTTGGGCGGCAGCCGGCCCGGGCTGGCGATGTCGGTCCACATCACCGGTGGCACGCTCGGCTTTTCGCTCGGCCCGCTGATGTTCGCCCCGGCGGCGCAGCACTTCGGGCTCCAATGGACGCCGGTGTTGGCCCTCCCGGGTCTGCTCGTCGTGCTGTTCTTCCTCTCGCGGGTGCCGCCGATCGTGCCGCATCCGCACGATCGCGGCGGCTTTCGCGCGCTGCGCCCATACGCGCGGCCGCTCGGTCTCCTCTACGCCATCGTGGTGCTGCGAACGCTCGCGTCGCTGTCGTTCGCGACGTTCGTGCCCGTAATGCTGACTCGGCGCGGCGTCAGCGTCGGCCAGGCGGGCGCGGTGGTCGCGATTTACCTGTTCGCGAGCGGTATCGGCGGCTTCTTCGGTGGACCCGCGGCGGATCGTTTCGGCCCGCGCCGCGTCATTGCGTGGTCGCTGATCGCGTCGACACCGTTTCTCATTGCGGCGCCGTTGCTGTCGGGCTGGATGTTCGTGCTGACGCTTGCGTTCGGCGGGCTCTTTCTTCAGTCGACGCTGCCGGTGAACGTGACCTTCGGCCAGTCGCTGGCGCCGGTCAGCGCGGCCACGGTGTCGTCGCTGATGATGGGGTTCGCATGGGGGATGGGCGGTTTCAGCGTGCCGTTCGTCGGGATGCTCGCCGATCGATACGGCATCGAGCGAACCCTGGTCGGCCTGGCCATCACGCCGCTCTTCGCGGCGGCGTGCGCGCTCCCGCTTCCGAAGACGGCGCAGGATGATCGGCGCGCGGCTTGCGTGGTACGATAGCCGCGCTGAACGCGCTGCCATGGCCCGCTACCCACGAGCTCACGCGCTGACCTATTCCTTCGGCCCTGGTCCGATCACGCCTGCCGTCCGGATTCTGCTGTGGACCAACGTCGGCGGTGTACATCGCGACGCTGATCTTTCACCCGCTGGTGGACTGGCTCGGACTGATCCCGCAGTACGTGATCGAGCGCCACTGGCTGTGGCAGCCGGTCACGTACATGTTCCTGCACGATGTGCACAACCTCACGCACATCCTGTTCAACATGCTCGGCCTCTGGATGTTCGGCGTCGAGCTGGAACGCCAGTGGGGGACGCGCTTCTTCGTGAAGTACTACGCGATCACCGGGATCGGTGCGGGGCTCACGACCATCCTCGTGTCGCTCCTGCCCTTCCCGCCGACGAGCGCCATCTATTACGTGAACACCGTCGGCGCCTCGGGCGCGCTCTACGGCCTGCTGCTGGCGTACGCGCTGTACTACCCGAACCGTCCGATCCTGATGTTCCTGCTCTTCCCGGTTCCCGCGAAGTACTTCGTGATGATCCTGGGCGCGATCGCGTTCCTCACGTCGATTTCCGGGAGCGGAACCGTCGCGGCCACGACGCACCTGGGCGGACTGCTCGTCGGCTACATCTACCTGAACACGGGACGGGGCGGCTTCACGGCCGAGATCAAATACCGCTACACCAAGTGGAAGATGAACCGCATGCGCCGCAAGTTCGACGTCTATTCGGGCGGGCGCTCGGACTGGGACAGACACGTGCACTGAAGAGCTGGAGGTTTCCAGGAGCCAGTGGCCAGCTTCCAGTAGACACACCTGGCTCGAACCGGAACTGGAAACTCAATACTTGTGAAAGTACGTATCCGTCCCGTCCAGCCAGTCGGTGCGAATGGGGCTGAAGAGATCGAGCTCGAACGTGTCGTCGAGCGCCTCGGCCTGGTGGTCGACCCAGGAGGGGATGTGCAGCACCTCTCCCTCGCGAACCGTGATTTCCTCCCCGTTGATCAGGAACTTCAGCGCACCCTGGAGCACGTAGGTGATCTGTTCGCTCTCGTGGGAGTGCATGGGGACGAGCGCGCCCTTCTTCAGATAGATCTGGGCCAGCATCTCGCGCTCGCCGGTGACGATCTTTCGCGAGATCATCTCGGTGACCTTCTCGAGCGCGAGCTCGTCCCAGCGATACAGGCTCACCGTGGCGTGCATTGGACTAGCCGAACCCCCGGGCGATTATACTGCCGCGGGTTATAATCGACGGACGGACATGCAGGGATGGCGGTGAGCAACGGAAAGGCCGTCAAAGAACGGCCTGCGATGGCAACGGACCGTGTGTCGTCCCAGGAGCTGCTGCGCGCGTACCGCACGATGGTGCTGTCGCGGAAGCTGGACGACAAGGAAATTCAGCTCAAGAACCAGAGCCTCATCTTCTTCCAGATCAGCGGCGCCGGACACGAAGCGGTCCTGACCGCCGCCGGCATGGTGCTCAAGCCCGCCCACGACTGGTTCTATCCGTACTATCGCGACCGGGCGCTCTGCCTGACGCTCGGCATGACGCCGCTCGAGATGCTGCTGGCGGGCGTCGCCGCGAAGGACGATCCGGCCTCCGGCGGCCGGCAGATGCCGTCGCACTGGGGCCACGAGCGCCTCAACATCGTCTCGCAGTCGAGCCCGACCGGCACGCAGTGCCTGCACGCGATTGGCGCCGCCGAAGCGGGACGGATGTTCGAGAAGATCACGGCGATCGAAGGACGCGAGCAGCACTTTCACGGCGACGAGGTCGTCTACCTCTCCGTCGGCGAAGGCGCGACGAGCGAAGGCGAGTTCTGGGAATCGCTCAGCTCCGCGTGCACGCTCAAGCTGCCGGTCGTGATCCTGGTCGAAGACAACGGCTACGCGATCTCGGTGCCGGTCGAAGTGCAGACGCCCGGCGGCGACATCTCGAAGATCGTCTCCAGCTTTCCCGGCCTCCTGGTCCAGAGCATCGACGGCACCGACTTCGTCGCCAGCTACAACGCCATGACGACGGCGGTCGACTACGCGCGCGCGCGCAAGGGCCCGGCGCTCGTCCACGCGAAGGTCATCCGTCCGTACTCGCATTCGCTGTCGGACGACGAACGGCTGTACAAGACGGCGGAGGAACGGGCCGCCGAGGCCACGCGCGATCCGATCGTGCGGCTGGGATTCCAGCTCACGTCGGAAGGCATCGCGACCGAAGGTCAGCTCGAACAGATTCGTCGCGAAGTCGACGCCGAGGTCAACGCCGCGGCCGACAAGGCGATCGCCGCCGAAAAGCCGTCGCGCGATACGGTGCAGCTGTACGTCTATTCCCCGGACGTCGATCCCACGTCGAGCGAGTTCCGCACGGAGGCCGTGCCGGAAGGCCGGCCCGACACGATGGTCGCGGCCATCAACCGCACGCTCAAGGACGAAATGGCGCGGAACCCGCGGATCGTCGTCTTCGGCGAGGACGTTGCGGACTGCTCGCGCGAGAGCGCGCTGGAGACGGTCTCGGGCAAAGGCGGCGTCTTCAAGGTGACGCACGGCCTGCAGCGCGCGTTCGGCAGCGTCCGCGTGTTCAACTCGCCGCTCGCCGAGGCGAACATCATCGGGCGCGCCATCGGCATGGCGACCCGCGGGATCAAGCCGGTCGTCGAGATCCAGTTCTTCGACTACATCTGGCCGGCGATGATGCAGATGCGCGACGAGATGTCGATGTTGCGCTATCGCTCGAACAACGCCTTCGCCTGTCCGATGGTGATCCGCGTCGCCACGGGCGGCTACCTGCGCGGCGGCGCGCCGTACCACAGCCAGTCGGGCGAGAGCATCTTCGCGCACTGCCCCGGCATCCGCATCGTCTTCCCGTCGAACGCCGAGGATGCGGCCGGTCTCCTGCAGGACCGCGATCCGCTGCGACGACCCCGTCCTGTTCCTCGAGCACAAGCACCTGTATCGCCAGACGTACAACAAGGGTCAGTATCCAGGACCGGAGTACATGGTGCCGTTCGGCAAGGCGAGCGTCCGCCGCGAAGGGTCGGATGTCGTCGTGCTCACGTGGGGCGCGCTCGTGCAGCGGTCGTTGCTCGCGGCGCAGCAGGCAGAGAAGGACGGCCTCAGCGTACGCGTCGTCGACCTGCGGTCGATCATGCCGTTCGACTGGGACACGATTACCGAGTCCGTTCGCGCGACCAACCGCGTGGTGATCGCGCACGAGGATCAGCTGACGTGCGGCTTCGGCGCCGAGCTGGCCGCGCGAATCGCCGACGAGCTGTTCGAGTTCCTCGACGCGCCGGTGCGCCGGGTCGCCGCGCTCGACACCCCCGTCGCCTACTGCCCGGATCTCGAAGAAGTCATCCTCCCGCAGTCGGCCGACGTCCTGAAGGCCATCCAGGCCATCGCCCACTATTAGCAACGCGCGCACGCGCGGCGGACGCGGACCACGAAGGCGGAGCTCGGCGACATGCAGCGCTTCATCGTCGCGTTCTCGGCGGGCGTCCTCCTGACGGCGGTCGGCGGGGCAGCGAACCGCGTCGAGGTGCTGCGCTCCATCGGCGGCCTGCCTGCCCACATCGCGGGAGCGTTTCTCGCCCCGATCGGATTTCAGCAGGCCAACAACGGCGTGTACTACGTCTTCGATCGCCGCGGCCACGCGGTCTACACGGTGACCGATGGCGGGCCGGCGCAGAAGATTATCGAGGTCGGCGAAGAAGCCGGGCGCGTGCTCGATCCCAGCGCGTTCGACATCAACCCGGCTGACGGCAGCTTCGTCGTCGCCGACGCGCCGAACGGCCGCGAGCGACTGCAGGTGTTCATCGCCACCGGCGGCCGGCTCGGTGGATTCAGAGTGCCAGGACGCGAGCTGCCGCGGCTGACGCTCGACAACATGGTGCTCAACGGCGTCGGATCGTTGCAGTACACCGGCTCGTCGATCCTGTTGAATCAACCCGAGCGCGGATGGCTCGTGACGGAACTGACGCTCGACGGCACGCCGACCCGCACGTTCGGCACGCTGCGCCCGACCGGGCACGAAAGCGATCGCGAGCTGCACCTTGCGTTCAACGTCGGGCTTCCGCTCGTCGATCCCACCGGCGGCTTCTACTTCGTCTTCCAGGCCGGTGCCCCGATCTTCCGCAAGTACGATGCGCGCGGTCAGCTCGTCTTCGAACGGCACGTGGAAGGCGCCGAACTCGACGAGTACCTGCAGCACCTGCCCACCACCTGGCCCGAACGGCGTCTGCCCGGTGGCGACGTGATGCCGCTCGTCCCGCCCGCTGTACGCGCCGCCGGCGTGGACTATCAGGGCAATCTCTGGATCTCGCTGACGGTGCCGTTCACCTACGTCTACGACCGGAGCGGCGACAAGATCCGAACGGTGCAGTTCAAAGGCGCGGACGTGCTGACGCCCAACAGCCTGTTCTTCACCAAGGACGACCGTGTCCTCGTGACGCCGGGGTGTTACGTGTTCAGGACCGAGTGACCGGATGGCGGATGGTGGATGTTGGCCGGAGCGGGCGCCTTCGTCCATCCGCATCCCGTCATCCGCCATCTGCCATCTGCCATCTGCCATCGAGCGCTACATCAACTTCCCCACCGGCCCGAGATCGAGGTTCAGTTCCTCCGGCGCGATGTCGAACTGCTTCGCGAGATCCAGAATCGTCTCCTGCAGGCGCATGAGCGCGAGGCCGACGGATTCGACTTCCTCGTCGGTCAGCGTACCGTGCTCCATCCGCCTGATCGCCTGACGCTCGAGCAGCTGCCGGATCAACTCGACCAGAGTCAGCACGAGCTTCAACACCGAGCGCCGGACATCGTCGGGATTCGCGTTCCAGCGGGGTGTGCGGCGCGCGGCGACACGAGCGACCTCGCGTCGAATCGCGTCGATCTCGGCGGCATTGGCTCGACGCGCAGGGGTTACCGCCGCCCGCGCGCGCTTGCGCTGGCGCGAACGAGGACTTCGTCCGGCGTGCCGGTTTGCGAGCCATCAGAACAGATCCGGAACGAACGCGTACGGCGCCCACGGGCCGGAGACCGTGAGCGCTCGCGCGGACGCGCGAAGATCGCGGGCTGCCTGCAGGTACTCGTCGGCGCGCCCGTTGTCGATCAGGTGATACAAGGACTCGGGCAGCGTGGACGTTTGTTGCTGATGGCGCTCCGCGATCGCGAGGCGGCCAGTGCACGCGCGGACAGAGCGGAACGCCGGCGACGGCGTCGATGTCGCGGCACGCTTCGCGCGTTGGAGGTATTCGGTACCCGAGGAGACAGGCGATCGAGGGGATCGCTGGCGCGGTTCAGCCGATGCTGTACGAAGACGCCACGTCATCTGCCGTCGGCCACGTACGAGGTCGAGCGCCTCGGTCAGCTCGTCGTCCCGCTCTTCGAGCGTCTCCTTCAGCGCTTCGGGCGTCAGGAGCGTGCCGAATCGCACCGGCAGAATGGCCGGCACGCGGGCGGCGAGCCGCTCGACAATCCGCTGGTGCGACGTCAGCGAGCCCAGGGCGATCGGCGGAACGTCAGCCCGGCGCTCGACCGCGGCAAACACGCCAGTGACGCGTCGAAAGGTCACAGCCGCGTTGAGCCCTCGGCCGCCCGAACCTGACGGCGCCGCATCCATCAAGCGCGAACACGTACAGCGGCATCAGCGGGAGGCGCGCTTGAAGATTCGATCGGCGGCACAAAGCAGCGCCGACAAGCGAACGTACACCAGATCGACGTTCGCCAGCGCGAGGACCAGGTCCGCGTTCAACACCGCACCCTTGCTGAGCAGGTTGTCGATGACGTCCAGCAGCGTCGAATCGTCGGCGTCAATGAGGCGAGCCGCGTGCCGCCCTGGCTTGGGTGCGGTCGTCCTGGCCCATCGGGCATCGCGCGGGACGGGCTTCGGCGTCGCTGCGCGGGGTGCCGGTTTCGGCGGCCGTCGCTCGTGCGGCGGCTTGTCGCGGGGGACGGTCGTGTGGCGCTTCACGGCTCTTCCTCGGGAGTGCCCACGAAGTTGTACGCCGGCCACGGACCGGTGAGCGCGAGCATCGCCCCGGCGTCCGCGCATGCGCGCGCGTGACGCCGCGCGGCAGCGTTGAAGCGCGCCCGAGCGCCCGACGCCACGAGAAATGCCGCCTCGAGGAGAGGAGGATTGCTGCCACGCTCTCGCTCGCTCTCGCGCCGGCGAACACCGCGCGCAAGGCGCTGCAGAGCCACGAGGGCAGCTTCCGCGGCGCCCAGCGATTGTGCGCGCGATGCCTGCGCATCATCGCGCGCCGCCTTCCGCGCCCTGAGAAACGCCGCGCCGGACGATGGCTGACGTGACGGTCGTGAACCGCTGGACGATGCCTGTGACCCTGCAGGGCCTGGCGCCCGCGTGATGCGGACTCCCCACTCTTCACATCCGGCGACTCGGCGGGCCGCGGCGTCTATGGCGTGGCGCCGGCCTCGAATATCGGCGACGGCTTTCTCCATCGTCGAGAACATCGTGAACATCTTCATGGGTACGACGGTGACGCGCCGGAGACGTGCAACGTGCTCGACGACGGCTTCGTGAGCCACGGCGGCCTCCGCCACCCATTCGAGGTCGCCAAGCCGGCTGCTCGAGCACCCGGGGCCCATACACATCCAAGGGCACGACCGCGCTGACGAGGAAAAGGCCATCGCCCACGGACGTCAATTCGGGACGACTGCCGCCAGGAAGGCCAGCCGGCACGCGCAGGCGCGCGGGTCGCCGCGCAGCCGCCACGAGACAGTAGACGTAGACCGCGGTTCGCGCAGGCGCCATCAGTCGAGCCGCTGCCAGGTGGAGGCCCACGCCGACAACTCGCGAGCGCCATGCGGCGGCGGCATGACCGCAGGCGCTTCGATGATAGCGTATTGCGCCCGCGAGCCGAGCGCCCGCCGCAGCGCTGCGATCTCAGCAGCGTGCGTCCGCGCGCGTCCGGCGGCACGCGCGGCACGTTCCGGCGCCAGCGGCGTTGACGATGACGCCGCCGATCGCAATGCCCAGAGCGACGAGCGCGGATCGCAGGCGGAGTGTCTCCTCGCGCGGGAGAACCGCCGGACGGGTCACCAGCACGAATCGGGTCTGCGCCGGATCGTGCAACCGCGTTTCGAGCGCGCGCAGCCGCTTCGAGAGCTGGACCAGCAGGCTCGCGAGAGAACCCGCCGGCACGACGTCCCGGTACTTCAGGAGGATCGCCATCAACGCCTGCGTCCAGTCGCGCAGGATCGCCGGCGTCTGCAGGAGACGCAGCACATGGCCCGTCGGCGCGGTGTCCGACACGATCGTGCCGTACGTCGCGGTCGCGTCCACGACGAGATCGGCCACGTCGGCGATGGCCATCACCTCGTCGACGCCCGGCGGCGCGAGATCCATGATCTGCTGCATCGCCACGATCGCGTCCGGCCCGCCACCAACGCGCTCGAACGCGTCCTCGACGAGACCCGAGTAGCGCCGCCGGAATTCGGCGAAGCTCGCGGCCGCATCAATTTCGCGGACCTCGAGATTCGGCGGCCCGCCGCTCGCGAGCAGCGACTCCGCGTCGAGCCCGCAGCCGAACACGTCTCGCAATGAATGCGCGGGATCCGTCGAGATGAGCAGCACGCGCCGGGCCGGATCGGCCCTGCCCATATCCACCGCGTATGCGGCGGCGCAGGTGGTCTTCCCGACGCCGCCTTTGCCGCCAAAGAGCAGCCATTTGGACGCCGGCAGCAGCGCGGAGGGTGGCGCGGCCTTGCCTTCCGAGAGCCGGACGGTCACACGACGCCGGATCGCCGGGGCGCTCCGAGCAGGGCGGAGGGGCTTCATTGCCGCAGCCACCCGCGCGAGGGCCGCGGGACCTCGAGGTTCGCGCGGAAATTCCGGCAGCGCCAAGCTGCTCGATCGCGGGAATCCGCCGGCGAAGCGGCGCCAGCGCCCTGATCTGGAACCGGCGCCGCGCGCGGCACCATTCGCACGACTCGGTGGTTGCCCGGACGAGCCGATTGACGATCAGCGTGCGTGGCCGAAGTCCCGCGGCTTCGAGTACCTGCAACGCATCCATGGTTTCCTCGAGCGCCATCGGTTCGGCTGGGTGACCCAGGACAACCGCGTCACGGAGGGATCGCGCAGCATCGCGATCAGCGCCTTGCCGTCCGTCCTCGAGGTCCGCGATCAGGCGATCGGCGGCGTCGGCGACATACGACCCGCGCACCGCGCTGACGACCTCGCGGTGATGCGATTGGAACGCGTCGAGCAGCCGCGCGGTGCTGCCGAGCAGCGACGGCGCGGCCAGCAGACGCAGCGTATGGCCGGTCGGCGCGGTGTCCACGACGACCTCGTCATAGTCGCCGGGCCGACGCCATCTGCACGACACCCAACAGCCCGACGACCTCGTCGAGCCCTGGCAGCGACAGCCGCAGCAGGCGCCCGACGTCCTCTTCGTCCAGGTAGGTGCCGCGGAGGGCAATCGATGCCAGCAGCGCGCGCCGGGGCGCAAGCCACCGCTCGAACGCCGACGAGGCATCGAGGTTGGCGGCCGACAGGCGCGCGGCCTCGCGCAATCCGTGCAGGATCGGATCCGACTCGGACGCCGAGGCGTCCGCGAGCGACGAGGCAGGATCGGTCGAGACGAGCAGCGTGCGGCGTCGTCGAGCCGAACGCAGCGCAAACGCCGTCGCGCACGTGGTCTTTCCGACGCCGCCCTTTCCCCCGACGAAGTGCCAAGCCGGCATCGACTATCGACTGACGACCATCGACCACCGGCTGTTAATGCTCGTCTCCTTCGAACGTCGCTTCGATGCCGGTGACCTTCATGTCGCGGGGCGAGGGGACCGCGGTTTCACCGCCGCGCTGGCGTTCCCGGATCTCGCGGATGCGCGCGAGGATGTCGGCTTCGAGCTCGTCGAACTCCTCCTGGTTCATCTCGCCGAGCTCGACCTGCATCTGCGCCGCCAGCAGCCGCTCGCGCAGCACCGTGTCGTCGTTCATCTCCGTCTCGACCGCCGCCGCGACCTTGTCGAGGACGAACCTGATCCCGCTGACGAGCAGTGAATCGATGATGAGCATGCCAGGACCAGTCGTCAGTGCGCGCGCTCGAGCTTCAGCCGGATGTTCACGAAGTTGTACGGCGGCCACGGACCCGTGTACTTGAACGTGAGCTTCTCGTACTGCTGGCCGATCTCCTTGACGCGCGAGTCGAACGGCTGCTCCATCTCGCGCGACACCAGGAACGCCGCGTTCATGATCATGCGGTCGCCGATCGGCTTGTTCGACCGCGACGCCACCGAGACGCTGCGCAGCGCGTCGAAGATCTCGGCCACGTAGCGCTCGATCCGCGACTGCAGCGCCGCGTCGATGAGCCGGCCGTACTGCATCCGCGCAAAGTAGGTCGACCCCTTCTGCGACGAGATCTCGCTCTTCAGCCGCCGGATGTCCTCGTCCTCTTCCTCGATCTCGCGGATGATCTGGTCGCGATCCCAGAGCACCTTCAGGCCGAACTCGAACTTCTCGCTGCATCTTGTTCAGCACGTCGCTGAACGCGTCGTAGGCCGACCGCAGCAGCTCCATGATGTCGTCGTCGGTCTTGAACACCGTGCCGAACGACATCGGGATCACCGTGTGCTTCTGCATCACCGTCTCGTTCACACGCTGGTGCGCGAGCACGTTCTCGCGCGTCGGATCCTGCACCACCATCGGCGTGTTCGAGACGACGGCGCGATGTCGCTGATAGTGGACCGTGTGCACGTCGGCGGGCTCCGGACCGAGCCCCAGCGGCCCGAAGCTCAGCGGCTCCTCGGAGCGGACGATGCAGTAGACGTACTTGCCTTCGGATCCCGTCTTCCCGCCGTGGCGTCGAGGGCACCTTCACCCGCTCGAGCTTGCTCCGGGCGGACTCGGGCTTGACGCGGCCGCGCGCGCGGGCTCGTGCTTGCGCGGCGCGGCCGAACTGGCTTTTGCCGGCTGCGCGCCCCGCCTTCGACGTCTTCGACGCTTTGCTTGATGCTGACTTGGCCATTGTGACAGGTTGGGTCGTCTTTCAGGACGTTCTGCGGTTCGATCCGTGCGAGGCGCGCGCTGTCCGCGTCCCCGAGTGCGTTTCCAGCAAGCGTTTGATCTCGGCGACCAGCGCGTCGGGCAGGCACGGCTTCGTGACGAACGCGTCGCATCCGGCCTGCGCGCGCGCCTTCCGCATGCCCCGCCAGCGCGTGGCCGGTCAGCGCCACGATCGGAATGTGGCGCGTCGTGATCGTCGCCCTTCAGCCGGCGCGTGGCCTCCCAGCCGTCCATCCGCGGCAGCGCGAGATCCATCAGGACGATGTCGGGCAGCAGCTCGTGCGCTCTTCTCGATCGCCTCGATGCCGTTGCGCGGCCTCGCGACGTCGAAACCGGAGAACTGCAGGTAGGCCGCGTACATCTCGCGCGCGTCCTGGTAGTCCTCGACCACGAGCACCAGCGGACGTTCCCGGTTCGGCTGCGCTCATCGCCGCCTCGCTTTCGCCGGCAGCCGCAGCCTGAACGTCGAGCCCGCGCCCGGCGTCGCTCTCGAGCTCGATGGTGCCGCCGAGAATCTGCGCGAGACGGCGGCAGATCGACAGGCCCAGACCGGTGCCGCCGTAGCCGCGGGCCGGCGAGCGAATCGAGCTGCCGGAAGTCCTCGAACACCTTTGACCTGATCGTCGGTCGGAATGCCGACGCCGGTGTCCTTGACGGCAATCGCCACCTCGCGGCGGCTTCGCGTCGTACGAGCGCAGTAATGGTGACCGAGCCCTGCGGGCGTGAACTTGAGCGCGTTGCTCAGCAGGTTCAGCACGATCTGCTTCACCTTCTGGCGATCGCGTGCGCAAGCGACGGCATCGCGCCGCGCAGCTTCGACGAGACCGCGAGGTTCGAGCGCTTGATGATCGGCTCGAGCTCGGACATGCACTTCGTCGAACCAGCTCGCCGACGCCGGAACGTCGTCGCGTTCAGCGGCATCCGGCCCGGCCTCGATGCGGGTGATGTCGAGGATGTCGTTGATGAGCGCGAGCAGGTGGCGCGCGTTCGAGTCGATGCGCGACAGGCTCTTGCGCTGCGGATCGGTCACCTGGCCGGTGACGTTGTTCAGCAGCATGTGCGTGTAGCCCAGGATCGCGTTGAGCGGCGTCCTGAACTCGTGCGACATGTTCGCGAGGAACTGCGACTTCAGCGCCGAGGCCTGCTCGAGCGCGATGTGCTGCCGGCGCAGCAGCTCGTTCTGCTCGGCGAGCTCGGCGGTCGCCTCCTGCACCTTGCGCTCGAGACTCGACCGACGCCTGCTTCAACTGCTCGTAGAGCCGCGCCTTCTCGATCGCTTCGGTCAGGTCGTGCAGGATCGTCACGACCCACATCAACTCGCCCTGCTCCGAGAGGATCGTGCCGGCGAGCGCTTCGACCGGCAGCGGGCGGCCGGTCAGCGGATCGCCGAGCTGGATCTCACCGCGATAGCGCTGCTCGCCCGAACGCGTCAGCACGTTCGAGACGAACGACGTCAGGTTCGCGCCGTTGGCGCGGACCGCGCCGCAGCGCCCCCTCGTCGTCGATGCCCGGCGCGTTGAACAGCCGCTCCGCCGGCGTGTTCATCAGGACGATGTCCCCTTCCTGGTCGGTGACCAGGATCGGATCGGCGACCGAGTCGATGATCAGGTCGAGACGATGACGCTCGTCGCGGACTTCGGCCTGCGCGACGCGCAGCGTGCGATAGCTCTCCTCGATCTCTTCCTTCGCGCGCGCGAGGTCGGTGACGTTGCGGAGAATGGAGACGACGTAGGTGCCCTGCCGCTCGTCCTTCGCGCGCGAGCTGAGGAGCTCGAACAGCAGGTCGGAGCCCTCGAGCGGATCGACGAGCAGCAGCTCGCGGCGCGCCAGCTCCGCCATGCCGACGGCGCTCGTCGAGAGCGCCGCCGAGAACAGCATGTTGTTCAGCGCCACCGCACGGCGCCAGCCCTCGCTCGCTTCCTCGGGCGCGGCGAACAGCTTCTCCGCGTGGCTGTTCGCGATGATCAGCTTGCCTTCGGTGTCGGTCAGCAGGATCGGGTCGGTGACGGCGTTGATGATGCTGTAGAGCAGCATCCGCTCCTGGCCGAATCGGGTCTCGGCGAGCAGCTGACGGCTGAGCAGACGCGAGACCTGCTTGCCGAGCGTGCGCCCGAGCCACAGCGTTTCGGCATCCAGCTCGGCGCCGATCGCCCCGCTGACGAGCAGCAGCCCCTGGCCGGCTCCTGCGCGTCGGCGCGCAGCGGAATGGCGTGGAACGGCCGTCCCTCGAGCGGGACGCGATACGGACCGACGGTCGTCGATGTAGCACCGGAACGCGGCTCGCCAGCGCCTGGATCAAGCGGGTGCTTCGCGTCGTCGCGGCTCAGCGCGAACTCCATGATGGCGCCGCTCGACACGCCGTGTTCGGCGACCAGCAGCATCTCGTTCGACAGCGGCTCGACGACGAGGACGACCGCTTCGGTGACGGGCGCGTGCGCCACCAGCCAGTCGACGGCCCGGCGGGCGGACTCCTGAAGGTCGATGCTGGTCAGGAGGAACTCGACGAAGGCGAGCTTCGCGTCCGTTTCGACAGTCGAAGCGGCGCAGCATCGGCGCGGCCACGCGGGTCACACCCTTACTTTACCCCTCGACGCTTGCGGCGCCTGGCAGCGGCGTCGGCTCTTCGGTCGCCGCCAGCTCGGCGCGCAGCGCCGCGTTCTCCGCGATGACGTCCTGATGCGACGGCAGCTCGGCCGCCGGCCGCGACACCGGCGCAACCTGGCCGACCGCCTCGGAATACTTCAAGTAGGTATCGATGGATGCCACGACGACCCGCGCTTCGACCGTGATCAGGTCGATGCCGACCAGCGACACCCGCACCCATGCGTCGATGACGATGCCCTTGTCGAGGACGCGGTCCAGAACGTCGATGAGACTCGTGCCGCCTGCGGCGCGTTCAACGGTTGCCATGCTCTGTTCCTCCGCGATTGCCGTCACATCAGCGCCGCCGGCGGCGAGTGCCGCGACGCTTCGGCGTCAGCGCGTCCACCCGTTCCTGTCAGCTGCCTGACCTCGGCCCGCAGGCTCTCCTGTTCGGCCAGGCTCGCCCGCGCCGCCCCAGGCGACAGGTCGCGATCGTAGCGCCACCAGTCGAGGCCGATCTCCTGCGCCTTGTCGAGCGAGCAGACGAGCAGCCGGATCCGGATGGTGAGCAGTTCGACTTCGGCCAGCGAGACCTTGATGTCGCCGGCCACGACCAGTCCCTTGTCGAGCACCCGGTCGAGGACATCGACCAAGCCAGTCGCGCGAGGATGGGAGCCAGGCAGCTCGAGAGGCATGCGGCAGCGACTATATCCCACGCCTTCGAAGGGACGCAACATCTTGCGAAAACAAGAAGTTACGCGACTCTATCCAAAGATGAGCTGAAGCCGCATCCCATCCGCGTCCTCCGAAGCAACGGAGGTGCCACGAAATTTCGCGGGCGCAGAAGGTCAGATTGGAAGCCGTCTCGAGGCGCGCAACGCTGCCTCGAACGCCACGTCACGGGTCCGGACGGCGAGCTCCTCGCTAAACCACCTGGCCAGCGTGGGGTCGTGCAGCGGCACCACACGGGCGCACGAATGCGGATGGTCGACGCGAGCTTCGATCGACGCGTTCCGGGCGTGGACGGAGATCGTCAGGTCGCCGGACGAGAGTTGCACCGAGTCGAGCGGCGACTGTCCTGCGCCCTTCCCGGGTGTGATGGCCATCTGCCAGGGAGACGCCGGCCGCAGCGCGGAGACCAGCCAACCGGCGAAGAGCCGCGCGGACGGCGGGTCGTTGGACTCGATGGTCAGCTTGTTCAGCCGCGGGATCGCGTCGCACACCTGCGGGATGTCGAACAGATTGGCGAGGAGCGATCGCCATCGGGTGAGCCGTGTCCAGCGAAGGTCCGTCACCGCCGTCTGCTCGAACAACGCCTCCGCCTGCGCCCACACGTCGCCCGGGTCGTCCGTGTCGAGCACGAGACGATCCGCGAGATCCGCGAGCTCTCCGAGCGCCTGCGGTCGATCCTCCGCGCCACCAGACGACGGCGGGAAGGCTCGAGAGCCGCAGCGAGGCGACGGCATTGTCCACATAGCGCGGCGCGAGGCCCCCAATCGCCAGCGAGTTCTCGGAGACGCGGACGGTTGGAGACGTCAATGGCCCTTCCGAGATCAGGATCGCGCGAACGCCGCCGCACTCGTCGAGGTTCTCGAGCGCCTCCGCCGCTTCCTTCAGCTTCTCGGGCGTCCCGATGACGACGACCGTTGCGGTGAGCGAGCGGCCTGGCGAGCGCCGGCGATGGCCTCCCTCGCGCACGAGTTGCGCGACGGTGGCTTCGATGTCGGAGAAGGCGACCTCGATGGCGCCGGGCAGCAGTTCATCCGAGCCTCGGTCGGTCATAACGTCCTCCACCGGCGGTTGTCCGCCGCCATCATCTCGTCGGCTTCGCGCGGACCCCATTCTCCCGCTTCGTAGGTCGGAATGTCGCGGGCGTTCGACGTCTTCCACGCTTCGTGTACGGGCGTGATCAGCGCCCACGAGGCCTCGACGAAATCGTGTCGCGCGAACAGCGTGGGATCGCCGAGCATCGCGTCCAGCAGCAGCGTCTCGTAGGCCTCCGGCACCGCCGTGCCGAACGCGCTGCCGTAGCGGAAATTCATCATCACGGGCGCGAGCTGCATGCGGCGTGCCCGGCAGCTTCGCCTCGAATCGCACCGAAATCCCCTCGTCGGGCTGCACGTTCACGATGAGCAGATTCGACGAGATCGGCGTCGGGCTCGACCCGCTTGAAGATGTGCAGCGGTGGTTTGCGAAACTGAATCGCGATCTCCGTCGTCCGCTTCGGCAGACGCTTGCCGGTGCGGATGTAGAACGGCACGCCCGCCCATCGCCAGCTATCGAGATGGAGCCGCAGCGCGACGAAGGTCTCGGTGACCGAATGGGGATCGACGCCCTCTTCCTCGCGATAGCCGGGCACTTCAGTGCCGGCGAGCCAGCCGGCGGAATACTGTGCGCGAACCACGTTCGTCGTTGCCGCGCTCGGCGCGGACGCCGATGCCGGATCCGCCGCTCCGTTTTCGAGGATCGGCTGAATCGCGGCAAGCGCATCGTGCTTGCGGTCGCGCACGTTCTCGGCAGAGAACGTGATCGGCGGTTCCATCGCGACGAGCGCCAGCACCTGCATCAGATGGTTCTGGACCATGTCGCGAAGGGCGCCCGCGCCTTCGTAGTAGCTCGCGCGCCGTTCGACTCCCACGGTTTCCGCAGCGGTGATCTGGACGTGGTCGATGTACCGCCGATTCCAGATCGGCTCGAACATCCCGTTCGCGAACCGGAACACCAACAGGTTCTGGACGGTCTCCTTTCCCAGGTAGTGATCGATGCGGAAGATCTGCGACTCGTCCATGTGCTGGTGCATGACCGCGTTGAGCTCGCGCGCGGTGGACAGATCGGTACCGAACGGCTTTTCCACGATGACGCGCCGCCAGCCCGCGTCCGTCTGCGGCTTCATCAGACCAGTCTTCCCCAGCCACTCGATGACGGTTCCGTAGACGGTCGGAGGAATCGCCAGGTAGAAGAGCACGCCGTCGGCCGAGTCGCCGCCCGAAACTCGATCGCCAATCCGTTGATACAGCCCCGGGTCGTCCATTTCGCCGCCGATGTACGTGAGCGATCGGGCGAGCGCGTTCGAGACATCGTTCGGCTGCGTCGACGCCCGCGAATTCCTTCAGGCTCGTATGAAGGGCGTCGCGAAACTCGTCGTCGGACATCGGTGAGCGCGCAACGCCGATGACGTTGAATCGCGCCGGGAGCCGCTGGCCGCGCGAGAGTTGATAGAGAGCTGGCAGCAGCTTGCGCCGGGTGAGGTCGCCTGAAGCGCCGAAGATCACGAGCGTCGTGGGCCCTGGTGTCGGCTCGATCCGCAGACCATCGAGCAGCGGATTCTCTTCGCAGCCGGACTGCACTGGCATCGAACGACTATACCGCACTGAACCGACGGCATGAGGTGCTAAGCGTGCTGAAGGTGCTGATGGTGCCACCTTCCGAGCACACCCAGCACCAGCACCGTTAGCACCCCAGCACCTTCAGCACCCATTAGCATCACGCGATACGATCCGCTCACTCCCGGTTCGCGTCGAGGAACTTGAGCGCCTTGGGTGTGCCGAGCAGACGGAGCTGGCGACGGGCTTCCTGCCGGAGCTCCGGGTTCTCCTCGGTCGAGGCGATGCGGATCAGCCCGTCTTCATCGCGGCCGTTGGCCAGCGCGACGAGGACCGTCCGTCGCGAGGCGGCGGGAGTGGACGCGTACAAGGCGCGCAGCTGTGGAAGCGCCTTCGTGCCCGGCCGACCGAGTGTCAGGATCGCGACGTTGCGCACCTGCGGATCCGATTCCGTGCTGGCGATCTGGAGCAGTGCGGCCGTGTCGGCAGTGTGGCCGAGCACGGCGAGCGACGCCACCACTTCGCGCCTCACGCGCGGCGTGGCCGTGGAATAGACCTCCATGAGCTCCGGCCCGGCGTCGGCGCCGCCGAATCGTCCGAGCTCGCGCACGGCCGCGATGCGCACAGGCTCGGACCCCGATCGCGCCACCTCGACAACCGTCGTTCGCGCTTCGGGGCGATCGGACTGCGCGAGCACGAACACCGCACGCCGCGCGTCGCTCGAGTCCTTGCTCGCGAGCGCGATCTCCTTCAACAGCGGGATTACCCTGTCCGGATCCGTCTGCAGCAGGCTGCCCGAGCGCCTGGATCCGCAGGTCGGTATCGGGCTCGAACGGCGCCGGAAACCATGCGCCCGGATCAGGCGGCGCCGGCCACGCGGGCATCGGAGGCGGGCGGAGTGGGTCCCGGCGTCGGGCGCGCGCGGCGGCCGGGGCGCGACGGGCGTGCGCGGGCTCGGCGGCGGCGGCAGGGCGGCCGGGGCCGGTGTCGGCGGCAACGGGGGCAGCGGTGCCGGAGCGGGCGTTGGTGGCGGAGGCGGAGCCGCTGCGTACCAGAGCACGTCATCACGTTTCAGCTGCTGGGCGATCTCGACGCGAAGCGAGCGCGCGGGACGAACCCACCGGCTGGACGGGAAGTCGCGCTCGAGACGCGCGATCGTGTCGACCGCGGCCGCCAGGTCCTGGACCTGATGCTCGCTGTGCGCGAGCCAGAACAGCGCTTCGTCTCTGTTCGGTTCCTTCGGTGTCGGCAACCGCGGCTTTCAGCTCGTCGATCGCCCGCTGCCACTGCTCGTCGGCGATGAAGTCCTTCGCCCGCGCGAGCCGCTTCGAATCGGGCGCAAGCGACGCCGCCATCGCGACCGTGCTGGTTCCAACGAACGCCGATATCGACTACGAGGGCCGCAAGGGCCCGCACGCTTCGGATCGTCATACCGTCCTCAGATTCCCGTCGAGCCGACCACCTGCATCTTCACCACGAGATCGCGCTTGCGAATCAGCCGTTGCACGCGCTCGAGCGCCGCCGAGTCCGCATGCTCGCTCATCGATGTCTCGAGCAGCACGGTTTCCAGGTCGCCCATCACGTGCGCGATGTCCGACAGCCCGTGCTCCTCGGCCGCGCGACGGTACAACCGCGTGTCCTCGAGCAGCGAGCCCGCGAGGTCGCGCTCGTACTCCCAGTCATTCGCGTCCGTGTGCTCGGGATCGCGAGCGACCAGTCCGAGGACGACGAGCTTCGATCGCTCGAAGTGCTGCTCGCTCAACTCCGCGAGGGCGCGATTGGACGTGCGATCGGTCGCGTGGACCGTCTGGGGCTCCGGTGCCGGCGACGCAGCCGAGGCCGGCACCGCAGGCGATGACGGGGACGGCCGCATCCGCGACGCGAGCACGGCACCGATGGTCACGAGCAGCAGCGTCGCCGCAATCGCCATCGCCGCGTATCCGAACGTTCGCCGTGCGCCGAGCTCTGCTGTCGTGCCGGGAACCGACCGCCAGGCGCCTGCAGGACGGGCACGATCCGTGGCGGACGCCGGGATCCCGCACGCCTGATCGAGACGCCGCATGAATCCGGACCAGTCGCCCGCCGGCGGCGCATCGACGCGCGGACGGTCGGCCAGCGCACGACGGATCACGTGCAGATCCGACAAGCGTCTGACGGCAGCTGGCGCAGCCGGCGAGGTGCGCTTCGACGCGAGCGCGCTGCGTCCGCATCGAGCTCGTCGTAGAAATACAGCTCGACGTCGGATCGATCGAAGCGATCGCAGCCGCCGGTCATGCCCGATCTCCAATCGTCACGTTCGCCGCGGTCAGGGCATGCGCGCAGTCGATGGACCGCCGCGTGGAGCTGACGCTTCACCGTTCCCTCCGCCAGATCCGAGCGCGCTCGCAATCTCGACAGAGCTTCAGGCCTTCGTGATGCCGCATCATGAACACCAGACGCTGCCCCGGCGGAAGCCGCGCGACCTCCTGCTCGAGCACGTCGCCCAGCTCACCGCCGTACGCCTGCTCCTCCGGACCAGGCGTCTCTTCGGGCGCGTTGAGCATCCGCACCTCGGCGTCCTCCGTGAACGGCGCCCAGCCCGCGGGGGTCTGCCTGCGCCGATGGTCGATGCATGCGTTCATGACAATCCGGTACAGCCACGAGGTCACCTGCGCGTCGTGGCGAAATCGATCGAGCCCTCGATACACTTTGATGAAGACGTCCTGCGCGATGTCCTCGGCATCGTGGTGATTGCCGACGAACTGGTAGGCCATCCGATACACCATCGGGCGATGCCGCTCGACGAGCGCATGGAACGCGGACGCGTCACCGGCCGCCGCGCGGGCCACGAGGTCCGTATCCGCCGACGTGCGGAAGCCGCCGTTCACTGTCAGAGATATGACGGTCACAGCGTCGTAAGGGTTGATCGGGGGAGACTTCGCTGTCGGGCAGGGGGCTTCGGGGCTGTTCGGCCAAGGAGCTCGGACTTCCTGGCCCACGAGTCCACCGCCCGACAGGTATACTGATTAGATGCCTTCTGTCGCGTCCCCCTCATCTGGTATCGCCAACGCGCTCAGGCGCAACGTCGCGATCATAGCCCACGTCGATCACGGCAAGACGACCCTCGTGGACGGCCTGCTGCACCAAGGCGGCATCTTCCGGACCAACGAGCGCGTCGCCGAACGCGCGATGGACAACACCGATCTCGAGCGGGAGCGCGGGATTACGATTCTGGCGAAAAACACGGCGGTTCACTACGGAGAAACCCTCATCAACATCGTCGACACCCCGGGCCACGCGGATTTCGGCGGAGAGGTCGAACGGACGCTGGCGATGGTGGACGGCGTCATGCTGCTGGTCGACGCCTCGGAGGGGCCGCTCCCGCAGACTCGCTTCGTCCTCCGAAAAGCCCTCGAACGGCGCCTCCCGCCGATCGTCGTCATCAACAAGATCGATCGGCCGGATGCACGCGTGCAGGAAGTGCTGAACGAGATATACGACCTCTTCATCGATCTCGACGCCACCGAGGAACAGCTCGACTTCCCGGTGCTGTACACGAGCGCCAAGACGGGTACGTCGTCGCGGACGCTCGAGCAGCCCGGGCGGGATCTCCGGCCGCTGTTCGAAGCGATCGTCGATCACGTGCCGCCGCCGCGGGGAAATCCTGAAGGTCCTCTCCAGATCCTGGTCGCGAACCTCGACTCGAACGACTACCTCGGGCGCATTGCGGTTGGACGCGTGTTCCAGGGACGTGTCCGGATCGGCGACGCGGTGGCCGTCTGCAAGCTCGACGGCTCGGTTCAGGAGACCAAGATCACCAAGCTGTTCGCGTTCGAGGGGCTGAAGCGCATCGACGTCGAGGAGGCCGCCGCCGGCGACATCGTCTGCCTCGCGGGAATCGAAGACATCACGATTGGCGAAACCATCGCCGACATCGAGCACCGCAAGGCGATGCCGGCGATTGCCGTCGACGAGCCCACGGTGTCGATGATCTTCGGCGTGAACACGTCGCCGATGTCCGGTCGCGAGGGACAATTCGTCACGTCGCGGCAGATCAAGGATCGCCTCGACAAGGAACTGCTCGGGAACGTCTCGATTCGCGTCGAGCCGACCGACACGCCGGAGCAGATGAAGGTGCTCGGACGCGGCGAGCTGCAGCTGTCGATCCTGATCGAGATGATGCGCCGCGAGGGCTACGAGCTGCAGGTCTCGCGCCCTGACATCGTCACAAAGGAGGTCAAGGGCACGATTGTCGAGCCCGTCGAAGACCTCGTGATCGACGTCGCGGAGGAGTTTCAGGGCGTCGTCATCGCGCTCGTCGGCACGCGCCGCGGCACGATGACGAAGATGGTGAACCACGGCAGCGGCCGAGTGCGGCTCGAGTTCCGTATTCCGGCGCGCGGTCTGATCGGCTTTCGATCGCAGTTCCTCACCGATACCAAGGGCACGGGGATCATGAATCACCTGTTCGCCGGCTGGGAGCCGTGGCACGGCGCCATCCCCGCGCGCACGACCGGTGCGCTCGTGGCGGACCGCGCCGGCCCCGCAACCGCGTACGCGATCTCGAACCTGCAGGAGCGCGGAGAGATCTTCATCGAGCCGACGGAGAAGGTGTACGAGGGGATGATCATCGGGGAGAACGCGCGCGCCAACGATCTCGACGTGAACGTGACGAAGGAAAAGAAGCAGACGAACATGCGCGCGTCGACGGCCGACGAAGCGGTGCGCCTGATCCCGCCGCGCAAGCTCGGCCTCGAGCAGGCGATCGAGTTCATCAACGACGACGAGCTCGTCGAGGTGACGCCGAAGAGCATCCGGCTGCGAAAGAGGGTCCTCGCGCGCGAACATGCGGCCGAAGCGGACGGCCGACTAGCGTTCTACAGCCCCACCAGGTATTTGTCGCCGGTCGGCGCGGGAACGCCGCCGTCCGGCTCGATTGTGACCGCCATGCCGACCGGTTGCGGCAGATCGAGCGGCGTCTCGAACACGGCGGCGACACGTCCCCGCTGATCCGGCTTGAAGACGCCGGCGCTGATCGGTGCCGGCTGCTTCGTCAGGACCCACAACTGGTAAGTCTTGCCGGCCGGGGGCGTCGGCAGATTCGAGGCGGTGAAGACGAGGCCGCGCGACCGGCTCCAGAAGGCGCGCGCTGATGCCTGCGGTGCGCGCGGCTGGCCGGCCAGATCGATCCGTTGCAGGTCAGGCGCCGCGAGCACGGCGAGTTGCTGTTGCGCGTCGGCTGCCGCATGACGGAGCTCAGCGATCTGCCGTTCGCCCGCATGACGCCCGCTCGGTCGCTTCCTGCAGGCGCTGCTCGAGCGCGCCGATTCGCGATCGAAGGCTCGCGGAATACAGGCCGAGCCCCGCGGCCAGGACCAGCGACGCGGCGGCCGCCAGCCACGGCAGCATCGACGTGTGCGCCCTCCGGACGAGTTGACGAGGCCGGCGCCGTACCGGGCGTCCCCGTAATCGAGGCCAGCACACGGGCCCGGAGTTCGGATGGCGGGTCGTGCTGCGGCGCGACGTACGCAAGCGCCTGGGTGACCGGGGACAGCGACGTCACCTGCGCGCGGCATTCGTCGCACGACGCCAGGTGCGCTTCGAACGTCTGGCGGTCCGATGCCGCCAGCGCGCCGAGGACGTACAGCTCGGCCTGCTCGCGCAGCTCGTCGTGATCGGTCGGGCTCATGGCCATCAGACGGTGCCTGCCAACACGTCGCGCAGCTTCGTCATCGCCAGACGAATGCGCGTCTTGACGGTGCCCAGCGGCTGCTCCAGCCGCGCGGCAATCTCCGCGTGCGTCAGACCCTCGAAGTACGCGAGCTCGATTGCCGCCCGTTGCAACAGCGGCAGCTCATCGAGGGCCGCGCGGACGCGCGATACCTGTTCGGACGAGAGCACCTGGGAGTCGGCCGGCGGACCGGCGTCGACGACCTGACCGACCGCACGTTCATCGGCCACACCGGCGGGCCGCGCGCGCTTCGGCCCGCAGACGATCGATCGCACGGCTGCGCGTCAGCGTCAACAGCCACGCCGCGACGGCGCCGCGCGACGCGCTGTAGCGTGCCGCCTGGCGCCACGCCTGCGAGAAGACCTCCTGCACGACATCTTCGGCTTCGGCGGCGTCGCCGAGGATCCGCAACGCGAGGGAGTAGATCGGCCTGGCGTGACGGTCGTACAGCTCCGCCACGGCGTCACCATCGCCCCGAGCCATGCGAACGAGTGCCGCCTGATCCCCCGCGCGATCCTCCGTCCAGCTCCGCGCGGATCCCGAGCGGTCGATCACAGCCCACAAGAACCACATATGAATCTACGGCCGAGCGGTCCGGAGGGATTCTACCCGACCCGCCCGCTCAGACAAATCCATCTTCACTCCGCATCCGTAGAAGCGGCAGTTCGTGGAGGACCGTCGAATGAAATCTCACGCACTGCTCATGCTTACGGTCGTGCCGGCAACCTGTCTCGCGGCGTGTGGACCGGCTGGAGCCGCGTCCGATCGCATCCCGCCGTTATCGATCGCGTGCCAGGTTGCGCTGGCGCCTGGCGGTCACGACCGGCCGATCGATCGCACCATCGCCGACCTGCAGGAGCGGGCCAGGCAGCCGGTGCCGGCTCACGGGACGCGCTCGAACAGCTCGGCTACCAACTCGTGACGCGAGCGCGCCAGACGAACGATCCCGGCGACTACAAGGTGGCCGAGAGCGTCGCGACGTGCCTCGAGGAACGGCATCCCGGCGATCTCGCCGCCCTTCTCCTGCGCGGCCACGCGCTGCATCAGCTCCACCGCTTTCACGAGGCCGAAGCCATCGCGCGGACGCTCGTCACGAAGCGGGAGTTCGTCCTCGACTACGCGCTCCTTGGTGATGCGCTGATGGAGCAGGGACGGCTGACCGAGGCCGCCGCCGCGTACCAGAAGATGATCGATCTCAAGCCGTTCTATCAGTCCTACACGCGCGCCGCTCATCTCCGCTGGCTCACGGGCGATCTGGACGGCGCAATCGATCTGGCGCACAAGGCCATCGCGACCGCAAGTCCGCGAAATCCCGAATCGGTCGCGTGGGCGTATACGCGCCTCGCGATTTATGAGCTTCAACGAGGACAGCTCGAACAGGCGTCGCAGGCGATCGATGCGGCGCTTTCCTTTCAGCCTGATTACGCCGCCGCGCTCCTGACGCGCGGTCGCGTGTGGCTCGCTCGCCATCGCTCCGAGGAAGCCGTTCAGGCGCTCGAGCGTGCGATGCAGCTCAATCCGCTTCCCGAATATCAATGGGCGCTGGCGGACGCCTTGAGAGCTCGCGGGCTGGATTCGCAGGCGGCGGCGGTCGAGCAGCAGCTCCTGAAGGACGGGCCGGTTTCGGATCCGCGAACCGTCGCACTCTTCCTGGCGACGCGCCGCACCGACACGCAGCAGGCGCTGTCGCTGACGGAACGCGAGCTGACGGTACGTCGCGACGTGTTCACCGAAGATGCTCGCGCCTGGGCACTGGCCGCGGCCGGACGCCTCGACGAAGCGCGGGCCGCGATGGACCTCGCCCTGTCACAGCACACCAAGGACGCGCGGCTGTTCCTGCATGCGGGTGTGATTGCCGCATCGAGCGGCCGTCGCGCGGACGCCCGCCGCTGGCTCGCGCAGGCCGACGCGCTCCGCTCGACGCTGCTGCCCTCCGAGCTCGATCTCCTCCACCGCCATCGGTCCGTCTCAACCAGCAATCACGCAGGAGAGTGACATGAACGACACACTTCGAAAGGTGCCGTGGCTTGCCGCCGCGGCAGGATGCCTCTTGATGGCATCGCCCTCACCGGCGCGCGCATCGAGTCACATGGACGCGCCGCTCATCATTCTGGACGACGCGGCGAATACGACCGACGTCTACGCCTTCCTGTCGAGGGATCGCGGACAGAAGTACCTCACCACCGCGCTCGCGGTCTACCCGCACGAAGAGCCTGGCGTCGGTCCGAACAAGTACAACTTCGACGACGATGTGCTCTACCAGATTCACGTCGCCACCGGCTCGGACCTGACCGCTGGGCGCGCCACGTACAGCTATCAGTTTCGCTTCACCACCAGGTTCAGGAATCGCAAGACGATCCTGCAGTCGTATCTCGGCGTCATCAACAACGTCGGGGATGCCGCGCAGAACCTGATTCAGTCCTACACGGTCACGCGGATCAATCACCGCACGGGCGCCGTCGAGCGCCTCGGCGAGGGCATCGTCCCACCGAACAACCAGGGGAACGCCACGCCGAAGTACAACCAGAACGACGACGGTGAACAGCCGGCGCGTGACGGCGTGGCCACGGAAGCGGAGCTGGATCGCTACACCAGACAGTCCATCGCGGATCTCTCCGATGGCTACAGCGCGTTCGCCGGACAGCGCGACGATGGTTTCTACGCGGACATTCAGGCGATTTTCGACCTTCTGAAGCTGCGTGGTCCGGGCAAGGGCTTCGACTCGCAGGGCGGATTCAACGTGCACACGATGGCGTTGAACATCCCGCTCGACGCGATCGGTGGCGACCGACAGGTCGTCGGCGTCTATGCCACGACGAGCCGCCGGCGAGTGACGATCCTCACGCCGGGTCATGATCCGATCCTCGCCGATGGATTCGTGCAGGTCGCGCGTCAGGGCAATCCGCTGTTCAACGAAGGCCTCGTCGCGATCGAGGACAAGGACCTGTACAGCCGGACGAGCCCGACCCGCGACAACGAACTGTTCCGCAAGTATGCGGAGAAGCCTGAGCTCGCGGCGCTGATCAACGCGCTGGTCTTCAACGCGAACGTCGCCCCGACGACGAACCGAACGGATATCGCGGGCATCTTCATCCCCGACCTGATCAAGGTGGACTTGTCCACCGCGCCGGCACGCCTTGCCGGTGGCGGCGCGATGGATCCTGCCAATCCCGACGACGCCGGATTCTCGCGCCTGAGCATCTTCGGCGGCGACGTGTTGACGAGTCAGGTGCAGGCGGGATTCGGCGGCGGGACGGTTCCCGGGGGCTGGCCCAACGGCCGCCGCTTCGGCGACGACGTGGTCGATATCGCGGTGACGGCCCTCATCAGCGACCTGCGCGTGAGCCCGCCGATCATCCGCGGTCCGGCCGGCGACAACGTCGACAAGAACGACATCGCCTACAACAAGGTGTTTCCGTACGCCGCAACGCCGCACAATGGGCGCAATCACACCCACTGAAGCGCGTGCGTCAACAACGCGTCGAGGCCAGCGCTTGCGGCTGGCCTCGAGCGCGGTGATGCATCGATGCTCGGCTCGACGGTCGCCCTTCTTGCCCACGACCCGGGACTGAGCGCGCTCGACGTGAAGCTCGACGCCCGGGAGATCGTCGCCGTGCTCTCGGTCGCTGGCCGCCGATGCGGCGATCGCTGGCGGACCCAAGGCGATGCCGGGCGTCGCGCGCGATTCGATCGTCCTGTCGCTCGACGGACACGCGATGTCGGCCTCGACGACGTCGTTCTGGTCGGACGACAGCGGCGGAATTCACGTTCGCCTCGTCTACGAACGACCGCCGGGCTCCAGGCTGTCGATCCGCTCGACGATCCCGATGCGTCTTGCGCGAGGGCATCGCGAGCTGCTCTCGGTTCGCCGCGGGGACAGTGCCCTGCTCGTCGAGCGGATGCTCGACGCGGAGTCGGGAGACGTCACGATCGACGTGTCGGCGGCTTCACCCGCCGTCGGCTCCCTCGATCGGTCGCTTCTTTTCGCTCGGCGTCCGCCACATCCTCACCGGTTACGACCATCTGTTGTTCCTCGCGGGCGTGTTGGTCGTCCTGCGCCGGTGGCGGGACGTGATTCGGACGATCACCGCGTTCACGGTCGCCCACTCCCTCACACTGCTGCTCGCCGCCACAGGACTCCTCGTCGTCCCCGGACGGATCGTCGAACCGTTGATTGCCGCGTCGATCGTCTACGTCGGCGTCGAAAACCTGGTCCGCCCCGCACAGGGTTGCCGCTGGAAGCTGACGTTCGGCTTCGGGCTGGTTCATGGTCTGGGCTTCGCCACGGCGCTTCGCGATCTGGGCGTCACGAGCGCGGTGGAGCGGTCGCGCTGCCCGGTGGCGTCCTTCAACGCAGGCGTCGAAGCCGGACAAGTCGCTGTTGCAGCGTTGCTCGTGCCGCTCTTCTGGGGTCTGAGCACGTGGCCGGTTTCGCAGGTTCGATTCGCCGCCGTCTGGTCGGTGTTGGTGGCGGTGGCCGGAAGCTACTGGCTCTTCGAGAGAATCGTGTAACAACGACGGACCGTGGACGCAACCCGACGACTACCGCAAGGTGAACGCGGTCGTTCGCTACGGCAGCGGCGATGCGCTGAACGGCTTTTCCGTCACCGGCATGGGATATCGCGGCACGTGGGCCTCCACCGATCAGATACCTGAGCGCGCGGTACAGAGCGGCCTCATCGAACGGTTTGGTGCAGTCGATTCGACAGACGGCGGCGATACCTATCGATACAGCGGATCGGTCGAATGGCAGCGGACGCGTGGACATGCGAGCACGAAGGTCACGGCCTATCGGCATCGGATACGACCTCGATCTGTTCTCCAACTTCACTTATTTTCTCGACGACCCGGATCACGGCGATCAGTTTCACCAGGCGGATCACCGGTTGGTGAACAGGCGCGTCGATCGGCTCACCGGCGGCTCGGTGAGTGGGCTGGCCGCGCGATGCAGAACACATTCGGGGTTCAGGTCAGGAACGACGACATCACGAGCATCGGGTTGTCGCACACAGAGGCGCGCCGGCTGCTCGAGACCGTGCGACAGGACTCGGTGGTCGAGACGAGCGCCGGCGCATACGCACAGAACGAGATCCAATGGAATCCGCTGGCTCCGAACGTTGGCGGGCATCCGCGCGGACGGCTATCGCTTCAATGTCGATGCGGCGAAGTCCCTCAACGGAGGCGTGGCCGAGCGCCGGTGTTATCAGTCCGAAAGGCGGGGTCATCGTTGGACCGTTTAAAGGGACCGAGCTCTATGTGAACGCCGGTAACGGCTTTCACAGCAACGACGCGACGCGGAGCCACGATCACGGTCGACCCGGTGACGGGCGAAGCGGCGGATCGCGTCACACCGCTCGTGCGCGCGACAGGAGCTAGAAGCCGGCGTGCGAACGGTCGTTGTCCCACATCTCCAGACGACGTTCACGGTGTGGTCGCTCGACCTCGCGTCTGAGCTGGTGTTCTCCGGGGACGCGGGCACGACGGAAGCCGGCCGGCCGAGCCACCGGGCCGGATCGAACTCGCCAACTACTACAGGCCGCGCCGATGGTTGACGTTCGATGGCGACCTCTCGCTGTCGCACGCGCGATTCACCGACTTCGATGTCGCCGGCGACAGAATTCCTGGCTCGCTCGAGACCGTCGTCTCGGCGGGCGCGACGATCGACGCGACTCCACAACGTTTTCGGAAGCGTCCGACTGCGTTACTTCGGGTCGAGGCCGCTCATCGAAGACAACTCGGTCAGGTCGAAAGCCTCCACGCTCGTGAATCTGGACGGCGGTTACAGGCTCGCAAATGGAGTGAAGATCGTCGGTCGATGTGTTCAATCTCTTCAACGCACCGGACAGCGACATCGACTACTACTACGCTTCGCGTCTGCCGGGAGAGCCAGCGGGCGGCGTCAACGATATCCACTTTCATCCGATGCTGCCGCGCACCGCGCGCGTCAACCTGATCGTCGGGTTCTGATCGGAGCCGTCATCACGAGGCTGGCGATCCGATATTGACGATGCTCACCGGGTTACCGCGCGATTCCAGGAACTTCTCGAGATCAGCCCACGAGACCACCACGCTGGCGGTGTTGATGTTCGGATGCAGGATCAAGCCGCTCGCGCCGCGGAGATCCCGATCGATCAGGACCCGCACCGACCGATCGTGATCGTTGATGAGACCCAACGGCGTGACAGACCCTGGCGTCAGGCCGAGCTCCGCCATCAGCCGCTCGGGCGAACCGAAGCTCAGACGATCGTCGGAGACGAGCCGGGCAATGTGCTTCAGATCGGCCTGCTTCGAGATCTCGAGCACGACGAGATAGTGACGATTGCCTTTCTTGTTGCGAAGGAAGAGGTTCTTGCACGGCGTGCCGCGAATGTTCGCCCAGTGCTCGGCGGCTTCTTCTGACGTGAAGACGGGCGGGTGCTCGTGCCGCTCGTATCGGATGCCGAGCGCATCGAGCGCAGCATAGACAGCCGGCGCGGGATCCACGCCGCTACTTTACGTCGGGATCGACGCATGACGTCAAACCAGGCCGCGAGACCTTGCCCAGGCTCTAGGAATCGTCTTCGGGCAGGCTCAAGACGCGGACGCGCACGCGCATCAACCCGGCGCGGATGAAGCGAAGTCTCTGCGCGGCACCTTTCGAGACATCGATGATGACGCCCTTGCGGTGGTTCTTGCCGTACGGTCCGCGATCGATGACTCGCAGCACGACGCTGCGGCCGTTCTCGAGGTTCGTCACCTGGACGACACTGCCGAGGGGCAGCGTGCGGTGCGCCGCGACGAGCTCCCGTTGATCGAAGATTTCTCCGCTTGCCGTCCGGTCGCCGTTGAAGCCCGGACCGTAGTACGACGCCAGCCCGGTCTGAATCCGGCTGACCGTCGCGGGCGCGTTGGCCGAGGTCGGCCGAGCCCAAAGCAAAGACCAGCACAGCCACGACAAGCGCGGCCATTCGGCCAATTACGGTTGTGCTTGCTGACGTCAGCCGTTTCATCGAGCCCATCACCAACCAGTGAAACATGAAAGAAACACGCCAACGGTAGCCTGTACAGCACAATAGTGCTCGAGAGAGGCTGAATGGCCCACCTGACGCAGCGGTTCGACGAGGCCGTCCGCTACGCGCACGAGGTGCATGGGACGCAGACGAAGAAGGGGACGTCCATCCCGTACCTGGCTCACCTCATGGGCGTCGCGTCGATCGTGCTCGACGATGGCGGCGACGAGGACGAGGCTATCGGGGCACTGCTGCACGATGCCGCCGAAGACCACGGCGGTCGGCAGCGGCTGGAAGACATCCGGGCGCGCTTCGGCGATCAGGTCGCGAAGATCGTGGAGGACTGCACCGACTCGTTTGCCACGCCGCCGGAGCCATGGGCGGAGCGAAAGATGAAATACGCTCAACATGCCCGACTCCTGCGCACCGCCGAGCCTGCGCGTGTCGGTCGCCGACAAGGTCCACAACACGTATTCGATCCTCCGCGACCTCCGGACCATCGGGGAGCAGGTCTGGGAGCGATACGAAGCAAGCCCGGACGATGTGCTGGCGTACTACCAGACTTTGGTACGCGCGTATCGAGAAGCGGGCGGAGGACGCCTCGTGGACGAGCTCGAACGCATCGTGCGCGGGATCGAGCGGGAGATGGGCTACTGACTCTTCTGCCGCCGGCCGGCCAGATGCTCGAGCATTCGCTGCCGGTGGTCCACTTCTCTCGGGTGGAGGGGCGGCCGGATGGCCGGGCCCGGCACGAGTCGGCGACGGTCGAACAGCGGAAGGACGCGTTTTTCGGGACGCTTTTGAAAGCGAATCACCATGAAAACGACTCTATCGCCCAACCGTGACAGGCGGGGTCACGAGCGCCGAACCCGCCCGCGCATCGCCTCGTGGACGGTCATCGCGCTCGCGCTGCTGGCGTCTCCAGCAGGCGCGGCATCGAAGGACTACTCGGCGGATCGGTTCGACGTCACGATCAAGGTGCAGACCGGCGGCGACCTGCGCGTCGACGAAACGGTGACGTTCGATTTCGCCTCGGGTCCGTTCACCCACGTGTGGCGCGAGCTCCCGGCATCACGAACCGACGGCATCGACATCGTGCAGGCGACGATGGACGGCGTGGTCGTACCGGTCGGCGACGGTCCGGGTCACATCACGATCAGCGGGCGGAATCGCGTCAGGGTCGAATGGCATTTCGCGCCGGTGGAGGCGTCGAGGCACACGTTCGGCTTGAGCTACGTCGCGCGCGGGGTCGCGATCCCTAGTAATGCCGGCGACGAGGTCGCCTGGAAGCCGCTCCCCATCGAGCACGCGTACAGAATCGCGTCCAGCCGGATCGCGATCGAGTCGCCCGTCGCTGCCGAGGACAGTCGCATCCTCGATAGCCACAAGATCGAGAATCCGCCATCAATCGTCGGCGGACGACGGCGTCGTCAAGGCGGATGCTGAGCGGCATTCGGCCGAACGGCTGGTTCACGGTTTCGCTGCGCTTTCCGGCCGACGCGGTCGTCACCGCGCCACCGCAGTGGCGCCAGCGCGAGGAGCATCTGGCGGCGCTTGCGCCACGCTGGGCGCTTGCTGCCGGTATCGTCCTGGTGACGGCAATCGGGCTGGTGGTCGCGGTGCGCCACGCGGCTCCGTCACCACTTCGTCCGCTCGTCGAATCGACGGTCTCCGCGGCGCCCGCACCGCTCGCGCCTGCGCTGGCCGCGGTGCTGGCGGCAAACGGCCGGTCGTCGCCCGGAAGTGCCATGGCGACGCTTATGGATCTCGCGGAACGCGGCGTCCTCGTGATCAGGGAGTTGCCGCGACGCTTTGGCGTGTCAGACAGTTCGAGCTCAGCACGGTGCCAGGCCGCCACGACCTCGCGCCGCACGAGGAAACGGCCGTCACGATCGCGTTCGCCAACGGCGCCGATCCCGTCACGCTGTCGAAGGCTCGGGCGCGGCTCGTGCGCGGCGCGCGACGCTTTTCGTCAGCGGTCGAGGGTGAGCTGAGGGCTGCGGGGCATGCTCGACGAGATGCGCGCATCAGGCGCGCGCCAGCTGAAAACGCTGGCATTGACGCTCTTTCTTGGTGGCGTCATCCTCGTGATTCCTGCGATTGCGCTCATCGAACGGCAGGGTCCATGGCCGCTCGTCGTGCCGCTTGCGCTGGCGATCGGGGCTGTGGTGGCACTCATCGCCTGGGCCGGCCTTGTGGTGCTGTCGGATCAGGCCGTCATGGACGCTGCACGATGGCAGGGATACAAGCGGCATCTCAAGCAGATCGCGCGCGACCGCGGCGCCGATCAGCCGACGGTCGTGCCTCCGCGCACGCTGGTGTACGCCGTCGCGCTCGGACTGGCTCCGCAATGGTCGCGGTATCTGAGACGGCACGCGTCGGCCGTTCCGCCATGGTTCGCGTCGATCACGCAGGACCCGTCGGATGCCTCAGCGTCGTTCGCGTCCTTCGTCTCCTCGGGCGGGGCGAGCGGTGCCGGCGGCGCGGGCGCGGGTGCCGCGGGCGGGGGCGGATCCGGTGCAGGCTGAGGCAAGACGACTGCAGGAATCCGCCGACCGCAGCGCTCATTGGAAACGCTGGGGACCATATCTCAGCGACCGTGCCTGGGCGACGGTCCGCGAAGACTACAGCGCGGACGGCAACGCCTGGGAATTCTTTCCGCACGATCACGCCCGATCGCGTGTCTACCGCTGGAACGAGGACGGCCTCGCCGGCATCTGCGATCGCCATCAACACATCTGCTTCGGGCTCGCGCTCTGGAACCACCGCGACCCGTTCCTCAAAGAGCGCCTGTTCGGCCTGACCGGCCCTCAGGGCAACCACGGCGAGGACGTCAAGGAGTGTTACTTCTATCTGGACAGCACGCCGACGCACTCGTACATGAAGTGTCTGTACAAGTACCCGCAGGCAGCGTTCCCGTACGACGGCGCTCGTCGAGGAAAACCGGAGACGCGGACAAGCTCGATCCTGAATACGAGCTGCTCGACACCGGAGTCTTCGACGACGATCGCTATTTCGACGTCTTCGTCGAGTACGCGAAGGCATCGCCGGAAGACATCCTGATCCGCATCACCGTGGAGAATCGCGGACCGGAGGCCGCCAACCTCGACGTCCTCCCCACGCTCTGGTTCCGCAATCGCTGGTCGTGGACGACGGACACGCCTCGCCCTCAGCTGTCGCGAGCGGATGCGCCGGAAGGCGCGTCGCTCATCGCCCTCGACGAGCCGACGTACGGCCAGCGGTTTCTCTATTGTGAGGGTGCGCCGGAGCTGCTCTTCACGGAAAACGAATCGAACACCCAGCGCCTGTTCGGTGTCGCAAATGCGCACGTCGTACGTGAAGGACGGCATCAACGACTACGTCGTGCACGGCGCGACGGAGGCCGTCAATCCTGCCGGCGTCGGCACCAAGAGCGCCGCTCGGTACGCGCTGTCGGTGCCTGCCGGCGGACGCGCTGTTCTGCAGCTGCGACTCACCGACACCCGGATGCTCACGCCCGTTCGACGCGGCATTCGCCCGCACGTTCGACGATCGGCTTCGCGAGGCCGACGAGTTCTACGTCACGGTCATCCCCGACCACCTGAGCGACGGCGGCAAGCAGGTGATGCGGCAGGCGTTCGCCGGCCTGCTGTGGACGAAGCAGTTCTACCACTACATCATTCGCGACTGGCTCAAGGGGGATCCGACGCAGCCCCGCTCCGCCAGCCGATCGCCTCAACGGCCGCAACCACGCCTGGATTCAGCTGTACAACGCCGACGTGATCTCGATGCCGGACAAGTGGGAGTTCCCCTGGTACGCCGGCTGGGATCTCGCGTTCCACTGCATCCCGCTCGCGCTGGTCGATCCGGCGTTCGCCAAGCACCAGCTCGTGCTCATGACCCGCGAGTGGTACATGCATCCCAACGGCCAGTTTCCCGCATACGAATGGGCGCTCGACGACGTGAATCCGCCGGTGCATGCGTGGGCGACATGGCGCGTCTACAAGATCGATCAGAAACGATCCGGAAAGGGCGACCGGCTGTTTCTCGAGCGTGTGTTCCACAAGCTGCTGCTCAACTTCACGTGGTGGATCAACCGGAAAGACACCGAGGGGAACAACATCTTCGAGGGGGGATTTCTCGGTCTGGACAACATCGGACTGTTCGACCGCAGCAAGCGAAGCGATGGTGGACATATCGAGCAATCCGATGGAACGAGCTGGGTGGCGATGTACACGCTCAACATGCTCGCCATCGCCATGGAGCTCGCCGACGAGGACCCGTCGTACGAGGACATCGCCAGCAAGTTCTGGGAGCACTTTCTCTACATCGCCAACGCGATGTCGGACCGCGGAAACTCGCTGGGCCTCTGGAACGAGACCGACGGCTTCTTCTACGACGTGCTGCACACGACCGGCGACGACCGGATTCCGCTGAAGGTCCGATCGATGGTGGGCCTCATTCCGCTGCTCGCGGTCGAAACGCTGGAGGCCGGCGACCTCGAGCGGTTCGATGGGTTTCGCCGCCGGATGGAATGGTTCATCGAGAATCGCCAGGACCTCACCGCGAACATCGCGTCGATGCGCGCGCCCGGCATGGAAGGACGCCGCCTGCTCTCCATCGTCGATCGCGACCAGTTGCGGCGCATTCTCAGCGTCATGCTCGACGAGCGCGAATTCCTGTCACCGCACGGCATCCGGGCGCTGTCGCGCGTCCACGAGGCGCATCCGTGCGTGCTGGACTTCGACGGC
Source organism: uncultured Acidobacteriota bacterium (assembly GCA_963786615.1). Classification (GTDB taxonomy): domain Bacteria; phylum Acidobacteriota; class Vicinamibacteria; order Vicinamibacterales; family 2-12-FULL-66-21; genus CAWAZT01. The sequence goes on from CAWAZT010000001.1 coordinate 199,423, forward strand.
CAACATCATGTCGTCGACTACGAGCCCGGCGAGTCCACCACTGATCTGTTCGGCGGCAACTCCAACTGGCGCGGACCGATCTGGTTTCCGACGAACTATCTGCTCATCGAGGCCTTGCAGAAGTATCACTTCTACTATGGCGACGAGTTCACGATCGAATGTCCGACCGGATCGGGACGGATGCTGACGCTGTGGCAGGTGGCGGCGGAGATCTCGCAACGGCTGTCGTCGCTGTTTCTCCGCGGCGCGGATGGCCGCCGGCCATCCGATGGCGCGCGCGACGTGTTCCGCACGAGCCCGCACTGGAGCGACCTCGTGTTGTTCTACGAGTACTTCCACGCGGACACCGGCGCCGGGCTCGGCGCCAGCCACCAGACGGGCTGGACCGCTCTCGTCGCCAAGCTCTTGCAGCAGAGCGGCGACAGCTCAGCGCAGCCGACTGGTTGAGGCCCAGCGCGGTGGCGCTACACTGGCCTCATGGCTACCACTCTTCTGCTCTGGGCTGTCCTGTCGATCGGCGCCAGTTTCCCGCAGGCCACGCCGCCCAGGGCGCCCGACGTCTTTTACGTCCCCACGCCCCCTGCCGTCGTCGACGCCATGCTGGAGCTGGCGAAGGTCGGACCGAACGACGTCGTCTACGATCTCGGGTGCGGCGACGGCCGGATCCCGATTGCCGCCGCACAGAAGTTCGGCGCGCACGGCGTCGGCATCGACATCGATCCGAAGCGTATCGAAGAAGCCACCGAGAACGCCAAGGCGGCGAACGTCACGGATCGCGTCGACGTTCCGATCCGAGGATCTCTTCGAAGCGTCCATCGGCGACGCCACGGTCGTCACCTTGTACCTGCTGCCGTCACTCAACGAAAAGCTGATGCCGAAGTTGCAGAAGGATCTGAAGCCTGGCACGCGCATCGTTTCCCACGCCTTCACGATGGGCGATAAGTGGCCGCCGGAGGAACGTCGCGAGGTTGGCGGCCGGACGATCTACATGTGGCGCATCAAGTGATCTGATGCTTGGCGGACGAGCTCGACGCGGTGCTCGTGATGAGTCGGCGTGCCAGTCGGTGTGCGGCGCGTGATTCTCGACGAGCCATCCGTACACCAGCCGGCCGTACGACTGCCATCGCATCCCCTTCTTCTCGTAGAACGGGACGAGCGCGCGCTGCAGCCCGGGCAGCCGGTAGAACGGGACGCCCGGGAAATAGTGATGCTCCAGGTGATAGTTCGAGTTCAGGAACGCGAAGTCCCAGAACCAGTGGCCCTTCATCAACGTGCCCCACTTGGCCGGATCGGCGGGGTCGATGTCGTAATGCTGGCCGAGACGGTTCAGCGTGAACGCGATCGGAAAGATGAAGAACACGGGGATGATGTTCGTCCTCAGCGCCGCGTAGAATCCGAACAGGATCCACACGATCGCGATGGCGCCAAGATGCGCGGCCATCGAGATCTTCCGCTCCCGATTGATCGCCCGCCGCAACTCTTCCGGATAGTTCGCCGCCTCGCGGCGTGCCGCGCGGAAATAAATCGGGAACAGCGCGGGCGTGCAGTACAGCAGCTTGTACCAGCGCTTGTTCACTTTCGGCGACAGGTGCGCGCGCTTGGGATCGTCTTCGTCCGATCCAAGCTCGGCGTGATGGTCCAGATGCCAGCGCGTGAACTGGCGACGCCGAGATCCCGCTCGGCACCGCGTAGAGAAAACCCAAGCGCCCGCTCGGCGCGCGGACGACGACGCGCGAAGATCGTGTGGTGGACGACCTCGTGCAGCAGCACGGTGAAGTTGAAGATCGTGAATCCCTGCACGAACGCCAGCGGCACCCAGATCAGCGGGTTGTCGAACCGGATCAGCCCCCAGGTCGCGACGCGCGAGGATCCCGAACTGGCGCGCGGCGACCACAAGATGCCGCGCGGCCGTCTTTTCGTGCAGCTCGCGCATCTGCTCGCGCGAGATGGCCGCCCCGAGCTCGGCGCGTAGCGCCACGGCGTGCTGGGAGTAGTAGTGGGACTTCACGGGACGATCCATTGTACGCCCAAGCGGCGCCCGGGCGGGGCAGCCCAACTCAGCCGAGGGATTGCGATTGGTGAGCCGCGCTCTCACCTCTCACGCAGAGACGCCGAGATTCGCAGAGGGCGGACTGTCGGCCGGCTCGGCCGGCCAGGAGGCACGTAGGCCGGATGACACGGAGGACTGATGCTCGGCGTTTGTCGCCGCCGACGTGACTCCTGCCGCACGCGCGACTGCATGTCGTGCCGTCTCTGCCCTTGTCTCTGCGATCTCAGCGCCTGTCCGTGAGAAAACTCCGCGCCTCTTCCCGCCAAACAAAAAAGGCGGCACAGGCCGAGTGACCTCGACCCGTGCCGTCTCGAAACGACGCGACCGCCGGCGTCCCGCCGACCTAGCCGCCGAACGGCTTGATGAAGAAGAGGATCAGCGAGATCGCGAGCACGTAGATGACGAGCGACTCGATGAGCACGAGACCCAGGATCAGCGCGCCGCGGATGTCGCCCGACGCGCTCGGGTTCCGCGCGATCGCCTCGACCGCGGACGCGATGGCCTTGCCCTGGCCCAGCGCGCCGAGCCCCCCGGCAATGCCGAGCGCGAAGCCGGCAGTGATGATCGACCAGCGGACGATGTCGCCGTGATCGGCGACGGCGCCCCCTGGCGTCTGCGCGTACAGCGGGGCGAACGCCCCCGCCATCAGGACGAATACGGCGGCTGTCAGAACACTCCGTTTACTCACGACCCAAGCCTCCCTCGTAAAGCACCAACTGCTGAATGATGACGTGCGACCCTGAATGACTCTCGATCACGCGGCCGCGGGCGCTTGCTGGCCGTGCGGCATGTCCGCATGATCGTCGTGCTCGTGATCGTCGTGCGCCACCGCGACGGCTCCCTGCAGGTAGATGATCGACAGCAGCACGAAAATGAATGCCTGCAACCCGCCCGTGATGAGCCCGAGGAACATGATCGGCAGCGGCACGATGAACGGCACGATGCTCGCCAGGATCATGATCAGCAGCTCCTCGCCGAAGATGTTGCCGAAGAGCCGCAGCGAGAGCGACAGCACGCGCGACATGTGGCTGATCACCTCGATCGGAAACATGATCGGGAAGAGCCACACCGGCGATCCGGGAGGGGCGCCGAAGTGCAGGATGTACTTGACCACGCCCTGCTCTCGAATGCCCTGAAAGTGATAGTAGGTCCAGATCGTGAGCGCGCAGCCGAGCGTCACGTTGATGCTGCTCGTCGGCGCCATCAGACCCGGGCACCAGACCCGCGTAGTTCGCGAGCAGGATGAAGATGCCGAGGGTCGCAATCAGCGGAAGGTAGTTGTGTCCCTTCGGACCGATCCACTCGTCGAGCAGGCCGCGGAACGCGAGCACGCGCGTCCTCGAGCACGATCTGGAAGCGCGACGGATGCTCGACGCTCAGCCGGCTGCGCATCACGGCGCAGACGACCGTGACGAACGTGACGATCAACAGGCACATCACGAGGAACGGGGGAATCACCTCGACCGGGCGTGAAATGGAAGCCGAGCGGCGCGAGCGCCGCGGCCACGATCGGGCCCAGCAGCGCGTTGACCGCCTGCACGATCCACAGCGGATGTTCGAGCTTCTCCATTCCTGTCGTTATCCTACGCTCCGCGCCCAGCGTCCGGTCTCGAGCAGACGCCACACGACGCGCGGCTCAGGCCGCCCGGCCCGGAATCACTTCTTCTTCGAGAGAAGGCGGCCGGCTTCGATGGCAGCCGCCGCCACAACCGAGGACGCACCCGCCAATAGGCCCAATGGGTGCAGGCGCAAACGCGCAATCATAACGTACGCCAGAAGAGCGAGTAAAGCGTACCGGCCCGCCACCTTCAGCAGGGCCCACGCCACGCGCGGACGGCGCGGCGCCTGCCGTACCGACGACCAATCCGCCGACGCTGCTGCGGATCCCCACGAGGCTGACGCCCGCGAGCAGTCCGCCACCCACGACGCCAACCGCCGGCCGCGGCTGGCCGTGGGCGAGCACCAGCGCGACGATGGCCATCGCCCCACAGCACACCGCCGCGGTCGTCTGCAGGCGGTGCAGCAGCGCGTTCGCATCGCTCGTCATGACTGACCTACTTGATGAACTTCTTGGCGGTGCGATACACGTTCACGATCGCCGCAGCAATCCCCAGCAGGAATCCCGAGCAGCCAGATCCAGTGCGTGCCCAGCCAGCGATCGAGCATGTGCCCCCCGCCGAAGCCGATCGCGATCGCCAGCACGAACGACAGCCCGATGGTGCCGAGCTCGCCGACGGCTCGCATCGACTGCGACGCCGACGACTTGTTGCTGGAGGTCGGATCATCCACGGCGCATCACCTGACCGCAGTGGCTTTCGCCGCGGGCTTCGCCGCTTTCCCCGTCTTTGCGCCGTCGCCACACGCGGCGAACGTGAGGAAGTCCGGCGGCGGGTCCGGCTTGGCCGCGGGAGGAGGTGCCGGAGCGGCAGCCGGCGGTGTGTCGCAGCTGCTCGCGGCCTTTGGCGAGCCTGACGCGGCGTTCGCGCGGGGGCGATGCCCCTGAAGATAGAGGACGACGACGCCGGCAAGGGCAATGCTCGTGACGGCCATCACGAGCAGCACCATCCGAGGCGATCGCAGCCTGCTGGCGCGGCGCCAGCGTCGGGCGACAGAGACATCGACTCGCTTCTTACCATTCGCACCGAACCGAGTCAAGGAGCCTCAACCGCCGCAACTCCCGTCGTTGCAATAATTTTCCGCGCTGCCTATACTCGATCCCCAGAGGCCTCAGGCTCAGCATGACACACTGGATGCGCGCGCTTCCGATCGTTCTCGCGTGCCTCGTTCCCGCGTCCGCGGCCGCGCAGGCGAAGCCGACCGACATCTACGTCAGCGTCCTCGACAGCAAGGACGAACCGGTCTCCGGCCTGACGGCGGCTGACTTCACCGTTCGCGAGGACAACGTCGGCCGCGAAGTCCTGAAGGCCGAACCGGCGTCCGAGCCGATGACGGTGGCGCTGCTCGTCGACGACAGCCAGGCCGCTGACGCCGGCCTGCAGATGATCCGCGACGGCGTCCACAAGTTCCTGACGACGATGGCGGGCAAGGCGGAGATTGCGCTGGTCACGTTCGGCGAACGGCCGACCATCCTGCTCGACTACACACAGGATCAGAAAGCACTCGACGCCGCGGCCAATCGCATCTTTCCGCGATCGGGCGCCGGGTCGTACCTGCTCGACGCGCTCGTCGAGGTGAGCCAGCGGGCTGCAGAAGCGCGAAGCCAAGCGGCCGGTGATTGCGGTCCTGATGCTGGAGGACGTGGAGTTCAGCAACCGCTACTACAAGCAGGTGCTCGACGAGCTCGACAAGAGTCGGGCGGCCCTGCACGTCGTCGCCATCGGCCAGCCCGAATGCCGGATCGACCGACGAGATTCGCAACCGCAATTCAGGTGATTGCCGAAGGCACCGAGCGAACCGGCGGACGGCGCGATCAGGTGCTCGCGATCAGCGCCACACCCGAGATGATGGAGAAGCTCGCGAACGAGCTGACCCAACCAGTATCTGGTCACCTACGCGCGCCCGGACACGCTGATTCCTCCCGAGAAGATCGCCGTCTCCGTGAACCGACCAGGGCTGACCGTCGCGCGCCCGGACGCGAACGGGAGGAAACAAATGACCCGTCGCCTCGCGCTCGCCGTCCTGTTCGCCAGCGCCGCCGCGGTCGCGCTCGGGGCGCAGCAGCGATTCCGCGCCGGCGTCGACGTCGTGTCGCTGAACGTGACGGTCACCGACGGCTCAGGGCAAGTACGTCACCGATCTCGAACGCAGGAAGACTTCGACGTCTACGAGGACGGCGCGCAGCAGTCGCTCACGTTCTTCTCGAAGACGCAGACGCCGATCTCGCTGGCGCTGCTGCTCGACACGAGCGCGAGCATGGAAGAGCGGATGGCGATCGCGCAGGAAGCGGCGATCGGGTTCGCGCGTCAGCTCCACAAGGAAGACCAGGCCGAGATCATCGACTTCGACAGCCAGGTGCGGATCCTCGCGCCGTTCACCAACGACGGCCCGGCGCTCGAGAAGGCGATCCGGGCGACGACCGCCAACGGATCGACATCGCTCTACAACGCGATCTACATCTCGCTGAAGGAGCTGCGGAAGACCAAGGCGTCCACCGCAGTCGGACATCCGCCGCCAGGCCATCGTGCTGCTGTCGGATGGCGACGACACGTCGAGCCTGATCGAGTTCGACGAGGTGCTCGATCTCGCGAAGCGATCCGAGACGTCGATCTACGCGATCGGCCTCCGCCAGGGGGAGATCGGGCGCCGGGAGTTCAAGGAAGCGGAGTTCGTGCTGCGGCAGCTCTCGCAGGAGACCGGCGGCAAGGCGTTCTTCCCGACCGATGCGCGCGAGCTGCCGAAGATCTACCAGGCGCATCTGGGACGAGCTCTCGAGCCAGTATTCGGTCGGCTACACGTCGAGCAACCCGAAGCGCGACGGCGCGTGGCGCCGCATTCTCGTGCGGATCCAGCGGCCCGGCCTGACCGCGCGAACCAAACAGGGGTACTACGGCCCGACGGGCTCATAGGCGACCGCCGTGCCAGCGTGGCTTCCCCTCGTCCTCTACGCCGCTGCCGCCATCGCGTATCTCGTGCACTTTGCGCAGCGCGAGCGCGCGCGTCGGGCGGACCGCCACGGCGCTGCTCGCCGCGGGCGTCGTCGCACACACCTTTCTCATCGGCATGCAGACCGTGCAGGCGGGCTACGCGCCGCTGGTCGGCACGACCGCGGCCATCTCGGCGTTCGTCTGGCTGCTGGGGCTCGCGTATCTCTACGTCGAGCTGACGACCGACGAGCGCGCGATGGGCATGTTCGTCAGCGTGCTGCTGGCGCTCCTGTCGGTGCTGCCGGCGCTGAATCCTGACGTCGAGCCGCGACCGCCGCTCCTGCGCAGTCCGCTGTTCACCGTCCACGTGCTGTCGATGCTGTTCGCGTACGCCAGCTTCGCCCTGGCGTGCGTGGTCGGCATCACCTACGTCCTGCTCTTCAAGGAGATCAAGGCCAAGCATCTGGGCTTCTTCTACTCGCGGCTGCCCGCGCTGCAGGTGCTCGACGTGATGAACGGCCGCGCGATCACCGTCGGCTGGCTGTTCCTGACGTGTGGCGTGCTGGTCGGCGGCATCTGGGCGATGCAGATCCACAGCTCACCCGACCCGCGCGCACAGGCGATGTCGGTCGAGGATCCCGAAGATCCTCGTGGCGCTGCTCTGCTGGGTGGTGTACACGTTCGCGCTGTTCGCGCGGCGAACGGTCGGCTGGAGCGGACGCCGCGCCGCGTGGCTCTCGGCGATCGGCTTCCTGCTCGTCCTGCTGAACTTCGTTCCGGTCGGGTATTTCCTGACCCGGAGCCACAATTTCTAGCGATGCGCCTGCTGGCTGTGGGCATCAGCCACCGGACCGCCCCCGTCGAGCTCCGCGAATCGGTCGACTTCGGACGCGGCGGCCTCGAGACGGCGCTGTCGGCGCTCGCCGCGCGGGGCCTCGGCCGCGAGGTCGTGTTGTTGTCGACGTGCAATCGCTCGGAGATCTATCTCGGCGCCGATGCCGATGCGGCCGCCGACGCGTGCGCGCGCTTCATGAGCGACTATCACGGCATCGCGCACGACAGCATCGCGCCCCACCTGTTCGTCCACCGCGGCGCCGACGTCGCCCAACACCTCTTTCGCGTCGCGGCCGGCCTCGACTCGATGGTCGTCGGCGAGCCGCAGATTCTCGGTCAGGTGAAGGACGCCTACGCCAAGGCGACCGCGTACAAGTCGACCGGCGCGCTGACGAATCGACTGTTCACCTCGGCCTTCTCCGTCGGCAAGCGCGTGCGCAGCGAGACCGGGCTCGGCGAAGGGGCGGTGTCGGTCAGCTACGCGGCGATCTCGCTGGCGAAGAAGATCTTCGGCGACCTGACCGGCCTCGACGTGCTGATTCTCGGCGCCGGCGAGATGGCCAAGCTCACCGGCGTCCACCTGCAGGCGCAGCGCGTCGGTCAGCTGTCGCTGGTCAGCCGGACGCTCAGCACGGCGCAGACGCTCGCGCGGCGCGTGGGCGGGCGCGCGCGCCCCTGGGATCAGCTCGACAAGGCGCTGGCGGCCGCCGACATCGTCGATCTCCGCGACCGGCGCGCCCGAACCGGTCCTGACGCGCGCCGGCATCGAGGACGCCATGCGGCCGCCGGCGCGACCGGCCGCTGTTCCTGATCGACATCGCCGTGCCGCGCGACGTGGAGCCGGAGGTCGGCAACCTCGATCAGGTGTTCCTCTACAACATCGACGATCTGCGGAGCATCGTGCAGGAGAATCTGGCGCGGCGCAGCGCCGAGCTCGAACGCGCGGAGGCCATCGTCCGCGACGAGGTCGAGCGGTTCGGCAGCTGGATGCAGTCGCGCGAGATCATCCCGACGGTCGTCGCGCTGCGCCAGCGATTCGAGACGATTCGAAAGTCCGAGCTGCAGCGGCTCGAGCCGAAGCTCTCGGGCCTGCCGCCCGACGCGCGGGCGCGTGTCGAAGAGATCACGCACCTCATCGTCGAGAAGCTGCTGCTGACGCCGACCGAACAGCTCAAGTCGGTCAGCGACGAGCGGCTGATCATCGCCTATGCCGACGCGCTCCACCGGCTCTTCGGGCTCGCCACTGACGAGAAGAGCGGGTCGCGGGAACAGGAAACCGAGAGGGTTTCGTGACGCGACTGCGGATCGGGACGCGCGGCAGCCAGCTCGCGCTCTGGCAGGCGCGAGCCGTCGCGCGGCTCATCGAGGATCGCGGTGCGCGGCGGCGGAGCTGGTGACGATCAAGACATCCGGCGACCGGCTCCAGGACGCGCCGCTCTCGGAGGCCGGCGGCAAGGGGCTCTTCGTCAAGGAAATCGAGGACGCGCTGCTCGGCGGCGAGATCGATCTCGCGGTCCACAGCGCGAAGGACATGTCGGCGGTGCTGCCCGAGGGCCTGACCGTGCCGGCGGCGCTGCCGCGCGAAGATCCGCGCGACGCGATCGTGCTCGCAGCGGGCGCATCGCCAGCCGGATCTCCAGGCGGCCGTTGCGGCACTCGGCGACGCGCCGGCGATCGGCACAGGGAGCGTCCGCCGGATCGCGCAGCTCGCGACGGTCCTCCCGAGCGCGCGCTTCTCTCCCATTCGCGGCAACGTCGACACGCGCCTCCGCAAGCTGGACGCCGGCGAGTACGACGCGCTGGTGCTGGCGTCGGCGGGACTGCGGCGGCTCGGCTTCGCGTCGCGCATCTCTGCGCCGATTCCGCGTCGACGCTCTGCGTCCCGGCGCCGGGCCAGGGAATCGTGGCGATCGAAACCAGGCACGACGATCGCGAGACGAACGCGCGGCTGGCCGCGATCGGCGATCCGAGGGCCGGCGCAGGCGCTCGAAGCCGAACGAACGCTGGTCGCCGCGCTCGGCGGCGGCTGTCAGTTGCCGCTCGGGGCCGTCGCGCTGCACGACGGCGACGACCTCGACATGCACGCGGTGGTGGCGTCGGTCGACGGACGCCGGCAAGTCAGACGTCACGCGCGTGGTCCGGCGCGCCTGGCTTCGCAGTTGGGCCGGCGCCTGGCCGACGAGCTCGCCGCGGCGGGCGCGCTCGAGTTGCTGGCGGAGGTACGATGACCGTCACGCTTCGTGCGATGATGCTGCCCACGTCTCCATGCTAGCCAGAGTCTCCATCGTCGGCGCCGGGCCCGGGAGACCCCGGGCTGATCAGCGTTCGCGGCCGCCGGCGGCTCGAGAGCGCCGACGTGGTGGTCTACGACCGCCGCGTCTCTGCGCGGGTGCTTCGGCTGGCGCGGGCGGACGCCGAGAAGATCGACGTGGGCGCCGCGGCGCCTCGGCCGCTCGACCAGGACGCGATCTCGCTGCTGCTCGTCGAGAAGGCGCGCGACGGCAAGAGCGTCGTCCGACTCAAGTGGGGCGACCCGTTCGTCTTCGACAGCGGCGGCAAGGAAGCGCTCTTCCTTCACGAGCAGGGCATTCCCGTTCGAGGTCATCCCCGGCATTCCGTCCGGCATCGGCGCGCCCGCGTACGCGGGCATCCCGGTGACGTATCCGGACGCCGGCGACGTGCTCATGCTGGTGCGCGGCCACGAGTCGGAGAGCGACACGCCGCCGAAGGTCGACTGGGCACGCCTCGCCGTGCATCGACGGCACGCTCGTATGCCACGCGGGCGCGCAAACAGGTCGGCGCGATCGCGCGCGCGCTGCTCGAGCACGGACGCTCGGGCGACGAAGCGGCGGCGCTCATCTACGACGGAACGACCCCGGCGCAGCAAACCGTCGTCGCGACGCTGGCGACCATCGCGGAGCGCGCGCGCGACAAGGAGGCCGCCATGCTGATCGTCGGCCGCGTGGCCGGCCTGCGCGAACACCTGCGATGGTTCGACGAGCGTCCGCTGTTCGGCCGCCGGATCGTCGTCACGCGCTCGCGCGAGCAGGCGCCCGAGCTCGTCGAGATGCTGGAAGATCGCGGCGCCGACGCGATTCAGGCGCCGACCATCCGGATCGCGCCGCCTGAGGATCCCGAAGCCCTGGACCGCGCGTGTGCGATGGCCGGGTCGTACGACTGGCTCGTGTTCACCAGCGCCAACGCCGTTGACGCGTTCATGCGCCGGCTGCTCGCGCTCGGCGACATCCGCGATCTCAAGGGTGTCCGCATCTGCGCGATCGGGCCGTCGACGGCGGAGCGCATCTCGCGACATGGGATTCGCATCGACTTGATGCCCGAAGAGAGCCGCGCCGAAGCCGTGATCGACGCGTTCAAGTTGGCGGGCGACCTGACGGACCAACGCGATCCTGCTGCCGCGCGCCGACATCGCGCGCGAGGTGATCGCCGACGAGCTGCGCGCGGCGCACGCCGAGGTCACCGAGGTGATCGCCTACCGTACCCTGCTCGCGGGCGCCGAGCGTGACGGCGACCACGACGTCTATCGCATGCTGCTCGATCGTCAGATCGACGCCGTCACCTTCACGAGCGCATCGACGGTTCGGAACTTCGCCCAGATCTTCGGTCAGGAACAGGCGGCCGATCTCCTGAGCACGACCGTGGTCGCGTCGATTGGTCCGGTGACGGCCGAAGCCGCGCAGCAGCTGGGAATCGAGACGCACGTCATGCCGAAGCGCTACACGATTCGGGATCTGGTCGACGCGCTCGTCGAGCACTTCAGCCGGTCAGCCGAGCCTGCCATGACGACCCGCGCCGAGACCGCCAGGACCGAGCTCGATCTGCGACGCCGGCCTCGCCGCCTGCGCCGCACGGCGGCACTGCGCGCGCTGGTGCGCGAAACGCGGCTGTCGCCGGAGAATTTTCTCTATCCGCTGTTCGTGCGCAGCGGCGAAGGCCAGCGGCGCGAGATCGCGTCGATGCCGGGCGTGTATCAGTTGTCGGTCGACGAGGCCGTCAAGGAGGCGGCGGCCGCGAAGGCCGAAGGCGTGCCCGGCGTGCTCCTCTTCGGACTGCCCGACACCAAGGACCTCGCTGGATCGGCGGCCTACGATCCGGAGGCTCCGGTGCAGAGCGCCATCCGCGCGCTGAAGCGCGAGATTCCGGACCTGCTGGTCGTCACCGACGTGTGCCTGTGCGAGTACACGTCGCACGGCCACTGCGGCATCCTGGTGGACGATGAGGTCGACAACGACGCGACGGTCGCGGAGCTGGTCCGCGCGGCGCTCTCGCATGCCGCAGCCGGCGCCGACATCGTCGCGCCGTCCGACATGATGGACGGCCGCGTCGGTCGCATCCGGGACGCACTCGACGCCGGCGGCTTCAGCCAGACCGCCATCCTTTCCTACGCGGCGAAGTACTGCTCGGCGTTCTACGGGCCATTTCGCGAAGCCGCCGACTCGGCGCCCGCGTTCGGGGATCGGCGCTCCCATCAGATGGACCCGGCCAACACGGACGAAGCGATGCGCGAGGTGCAGCTCGATCTCGACGAAGGGGCCGACATCATCATGGTGAAGCCGGCGCTGCCCTACCTCGACGTCATATCGAGGGTGAAGGACGCGTTCGGCGTCCCGACGGCCGCGTATCACGTGAGCGGCGAGTACGCGATGCTGAAGGCCGCGGCGCGCAACGGCTGGATCGACGAGCCGCGCGCGATGATGGAGACGCTGACCTCAATTCGCCGCGCGGGCGCCGACATCATCGTCACCTACTACGCGCGCGAAGCCGCGCGGATGCTGAATGCTTGACCGCCGTGGCTTCCTTCGCGCCGGTCTCGCCGGTGGCGCGTTCCTCTCGCTCTTCCCTCCTCACCTAGCTGCGCGTGGGTCGTCGGTGGCGTTGATGGCCGACCCGTCGGATCCGATCGCCACGTCCGCGCCGCCGCAATGGGCGCTCGACGAATTGCAGCAGACGCTGACCGATCTTGGCGTCGACGTGCGCCGGATCGATACCCTGCGCCAGGCGGATGCTGCCGACCTCTGCGTGGTTGCCGCCGGCGCGGACGCCCCGCTGGTTGCGACGGCCATGAAACAGATCGCGATCGGCGCTGGGCCGGAGCGGCTCGCGCTCACGAACGCGCGTGTTGGCGGGCGAGACGTATTGCTCGCGTGCGGGACGGACGCTGCGCGGGCTCACGTATGCGCTGCTCGAACTCGGCGATCGCGTGCGGGCGGTCGATTCGGCTGCCGATTCCCTGAGCCAGCGATCCGCCGTCGTCGAGCGTCCGGCCAACGCCGTTCGCAGCGTGATGCGTCAGTTCACGAGTGAAATCCTGGACAAGCCCTGGTTCAACGATCGCGAGATGTGGCCCGCGTACCTGACCATGCTCGTCACGAACCGGTTCAACCGGCTGCATCTGGCCTTCGGCCTCGGCTACGACTTCCTGCAGCAGGTCGCCGACAGCTATCTGCTGTTCCTCTATCCCTTCCTCGTCGACGTGCCCGGCTACGACGTGCGCGTCACGAATCTGCCGGCCGCGGAGCGCGAGCGCAACCTCGCGATGCTGCGCTTCATCAGCGACCAGACCGTCGCGCGCGGCCTCGAGTTCCAGCTTGGCATCTGGATGCACGGATACGAGCTCGCCCGGAGTCCCGACGCCCGATACGTTGTCGAGGGCCTCACGCACGAGACGCACGCCGCGTACTGCCGCGACGCGCTGACGGCGGTGCTGCGCGCCTGCCCCGCTATTTCGGCCGTCGCCCTCAGGATTCACGGCGAGAGCGGCGTCGCGGAGGGCAGCTACGACTTCTGGCAGACCGTGTTCGACGGCGTCAAGCGCTGTGGCCGACGCGTGGAGATCGATCTGCACGCGAAGGGCATCGATCGAACGATGATCGATCGCGCGCTGGCGACGGGCATGCCGGTCAACGTGTCCCCGAAGTACTGGGCGGAGCATCTCGGCCTGCCCTATCACCAGACCGCGATTCGCGAGCTGGAGATGCCGGTGGCCGGCCGGAACGGACGCGGGCTGATGGCGCTGAGCGAAGGCTCGCGGAGCTTCACGCGCTATGGCTACGCCGACTTGTTGCGTGACGACCGGCAGTACACCGTCCGGCATCGCGTGTGGGCCGGGACGCAGCGCCTGCTCGCGTCCGGAGATCCCACGTTCGCGTCCGCCTACTCGCGCGCGTTTCAATTCTGCGGCTCGACGGGTATGGATCTGATGGAGCCGCTGACGTTTCGCGGCCGTCGCGGAACGAGCGTTCGCCGGGTACGCGACGCAGCGGCTACACGGACGGTAGTCTCGAGCCGCGCTGGGATTGGCAGAAGTACGACGACTGGTACCGCCTCTGGGGCCGCCTGACGTACAACGCAGGAGCGAACGCCGACGCGCTGCAGCGCGAGGCGATCATCGCTTCCGCCGGCTATGTGCACGAGCGCTCGCTCGCGCCACGCGCATCCTGCCGATCGTCACGACCGCCTATCTTCCGTCGGCCGCGTGCGACGCGTACTGGCCGGAGATTTACTGGAACCAGCCGATCGCCGCCGAGCCGCAACCCAATCCCTACGGCGACACGCCGGCGCCGAAGACCTTCCAGCACGCGAGCCCGCTCGATCCCCAGATGTTTTCGACGATGAGCGACCATGCGGACGAGCTGTTGCGCAAGCAGGATCGCAGCGCCAAGTACTCGCCGATCGAGGTCGCGCAGTGGCTCCAGGATCTCGCCGACGGCGTCATGCAGGATCTCTCGTCGATCAACGGAACGGGATCTCCTGCGATCCGGCGTGTTGTCATCGACGCCACGATTCAAGCGGGGCTCGGCCGGTTCTTCGCGGCAAAGTTCAGGGCGGGCGTCCTCTACGCCATTCACGAGCGCACAGGCGATCGTCGGGCGCTGGACGAAACGCTTGCCGGATATGGAGACGCGCGACGCGCGTGGGCCGAGACTCTCGGAGCAGGCGCGCACGGTGTACGCGGCCGATCTGTCAGCGAGCGACAAGCTGTCGGAGCGCGGACAATGGCTCGACCGGCTCCAGCGGATCGACGACGACATCGAGCGGATCGCGGAACGCCGCGCATCCTCCAAGCCCGCCGACGACGCAACCGTCGCGGACGCTATTACCCAGGCGCTCGGCCATCCCCGCCGCGGTCCCGCACCGTGCACGCACACTCCGCCCGGTTTCCTTTCGCCCAGGAGCCGCGTTGCCGCTTCAGCTGAAGCTCACCGCGCGAGAACCCATCGCCGCACGTCGTCTGCCACTACCGCCATGTGAACCAGGCGGAGCGCTTCGAGCGTGTCGAGATGGAAGCGCATTCAACGGCGCTCGAGGCGATGATCCCTGCGGCCTACACCGACTCCCCTATCCGCTGCAGTACCTACTTCACGCTGATCGAGAGTCCCGACCCGCGCACATCTGTTTCCTGGCCTGGGTACCGACCTGACCGGCCAGCCGTATTTCGTGGTGCGGCGGGCGTAGCGATTTCACTGTCGGGATGCGGATGCCATCCGGTACTGCGGTCGGACATCCGAATGCCGCGCGCCGCATCCCGCATCCCGCTCCGGCTCCCGCATCCCGTCACTATCCATTTCTCAGCGCCAGCAGCGGATCGACGCGCGTCGCCCGTCGCGCGGGAATGTAGCCAGCAAGCAGCGCGACGGCAACGATGACGAGCGTGGCCGCGGCAAAGGCGAGCGGGTCGAGGGGGCTGACGCCGAAGAGCAGCGTCGACACGGAATCGCACGCCGAAGATCGCGCCGGCCGCGCCGGCGACGATGCCGGCGGCAAGAGGCGTGAGGGCTGAGCCGAGCATCAGACGCACGACGCGTTGAGGCTCGGCGCCGAGCGCCATCCGGATACCGATTTCCTGCGTCCGTTTCGCCACCGTCTGCGACAGCACGCTGTAGACGCCCGTTGCCGCGAGCAGCAGGGCCATCCCGGCGAAGATCCCGAGCAGGATCAGCGTGAAGCGCCGGTCGGCGACGGACTTCGAGAGTCACCTGGTCGAGCGTGGACATCTCGACCGCAACGTCTGGCTCGGTGCGGCGAATCGCATCCCGAACCGCATTTGGCAGTGTGGCTGCCTGTGTCGGGCTCGCGGCGCGCACAACCGTCGTCATCGTGTATTTCGCCCGCGTGGGCGCCTGATACGCGCACACGTACACCTCTGGAACGCTGGCGCGAACCAGCGATGCCTGCCGAACGTCGGCCGTGACTCCGACGATCGTGAAGACCGGATTGACGGGATCCATGCCGGCGTACTTGAACCTGACGCCGATCGGGTTCGTGCCAGGTAAATACCGCCGAACGAACGCCTGGTTCACGACGGCGACCTCCGGCTGCCCCGGCCCGGTCGTGCTCGTCCAGCAGGCGTCCCTGCACGAGCCGCGTGCCGATGGCTTCCAGATATCCCGGCGTGGCGACGCGATAGTCCGCGGCGTACGGCACAGTCGTGGTACGAGGTATCGACGACCGCACCGGGATCCGACGTTCCCTACGAATGCAAACGCGCCGCTGGTGCGGTCGGTGCCGGCCAACGGAAGTTGATTCACCGCGCCGGCGGCGCTCACGCCCGGGAGCACTCGCAGCCGCTCGAGGAGCGTGGCATAGAACTGGGCCGCGCGCTCGGCGGTCTCATACTTGGTTCCGGGGACGGCCATGCTGGCGGTGACTGCGCCGCGTGGCTCGAATCCGGGATCGACCGACAGCACGTTGGCGAAGCTGCGAATGAGCAGTCCCGCGCCTACGAGCAGCAAGAGCGCGACGGCGACTTCGACGGCGACCAGCAGCCCGCGGACGCTGGCACGCGTCGGCGCCGCAGTGCCCCGCCCGGCTTCGGCAAGCGCGTCGCGGAGATCGGGTCGTGACGCCTGTAGCGAGGGAAGCAGACCGAACACGAGTGGCGTGAGGAATGCGAGCGCGAGCGTGAAGAGCAGGACGGAGCGATCGATGCGCGATTCCATCCTGCCGTGGGAGCGCCATGCCGCTCATCGCGCCGAGGGCCCGCACGAGCCACGCGGCAAGCAGCAGGCCGGCAATCGCCCCGCCGAAACCCGAGCACCAGGCTCTCGAGCAGGAGCTGGCGGACCAATCGACCGCGGGTCGCGCCCAGCGCCGCACGGATCGCAAGCTCGGTTCGTCGCTCCTCCCCTCGCGCGAGCATCGTGGTCGCCACATTCGCGCAGGCGATCAGCAGGACGAGGGCGACGGCGCCGAGCAGCAGGAGCAGCGCATCCCGCGAGCCGTGCGTCAGCTCGTCCTGCAGCCGGACGACAACGGCGCCGACCGCGTCGTCGTCGCTGCCGTACTGCTGCTTCAACTGCTTCGCGATCGTGTTCAGCTCGGCGCTCGCGGTTGGCAGCGACACGCCGCGCTTGATGCGCGCCACGACGTCGAGGTTGTGCCCGGTACGGCCGCTGTCGTCGGAGAAGAGCTCCTTCGGCATCCACACGTCGGCGTCAGCCGGATATGCGAACCCTTCGGGCATCACGCCGACGACCCGGGCGCTCTGGCCGCCGATGACGACGCGAAGACGGGAGAGGTCGGTCTCGCCGCCGAGAGATCCGCGTCCAGAATCCGTGAGCGACGACAACGGCGGGAACGCCCCCTTCACGCATCTCTTCTGACGTGAACGTCCGCCCGATTCGAGGCTCGATGCCGAAGACGCGAAAAAAGCCGTCGCTGACGACGACTGCCTGCGCGAACACCGGCTCCGCGCCGCCAAGCACGGTCTCTGTGCCGGCCGCGTAGGCGGCCATCGGTTCGAAGCTGGTCGCTCGTCGCCAGTCGAGGAAATTCGGGTTCGAGAGGTCCATGTGAGCGCCCTTCGCCGAGAGCTCCCAGATCCGCACGACGCGGTCCGGTTCGGGATACGGCAGCGGGCGTAGCAGCACGCCGTTCACGACGCTGAAGATCGCCGTGTTGGCGCCAATGCCCAAGCCGAGCGTCAGAACGGCAACGAGCGTAAACGCGGGCCGCTTCAGCAGCATCCGCAGAGCCTGGCGGAGATCGGAAGCCATCATCGTTGAGCCACCATCGTCAGGGTGTACGAAGCGCGACGAGCGGATCAATCTGCGCCGCCCGCCGCGCCGGGACGTATGCCGATCCGCACGCGACCGCCATCAGGATCAACGCGGCAATCGCGAGCGACACGGGATCGGCGGGCGACACGCCGAAGACGTAGCTGCGCATCACACGCGTGACCGGAACGAGCGCGAGCGCGCCAATCACCGCGCCGGAGACGACCGGACCCAGTGATCGCCGCACGAACAGCCGCATCAGACCCTCCGGGTGTGCGCCGAGCGCCATGCGGATCCCGATCTCCGATCGGCGGCTCGCGACCGTGAAGGACACGACGCTGCCGATGCCGAGCGCCGTCAACCCCAGCGCCACCGCGGCAAAGAGTCCGAGCAACCACGACAGCGCGCGTCGATCCCCGTAGGTGGCGGCAAGTTGATCGCTCAGCCGGCGCACCCCATCAATCGCGATGCCCGGATCGATCGATGCGATGCGCGCGGTGACCTCGCTCGTGAGACGAAGCGGATCCCCTGAAGAGGCGCGCACGATGACGGCGGCGCCCGGTTGCGGAAACTGCGCGTACGATACGTAGAGCTCGGGCGTGAAGCCCTCCAGCATGCCGCCTCGGCGCGTGTCGCCGACGACGCCAACGATCGGCATGTTCTGCATCTCCGGAATGCGTACACCGGTCACGCGCTGGCCGATCGGATCGGCATCGGGAAAGAACCGCCTGACGAACGACTGACTGACGATCGCCACCACCGGCGAGCCTCGGCGATCCAGCGGTCCGAAGTTCCGTCCGCGCAGGAGCGGAATGCCCATCGTTGCGAAATAGTCCGGTGTGACGGTGGCGGCTTGCGCCACGGGCTGCCGACCGTCAGGAAAAGGCTTCGCGGGGAGATCGATGTTCGGCGCCCACGTCAGACCGGTGTAGTCGAACGGCCAGGCGATCGCGGCGGTCGCGTGGCCGGTCGCTCGAATCGACTCGTCGAGGCGCGCGGCGAACCTGGCGACGGTGTCTCCGATCGTACTGCTGGCCGGGCTGCACGAGCCGCACGGCCATGAGGCCGTCCGCGCGGAAGCCAGGATCGACGCCGGCCAGATACGTCAGCGTCCGCTGCATCAGCGCCGCGCACGAGAGCAGAACGACCAGAAGGCCGACCTCGATCGCTACGAGTGTCGACCGGAGGCGCGTCGCGCGCCGCGATCCATCCGTCGAGCCCGCGACACGTAGTGTGTGCATCAGATCGACCCGTGACAGATGCCACGCCGGCGCAAACGCGAAGAGCGCCGCGGTCGTCACTGCCAGCAACCCGGCAAAGCCGAGCGCCTGAGGATTGATCACGATGTCGGCCGTGCGCGGCAGCGCGATGCCTGGCACCGCGCGCAGCACGCGCACTCCCCATCCGGCCAGGAGCAATCCCGCGACGGCGCCAGCCGACCCGAGGATCAGGCCTTCGACGAGGAACAGCCGGATCAGCCGTCTGCGGCTCGCGCCGAGCGCCGAACGAATCGATGTCTCACGCTCGCGGCCGACGCCGCGCGTCAGCAGAAGATTCGCGACGTTGGCGCATGCCATCAGCAACAGCACGCTGACGGCGCAGCCGAGCGCAGCCAGCATCGGACGGGCACGTCCGGCAACCGACTCCAGGAGAGGCGTGACGAAAACACCCATCCCGTCGTTCGACGAGGGATACTCGCGGGCGAGGGACTCCGCGATCCTCGTCATCTCGCGCTGCGCCGCCTCCAGCGTCGTGTGCTCTCGAAGACGGGCGATGACCGCGAAGCCCGGATGATTCGCGCGATCGAGCTGCATGGGACTGAGCTGACGCATCGGAAACCAGACGTCGATGTTCATCGGCTGGACGCCGGGCGGCAACACACCGATGATGGTGACCTCGTCGTCGCCCATGCGGATCGCTCTCGAGAGGAGCGACGGATCGCCACCGAACCGGCGGTGCCACAGCGAGTCGGTGATGACCGCGACGATTGGCGTCGACGGCTGCTGTTCCTCGGCCGTGAACACGCGGCCGTGCGCGGCCTGCACGCCGAGGACGCTGAAGAATTGCGCGTCACACGTCCCGGACGGAAAGACGTCAGATGGTCCGCCCTCGCGCGCGATCACGACGGTACCAAGCGTGTTGAAGATCGTCATCCCGTCGAACACATGGTTGCGCGCCCGCCAGTCGACGAAGTTCGGGTACGACACGTTCAGCCGGAAGCCGGGACGGCCTTCTGTCAGACGCACGATACGGTCGGGATTTCCGAACGGCAGCGGCTTGAGCAGCACGCCGTAGATCACCGTGAAGATGGCCGTGTTCGCGCCGATGCCGAGCGCGAGCGTCAGGATCGCGGCGAGCGAGAATCCCCGGCTTGCGGCGAGAGAGCGACACGCGTAGCGGATGATCGCCGAGCATGTCCCTACTCGCCTCGAAGCGCCACGAGAGGCGGCAGCCGCGCCGCCCGTCTCGCGGGCACGTAACAGGCGCACAGCGCGACGGCCGTCAGGGCCAGCGACGCCGCACCAAAGGCCAGCGGATCGATCGTGCTGACGTCCAGCAGCACCGTGCGCAGCAGCGGTGCGCCCGCCACCGCTCCCGCAACGCCCAGGACGACGCCGACCGCGATGAGCGGCGACCCTTCGCCAAGAATCAGACGGATGACATGCGCAGGGCTCGCGCCGAGCGCGATGCGCACGCCGATCTCCCGCGTGCGCTGCGCCACGACATACGCGAGCACGCCGTAGATGCCAATGGAGGCGAGCGCCAGCGCGAGCAGGCCGAGAATGGTCGCCCCGGCGGCGGCAACCCGCGATGGAAGGAGCCACAGGCTCAGGAGCCGGTCGAGCGGAATCGCCTCGAACCTCAGGTCGGGATCGAGCGTCGCGGCTATTTGCCGAAGCGCGCGAGCGGCGGCAGCGGGATCGGAAGCCGTCCGAACGATCAGGTGCAGTCGCCGCTCGTCGGTGCCCGCCGCGGCGGGTAAGATAGATCGACATCTCCTTCTCGCGCCAGATCGACGCGGTCGAGGCATCTCGCGCGACTCCAACGACCGTCACCGGCGCCGTCGACGACGTCAGGCGCAGGGTCCGGCCAAGCGGATTCTCCGACGGCCAGAATCGGCGCGCGAGCCCCTCGCTGATGATGGCGGTCGATGCCCGACCAGACAGGTCGTCGCTGTCGAAATTGCGGCCCGCGGCGAACGGAATCCCGAGAACCTCGAAATACTCCGGAGACGCGACCGTGTACAAGGCGGTGATCGAAGGATGGCGCCCGTTCGCCCGCGTCGGCGAGCTGGACCTCCGTCCGCCTGACGCCGCCATGCAGCGGCACGTGCGACGTCAGCCCAGTCACCGCCACACCGTCGATCCGAGCGGCGCGCTCGCGCAAGCTGCTGCGAGAACTGCGCCGCACGCTCCTTCGTGTACCCCGCCTTTTCGAGATCGTACTCGGCGTAGAGCACGTCGGACGCCGTGAAGCCGAGATCGAGTGCACGTGCGTGCTGCAAGCCTCGCGTCAGAAGCGCCGCCGTAATCAGGAGCACGAGCGAGCACGAGATCTGGGCGATCACCAGGCCGTTGCGAACGCGCGATCGGCTGACCCTCAGGCCCAAGAATCGTCGCATCTTCGTGCAGCGCCGAGGCGATCCGCAGCGACGACGCCTGAAGGGCCGGGATGAAACCAAAGAACGCGCCGCCTGCGAGGGCGAGGAGAAACGTGTACGCGAAGACGCGCCAGTCCGGCGTGAGGTTGAGCGCAAGCGTCCACGGATATGGAGCGAGCTTCTGGCCAGACGCATACAGCACGCGCAGCGTCCATTCGGACAGCAGCAGCGCGACGCCACCGGCCAGCAGGCCGAGGAGCATCGTTTCCACGAGCAGCCCGCGCACGATGTTCCACCGGCCCGCGCCGATCGCCAGGCGCACGGCGATCTCGCGCTGCCGTCGACGCGGCCCTGGCCAGCATCAGGTTCGCGACGTTGGCGCACGCGATCAGCAGCACGAGACCGACGATGCCCATCACCACCGCAATCACCGGCTTCGCGCCCGGATCCAGCGTGAAGAAGGTGCCGGCGACGACCTCGACCGCCTGCGGTCGATTTTCGCCCGGATAGGCCGCGGACAGCCGTCGGGCGATCACGCTGAGACTGTCCTGCGACCGCGCGGCGGGTGACGCCGCTCGAGAGCCGGCCGACGAGGAGCAACCACTCGATATCGCGATCCTCGAGACTTCCCTCGCCGGGCGCCACCACGGGCTGAGCGGAAATGGGGACCCACAGGTCCGGCACGAGCGGCTCGGTGCCGGCAAACGTTGACGGCCCGACGCCAACGATCGTGAACGGACGGCCGTTGACCGCAATCGTCCCGCCGAGGATGCCTGGATCGGAGGCAAATCTCCCCTTCCACATGCCGTAGCTGATGACGACCGGCTGGACGGATCCACCGCGCTCGTCCGCCGCTTCCAGGAGACGCCCGAGCGCCGGCCGGAAGCCGACGAGATCGAAGTAACCCTGCGACACGACGTACGCGACGGCAGGTCGCGGCTCGACGTCCGCGGTGTCGCGGCTCGATCGCCCGACGGTGACGTCGGACGGGACGTAGGCGGCCAGCACGTCGAAGCCGGGTGCCTGTGCGCGATAGTCGTGCGCGTCGGCAGAGGAGAAAAGATTGTGACGTCGTCCGGTTGCGTCGATCGGATACACGCGGACCACTCGATGCGCGGCGGGCACGGGCATCGGCCTGAGGACGAGCGCGTTGAGCAGCGTGAAGGCGATCGTATTGGCGGCGATGCCGAGGGCGAGCGTGAAGACCGCCGCCATGCTGAAGGAGGGGCTCTTCGTCAGCGTTCGAACCGCGTAGCGGACGTCCGGCACCAGGCCCATGCTTCCGTGGTTACAACGCGGCGATGATCAACGTCGCGTCGTCCTCGTAGGTGCCGTTGTTGAACGCGACGATCTCCTCGAGCAGGGACGCGAGCATGTCCTGCCGCCGGCAGCGTGCGGAACCGGCGGGCGGCGTCCACGAGGCGCTCCTCGCCGTACTCGTCTCCCGCGGCGTTCCTGCTCTCGGTGATCCCGTCGGTGTAGAACACGAGGCGATCGCCGGGGCCGATCGCGAATTCTCCCGGCTCGTAGGTGCTCTCCATGAACACGCCAAGGACGGTCCCGCCTGGCGAGAGCAGTTCGGCGGCGCCGTCCGGCCGAATCAGCAGCGGCGGGTTGTGCCCGGCATTGGCGTACGTCAGGCGTCCCGCCGCGACGTCGATGCGTGCGTAGCAGAACGTGACGAAGCGGCCGGCCGCCATATTGCGGCACAGCAGGCGATTCACGCTGGCGCAGACGGCCGATGGCAGCGCGCCGTCCTGCGCGAACGCGCGCACGGCCGCCTGAAGGTTCGACATCAACAGCGCGGCGGGAACACCCTTGCCCGCCACGTCCGCCACCGACAGCCCGATTGCCGTCGTCGCCGAACGGCAGCGCGTCGAAGCAATCGCCGCCGACGCCGTTGGCCGGCTGCCACGACGAGGCGAGATCGAGGCCGGGTACCTGCGGAAGCGCCGTGGGGAGCAGGCCCCGCTGAATCAGGCGGGCTTCTTCGAACTCCCGCTGCTGTTTCGCGTCGCGGCGCTTCGTCGCGCGCGCCTCATCGATCTCGCGCTGCAGGATCTCGAGGAGCGCCACGTCTTCCCATGGCTTCTGGACGAAGCTCTTCGCGCCCCGCCGCATCGCCTCCACGGCCGTATCGATGCTGCCCCAGCCGGTCATGACGACGATCGGCATCGTGGCATCGTGCGCGCGCACGTGCTGGATCAGCTCGAGCCCCTCTCGCCCTGACGTCGTATCGCGGGTATAGTTCAAATCCATCAGGAGCAGATCGAACGGGCGGGCGCGCAGACGTTCGAGGACGGCGTCGGTCGAGCTGACGAACTCGGGCTCGTAGCCCTCGCCGGTCAGCAGCCAGCGCAGGGCCTCGAGGACATCGGGTTGATCGTCGGCAACGAGCACCCGGGCCGCGGCCTCCGGACGAATGGCCATGCTGTACATGCGCGGCTACGCGATGAACCAAGGCGCGTGCCATGCATCTCCCTGGAAAATCAATTGATTCGAGGTCCGCGCCGGCGGTTCGTCGCGGCCGCGCGACTTGCGAGTCGCGTGGGCGGGACAGCAAACAATAGCCGGCGCTCCCGACGTCTAACAACTTGCTGAAGAAGCGCCACGTCAATGTCCAATGCTAAATGCTCAATGTTGAAACATTGAATCTTTGAACATTCAGCATTTGACATTTCGCATTCAGGCTGCGTATTTCAGGCAGCCTGGCCCATGTCCGTCACCTATATTGCTTCACGTTCGCATGGAGGCCGCGCCAGCTGAATGGCCGAAACCAGCCCCATTCGAATTCTGATCGCGGACGACCAGCAGGACGTCATCGACGCCCTGCGCCTGCTGCTGCTCGACGAAGGCTACGAGGTCGTCGCCCGCGCGCTCGCCCGGCGAGGCGCTGGACCGGCTCGAGGCCGCCGACTTCGACCTCGCCGTCCTCGACTTGAACTATACGCGCGACACCACCTCGGGGCAGGAAGGCTTCGATCTGATGGAGCGGATCCGCGCGCTCGATCCCACGCTGCCCGTGCTCGTCATGACGGCGTGGAGCAGCGTGGCGGGCGCCGTCGAAGCCATGCGGCGCGGCGCCCGCGACTACATCGAGAAGCCGTGGGACGACGAGCGGCTGCTGGTGGCGGTGCGGACGCAGATCGAGCTGCGGCAGGGCGGTCCGGCGAAACCAGCGTCTGCAGGAAGCAAACACGCGCCTGCAGCGCGGATCGGCACCGGCGTTCATTGGCGACACCCCGGCGATCCGCGACGTCCGGCAGACGATCGAGCGCGTGGCCGCGTCCGAAGCGAGCGTGCTGATCACGGGCGAGCACGGCACGGGCAAGGAAGTCGTCGCTGCGTGGCTGCACGGGCTGTCGGATCGGCGCAACAAGGCGCTGGTCACGATGAATGCGGGCGGGCTCGCCGAAGGCATCGCGGAGAGCGAGCTGTTCGGCCACGTCAAGGGGGCCTTCACCGACGCGCGCGTCGATCGGATCGGCTGCTTCGAGATGGCCGACGAGGGCACGCTCTTCCTCGACGAGATCGCGAACATGCCGATCCGCCTGCAGGCCAAGCTGCTGCGCGTGCTGCAGACCGGCGAGCTGCAGCGCGTCGGCTCGTCGCGTCTCCGCTACGTCAACGTGCGTGTCCTGTCAGCGACGAACGCCGACCTGACAACGGAGATCGCGGACGGGCCGGTTTCGGGAAGATCTCCTCTATCGTCTCAACACCGTCGAGATTCACCTGCCGCCGCTGCGCGATCGGCGTGACGACGTCCCGGCGCTCGCGAGGCACTTTCTCTCCCACTATGCCGCGCGGTACCGGAAGCCGCTCGCCGGCTTCGAACCGGACGCGATGGCGGGGTTGCAGGCGCATCAGTGGCCCGGCAACATTCGCGAGCTGGCGCACAGCGTCGAACGCGCCGTGCTGATGTCGGATCCCGCCGCGACGCCATCGCCGCGCGGTATCTCGGGCTGCAGCGGACGCGCGGCAGCATGGACCAGCCCGACGAACTGTCGCTCGAGGACGCCGAACGCGTCTTCATCGAGAAGGTGCTCGCGCGGCACAATGGAGACGTCCGGCTGGCCGCCCAGCAGCTTGGCATGAGCCGCAGCGCCCTCTACCGGCGTCTCCAACACTATGGCGTCCGGAGCTAGCCGCGCCCCGCGCGTGCACTGGAGCCTCGAGCAGGCGGTGCTCGGGCTGACGCTCCTCGGCCGGACTGCCCGCGACGGTCGCGCTGGCGTGGATCGTCTGGGGTGAGAACTACAGCTTCGAGGTGCGCTGGACGCTGGCCGCCGTGGTGGTCGGCGTGTGGATCGGCTGCGGCGCGGCGGCCTACCGCATGGTCACGCGCGTCCTCTATCTGGCCGCGAATCTGCTCGGCGCGCTCCACGAAGGGGACTACTCGATCCGGGCGACCGGGGCGAAGCCCGGAAGCGCCGCGGATCTCGTGATGAAGGAGATCAACTCGCTGGGCGACACGCTGCAGCGGCAGCGCTCGGAGGCAGTCGAATCGACGGCGCTGCTCACGAGCGTCATGGGCGCGATCGACGTCGCGGTCTTCGCGTTCGACATGGACGAGGGGCTGGTGCTGACCAACCCCGCCGCCGAGCGGCTGCTTGAACAAACCGGCCGCGGATCTCCTCGGACGCCATGCCCGCGAGCTGCGCCTCGAACGCTATCTGACCGGCGACACGCCGCGCCTGATCGATCGACCGTTCGGTCCGGATTCCGGGCGGCTCGAGCTGCGGCGCTCGGGGTTCCGGCGCGATGGCAAGCCGCATCAGCTCCTCGTCTTCTCCGACTTGAGCCGCGCGCTGCGCGAAGAGGAACAGCAGGCCTGGCAGCGGATCGTGCGCGTGCTGTCGCACGAAATCAACAACTCGCTCACGCCGATCAAGTCCATCGCGCACAGCATCAAGCGGATGATCTCGCGCGTGCCAGACGTCCCGCGCGCCGCGGAGATCCAGGATGGCCTGAACCTGATCGAGACGAGATCGGGAGCGCTCGGCCGCTTTCTGCGCGCGTACGCGCAGCTCGCGCGGCTGCCCAAGCCTCAGCAGCGCGCCATTCAGATCATGCCGCTCGCGAAGCGCATCGCCGAGCTCGAGAATCGGCTGCCCATCGAAGTCAACTCGACCGAGAATCTCCAGATCGAGGCCGATCCGGATCAGCTCGAGCAGCTCCTGATCAATATCGTGCGCAATGCCGTCGATGCGACGCTCGAAACGAGCGGGCGTGTGTGGATCGACTGGAAGCCGGTCGACGGCTTCCTGCAGCTCACCGTGGAGGATGAAGGACCAGGCCTGCCGGACACGTCCAACCTGTTCGTGCCGTTCTTCACGACGAAACCGACTGGCTCGGGAATCGGCCTCGCGCTGAGTCGTCAGATTGCCGAAGCGCACGGCGGCTCGCTGGGGCTCGAGAATCGCGGCGACGCACGCGGGTGCCGCGCCGTGCTCAGGTTGCCGATGGCCTGAGACGGCTGCGCGGCGCGACGAACCGATACAATTGTGCGTTGCGCATTCCACGACGTGCCGTGTCTCTCGGCGCCGTGCTGGCCGCCTACGCGGTCCTCGCGTTCGCGGTTCTCTCGACCGATGTGGTGTCATCCGGCGATATCGGCGTGAAGTTCGTCCAGGCGCGGGCGCTGCTCGACAGCGGATTTCGCAGCCTGGCCATGCCGAACCGCGCTGCGGTTCTGGATCCGAACGAGCAGTTTTCCCCATTTCGCGCGCCCTTCGTCTTCGCCACGCCGAACGGCCGGCAGGCGATCTTTCCGCCCGCGGCTGCCGTGCTCCAGGCGCCGTTCGTCGGCGTCGCGGGAATCGCGGGCATGCGATTGCTGGCCATCATCGCCACCGGTATCGTTCTCTGGTGCGCAAGCCGGCTGGCCGAGCGCGGCTCGATGTACGTGCCCATCCTGCTGGGTTTTGGAACGCCGCTCTGGTTCTATGGGGTCACTGAATCGGAACACGCGATCAGCGTCGCCTTCAGCACCGCGGCATTTGCGGTCGCAGCCTCCGGGCGTCCCGTGGCCGGTGCGCTGACGGGCCTGCTCCTCGCCGGTGGCACGGCAGTCCGCGATGAGTGCGTTCTCCTGCTGCCTGCACTTCTTGCGGCGATCTGGTGGAAGACGCGTTCGTGGAAGGCGATCGCATGGACCGTGGCCACCTGCGTCGCCGGCCTCCTGCTGGCTGGCGCGGTAGAAGTGTGGTGGTTCGGCCGGCCGCTGGCGGCGCATCTGCAGCACGCCGTCCATCTCGCGCGCCGCGCGCTTCACCTGACGGCCACGCCGAACCCCGAGCTCCCCCAGCTCGCGTCCATGACGCTGCAGGAGCGGTACGACACGATGGTCGAGTACCGGCTGCTCGGCTTCAACACGACCGTCCCGATCCTTCTGCTCGCGAGCGCGACGATCGTGTCGGCCGCCGTCGCGGCCTGGCGGCGCGACGTGCGGCCGTTGATCGTCGTGCTCGCGCTCCTGTCAATGCTGGCTCTCCTGGATGCCACAACGCTGGTCCGTGCGCCAAAATTCGTGGCTGGCCTGTATCGCCTCGCGCCGTTCCTGATATTCGCCGTCCTGCCGCGAGCGAACGACGATGCGTCGCCGCCGTGGTTCGGGCGAGTGGTGCTCGTCTCGTTCGTGAGCTACGTGGTCCTGGCCTTCCTCGGCATGGACACGAGCGGGGGCAAGTCGCTCGGACCGCGGCTGCTGCTCCCACTGGTGCCACTGCTGGGCGCGTCCGCTCTCGTCGCGATTCTCGGGCATCTCGCCTCAGCCCGGCTGTCGAACCGGCTCGATTGGCGCGTGCGGCGCCGTGCTCGTCGCCGTATCGCTGACGATTCATCTCGGCAGCACGCTGCCGGCGTGGGTGGTCAGGACGGGTCAGGAGGCGGATCGGCTCGGCGCCATTGCCAACGCCGAGCAGCGCGTCCTCGTCGCGGACGACATGTTCACGGCTCAGCAGCTCCTGCCGCTGTACTATCGCCGTATCATCCTGCTCGCCGACAACGACCAGCAGGCCACTGCGCTCGGGGCCGCGCTGGATCGCGAGAAGATCCCAAGCGTCCTGCTCGTGTCCCGTCACCTGAATCCAGGGATTGAGCTGTCGCCACTCAAAGCTGTCTGGACATCAGCGCGCTATCGTTTTCTGATCCAGGTCTGGCGGCGTTGACCGACGGGGGGTCGTCCGTGCTACGCCGATCACGCACACGCTATTCACGCTCGACGCGCCTGTTCGAGGCCGCGTCCCGGATTCTTCCCGGTGGTGTCGACAGCCCCGTCAGAGCTTTCAAGTCGGTTGGGGCGACACCGCTCTTCGTCGTGCGCGGCAAGGGCGCGCACATCGAGGACGCGGACGGCCATCGCTACATCGACTACGTGATGTCATGGGGACCGTTGATTCACGGCCACGCGCCCGCCGGCCTGATCAAGGCGCTCGGCGCGGCCGCGAAGCGAGGAACCAGCTTCGGCGCGCCGACCGACCTCGAGACACGGCTCGCGCAACGCGTGGCGACGCTGATGCCGTCGATGGAGCGGGTCCGGTTCGTCAGCTCGGGAACGGAAGCCGCCATG
Source organism: uncultured Acidobacteriota bacterium (assembly GCA_963786615.1). Taxonomy (GTDB): domain Bacteria; phylum Acidobacteriota; class Vicinamibacteria; order Vicinamibacterales; family 2-12-FULL-66-21; genus CAWAZT01. The sequence goes on from CAWAZT010000001.1 coordinate 228,035, forward strand.
AGCGCCGTGCGCGTCGCGCGCGCCGCCACCCGGCGCGACCGGATCGTCAAGTTCGAAGGCTGCTATCACGGGCACGCAGATCCCTTCCTCGTGCAGGCCGGATCGGGTGCGACCACGCTCGGTGTCCCGACGAGTCCCGGCGTTCCGGCAGCCGCGGCCGCAGACACGCTCCTGGCGCGCTACAACGACCTGGACTCGGTCGAGCAGGTCGTGAGCGACCATCGCGGCCAGGTGGCCGCCCTCATCGTCGAACCGATTGCCGGAAACATGGGGCTGGTCCCGCCACGCGATGGATTCCTGGCTGGCCTGCGCGCGATCTGCGATCGCGAAGGCATGCTGCTGATCTTCGACGAGGTGATCTCGGGATTCCGTGCCGCCGCAGGCGGCGCCCAACAAGTCTACGGCGTGCGGCCGGATCTCACCTGCCTCGGAAAGATCATCGGCGGCGGGCTTCCCGTTGGCGCGTATGGCGGGCGCGCCGATGTGATGCAGCTGGTGGCACCATCAGGCCCGGTCTACCAGGCAGGAACGCTGTCCGGCAACCCGCTGGCCATGACGGCTGGCCTGTGGAGCGTCACCGAGCTTTCCCCCGCGTTGTACCGCCATGTTGCCACGCTCGGAAAACAGCTGGCTGACGGGCTCGCGTCCGCCGCGCGAGCGGCTGGTGTGCCAGTGCAGGTGAACGCCTTTGGTTCACTGCTGACGCCGTTTTTCACCACCGGTCCGGTGCGCGACTATCAATCAGCCCTGACCGCCGATACGCAACGCTACGCCACGTTCTTCCGAGGCATGCTCGCGCGTGGGATCTATCCCCCGCCATCGCAGTTCGAAGCGTGGTTCCTGTCGGGTGCCCACACGCGCAAGGACATCGCGCAGACGATCAAAGCAGCGATGGGGGCGATGAAAGAGGTGGCGGCGAAATAGACGGAGGTTCGGGGTTCGGGGGTTCGTTGTTCGGGGCTGGGTTCGTTGTTCGGGGCTGGGTTCGTTGTTCGGGGCCGGGTTCGTTGTTCGGGGCCGGTTCGGGATTCGTGGACCTCGAACCCCGAACTCCGAACCTGACCCCGAACCCCGAACCTGACCCCGAACCCCGAACGCCGAACCCCGAACCTACAGACGCTTCAGCGCACTACCAACGGCTCATCGAGCCTGACCCGCAAAATCGTACCGGGATCGAGCTTGACGTCCTTGCCCTCGGTGGCCGCGATGGTGCCTCCGCCGCCGATCAGGACGCCGAGCAGTGCGCCTTTGCCGCCACCGATGATGCCGCCGATGATCGCGCCCACGGCTGAACCGGCGCCGATCTTTGCCGACTTCGCCCTTGATGCCTTCGCTCTCGAGCGCCTGCGTCACGACGCCGTGGATCGGATACGTCCGTCCCCTCACCGTAATTTGGTCGAACGCAACCGTCAGGCTGCCTTTCCGCTGCGTCCGCGTCGCGTTCTGCACGGAGCTGACCACGCCGCGGAGCGTCGAGCCCGCGGGAATCAGCACGTCGTTGCCTTGAGACAGGTCGGCAACCGTCGTCGCGGTGAAGCGATCCTCCACCTGCGCGGTGTCGGAGCTGAGCTCGCGGTCGAGGCGCACGTCGAGCTCCTGCCCGGCTGGAATCTCACCGCGCCGCGTGGACTGGCGCTCCCTCGTGCTGCCATAGCTGTCGTTGCTGCGCGTGTCACTGCTGCCGCTGGCGGTTGTCCACGTCGAGCCGCCATTCCTGCTCGACACGCCACGAGCTTGAGACCGGATGTCCTGGACCCGTACGCGCACGTCCGCATAATCCTCCGGGTTGACGGAGCCTTCTTTCCGCAACTTCACTTTCAGATACACGACCTCGTCGCGCAGATCGTCCAGCCGATTCTGCAGGTCGTCGGCGAGCGCGCTGTCGCGCCCGCGAAGACGTGACACGTCGTTGCCTGCCTCGTAGACCTGATCCTGCAATCGCTGAATGTCCGCAGAGGTGACCAGCGTCTGCGCCTGGCCGTTCCCGTTCGTGGACTGGGCGGCCACCGGCAATGCCAGCACCACGACCAGCACGCCCACTATCGCTGCTCCCGATCGTCTCGTGATCCTCACATCTGTCTCCTCTGAACGGCCGCGGATGTCGCGGGTACCATGACCAACTGACCGCGGGTAAACGCCCCTGTCGATTCGTCCAGATTGCAAAAGACACGCCCCTCGCGGCGGCGGCTCGCCCGGGCCACAACGCCCTGCTACAAACCATTGGACGTAAAACGGTTATCGCCGGCCGGTCGAGTCGGCCTGATCAGGTGTCGCGGAACCCGGGTGATATGATCGTCCAAAGAAAGCCACATGCCTACGGTCCGGCTTCACAAGACAATCGGGGTACGCGTGGGCGGCGTCCAGGTCGGCGGCGGCGCACCCGTTGTCGTGCAGTCGATGACGATGACCGACACGGCGGACGCGGCGGGAACCGCGCGTCAGTGCATCGAGCTGGCGGAAGCCGGGTCGGAGATGGTTCGCGTGACCGTCAACGTGCCGGAAGCCGCGGCGGCCGTCCCCGAGATCAAGCAGCGGATGCTGGACGCGGGCGTCTCCGCGCCGCTCATTGGCGATTTCCATTACAACGGTCACCTCCTGTTGACGCGATTCCCTGCCTGCGCGGACGCGCTCGACAAATATCGCATCAATCCCGGGAACGTCGGCACCGGCAAGCGGCGCGACGAGCAGTTCGCCACGATCTGCAAGGTCGCGCGCGATCGCAACAAGCCCGTGCGCATCGGCGTGAACGGCGGATCCCTCAACCAGGAGCTCGTCGTTGCGAAGATGGAGGAGAACACCATCCGCAATCTCGGGCACACCTCCGAGGAGATCATCAACGAGTGCATGGTGCTCTCCGCCATCCAGTCCACCGAGCTGGCGGTCGAGTCGGGACTCCGTCGCGATCAGATCATCATCTCGTGCAAGACGTCTCGGCCGAAAGATCTGATCGCCGTCTACCGCGATCTCTCACGGCGTACCGAACAGCCGCTCCACCTCGGGCTCACCGAAGCGGGGATGGGCATGAAGGGTGTGGTCTGGTCGGCGGCGGCGATGGGTGTGTTGTTGAGCGAAGGGATCGGCGACACCATCCGCATGTCGCTCACGCCCCGTCCGGGCGGCGACCGCCGCGACGAAGTGTACGCGGCGTGCGAGCTGCTGCAGGCGCTGGGCCTGCGCTCGTTCTCACCGAGCGTGACCGCCTGCCCCGGCTGCGGCCGCACGACCAGCTCGACGTTCCAGGAGCTCGCCGAACGGACGCAGGAATACATTCGCGATCGCATGCCCGACTGGAAGATGCAGTACGACGGTGTCGAGACGATGACCCTCGCCGTCATGGGCTGCGTCGTCAACGGGCCGGGCGAGTCGAAGGCCGCGAACATCGGCATCAGCTTGCCCGGCACCGGAGAGGCGCCGAACTGCCCCGTGTTCATCGACGGCCAGCATGCGACAACCTTGCGAGGAACGTACGAGGAATTGTCGGCGGCGTTCAGGCAACTGGTGGACGACTACGTGGCGCGGACGTATCAGAAAAAGTCGTAGCGCAGGCCGTCAGGCCCGCCGCAGGACCCAGGGGCGGGGCGAAAGCCCGGCGCGACGTACTTCTTTCATCGAGACACATCAGCCGCGGATGATCGCGCGTGCGTCCCGAATCCAGACAATCAACAGGGCCACGCCGCAGACCATCAGGCCGGCTGACAGCCCCCACCACAGGCCGACAACCCCGAGCCCGGCCGGGAAACACAACACATAGCCGAGCGGCAGCCCGAACACCCAGTGGCCGACGAGGTTCCAGATCATCGGGGTTCGCGTGTCTGCAAGCCCGCGAAGCACCCCGGTCGTCACCCCCTGCAACCCGTCGAACAGTTGGAAGACCGCCGCCACGAACAGGAGCGCGACACCCGTGTGGAGGACGTCGGGGTCGCTGGTGAACGCGCGGATCAGCGGCACGGGCAGGGTCAGGAACACGATGGCGGCGGTGGTCATGAACGTGACGCCGATGCCGATCGCCGTCCATCCGGCACTCGTGATGCCGTGTGGATCCCGGCGGCCGACCGCATGGCCGACCCGCACCGCCGCCGCCGACGCCAGCCCGAACGGCACCATGAACGTGAACGCCGCCATGTTCAGCGCGATTTGGTGCGCCGCCAGCGCGTGGGCCGAGACCCGCGCGGCGAGCGCGGTGGCCGCCGCGAAGACGCCGACTTCCAGAACCGCCTGACCGGCGGCCGGCAGGCCGAGCGCGAACAGCCGCCGCTGGCGCACGAAATCGAGCAGGAACGACGTGTCGCGCAGCCGCGGCTCCCGATTGCCGTCGGCCCTCAGCACGACGACGAACAGCCAACCCGCCATGAAGATGCGCGCGGCGAGCGTCGCCCAGGCCGAGCCACGCACGCCCATGGGTGGCGCGCCCAGGTGACCATAGATCAGCATCCAGTTGGCCACGCCGTTGACGACATTGGCCACGATCAGCGCGAGCATCACCGGCCGGACGATACCGAGACCTTGAAGGTACCGGCGGAACGCCACGTAGAGCAGCAGCGGCGGCAGGCTCCACGTCAAGATGTCCAGGTACGGCCGCGTAAGGCGGAGCACCTCCGGCGGCAGCCCCCACGCGCCCAGCGACGCGCTCAACGCGAGCAGGCCGGCGATCACAGGGCCGGTAATGATCACGCAGAGCCACACGCCATCGATGAGCCACCGATGGCACTCATCGAGACGCGCCGCGCCGTACGCCTGCGCGACAAGCGGATCGAGCCCGAGCAGCAGGCCCATCGCGAAGATCGCCACCGCGAGGAACAGCATGCTGGCCAGGCCGACTGCGCCGATCGCGTCGGCTCCAAGACCGCCGACCATGACGGTGTCGACTATGCCCATGGTCACCCAGCCGAGCTCCGCCATCACAACGGGAGCGGCAAGCGACAACATGGGACCGAGCTCGCGGCGCATCATTCCAACGGTATTCTATGGTCGTGCGGGCGTGGCTTCAGGCAGTCCTCCTGTTTATTGGTCTCGCGTCGTCGACGATGGCGCAGCAACAACCCGAGACGCTGTCGCTCCTCGACAAGCTGCTCGTGCCGCCGCCGCTGTCGGCCGACACGCGACGCCAGCTCGAAGCCGACCTGGCCGCCGCGCGCGCCGCGTACGATCGCAGCCCGCAGGACGTCGACGCGGCGATCTGGCTCGGACGCCGTACGGCGTATCTCTCGCGCTTTGGCGAGGCGATTGAAATCTACACGCGCGCCATCGAAGCCCATCCCGACGAGCCACGCCTGTACCGCCATCGGGGACACCGCTACATCACGATTCGCAAGTTCGATTTGGCCATCAAGGATCTGCGGAAGGCGGCGGACCTGGTGGAGGGCACGCCGGACGAAATCGAACCCGATGGTCAGCCCAACGATCGCAACGTCCCGACGAGCACGCTTCAAACGAACATCTACTACCACCTCGGGCTCGCCCACTACCTGAAGGCGGAGTTTCCTCAGGCGCGCGACGCCTACCGCACGTGCCTCGGCCTGGCGAAGAACCCGGACATGCAGGTCGCGACCAGCGCCTGGCTGTACATGACGCTGCGACGGATGAAGCTGGACGACGAGGCGCGTCAAGCACTGCAGCCGATTTCCGCGGGCATGGACGTCATCGAGAACGCGCCCTACCACCGCCTGCTGTTGTTCTACAAAGGGGAGCTGCCTGAGAGCCAGTTGGCGGGCAAGGGCAGCGAACGCGTGATCTACGCGTACGGCCTCGCCAATCGCGAGCTGTGGAGCGGCGCGCACGACAAGGCGAAAGAAGGGATGAAGCGGATCGTCGAGAAGCGAATGGACGACTGGCCCGCGTTTGCCTACATTGCCGCCGAAGCCGATCTGGTCCGGCTACAGAAGGGAGACCACAAGCACAAGCCCAAGAAGAAGTAGGTCAGACGCTCACCGCCACGGCACGAGCTTCTCGATCCACTGAATGCGCATCAGGTCGTTGTAGATCACGGTGACCATGAGCATCAGCAGGAGGACGAAGCCGGCCAGCAGCATCTTCTCCTTCACCTTCATGCTGAAATCGCGACGGGCCAGCCCCTCGAGCGCGAGGATGAAAATGTGGCCGCCGTCCAGCACCGGCACCGGCATCAGGTTCAGCAGACCCAGATTCAGGCTGATCATGGCCATCAGGCTGAACAGCTGAATCAAACCCGCCTGGGCCGCCGTGCCCGACAGATCGGCAATGGCCACCGGGCCCATCAGCTGCTTCACCGAGGTTTCGCGAGTAAACAGCCCGGCCAGCGTCTGAACGATCAGCCGTGTCCACTCCCAGTTCTTCGCGAGGCTGAGTTTCAGCGCCTCGAGAGGGCCGGGCTCGACCGTGTGCGTCTCGAACGCATTGATCTGCGCGCCGATCATCACCTTGTCGCCAATCGGCCGCGGCGTGACGACGATGTCCGTCACGCGGTCGCCACGCTTGATGGTCATCGGCAGCGGCTGGCGGGAATGCGACTTGATCGCGGCGAGCAGGTGCTCGTAGCCGATGTTCTGTTCGCCGCCGGCGGCAAGGACGATGTCGCCGGGGTGCAGGCCGGCTTCTTCGGCAGGTTCCCCCTTGCTCAGCGCGACGACCTCGGGATGCACCACCGGCTGCACGCCGATGTCCCCCATCTCGAATTTGCCTTGCGCGTCGGGAACCAGCGTCAGCGGTCCCCTGCTGGCCGTTGCGCACGTAGCCAATGGAGACTTCCCGCTTGGCCTTCGAGACAATCGCCATCGAGAACTGTTCCCAGGTCTCGACAGGCTTGCCGTCAATGTTGACGATCCGATCGCCCGGCCGCAGGCCGGCGCGTTCGGCAACGGAATTGGGGGCGAAGGAACCAATGACGACCGGCTGCTGTTCGAACGCGGGCAGCTGCGCGCCCTGGTAGAGGACGACCGCCATCACGATGATGGCGAGCAGGATGTTCATCACCGGACCCATGACCAGCACCTGGAAGCGCTGCCATTTGGTCTTCGAGAGGAACTCGTCCGCGGCGCCGGTGCGAGTGTCTTCGGGATTCTCGCCGGCCATCTTCACGTAGCCGCCGAGGGGGATGGCGCTGATGCAGTATTCGGTATCGCCGCGTCGGAAGCTCAGGAGCTTGGGTCCGAAGCCGAGCGAGAACGTCAGCACGCGCACGCCGATCCGGCGCGCCATGAGGAAGTGGCCGAGCTCGTGCACGAAGATCAGCACGCCCAGCACGAAAACAAAGGCAAGAATGCTCGTCACCAAGGCACCTGTGTTCGATTACGACATAGATTGTAGCCCACGAGTCGCGCGGTCCGCGAACTCGCGGGCCCAGGCCTCGATCGTCCGAACGTCATCGAGGCTCCTGACATCTCCCGCGCCCTCGCGTTCGTACGCATCCATCACCTGCCGAATCACGGTCGGGATCCCCATGAACGGCAGGCGATCGTCGAGGAACGCGGCGACCGAAATCTCGTTGGCGGCGTTGAGCACGATGGGCAGTCCTTCGGATCCCGCGCAGCGCCCGGCACGCCAGATCCAGGCAGGGGAAACGTGCGGTATCGGGCGGCTCGAACTCCAGGCGCCCCGCCCGGGCGAGATCGAGCGACGGCAAGCGGCGCCGTCCATCGCTCGGGATACGAGAACGCGTACTGGATCGGCAGCCGCATGTCGGTGACGCCGAGCTGGGCGATCACCGATCCGTCGACCAACTCCACCATCGAATGCACGATCGATTGCGGGTGCACGAGGACGTCGATCTGATCCGGACGGACGCCGAACAGCCACCGCGCCTCGATCACCTCGAGACCTTTGTTCATCAACGTGGCGGAGTCCACGGTGATCTTCGGACCCATCCGCCACGTCGGATGACGGAGCGCGTCGGCCGCCGACACGTGCGCGAGCGCAGCCTCGGGCAGCTCGCGGAACGGGCCGCCCGACGCCGTCAGAATCAGCCGACGGACCTCGCGGGCGTCACGCCCGTGCAGGCACTGGTGGATGGCGTTGTGCTCGCTGTCCACGGGCAGCACGGCCACGCCCCGCCGCGCGGCGGCGGCCATCACCAGCGAACCGGCCATGACGAGAATTTCCTTGTTCGCGAGCGCGATGGTCTTCCCGGCGTCGATGGCGGCGAGCACGGCGTCGAGGGCCGCCGTGCCCGACGAGGCGAAGAGCACGACGTCGACGTCGGGATGGGTCGCGACCGCGATCAATCCCTCGGCGCCCGCGCACAGGCTCGCGGGCGCGCCGCCGCCGTCGCTTTCAAGGCCTCGCACGCATCGTCGAGCGCCGCCGTCGTCGCCATCGCCGCGCACGCCGGCCGGTATCGCCGCACCTGCGCGGCGAACTTCTCGACGTTTCCGCCAGCGGCAAGCGCTACGACGCGGAGTCGATCCGGGTGCGCGTCGACGACCGCGAGCGCACTCTGCCCGATCGACCCCGTCGACCCGAGGATCGCGATCGACTTCATTGAAGGTAGCGCACGAACACGTAGTAGGCCGGGGCCGCGAACAGCCAGCTGTCGATCCGATCGAGCACGCCGCCATGGCCGGGAATGAGCGCCGACGAATCCTTCACGCCCGCGCTGCGCTTCAGCAGCGACTCGAACAGATCGCCGACGATCCCGAGGGCAACGATAGCTGCGCCGAGCAGGGCGAGGAGTCCGAGCGGTGACGCCGCGAACGCCACCCGGCCGACCAGAATCATGGCCGCGGTGCCGAACACCATGCCGCCGACGGCGCCTTCGACGGTCTTCTTCGGGCTGATGGCCGGTGCGAGCGGGCGGCGGCCCAGCGTGCGGCCGGTGTAGTACTGCGCCGAGTCGCTCACGACCATCACGACCAGCAGCACCAGAATCGCCGTGCGGCCGCCGATGGCTCGCACGGCCGCAAGCGCGCCGAGCGGCAGGCCGATGTAGACAGCCGGCAGGAGCACCGCCGCGGTGTCGCGGAGCACTGCCGGACCCGGCTGACCCGCGGCAACCGCGAGACCGGCGACAACAACCATCGCGGTCATGAGCACGACGTCGACCGGCACACCAGGAATGGCAGCCGCGGCGCAGGCGGCGAGAACCGCGGCGCCTCCGACGACGCGGGGCACGTGCGCGCCCAGCGCCGACGCAAGCGTCGCGTACTCCAGGAACGCCAGCAGGGCGGCGATTTCGGCAATCGCGAGGGTCCACGCGGGCGGGAGAAACCAGACGGTGCCGATCAGAACGGAGAGCAGGACGATTGCCGACAGCACCCGGGTCATGAATGCGCTATGCCGTCGTCCCGAGGGTCTGCGCCGTGTCGAACGCGCGGGACGTCATCGCCCGGCCGCCGCCGGCTGCTTGATACCGCCGTATCGGCGTTCGCGCTTCTGGTACGCGAGGATCGCTTCGAACAAGTGCTGCCGGCGGAAGTCGGGCCACAACGTATCGGTGACCCAGATTTCGGCGTATGCGATCTGCCAGAGAAGAAAGTTGCTGACGCGCATCTCGCCGCTCGTCCGGATCAGCAGATCGGGATCGGGCTGACCCGCCGTGTAGAGATGACTGGCGAATTGCTGCTCGTCGAGCTGATCGGGCGACAGACCCGATGTCATGATGCGCTTGCGCCGCCTCGACGATTTCCGCCCGGCCGCCGTAGTTCAGCGCGATGTTGAAGAGCATCCCGTGATTCGAGGCCGTTTTGGCTTCGGCGTCGGAAAGCTCTCGTTGAATGTCCGGGGCAAGATCCTCGGGCCGGCCGATCACGCGGAACCGGATGTCGTTACGGAGCAGCGTGTTCAGCTCCAGGCGCAGATAGCGCTTCAGCAGCGTCATCAACGTCGAGACCTCGGTCGCCGGGCGCTTCCAGTTCTCGACGGAGAATGCGTACAGCGTCAGCACTTGAATGCCGAGGCGCGCAGAGCTCTCCACGATTTCGCGCACCGATTCGATGCCGGCGCGGTGCCCTTCGACGCGCGGCAGGTGCCGCTGCGCGGCCCACCGGCCGTTGCCATCCATGATCACCGCCACATGCGCGGGCAGGCGCGCGAAATTGATCTGGCGGGCGAGCGCCTCTTCAGTCGAGCCCGGCGGCAGGACGGCGAGGAGGTTCTGGAGGGACATGAATGTCACCGAGGATCATAGCGCGGGAGGCGACGTGGGGCTACCGCCGTGCTGTGTCGCCCGAGCGTACTCAGCGCGGCGTCACAATCACGTGGAGGGGGGCCGGCGCCCCTGTCTCGACGTCAACCGCCCGGACCTCGACGAACGTCACGCCCTCGGATGCGGACGACCAGGCGATCGCGCGTTGCCCGCCATCCAGCGCGATGGTGCCCACACGCCTTCCGGCGGAGCGAACGTCCAGCCGGACGGCGCCCAAGGACGGGGCAGCCTGCACGGTGAGTCGCGCGATTCCCCCTGAGGCGGGAACGTTCAAGCCCGCCTTCCCGACAAGATCGCCGTGGTGACGCGCCAGGACCGAGTCCCACCGGACGCCAAAGTCGGGCCATGCACGAAGGCTGCGGGGAAGCTGCGGCAGCACGAGAAGGGCAAGAGCGACGCTGACGGCGATTGCCGCGGCCGGCACGGCGGCCGACCGGCGTCGCCAGCCGCCGGCCAGAACGGCCGCTGCGAGCACCATGAGAAACGGCTCGAAGGGCGAACGGAGCCGCGCGCCACCGAACCCACCAAGGACGGTCACCGCGACGTTCAACCCGGCCCACAGCAGGAAGAGCAACGCCACACGGGTGTTACGACACCAGGCGGCGCCTGGCAGCGCGAGGAGGGCCGCCAGTATGAGCACCGCATCCGTGCCAAGGTGGACGAGAACCTTCCAGATCAGGGCGGTCGATTTGTTGGCTGCCACCACGTAGATCTGGAGCTGGCGGCCTCCATTGACGTGCAGGAGGGAGCGGGCGAGCTCGAGGCAGCCCGCGAGGAACGCCCGCGGGGCTTCCGCAAACCGCAGCCACAGCGCCTGTGCGGTCGCAACAATTCCCGGCGCGCGGTCGGCGGCCGCTTGCGCGTTGACGTGGATGCTGCCGTGGCTGTCGATGAGCGTCACCTGCCCGAGCGCCTGCGACAACGCAATGCAGTACGGCACCGTCACGATCGCGAAGCCGCCGACGAATCCCGCGGCCTGCAGCATCGCCGCACGCGTGCGGGCGCCGTGACGACGACCAGCGCGGCAGCGGGAAGGATGAAGAACATCGGCATCGAACGCGTCAATGCGGCCAGCCCGAACACGGCACCGGCCAGCGCGAAGGCTGGAGGCCGCGCGTCGACGGTCACGGCGCGCGACAGCAGCCAGAACGCCAGCAGGAGCAGCGGAATGTAGAGCGTCTCTTGAGACGTCGACCAGACGTTGAAAATTGCGGGAATCGACAGCGCGTAGGCTCCCGCGGCCCAGAGACCGCCGGCCGGCGAGTGCACCAGACGCCCGAGCCCGTAGACAATCCCGATCGCAAGCGTCGACAGCACGACGTGCGCAATGAGCGCGGAGTGAGGGAGTCCGGGCATCAACGCGAGCAGCGAGAGCATCACGGAGTACAGCGGCGGCAGCGCGTGGACCTGGCCGTTGATCTGGTATCTGACGGCATCGAACGTCCAGTGCCACCCGTCCGGCCCGCGAGCCAGCATCAGCGCATGATCGAGATAGCCATCCGGATCGGTCCAGACGAACCCGGGTGTATGAACGACCAGGCGAAGATACGCGAGCCGGACCGCGAGGCCGATCGCGATGATCAGCGCGAGGACTACGCGAGGCGAGAGTCGTCACGGCGCGGGCACCGGTCGCGTGACGGTGGTTGAATCCATGCTGCACTTTGCTCAGAATAGCGCGATCGTGCGGACATCGACACTGGCGCTGGGGCTGGCCCTTGCGATAACGGCCTATGGCGGCATCCTCCGGTTGAACGTCCTCAGCTCGCGCTACGGCGTCGTCGATCATCCGTGGTGGGCCCGGGTGCTGACCGCCAGGGTCGCTCCCATCGCCCGCGTGCTCGAGCCCAGGATCTACGCGTGGCCGCGCGTCGAACAACCTTACGCCGGGGGCGATCCCATCAACTACTTGCGCTTCGGGCGCGAGATGCAGTCGTTCTATCAGGCGCACGTGCGCGAGCCGGTCTTCCCCGCAACGGTGCGCTTGTTCCTCGGGCTCCTCCAGGATCAGGACATCGCGCTGAGCTTCGCGTCCGCCGCAATGTCCACGCTCGCCATCTTCGGTACGTTCCTGCTCGGGAGACGCGCGTTCGGTGCGCCAGTCGGCCTGCTGGCCGCTCTGGGATGGGCGATTGACTATGACGCGGTCAGCTGGGCACCCGATGGATGGCGCGATGATACGTTCACGTGCGCCCTCGTCTTCGCAACCTGGAGCCTGGTCAGGCTGTTGCAGAACCCGCGGCGCGGCAACGCGGTGCTCGCAGGCGTTCTCGGCGCCGCCGCGTGCCTGACACGGATCACGGCGGTCTCGTTCCTGGTCCCCGCGCTCCTCCTGTCCGTCGTGCAAGGAGACGATCGCCGACGACGACTCCAGCTCGCGGCGCTCGCGGCCGGCGTGATGATCATCCTGGTCGCGCCGTACCTGATCAACTGCTGGCGCGCGACGGGCGATCCGTTGATGTCGATCAACGCCCACACGAGGTTCTACCGTGCGCGCGAGGGTGTTGATTTCAGCCAGCCGATGAACGCGTTCGACTACGTCACCCACAAGCTGACACGCAGGCCGTTCTTTCAGCTCGACACCGCCGTCACCGGCTTGTTCGTGTTTCCGATGCGCAACAAGTGGTCCGGATTCAATCTGTGGGTGCCGGGTCTCTCGTCGGTCGCAATGTGGCTGAGCGTCGCCGGGCTCGGCCTCTTCCTGTTCGACCGGACGGGTCGGCTGCTGGCGGTCGTCGCTCTGGCGTCTCTCGTGCCCTACGCGTTCACCTGGAACGTTCCCGGCGGTGGTGAATGGCGATTCACGATGCACGCGTACCCGCTGTTCTTCGTTGCGGCGGCGTACGCGGTCGTCTGGCTCCTGCGCAGTGCAAAGCGGATCCCACACCTCGTGCCGGTCCGATGGTCGGCGCTCCGGCCAGCGGCTGTCGGCGCGGCGGGAGTCGGGGTCCTGGTCGTCCTGGCCATCGTCGGTTACATGTCGCTTCCGTACTTCGTCGCACGCGAGTCGCTCCAGTACGGGTTGACCACGTCGATCGATACTGGAGAGCGTGACTGGATTTTCTACAGGCAAGGGTGGTCTGCGACGAGGAGAGAGGGTGCGGTCGTCGCCCGCGTCGTCATCGGAGACCGGGCGACGATTCGATTTCCAATCCCGGAGCGTCGCGCGTACCGCCTGACACTCCGGGCCGATCCCGCAACGCCCGACCGGCCGCGGCGGGTCGTCCTCTGGTTGAACGGACGTCTGCTCTTCCCGTTCGGACTGGGATTCGACCCGAGCCGCGTCGGCACTTATTCGGTCGACGTGTCCGCCGATCTGCTCCGGCAAGGTTCGAACGAGCTGAGGCTCGTGACCGACGCTACGGTCCCGGCGTCAACCGCCGGTCCGCGATACGCGTGGCTGCCGCCGACCACGTCGGTCTCGCTCCGCGTGTGGTATCTCCGGCTGGACCCTTCATGAAGGGTCCGATAGCGCCGCGATCCCATCGAGCGCTGATGCGAGGCGGGACTCTTGCCGGCTGGCGTCATCCACGCACGGGCTCTCGTGATACTTTCTGCGGCAGCGTCATCAGTACGTCACCCGTACGAGAAACAGGCCAGACGGCGGTGCAGTGCGTCCGGCCCGAGACCGATCGGGCGCGGTGAGTAAGGCCTCGACATCATAGACCGGGCGTCGTCGCAGCCCGGCCTCGACAAGCGTTCCCACGAGGCTCCTGACCATATGTCGGAGAAAGCCGTCGCCGGAGATCTCGAAAACGAGCGGCTCCTCCGCACGCCAGGCGGCGGCGGCGATCGTTCGCACGGTCGTGTGCACGACCGTGCCCGCTCCCTGAAACGCGGCGAAGTCGTGGGTGCCGACGAGCGCCTCGGCTCCCCGCTGAAGGATCTCGACCGTCAGCGGTTGCGGGACGTGCCATGTGTAGAGCCGGAGGAACGGCGGCTGCGCGGGACCGTTCCAGATCCGGTACTCGTAGGTCTTCGACACCGCGTTGAAGCGCGCGTGAAAATCGTCTGCCGCAGTCTCGACGCGCGCCACGCGGATCGTTGACGGCAGGTTCGCGTTCAACGCCCGCGCCAGCGTCTCGTCGTCGAGCGGCGACGCCACGCGTACGCTGGCCACCTGGCCGACTGCATGAACGCCGGCGTCGGTGCGGCCCGCGCCGTGCACGGTCACGGCCTGACCCTCGATCCGCGCGAGCGCCTCCTCGATTGTCCCCTGGATCGAGGCGCCCTGCTCCTGCCGCTGCCAGCCGACGAACTCGGTGCCGTCGTACTGGAGCGTCAGCTTGATGGTGCGCACGGCAATGCTCAATGCCCAATGTTCAATGTTCAATGAGCGAATGGCGAATGTTCAATGCATTGAACATTGAACATTGCGCATTGAACATTACGCTCTCGATCCCGGCTTCACCACCGCGAGACCTTGCGCGCACATCGGGCAGGCTTCGGGCGGGTACGCGGGAACGTCGAGGTGCACGAGGGACTGAAACGGCAGATCGAGGCGTGTCGGATCGGTGCCCCGGTCGATGATCGCCGCGGCTCCGAGGACCCGTGCGCCGGCCGCGGTCGCAACGGCGATCGTCTCTCGTGTCGAACCACCGGTCGTGACGACGTCTTCGACGACAAGGACGCGATCGGACGGCGACAACGTGAACCCGCGCCGCAGCACGAGCCCGCCGTCCTGACGCTCGGCAAACAGCGCGCGGACACCGAGCGCGCGGCCGACCTCCTGGCCGATGACGATCCCGCCGAGCGCTGGCGACAGCACGGCGGTGGGTTCAAGATGACGCGCCAGTGCGGCGAGCGCCGCGCCAAGCCGTTCCGCCAGATCCGGATACTGCAAGACCAGCGCGCTCTGCAGGTAGCGATCGCTGTGTAGCCCGGACGACAGCCGGAAGTGCCCGTCGAGCAGGGCGCCGGAGTGCCGGAACAAATCGAGAACGTCTGCTTCGGTCATGTCGGTCCTGAAAAAAGCACATCAGTCTACATCGGCGCAGGCGCGGGGTAGAATGCGCGTCACATTCCTCCCGGGAGAGTGCCGATGATCGGTCGCGTGCGCCGTCACGTCCTGTCGATGATGTTCGCCGGAGTAATTGCCTCGTACGCAGGATCCCCCGTCGATGGCCAGAGCCCGACCACCTCCTCCGCTCCACCGCATCGCGAGTGTTCCGCAATGGCCACGGTCCGAGCTGCCTGACGTCAAGATCACCGAGGCGGTCGCAATCGAGCCGAATCCGACACCGGCCGCGGACGTCCACGCGGCGCACTGCCGCATCACTGGCGTGATCGGACGTGAGATTCGCTTCACCGTGCTGTTGCCCGACACCTGGAACGGAAAGTTCATGATGGGCGGCGGTGGCGGCTACGTCGGCGCCATCCAGAACTCCGCGGCGTCGAGCGTGGATCGCGGGTACGCGACCGCCGGGACCGACACCGGGCATCAATCGATCGGCACCGACGCGCATTGGGCGCTCGACAACCCCGAGCGTCAGGTGAACTTCGCCTATCTCGGGATTCATCGGACCGTTGAGACCGCCAAGGCGATCGTCCGCGCGTACTACGACGCCGACTCGCGCTACTCGTACTTCTTTGGCTGCTCCACAGGCGGACGCCAGGCGCTCATGGAAGCGCAGCGCTTCCCCGACGACTTCGACGGAATCGTCTCCGGCGCGCCGGTGTACGACTGGACACGCGCGCTCGCGAACGGTCTGAAGATCGCACAGGCGATGTTTCCGAACCCGAAGTCGCTGAGTGCATCGGTCGTCACGCCGGAGAACCTCAAGCTCCTCGACGCCAAGGTCCTCGAAGCGTGCGACGCGAAGGACGGTACGACCGACGGTGTCGTCGACGATCCGTCGGCGTGCCGGTTCGACCTTTCGCAGATCCCGGTGTGTCGCGACGATGTGGCCGCGGCCGATTGCCTGACGAAGGCGCAGCGCGCAGCCATCGCGCGCGTCTACGCGCCGCTCGAGGACGCGCAAGGGGTGATCTACGAAGGACAACCGGTTGGCGGCGAAGCCGCCGCGGGCGGCTGGCGGCCGTGGATCACCGGCGTGAACGATCAGATGCTGAAAGCGAGCGGCGTTCCGTCACTGACCTTCGGCTTCTCGACGGAGTACTTCCGCAACTTCATCTTCTCGGATCCCAACTGGGATTACTCCACGTACGATCTCGCCAGCAACTGGCGTCACGATACGCGGCAGTCGGCGTTGATGCTCAACGCCGACAATCCTGATCTGAGCGCGTTCAAGGCGCGGCACGGGAAGCTGCTGCTCTGGCATGGCTGGGCCGATCCCGCGCTCAATCCTTTCGCGACCATCCGCTACGTGTCGGAGGTCCGCAAACGCGATCCCGAATCCGAGGCGTACGCGCGCCTGTTCCTGTTGCCAGGCGTGCTGCACTGCGGAGGTGGCAGCGGGCCCGATCGGGTCGACTGGATGGGCGCGATCATCGGACTGGGTCGAGAAAGACACGCCGCCGTCGCGCCTGATCGCGACGAAACGGCCGCCGACAGGTGACGTGCTGAGAACCCGCCCGGTGTGCGCGTACCCGCAGCGCGCGGTGTACTCAGGTTCGGGCAGCACCGACGACGCGAGCAGTTTCGTCTGCCGCTAAGTAGTCGTTTTTGCTTTGCCGACGCGCAGGTTCTCTTCGAAAAGCTTCAGGATCCGCTTGTACTCGTCCGCCCAGCTCGTCGCCCGCTCGAAGCCGTGGTTCTCGACAGGATATGGGGCCAGCTCCCAGTTTTCCTTTCCCAGCTCGATGAGCCGCTCCGCCAGGCGCACGGAATCCTGGAACAGCACGTTGGTGTCCACCATGCCATGGCAGATGAGCAGCGCACCCTTGAGGCCCTCGGCAAAATAAATTGGCGAGCTCCGCCGATACGCGTCCGCGTCCGCTTGCGGCACGTTGAGGATGCTCGAGGTGTACCCGTGGTTGTAGTGTGCCCAGTCCGTCACGGGACGCAGCGCGGCGCCGGCGGCGAACACATCGGGCGTCGTAAACATCGCCATGAGCGTGATGAAACCGCCGTAGCTGCCGCCGTAGACACCAATGCGCTTCGGGTTGACCTGCTCGGTGGCGACGAGGAACCTCGCGCCGTCGACGATGTCCTCGAGGTCCTTGCCGCCCATGTGCCGATAGATGGCGGTGCGCCAGTCGCGTCCGTAGCCTGAGCTCGCCCGATAGTCCACGTCGAGCACCACGTATCCTCGAGACGCGAGCAGGTTGTGAAACATGTACTCGCGGAAATAGCTCGACCAGTAGCGATGCGCGTTCTGCGCGTAGCCGGCGCCATGGACGAACACCACACCCGCGTGTGACGGATCGCGCCTGGCGCCAATCATCTCCGGTGTGAACAGCCGCGCATAGCACGGCCGCGCCGTCGCGCGCCTTGAACGTCAGCACCTTCGGATCGATCCACGGAAACGATCGCCACTCCGCCGTCGGCGTCGTCGTCACCTGCTTTGCCGCTGCCAGCGGCTGGTTCGGCATCACGTACACCTCTGGCGGACTATTGCTGTACGAGTGCACGAAGCCTATCGACGCCGCGTCTGGCGACACCACCGCCTGATTCGACCCGGCGAGCGACGTGATCTTCGTACGCGCGCCACCGGTGAGCGCGAGCGAATAGAGGTGACGCTCGCCCGGATGCTCTTCGGTTGTCGTGATGTAGAACGACGTGTTGTCGGGCGCGAGGTTCGCGCTCGTGATCTCCCACTTGCCAGACGTCAACTGCTTCGCCTTCGCCGAGGCATCGTCGGCGTCCAGCGTGTAGAGGTGCATCCAGCCGTCACGCTCCGAGAGGAACCACACCTTGTGGCTGTCGCCGATGAACTCGACGCCGGCGGCGCCGAAGCCCGCTCCGGCTTCCCGAATCCAGGCGTCGTCGTGCAGCGTGTCGACCACGTGTGTTTTCCCGGTCTCGGGATCGAGCGTGACGTACCACCGATCCTTGTTGTCGGCCGAACGGGCGCCCGCGACCGCCAGCTTTCCGTCGCTCGAGACATCGGGCATCGCCCAGCGGATCTCGCGTTCCGCTTTTCGCGGCGGAGGCGGTGTCTGATTCTGACCGGAGCTCGGTCCTGAGGTCTTGGCCTCAGCGGCCGCCTCGTCCGCGGCCGCAATGGGCTCTTCGACAGGCGGCGCGAAGCTGCCGTCGGCCCACACGGTCTTGCCGGTCTTCAGGTTCAAGACTGCGAGCAGCCGACGATCCTGGGTATCGCCAACGGCTGTGCGCCCCTGGATATCTTCCGTGTAGCCCGTCTCGTTCACGTAGTTGGGTACGACCACGTTGCGCGCGCCGCTCGGACGCTCGGCGACGAGAACAAAGACGTGCATCTCGTCTGGCGAGAGCATCAGATCGAGCGCAGACTGACGGTCCTGCAGATCGAAGGCGGGCAGCTTGTCTTTTCCGTCCTTCGCGTCCGATTTCTTCTTCTTGTCCCTCTGCTCTCGCACCGCCTCGAGCAGCTTCGACTCTTCGTCGCGAATGAACTTCTGGCTGTCGGTCAGCCGCGGCTCGACCTTTTTCGGTCCGATGTCGGTCAGCTGCTGCACCATCGGCACCGGGGCGTCGGACGAAGGCGTCAGCGGCACGAGGAACAGGTTGCCGTTCTGCACGAAGGTGATCGCCGAGTCGTGGCGCGCCCATCGCGGGTTGCTCTCGGCGCCGGCGGTTCGCGTGATCTGGCGCCGTACGCCGCCGTCGAGGAGCACGACGTCGCCGCGATCGACGAACACGACGCGCTTGTGGGCGTCGTCCCAGCGGCCGTTCGCGGGCGGTACGTTCTTCTTTTGATCGGCGGTCAACTCAACCGGCGCGCCGCCGTCCCGTCCAACGACGTATGTCGTGGCTTCATCCTGTCCGGGGCGCCGCCACTCGAAATACAGCTTGGTCGAATCCGCCGACCATCGGAGACCGTCCGGCGGATATCCAACGAGGGCCGGACCTCGCATGATGCTGTCGACCGTCAGCGGGAACGTCCCGGTCTTGGGTGACACGGGCTGGGCGGCGCGCGGCGCGACGAGAGCGGAGGCAACGACGCACGGGACGAGCAGACACATCGAACGGGCACGGACCGCATGAAACATCGGGAAACCCTCACTCGGAGGACGGCCGGAAATCGGGCCGTAGTATACAATTCGAACTCTCCGTTCCTCCCGTCCGTCCTATAGAGACCGGGTGTGTCCGGTTCTTGCTAGGTCCGTCTTCGGATTCCGTCTTTCTTTGTTCTTGGAGAACTGTGCAATGCGTGTGGACCAGCAATTTCGGCCCTTTTTAACGGCCGTGCGCGCCGGGGCGCTCACGGCGCTCATGTTCGTTTCCGGCATGTCGTTGTCCGCTTTCGGACAGGCTCCGGTCACGCCGCCACCGGCCCAACCTCCGACAGGAGCGCCCGCCGCCCAGACCGCGGCCCAGAACCCCGCGGTGGTCAACGGCACGCCGTTGACGATGGACGACGCGGTGCGTATGGCGCTCGAGAACAACCTGGGGATTCGTGAGGAACGCCTGAACCCCGAAATCCAGAACTACGGCGTCGTTCGCGCCAAGTCGGCGTTCACACCGGCCCTCTTCTCGTCGGTGACGCGCGGCAACAGCACGGTCCCGCCGACCGACTTCCTGTCCACCGGGGGGGCCAGCGTGGTCAGCAGCGGATCGCTCATCACCGTCGCCGGCATGCAACAGGTGCTGCCGTTCGGCGGGGCGAACTATCAGTTCTCGTGGGACGGGTCGCGCGCCACGACCGACGCGCCGCGGACGGTGTTCAGCCCGCAGCTCGGCTCGCACCTGAACATGGAGTACAACCAGCCGCTCCTGCGGAACTTCAAGATCGACACGTTCCGTCAGCAGCTGTTTCAGAGCCAGAACCTGCAGCAGGTCGCCGACATCCAGCTTCGCCAGCGCGTGACGCAGACGTCGCGGAACGTCCGCGCCGCCTACTACAACCTGATTGGCACGATCGCCGGGCTCGACGTCGCGCAGCAGTCGCTCGATCTGGCGCGCCAGTCCTTGAAGGACAACCGGACGCGCGTCGAGGTGGGCACGATGGCGCCGATCGACATCGTCTCGGCCGAAGCGGAAGTGGCGAGCAACGAAGAGAACGTGATCGTCGCCGAGGCGGCCATTCAGACGGCGCAGGATCAGCTGCGGGCGCTGATCATGAACCCCTCGCAGCCCGGCTTCTGGGAATCGCGCTTCAAGCCGGCGGATCAGCCGATGCTCGCCGCACAGGCGATCAACGTGGACCGGCGATCAAGAACGCGCTCGCCAACCGCACGGACATTCTCCAGCTGAAGAAGAACATGGAGAGCACGGACATCGATCGGCGCTACTTCGAGAATCAGAAGCTGCCGGCGGTCGACCTGCAGGCGCGGTACGGGGTGACCGGGGTCGGCGGCACGCAGTTCCTGTACGGCAACCCGGGACTCGACGGCGAGCTCCCGCAGGTGATCGGCAGCTCGGTGCGCAGCTTCGGCGATGCGCTGCGGGACGTGTTCGCCAACGATTTCCGGCAGTGGAGCTTCGCGGTCAACGTGTCGTACCCGATCGGCACCAGCATCGCCGAGGCCGCGGTGCGCGCAGAACAAGCTGCAGCAACAGCAGCAGCACACGACCCTGGCCGATCTGGAGATGCAGGTCACGACGCAGGTGCGCGAGGCCGGACGCAACGTGAACACGAACCTCAAGCGGGTGGAAGCCACCCGCAAGGCGCGGGAGCTCGCCGAGCGCCGGCTGGAAGCCGAAGAGAAGCGCTTCACGGTGGGCCTGTCGTCGACGTTCGAGCTCGTGCAGGCCCAGCGCGACCTCGCCCGCGCGCGCCAGAACGAGCTGAACGCAACGATCGACTACAACCGGTCGCTGGTGGACTTCGAGACCGTGCAGACCGCGCCGCTCGCGGGCGGACGGTGATCGGCAGGAGTCAGTCGAGACCGCACGAGAGCAGAGCCTTCCCACGAGGCCACGTGATGAAGAGCATAGGAAATAGAATCCGCTCCTGATCTCCTCGCCTCCTGTGATCCTCCGTCTCCTGGCCGCCTGTGGGCCGGAACGCTGTGACGCCGGTCTTTCTGCGCTAGACTCGCTCCGTGCCGAAGCTGACCGTCACGGTCATCACGCGGAACGAGGCGGCCAACATCGAGGCGGCGATCGCGTCGGTATCCTGGGCCGACGAGATCGTCGTCGTCGACTCCGACAGCACCGACGACACGGCTGCCATTGCGCGACGGCATGGGGCGCGCGTGGAAACCCGGGCGTGGCCCGGCTACAGCGCGCAGAAGAACTACGCCGCGTCGATCGCGTCACACGACTGGATCCTGTCGATCGACGCGGACGAGCGGGTCACGCCGGAGCTCGCGACTGAAATCGCGCGACTCCTCGGCACCGAGCCCGGGAGCCGCGGCTACCGGGTCCCGCGCGTCACCTGGTATCTGGGCCGATGGATCCGCACGACCGACTGGTATCCCGACTATCAACTCCGCCTGTACGATCGGCGCAGCGGTGAATGGAACGGGCGCCGGGTCCACGAATCGATTCGCTTGAAGGGCGGCGAGCCGGGCCGGCTCGCGAACGAGCTCCAGCACTTCGCCTACCGCGACATCTCCGAACATCTCGCCACCATCGACGCCTACACGACGCTGGCGTCGGAGCAGTGGTCTGCCGAGGGACGGCGCGCCTCGATGGCCGGCCTCGTCGGCCACCCCGTTTTCGCGTTCTTTCGGAACTACGTCCTGCGGCGCGGATTCCTGGACGGCGCGGCCGGGTTGATCGTGTCGATCCTCAATTCGTATTACGTCTTCCTGAAGACCGCGAAGTTGTGGGAACGTCAGACGGCCGCTCGCACGGATTCGCCGTCCCGCGTACCCCATTCCGGATCCCGCATACCGGACTCCCATCATCCCTGACATGTTCTCCATCCACATCGACACGGCGCGGACCTGGCGTGGCGGACAGAACCAGGTGCTGCTCACCGTCCTCGGCCTGCGGTCGCTGGGCCACCGGACGATTCTCGTGGCCCATGCGGCGGGCGAGCTGCGGCAGCGCGCGGAGGAAGGGCTGGAGCTCGTGCCGCTCACGCCGAAGACCGAGATGGACCTGAGCGCGGCGTGGCGCCTGGCCCGTTTGATCAAGCGGCTGCGGCCCGACGTGATCCACGCGCACGATCCGCACGCCGTCGCGATGGCCGCGCTGGCGCGGTCCATGAACACGGGGCCGACGAGGCCGCGTGCTGATCGCCGCGCGGCGCGTCGATTTCCACCTGAAGGGCAACGCGCTGTCGCGATGGAAGTATCGCCAGGTGGATCGGTTCGTGTGCGCGTCCGAAGCGATTCGGCACATGCTTCTGGAGGACGGCGTCCCCACCGAGCGCGCGGTGACGGTGTACGAGGGGATCGATCTGGATCGAGCCGCGGCGGCGCCGCCCGCGGAGCTGCGGGCGGACTTCTGGCTTCCCCACGACGCGCCCCTCGTGGGCAACGTCGCGGCCCTGGTGCCGCACAAGGGGCAGAAACATCTGATCGATGCGGCCGCGCTCGTCATCCGGAAAGTGCCGGACGCGCGGTTCATCATCGCCGGCGAAGGCGAGCTCCGGTCGGCGCTGGAACGGCAGATCAAGGACCGTCATCTCGAGAAGCACGTCTTCCTGGCGGGCTTCCGGCCAGACGTCTTGTCGGTGCACAAGGCGTTCGACCTCTTCGTCATGAGCTCGGTCACCGAAGGGCTCGGCAGCTCACTGCTGGACGCCATGGCCTGTGAGAAAGCCATCGTCGCCACGACCGCTGGCGGCATGCCGGAGGCCGTCGTCGATCGCGAGACCGGGCTCCTGGTGCCGCCTCGCGATCACGAAGCCATGGCACGCGCGATCGTGGCGCTGCTGACGGACGAGCGGGCGCGGCGCGCCATGGCCAGCGCCGGCTTCAGGAGGGTCCGCGAGCGCTTCAGCGTGGAGCGGATGGTGCAGGGACACGCTTCGCGTGTACGAGCGCAGACGCATTGCGAGCGAGGCTCGCCGCGCTACGGCAGCTTCAGCGCCGTCAGCCCGGGACGACAGCCGGAGTGCGTCCGCGAGCAATCGTCGAAGGTGACCGCTGCGCCGTTCCCGGAGAACGTCACGCCGCGAGCGATCCGCGTCGACGGCGAGCCGTCGGGCTCGACCAGGTTGACCGCGCCAAGGTTGGCGCCGGTGTGCGCGTCGAAGATCCGAAGCTGATACCCGTTCACGAGGAACCCGACGCGTCCGCCGTCAGGCGTCCACGCGATCTCGTCGGCGCGCTCGGCGTCGCCGCTCAGCGTCTCGATCGATCGCGCGGCGCGCAGGTTCGGCCCGACATACAAGCGCCTGACAGAAACCGGCGGCACATCGACCTTCGTAGACGAAGGCGACCGCGTCGCGCGCGGGCGACGTGGCCGTCAGCACCGTGCGCCGTCCGCCAATCAGCCACCCCGATGCGAACCCGGCGGCCGTGAAGACGAAGGCAGCGATGGCGAGGACGATCGCCCGACCCGCGCGCTGGCCCGGCCGCGCGGCCGGCACATTCCCTTGAGCGGACATTGCGCGTCTCCCTGCCGGCGGCCGAAGCCGCAGGCGTTCATCATGCCGACGTGACAGAGCGAAAAATCGAACCGGACGGGGTCGTCCGGATCGATGGCTCGAAGCGACGCCGTGATCTCCGAAGCCATGCGCCAGCCCGGAGACGTGTAGCGCGTCAGTCTCAGGCAGCGGCCGAGCCGGATCACGTGGGTATCGAGCGGGACGATCAGCTTTGCTGGCGAGACGGACGTCCAGACGCCGAGATCCACCGCGTCGCGCCGGACCATCCAGCGGAGGAACAGGTTCAGGCGCTTGCACGCGCTGCCGGCCGACGGGCGCGGAAAGAAATAGCGCACGCCGCCGCGCGCGGGAAGGCGCCGGCCGTACACCGCCCGGAGATCCAGCGCCATCGCGCGGGACGAGAAGCTGTCGAGCGCACCGCCGACGTCCGGATCGCTCGGCGTCGAACCCTTCCACGAAGAACCGCTCGATCGAGCCCGACCGATCGAGCATCTGTCGAATGAGCCAGAGCAGCGCGACCAGATCGCGTCCGCGCGTCCATCGATGGACCATGCCGCGAAGGGCGACGTGCGGTGCGGCGGGATCGAACGTGCGCACGAACGTCGACGGTCGGGCACCGAGGATTGAGACGAGCGTCTCGATGCTGTTGAGCACGCTGGCCACCCGCCCGAACGCCAGGGCAGCGGCGCAGAAGCCGATGACCTCGCAGTCCGCCGGGTCGCTGTATCGCCTGACGATCTGGATCGGATCGGCCGCGGCGTCCTCGCGGTTGTAGCCCTGATAAAGCGCGTCCAGCCGTGCGCGCAGAGGCAGTTCCTGCGATATCGGCGCAACTCTTGCGCCAATGCGGTCAGGCCCCATCAGAACGTGCTGACCGGCTCGCCGGCTTGCACATCGGGCACTCGGCCACCGGAAAGTTCTCCGGAGCCTTGTATTCGGCGAGCGCCACGTTCGGCACGCCGACGTCCACGATCGCCTCCATGCGATCGTAGATCTCCACCGTCGCCAGGACGGTTCCGCCGGCCTGCCGCACGAGCTCGGCGCACCGGGCGAACGTCTTTCCCGTATTCCGCACGTCGTCGGCCAGCAGCACGCGCTTCCCCGCCATCTGGCGCGCGTAGAACTCGCGCAGCGCAAAGTCCTGGCTGCGGCTGCCGAACGGCGCGAAGCTGCACGGCGGATGGGTCAGCGCGCGGCGACCATCGAGCAGGCCGGCCAGCGTATGCGCGAGCAGCGCGCCGCCCACCACCGGACCGGCGACGACCTCGGTCTGCTCCAGCAACTGCGCCGGCACCCGGTCGAGGAGATCCTGCGCCAGACGCCAGATCGTCGACGGATGCCGCAGCAGCTGGTGCGGATTCAGGTACACGCGGCCGTGGAAGCCGTTGCCGTAGTCGAAATGACCGTTCCGCATCAGCACTTCGAACTGCTGCAGCTGGTCCAGCGCCTGCTGGCCAAGGTCGCCTTTGGAATGCTTCGGGGAGAGGACGTCGTTGGGCATCGGGATTCAGTCGGTCAGACGAGGGTTGGAGTAGACGGTTCTGCCGTCGACGATCGTCGCCGCGACGCTTCCGCGAAGCGTCCAGCCGTCGAACGGCGTGTTCTTCGATTTCGATCGCAGCTGCGCCGCACGAACGGTTGTCGTCGCGTCGGGCGCCAGAATCGTGATGTCCGCGCGGCTGTCCCTCCGCGAGCGACCCGCCGGGCAGGTTCAGCACGCGCGCGGGGTTCACCGACAGCAGCTCGATCATCCGTTTCAGCCCGATCCGGCCGCTGTGAACCAGCCGATCGAAGACGAGCGCCACGCGCGGTCTCGAGCCCGACGATCCCGAACGGCGCGCGGTCGAACTCGACGAGCTTTTCGTCGGCATGATGCGGCGCGTGATCCGTGGCGATGACGTCCACGGTCCCGTCGGCAAGCCCCTCGAGCATGGCGTCGCGATCCGCCGCCTCGCGCAGCGGCGGGTTCATCTTCGTGTTCGTATCGTAGCGAATCGGCGTCTCGAGCGACTCGTCGGTCAGCACGAAGTGGTGCGGCGCCACCTCGCTCGTGACGCGAACGCCGCGCTGCTTGGCATCGCGCACCGCGCGCAGCGACTGCCGCGCGCTCATGTGCGCCACGTGAAACGCCCCGCCCGTCAGCTCGGCCAGCGCGATGTCGCGCTCCACCATGATGGACTCGGCGGCGCCGGGGATGCCGCGCAGCCCGAGCGACGCGGCGCGAAAGCCCTTCGTGCGCGACGCCGTCGCCCTTGAGCGACGGATCCTCGCAGTGATCGATGATCGGCACGCCCAGCATGCCGGCGTACTCGAGCGCCCGCCGCATCAGCAGCGCCGTCGCCACCGGCCGTCCGTCGTCGGTGAACGCCACGCAACCGGCGGCCTTCTGCGCGGCGAGCTCGGCGAGCTGTTCGCCGCGCGAGCCCATCGACACGGCGCCAATCGGATAGACGCGCGCAAGGCGGGCCTCGGCGGCCTTGCGCAGGATCAGCTCGGTGATGCCGGGATGATCGTTGACCGGATCCGTGTTCGGCATGCACGCGACGGCCGTGAAGCCTCCGGCAACGGCGCCGACGCGTACCCGGTCGCGACGGTTTCCTTGTGCTCCTGTCCCGGCTCGCGCAGGTGCACGTGGATGTCGATCAGACCCGGAACGACGAGCCAGCCCGGCTTCACGTTGACGACCTCGGCGCCGTCGGCCGGCAGCGACTTGGCCGATCTTCGCGATGCGACCGTCCTCGATGCAGGACGTCGAACTCCCCGTCACGATTGTTCGCGGGGTCGATCACGCGCCCGCCTTTGACCAGCGTCGACATCAGTGCGCCTCGTCCTCCTGACCGGCGAGCAGGTACAGCACCGCCATCCTCACCGCCACGCCGTTGGCGACCTGCTCGAGAATGACCGAATACGGGCCGTCGGCGACGTCGGAATCGATCTCGACGCCGCGGTTCATCGGGCCCGGGTGCAGGATGATCACGTCGGACGCCGCGCGGCGAGCCGTTCGGGCGTGAGGCCGAACAGGTTGAAGTACTCCCGCGTCGACGGGATGAAGTGGCTCGTGCATCCGCTCGTGCTGGATGCGCAGCATCATGACGACGTCCGCGCCGTCGATCGCCTCGTCGATCGACGTCGTCGGCGTCACGCCGAACCGCGCCAGCTCCGGCGGCATCAGCGTCGAGGGCCCGCACGCCCAGACGTGCGCGCCCGAGCTTGTTGAGCAGCTGGACGTTCGATCGCAGCACGCGGCTGTGCAGCAGGTCGCCGACGATGGCGACCTTCAGTCCTTCGATGCGCTTCTTGTGCTCGCGAATCGTGAACGCGTCGAGCAGCGCCTGCGTCGGATGCTCGTGCATGCCGTCGCCGGCGTTGATGATGACCGAGCGGCAGAGCCGCGCCAGCAGGTGCGGCGCGCCCGCCGACGAGTGCCGCATCACGATCATGTCGGGCGCCATCGCCTCGATGTTGCGGACGGTATCGAGGAGCGATTCACCCTTCGTCACGCTCGACTGTCGCGACCGCGATGCTCAGCGTGTCGGCGCTCAGACGCTTCTCGGCGACCTCGAACGACGTCCGCGTGCGCGTGCTCGGCTCGAAGAACAGGTTGACGACCGTGCGGCCGCGCAGCGTCGGCACTTTCTTGATCGGCCGGGCCGCAATCTCCTGCATGGCCTCGGCCGTGTCGAGCATCAGGCGGATCTCGTCCGGCTCGAGGTCCGTGATCCCCAGCAGGTGCCGCGAGCGAAGGCGAGGGGCCGCGTCCACCGATGACGCCGTATTCATGCGTCCTCCTCTGAACCGTCGAGCAGCACTTCGTCGACGCCATCGATTTCCTGCAGCCGCACCTGGACGCTCTGCTTGGCCGACGTCGGAAGGTTCTTGCCGACGTAATCCGCCTTGATCGGCAGCTCGCGATGGCCGCGATCGACGAGGACGATCAGCTGGATCGCGCGCGGCCGGCCGAAGTCGATGAGCGCGTCGAGCGCCGCGCGGATCGTCCGGCCCGTGTAGAGCACGTCGTCCACCAGCAGGATGCGCTTGATCGTCGATCGAGAACGGAATCTCGGTCCGGCGCACGACCGGCTGCGGGCCGACGGCATGGCGCATCAGGTCGTCGCGGTAGAGCGTGATGTCGAGCGAGCCGGTCGGCACCTCGTCGCCGTTGATGTGGCTCAGGCTCCGGGCGATGCGTCGCGCCAGCGGCACGCCGCGCGTGCGGATGCCGACGAGCGCGAGCTCGCTGCGTGCCGCGGTTCCGTTCGAGGATTTCGTGCGCGATGCGCGTGAGCGCGCGGGTCATGCGGTCCGCATCCATCACCTGGGGCATGCGAGCCTCCGGCAATGCGCGGCGTCGGTACAGGACAGTTGTAGATGGATTGCGTGCTGGCGAGTCACGTTTCACCTCTTCGCGGACTCTCGGGTCCGCGTTAAAGAGTTCGACGATGATGATAGCACAGCCGCGAGTCGGCAGGTCTTCAGGCCTGCCCGCCCTATCGAAATCGGGAGCTCGTGCCACTCGCCGTCGAGCGCGAGCGGCACGCTGCCGGTCCAGGAGAACACCGACGGCAGCGGCCGATAGTCCTCGCCGACGGTGAAGACCTTGTTGACGCGGACCAGTCGAACCGACGCCGGCATCGGCTGGAGGGGACCCCGGCGTTCGCGGCGGCGTCGACGCGCGAAAACGGATGGCGTCCGGACGGCCGGCGCCCGGCGGCAGCGGCACGGCGCCGCGGAAGCAGCCGGTGCGGACGATGCGGAACTGCGGCAGGCCGCGATCGGAATCGAACCAGCGCGCGGTCCCGGTCGTCCGTCGCGCGCACCGAGAACGCGACCGCCGCGTTCGCCAGCTCCGTGCAGGCCTCGACGTAGACGAAGCGGCGCGGGTCCGGGAATCCGGCCCGAGCCTGCGCTGGCGCGCCTCGTCGATCTTTCCTTCCCGCGCATCATTCCTTCGCGGCCAGGGTGTAGTCCACGCGATGGCGATCCATGACGACTTCGCGCGACGCGTCGGTCAGATCGAATCGCTCCGGCGCCGGCGCGTATCGAACCTCCGTCGGCCCCGACTCGCTCACCATGTTGTTGTCGGTCGAGACCCACATCAGCGGATGGTGTCCCTCGTGCCGGCCTCGAAAGGCTGGAACCTCGTGACCCGGTCCCTGAAACTCTTCGGCGACGATCTGTCCCTGCGCGTCCACTTCGGCGCCGTAGACGAACTCGATGTCGGTCGTCCGGCCCCAGGTGGCCATCAGCCGATCGGTCGCGGTGCCGCCGTCCTCGTTCGTGAAAATCACCGAGTAGCGGAACTGCTTGCCTCTCGCGGGTCGGCACGACCTCGTACCACATCAGCACCGGCAGGTCGGTGAAACTTCCGACGGTATTCGGCCGCGCGTAGAGAATCGGCGCCAGCGCTCTGCGCGAACGAAGCTCGTCGTGCGCGGGCGCAACATCGACGTCGACCTGCGAGATCACCGGCCTGACCGGCGCCAGCCGCGGACAGCGCCGCGATCCGGCTCGATGCGGATCCTGTGCGCTCCGCCCGGGACCGCACCGAGCGTAATGCGATAGTCGCTGTCGTCCGCACCGCGCGCCAGCAGCAGGTGCTGTGAATACTTGCCGTCGATCGAGATGCTGTACGGCCGCGGCCTCGCGACCGCGTTCGCCCCAGTCGCAGCGCGCGCACGACGCGTGGATCACGGCGACCGCCTCGCCACCGCTCGACGAGCCTGAACGTCCTGCTCGAAGGCGGCAGGGCTGTCCTGCGGAGCCGATGACGAGACGGGGCAGAACAGCGACCGCTGCCGCCAGGCATGGACCGAGCATACGGGGCTTGTTCATGACAATCTGCCAGTACGCGTCGCGTCTTTCACCATGTTCTTCAATGCTTGTGTGACGGAATGAACGTGATCGGGCGCTCGGCCGTGAACGCGCGGGTGAAGATGTCGGCGCGCGCGTAGCCGTCCATGTCGCGGCCGACGGGCAGGCCGAGGAAATAGAGGATCGTCGGCGCGACGTCGACGATCGAGCCGCGTTGATTGCGTCCGGCGCGCGACCGACGTCGCCGTAGGCCAGCAGAAAGCCGTCGGGCGCGCGCTCGTGGGTGCCGCTGAGATCGGCGTCGCGAATCACGCGGCCCAGGAGATGCTTCACGGGACCGACCGGCTGCATGCCGAAGCCGGAGACGACCAGCAGCAGATCGCCGGGCGCTAGGTGATCGAGCGCCGCGCCGATCTGCGCCGTCGATGGACGCGTAGGCACCGTTCGAGCACGGCGCCGTACTTCAGACGCTCTTCGTCGGACACGTCGCCGAAGGTCGCGCGGCTGCGCATAGCGCAGGTAGTGATGGCCGATGGCGTCGACGCCCTGATAGCGAATCGCGGTGAAGCTCACCGGCCGTTCGGCCAGCAGATCGTGCATGGCGCGGCTGTAGGACTGGTCCCATCTGCCCAGCGCGGAGGGTACCGACCCTTCGGACTCGGCGAACGCGGCGTGGACGACCGGTTGTGCGTCGGCGGGGTAGTCGCGCGGCCATCGATCTCGAACATCGACCCGAGCAGCTGATGAAAGCGATCCGTCACCAGGAACCCGCGAATCGGCTCGCGCGGGGTAGGTCAGCGGCCAGCGGACGACACCCGCGCTGATGCCGTAGTCGTCCAGCACCGACCAGATCGGCGGCGCCCGCCATGCCGCCGACGATTTCGGCTCGTCGCGGACCATGCCGAGACGGACGAGCACCTGCGAGAAGCAGTGATCCGGGCAGCAGATCGATCGCGCGATCGTCGCGCGCCGGCGAAATACGAGGTCGCGGATCGCACGCCGTTCTTGGCCGGATACATGCCGGTGGCGACGGCGGCCCAGACCGGATCGGGCTGCGTCGGCCGGATCGTCGCGAGATCCAGCGACGCGCCGCCGTCGAGCAGCCGGCCGAAGTTCGGCAGCCGCCCTTCCGCGGCGCGGGGCCAGACGAACTCGAGCGACGCGCCGTCGAGCAGCAGCACGACCACATGCGGCACCGACGTGTTGGACGGCGTCGGCGAGATCGTCACGCGATGCGCGGCCAGGCGGCGGCTCGCCGCCGACGCCCGCGGGCGGCAATCGGCAGGGCGAGCGAGCCCGTCAACGCGATCGCGAGCAGCGTGGCACCGACCCGGCTGCCGCGCCGCCCGAACGAGTAGTGCGCAACCGCGATGCCGAGCAGCACGACCGCTGACGCCGTCGTCGCGGCCGCGCCGACCATGAACCGGTGGCTGGCGGCCTCGTCGAAGACGCGTCGGGGAGTCCGCGGAGGTTCAGCCACATGAGCAGCGCCGCGACCGCCGCCGCCACCGCCGAGAGCCACGCCAGCAGCCGCACGCTGACCCAGCCTGGCGAGAAGACGTCGAGGCTGACGAATTCGCGCAGCACCATCGTCACATAGAACAGCACGGCGAGGTGGACTGCCGTACAACGCACCGAGCGTGGCGTACCACCACCACACCGTCGACGAGACCAGCGGCACCTGCGGGTTCAGCTGCAGGACGAGGATCGTGAGGTACGCCGCGCCAAGCGCGCCCGCGAGCAGCGAGTTCGTGAGCATCCGCAGGAAGCGCATGGGCCAAGTGTATACTCGCCATGTGCCTCCTCACACCGGCCGCAGCGAGCGCGCAGCCCCGGTGGACGTCGACGCGGTCGTCCTCGGCAATCGGCATCTCTCGGCGGACTACAACGTGCTCGCGCTCGACGCGCCCGGAGATCGCCGCGCGCACGCGACCTGGGCAGTTCGTGATGATCAAGGCCTCGCGCGGGCTGGACCCGCTGCTGCGGCGGCCATTCTCGGTGTTCGAAATCCTTCGCAACGCCGGCGGCCAGTCCGATCGGGGATTTCAATCTTCAACAAGCGCGCGGGCGTCGGGACGTCACTGCTCTCGGAGCTCGAGACGGGAGCGCGCCTCCAGTGCCTCGGCCCGCTCGGCCAGCCGTTCACGCCCATCGACCCGCCGGCGGAAGCCTGGATGGTGGCGGGCGGCGTCGGCCTCGCGCCTTTTCTGACGCTCGCCGAAGCGCTCGCCGCGCGCAAGACGCCGACGACGCTCTTCTACGGCGCACGGACGGGCGGCCGAGCTGTACTCCGTCGACCTGTTCGAAGCGCTGGGCGTCCGGATGGTGCTCGCAACCGAGGATGGAAGCACGCGGGGTGACGGGACGGGTGACCGTCCCGCTGGAAGAGGCGCTGCGCGCGCGCCCGCTCGGGCAGCCGGTCAAGCTGTTCGCGTGCGGCCCGACGCCGATGATGCGCAGCTGCGCGCGGCTCGCGACGGCGCACGGACGCGCGTGCGACGTGTCGCTCGAACAGGTGATGGGCTGCGGCCTCGGCGGCTGCTACAGCTGCGTCGTTGCCGCCCGCGACGGACGAAGGAAAGGTGCACCACACCCGCACCTGCATCGACGGCCCCGTCTTCGACGCCCAGCGCGTCGTCTGGGAGGCCGTGGGACACTGACGGTGGATCTCTCGCTTCAGATCGGATCGCTCCGCCTCGCCAATCCGCTGATTGCCGCGAGCGGCTGTTTCGGCTACGGCGTCGAATACGCCGACATCGTGGACCTGCAGTCGCTCGGCGGCGGTCGCCGTCAAAGGGCTGTTCCTCGCCGAACGCGAAGGTCACCCGCCGCCGCGGATCGTCGAAACCCCGTCGGGCATGCTGAATGCGATCGGGCTGCAGGGCATCGGCGTGCAGCGCTTCATCGCCGAGCGGTTGCCGGAGCTCAGGCGCCTGCGCGCCGTCGTGATCGTCAACATCTGCGGGACCACGCTCGACGAATATGTCGAGCTCGCGCGAATCCTCTCCGACGCCGAGGGGGTTGACGCCCTCGAGTTGAATATCTCCTGCCCCAACATCAAAGAAGGGGGCATCACGTTCGGCTGCAGCCTGACGGGCACCCACGAGGTCGTCAGCGCGGTGCGCAAGGTGACGCGTCTGCCGGTCATCCCCAAGCTGACGCCGAATGTCACCGACGTCGCGTCGTTCGCCCGCGCCGCGGAAGACGCCGGCGCCGACGCCGTCTCGCTGGTCAACACGTTCCTCGCCATGGCCATCGACGTGCACACCCGTCGTCCCAGGCTCTCGAACATCGTCGGCGGGCTGAGCGGGCCGGCCATCCGGCCGATCGCGGTCCGGATGGTCTACGAGTGCCGGCACACCGTGAAGATGCCGATCATCGGCATGGGCGGGATCGCGAACGCCGACGACGTGCTCGAGTTCATGATTGCCGGCGCCAACGCCGTGCAGGTGGGCACGATGAACTTCGTCGATCCGTTCATCTGGGACAAGCTCAAGGAGGGCCTCCGATGCCTACATGGAAGCGCACACGATCACGCGGCTGCAGGACATCGTCGGGACGGTGGACACGACGTCGCGCGAGAAGGCATGGATCAGCTCCTAGTCGCGCTCGACGTCGAAACGCACGAGCGCGCGCTCGACCTGGCGGAGATGCTTCGCGGGACCGTCGGCGGCTACAAGATCGGCAGCCGCCTGTTCACCGCCGAGGGTCCGCGAACCGTACGCGCCCTCACGGATCGCGGCGACCGCGTCTTCCTCGACCTCAAGTATCACGACATTCCGAACACGGTGGCGACCGCGATCGCGGCGGCGACGTCGCTGGGCGTCTGGATGGTGAACGTGCACGCGAGCGGCGGCACCGCGATGATGCGCGCCGCGAAGGAGGCGGCGCAGGAGACGGCCGCCAGGAACGGAACGGCGCGCGCCGCTCGTCATCGCGGTCACCGTGCTGACCAGCATGAACCAGCAGGCCCTGCGCGAGACAGGGATCGTGATCGACCTGATGGATCAGGTGCTTGCGGCTGGCCGAACTGGCGAAGGAGGCCGGGCTCGACGGCGTCGTGGCGTCGGCCCGCGAGACGCCGCTGATTCGCGCGCGCTTCGGCCAGGACTTCACGATCGTGACGCCCGGCATTCGTCCAGGCGGCGCGGGCGCGGTCAAAGACGATCAGGAGCGGACGATGGGGCCCGCGGAGGCCATTCACGGCGGGCGCCAGCTATCTGGTCGTGGGCCGGCCGATCATCGGCGCTGCGGACCCGGCGTCCGCGGCGAAGTCGTTCGTCCAGAGTCTCTAGTCTCGAGTCCACGTCCCGAGTCCCGAGTTCCCAGTCCGAGACTCGGGACGTGCAGACGTGCGGACGTGGGACGTGGGACTTGGGACTGGGACTACTTGGCAGTAATCATGAAATGTCCGCGGCGATTCTGCTGCCAGCAGCTTTCGTTCTCGTCGCTGCAGAACGGCTGCTCCTTGCCTTTGCTGACGATCTGGACGCGATCGGCCGCCGACGCCGAGGCTGACCAGATAGTCCTGGACGGCCTTGGCGCGCCGCTCGCCGAGCGCCAGGTTGTATTCGGCGGTGCCGCGCGAATCGCAGTGCCCCTCGATCATCACCTTGGTGGTTCCCCAGCGCTTCAACCAGTCGACGTCCTTCTGGATCCCGGTCTTCGCGTCGTCGCGCAGCTGCGCTGAATCGAGATCGAAGAACGCGTCGGAGAGCACGCCTTCGCGGTTCAGGTCATCGAGGGTCTTCTTCGCGAAGATCTCGTCCTCGGTCGGCGCGCGGTCTGGTGCTGGCGCGGGCGCCGGAGGCGGTGGTGGCGGCGGTGCGGGTGTCGTTGCCGCCGGCGCGGGCGGCGGAGGAGGCGCGGGCGCCGTGGCGGGTTTCTTTTTCCCGCACGCGCTGACGCCAAGAATGCCGACCAGAGCGACTGCCGCCAATACCCTGACAGAACTTTTCATCTGAGATCTCCTCCGCACCATGTAGAATTTTGCCTCCCGAGGTTACCACGATGATCCGGCTCCTCGAGGCGACGGCGCGCGCCGAGCGCGATCATTTCTGGTTCCGCGGGTTCCGTCGATTCGTTGAACCGCTCGTTGCCGACGCCGCCGGGGCTTCGTCCCTCGACATCCTCGATTGCGGCTGCGGCACGGGCCACAACCTCACGTGGCTGCGCCGCTACGGTCGCGCGTACGGAATCGATCTGACGTGGGCCGGATTGCAGTTCGCGCGGCAGCGGGGCGAGCGCCTCACGGCGCGCGCGACGGCGGCGCATCTGCCGTTCGCCTCGGAGCGGTTCGATCTGGTGACGTCGTTCGACGTGCTCTACGCGCTCGACGACGCGACCGAGCGACAAGCCATCGCCGAAATGGCGCGCGTGCTCAAGCCTGGCGGCACGGCTCGTCGTCAACGTCGCAGCGCTCGACTTTCTCCGAGGGAATCACTCTATTCTTTCGGGCGAAGTGCGCCGTTACAGCAGGGGGGACCTTCGCCGGCGCCTCGAAGCGGCGGGATTTGTCGTCAGGCGAATCACTTACACGAACCTGACGATCCTGCCGCTCGTCGCCGCCGTCCGCGTCAAGCAGCGCCTCGAGCGGACACCAGGAATCACAAGACGGAGATTGCGATTCCCCCCGCGCCGGTCAATGCCGCGTTGTCGGGCATGCTGGCGCTCGAAGCAGCCGCGCTGCGCGTCACGAACATGCCGCTCGGCAGCTCGTTGCTGGGGGTCGCTGAGAAGAGAGGAAACGACTCTCCCCTCACTCAACGCTGACGCGAAAGATCCGCAACGCCAGGTGGCGCTGGTCCCCTCCGCCGTTGCGCCCCGGCACGAAGAACCGGGAGCATTCGAGGACGACGCGACCGTCAGCGCGGGCGAGCAGGTCCGCGGGCAGCGTCAGCTTCTGCTCGAAATCGCTGAACGGTTCAAAGGTCGCGACCTCTCTCTCCGCGACCCTCACCCGGACCGTCGGGGCCGTGGCGTAATGACGTCGCGGGGACTCACCCGCCAGCCGCAGCGTCACGGCACGACCGATTGGCCGCACCCACAGCTGCGAACGTTCGCTCGTCCAGCGCCAGGGCCGCCCGATCTCCGAGCTGTATTCGGGCTCGTACCACCCGTCCTCGTAGGCGAACATCGGCACGCCGGGACCCTGCGCGTCGAACTGCTCGAGGGACACTGGAACGCGAGTCGCGCTCCGCGCAGCCACCTCCAAGGGCAGGTAGCTGAGTCCGGTCAGGGTTCCTGACGAGGGTAGCTGCAGGCGCCTGACGAAGAATCCCGGCGGCACTGGCTGCGAGTCAATCGGCGATCCGTTGAACGTCAACGACAGCATCGGCCGGTGCCGTTCCAAGGTTGCGTCCGCCGAGCACGACGGTGAGCTCATGATCTGGCCGGCGGACCCAGGCAATGGATGCAGCGGCGTGCGGACCGAGCCCGTCATTGCGCGGTCACGCCACCGACCTCCGCCGTGACCGCCCATCCGCGATCGAGCATCCAGCCGGGGGCTGCATGCGGTACCAGTCCGCGTTGTCGGGACGCGCGCCGCCGACGAAAGGTGGCTCGACGAAGCCCCAGCGATAGGACCGCACGAGCTCGCGCGAGCGCGGATCGAAGAGCGCCAGATCGGAGCGCTTCGGATCGGCGGCGAACCAGACCCTCGCGGACGGCTCGGCCTTCCAGAGCTCGACCAGCGTCAGCCACTCGCGTCCATGGGGGGCTCGGCCGATGCGCGCGGGAAGCACCGGCCCCACCCACTCGGCGGCGCGCCGCGCCACGGCGTGCATGCCGATGAAGTCGACCCGATCGCCTCCGTGCGCGGTCGCCGCCATGTCGTCGAACAGGCGGAAGATCGGCGCCCCCTCGCGCGCGTAGGCAATTGTCGCCGGCAACGCGATGACGAGCGAAATCACCGCGATCCCGACACCGATCGACGGCAGCACCAGCCGCACGCGCTCGATCTCGACGGCCGTCAATCGCGAGATACGCCATCACGGGAACCAGCGGCAGCGCATAGCGCATGGTCTCCGTCTCGTGGAAGAGCAGGTGGAAGACGGCGTAGGGTCCGAAGGTCGACGATCAGCACGAGGGCGGCCCGTGGGCGCACGAATGACAAGACGCAGGGTTCCCAAGAGCAGCCAGCGCGCAGACCGCGAGGCCGAGCCACCAGCCCCAGGGCCACACGAACGAATTGAGCAGCGCGTGAGCCGCCACGCGTGGACTGCGGTGCGTCCAGAGCATCACCACGCCGGAAAAGTCCTCGCCGGCCTGCGCGCCCAGCGTCATGTACGTAGGCCAGTCGGCCCGCCGCTCGCGACCAGAAGGGGCACGGCCCACAGGCAGCGCGCCGACGACGGCGGCCACGATGGTGGCCATCCGCGCACGGGTGGAAATACTCGGGCCGGCAATCGCGAGCACCAGCAGCAGAAGGGGAAACGTGAGAATGGCGGTCTGGGATCGGACGCCAATGGCGACGCCGGCGAGCAGGCCCGCGAGTGTCAGGGCGCGCGCTGGCGACATCACGCCGAGCGTGTCGGTCGCGGCGAGCGATCGGTCTCTGGTCGACCGCAGCCGATCCCGGATCGAGAAGACCAGCAGCGCCTGGGCGGTGGTAGCGAACGCGAAGCCCGTCATGTCGGACAGCGGCCGGAGCGCCGTGAACCAGACAAGCGGCGCCGCGGCGGTCGCGCAGGTCGCCCACCACGCGAGGTGCCCGCGCCGCTCGAGCGACCGAAAGAACAGGAACATGGCGGGCAGCGCCGCCGCGCCGCCGAGCGCGCTCCAGACCGCCAGGCCGCGCACCGCGGGCGCGTCGATGCCGGCCGCGCGCAGGACGGCCGTCGACATCTTCGCCGAGCGCGATGAACACCGGATAGCCGGGCGGATGCGGCTGGTGGCGCGCGACGTCGAAGTGCCGCACGCCGAGCGCGAAGTTGATCGAGTCGAGATCCTCGAGCGTGTGCGGCAGAAACACGAGGTGCGCCGCGAGGAAGATCAGGACCAGCGTGACGGCGGCCGATCGCTGCAAGGCTAACTGCCCAATGCTGAAACGTGACCCGGCTTGTGAGCGAATTAGACGGGCCGGAGGCGGAGCGCCTCGTT
The DNA here is from genome assembly GCA_963786615.1 of uncultured Acidobacteriota bacterium. Classification (GTDB taxonomy): domain Bacteria; phylum Acidobacteriota; class Vicinamibacteria; order Vicinamibacterales; family 2-12-FULL-66-21; genus CAWAZT01. The sequence continues at coordinate 265,607 of CAWAZT010000001.1, forward strand.
CAGGCTGCCGCGGCGGTACCCCCGGAGATCGATCGTCACGTGGTCGTAGCCCAGCGCGCGCAGCTCGCGATCGATGGCGTCGGCGACGTCAGGCTCGAGCGCGCGGGCCATCTCGTCGCGTCCGAGCTCGAGGCGAGCCATCGCGTCGTGATGACGGACCCGGAACACGCGGAAGCCAAGATCGCGCAGCACGCGCTCCGCCGCTTCGATCTGCCGCAGCTTTTCGGGCGTGACCTCGGAATGATACGGAATTCGCGACGACAGGCACGCCGACGCGGGCTCGTCCCAGGTCGCCATGCCCGCGCGGCGCGCGAGCTCGCGAATCTCGTCCTTCGTGAGGCCGGCCTCGTCGAGCGGGCTGAGCACGCCGAACTCGCGCGCGGCCTGACGCCCGGGCCGATAGTCGCCGCGGTCGTCCGCGTTGCTGCCGTCCACCACGGCCGCGATGCGGCGCGCGCGCGCGATCGCGGTCAGGTGCGTATAGAGCTCGTGCTTGCAGTAGTAGCAGCGATTGGCGGGATTGGCGCGGTACTCAGGACGCGACAGCTCGTCGGTGTGGATGATCTCGTGCTGGAGCGAGAACGCGCGCGCGGTGCCGATGGCGAGATCGCGATGGCGCTCGGGATAGCTGGGGCTGTCGGCGGTGACGCAGAGCGCCTGCGATCCCGAGCACGCGCGTGGCCGTCACGGCGAGAAATGCGCTGTCGACGCCACCGCTGTAGGCAACGAGCACCGACCCGAGGGCCGCCAGCTGCGCGTCGAGGGCCGCCGCCTTCCGATCGAGATCAGCGGCGGGCAAGGTCGGCTGGCGGGACGCGGGTCACTCGTCCCAGTCCTCGCTCTCCGATTCGTCTTCGTCGAGATCGTCCGCGTCCTCGTCCTCGTCGAAGTCCTCGTCGCCGTCTTCTTTCGGCTCGTCGTCTTCCTCGTCGTCGTCTCGTCATCGGACAACTCGAGCTCGACGGGGGACGTGCCGGTCACTTCGAGGTTCGAGCCGCACTCGGGGCAACTGATCAAGTCTCCTTTGTCGACGTCGAACTCGTCAACTTCGATCTCGGCGTCACATTCCGGGCAGGTGGCCATACATGCTCCTGGCGGTGGCACGCAGACCAACCGCCGGCGATCCGTGACCGGACGCTCAGCACGCGCTCGATCGCGATAGTGTTCGGATTATAGCAAGAACCTGATAAATTCTGCAATCAACCTAAGGCATTCTTCGTGCCAGGCCGATAACGTAGCAGCGTGTCCCCGTCAACCGTGAGCAACAAGACCGTCATCGTCGCCGACGACACCGCGTTCGTCCGGGACCGGTTCGCCACGGCTCTGGTGGGCGCGGGCCACAAGGCGTTCACCGTCAAGAGCGCGGCGGAGCTGCTCGGACGGATCCGCGCCGACCTGGCACAGGTCGATCTGCTCGTGCTCGATCTTCGGCTGCCGCACGCCGGCGGCGTCGAGCTGGTACGCGCCATCCGGAAGATCGACGGCGGCCGGATGCCGATTCTGGTGTTCAGCGGCACGATCGCCAGCGCGGAAGAGGTCAAGGACCTCGCGTCGCTGGGCGTCGCCGGCTACGTGAACGAATACAGCGCCGTGCAACATATTCTGCCCTCGCTCGCGCCGCATCTCTTTCCCGACAACTTCAACCGCCGCGGCAGCCCCCGCGTCGTGCTCGGCATCCCGGTCGCCTATCGCTTCGGCAACACCATCGCCGCCGCGCTGACGCTGAACCTGAGCAAGGGCGGCGTGGCGATCCGCACGATGAGCCCGCTCGAACAGGGATCGAAGGTTCGCGTGCGGTTCCGGCTGCCCGGCTCGAAGGTGGACATCGAAGCGGAGTCGCGCGTCGCCTGGAGCGATCGGCGCGTGGGGATGGGCCTGCAGTTCGAGAAGGTCGAGCCTGTCAGATCAGCAGGCCGTCGACGAGTTCGTCGATCAGCACTTCTTCACGAACCGAAAAGCGTAGCGGCCGTGCACGATGCGGGATCGGTACGCGGACCGTTGGTTCGCATCGCGCATTCCGCGTCCGCAACGCGTCCCGATCGCTACTCTCTCAGCAGCCGCAGCGCGTTCGCGATCACGAACAGCGACGTGCCCATGTCGGCGACGACGGCCATCCAGAGCGTCGCGTAGCCGACAACCGCCAGCGCCAGAAACGCGCCCTTCAGCGCGAGCGAGAGGCCGATGTTCGCGCGGATGTTGCGGACGGCGGCGCGGCTGAGCCGAACCGCGTACGGAATCTTCAGGAGCTCGTCGGACATCAGCGCGACGTCTGCGGTCTCGAGCGCGGCGTCGCTGCCGGCCACGCCCATCGCGATGCCGACGTCGGCCGCCGCCAGCGCGGGCGCGTCGTTGATGCCGTCACCTACCATCGCCAGCGTGCCGTAACCGGCTGCGCAGCGCCTGGACGGCGGCGACCTTGTCCTGCCGGGAGCAGATCCGCCCGCACTTCGTCGATGTCGAGCTGTTCGGCGAGCGCATGCGCGGCCGCTTCGTGATCGCCGGTCAGCAGCGCCACGTGCGCCACGCCCTGCTCGCGGAGCAACTGGACGGCGTCGCGCGCCGACTCGCGAACGCGATCGGCAACACCGATGATCCCCAGCGGACCCGCTGCGGAGCCCACAATCACCATCGATCGGCCGTCGCTCGACAGGCTGTCGATCCGCGCGTCGATCTCCGGCGAACAGATGCGGCGCTCCTCGAACAGCCGATGGCTGCCGATCACGATGCGGGAGTCGCCCACGATCGCTTCGGCTCCCAGGCCGGGCAGCGCCTCGAACGCCTGGACCGGTTCGAGCGCGAGGCCGTCCACCGCCGCGCGCGCGACGATCGCGCGTCCAATCGGATGTTCCGAGCGCGATTCGAGCGAGGCCGCGAGCTGGAGGACGCGTTCGGGCGTCGCGCCGTTCAAGGGCGTCACGCCGACGACGTGGAGCTGACCCTTGGTCAACGTCCCGGTCTTGTCGAACGCCACGCAGCGGACATCCGCCAGACGCTCGAGGTGCGCTCCGCCCTTCAGGAGCACTCCCTTGCGCGCCGCGGCGGCCAGCGCCGAGACAATCGAGACCGGCGTCGAGATGACCAGCGCGCACGGACAGGAAATCACGAGCAGGACGAGCGCGCGATAAATCCACTCGCTCCACGTGCCCATCGCCCAGCACCGGCGGCACGATGCCGACCAGCACGGCCAGCACGAGCACCGCAGGCGTGTACACGCGCGCAAAGCGCTCGACGAACGTCTGGCTGGGCGCGCGTTGAGACTGAGCCTGTTCGACGAGGTGAATGATGCGGGCCAGGGTCGAGTCGCCGCGCAGCCGGTCGACGCGCACGTCGAGCGCGGCGCGCCCGTTGATGGTCCCGGCGAACACCTCGTCGCCGGGTCGTTTCTCGACGGGGAGGGACTCGCCCGTCACGGGCGCCTGATTCACGTAGCTCTCGCCGGCGGCCACGCTCCCGTCCAGCGGAATCTTCTCGCCGGGACGAACGACGACGACATCGCCAATCCGCACATCGTCCACCGCCAGCTCCCGCTCGGAGCCTTCGCGGCGGACGAGCGCGATCGAGGGGGTCAGATCCATCAGCGCTCGAATCGCACCGCGGGCGCGCTCCATCGCGCGCGCCTCGAGCAGCTGCGCGAGCGCGAACAGGAACACGACGCAGGCGCCTTCGCTCCACTCCCCCAGCACCATCGCGCCGCAGACGGCGACGAGCATCAGCACGTTGATGTCGAGCGCGAGCGATCGAGCCGCGTGAATCGCGCGGCGGACGCTGTACACGCCGCCGCTCGCGATCGCGGCGAGGTACGCCGCGACCACGACGCGTCGATCGACGCCGGCGAAATCGAGGATCATGCCGATCGCAATCGCCACGCCCGAGACGACCACGAACAGACGCCGCGTCGCCGACGATGGCGCGGGCGCGGCAGGCTCGTCGTGCTCGAGCCACGCGCGCATGCCGGTCTGCGCGACGGCCTCCGCGATGGCGGATGTGCTCAGCTTCGCGGCGTCGTACTTGATCTCGAAGCCGTTGTCCCAGCACGTCGGCGTCCAGCGCTTCGAGCCCGGACAACCGGGTCAGGCGCCGTTGCGAGAATGGCCACTTCCTCGTGGCAGTCCATGCCCTCGACCTTGAAGATCGACTCGGCGTGGACCTCGCAGACGGTGCATCCGGGCGAACTCACCGCCGCTCCTCCGTCACGTGACGCAGGGCCTGCTGAAACAGGCTGAGGATGTGCTGATCGTCGATCGAGTAGTAGACCTGCCGGCCGGCCCGCCGCGGCCGGACGAGGCGCATGCCGCGCATCAGCCGCAACTGGTGGGAGGCGGCGGACTCGCTGATGCCGACCAGCTCGGCAAGATCACACACACAGAGCTCGCCAGCCGTGAGAACATCGAGAATTCGCACGCGGGTCGGGTCGCCGAGGATGCGGAACATGTCGGACAGCGTCTGCACGGCGTCGTCCGGCATCTGGCGCTGCCGCCTCGCCTGTGCGGCGTTTGCGTCAAGATGGGGCGCCTCGCAGAGCTCGCTCTGGGTCAGAACCAAATGGGCTTTCTTAGTGTCCACAGGAGTACCGGCGCCTTTCGGAGTCTTCGGATGTTGTGATTCATGAATATATGAACAGATGTTCATATATATTCTAAACCGTTGACCTGTTTCGAGCAAGCGGCGGGGCGCGCGTGCGTGATCGTGGCGCCTTGACACGATTTTCCGCTCCCCGATAGTATCGACGGTTGGCTGCTAATAGGCCTTCTTTCTATAGATTACGTGGGGCCGTGCGCGCGGCCCGGCAACCCGGCATCGGACCTGCTGATCAGACGAGGATCCGCTCTTTCGGACGGGAACGTCTGGCTTCAACGACTGCGATAGGAGTGTGTCTGTGATCGAGGTCCAACATCTCACGAAGCGTTACGGCAGGGTCACGGCCGTGGACGATGTGAGCTTCCGAGTCGAGCCGGGCGAGATTCTGGGCTTCCTGGGCCCCAACGGCGCCGGCAAGACGACGACGATGCGGATCCTGACGGGCTACATGCCCGCGTCGGAAGGCCGCGCGACCGTGGCCGGCTACGACGTCTTCACTCACCCGATCGAAGCGAAGCGCCGCACCGGCTACCTGCCTGAAACGCCGCCGCTCTACCCGGACATGACCGTGCGCGAGTATCTCGACTTCGTCGCGCGCATCAAGGGCGTCCCATCGGCCGAGCGCAACAGCCGCGTGGACGCGCGTCATGAAGCGGACCCACGTCGACGACATGGCGTCGCGGCACTGCGGCAAGCTCTCGAAGGGCTACCGCCAGCGCGTCGGCCTCGCGCAGGCGATCATCCACAACCCCGAAGTGCTCATCCTCGACGAGCCGACCGCCGGCCTCGACCCGAAGCAGATCATCGAGACGCGCGACCTCATTCGCAGCCTCGCCGGGCGACCACACGATCGTCCTGAGCACGCACATCCTCCCGGAGGTCGCGCAGACCTGCCAGCGCGTCGTCATCATCAACAAGGGACGCGTGGTCGCGGTCGACACGCCCGACAACCTGACCGCGCGGCTGAGCGGCGTCGGAGACGATGTATGTGCAGGTGGACGCGCCGGGCGCGGACGTCGCGTCGGCGCTGGCGGCGGTGCCGGGCGTCACGCGCGTCGAGCGCGCCGATCAGCGAGCCGGACTCCGGGCGCGTTCGAAGTCGAGAGCGAGCGCGGGCGCGACGTCCGCCGCGAGCTGTCGCGGGAAATCGTGATGCGGGGCTGGGGACTGCTGGAGCTGCGGCCGATGCGCATGAGCCTGGAGGAGGTCTTCCTGCAGGTCACGACCGAAGAGCCGGTCAGAGGAGGCGCCCCGTGCGTAACATCTTCGCGATAGCGCAGAAAGAGCTGCGCTCGTACTTCTCGTCGCCGATCGCCTACATCATCATCGGCTTCTTCGCTGCTGCCCTTCGGCGTCTTCTTCTACCTGTATCTCGGCGCGTTCGTGCGCCAGAGCCTGCAGATGGCGCAGTTCGGCGGCAGCGATGAACATCAACCAGCAGGTGATCCGCTACGTGCTGCAGAACGCGTCGGTGATCATCCTGTTCATCATGCCGATGATCACGATGCGCACGTATTCGGAAGAAAAGCGATCGGGCACGATCGAGCTGCTGCTGACCTCTCCGGTCACCGACGTCGAGATCATCGTCGGCAAGTTCCTCGGCGCGCTCGGGCTCTACGTCGCGATGCTGCTCGTGACGGTGGTCTACATCGCGATCCTGTTCGTCTACGGAAACCCGGAGTGGCGGCCGCTGGTCGCCGTCGTATCTCGGCCTGCTGCTGATGGGCGGCGCGTTCCTGTCGATCGGCCTGCTGATCTCGAGCACGACCAACAACCAGATCGTCGCCGGCATCATCACCTTCGTGGTGTTCCTGATGCTGTGGATCGTCGGCTGGTTCGCCGAATCGTCGGGACCGATGATCGGGCGACGATCACGACGTACCTGTCGATCACCGAGCACTTCGACGACTTCTCGAAGGGCATCATCGACACCAAGCATGTCATCTACTACCTGAGCCTCATCACATTCGGCCTCTTCCTGACGGCGAAGTCGGTCGACACCGAAAGGTGGCGAGGCTAGACCGCCATGCTCGAAACGCATTCTCGGACTCCTCGGCTGGCTCGGCGTCGCGCTCGTGTTCGCGGCGGTCGCCATCAAGTTCCTCGAAGCCGGAGTGGCAGCAGTACTACAACGGGCTGGCGATCGCCGGCCTCGTCTGCACGCTGCTCTACATCCTCAGCCAGTGGCGCGAGATCGGCCAGGCGTTCGCCGGACGTCAGGCGCGCTTCGGCACGCTCGCGGTCGCCAGCGTCCTGGTCGTGCTCGGCGATCCTCGTCGGCGATCAACTACCTCGGGACCCGCCACAACAAGCGGTGGGACCTGACGGCGGCGAAGCAGTTCTCGCTGTCGGATCAGACGAAGAAGGTCCTCGCAGGATCTGAAGCAGCCGGTCCACATCCGCGTGTTCGCGCGCAGCGACGACTTCGAGCGGTTCCGCGATCGCCTCGATGAGTACACCTACCAGTCGAAGCAGGTGACGGTCGAGTACATCGATCCGGAGAAGAAGCCGGCGCTGGCGCAGCAGCTACGGCGTCACCGCGCTCGGCACGGTCGTCTTCGAATACAAGGGCCGCAACGAGAAGGCGACGTCCGACGGCGAGCAGGAGCTGACCAACGCGCTGATCAAGGTCGTCCAGGGACGCCAGCCGAAGGTCTACTTCGTCCAGGGCCACGGCGAGAAGGACACCACCAGCGCCGATCGCACCGGCTACAACAGCATCAGCGCCGCGCTCACCTCCGACAACTTCGTCGTCGACAAGGTCGTGCTGGCGCAGCAGACCGCCGTGCCGGCGGACGCCGACGTCCTCGTCATCGCGGGGCCGACGGACCGATTTCCTGGCGCCTGAGATCGACATGCTGAAGGCGTACCTCGCGCAGGGCGGCAAGCTGCTGATCATGCTCGATCCGGTGCTGAAGGCCGATCAGCCGCAGCTCACCGGCCTCGAGGCGCTGCTCAAGGACTGGGGCATCGCAGGCCGACCACGACATCGTGCTCGACGTCAGCGGCATGGGCCGCCTGATCGGCACCGACGAGTCGGTGCCGGTCGCGGCCAGCTATCCGAGCCATCCGATCACGCAGAACTTCAACCTGCTGACGGCCTACCCGCTCGCGCGATCGATGACGCCGATTGAAGGCGGCACCAACGGCCACACGGCGCAGCCGCTCGTCGAGACGAGCCGCAGCAGCTGGGGAGAAACCGATCTGAAGAGCCTGGCGGGCGGTCAGCCGGCCAAGGCGGACGAGAGCGACAAGAAGGGCCCGGTGTCGCTCGGCGCCGCGGTCTCGGCTCCGGCGACGCAGAGCGTCACCAAGGCGGATCCCAAGGCCGGTGACAATCAGCCCGACAAGAAAGCCGAAACGCGCCTCGTCGCGATCGGCGACTCCGACTTCGCGAGCAACGCGCGCGCTCGGCGTTCAGGGCAATCGCGATCTGTTCCTCAACACGATCAACTGGCTCGTGCAGCAGGAGAACCTGATCTCGATCCGGCCGCACGATCCCGAGGACCGGCGCATCACCCTGACGGCGGATCAGGAGCGGCGGATCTTCTTCCTGACGGTGCTGATCGTGCCCGGCCTGATCCTGCTCGCGGGCGTGCAGACCTGGTGGCGGAGGCGGTAGATGCGTGGCGTTCGTTCTCTCATCGTGCTGCTGGTGGTCGCGATCCCGCTGGGCTGGTTCGCCTTGCACGAATCCAAGAAGGAGCCGGCAGCCCGAGAAGAAGCAGGAGAAGGTCTTCACGGCCGTCGACGCCGGACAAGGTCGATCAGGTCACGATCAAGTCCGAAAAGGGCGAACGCACGACCGTCCAGAAGCAGGACGGCAAGTGGCAGATCACCGCGCCCGTGCCGGCCGTCGCGGACGAAGGGGAGATCTCCGGGCTGACGACGCAACCTCGCCTCGCTCGAGGTGCAGCGGGTCGTCGACGAGCAGGCGTCCGACTACAAGCAGTACGGTCTGGATCCCGCGCGCGCTCGAGGTGACGTTCAAGGCCGGCGGCCAGGATCGGCACCTGCTGATCGGGCAGAAGACGCCGACCGGCACCGACCTCTACGCGAGGCTCGCCGACAAGCCGCGCGTGTTCCTCATTTCGTCGTATCTCGAATCGACCTTCAACAAGTCCACGTTCGATCTGCGCGACAAGACGATCCTGAAGATCGATCGCGAGAAGGTCGACAGCGTCGAGATCGCGACGCCGGACCGGACGCGTCAAGTTCGCCAAGAGCGGGTCCGACTGGCGCATGGCGGCGCCGGTCGACGCGCGCGCCGACTTCGGCGCGGTCGAAGGGATCATCGGCCGGCTGAACACCGCGCCGATGAAGGCGATCACGGCGCGCGGACGGCGGCGGACCTCAAGGAATACGGCCTCGACAAGCCGCCGTCACGGTGCGCGTCGGATCTCGGGCAGCTCGCAGGCCGGCCTGGCGATCGGCAAGAGCGCGGGCGAAGGGGTCGTCTACGCGAAGGACCTCTCGCGGCCGATGGTCTTCACCGTCGAATCGGCGCTCGCCGACGAGCTGAAGAAGCCCGCCGACGACTTCCGCGATCAAGGATCTCTTCGACGCGCGCTCGTTCAACACGACGCGCGTCGAGATCGCCCGCGGCGGGCAGACCACGGCCTACGAGAAATCGAAGTCGCCAGCCAAGGGGACCGAGCCTGCCAAGGATACCTGGAAGCAGGTCGCGCCCGCGCCAAGGACGCCGACGCCGCGAAGGTCGAGGCGCTGCTGACGGCGCTGACGAACGCGCGAGCCACGTCGTTCGTCGACAAGTCGACGCCACCGGGCTCGAAACGCCGGAGGTCGCCGTCACGCTCAAGTTCGACGACGGCCAAAGCAGGAGAACGTCGCGTTCGCCCGCAAAGGGCCGACGCCTTCGCGCGGCGCGATGGCGATGGCGGTGCCGCGAAGATCGACGCGTCCACGCTCGACGGCATCGTCAAGGCGCTCGACGCGCTGAAGTAGGCCGCTGACTGCACGCGGACATCGATCGCCATGGCGCGGCTCGCGTGACCTTCGCTGCAGAGACTCGTGAGCGTCGATGGCCCATGTCGCTGGCGACGGTCCTCCTGATTGTCGCGGGTGTGCCGCCCATCCGCCGCCGACCGACGACGCCCGAAGCCGCAATTCGCACGCCGAGCGCGACCCTGGCCGCGGACCTCGGCCGGATCTTCGAGCGCGCCCGTCATGGAACAGGGGCTGTGGGGCGTCGAGGTCAGGTCGATCGACGACCGGCGCCGTGCTCTACGAGCTCAATTCCCGCAAGCTGATGATGCCGGCGTCGAACATGAAGATCGTGACGCTGGCCGCCGCGGCGGAGACGCTGGGCTGGGACTACCGGTTCAAGACGACGCTCGAGACGGCGGCGCCGGTCGAAGACGGCGCGCTGGAGGGCGACCTCATCGTCCGCGGCGGCGGCGATCCGACGATCAACGCGCGCGACAGGCGCGCCGCCGCCGTGTTCGACGAGTGGGCCGACGCGCTCAAGGCGGCCGGCATCACGCGCATCGACGGACGAATCGTCGGCGACGACAGCGCGTTCGACGACGCGACGCTGGGCGGCGGATGGGCGTGGGATTACCTGCAGGACGGCTATGCCGCGCCGGTCGGCGCGCTCGAGTTCAACGAGAACATCGCGACGCTGACGGTCCGCCCGGGGCGCGAGAGGGCGACCGCCGCGTTCGTCGAAGCTGTCACCTGGCGCCGGCCTGCGGCTGCTTCACCACGTGGTCACCGGCCGCGTCGGGTCGCGCGACGACGATCGACTTCGAGCGCCGGGCGGACAGCCCGACGCTGGACGTCACCGGTTCGATGGCCGTCGACGCCGAGCCGATCGACGCGCGACGTCGCGGTCGTCAACCCGACAGTGTTTTTCGCGCACGCGCTGTCAAGGTCGCGCTGGTCGCGCGCGGCATCGCGGTCAGCGGCGCCGCAATCGACGCCGACGACGTGCTGGACGCGCCGGCCCCGCTCCCGCCGCGTGCTCGCTCGAATCGCAATCGCCGCCGCTTCGCGAGATCGCGACGACGATGATGAAGGTCAGCCAGAATCTCTACGCGGAGACGCTGCTGAAGGCGGTCGGCGCGGCGAACGGCGGGCTCGGGCACCACCGACGGCGGACGCGTCGCGACCCGGGAGCTGTTCGCCGTCGTGGGGCATCCAGCCCGGCAGCTACGTCCAGATCGACGGATCCGGGCTGTCGCGATACGACTACGTCACCGCGGACATGATCGTGACGCTGCTCGAGCGTGTATATCGCAGGACCCGCGCCACCACGACGCGTTCGTCGCCACGCTGCCGATCGCCGGCAAGGACGGGACGATCTCGACGCGGATGAAGAAGACCCGCGCCGAAGGCAACGCCACCGCGAAGACCGGATCGATCGCCAACGTCCGCTGCCTGTCCGGCTACGTGCGAACCCGCGACGGCGAAATCCTGGCCTTCTCGATCCTGGCCAACAACTTCACCGATCCCGCCGCGACCGTGAACTGGATCGCCGACCTCGCGGTCGAGAGGCTGGCGGACTTCACCGGAAGTAGATCGAGTCGGGGCCGGGTCGGGACTCGAGATCGGTCTTCGATCTCGCATCGGCGTCGATCACTTCTGTCTTCAACTCCGCGATCTGACCAGCGCGCGGCCGGCTTCGCGCTTGACGTCGTCGTCGGGGTCGGCGGCCGCCTTCCTGAGCGCGGGAATCGCGGACTCTGCCTGCGCGCCGTAAGCGGCCAGGGCGATCGCCGCCGCCTGCCGCACCGAGGCTTCCTCGTCGCACAGCGCCTCGATCAGCCCGGGAACTTCCTTCTCCGGGTCGTCGCGGACGATACCGAGATAGGTGACGGCGACCTCGCGAACGCTGGGTTCCGGATCGTCGAGCGCATCGAGGAGAGCGGGAACGACGATCTGCGGATCGATGCGAGGCGCGCTCGCGCAGCTTGCCCAGCGAGCGCAGCGCTTCGCGCCGGACCACGGTCTCGTCGGACGTTGAGCGCCTCGCGCAGCGGCGCGACCGCGGCGGCGCCCATGAAGCTCAGCGCGAGCGCCGCTTCCGGCGCGAAGTCGGGCTGCGCAGCAGGGCTGGCAATGTCGGGAATGGCCTCGAGCGGCGCGGACGCCGAGGATCGCCGCTGGCCTTGAGCGCCGCCTTGCGGTGCGCGGGGTCGGCGGCCGGATTCTGGAGCGTGCGGCGGATGAGCGGCAGCGCCGCCGCTGCCGCGCTGCCGAGCTCGGCGGTGGCGGCCTCGACGTCCTTGGGATCGGCTCAGCAGATCGTCGAGCCAGCGATCGTCGTTCCTGACGATCGGGATGCTGCGGACGACGCGTGGCGCCGCCGCTGGTAGTACCAGACCGCGGCGCCCGCGGCCGCGGCCAGAAGGACGAGCAACGCGAGCACGCGGCGCACGGCGCCTATTCTATCTATCGCTGTCGGGCTAGGAGTCGTGTTCAGGCTGAGGGCTGCCCGACGAGCTCGCGCGCGGTGGCGAGAATCTCCGGCGCGGGCGCCGTCAGGCCCCCGCCCTGCGCCATCTCCGGACGGCCGCCGCCTTTGCCGCCGTGGCGCGCGACGATGGCTCGAGGAGCGCGCCGGCGTCGTGCGCGACATCGGCCGCTCGCGCGACGACGATGGCCGCGGGCGCGGTTCCGACACGAGCACCGCGACGTGCCCGGGCCGCTCGACGATGCGGGAGGCGATGGTCTTCAAGCCGGCCGCGTCCCAGCCGGTCAGCGCCGCGGCGACCAGCCTCACCGACCGCGGCCGTCGCGCCGTCCGCCAGCGCGTCGGCTTCCTGCGCCGCCAGCTTCGACTGGAAGTCCTTGACCTGCCGGCGCAGATCCTTCGCGTCCGCCTGCAGCCGCTCGATGGCGGCCGGGCAGCTCCGCCGGCAGCACCGACAGCGCGCGCACGCTGCCGGCGACCGCGTCGCGCAGCGCGCGGATAGCCCGTCAGCGGCCCGGCCGCCGCAGAGGAACGTGACCCGCGTGCCGCCGCGGAACCGCTCGGTCGCGGAGACGGCGATGATGCCAATCGCGCCGGTCCGCGCGACATGCGTGCCGCCGCAGGCGGAGAGATCGAAGTCCTGCACGTCGATCAGGCGCAGCGTGCCTTCGCGCTTCGGCTCCTTCCGCAGCGGCAGCGCCGCGGCTTCCTCGGCGGCCGCGAAGCGGATCGTCACCGGCCGGTCTTCCCAGACGACGCGGTTGGCCTCGTCTTCGGCCCGCGCGACTTCGGCGGCCGACAGCCTCGCGCGCCAGGTCGATGGTCGAGTAGTCGGCGCCGAGATGAAAGCTCTCGGTCCGCGCGCCCAGCAGGCGATCGAACGCGGCCGACAGCACGTGCTGGCCCGGTGTGCTGCTGCATGTGATCGAAGCGCCGCGTCCAGTCGATCGCGCCGTGACGCGCGTCGCCGTCCGGCGCGCGATCGACGACGTGCAGGATCCGGCCGTCGTCGCGTGTCGACGACGTCGAGGACCGCGCGCCCGCCGAGCGTGCCGACGTCGAACGGCTGGCCGCCCGAGGTCGGATAGAACGCCGTCCGATCGAGGACGAGCGCGGGCTTCCCGTCGTGGGTCGTCTGCTCGACGACGTCGCGTCGAACTCGCGCAGGTAGGGGTCGTGGTAGTAGAGCCGCTCAGTCACGTGCGGCTCCGCTTCCGACGGGATCGGCGATGCCCGCCTCGCTGAAGCCCTGGGCGCGCAGCAGGCAGCTGTCGCAGTGGCCGCACGGCCGGCCGCCGGCGCCGGGATCGTAGCAGCTCAGCGTCAGGCCGTAGTCGACGCCGAGCGCGAGGCCGCGGCGGATGATGTCGGCCTTCGACAGCTGCGAGCAGCGGCGCGAGGATGCGCAGCGGCCGCCCTTCGACGCCGGCCTTCGTCGCAAGCGCGGCGAGCCGCTCGAAGGCGCTGCGAGGTACTCGGGCCGGCAGTCGGGATAGCCGGAGTAGTCGAGCGCGTTGACGCCGATCACGATCGCCTCGGCGCCGACCACCTCGGCCCACGCCATCGCCAGCGACAGGAACACGGTGTTGCGCGCCGGCACGTAGGTCGACGGGATGCCGGCGCGTCGAGCGGAGCGGTCCTTCGGGATGTCGCCGTCGCCGACCAGCGCGGAGCCGCCGATCTTCGACAGCGGCACGTCGAGCTCGAGGTGCCGCGCGACGCCGAGCGCCGGCGCGACCTTGCGCGCCGCCTCGATCTCGCGCGCGTGCACCTGCCCGTAGCGGATGCGTCAGCGCGTACAGCTCGTACCCGTCGGCGCGGGCGATCGCGCCGGCCGTGTACGAGTCGAGCCCGCCGCTGAGAAGAAGGACCGCCTGCACGCGTCAGACGCCGCGCGTCTGCGCGTCCCAGATGTATTTGTGCGCCTGCAGCTGCAGGCGGACGTCGAGCCGGTCCGCCAGGATCCATTCGGCGAGCTGCTTCGGGCTCAGCACGCCGTGCACCGGCGAGAAGAGCACCGCGGCGCACGGCGCGTCAGCTCGTGCTCGCCGACGACGTCGCGCGCGTACTCGTAGTCGGCGCGATCCTTGATGACGAACTTGATCTCGTCGGTCGGCCGGAGCCGGTCGAGATTCGCCCAGTGGTTCTTGGCCGCCTCGCCGCTGCCCGGGCACTTGACGTCGATCACGCGGGTGACACCCTCCGGCACCTGGTCCACGCTGATATGGCCGCCGGTCTCGAGCATCACCGTGCGCCCTTCGTCCAGCAGCCGCTGCATCAGCGGATAGACGTCTTTCTGCAGCAGCGGCTCGCCGCCGGTGATCTCGACCACGTCGCAGCCAT
>CAWAZT010000002.1:0-61007 GCA_963786615.1 uncultured Acidobacteriota bacterium
CCACGAGATCACACGATTTCACCACCAAGACCACTGAGGGCACAAAAGACTGTGGCTCAGCGATCCGACATACCTGAATGACTCGCGCGAGTACGTCCACACACGATCGGCTTCCAGCGAACATTCTTGGAAACAGCCCACGCTATGCCGCACGCTGAGCCGCTGGATCTTCGGCAAGGACGCAGCGACGTCCGGGTCGGCGGTCTACCAAGCGCGCCTGCGGCGCATCGCAATGCCTGCGAGGCCGAGCCCGAGCAGCGTCAATGATGTGGGCTCTGGCGTGGCAGTGGCGGCCCTACCTGTGAGCATGACCAGCAGACGTCCGTCACCTCGCGGGACAAGCCACGTGGCGCCGCCGTCGTTCGACTGCGTGCGCGGCCCTACCGTCCAGCCAAAAGGACTGAACGCCGTCTCGGTCGTCGCGAGGTGCCAGCTCGCTCCAAATCCGCCGCGTTGAACGCCGAGAACCAGCCAATATGTACTCAGAGCCTGCAGGGATGCGCCCGCGACCGCAAAGTCGGCCCGCTCTTCATTGCCAAAGGGAAACACAGTGGTTCCGAGGTCCTCGACGAGTGCCCCCGGCCTGTTGTCCTGACTGACGCGAATCTGGGCGAATATCGGCGTGCCCTCGAAACCCGCACTCGTGAGGATCACGCTCGCTTCGGTCAGCGTGCCAGCGACAGTGCCGGTGCTGAAGCTCAGGGCCTCGATGACGGGCCCGACAAAGCCGATCGTGCCGATCAGGCGCGGCTCGTCCAGGTTGCTGAGCAGAATCGGGTCGGCCCTCGCGGAGGTGGCGCTGACCAACAAGACGATCGCGACTGCGAACCCTATCGACGGCAAAGCCCCGTCGGTCCGCACGCGGTTTCTCCCATAACTCCTGCACATGGGACCTCCTCGCTGTCGGCCAGTGCTGGGCACGTCGACGCGCAATCGCGTGTTGAGAACCTGAGAACGGCGACGGCCATACCTGGAAGACCGTTTCATCTTCGTCCCTGAGCGGCGAGTCGAAACGGCCCCTGGCAGACCGAGATGCAAGAAATCCGCACTCATCCGTAGACGATGCTGTTTCACGCCAGCGCAATCGACTGTCTCTGAAAGAGCCGTTCTGTCGGTGTGAATCCCTCCGCGATCGCTTACGATTACTTCGATCGGGGAAGCGGCCGACCGTGCCAGTATGCGGGCATCTCGCGTCACAATGCGGCTGCGGTCGATGCCGGCTGCCAATCCACGACGAGGGCCTATCGTGATCCGCTCCCGGCACGTGCCACAAGGTGTTTCATTCACCTTCCTGGCTGGCGATCACCGGATACGGCAGGTGCGCGCGGCAGAAACGCGCCTGTTGTACGAGAATGCCACCACCGGCATTGCCGTCACCATCGTTATCGCGTCGGTCGTCGCCTACGCCCAGTGGGACCTTGGTCCGCACTTCATCGTGTCGGCGTGGCTCATTTACATGCTGCTCGTCTCGGCCGCGAGATTCGTGGTCGTGCAGCGGTATTGGGGCGCGTCGGCGAGCGACATCGAGAACAATCGATGGAGGGCGGCGTTCGTTGTCTGGGTCGCGTTCGCGGCCGCCGGTTGGGCTGTGGGCGCCATCCTGCTCTACCCATCAGCCCGGCCGTTGGATGAGATCCTTCTGGTATTCGCAGTGGGCGGAGTCATGCTCGGTGGTGCGTCGGCTTTGGCGGCGAGGCCGGAGGCGTTCCTTACGTTCCTGATCCCGACGGGTGTGCTTACCTCCCTACGCCTGGCGAGCGTGGGAGATCAAAGCCATCTGATGATGGGATTGCTGGGTGCGGTTTTTACGGTCGCGACTGTGCTGACCAGCTGGCGATTCCATCTGGCGATTGACAGCTCCTTCAGGTTGCGATTTGACAACCACGATCTCATCGAGAGTCTGCGGACTGCCAAGAACGACGCGGAGGCGCTGAATCGGGAGTTGGAGCTGCGGGTTCGTGACCGTACCGCTAAACTCCAAGAGCAGGATCAACTCAAGGACGAATTCCTCGCGATGCTCGCGCACGAGCTCAGGAACCCGCTGGCACCGATACGGTTCGCGCTGGAGGCCTTGAAAGTTGACGATGCGAGCGCGGTCGGGGCAGGCGCTCGAGATGTGATCGAGCGTCAGGTCGGGCAGCTCGTGCGACTCGTCGACGACCTGCTGGACGTATCCCGTATCACGGCCAACAAAATCCAGCTGCGTCGTGAATCGCTCGACCTCGCGCCGTTGATGGCCACAGCCGTCGAATCGATTAATGCCCTCGCCGCGGCAGCGGGACACACGGTGGATGTGCAGCTGCCCTCCGTGCCGGTTCGCGTCAACGCTGACGGCGCGCGGCTCGTGCAGGTGTTTGCAAATGTTCTTAACAACGCTGTGAAATTCACGCCTCCTGGCGGACACATCTGGTTCACTGCCGAAGCGCACTCCGACACAGCTCTCGTGCGCATACGCGATACGGGGATGGGAATCACTCCCGATGTCCTCCCGCTGGTGTTTGACATGTTCCATCAGGCTGAGCCGGTTCTCGAGCGATCCACGAGCGGCCTGGGTATCGGGTTGACATTGGCGCGGCGGTTAGTGGAAATGCACGGGGGGCATATCTCTATCAGCAGTCCGGGCACAGGCCAGGGAACGGAAGTCGAAATTCGTCTGCCGACTACGACGGTGCCGGTCGCGACAGCCGTGCCGACCAAACCGTCGCCGGGTGACGCCAAACGCAATCTTCGCGTGCTCATCGTCGAAGACAACCTCGATGCTGCGAAGATGCTGGAGCTGGCGGTGTCGCATCTCGGCCACGTCACCAGGCTGGCTCACGACGGCGCTGCCGCAATCACCGCAGCCACGCAGTTCAGACCTGACGTGATCTTTCTGGACATTGGCCTGCCGATAATGAACGGCTACGCCGTCACGCGAACGTTGCGCGGACTGCCGGAGTTCAATCACGTGCATATCGCCGCCGTGACCGGATGGGGGCAGGAAGAGGATCGTCAGAAGGCACGGGAAGCCGGGTGCGATAGTCATTTCACCAAACCTCTCGCACCGGAAATGCTGGAAGACCTGCTTGCGACGATCGCGCAACCCACGTTCGAAGGGCGACGGTCGGTCACGAGTCCCTTACGCGAGGAATGACCTGCCTTCAGTGCTGGCCTTACTAGAAGTCGTCTCATGAATCGCCGACACAGGACTGGACACCTCGGCGCCGTTCTGGATAGGTCAACACGGCGCGACTTCTCGCAAGCCATTCCGGTTTCCGAGGACGACGCGCGATCTCGGAGGTCCCCAGACGACGAAGGGAATGCCGGTGAGGTACGCGCGATCGGAGACCCGCGGCCGTCCGCCTTGTGATCCACGGGATGGAGTTGGCAAGAACGGTTCGACAAGATCCCATAACGGATCTGGAAGCAGCGCGGGGGCCATACTCTTCACGCGACCACCACGAGGAGGATCAGGTTCGGAGGTTTAATTACATGCTCTTAGTGTGCTTGGTGCTCGTAGTGCCCATGTTCGTGACAGACTCTGACTGTCCATCCACATGATCATTCGCGATCTCACCACTCTCGAAGACTGCATTCGCGTCGTCGCGCTTCAGAAGGATGTCTGGGGCTACGACGATGGGGAGGACGTCGTGCCGGCGGCGGTGCTGATCGTGTCGATCAAGCGTGGAGGGATCCTGATAGGCGCCTACGAGGGAGAACAGCTGAAGGGCTTTGTCTACTCTCTTCCGGCTCTCAAGGACGGACGGCCGACCCAGTGGTCGCACATGCTCGGCGTGACCCGGGACGCGCGAGGCTCGGGTCTCGGCGTGCGCTTGAAGCTCGCGCAGCGGGAGCGCGCGATCGCGATGGGCCTCGACGTGATCGAGTGGACGTTCGATCCGTTGCAGGCGCTGAACGCACATTTGAACATGACGCGGCTGGGCGCGATCGCCGAGGAGTACGAAGAGAATATCTACGGCGACTCCAGCAGCCCGCTCCACAGGGGATCACCGACCGATCGTCTGGTTGCGCTCTGGAAGCTGTCGGCGCCGCATGTCGAGCGACGGATTCACGGTTCGGGTGCCCTGGTCGCGCGTGACGCGTCGGTCATGAAGGCCCCCGTCGTCAACGCTGCCCGCGTGAACGGCGGCGTGCTGGAAGCGTCAGAGCCGGACCTGCAGCTCGGCGATCATCGGGTGCTGATCGACGTGCCCGGAGACTTCACGGACATGCTGGCTCAAGACCCCGAGCGCGCACGCGCCTGGCGCCTGACGACGAGGCTGGCGTTTCAGACCTACTTCGCGCGCGGTTATCGCGCAGTGGACTTCTTAGTGAGCAGGGATAAGGGACGGGGACAGTATCTGCTGCAAAGAGCCGGGTAATGCAGAATGCAAAATGAAGAATGCAGAAATCAGAAACCGCTTATGCATGCATTCTGCTTTTTTGCATTAGCTGAATCACCCCGGAGGCCACGCCATCCTCCTCCCGGCAAGCACGTGCAGGTGGATGTGGAAGACCGTCTGGCCTGCATCGGCGTTGGTGTTGAAGACGGTTCGGAAGCCGCCATCCGCATAGCCCCGCTCGCGTGCGAGCGCGGCTGCGCGGCGGACCATCTCGCCGACGAGCGCATCGTGCTCTGCGGAGAGCGCGTTGAGGCTGTCGATGTGCTGCCTGGGCACGATCAGCGCGTGCAGCGGCGCCTGCGGGTTGATGTCGCTGAAGGCGATGAGCCGATCGTCCTGGTAGATCACCGATGCGGGAATCTCGCCCTTCACGATTTTGCAGAAGAGACAGTCAGTTGCCACCCGCCGCCTCTCTTTCAAATACCAGCGTTCGCGTGATGCCCTGCAGATCCTGACGCGCGCGAAGCAGGCGCAGCTCGGACGCCGTTGCGAGCGCCGTCACGGCATCGGCCTGATCGTAGCCCACCTCGACAATCGCTCGTCCATCGCGCGAGAGCCTCTGCCGGGTCTCCGGAAGCAGTCGCCGATAGGTGTCGAGCCCGTCCGTTCCACCAAACAACGCCGCGTGAGGCTCGTGTCCGCGCACCTCGAGCGGCAGTGAGGGAGCGCTGGCCTCGGCCACATAGGGCGGATTCGACACGATGAGATCGATCGATTGCAAGGGTGGTGCCAGCAGGTCCGCCTCCAGCAAGACGACACGGTTGGCGACGCCATGTCGAACAGCATTCCGGCGGGCGACCTCGAGCGCTCGCGCCGATATGTCCGTCGCCACGACCTCCGATTCGGGAAACTGCAGCGCCAGGGCAATGACGAGGCATCCGCTGCCCGTTCCGACGTCCACTATCCGTCCGGGCGGCCGTTCGCCAAAGGCGGCGATCGCCTCTTCGACGATCAGCTCCGTTTCGGGCCGGGGAATCAGGACGTCGGGCGTCACCTCGAAGTCGAGCCCCCAGAACTCGCGATGTCCTGTGATGTACGCGATTGGCTCGCGTGCTGCGCGACGTGCGACGAGCGGGTCATAGCGCTCGTCGAATCCGGGCGGCACGCGGTCTCGCCCTTCGACGACGATCCGGGCGCGGTCCCAGCCGAGCGCGTGCCGGGCGAGGAGCTCCGCGTCGAAGGCGGCGTCTTCCGCCGGAATGCCCGCCGCCGCCAGCGTGTCGCGCGCGCGGGCGATCCGCTCGCGAAGCGTGGGCATCACGCCGACGCTTCGGCGGCCGTGGCTTCCTTGAGCTTTTCGGACGTGAAGTGCGTGACCGCGGCGTCGATCAACTCGTCGAGCCCGCCTTCGAGCGCGATCGCGAGCTGGTGCATGGTGAAGCCGATGCGGTGATCGGTGATGCGGTTTTCCTTGAAGTTGTACGTCCGGATCTTCTCCGACCGTTCGCCGGTTCCGACCTGCGACCGGCGGTCCTTGGCGATGGCGTCCTGCTGCTTCTGCCGTTCCATGTCGTACAGGCGGGAGCGCAGCACCTTCATCGCCTTCGCGCGGTTCTTGATCTGCGACTTCTCGTCCTGCTGCGATACGACCAGCCCGGTGGGGATGTGCGTGATGCGGACCGCCGAGTAGGTGGTGTTCACGCTCTGGCCGCCCGGACCGCTCGAGCAGAACGTATCGACCCGCAGATCCTTGGCGTCGATCTGGATGTCGACCTCTTCGGCCTCGGGCAGGACGGCGACAGTGGCCGTCGACGTGTGAATCCGGCCGCTGGCCTCCGTGGTCGGCACGCGCTGCACGCGGTGGACGCCGCTTTCGTATTTCAGGCGGCTGTAGACGTTCTTTCCTTCGATGACCGCGATCACTTCCTTGGTGCCGCCGCTGCCCGTCTCGCTCAGGTTGAGCACCTCGAGCTTCCAGCCGCGCCGCTCGGCGTAGCGGGAATACATGCGGAACAGGTCCGACGCGAAGAGCGCGGCTTCGTCGCCGCCGGTGCCCGCCGCGGATTTCCAGCACGACGTTCTTGGCGTCGTTGGGGTCCTTGGGAACGAGCAGGACCTTGATGTCGGCGAGTAGCGCGTCGCGCCGCTCCTCGAGGTGACGGAGCTCCTCCTGCGCCAGCTCGCGCATGTCGGGATCCTTCAGGAGCTCTTCGGTCGCGTTGATCTGGGCGACGACGTCCTTGTACTCGCGGAATCGTTCGACCAGCGGCTGCATCTCCGCGACCGCCTTCGAGTGGCTGCGGAATTTCGCCGAATCGCTCTGGACGGCAGGCTCCGCCATCTCGACCATCATCTGGTCGTATTTGCTCTCGATTGCTGACAGCTTGTCGAACATGGGTTTCAGGTTTCAGCTTTCAGGGCTCAGCTTTCAGCTTGAGCTCTCCAGATCCGTCGTCCTCCAGCCGCATCCGTCATCCGCCCGACACCGGCGGGAGGAAGGCGACCTCGTCGCCGTCACGCAGCTCGGTCGTCAAGCGCGCGTACGATTCGTTGACCGCGCACGAGACGCTGGACGCGTAGGCGGCGAGGTCGGGAAACTCGCGGGCGATCGCGCTCCAGGCGTCCCTCGCGGTCGCGCGATCGGGAAGCTGCCGCGACAGCTCTGCGGTGCCGGCGATCTCCCGCAGGCGCGCGAAGAGCCGGACGGTCACGTGCACGCTCGTTCCATGCGCCGCGGCTCGCGCGGCCTCGTCCGCCGGGTCCGCCGTCGCACCCTCGATCCAGACGTCGCCGCCATCGAAGTGCTCGCGCTTCCAGATCGGCGCGATCTGCTTGACGCGCTCGATGGCGTAGCGGCACACGGCGAACGCGTCGCTTCGGTGCGCTGACACGGCCACAATCGCCACGCTGGCCTCGCCGATCTCCAGGCGGCCCGTTCGATGGTGGATCGCCAGTCGCGCTCCCGGCCACCGGTCGGCCGCTTCGTCGGCGATCTGCTCGAAGGCTTTCACCGCCAGCGGAGCATACGCTTCGTAATCGAGCCATTGGACGCGGCGTCCGGCGTTGTGGTCGCGCACCAGCCCGACGAACGTGGCGACCGCGCCGTCAGCGCCGCTGACGACCGTGTTCGCGATCGCCCCGGCATCGAGCGGTTCGTGCGTGACCCGAAACGCACCGGCCATCTCAAGCAGTATAAGGGGGACTGCGCCAGAAGTGATTGAGCGGCCCATGACCCCGCCCGATGCCCGGCGCGTGCCGGAGAGCGCCCTCGAGGTATCGCCGCGCCTCTTCGAGTGCCAGCTCGACGTCGTGACCCAGGGCCAGGTTTGCGGCAATCGCCGCCGCAAACGTGCAGCCCGTGCCGTGCGTGTGCGGCCCGGGAATCCGCGGCCCCGTCAGCTCGAACATGCGGTCGGCCGTGCAGACGACGTCCAGGGACGCGGGTCCCTCGAGATGCCCTCCCTTGACGACTACGACGCGTGCCCCAAGCGCGCGGATTCGCCTGGCGGCGGTGCGCATGTCATCGAGGGATCGGATCGTCGTCTCCGCCAGCACTTCGGCTTCGGGGATGTTGGGGGTCACGACCATCGCGCGCCGCAGCAGTTCGGCCTTCACCGTCGCGATGGCTTCCTCGACGAGCAGCCGATCGCCACCCTTCGCGATCATCACCGGGTCGACGACGACCTGTGGCAGATCCAGCGCTTCGATGGCCGCCGCCACGGCCTCGACGATGGCGGCCGTCGCGAGCATGCCGGTCTTCACGGCGTGCACGCCGATGTCACCCGCCACGGCCTCGATTTGCGCGACGACGAGGTCGGTCGATACCGGTTCCCAGGCCGTGACGCCGAGCGTGTTCTGCGCGGTCACGGCGGTGATCGCGCTCGTGCCGTACACGCCGTGCGCGGCGAAGGTCTTCAGGTCGGCCTGAATGCCGGCGCCGCCGCCCGAATCGCTGCCCGCAATTGTCAGTGCTGTACGCATACAGTAGAATTCCTAGGCCATGAGCCTTCGGATCGATCGCGCGCCGGCCGGCACGCTCCTCCACGTCGTTGCAAGCGGCGCTGATCTCTCGATCGCGTGTCCGCGTCTGCGCCGTGCTGTTCGTGACGGTGCTCACCGCGGCTGCGGCGCAGGTCAGCATTCCGCTGCCGTTCACGCCGGTGCCGTTCACGCTCCAGCCGATGATCGTGCTCCTTGGCGGAGCGGCGCTCGGCTCACGCCTCGGCATGTACAGCCAGGTGCTGTATCTTGCCGCGGGTATCGCCGGCCTGCCGGTCTTCGCCGCCTCGCCGATCCTTCCGCAGGGCATCGCGACGCCTGTCGGGTCCGACCGGCGGATATCTCATGAGCTATCCGTTCGCCGCGCTGCTGACCGGCGCGCTCGCCGAACGCGGATTCGATCGCCGCTTTCTGAGCTCCGTGCTCGCCATGGGCTCCGGCCTCGTCGTCATCTTCAGCTGCGGCGTCGCCTGGATGGCATGGGGCGCGGCTCCCGTCGGACTCGATCGCGCGCTGGCCGCCGGCCTCTACCCGTTCGTGCTCGTCGACGTGCTGAAAGTCGTTCTCGCCGCCTCGATTCTGCCAGTCGCCTGGAAGTTGTTACCGCGCGCGTAGGACCTCGATGCGGATGACAGATGACCGATGACAGATGACGGTCGGCTGGACCCACGATTCCATATCAGACATCAGACATCAGACATCAGACATCAGACGATCAGACATCAGACTATCAGACTTCTGACTTCTGACTTCTGACTCTGCTGACTCCTGACTCCTGACTCCTGACCTACCGCACGTACCCCAGACTCCTCAGCCTGTCGATCATCTCTTGATCCAGCGGCTGCCCCGCGCGAGGGGCGGTCGACGACGTTCGGCTTGCCATAGGTGTCGACGTACCGAAGAAGTTCTTTCGAATTGAAGGGCGCGAGCGGCCTGCCCCTGAGCTCGCGGCTCAACGGCACGCCGAGCGCAGCCAGGACCGTCGGCGTTACGTCGAACACCGTCGCTGGTTGTCCTTTTTGGTCGGGGCCGTCGATGAACATGCCCTGAAGATCGATCGTCATGATGCCGCCGGTCGCGCTTCGAACGCGTCCGGGCTGCGTGACCACCATCACCAGGTCGGTGGCCTCGTGTTTCAGCACCGGTGCAATCGCGCCGTCGAGAAAGCGATAGTAGGTGCGCAAGCCGTCGATGCGCGCCGCCATCGCCGATGGCGGCAGCGCCACGTTCTGACCGGACGCCAACAGCGTGTGCTGCGCGATGTCGAGGCCCGGCAGGTACAGCACATCGAGATCACGGCCCGGCTCGGGAAGCGCGCTCCACAGGCCCACGATCGTGGCGTCGAGCTCGGCGGAGCGTCGAAGGACCGAGAGCACCTCGGGATCGCTGATGGTTCCGAAGCTTCCACCGGCGACCGCAGCCGCACGCGTGCGCAGCGTCGGGCCACGCCCTGCGCAGCGGCTCGTAGAGATCCGCCGGCGCGACTTCCGCGTCGAGCGGGCCGCCCCGCTCGAGGCGCAGCACCGCGCGATCGGTGATGACGATGCCGTTGTTGGCTGTCGCGGGCCAGGTGGCCCACCAGTTGATGACGGCGGTCCGAAGACCCGCTTCGGCGGCCACTTCCCAGACCGTCTTCGCACGGCGCTCCTCGCGGCTCGTAATCGACGGCCGCGTCAACCGGAGGAGATCGGTCGCCGTGCGCACGATGCGGCCGACCGCGCTCGTCTCGGTGCCGATCGTGCCCTGCACGCCGGCGACGCGCCGCGTCTCGATGCTGGCGACGCCGTGCACATCCGCCGGTACGCCCGTCGCGATCGTCGTCCACGCGCGCGCAGGGTCGGATGTGTCCTGCGGCTCGAAGTAGGCCCTGATGCCGCCGCCAGCCGGCACGTTGGTGGCCCTCGTGGCTGCTGCGTATGCCTCTTCGTCGAAGCCGTCGATGGCCAGGAGCCGCACGCGGTGTCCGGAGGACACGACCGTGAGCGGTTGGTGTACGGAAGGCGCGTTAGACGCCGCGGGCGCCGTCAGGATCAGGAGCGCGGCGCCGCCGAGAAACGCGAGCGCGCCGCCGACGAGCACGACGCGCCAGGATCTTGTCGACACGGGCGGCAGCGACGCAGGCGTGGCCGCTCCCAGGACTGCGAGAGTCGTGATCCGGACAGCGTGTCCGAGCAGCAGGCTGACAATCGCCGCGGTTGCGAGCGCGATCGCCGTCCAGAGCGGCGTGTTCCACGCGAACGCCGTGCTGGCCGCGCGCCACCACAGCGTCAAGTAGGCGAGACACGCGATCGTCGTCGACCATGCCGCCAGCCGCGATGCGCGTCGGCGCGCGCGCCGTGGAGCGCTCGCCGCCGGCCCGAACAAACGCCGATGCAATCAGGCTGACACCTGCCGAGAGAACCGCTGACGCCAGGAAGAACAGCGCGCCGAGATAGAGCGCAAGGACCAGCGCGTCACGGGCGCTGCTCACCAGGCCAGGGATGCGCAGGCCGAGTCCCGCTGCCGCAATAGGACCGAGCAACAGCGCGGACAGCAGACCGATGCGAACGCCGGCGAGGACCGCGAGGGTGGCGGGTCTTCTCGTGGCCTGCGCCGACCCGAGCACGAAGCGGTCGACGCCCGCGTCGAGGTAGCCGAGCGATCGCAGCCGCTGCCGCAGCTCGTCGACGCGCTCGTCCGACGCGCCCTCGATCTGTCCCGGCTGGCGCGTGCTCACAGACGCCTCGCCGCCACGAACGCCGACAGCTCGCGCAACCGGTTGGCCCGCGGTCCGAACGGGCCGAGCGCGCGATCCGCGGTCTCGCACAACTCCGCGGCCAGCTGGCGCGCGCCGTTCACGCCGCTGAACGACACGAACGTCGTCTTGCGCGCGTCTTCGCGGACCGCCTTTCCCGTCTGTGCCGGATCGCCTTCGACGTCGAGCAGGTCGTCCACGATCTGAAACGCGAGGCCGAGGTTCTTGGCATACGCGGCGAGCGCGGCAATCGATTCCTGTCCGGCACCCGCAATGACCGCGCCGCACGACGCCGCCGCGACGAACAGCGCGCCGGTCTTGCCGCGATGGATGCGCTCGAGGATCTCGAAGCTGACCTGCTGATCGGTCGCGAGCAGGTCGAGCGCCTGACCGCCGATGAGCCCTTCAGGCCCGACAGCGTCCGACGTGAGGTTCGCGAGTCGAGTTGCCAGCTCGGGCTCGTACGCTCGCGCGAACGTCGCGTAGGCAAGGTTCAAGAGTCCGAACGCCGCGAGGATCGCCATCGCCTCGCCGAACGCCAGGTGGTTCGCCGGCAATCCTCTCCTCAAGGGCGCATCGTCCATTGCCGGCAGATCGTCCAGGATCAGGGATGCCGCGTGGACGAGCTCGATGGACGGCCGCCGCCGGGATCGCGCGCGCGGCGGTGCCCCCGCACAATTCCGCGCAGAGAATCGTGAGCACGGCGCGTACCTGCTTCGACGGTGCCGACGCCGTGTAGGCCATGGCGCGCTCCACCGGACCGCTGCCCTTGACCAGCGTTCCAATCTCCGCCGAGACGCGACCCTGGTACTCGGCGAAGAACCCCGGCAGTCCGATCATCGGCGCGGCAGGGCGAACACGAGCAGGTACTGATAGCGCAGGAAGGTCTCGCGCCGTTCGAGCCGCAGGCCCGCGGCTTCCGCGTCGCGGATGACGCGCTCGGCGTCGATGCGTTCGTCCATCGCGGGTCCGGGACCCCAGCCGTCCTTCGTGAATTCCACGATGCCGATGAGGCCTGTGGGTTTCAGCGACGTGGCGAGGTTGCGGAGGAGCGTGATCGGCTGGTCGATCTCGTGATAGCTGTCCACGAAGAGCGCGGCATCGAGCACGCC
The DNA here is from genome assembly GCA_963786615.1 of uncultured Acidobacteriota bacterium. GTDB lineage: Bacteria > Acidobacteriota > Vicinamibacteria > Vicinamibacterales > 2-12-FULL-66-21 > CAWAZT01. The sequence continues at coordinate 12,168 of CAWAZT010000002.1, forward strand.
GTTCGGCAGCCGTGGATCGAGCGCGGTGCCGAGCACCATCTTCACGTTGCGCAGCCCTTCGCCGCGCACGCGGCCCTCGGTCGCCTGAATCATCAGCGGCTGGATGTCTTCGGCGAACACGACGCCGTTCGGCCCGACACGGCGGGCCAGCCGGATCGTGAACCATCCGCCCGCGACGCCGATTTCGGCGACGACGCTGCCTTCGCCGATGTAGAGGGCATCCATGATCTGCTCGGGACGCTGCCACGACTCGCGGTCGGGCCCTTCGAGCATGCCCAGCTCGGTCGGTGGGAACAGCCGCGAGTGCTGCGCCGCCGCGTCGCGTTCCGGCGCGAGCACCGCCACGGCAAGCGTGGCGGCGGCGACGACGGACGTCCATCGGCTCATTCTCGCCGGCCGTCCTTGTCGCCGGTCCCCGCGACGCCAGGCGTCGTCATCGCCTCCGGCGACAGAATCGCGTCGAGCTGCGCATCGGGCAGGAGCTGGCGCTCGCGCACGAGCTCGCGAACCGGACGTCCGCTTTCGACCGACGCTTTGGCGATCTCGGCGGTTGCGGCATAGCCGATGTACGGGCTCAGCGCCGTCGCGACCGCGGTGCTGCGATCCAGGAGCTCACGGCAGCGCGCTTCGTCCGCGCGGATGCCCGCGACGCAGCGCGTGGCGAACACGCGCATCGCTTCGCGCAGAATCGACGACGCGAGCAGCGCGTTCCAGGCGATCACCGGCATCATGACGTTCAGCTCGAGCTGGCCGGCGTCGGCCGCGGCGAGGATGGCGGCGTCACAGCCGATCACCTGGTAGCAGACCTGGTTGACCATCTCGGGGATCGACGGGTTGACCTTGCCCGGCATGATCGACGACCCGGGCTGCACCGCGCGGAAGCTGAATCTCCGCAAGGCCCGCGCGAGGTCCCATGCTCAGGAGGCGCAGATCCGAGGCGACCTTGCCCACCTCCACGGCGAGCCGTCGAAGAGCGCCGGAGTACGCGAGCACGTCGCCCATGCTCTGCGTGACGCGAAACAGATTCGAGGCCGGCCGCAACGGCAAGCCGGTCTTTGCGCGCGAGCAGGGAGACCGTGTTCTTGCGTGAAATCGTCGCCGGCGTTCAGGCCCGTTCCGACCGCGGTCGCGCCGAGGTTCAGCTCGTGCAGCGAATCAGCGCTGCGCTTCAGTTCTTCCGCCGCATGACGAACGTTGGCCGCGAAGCCGCCGAACTCCTGGCCCAGCGTAATCGGGACGGCATCCTGAAGATGCGTTCGTCCGGTTTTCAGCACGTGCGCGAACTCGCGCGCTTTCGCGTCGAGCGCGTCGGCCAGCCCGAAGGCTGCCTCCAGGAGTGCAGGCAACACCGAGGAGGATCGCCAGCCGCGTGGCCGCCGGGAACACATCGTTCGTCGACTGGCCCATGTTGACGTGATCGTTGGGATGGACCGTCTTGTAGGAACCGCGCGGCTCGCCGAGGCGCTCGGCGGCCAGGTTCGCGAGCACCTCGTTGGTGTTCATGTTGTGCGACGTGCCGGCGCCAGCCTGATAGACGTCGACGATGAACTGATCGCGGTAGCGGCCGTTCAGGATGTCGTCGGCCGCCGCACTGATCGCTCCGGCGACGGCACGGTCGAGACGTCCGAGCTCGCCGTTGGCCTGCGCGGACGCCTGCTTGATGAGCACAGTGGCCGTCACGAGATCGGCTGGCGCGGTGATTCCGCTGATCGGAAAGTTCTCGACCGCGCGTTGGGTCTGCGCGCCCCAATAGGCCTCTGCCGGCACGCGAACCTCGCCGAGCGGATCGCGCTCGACGCGTGCCGCCGACGCCGCGCCGGTCGCCTTCTGCGCCGGATTCACAGGCATTTTCAGCTCAATTATACTGCTCGTATGCTGCCTTCCTTCTTCGACAGCGTGCTCTCGCTGATCACGCGGACCTCGACCGATCTGCCACCCGACGTGCGCCAGGCGATGGGGCTGGCGCTGGCCACGGAGGAGCGGAGCACGCGCGCGGGGCAGGCGCTGACGATCATCGCGCAGAACATCGATCAGGCGGCGTCGTGCGAAGGGCCGATCTGCCAGGACACCGGCATGCCGACGTTCGAGGTGCGGGTGCCGGTCGGCGTCAATCAGATCTGGATGAAGCAGCAGATCAAGGCGGCCGTGGCGGAGGCAACACGGCGCGGGAAGCTGCGGCCGAACTCCGTGGATTCGATCACCGGCGAGAACTCCGGCGACAACCTGGGACCGGGCACCCCGATCATCCACTTCGAGCAGTGGGAGCACGACGACATCGAGATCAAGCTGATCCTGAAGGGAGGCGGCTGCGAGAACACGAACGCGCAATACTCGCTTCCCGCGACCCTCGATCATCTCGGGCGCGCCGATCGGACGCTCGACGGCGTCCGCAAATGTATTCTCCACGCGGTCTGGAAGGCGCAAGGGAAGGGCTGCAGTCCGGGCGCCGTGGGCGTCTGCATCGGCGGCGACCGGACGTCGGGGTATCTGCACGCGAAGGAACAGCTCTTCCGCACGCTCGACGACGTGAATACCGATCCGCGACTGGCGGATCTGGAAGCCTCGATCATGGCGACCGCCAACGAGCTCACCGTCGGACCCATGGGGTTCGGCGGAAAGACATCGCTCATCGGCTGCAAGATCTCGGCGCTCAATCGACTGCCCGCCAGCTTCTTCGTGTCGATCGCGTACGACTGCTGGGCATTTCGCCGGCTGGGGGTCCGGCTGGACCCGCGCACCGGCGCGATCGCGTCCTGGCTGTACCGCGACGGCGACATCGCGTCGGTCCCGATGTTGTCCGCCGAAGAGGCCGCCGCTGGATTTCCACGCACGGGTCGCGAGGTGCCATCTGAGCGCGCCCATCACCGACGAGCAGATCCGCGCGCTGCGAGTTGGCGATGTCGTGCTGATTTCCGGCCGGGTCTTCACGGGTCGGGACGCCGTTCATGCACATCTGATGAAGCACGACCCGCCGGTCGACCTTCGCGGCGGCGTCCTCTATCACTGCGGGCCCGTCGTCGTGAAGGAGGACGGCGGGTGGCGCGTCACCGCCGCTGGCCCGACCACGAGCATTCGCGAAGAGCCATATCAGGCCGACATCCTGAAGAGGTTCGGCGTGCGCGTCGTGATGGGCAAGGGCGGCATGGGCCCGAAGACACTTGCCGGTTTGAAGGAGTCGGGGGCGGTCTATCTCAACGCTGTCGGCGGCGCAGCCCAGTTCTACGCCCGCTGTATCGAGCGCGTCGTGGACGTCTCGCTGCTGCAGTTCGGCACGCCGGAAGCGATGTGGCACCTCGATGTCCGGGACTTTCCGGCTATCGTCACGATGGATTCGCACGGCAACAGCCTGCACCAGGAGGTGGAAGAGACCTCCGGGCAGAGGCTGGAAACGGTCGGATGAAGGGCCGCGGAACACGCGGAGTGACGCGGACGGATCTGTTGGAAGGGCCGCGGACCACGCGTCGGTTGAATGGGGTCGATTCGGCCGGTATAATGGTCGTGTAGGGATCCCAAGGAGAATTGAGTGATGATCAACGTGACCCCATCCGCAGCCACCAAGATCAGTGAGCTGCTTACCGAAGAGAACAAGACCGGCGCCGGCCTGCGCGTATTCGTTCAGGGTGGCGGCTGCTCGGGCTTTCAGTACGGCCTGATGATCGACGAGGGCGAAGGGGACGCGACGACCGATTCCGTCATCGAATCGAATGGCGTCAAGCTGCTGGTCGACCCGATCAGCGCGCGCTATCTTCGCGGCGCGGAAGTGGATTTCGTCGACAACATCACCGGCGGCGGCTTCACGATCAAGAACCCGAACGCGAAGTCGACGTGCGGCTGCGGTTCGTCCTTCAGCGTCTAGGGCCGCGGGTACGCGGAGCACGCGGAAACAAACCGCGTGAGCCAGACCGCTGAGTAAACAGATTTCTCACACGGGAGGCCGGGTCTCGGATCCGGCCTCCCATTTTTCTGTTGTCGTCGATCTCCACCTTCACACCACCGCCTCCGACGGCAGCCTCTCGCCGACCGAGCTCGTGCGAGCCGCGCACGCCGCGGGCCTGACCGTCATCAGCGTCACCGATCACGACACCACCGGGGGAATCGGCGAAGCGACGCACGCCGCGGCAGCCATCGGCATCGAGGTCGTCGCGGGCATCGAGATCACCGCGGTGGCCGAGGGGCGTGACCTCCATATGCTCGGCTACTTCATCGATCTGTCGTCCCCCGGCTTGCGCGAGTTCCTTCAACGGCAACGCGCCGACCGCGTCCGGCGCATCGTGGAGATGAGCGATCGTCTCAACCGGCTCGGCGTGCCCATCGATTCCGCGTCGATTCTCGCAGATGCGGATCGCGGGCGCAGCGTTGGCCGTCCGCAAGTGGCGTCTGCGCTGCTCGCTGCGGGTCACGTCGAGACCCGCGACGACGCGTTCCGCCGCTTCCTCGAATTCGGCGGACCTGCCTACGTTCCGCGAGAGGGCGCCTCTCCGGAGGAGGTGATCGCGGTCATCCACGAGTCGAACGGCCTGGCGTCGATGGCGCATCCAGGCGTGTCGAATCGCGATCACGTGCTGCCGCGGTTGGCGGCGTCGGGGCTGGATGCCATCGAAGTGCGTCATCCGGACCACGATCCGGAGAAGGAACGACGCTATCGGCAGCTCGCGCGCGAGCTGGGTCTTCGTGTGACGGGTGGCTCGGACTTTCACGGCGATACCGGCCATCGTACGGCGATTCTCGGGAGCGTCACGCTGCCCGCTGCGGACTACGAGGTGTTCGCCGGCACTCGACCGCGGTCATGACCCCGCCGGCGCTTCGAATCACGAACGTCCGCAAGCAGTACCACGGCCTGCGACCGCTCAGGTTGCGCGATCTGTCCGTCGACACGGGTGACCGCGTCGCCATCAGCGGCCTCGATCAAGGTGCGGCCGAAGTGCTGGTGAATCTCGTCACGGGTGCGTCGGTGCCGGACGAGGGCGAGGTCCTCGTGGCGGGACACAGCACCCAGGCGATCGCTGACGGGGATGAATGGCTCGCCTCCCTCGATCGATTCGGGATCGTGAGCCCGCGCGCGGTTCTGCTCGATGCCGCCACGCTCCTGCAGAATCTGGCGATGCCCTTCACGCTCGACATCGATCCGATTCCGGCCGGAGTCGCTGATCGTGCAGCGGCGCTTGGCAGGGAAGCAGGTATTCCCGCCGATCGGATGAACGCGCCCATCGCGCAGCTCTCGCCCGAGATCCGCATTCGAGCGCATCTCGCGCGCGCGGTGGCGCTCGACCCGGCGTTGCTGATCCTCGAGCACCCGACAGCAGACCTGCCGCCGGCCGATCGGCGCCCATTCGCTGCGGACCTGAAACGTGTCGCGAGCGCCCGATCGCTCGCGACCCTGATTCTCTCAGAGGACACCGAGTTCACCGCCGCCGCAGCGACCCGCAGCTACGTCCTGGATGGAGCGACGGGGGAGCTCCGCCGACCTGGCCTCCTGGGTCGGCTACGCCGCGGTTAAGCGGTCAATGCAAAATGCACAATGCAGAAAATCATTTCTGCATTAAGCATTCTGCATTTTGCATTTACTTTTGTATCACCCCGCACGCGACCCGTGGTCCTCCGCTGACGCCGGACTTGGGCGCACCCGTGGTCATCTGATCCTGATTGCCGTGGATGATGATGGCTGAACCGTCTTCGTCGAAGAGCGACAGCGGACCGTCCGACAGCGTCACACGGCTCGTGATCGCCTTCATCGTGCCGCGACCGTTCGCGCCGACTTCGAGGTTCGGGATGTCCCCCATGTGGAACGGATGGTTCGCGTCCGGATCGGGGTTGCCCGAGGGACCCGGATCGAAGTGGCCGCCTGCCGCGGTGAAGTCGGGCTCGCACTTGCCGACCGCATGCAGGTGCACGCCGTGCATGCCGGGCTTCAGCCCCGAAACGGTCAGCGTGATCTCGACGATTTTCCCCGTGCCCTGCTGGCGCTCGACGAACGTCGCCCGGCCGGTGATGCCTTCTCCCTTGATGTCCGCGTGCGCCTGAGTCACTCCCGCGCCGGACGCGGGCTGTTGCCGGCGTCTGCGCCAGCGCGACCGCTCCCGCCATCCCCAGCACGGCGGCTATCATTAGTGGATGCTTCATCATTCCTCCTTCAAAGCCGTGGTCGTCAGTCGTCAGCCTTCAGTCGACGCCCCCTGGAACTCCGCAGCCTTGAGGCGGGAGCCCCAAGCCCTGAGCCCTAGGCCCTGAGCCGAAGCCCAAAGCCCTCAGCCCGACAGCGACGATCCCACAATGTACCATTCTCCCGTGTCCTCACGCCGCCTCGTCCTCTTCGACATCGACGGCACGCTCGTGCTGACCGGCGGCGCAGGCCTTCGCGCCATGAACCGCGCATGCGAGCACATCGTCGGGCACCAGAACGCGCTCGATGGCGTGACGCTGGCGGGACGAACGGACTGGATCATCCTCGACGACGCGTTGACGCGCAACGGCCTGTCGCTCGACCCCACGCTGCTTTCGGAGCTTCGACGGCGCTACGTCGAGCATCTGCGGCAGGAGATCGATCTGCCGGGTAAGGGCGTGAAGGACGTCATGCCCGGCATTCGCGAACTGCTCGATGCGCTTGAGCCGCGGGACGATATGGCGCTGGGGCTTCTAACGGGCAACTTCGAGGAGGGCGCACGGATCAAGCTGCAGCACTTCGATCTCTGGAAGTACTTCCGCTGCGGCGCATTCGGCGACGATGCGTCGGACCGGAATCATCTCGTGCCGGTGGCGATGCAGCGCGCGCGCGACTGCGGTCTCGTGGACGCCGTCACCTTCTGATGTCGTCGTGATTGGCGACACGCCGCACGATATCGCGTGCGCCCGAGCCGTGGGCGCCACGCCCGTTGCCGTGGCGACCGGCGGGTATTCCGTCGATCAGCTCCGCGCCGCAGGGGCGGATACGGTGTTCAAGGATTTGAGCGAGACAGAGGCAGTCCTGCGCGTGCTCGAACGGTAGGGTAGGGTCAGGCGATCACACGCCACGGAAAATCGTGGGAAGGCCAGGAGCAGGAAGAAGAAATGAAGAGGGAAATAGGGAAAGGAGTGCGGAGTCAGGCAAAAGGGAGGTCGGCGGCTCATAATGAGCTTCCGGAAGCGAACGGGGCCCGGTGGCCCTCCCGGTCTTCAAAATCGGTTGCTTCCCGCGTTGAGCGGGAGGGCTGGGTTCGACTCCCAGGCGCTTCCGCCAGCGCGTGTCTTGCCAGCATGATCGGTGGCTCTGGAACGTCCGGGGCAGTCAGTTGGGCCGTCTGCGGCCGGCCGGGGGCCGCGATTGAAGGCAACGCTGCCCGGGCGGAGCCGCCCGGGCGCGGTCGGAAACGGGCTAGCTCTCGATCAGGCGAACCTCACCGGCGCGGGGACCCTTGCCGGACTCCTCGGGGGTGAACTCCACCCGCTGTCCTTCGCGCAGCAGCTCGAACACGGCGCCCCGAACCGAGCTGCGGTGGAAGAAGTGCTCGATGCCGCTTTCGTCGCGGATAAACCCGAAGCCCTTGTCGATCAACAGCCGTGCGATCGTCCCGGTTGGCATACCCGTGTCCTCCGATGAACGGCACCCCCAGGATCATCCCAGAGGCTTTGCAAGCCGAGCGCAGGAGGACACCAACTGCTTCGTGTCTCGCCGCGACCCACGCGTGTCCGGTCCGGTCCGCCGGCACGCTGAGCTTGAAAACGGGGCCAGTGTAGGCATGTCAGGTCCCCGAAGTCAAGAAATAGGAGCAGTTAGGGGCACGAGCCCATCCGGCCCGAGACCGCCGGCCAGCCTGTCCGAATCAACTGGTCCAGGGGCTACTATTTGCGGGTGGTGACGGCGCTCATTCTGGCCTCGGGTCAGTCGAAACGGATGGGACGGCCGAAGGCCTTGCTGCCATGTCGCACAAACGAAACATTCGTGTGCAGGCTCGCGCGCACACTTCGACGCAGGCGGGGCCGCACGACGTGCTCGTCGTCGGCCGTCCCAGCGACGATGCGCTTCGCGCGGAGGCCGACGCGCTGCAATGCACGCTTCGTCGAAAACCCCAAAGCCGATCAAGGTCAGCTTTCGTCAGTCCTCGCGGGCCTCGACGCCGTCGATCGTGATTCCTCGACCATTGATCGTTGTCGACGGCGTGCTCGTAATGCCGGTCGACATGCCGCTCGTGCAGCCCGACACCATCCGTCAGGTGATCGACGCATTCGTTGCCGGCCGTCCGCCGATCGCGCGCGCGGTTCACCCGGGCCGTCACGGCCATCCGGTCGTGTTCGACCGAAGCGTGTTCGACGATCTGAGGCATGCCGATCCGCGCATTGGCGCGAAAGCCGTCGTGCACGCGCAGGCGCGGCGCAGTACTCGACGTCGAGGTGGACGACCCAGCCGTTCTCCGTGACGTGGACACGCCGGAGGAGTATCGTGCAATCCTTGACGAGCCTGCTTCATGACGTCCGGCTGATCGCGCGGCTGCTCACGAAGTCGCCGGCGTATGCGCTGGCGACCACCCTCACACTGGCGCTGGCGATCGGCGCCAACAGCGCCATCTTCAGCGCCGTATACGGCGTGCTGCTCAAGCCGCTTCCGATCCACGATCCGTCGCGGCTGGTAGTGAGCTGGGGAATCGATGCAGGCGCATCATCTGCCGGTCGTCGAGTTGACGTATCGGCGCCATCGACGACATCTCGCGCGAGACGCGGAGCTTCAGCCACGTCGCGGCGGTGGGATCGACGACGTGGCCAGCGTGGTTGAAGGGATCGCGGCGCGGCCGAGCGGATTTCGATCGCAGGTGTGTCGGCGCGCTTCTTCGACACGCTCGGCGCGCGGCCGATCGCTCGGCCGCACGCTTCTCCGCGACGACGACGTACCGAACGCGCCGCCGGTTGTCGTCCTGAGTCACGGCCATGTGGGTGTCGCGGTTCGGCGGCGATCCCGTCGATTGTGGGCACGCGCATCAATCTCGACGATCGCCTGCACACCATCGTCGGTGTGATGCCGCGCGGTTTCGACGTGCCGCGCGGCGCGCAGCTCTGGATGCCGGTCGTGCCGATTCTCGCGGCATCGTCTCCGCAGGCGCTCGACAACGTTGGGGTGCTGTACATGCTCGGGCGTCTGCGTCCCGGCGTCACGCGCGACGCCGCGCGCGACGAGCTGGAGCGCTTCATCGAGCGCGCGTCTTGCGCAGGCGCCGGCGATCGCGAGCCCGGGACCGCATCTCGCATCGTGCCGTTCGTCGACTACTCGGTTGGACCGGTGCGGCAGGTGCTTGTGGGCGCTGCTCGGCGCCGTCGGCGTGCTGCTGCTGATCAGTTGTGCGAACGTGTCGGGCTTGATGCTCGCGCGGACGTCCATCCAGCGACGCGAGCATGGCATCCGGCTCGCGCTCGGGGCGACGCCGGGCGATCTCGCGCGCGCATGGATCGTCGAAACCGTGCTGCTCGCCGGCGTCGGCGGCGTGCTGGGGCTCGACGTCGGCGCACTGGATCGTGCGCGCGCTCGTCGCGCTGGCTCCCGCCGACGTGCCACGACTCGGCGGAGGTGCGATCGATCCGCCTGTCGCGGTCTTCACCGCCGTCGTCGGTGATCGCGACCGCGCTGCTATGCGGCGTCGGTCCGGTCCGGCAGGCGGTCTCGACGAACCTCGTCGAGAGCGTGAACGAGACCGGCCGCGCGACGGGCAGCCTCCACACGCGCCGCGTGCGCTCGGCGCTGGTCGCCGCGCAAATCGGCCTGTCGGTCGTGCTTTTGGTGGCGTCCGCGCTGATGCTGCGCAGCTTCCTCAATCTTCGACGACCTCGACCTCGGCTTCTCTCCGGCGGGCGTGCTGACGATGAACGTCGCGCCCGAAGAATGCGAAGCCGTCGACGAGCGAATGGTTCGACGATTCCTGCTCACGCGTCTGCAGCGGATTCCGCACGTCGAGGCGGCGGGCGCGGTGTTCGCTTCCGCCGCTCGCGCTTGGCGTCATCGGCCAGGAAACGTGGTGCTGCTCGAAGGGCAGCCCGACACGCCGGCGGCGTCGCCAGCAGAACCCCGCGCTGAACTACGAGGTCGCGATCGCGCGGCTATTTCAGCGCGATGAAGATTGCGCCTGAAGCGGGGCCGCCTCTTCGACGCGCGCGACGACCGCCGGTCGCCACGCGTGGCCATCGTAAGCGAGTCCACCGCGCGCCGACTGTGGCCCGGCCAGGATCCGATCGGCAAACGACTGATGATTCCCAGCGTCGATCCGGCTGGAGTCAGACGCGCGACTGGCGCACCGTCGTCGGCGTGGTCGAACGACGTCCGTTACCGCGGGCTCGACGACGTACGGCTCGATGTGTACGACGCCGCGTCGCAGGCCGAGGCACGAGGCGACGACCGTCGTCATCCGCGCATCCGCAGACCGCGTTGCCGTCACTGTCGGCGGTGCAGGCGGAGGTCGCGGCGACGTCGATCCGCACGTGGTCATCGACGGCGTGACGACGATGGACGCGTCGGTCGCGCGCGTGATGGCGCCGTGGCGCTTCAGCGCCTGGACGTTCACCGTGTTCGCGCTCTTCGCCTTCGCCCTCGCCGTCGTCGGCCTGTTCGGCGTGGTGGCGCTCGATGTGGGCCACCGGCAGCACGAGCTGGCGATCAGGCTTGCCGTCGGCGCGCGCTATGTCGATCTCCTGCGATGCGTGCTCGTGCCGGCTGGATGGAAGGTGGTCGCCGGCGCCGCGCTCGGCCTCGGGGCCGCGGCCGTGGGCGCGCGCGCGATCGGCAGCCTGCTGTTCGGCGTCGGCGCGATTGATCCGTCCACCTATGTGAGCGTGGTCCTGCTCGTGCTGGTCGTCGTCACCATTGCGTCATACGTGCCCGCGCGCCGGGTCGCGCGGATCGATCCGGCAAAATTGTTGACGCGCCGGTGAAGCGAACAATTTACGTGATTCTTCCTTCGCGCGCGTGCAGCCTTGCGCTAAAATGGGAAGCGCCCCACAGCCCAGCCGAGGAGTTGCTGAAGGATGTCGTGTGTGGAGGTGTTTGACGGCGTCGTGCGATGCCGACGTGAGGACGGGAGGACCGAGGAATCCGATGGCAAAGACAGGAAAGAGAAAGTAGCGAAACCCAAGGTCGACCGAAGGAAGTCTGGCAAGTCTGCCGCGACGGTTCCGCAGCCCGCTCCGGTCGCGGTGACCGTGTCCGAGTCCGAGATCGCTCGTCGTGCGTTCGAGGTCTACTGCGCGCGGGGCGGTCAGCCCGGTCGCGCGCTGGACGACTGGCTGCAAGCGGAACGCGAGCTCACGGCCGGCCAGGCCTTCGACGCTCGCTGATCCCGCCTGCAGCATCAACCGGTTCGAGAGCCGAATCCGCTCCATCCGCCGTCGAGATCCGCTGCGCCGAGCGGTGTCTCCGTGGTGAGTGCGTCCGCCGTGCCTGCGGGGCGCCACTCATGAGAGGATACGTCCGTGCGCCGCCTGGGTATCGTCGCGCTCGGCCTGGTCCTGGTGCTGCTGGTTGCAGCCGCGCTGACGATTCGTTCGCGGCTGACCGCCGACGGCATCAAAGCAACGCTCGAAGCCCAGGCATCCGCGGCACTTGGTGAACCCGTCCACATCGGAACGGTGGCGGTCCGCTGGCTGCCGCGTCCGGGCCTCACGCTCGAGACAGGTCGCGGTCGGCGCGTCTCGTACGCTGTTGATCGAGCGGCTCGTCGTGTCCACGGGCCTGCGGCCGCTGCTGTCGCGGCAGATCGCCGAGGCCGACATTCTGGTGGAGCAGAGCCAGCTGGACGCCCCGCGTTTCCTTGCGCTGCTCACGGCCCCGGCCGCGCCGCAGCTCGCCGCCGTCGTCAACGCTCCCGCTCACGATAGACGCCATCCGCTCGATTGCGCTGCGCAACGTATCCTTGACGTCCGGGCCGCGAACCGTGGTCGTGAACGCCGATCTGGCGTATGCCGGCAACCGGCTGGACATCCAGCGGCTCGACGCGCGGTCCGACATCACGCAGCTCGTGGCTTCGGGCGCCGTCACCGATCTTATCCCGACGCAGGTGTCAGCTCACGGTGAAGGCGCGCAGCCTGAATCTCGACGAGCTGATCGAGTTCCTCGCGCCGTTCTCGTCCCCTTCGGCGACCGCGGCCGGCCATGGCCCGGCGATCCCCTTCGACATCACCGCTACCGTGGCCGCGAGCGAGGGGCGCGCGCTTGGCGCGACGTTCACCGATCTGTCGACCACGAGCCACGTCACGAACGGCCAGGCAACGCTGAAGACGCTCCGCTTCCAGCTGTTCGGCGGTCGCGCCGACGGCGACGTCGTCGTCCGCACCGACGCGCCGCAGCCGCAATACGAGTGGCGCGGCAGCTTCACGGGCCTCAACGTCGCGCGTCTGCTGGAGTTCGCGGGCGCGTCCAACGCGATGACGGGTACGCTGCAGGCTCGCGGATCGCTCCGCGGATCCGGCGGTGCCGTGCAGCAGGCGTTCAGCGCCGCGACCGGGAGCATGCAGGTGATCGTGCGGGATGGGCGCGTGCCCGGACTCGAGCTCGTACGGACCGTGATCCTGGCGTTTGGCCGGCCGGCGGCCGACCGTCCGGCAGGATCCGGGGAACAGTTCACGCAGCTCGCCGCCGACCTGGCGGTGGGCGGCGGCAGGGCCACGACGAACAACCTGACGTTCGCGTCACGCGACGTCGACCTGCGGGGCGCCGGTGCGATCGATCTGCGCACGCAGGCGATCAACCTCGCGGTCGACATGCGTGCTGTCGCGCGAACTGTCGGCGCAGGCGGGACGCGATCTCTATCGCTACGCGAGTGAGGGAGACCGGATCGTCCTGCCGGGCCGGATCGGCGGAACGGCCGTTCATCCCACGTTGACGATTGACCCCGCCAAGGCCTTGCAGCGAGCGCTCGAGAACGCCGCCAAGGCAAAGATCAAGTCGCTGATGGATCGAATCATCCGTTAACCTGTCACAACCACAACCCATGCATCTGCAGACCATCGACTGGTTCGTGATTGCCATCACCCTGGCGATCTGTTTCGGCCCCGCGCTCTTCCTGGGCCGGCGGGCCAGCCGCAACACGTCGGAGTTCTTCGTCTCCGGCCGCGCCGTTCCCTGGTGGCTCGCCGGACTCTCCATGGTGGCGACCACGTTCAGCAGCGACACGCCGAACCTGGTGACCGACATCGTGCGGCGCACGGGCGTGGCCGGCAACTGGGTCTGGTGGGCGTTCACGCTGACCGGCGTCTCGACGGTGTTCTTCTACGCGCGGCTGTGGCGGCGATCAGGCGTCATGACCGACCTCGAGTTCTACGAGATTCGCTATTCCGGCGCGCGCGGCGCGCGGGCTGCGCGGGTTTCGCGCGGTGTATCTCGGGCTCTTCTTCAACTGCATGATCATGGCGACGGTGAACCTCGCCGCGTGCAAGATCGCGGCGGTGCTGTTCGGCCTCGAGCGCTGGCAGACGCTGACGGCGGTGGGTCTGCTCAACGTCGTGTTTGCGGCGCACTCGGGCCTGTGGGGCGTGCTCGTCATCGACATGATTCAGTTCTTCGTGAAGATGACCGCGGTCATCGCGGCGGCGTACTTCGCCGTCAACGCGCCGCAGGTCGGCGGGCTGCACGCGATGATCCAGAAGTTGTCGGCGACGCCAGGTCCCGGCGGCCTGAACTACCTGCACGTGCTGCCGGACTTCACCAACAACTGGGACCTCGCCGTCGCGATCTTCATCATGCCGATTGCCGTGCAGTGGTGGGCCGTGTGGTATCCGGGGTCCGAGCCGGGAGGCGGCAGCTACATCGCGCAGCGGATGCTGGCGTCGAAATCGGAGCGGGACGCGCTCGGCGCGGTGCTGTTCTTCAACATGGCGCACTACATCATCCGGCCATGGCCGTGGATCCTGGTCGGCCTGGCTTCGATCATCGTCTACCCGCAGCTGTCGGACATCCAGCAGGCGTTTCCGCACCTCGATCCCGGCCTGATTGGCCACGACATCGCGTATCCGGCGATGCTGAAATTCCTGCCGGTCGGCTTCATCGGGCTGATGGTGGGCGGGCTGATTGCGGCGAATTCGTCCACGATCCTGACGCACCTCAATTGGGGTGCGTCCTATCTGGTCCACGATTTCTATCGTCGCTTCATCACGCGTGACGCCACCGAGCGGCACTACGTGCTGGCCGGACGTCTCGTGACGATCCTGCTCTTCGTCTGCTCGTCGGCCACCGTCTACCTGCTCGACAGCGCGAAGAATGCCTTCGACATCATCCTGCAGATTGGCGCGGGCACCGGACTTCTGTATCTCGTGCGGTGGTACTGGTGGCGCGTCAACGCATGGTGCGAGATCGTCGCGATGGTCAGCTCGTTCCTCACGTCGGTGGCGTTGCTGGTCCTCGCCAAGAACGGCGTGGTCTTCAGCACGCACGCGGCGCTGCTCGCGACGATCGCGGTGACCACGGTGTCCTGGCTGGTGACGGCGTATGTCGGTCCCCAGACCGATCGCGACGTGCTGATTCGGTTCTGCACGCTCGTGCGGCCGTTCGGTCCCGGCTGGACCGAGATCCGCCGCGCGGCGGGCCTGCCGGCGGACGACCGCGCCTCGCCCGACAACATTCCCATGGCGCTCGCTGGCTGGGTAGCCGGCTGCGCGGCGATTTGGTCCGGGCTCTTCGCGATTGGCAACTTTCTCTACGGCGAGTACGGCCGCTTCGCGGTCTGTTTGGCCGTGTTCCTCGTGAGCGGTTTCGTCCTGCTGCGAACCGTCCAGACGCTCTGGTCCGCCGCCCCGGAGCCCGCCGTCGTTCCAGGCCCCTGACCCTGGAGGCAACGGAGGGTTGTCCCCTCTCCTTCGTTGTCTCTGTGGAGTGCACGGACTGGCATCTCAGCCGTGTGTCGTGCTACAAAATAGCTGCTCTCCCGCCACAATTGACGTCCGGAGGATGTGATGTCCGTTCGAGGAATCCGTCGCGTGACGAAGTTTGCAGTCTGGGTCGCGCTCGCGGCGACGCCCGTCGCCGCGCAGAGCGTGACGAAGCCGAAGCAGGGTCATGGCGGCAGCGTCGTGCAGGGAGCGGCCGGAACCGAAGGCGGCAAGGACGACAAAGGTCTCGAGCACTGCGCCAGCCCTATGGGCGCCGTGGCGGTTGTCGAGCCGCAGAACGAGATCCTCGTCGCGCTCTCACACTACCGGTTGTCCTCGCCCGTCGGCCTGATCCGGTTGATGATCCAGCAATCGAACTGCTTCATCGTCGTCGAGCGCGGCGTGGCGATGCAGAACATGATGCAGGAGCGTCAACTCGCAGACGCCGGTCAGCTTCGCAAGGATTCGAACGTCGGCGGCGGCCAGATGATGACCGCTGATTTCATCCTGACCCCGTCGGTCGCGTTCTCGGAAAACAACGCCGGAGGCGTCGGCGGAGCGGTCGGCGGTCTCCTCGGACACAAGGCCGCCGCGGTCGGGCGCGGTGGCCGGAGGCCTCAAGTTCAAAGAGGCGCAGACGACGATGCTCCTGGCCGACGCACGCAGCGGCGTGCAGGTCTCGGCGGCCGAAGGCAGCACCAAGAAAGCGGACCTGAACCTTGGAGCGGGCCTGTTCGGCGGGGGCGCCGGGGGAGCCGCCGGCGGCTACGGCAACACCAACGAAGGGAAGATCATCGCCGCCGCGTTCATGGATAACTACAACAGCATCGTCGAGGTCGTGCGCGGCGACCAGAGCCTGCAGCGGAACGTCGGAACGCTGCATCAGGAAGCTGCCGCGGGCGGATCGACCAAGGCTGGCGCCGTGTTCTCAGAAGGCGACGTCGTGATGCCGAAGATCGCGAACGTCCGCGTGCTCGCATCTCCCTCCGATACCGCCAAGGTGCTCGCCACGCTCGGTCGTGACGACGAACTCGTCGTGATTGGCGAGACGAAGGCCGGTTACGTCAACGTGCAGGGTGCGACCGCCACGGGATGGGTGAAAGTGGCGCTCGTCGGCAGGCGATAGACGTGGAGACACGAGGGGCACTGAGGCCTGCGCTACGAGAGAGGGCCACGATGAATCGACGCTCGCGAAGAGCGCTTTAGCGTCGCCGGCTTCGGCTACTTCGGCGCCACGAACTCCACGCTGACCGGCGCGCCGACCTTCACGGGACTGCCGGTCGGCGTCAGCCGTCCGCTCTTCTGATCGATCCGGAAGATCAGCCACGGAGTCCGATTTCTGATTTCCCGCCAGCAGGTAGGCTCCGCTGGGATCGATGCCGAAGCCGCGCGGGATGCTGCCCAGCGTCGATTGATGCTGCACGTGGGAGAGGCGGCCCGACGTCTCGTCGACGGCGAACACCACGATCGAATCGTGGCCGCGATTGGAGCCGTAGACGAACTTTCCTGACGGGTGCACGAGGATCTCCGCGGTGCTGTATGACGGAAGGACGGCCTGGCCATCGGGCAGTGTCGAGATCGTCTGCAGTTCCTTCAATCCACCGCTGCTCCGGATCACGGCTGAATACCGTGATCGTGCAGCTCATCTCGTTGATCAGATACGCGAAGCGTCCCTTCGGATCCATCGCGAGGTGCCGTGGACCCGAGCCTGGCTTGACGGAGGCGAACGGCGGATCGTTGGGCGTCAGCGTGCCCTTCGCTGCGTCGAAGCGGTAGATGAGGACCTTGTCCAGGCCGAGGTCGGCGACGTAGGCGAACCGATTGGTCGGATCGACGTTGATGTAGTGTGCGTGCGGCTCTTTCTGCCGCTGCGGGTCGACGCTGGAGCCCGTGTGCTGCACGAACGCCGTCGGGGCCTTCAGCTTCCCATCACGATCGACCGGCAGAACCTCGATGCTCCCGCCGCCGTAGTTGGCGACCAGGACGTTGGTGCCGGTCCTGTCGACGGCGAGGTGAGCGGGTCCGGGACCGCCGGAGGTCTGCTGGTTCAGCGGCGTCAACGCGCCCGTTTGACGATTGATGCTGAAGGCGCTGACCGATCCCGCAGGTTTACCCTGCGAACCGATCGATCTCGTTTACGGCGTACAGGACGTCTCCTTGCGGCCGTGCGGCCAGGAAGCTGGGACTCTTCGTCTCGGCCGCCAACTCGGGCGGCGTCAGGGCGCCGGACTCCAGATTCAGCCGCGAGACATAGATGCCCTTGCTCGTGGGACCAGTGTAGGTGCCAAAGTACACGCGGATCGAGGCCCCGGGAGCGCGGCCTGAGCTGGACGTGGGGGCGTTTTGTCCCCGGGCGGCGACGGTCAGGACGCACACGAGTGCCGCCGAGGCCACTGTGAGAAGTCGGGTCGAATGGGCAATCTGCATAGGCTCTATCGGGATCGGGTTGCGCGCTCGACAACAATGTATTCAAATTGACCGTCTGACGCGACCGAAAGATGAGGGACGTGCCGCGTAGCCATCAAAAAGGGATACAAATGCAGATCGAGCGAGTCGTGACGGCCGCAGCGGCCGCCTTCGTCGTGCTGCTCGGCACCGTGGCCGCGCAGCAGCCGCCCGCGGCGCCGACGCAGCCCCCGGCAGCCCCTACACAGACGCCGGCCGCGCCGGCACCGGCCGCCGGCCGTGGGCAGGCTCCGCCGCAGGGGAGAGGCCGCGTGGCGACGTTTCCCGCGCAGCAGCGCCCGCCGGGCGACCCTGCGCTCATCGAGCGCGGCAAGTCGCTCTACTCGTCGATCTGCAGCGCCTGCCACGGCGTGGACGCGCGCGGCGGCCAGCTTGGCGGCCCGAACCTCCTGCGCTCCCAGCTGGTGCTGAACGACCAGGCCGGCGAGCTGATCATGCCGATCGTGAAGGGCGCGCGCGCCGAACGCGGCATGCCGCCGATTCCGATGCCCGACGAGGACATCAAGGCCGTGGCGGAGTACCTGCACAGCCTGCAGGCCGCCGGTCGCCCGCAGGGGGCACCGCCGATGAGCGAGGCGCCGCTCCCGAACGCGCTCGTCGGTGACGCCGCGGCCGGCGAAAAATACTTCGCCGCCAAGTGCAGCACCTGTCACTCCGCGACGGGCGATCTGAAAGGCATCGCGACGCGCGTGCCCGACGCCCGGACGTTGCAGGCCGGCTGGGTCAGCCGGGTCCGCCGGCGGCGGCGGCCGTGGAGGGCGGGGCGGCGGAAAGCCCGTCACCGCGACGATCACGCTGCCCTCTGGGGAAAAGGTCGAGGGGCGCCTCGTGCAGATCGATCACTTCCTCGTGACCGTGGCGCTGCGCCGACAACACGCTGCGCAGCGTCAACCGCGACGATAAGACCAAAGTCGAGATCACCGACCCGCTGGCCGCGCACAAAGCGCTGCTGTCCACTCTGACCGACACCGACATGCACGACGTCACCGCATTTCTCGCGACACTCAAATGACGATCAAAAAACTGCTGCTCACGATCCCGGCCCTGGCGCTGCTGCCGGTTCTGCTCACGGCGCAAGGGAAAGGGCTCGATCCCGCGCAAATCCTGAAGCCGCTCGGGGAGTCCTGGCTGACCTACTCCGGTGATTACTCCGGCAAGCGATACAGCGCGCTGAAACAGATCGATCGCGCGACGGTCAAGAACCTGACGCTGGCCTGGACGATGCGCATCACGCCCGGGTTGGGCGGCCCCGGCGGCGGCTTCGGGGGTGGCG
Organism: uncultured Acidobacteriota bacterium; assembly: GCA_963786615.1. Taxonomy (GTDB): domain Bacteria; phylum Acidobacteriota; class Vicinamibacteria; order Vicinamibacterales; family 2-12-FULL-66-21; genus CAWAZT01. The sequence goes on from CAWAZT010000002.1 coordinate 30,718, forward strand.
GGTTTGGGGGCGGCCGCGCGACCGTCACCGTCGGCGGCGAGGGAAGCGGCGACTTTCCGTCCGGCGGCGGCGGGAACATCAAGGCATCGATCCTCGAAGTGGACGGCACGCTGTATCTGTCGACGCCGGACAACGCGTGGGCCATCGATGCGCGCTCGGGCCGCGAGCTGTGGCACTACTTCTGGAAGACGAAGGGCGGCACGCACATCGGCAGCCGCGGCATGGCGATGTGGCACGACTACGTCTACTTCGAGACGCCGGACAACTACCTCGTGTCGCTCGAGGCGAAGACGGGCAAGGAGCGCTGGCACAAGGTCATCTCGGACTTCAACCAGCAGTACTTCTCCACGATGGCGCCGGTCGTGATCGGCAACCACGTGCTCGCGGGGACGGGCAACGACCTCGACGCGCCGGGCTTCCTGCAGTCGTTCGATCCCGAGACCGGCGAGCTGCAGTGGAAGTTCTTTACCGTGCCGCAGAATCAAGGCGATCCCGGTCTCGAGACCTGGGGCAGCCTCGACGCCGCGCGGCATGGCGGCGCGCAGGTCTGGATCCCCGGATCGTACGATCCCGACACGAAGCTCTATATCTTCGGCACCGGCAACCCGACGCCCGCGTACACGGAAGGACGCGGCGAAGGGGACAATCTCTTCACGTGCACGTTGATCGCGGTCAACGTCGACACCGGCAAGATGGCGTGGTACTACCAGACGTCGCCGCACGACAAGCACGATTGGGACTCGGCACAGACGCCGGTGCTCTTCGACGGCCAGATCGACGGCAAGCCGCGCAAGCTCGTCGCGACCGCCGCGCGCAACGGCTACTTCTTCGTGCTCGATCGGACGACGGGCGAGCGGCTCGTGTCGGGACCGTTCGGGTCCCGCGTGAACTGGGCGACCGGCCTCGACGACAAGGGGCGGCCCAAGCGCGATCCCAAGAAGGATGCATCGATCGGCGGGTCACTCGTGTCGCCCAGCGAGGGCGGCGTGACGAACTGGGAGCCGCCGGCGTTCAACCCCGACACCGGGCTCTTCTACGTCGCCGAGGAGAACTGGTACTCCATCTTCTACCTGCTCGACCCGGATCCGCGCGGTTCGATGGGCCTCGGCGGCAAGCTCGAGGCGCACATCGGCAGCGCCGGCAGCTACCTGACGGCGCTCGACTACAAAACGGGAAAGGCGGTCTGGCGGGAAGAGTATCCAGGCCTCTTCGGCGGCGGCGGGGGCGGCGGCCTGTTGACGACCGCAGGCGGTCTCGTGTTCGCCGGCGACGCCGGCGGCAACATCGTCGCGCACGACGCCAAGACCGGCAAGCCGCTCTGGCACTCACGCATCGGCAACGTGACGAACGCGCCGACGACCTTCATGCTCGACGGCCGTCAGTATCTGCTCGTGGCCGCCGGCGACGCGCTGTTCGCGTTTTCGCTGTACTACGGATGAAAACAGATGACAGATGACAGATGGCGGATGACGGCATTCGCTGTCTTCCTCTGACATCTGACAGCTGACATCTGACATCTGTCCTCCGTCTCCCTAGACCGTCCCGGATCCGGATGCACCCACGGTCCTCGGTAGGGCCGCTTGAGCAGCGCGTTGGCTTCATCGTCGCCGACCACCAGGCCTTTGGCGTGATCCCACGTCAGCGAGCGCCCCAGCTTCAGCGACATGTTCGCGAGGATGCACGCGGTCGTCGACATGTAGCCCTGCTCGATGTCGGACACGGGCTTTTCGCGCGACGGCGATGCACTCGAGGAAGTTCTTCATGTGCGCGCGAATCGCCGGCGCGACATGGGTCTCGAGGTCCTTTTCCGTCTTGTCCTCGGGATATTGCTCGAACTCGTACTTGACGTCCTCGTGGACGGGCGTCCCGCCCTTGCCCGACGGGATGAAGTCGTAGCCCATCACGCTCGCCTTGAGCGTGCCCTTGTCGCCGTAGATTGTCGCGCCCCACGGATATTTGGGATCGGGCGCATCACCCCAGCTGCGATGGATCCACACCACCTTCAGGTTGGGAAAATCAAAGGTGGCGGTCTGGGTATCCGTAATGTTGGCTTTGCTCGCCTTGTCGATCAGGATGCCGCCTGACGAACTGATGCGCGTCGGCATGCCGAGGTCCAGCATCCAGCGCACCATGTCGAGCATGTGGACGCACATGTCGCCCATGATGCCGTTGCTGTACTCCATGAACGCGCGCCAGCTGCGCGGGTGCACCAGCGAGTTGTACGGCCGCATGGGCGCCGGGCCGGTCCACATCTCGTAGTCCAGGTAATCCGGCGGCGGCGTGTCGGGCGGATTGGACGTCGCCCGCATGTGGTAGTAGCAGTAAATTTCGACCAGGCCGACGGTGCCGAGCTTGCCTTCGCGAATGATCCGGTCGCGCGCGGTGACCAGGTGCGGCGTGCTCCGTCGCTGCATGCCGACCTGCACGACGCGCTTGTATTTGCGCGCGGCGGCGAGCATGGCCTGCCCTTCGACGACATCGACGCTGATCGGCTTCTGCACCCACACGTCCAGCCCGGAGCGGACCGCCTCGATCATCGGCAGCGCGTGCCAGTGATCCGGCGGATCGATCAGGACGAGATCGAGATCCCGCTCGCGAAGCATCTCGCGATAGTCGGTGTACGTCCGCGGCTTCTTCTTCGAGACTTGTCTCGTCGCGACGAGCTCGGCGGCCTCGGCGACCATGTGCCGATCCACGTCGCAAAGCGAGACCACGTCCACCGGCGCAACCTGGACGAGCCGCAGCAGGTCGCTCTTGCCGTACCAGCCGCTGCCAATCAAGCCGACGCGCTTCCGCGTGTCGGCAAGCTGTTCGACGTACTTGGGCAGCCCCGCTACGGCAAACGCCGCGGCGCTCTTCTTGATGAAGTCACGACGATCCATGCAATGTCTCCTGTACGTCGACTCTCGTGCCTCTAGTCGGTCTGTGCTGTCTGTGGCTCTATTCGTTCCGTAATGCGACCAGCGGGTCCACTCGCAGCGCACGCCGGGTCGGGACTGCGCAGGCAGCGAGCGTCACGATGGCCATCACGATCGCGACGCTTCCATACGTGACCGGGTCGAGCGGGCTCACGCCGTGCAGCTCGCTCGAGAGCGCCCGCGTCAGCACGAGCGCCGCCAGCAGACCGAGCGCGATGCCCGCCGCCGAGACCAAGGCCCCTTCCCTGATCACCAGCCAGAGCACTTGCTGCCGCGACGCGCCGAGGGCCACGCGGATGCCAATCTCGCGCGTTCGTCTCGAGACGAGATACGACACGACGCCGTAGATGCCTACCAGCCCCATGAGGAGCGCGACCGCGGCGAACATCGCGAAGAGGCTGGTCGTCGACGCCGGAGCGGCGACGGCGTCCTGAATGGCCGCCTGCATCGTTCTGACGTCGCTGACGGGCGCTTCCGGATTCAGCGTCCTGACGAGCCGCGCGAAGCGTGGCGTCCACCTGCGCCTGCGTTGACGCCGTCCGCACGGCGATCGTCATCTGGGCCGGCACGCGTCCGCCCTCGACGGTGGCTCTGGGGCTCCAGGGCACATACGCGGTGCCCTCGATCCATTCAGGCTCGGCGCGTTCGAGATCGTAGGCGCGCACGTCGGTCACGACGCCGACGACCGTCCGCCAGTCCGTTTCGCCGACGAACCGAATGCGTCGTCCGATGGCCGTTCCGTCACTCCAGAATCGCCGCGCGGTCGCGGCGGTGACGACGGCGACGGGTGGATTGCCGGAGTAGTCGGCCTCTGAAAAGGCCGATCCCGCGAGCATCGGAATGCCCATCACGCGGAAGTAGTCAGGGGAAATGATGTCGAGCCAGAACAGCGGCGATGCCTTCGTCGGCGGGGCGACGTAGCCCTCGATCTCGATCGATCGCTTGGCGATTTGTCCGCCGAGCGGCGGCGTATTCACGACCGCGGCGCCGGTCACGCCCGGAACGGCGCGAACCTTGTCGACGAGCGTTCGATAGAACGCGAGGCACCGATCGACATCCTTGCAGAATGATTCGTTCGGTGTGATGCGGGCCGTGACCACCTGTTCCGAGTGAAACCCGGGATTGACGTGCGAGAGCGTCCACAGGCTGCGGATCAACAGGCCGGCGCCGATCACGAGCAGCACCGCCAGCGCGACCTCTGACAGGACGAGCCCGTTGCGCAGGCGCTGCGACACCGACAGAATCGTCCCGCGTCCGCTCGTGCGCCCCGAGACGACGACGCCACGCGAGATCTGAAGGGCTGGCAGGAGGCCGAAGAGCAAGACCGCTGACCACCGCGACGACGCTGGTGACGGCCACGACGCGCCAATCGAGCTGGACATCCAGCAGGCGGGGCGTTTCTGCCGGCAGCAGGCTCTTCAGAATCGTGACGCCACCGGCGGCCAGCGCGAGGCCCAGGAGACCGCCGAGCGACGCCAGCACGACGCTCTCGGTCAGCAGCTGCCTGGCCAGGCGGCCGCGTCCCGCGCCAAGCGCCGATCGAATCGCCATTTCTTTCTCACGGCTGGCGGCCCGCGACAGCGTGAGGTTTGCGACGTTGGCGCACGCGATCAGCAGGACCAATGCGACGGCGCCCAGCAGCATCAGGAGGCGTCCGCGGACGTCCGTCACCATCCCCTGCCGCAGCTCGATGACGCTGACGTCCCGATTCCAATCTGCCGGCATCGTCCAGGGGAACATGCGGGAGACGCGCGGCTGGAACAGGCGGATCTCCGCGCGCGCCTGATCGATCGTCGATCCCGGCCGCAAGCGACCGATCACGGGCATGAAGTCGCCGGCCCAGTAACTGACGACATTCGCCGGCTCGTTGTGCAGCGGAATCCAGACGTCGGTCTTGCGCGATGGGAACGTGAAGTCCGGCGGCATGACGCCAACGATCTGGCGCGACACGCCGTCGAGGACGACTGGACGTCCGACGATCGACGGATCCCGGCCGAAGCGCTGCTCCCATGCGGCGTGGCTGAGGAGCACGCTGGTGTCGAGTCCCGGCCGATCGTCACCCGCACGTGAAGGTCCGTCCGAGTTCGGCACGGACGTCAAGGACGGTCATCAGCTCGCCGGAGACGCTCGTGGCATTCAGCCGGAACGGTTCCCCCAGTCCGGTGACGTTGAACTGGTGCCCCTCCGAGTACGCGGCCACGTCCATCGTGCGAACGCCGGCGCGCATGGCCGCGAACCCGCCCTTGGGATACGAGCCGGTTACGCTGACAAGTTCGTCGGCGTGGGGATAAGGCAGCGGACGAAGCAGGATTCCGTCTACGAGGCTGAAGATGGCGCTGTTCGCGCCGATGCCCAGCGCGAGGGTGAGGATCGCGATGGCGGCAAAGCCCGGGTTCTTCGCGAGCGCGCGGACGCTGAAGCGCACGTCTTGTAGGACGCTATTCATTCGGGGCAGTCTGGAGCTCGTCATGGTGTTCACCGACGGTGAGCATAGGCAGGGGGCCGCCGAGAGGCAAGCGAATACGGCGCGCGCCAAGACCCCGTTCAAGCTGACCGACTCCCCGTGCCGCCACTCTCCCGCAGAGTCGAAAAAATACGCTATTCTGATCGTTCAGCCCGGTTCCCGTCCCACGTCATGTCCTTCGCCGATTTCCATCCGATCGTGCAGCGCTGGTTTCATTCGGAAATCGGTGTGCCCACCCGTGCGCAGATCCGCGGATGGCAGGCGATCCGGGAGGGACGCCACACGCTGATTGCCGCGCCAACCGGCTCTGGAAAAACGCTCGCCGCGTTTCTCGTGGCGCTCGACGGGCTGACCCGGGAGGGGCTGAGCTCGCCGCTGCCCGACGAAACACGGGTGCTGTACGTTTCGCCGCTCAAGGCGCTGAGCGCCGACATCGACAAGAATCTCGCCGAGCCGCGCTTTGCGATCCGGCGGCTCGCCGCGGAGGCTGGCGTCGCTCCGCCCGCCATCACCACGGCCGTTCGAACTGGAGACACGTCCGCGGCCGAGCGGGCGGCGATGCTGAAGACGCCGCCGCACATCCTCGTCACCACGCCGGAATCGCTGTATCTGCTCCTGACGTCCGAGCGAAGCCGCCAGATGCTGCGAACGGTTCGCACGGTGATCGTGGACGAGATCCATGCCGTGATCGGCACTCGCCGAGGTGCGCACCTCGCGCTGTCGCTCGAACGGTTGCAACACGTGACGGAGCGTCCATTGCTGCGCCTGGGTCTGTCGGCCACCCAGAAGCCGATCGAGACCGTCGCGCGATTTCTCGTGGGCACCTCTGGCGATCCATGCGCAATCGTTGACGAGGGACACCAGCGTCAGCTCGACCTCGGCATCGAAGTACCGAAGTCGCTCCTCGACGCGGTGATGTCGCACGAGGTCTGGGAGGAGTACTACGACCGACTGGCGGCGTTGATTGAGGAGCACCGCACGACCCTCGTCTTCGTGAATACCCGGCGGATGGCGGAGCGCCTCACGCGCCACTTGAGCGATCGGCTCGGCGAAGAAGCGGTCACCGCACATCACGGAAGCCTCGCCCGCGAAAAGCGCCAGGACGCGGAACGTCGGCTCAAGACCGGCGCCCTGCGCGCGCTCGTCGCCACCGCGTCGTTGGAGTTGGGCATCGACATCGGGCACGTGGATCTCGTCTGTCAGATTGGCTCGCCGCATCGGATCGCAACGTTGCTCCAGCGGATCGGACGCTCGGGTCACACGATTGCCGGGATTCCGAAGGGCCGGCTCTTTCCGGTCACTCGTGACGATCTGCTCGAGTGCGCGGCTCTGCTCCGCGCCGTCCGCCGGGGAGAGCTCGACGCCATCGTCGAGCACGACGCGCCGCTCGATGTCCTCGCCCAGCAGATCGTGGCGGAGTCCGCGTGCCGGCCGTGCGAGGAGGACGCGCTGTTCGAGGTCGTCCGGCGCGCATGGCCCTATCGCGATTTGTCCCGCGAGGCGTTCGACGCGGTGGTCGCGATGGTCTCCGACGGTTTCGCGACGCCTCGTGGTCGCCGGGCAGCGCTCGTCCATCGAGACGAGGTGCATCGGACGTTGCGTGGACGCCGTGGGGCGCGGCTGCTCGCGCTCACCTCGGGCGGGGCCATTCCGGACGTTGCCGACTATCGCGTGGTGCTCGATCCCGGCGAGACGTTCATCGGGACGCTGAACGAGGACTTCGCCATCGAGTCGAACGCCGGCGATGTGTTTCAGCTGGGGAACGCCTCCTGGCGTGTGCTCCAGGTGGCCGGCGGTCACGTGCGCGTGGCCGACGCGGCGGGTGCGCCGCCGACGATTCCTTTCTGGCTGGGCGAGGCGCCAGCGCGCAGCGACGAGCTGTCAAGAGCCGTCAGCGATCTGCGTGCCGATCTCGATCGCGCACTTGGCTCGCCGGACGCGGCTGGCGACGGCCACGAACGGCGCGTCATCGACTGGCTCGCCTCGGAAACCGGACTGGCCGCAGCCGGGGCCGAACAAGTGGTCGAGTACGTCGCCGAAGGCCGACGCGCGCTTGGCGTCATCCCGACCCAGGACACGCTGGTCCTCGAGCGCTTCTTCGACGAAGCCGGCGGGATGCAACTCGTCCTTCATGCTCCGTTCGGCAGCCGGATCAATCGAGCGTGGGGACTCGCGCTCCGCAAGCGATTCTGCCGTCAGTTCAATTTCGAGCTGCAGGCGGCCGCGACCGAGGATGCGCTGCTGCTCTCGCTCGGGCCGCAGCACTCTTTCCCCCTCTCGGACGTCTTCCGCTACCTCCATCCCGCGACGATGCGCGAGGTGCTCGTCCAGGCGTTTCTCGACGCGCCGGTGTTCCAGACGCGGTGGCGATGGAATACGACGATCGCGCTCGCGGTTCCGCGGCGGCGCGGCGGCCGGAAGCTCGCCGCGCAGATCCAGCGGATGCTGGCCGACGATCTGATGGCCGCGGTGTTTCCCGACGCGGCGGCCTGCCTGGAGAACATCGCGGGCGACCGCGAAATTCCGGATCATCCGCTGGTTTCCCAGGCCGTGCGCGACTGCCTGCAGGAGGCGATGGATCACGATGGGCTCGCGTCGGTGCTCGAGCGCATTCACGCCGGGGCGTTGACCCTGGTGGCGCGTGACACGCCGGAACCATCGTGCTTCGCGCACGAGATTCTGAACGCGAATCCGTACGCGTTCCTCGACGATGCGCCGCTCGAGGAGCGGCGGACGCACGCGGTGCAGTCGCGACGCGCGGGTGAGCCGTCGCGCGCGTCGGATCTCGGGGCGCTGGATCCCGCCGCCATCGAACGCGTGGCTGCCGAGGCGCGGCCGGAGCCTCGGGATGCCGACGAGCTCCACGATGCGCTGTTGACCTCCGGCATTCTGCCGGCAAACGCGGTCCCGACGATCGATCCCGGACTCTTCGACGCTCTGCTGGCCACAGGTCGCGTGACGCGCGCGTCGCTTCCGGCGACTTCGCAGATCGCAGAACAACGCATTTGGGTCGCGGCGGAGCGGCTTCCCGAGCTCCGAGCGATCCATCCGGCAGTCCGGCTGGATCCCGATATGGAACCGCCGTTGTCGCGTCGCGACGCGTGCGTGGACGAGGGAGGACGCCATCGTCGAGGTGCTGCGCGGGCAGCTCGCGATCCTCGGTCCCACAACCGCGGAAGCACTTGCTGGCACCCTGGCGATTGCCGTCGACGACGCGGATGCGGCGCTGCTCGCGCTCGAATCGTCCGGGGTCGTCCTGCGCGGCCGATTTTCTCCGGCCGCATCGAACCCGACGGGTGCGCTGGAGTGGTGCGACCGCAGCCTCCTCGCCCGGATTCATCGTTACACGCTGCACAGGTTACGCGCCGAGATCGAGCCGGTGACCCCGGCCGACTTCATGCGGTTCCTCTTTTCCTGGCAGCATCTCGAGCGCTCGTCGAAGCTGACCGGGCTCGACGGCTTACGCGAGATCGTGGCGCAGCTCGACGGCTTCGAGCTCTCCGCGGCGGCCTGGGAGCGCGACGTGCTGCCGGCCCGGATGGACGCATACGAGCCACAGATGCTCGACATGCTGTGCCTCGCCGGAGAGGTGGCGTGGTCGAGGCTGTCCTTGCCGCTGTGGGAACCGCCGGCGACGCCGCGGCTCGTACCGGCGACCCCCATCGCGCTGCACCTCCGCGAGCACGCCGACGCGTGGCATCTGCTGCGTGGCGACGGTCAGCGCGAGTCGGTACCCGAAGCGCACCTCTCCGAAAGCGCCGGCCGGGTGCTCGACGTCCTGCGGACGCGGGGTGCCTCGTTCTTCGCCGATCTGCGATCGGCATGTGACCTCGATGCCGACGATTTGCGTCAGGCGATCGGATCGCTCGTCGCGTCCGGACTCGTGGTGTCTGATGGTTTCTCAGGGTTGCGTGCCCTGGTGTGGGCCGCGCGCGGACGGCCCGTGACGCTGGATCGCCGGGCGAACTTCGCCGGTCGATGGACCGCGCTGTCAGTGGACGCGGGCGGGCACACCCGCGAGTCGGCCGTGGAAGTCCAGGCATGGACGCTCCTTCGTCGCTATGGCGTCGTGGTTCGTCGCCTGCTGGCTCGCGAAACGAACGTCGTCACCTGGCGCGAGCTGACGCGCGTGTACCGGCGGCTCGAGGCGCGCGGCGAAATCCGCGGCGGGCGCTTCGTCAGCGGCCTCTCGGGCGAACAGTTCGCCCTTCCTGAGGCGGTCGAGCAGTTGCGCGAGGTGCGACGGCGCCGTCACGACGGCGAGCCGATCGTCATCAGCACCGCCGATCCCCTGAATCTGGCCGGCGTCGTCACGGCCGGCGATCGCCTTCGTGCTGCCGGACGCAACCGCGTCGCGTACGTCGACGGCGTCCCGATCGCCGCGCTCGAAGGCGAGGCAATCAAGACGCTTGCGCCCGCCGATACCGCCGTGAGTGACGACGTCGTTCTTGCTCTTCGCCGGCGCCGCCGTCCGCTCGCCGCGCGAGCGTGAGACCAGGCTGAGGTTGGTCAGGCTAAAGCCCTGCGCTACGCGTCTCGGCCCGGAACGGCCACTCGCGCGTGCGGTGCGACCAGACGAGGAAGCACAGCACCCCCAGCAACAGGATCCCGGCGCCGAAGCCAATCACGCGGATGTCGGTGGTGAGGAACACGAACGTCCACCCGAGTAAAGCGACGATCGCAGGCAGCGGGTACAACCAGATCCGATAGGGTCGTGGCATGTCCGGCCGCGTCCGGCGCAGGCGGATCACGCCGACGACCTGTCCCGACGAACTGCACCAGAATCCTGGTCGCGATCAAGCCGTCGATGACGACGCCCAGCGAGAAGAGGCAGGCGAGAATGGAGATCGCGCCCAGGACGAGGAGTGAGACGTAGGGAAAGCCATCCTTCGCGTGCAGGCGTCCGAACGCCTTGAAAAAATAGCCGTCCCGGGCGGCTGCGTACGGGATGCGCGAGTACCCGAGCAGCAGCGCGAAGACCGACCCGAACGCCGTCCAGAGGATCATGACGGTGAAGATCGTCGCGATCCCTGAACCGTAAATCCGCTCCATGAAGATCGACACGATGAAGTTCGACGCCGCGTGCTGATCGGCCGGGACCAGCTCGCGCCACGGCACGACGCCGATGATCGAGAGATTCACGCCCATGTAGATCACGGCAACCGCCACCGTGCTGAGCAGGATGGAGCGCGGGATCACACGGCCCGGATTCTCGACCTCGTCGCCGATGTAGCAGACGTCGTAGTACCCGAGATAGTCGTACACGCCGATGCGCGAGGCGGCGCCGAGGCCGAGGACGAAGCCGAGCGAGAAGCTGAATGCCCCCGGCGGAAAGTCGAACGCGATGTGGCGATCGAAGTGCAGCGCCCCCGTCGCCATCACCGCCAGCGTCGTCAGCAGCGTGCCGACCCAGAGGCTGACGGTGATCGTCGCGATGGACGTGATCCGCCGGTAGAGCAGCGCGACGTTCAGGACGCCCACGCCGGCCGCGACGAGGAACAGGGCCCACCCCGAGAGGCCCTGCCAGATGTAACCGAGGTACTGCGAAAAGCCGATGTATCCCGACGCGATTTCGAGCGGGCCGCTCAGGATGAACTGCCAGACGAAGAGGAACGCCATGAGCCGGCCGTACGTCTCGCGCCCGAAGGCCTCGCGCAGGTAGACGAACGATCCCCCGGAGCCCGGCATCGCGGCGCCCAGCTCGCTCCAGACCATGCCGTCACAGATGACGATCACCAGCGCGACAATCCAGCCGAGCATCGCCTGCGGACCGCCAAGCGCCGTCAACAGGAGCGGGATCGTGATGAACGGACCGATCCCGATCATGTTGATCATGTTCAGGGCGGTCGCGTGAACGAGACCGAAGCGCGCGGATCGGCTCAGGGGCTGCTCCAGATTGGAGGCCGGAGCATAGCACGGGCCGGGCGTGTGCCGCGGTCCCGAGAGGTCTTGGTCCGCGTGTTCCGCGTGGTCGGCGGCCTTGGGAGGGGCTGTCTCCGCGTTTTCCGCGGCCCCTCTCGACGCCAGGCGCCGGAAGCGTGTAGATTGGCGCCGGAGCTCCCGATGATCCGTGGCCGTACCGTCGTCCTCGCCATCGTCATGCTGTCAACGGCGTCGCCGCTGCTGGCGCAGACCAAGGCGACAGCCGAGCACGTCGCTGAAATTCCCTATCATTCGGTCCCGAACTTCCTGAAGCTGCCCCCGAATCTCTATCTGGGCGAAGGCATCGGCGTCGCGACCAATTCCAAGGGCCATGTGTTCGTCTACACGCGGAGCGGCGATACGCGGCTGTTCGAGTTCGACCAGAATGGGGTGTTCGTGCGCGAGATCGGTCAGGGCCTGTACGGCTTCGAGTTCGCTCATGCCGTGCGGGTCGATCGCGACGACAACGTCTGGGCCGTCGACGAGGGGACGAACATGGTCATCAAGTTCGACCCTCAGGGACGCGTGGCGATGGTGATGGGCCGCAGGCCCGACGCCGTCGAAGGCATCGTGGCAACTGCCGCTGGCAGCGCGCCGCCGCCACCGGAGCCGTACGTGTTCAGCCGTCCCACCGACGTCGGATGGGACGCGGCCGGGAACATCTTCGTGACGGACGGCTACGGTAACTCGCGCGTCGTGAAATTCGATCGGAACGGCCGCTTCGTGAAGGAAGCCGGCACGAAGGGCGACAAGCCCGGACAGCTCAATCTGCCGCACACGATGGCCGTCGACGCGCAGGGGAACGTCTACGTCGGCGATCGGAACAACGCGCGGCGTGCAGGTCTTCGACAACGACCTGAACGTCAAGGCCATCTACGACAACGTCGGCAGTCCATGGGCGGTCTGCATCTCGCCGGGTCCGCACCAGTACCTGTTCGTGTCGAACTCGATTCCCGACAACGGCCTCGCGCAGTACCGCGACATCACCGGCGAGATCTACAAGATGGAGCTCGACGGCACGATCGTCGGGCGATTCGGCAAGCCAGGCAAACAGCTCGGCGAGTTCAGCACCGTGCACGAGATCGACTGCCGCAATCCCAACGAACTGCTGGTCTCGGAAATCACCGCGTGGCGTGTCCAGAAGATCATCCTCGAGTCCGCGCCACGGACGTCGACGGGGGGACGACAGCAGTGAGAGGCACCGCTCGTCGACTGATGTTCGGCGCGTCCGTACTGGTCGCTGGCCGCCCGCTTGTCCGGCCAGACCGCTGTTCCAGAGATTTCGTTCGATTCGGCCCTCGACTTTCTCAAGATGCCGGCGGACACGTATCTCGGTGAAGCGGCCGGCGTGGCCACCAATTCGAAAGGCCATCTGTTCGTCTACACACGGACAGGGAATCCAACCGTCGGCCTTGGAAACTCGCGGCTGTTCACCCACGGGGGCTCGCGCCTGTTCGAGTTCGATCAGAACGGCGCGTTCGTGCGCGAAGTCGCTCAGGGCCTCTACGCCGCCCTGGTTGCGCAGGCCGTGCGCGTCGATGCGCAGGACAACGTCTGGATTGTCGACGAAGGATCCAACCAGGTGGTGAAGCTCGGTCCGGACGGGCGAGTCCTGATGATCCTTGGTCGGAAACCCGAAGCCATCTCGATCCGCTCGTCGGCGGACAGCGCGACTGCACCCGCACGCGGACGTGGCGGTCTGCCAGGCGCCGGCGGTGACGGCGATCAGTTCAGCCGTCCCAGCGACGTTGCGTGGGACACTGACGGCAACATCTTCGTTGCCGACGGCCTCGGAACCAACTCGCGCATTGCGAAGTTCGATCGCAACGGTCGCTTCCTCGTGTCATTCGGCGTCCGGGGGTCCGAGCCGGGCCAGCTCAACGCGCCGCGCTCGATCGCGACCGACGCGAAGGGCAACGTGTACGTGGCCGACCAGGGAAACAAGCGCATCCAGGTGTTCGACAACGGGGGAGCTGTCGACGTCACAGATCACCAACGTCGGCGTTCCAACCGCGGTCTGCATCTCACGCGGCTCTCACCCGTACCTGTACAGCGCGCACACCGGCGACGCGTACGGGATGGACGACGCGGCGATCTACAAGATGGAGCTCGACGGGCATGTCGTCGGCAGATTCGGGTCCGCGGGAAAGCAGCTCAAGGAGTTCGGCCTCGTCAATGCCATCGACTGCCGCGCCGACGATCACCTGTACGTAGGCGAGCTGGCGAACTGGCGCGTCCAGAAACTGACGCTCCATGCGGGCGCCGCGCGCCCGAGAGGATGAATCCATGGACGACATGAACCGTCGCAAGTTCCTCGGTACCGTCGCCGGCGCGTCCGCGTGGACGATCGTCCCTCGACGCGTGCTTGGCGGCCCTGGCTACATTGCACCGAGCGACATGATCCTCCTCGCGCAGGTCGGCTGCGGCACGCAGGCCCAACGTCAGGTGAACACCGGCATGGTCGCGCGGCCCGACCTGCAGTTCGTTGCCGTCGTCGATCCCAACAAGGACAGCCAGAACTATCTGGATTGGGAGCCGCACGGCAATCGTCAGCGTATTCGACGGTTCCTCGGCGACGAAACCTGGGGCGCGTCCGACACCGGCATCCGTGCCGGGCGCGACGCGGCCAGGGAAATCATGGAGGCGTACTACAAGGGGCAGAACCGTCCGAGCGCCGGCATCCGGTCCTATGAGGATTACCGCGAGATGCTCGAAAAGGAAACCGACATCCAGGGCATCGTCAATATCACGCCGGATCACCAGCACGCGAGCATCAATATCTCGGCGCTCAAGAAAGGCAAGGCGGCGATTGCGCACAAGCCGCTCGCGAGCGTCCTGTACGAAGTCCGGCGGACGCTGCAGGTCGCGCGTGAGAGCCAGGCCGTCACGCATCTGCTGGCGTACAGCAACACGCCGGATCGCCACCTGCTCGAGGCGATGATCAACGCCGGCGTCATCGGCACGGTCCGCGAAGTGCACAACTGGACGAATCGCCCCTTCTGGCCGCAAGGCTGGCAGGAGTTCTACGCGTCCGGTCCGGCGGTGCCGCCCGGCTTCAACTGGGAGTTGTGGCAGGGGCCAGAGCCGAACCGCCCGTATCACCCGAACTACACGTTCACCGTCTATCGCGGGTGGTACCCATACGGTGTCGGATGCCTTGGTGACATGGGCTTCTACAGTCTCTGGCAGCCGTACCGCATCTTGAATCTCGGCGTCCCCGAGTTCGTCGAGGCGCGCCCGAACAACGACGCCGCCGTCAACGAGCAACAGGTCAGCGACGGGGGAATCGTGTCGGTGGTCGGCCTTCCGAAATCCAGCGTCATCCGCTGGCGACATCCGGCAACGGCGTCGCGTCCATCGGTCGACACGTTCTGGTACGACGGCGGCATGAAGCCGCAGACGCCGGAAGAGATGTACGAGGACGGGCTCGACCTTGCGGACGAGGGCATGCTCTTCATCGGCGACAAGGGCAAGCTTCTCTGCGACTTCCGCGGCAACAAGCCGCGGCTGATCCCGCAGAGCCGTCAGCGCGCGATCGACGGATCCGTGGCAGCGCAGAACGTCGACACGACGACGAGCGACGACGAGTGGGTGAACGCGATCAAGAACCGGACGAAATCGAAGGGAAGCTTCGAGCAGGTCGGGGCGCTCGGCGAAGCGGCAGTGCTTGCGACGATTGCCTTGCGCGTGCCCTACAAGCGCCTGATCTGGGACGCGGAGAAGATGGAGTTCCCGAACTCCACGCTTGCGACCAAGTACGTCCGCCGCGAGCAGTATCGTGACGGCTGGCAGTCGCTGATCGACTAGGGCCGCGGCGTCTGTGCCGCGCGTTCGGCCACGTCTCGGGCCGCCTTGGTCTCGACGCCAGGCTTGCCGAGAAAGCCGAGGTCGCGGAACCAGTCGATGAAGCGGTCCTGCCACGTCCCGAACGGCGTCCCGTTGCGATCCTTCAGCCCGTTTCCGTGCACGCCGTTGCCGTAGATGTGCATCTCGATGTTCGGGATTTTCGCTTTCAGCATCGCCGAAAAATATTGGTCCGCCCACTCGGCATGGACCGCATCGCCGGTGCCGCCACAGGTGATGAACGCTGGAGGCGACGTCGCCGGGATTGACGTGTTCGGATCCCGCGCGAATGGTGTCGGTCCTGGATAGACGAGCGAAACGAAGTCTGGCCGCGAGCTGACGCCCGCGAGCGGATCGTCCGCGCTCTTGTTCGCGCGATCGAACGCGTCGTACATGATCGCCGCCGGCGCGGCGAGCTCCGCCCCCGCCGAAAACCCCATGATGCCAATCCGATGCGGATCGATGTTCCACTCTTTCGCGTGCGCGCGAACCGTCCGGATAGCCTGCTGCGCGTCGTAGACTTCGTCGGTCTGCGGGTTGTAGCCGTCGCGGCGCAGCCGGTTTCTCAGGATCACCGTCGTCACGCCGTAGTTGTAGAAGAACGCGACGAAGTCCGCGCCCTCCGATCCCACGTTCAGCGTGTTGTGCCCTCCCCCCGGGGCCAGGATCACCGCCGTTCCGGTATTGATCCCTGCGGGCACGCGATGGATCTCGATCGACGGGTTGTGGATGTTGACGATGCTCTGGATGCGTCCGGGCACGCCGTCCTGCATGTTGTTCTGCTCGGGCTCGCCGATGCGGTCCGCGTGCAGGTAGCGGGAGCCGGGAGGAAACAGCGGCAGGACCTGGCCACCCTGGAGAATCGGCGGCGGGACAAATGGCGTGGTTGCCGCGGGCTGCTGTCCGTGTCGGCACTCAGCCCGCCGATCAGCAGCACTCCCAGCACCGACCTGCGCAGCACCTGCAGCACCGGCACCCTCAGCACCGTTAGCCCCTCAGCACCTTTCGCACCACTACCGTTACGGCGTCGTATATGGTGGCCGCTGCGGCCGCGACAGCCAGGTGTTCGCCTCGTCGTCGTTCTTGAAGCGTTCGTTGAGCGGATCCCAGTACAGCTTGCGCTTCGATTTCATGGCCATGTGATGGATCAGGCACGCTGAGCACGCACGGTGGGCGACTTCGACCGGCGCGATCGGCTGCTGCCGCGTGCGGATGCAATCGAGCCAGTTGCCGTGCTGCTCCTTGCTTTCGTACAAGTGGATCTCGTTCGGCTCAATCACCGACGTGATGATCTTCGGGTCGCTCGCCGCCAGCGCCTTGCTGTCCTTCAGCTTCGCGACCGGGTCCGACGCGGTGACGGTCTCGTCACCGCGTGACACGAAGATCCAGCCTTCCGTGCCGATGAACTTGATACCGTTGGGGAAATCGCCGCTGATGACCATGTGCACGCCATTCGCGTAGATCGCTTCGGTCCTGAACGGCCCGTGCACGTCCCACAGACCGTGCGTCGGGAACTCCGCCGTTCCCCAGACTTCGATCGGCCCCGTGTACTCGGTGTCCATCCCCCAGTGCGCGCTGTCGATGTGGTGCGCGCCCCAGCCCGTGATCATGCCGGCGCCGAACTGCTCGCATCGCAGCCACCCTGGCCGGTCGTACCCTTTCTGCGGATGCACGCGCTTCTCGGTGTAGGGCACCACCGGCGTGGAGCCGAGCCACATGTCGTAATTCAGATTGTTCGGAACCGGCATGATCGGCTCCTCGTCGCCGGACGGATCGCCGGGCAGACCGACCTCCACCGTCTTCAGCTCGCCGATGCGTCCATTCCGCACGAGCTCCGCGGCATACCGGAACTGCGGTGACGAGCGCTGCTGGCTGCCAATCTGAAAGATCCGCCCCGAGCGATGCACGGCGTCGCTGAGCGCACGGCCTTCCGCGATCGTCAGCGACGCGGGCTTCTGGAGGTAGACGTCCTTGCCGGCCCGCACCGCATCGATCGCGATGATTGCGTGCCAATGGTCGGGCGTGCTGATGACGACCGCGTCGACGTCCTTGTTGGCGAGCAGCTCGTGATAGCTGCCGTAGCCGACGACCCCGTCGTACGGCGTGCCGGTCTTCTTCGCGTACTGACCGTTGATCAACGTCTTCGCGTCGGCGACGCGATGGCTATCCAGATCGCACACCGCCATGATCCGCGCGCTGTCGTATCGCCAGATTCCCGGAAGATCGTGGACCCGCGAGATCCGCCCGGTGCCAATCGCGCCGATGGCGATCTGGTTGCTCGGCGCATTCGGTCCCAGCACAGAGGCCGGAACGATCGACGGGAAACCGGCCAGCATCGACGACGCCACGATGCCGCCACCGGTGGACGTGATGAACTCGCGACGTGACGGTTTGTCGGTCATAAATTCCAGCCCCAGCTCCCAGCTCCCGACTTCACACCTGAAACCCCAGCTTCTGGGCGTTCGCCTGCGCCTTCAGCATCAACTCGGTGGCCAGGAAACAGTGCGCCTGCGTCATCGCGGTCTCGGTGCGGTTGAGGACGTCCGAGACGAGCTGCTCGCCATAGGGGAGCACGACAGTCTGGCAGTCGACGTACCGCGTCTGTTTCTGGTCGACGATGAACAGGTGGCTGCCGCCGGGGCGGCCGCCAATGTCCACGTTCTTGCGGATCTCGATGAAGCCGTCGGTGCCGAGGATGGTCAGCCGGCCGTCTCCCCACGTGGACAGGCCGTCCGGCGTGAACCAGTCCACGCGGATGTAGCCCGTCCCATGATCGCCGCGAAGCACGGTGTCGCCGAAATCCTCGAGCCCCGGGTGTTGCGGATGGTGCACGTTCCCGACCTGCGATGAGACGACCTCGCCTTTCGTCGATCCGGTGAAGAACAGGAACTGATCCGCCTGGTGCGAGCCGATGTCGCAGAGGATGCCGCCGTAGCGCGGGCGTTCGAAGAACCACGCCGGCCGCGTTTCGGGCGTCATCCGGTGTGGACCCAGGCCGATTGTTTGAATGACGCCGCCAATCGCGCCCGCCTTGACCAGCTCGCCGGCCTTCACGGTCGCGCGATTCTCGAACCGCTCGCTGTACATGATCGAGTAGATGCGCCGTGTCTCGGCTTGCACCCGGCGAACCTCGGCGAGCTGATCGAGCGTCGTGATGCCCGGCTTGTCGGCCATGTAGTCCTTGCCGTGCTGCATCACGCGGATGCCGAGCGGCGCCCGCTCGTCAGGAATGCCGGAGCTCAATACGAGCTGGACACTCGAGTCCTCGAGGATCTCGTTCTCGCCACGCGCGACCTTCGCCTGAGAAAACCGCTTCGTGAAGCCGGCGAGCAGATCCGCTTCCTTGGCATAGACCGACGTCAGCTCGCCGCCGCCGCGAATCACCGCCTCGACCTGGCTGTTGATGTGCGAGTGGTTGATGCCGATGACGGCGAACTTGATCCTCGGCGCCGCGGCTTTCGGGCTGCCACTGGCCTGCTGCGCCCTCTCCGACGTCGCGTTGGCGAACGCCTCGGCCGGCAGCGACGACAACAGTGCAGCGGAGCCCGCAAGGCCTTTCAGGAATCGACGACGATCACGGCGAGAGGTTGTCATCTTATGCTCCAGGAGGGAAAACTATACCGCGTGTCGTGCTGAGGGTGCTAAGGGTGCTAGGGTGCTAATGGGGCGGTGCTGATGGTGCCAAGTGTGCTAAGGGTGCAGTGCTAGCGCTGCGGGTACTGAAGGGCGATGGCTGCCACTCACAACGCTCCAGGCTGCAGTGCAGGACGCGTGGCAGCTATCACCCCCTGTAGCACGCACCCCCAGCACCCTTCACACCACCAGCACGACACGGCTACAGTGCGAGGTGCTCGATCTGGCCCGTACTGTCTCCCACCTTCTCCGCCTGTACGCCGACGCGATCCAGCAGCGTCAGGTACAGATTCGTCATCGGTGTGTCTTTCGGGTAGACCGCGTGGCTGCCGAGACGGAAGTCGCCACCGCGTCCGACGATCAGCACGGGCAGGTCGTCGTGTGTGTGCCGGTTGCCGTCACTCAGGCCGCTCCCATACACGATCATCGAGTGATCGAGCAGCGTGCCGTCGCCGTCGGGCGTCGCCTTGAGCTTGGCGATGAATCCGGCGAAGAGCTCCATGTGCAGCGTGTTGATCTTGGTGACCTTCTCGATCCACTCGGGATTGCCGCGGTGGTGCGTGAGCGGATGGTGCGGATCGGGCACGCCGATTTCGGGATAGGTCCGCAAACTGCCTTCCCGTCCCATCATCATCGTGACCACGCGCGTGAGGTCGGTCTGGAACGCGACCACCTGCAGATCGAACATCAATTTCACGTACTCGTCGTACTGCACCGGGATGCCGGACGGCTTGTCGATGGTCGGGACGATGTTCGTGAGGTCCTGTTCGGCCATTTCGATCCGGCGTTCGATCTCGCGGATCGACGTCAGGTACTCGTCGAGCTTGCGGCGATCGGCCGGTCCCAGATCGGCGGCCAGGGTCGTCGTCCTGGCAAAGACCAGGTCGAGGATGCTCCGGCGATGCTGCAGCCGGCGCGCGCGGACGTCGGGAGGCAGGCTGGTGTCGATATCGCCGAAGAGACGCTCGAAGACGAGGCGCGGGTTCGTTTCCGGCGGCATCGGCGTCGCAGGTCCACGCCAGGCCAGGCTGTTCGTGTATGCGCACGAGTAGCCGGAATCACAGTTGCCGATCGTCCGTGAGTCGTCGCACCCGAGCTCGAGCGACGGGAATCGTGTCTGGTCGGCGAGGTGCAGGGCCGCGATCTGATCGACAGAGATGCCGTTCTGGATGTCGGCGCCTGCCGTCTTGCGCGGGTGGACGCCGGTCAAATACGACGCGGCGGCGCGGGCGTGATCGCCCGGGCCGTCACCGAGCGCTTCACCGTTCTTGTGTGCGAGGCCGGAGATGATCAGCGTATCGTTCCGAAACGCTTCGAGCGGTTTCAGGACGCGTGTGAACTGGAAGGCGGCGCCTTCCGTGGCCGGCGTCCAGTCCGCCATCGTGATGCCGTTGGGCACGTAGGTGAAGGCCAGCCGCGTCGCCTTGGACCCGAGCGCGGCCGGTGCCGCGAACGCCGGGGTCATGGCGTCCAGCATCGGCAGCGCGATGGCCGCCCCCATGCCCTTGAGGAACGTCCGGCGATGGAGGTGCTTGCGCATGATCATCATGGGGCGTGCGCTCCTGATACCTGTCCCCGGACGTCGCCCGAGGGCCGCCGCGACTGGAACGGCAGGCTGTTCACGATGTCGAGGACGAGGGCGGAGAACCGGTACTTCTGCGCCGGGAGTTGCGCCGCGAGGCGGCGGACCGTGCGGCGGTCGTACCGTTCGAGGCCGCGTCCAATCGCGTACGTCATCAGCTTCGACGTCAGGCACCGCGCGAACACCTCAGGCTGGCGCTCCAGGATCGTTCGCAGCTCCTCCGGCCCATTGAAGTCGTCGCCGTCCGGGAGAAAACCGGACGCATCGATCGGGAACTTGCCCTCGGTCGTCCGCCACGCACCGACCGCATCGAAGTTCTCGAGGCCGAAGCCGAGCGGATCCATCCGACGGTGGCACGCGGCGCACGTCGGATCCCTTCGATGCGCCTCGAGCTGCTGACGCATCGATCGGGCAGTGCCGATGGCGGTCTCGTCGAGGTTGGGCACGTTCGGCGGCGGATCGGGCGGCGGCGCATTCAGCAGGTTCTCGAGGATCCACTTGCCGCGCAGGACCGGTGACGTGCGCGTCGCGTAAGACGAAACCGTCAGGACGCTGCCCTGCGTCAGGACGCCGGCGCGCGGCGTGTCCGTCAGCTCCACGCGGCGGAACTCGGGGCCGATCACGTTCGGCACCCCGTAATGCTGCGCGAGGCGCTCGTTGAGGTACCGAGTACTTGCCGCTGAGGAAATCAAGGATGCTGCGATCGTCGCGGATGACGTGCTCGACGAAGAGCTCCGTCTCGCGGCGCATCGAGAGCCGCAGATAGTCCTCGAAATCGGGAAACCGCGTCTTGTCGCGCGTCAGCGATTCGAGCGCACGGAACTGGAGCCACTGCCCGCCGAAGTTCTCCGCCAGGGCGCTGACCTTGGGGTCGCGCAGCATCCGCCGTACTTGCGCCGCGAGGACCTGCGGATCGCGCAGGGTGCCGGTGTCGGCCGCACGCCGCAACTCGGCATCCGGCATGCTCGACCAGAGGAAGTACGAGAGCCTGGTCGCCAGCTCGTACTGGCTGATCGGGTACGACGTCGACCGACGCCGCTGCCGCATGGTCGCGCTCGATTCGGAACAGGAAATCGGGAGAGACGAGCACGGCTTCGATGCCGACCGCCAGGCCCTCGTCGAACGAGTCCTCGTCCTGCTGCGCCTGATGCACGAGCGCAACGAGCTTCTCGATCTCGGCGGCGGAGACGGGCCGTCGGAACGCACGGCAGGCCAGGTCGGTCATGATGCGGGACACGCACCAGCGCTGATGCTGGCCGTCCTTGTGCCCGCACGTGTAGATCGTGTCGAGGCTCGCGCGCGATGGCCCGGTGACCTCCGAGTACGGGACCACCGATCTCGACCGAGCTGATGCGCACCGCGTTCAGCGGAAGCTGCTGCAGCTCCGCTTGCGTCTCGTCGAAGCGCTTCTTCAGCGTCTCGATTCGTTCGGGCGAGGCGTTGGGCGGCGGCTCGAACGTCTTCGCGGGCGGCTCGGGCCGCGTGGAGGGATTCGGCCCGCCGTAGCGGGCGGGCAATCCTTCGTAGATACGCGGGATGGCCATCGCAAGCCGGTGATCGCCGGCCGTCAAAGGGACCCGGAACTCGGTCGTCTGGCCGCCGAAGTCCTGCCGATCGTCGGAGAACGTGGCCGCGCGATCAGGATCGTGCACGCGGTGGGTCACTTCGTGCTCGTCCACCCACAACGCCACGGTGATAGGTTCCGACGCGGCTGGCCGCGTGCCGCCCAACACAGTCCGAATCGCGTATTCACCGTCAACCGGCACGCGATAGATCGCGTGAAACGCGTTGGGCAGGCTCAAGCCGGTGAGGTCGTAGGTCGCCGGCACGGCGTGGGCCTCACCCTGACGACGACCGTCCGAGCGCAGGCGTGTCAGCGTCGGCGCGAGCTTCGGCGGACCGAAGAGCGCCGCGCGCGTCACTTTCTCGGCCGCGGCGAAGTATTTCTCCATCAGCGCGGGTGACAGCGACAGCACGTCGCCGATGTTGTCGAAGCCGTAGCCGGAATCGTCCTGCGGGAAATCGTCAGCGGGATGCATGGTGACGCCGAGCAGATCCCGAATCGTGTTGTCGTACTCGGCCCGGTTGAGCCGTCGGGCCGTCACGTGCCCGGGATCGGGCGGCGTGACCCGATCGATGCGCGCCAGCTCGCGCGCCAGCCATCCGGCGACCGCCTGTCGCTGATGCTCCGGCGGTTGCGGCTCATCGTCGGGCGGCATCTCCCGGTGGCGCAGACGGACGACGACCTCGTCCCAGCGTTCCCGATCGTCGATCAGTGTCTGGGCGGACGTGAACGACTCGAAGTTCAGGCCCTTTTTCTGTTTTTTCTCGCCGTGGCAGGGGAAACAGTTCTCGGCGAGAAACGGTTTGACGATCGTGTCGAAGCCGGTGCCCGACGCGGGTGTCAACAGCGGCGGCCGGCTGGCGACGGGCGCGGAAGAAAAAGTCTGTTTCTGGGCGGATCCAACGATCGCCAGGGCAAAAACCAGCGCGGCGCCCAGCGGTACACACAACGCCGCTCTTGTGCGTCCCCGGTCGAACGGACTGGGCGGCCCCACTCCAGTGAATTATTGGCCACGACGACCGGCTCTCGCAAGATCCGTTGAGCCAGGGTCGTGCAACGACTTATCTATACTCGCGAGTGATGGATGCATGGGGTGCCAAGAGCGCTGCGAGAACCCAACTGCGTGTGGCCCAGCCGATGGATCCACTTCTGAACACCCTGAATGCCGTGCTGTTCGATCTGAAGGGACCGGACATGTTCGGGACGTACGCGGGGCTTCAATTCGACGGCGTCGGAGCTGGAGTTCTCCGTTGCCGGACACCTGCCAATCCGCTCTTGCGAGCGATGCGCGCCGTGCGAAGCGCGTCATCGCCGAACAGAGCGACGTAGCTGTGTGGAATCGTTGGCCCCGCCGCAGTACCGCGCCGTCAATGCACGGTGACGTTGATGACGTCGAGACGTAGGATCTGTCCGTCGAGGGGTGAATCGACGACGCCCTTGATGATCTGTCGGCGGTCGGGCAGTCCTGGCTTGCCGTTGTCGATCTGCCGATCGTTCCCATCGACGACTCGAACGACCACGGCGCTGCCGCCCGCCACGGGTATCGTCGCCTCGAAGTCTTCCGCGTAGATCGTATGTGAGACTTTCGGATAGTGATTGAGCCAGTACGTCTGCCTGGGAATCGAGACGTCGATGTGCCAGGCGGACCACTCTCGCGCTCCTACCGTGCCGCCCACCCTGAAGTACGGATGCGCCGGATCTGGCATCTCGCCGCCCTCAATCGTCGTGGGCTCGAAGAGTCCCCGAACCCTGAGACGGACGTCGTATATCACGCCGGGATTGCCGCCGAACGTGAACAGCTTCTCGACTCGTTGCTTGTGAAGGCAGGTATCCGGTTGGGGCGCGTAGTCTCCGGTACACGGATCGTGCAGAACGAGTTCGTGGAACCCTGCGGCTGCTGATCTGAGGTCGTCTCCGGATTGGATCTCCGCAGAACGCAGGTGGCTGCGCATCGCGCCGCTGGCCAGAACGATCACCGCCGTCAATGTCGGCAACCATACGCGAGCCGACCGGGGTGGGAAACGGGTCATGGGCACCTTCGTCTCTGCGTGGTCCGAGACTCTACCATCGCCGCGCCGGAGTCAAGCTCGCGTGCAGCCTAGGAAGTACTCCGATCTGGCCGCCCGGGATTCGTCCTCAGGCTGATTTCGTTTTCGCCCGTACACTCAGCGGCCGGCGTCGGCGATAGTGGCCGTGATCGTCAAGCCCTGACTGCGTGGCAGATAGCCGAGTGATGGGCTGAGATGCTTGAAACGAACCCTGGCACTCCGTCGTGATCAAAGCAGCCCGTCGCATACGTGCAAATGGTGAGGATAGGGAGTGAACGAGTCAGTTCATCCCAGAGTCGCTCGAGTTCCACTGCTGCTTCAGGTGTTCCTCGGCGGCAAAGCACGACGGACATCTCGCCGACGAGCGTGAGGTGCGAGCGTGGCCCGGCGGCCGAAGCTCTTCGGGCGCTTTCAAGCGCGGCGACCATCTCGGCGATCGAGTCAAGGTGGGGACGACCGGCTCGCATGACCCGTGTCGCTGCTTCCTCAGCATCGAAGACCAGGTAGCGGCCTTGCTTCCCTACGTCGGCGAGATTCCATCCTCGCTCTTTCATCCGGACGGCGAGGGCGTCACGATTCGATGCGATCAAGACGGTGGCGACGGTGTCGCCTCGATGGAGCGCGCTGCTCAGCACGGCCGCGACTCCGTCGAGGCCGGAACTGCCATCGCCAGAAAACTGAACGGCGTGTGTATCCGAGCCGGTGATCACCAGAGGCGTCAGCGACGGAAGATACCGCCGTCCGGCGAGGGCGTGATGCAGTGCCGGGGTCAGATCCGAGGAGGCGAGCGTCTTCAGCACGTAGCCCATCGCTCCACATCGGATGGCCTTGCTGACGAAGTCGTCGTCCTGATGCATCGTCAGGAACACAATCTTGGCCCGCGTTCCAAATCGTGTGAGTTCCTCGGCCGTTTGAAATCCGTTGAGACCTGGCATCGAGATATCGAGAACGACGACATCGGGGTCGAGACGGGGCACAGCGTCCAGAGCTTTGCGGCCGTCGGTCACCGTGGCCACAACTTCGAATTCTGTCGCCAGCGTTCTCGAGATGGCCTTCAGGATCCCAGCGTCGTCGTCCGCCAGGAGAACTCTCGGTCGGCCAACGTCAGCCTGCATCATGACGTGGGGACCGTTCCGCCGTCGATAACGTACTCGGTTCCGGTGACGGCTCCCGCTCTCGGCGATACCACGAACGCGATGAGCTCGGCCACCTCCCGCGGCTTCGCGGGACGTCCGAGCGGGATGCCACCTAGCGACCGCATGATGATCTGTTTGCCGCCTTCGTAGTCAGTTCCGGCATCGGCGGCGAGACGCTCGGCAAGTGCCACGGCCGCTTCGGTCTCGACCCAGCCCGGTGAGACCCGCATGACGCGAATGCCTTTTGGCGTCACCTCCTTCGACAGGGCCTTGCTGTACATCGCCAGCGCGGCCTTCGCCGCCGCGTATGCGATCGTCGACTCGGGAAGCGGCAGCACGTGCTGGATCGACGTGACATGAACGATGACGCCCTCCCCCCGCGCGAGCATCGACGGCAGCAGCTCCCGATCGAGCCTAACGGCGGGCATGAGGTTGAGATCGATCTCCTTCTCCCACTCGTGGTCGTCAAGTGCGGCGAACCCGCCGGCCGGCGCCTGCGAGCCGCCGAGGACATTGACGACAATGTCGATGCCGTCGAGGTGGTTGAGAGCGCCTTGCGCCACATGGGCGCAGCCCGCGGCCGTCGTGATGTCCGCTGCGATGTAGTGCACGCTGGCAAGGGAGTCGCGCGGAATCGAGCGGGCCGTGGTCACTACTTTCGCTCCGTTCTCAGAGAGCACCTCGACGACC
The DNA here is from genome assembly GCA_963786615.1 of uncultured Acidobacteriota bacterium. Lineage (GTDB taxonomy): Bacteria > Acidobacteriota > Vicinamibacteria > Vicinamibacterales > 2-12-FULL-66-21 > CAWAZT01. The sequence continues at coordinate 56,518 of CAWAZT010000002.1, forward strand.
GCGGCGCCGACCCCTTTTGTCCCCGCCGTCACGAGCGCGCGCCGACCGGTGAGCTCGAGATCGAAAATCACCCCGTGATCTCCAGCCTGGCAATTTTGTCACCCTCGAGCGTGAAGCGGTACCGCAGTTCTATGGGACTGCCTGGGAATTCGCCGGTGACCCGTGTGATGACGGTCACGTCTGCCCCCGAGCAGTCTACCGCGAGTGGCTCGCTTGTATAGTGATACTTCGCCGTGGCCTCGGTCTTCCAGCGCCCGATGGCTTGTCGGCCGTGGTGCTCGCGACGCTCGTCGACGACAACGGCGTCCTCGATGAAAGACGAAGCCACGCCACCGCCGTCAGCCGCGAAATACGCCGCGACGGGGGCTGGCAACTCGATGGGCGTGTCAGTGTTCGTTGGCATAAGAGTACTAGATACCGGGACGGATGAAGCCGCAAGAGCGCACGCGAAAGTGAGGGACGCACCCGTGAGTAAGCGCGCACACACGCCCGCGTCGGCCGCCGCCGGGATCGAGGAGGCCATTCGAAAACTGTATGGTCGCTGGAAGCTCGTTATCCTCTTCCATCTCTTTGGCGGCAAGACGCTGCGCTTCTCTGACCTTCAGCGCGCGATTCCCGGCATCTCGCAGAAGATGCTGACCCAACAGCTTCGGCAGCTTGAGGGGGATGGCATCGTTACGCGCACTGTGCACGCTGAAGTCCCGCCGAAGGTCGACTATCACCTCACCGAGTGGGGACAGTCTCTCTGCCCGGCGCTCGACCGACTGTTAACGTGGGCCGAGCACCAACCTCACCGGGGCGCTGAACGCGGGCACCGCGATCGCGAGCTGATGCAGTAACGCCGAGCCCGTATTGCCCGTGGCACCCATTGCGGGCCTGGGCTGTGTGAGGCATGCTGCGCGAATCGGTTGCAGGCGCCGGCAAGGCGCTGGTCGGGAACCGGCCCTCAGAGGGAGACGGGGTTTATGAAGGCATCCGTCTTGTTTGGAGCTGGTTGGGAAGACGACTCGCTCGACGTGCTGTGGCGAGACGCCGGCCGTGCTTTCTGCAAGCTCCGGCGGGATGGCGCCCGTGGCGAGACGCACGCCTTCATACCCATCCCTTCCGGCTCCGAGCATCCCACCCTTGAGAGTGTCAATCGCCTCACGCACGAACACCGACTCCAGCCCTACCTGGATAGTGCCTGGGCGCTGCGGCCGCTGGAGTTGGTGCGCGAGCGCGGGCAGACGATGCTGGTTGTCGATTACAGAGGTGGCGAACCCCTCGATCGTCTCGTCCGGCAGCCGATGGAGATCGGACAGTTCCTCCGGCTCGCCGTGGCCCTGTCCGGCGCCGTCGGCCAGCTCCACGGACGCGGTCTGATCCACAAGGACCTCAAGCCTGCCATGTGCTCGTCGACTCCGCAACGGGCGGTGTCCGGCTCACCGGATTTGGCATTGCATCGCGACTCCCGCGCGAGCGGCAATCGCCCGAACCTCCCGAGTTCATCGCGGGAACGCTCGCCTACATGGCGCCAGAGCAGACGGGACGAGTGAATCGCTCGATCGATTCCCGCAGCGACCTCTACTCACTCGGCGTCACGTTCTACGAGATGCTGACTGGCAGCCTTCCGTTCACGGCATCCGATCCGATGGAATGGGTGCACTGCCACATCGCTCGACAACCAGACACACCCGGCGAGCGACAGAGCAGTGTGCCAGCCCCGGTGTCCGCGATCACGATGAAGCTGCTCTCCAAGGCGGCGGAGGAGCGCTATCAGACCGCGGCGGGCGTCGAGAGCGATCTGCGGCGCTGCCTGTCGCAATGGGAGTCCCAGGGACGCGTCGACGATTTCACGCTGGGCGCGCATGACATTCCGGATCGCCTCATGATCCCCGAGAAGCTGTACGGGCGGGACGGTGAGGTCGACACCCTGCTCACCGCGTTCGATCGCATCGTCGCGGGCGGCCGGCCGGAGCTGGTGCTGGTCTCCGGATACTCCGGCATCGGCAAGTCGGCGGTCGTGAACGAGCTCCACAAGCCGCTCGTCCCTCCCCGCGGCCTGTTTGCATCCGGCAAGTTCGACCAGTACAAGCGCGACATCCCGTATGCCACGCTCGCGCAGGCATTCCAAGGCCTGATTCGGCCGCTCCTCAGCAAGAACGACGCAGACCTGGGCAAATGGCGTGACGCGCTTCGGGAGGCGCTGGAGCCGAATGGGCAGCTGATCGTCGATCTCGTCCCGGAACTGAAGCACGTCATCGGTGAGCAGCCACCGGTGCCCGAGCTTCCACCGCAGGAGGCGCAGAGACGTTTCCAGCTGGTGTTTCGGCGGTTCATCGGGGTCTTCGCGCGCCCCGAGCATCCGCTGGCGCTCTTTCTCGACGATCTGCAATGGCTGGATGCGGCGACACTCAACCTGCTCGAAGATCTGTTGACCCGCAGCGATCTCCAGCACCTGCTGCTCATCGGCGCGTATCGGGACAACGAGGTCAGTGCCACGCACCCGCTGGTGCGCAAGCTCGATGCGATCCGCCAGGCCGGTGCGGCGGTGCAGGACATCGTGCTCACCCCGCTCGGGCGCGACGATCTGGGGCAACTGCTGGCGGACGCCCTTCACGGCGAACCGGAACGCTCCGCGCCGCTGGCGGAACTGATCCACGAGAAGACGACGGGGAACCCATTCTTCGCGATTCAGTTCATCTCGACCCTGGCGGACGAGGGCCTGCTCACGTTCAACGTCGGCGAGGGGCATTGGGCGTGGGACCTTCGTCGCATTCACGCCAAGGACTTCACGGACAACGTCGTCGAGCTCATGGTCGGGAAGTTGAATCGCCTGCCGATGGAGACCCAGCAAGCGCTCCAGCAGTTCGCCTGCATGGGCAACAGCGCGGAGTTCGAAATGCTGCGAATGGCGTATCCGGGCTCGGCCGCGGAGATGCACGACCATCTCTGGGAAGCGGTGCGGTCGGGCCTCATCTTCCGTGCGGACGATTCGTATCGATTCCTGCACGACCGTGTGCAGGAAGCCGCCTACTCGCTGATCCCGAAGGAGCAGCGCGCGGAGGCTCACCTGCGCATCGGCATGCTGCTCGCCGCGCACACACCCGCCGGCGAAACGCGACGAAGCCATCTTCGAGATCGTCAATCAGCTCAATCGCGGCTCGCACCTGATCACCTCGGTCGAGGAGCGCGAGCGGGTCGCGGGCCTGAACCTGATCGCGGGCCGGCGCGCGAAGAGCTGCGACCGCCTATGACGCCGCACTCAAATACCTCAGGGCCGGCAGCGCTCTCCTGACGGAGGACGCCTGGAAGCGTCACTACGAGCTCGTGTTCGCGATCGAGTATCTGATGGCCGAGTGCGAGCTGCTGACGACGGACATGCCGGCCGCGAGAATCCGGCTCTCGCGGCTGGCCGAACGCGCCAGGAGCCGCCATGACTACAGCGTCGTAACGCGTCTGCGGATCACGCTGTACATGAACTGGGACAAGAGCGACCGCGGACTCGACGTGTTCCTGGAGTGGCTCCGCCGCGGCGGCACCGACTGGTCGAAGCATCCGACGCGCGAGGATGCGATGCGCGAGTACGAACGGATCTGGACGCTGCTCGGCAATCGGCAAATCGAAGACCTCGTGGACTTGCCGCTGATCACGGACCCCGAGGTCCTGGACACCCTGGACGTCTTCTCGGAAGCCGTGACGCCGTCCTTCTTCGCCGATGAACACCTCTCGTCACTCGTCGTCTGCCGCCTGGTCAGTCTCAGCCTCGAACACGGCAACTGCGATGCGTCGTGCTACGGCTACGTCTTCCTGGCCTTCTTGGCCGGGCCGCGCTTGGCAATTACAGAGACGGATATCGGTTCGGCCAGCTCGGATATGACCTGGTCGAGAAACGCGGCCTGACCCGTTATCAGGCGCGAACCTACTTGTGCGTGGGCGCGCTCGTGATGCCGTGGACAAACACCCGGCGAGCGGCCAGGACATGGTACGACGGGCGTTCGACGCCTCGTATCGGGCCGGCGACCTGGCGTTTGCAGGTTACAGCTGCAACACATCGATCACGCTCAGCCTGGCGGTCGGAGCGCCTCTCGCGGAAGTACAGGCGGAAGCCGAAAGCGGCCTGGCTTTTTCCCGCAAGGCCCAACTGGGTCTTGTCCATGGCATATCGCCGCCCAACTTGGGCTGACACGGACGCTCCGCGGATTGACCGTGACCTTCGGGCGGCTGGATCACGAGGGATATGACGAGCGTGACACCGAGCTCATCTGGCCAGCGACCGCAACCTGGCGCTTGTCGAGGTGCTCTATTGGGTCCGCAAGCTGCAGGCACGCGTGCTTGCCGGGGACCACGCGTCCGCGGTCGGCGCCGCGATGAACGCGCAACGCCTCGTGTCGACGCGGCGGCAAACTTCGAAACCGCCGAATTTCACCTGTACGGTGCGCTCGCGCATGCCGCCGCCTCGGAATTCGCCTCTGGGAATCAGAGGGAGCAACACTTCGAGGCTCTGGTCG
>CAWAZT010000003.1:0-335623 GCA_963786615.1 uncultured Acidobacteriota bacterium
ATTTCGGCGATGGCGAAAGCACCGTCGTCTACGGCACAATGGCACGGGGAAGAGCACGATTGCCGACGCGCTCAAGCGGGACTTCACAGGCGAGATCGAGCTGTCGTCCCACGAAGGAGGCGATACGCGGTGCGATATGCTGGCGGGGATGACGAGGGTGTCACATCAGTGGAGGTGGTGACCAGCGGCACGCTCGGGGCAAAGGTCGCGTTCCCCGACGAGCGCACGCCTGACATGTGGCGCGCTCCGGCGAGAGACGTTCCTCCTGCGTGGACGTATCTCGCGGACTTCATCAACAAGACGAAGACGGAGAAGTGGAAGGCGCTGGTCGAGATCCTCGGCCTGGACGCGATCGAGGGCCTGAGAGAAGACTTGCAACGAGCCAGAAACGACTTGCGCAAGACCTCGAAAGCCGCGGAAGAAGAAGCCCGCGTCTACCGCCGTGCCTTGTCATCCGACGCCGGCACGGTGACCGAGGAATCCATCCTCGCCAATCTTCTGCAAATCTGCGGGATGCTGCGTGTCACACCGCCGCAATCGTGGATCAGGTGGTCGAGCCTTCGTGGATCACGGCAGCCGTCGGCGCCAGTGCCGGCGTTTCCGCCTCGTCTGATCGCGATAACCTCCTGGCGGCAATCAACGCGCTCGGCCCACCGGAGTTCGATAGGGAGGTGTTCGCAGCCTGGAATGCGCTGGCGTCATCGGACCGGGCGCGCCTGCTGCCGCGGGCATCGCTGGTGCGTGAAGCGAAACGGCTTCTCGAGGCAGAGTCGATCGAGGCGGGACGCTGTCCCCTCTGCGGACAGAAGGTCGACCTGAAAGCGCTGTCGCGCAAAATCGAGAGCGCCCTCGTTGAGGTGATGGAGGCGTCCCGCGATCTGGAAAGTGTCGCGATCCAGTTCTCGAGCAGGCAGAAGGTCTCGAGAGTGCTCTCGACCTGCGTCAGACGATTTACGATCGCGCAAGGAAGATGGAGCTCGAGATCCCGTCTGTTCCGGCGCTGCCGGACGCGAGGATACGAGACCAGGTCGATGCGCTGGCACCCGTCGACATCGACTCGATCACCAGCCATGTCACCGAATTGCGTCGCTGGGACAAGGCGGCGCCAAGCTGGCGCGACAAATCTCACCAGCCGAACCCAGCACACGCGATAGTCAACTGGTGATGCTGGCGGCGCTGTGCCAGCAGATCAAGGCCTGGCAGCAGGCGGAGAAAAAGAATGCCCGCGCGCAACGGGCGCTGGCGATGGCTGAGACCGTATTCGATGCGTATCAGGAGAAGCAGAAGGAGGACCTGGGCAATCTTCTGCGACAAATCAGCGGCCGTGTGGCGAAGATATACTCGGCGCTCCATCCCGATGAGGATCTCGATTCGGTGAGCATCGAGCCGTGGACAGCCAAAGGCGTCGAGCTCGCCATCAATTTCTACGGATCACGGCAGCGCCCTCCGCACGGGGTATGAGCGAATCGCACTTGAACTCGCTCGCGATCGCGCTGTTTCTGGCGATGGCGGGGACCTTCAACGAGAAGCTGGATTTCTGATCCTCGACGACGTGATCAACAGCTTCGACGTCGAGCATCGCGGTCGGCTGGCCGAGCTGCTCGCCGACGGGTTCGCCGAATGGCAGCTGATCGTCTTGACGCACGACCAGCAGTTTTTCGAGCACTTGAGCCGCCGCGCGCCCTCCTGGCGAAAAATCGAGTTCACATCGTGGAGCCACGCCTCGGGACCGCGCACGACGAAATACGAAACGAGCGGCACGCTCGCGGCTGCCCGCGAGCGGCTGCAAAGCGGCGACGTTCAGGGCGCCGCGACCAAAGGGCGCCGCGCGCTCGAGGAGTTGCTGCAGGAGGTGTGCGAGGCACTGTGGGCTCCACTCCCGTTCCGCCGCGGCCAGGCCAACGACCGGCGCGAAATCGGTGAGCTGTTCGTCGGTCTTCGCCGTGCGCTCAAGGAGCACGCCAAGTCCCAGCTGCAGACAGTCGAGCCCATCTTCAAGCACCTGGAAGCGGATGTCGGCGCGACGTTGAACGTCGCCGCTCATGCCAGCCGCGGGCGTTCAGGAGCCGCCGAAGTCACGGCGGCGCTCGAACGCATAGAGACGCTCGACGCGCTCTGGTCGTGCCCCTCATGCCGAACCCGCGTCTGGCACAAGGGCACACCCGACGCCGGCCGGTGCCGGTGCGGCAAGTCCGCATTTCCGCCGGTGGTCGTCGCAGGTTAACCTGTCGCCTGTGCCACTGATCGGCAGCCGACTTGGTCAGTACCGGGTGCTCGACAAGCTCGGAAGCGGCGGCATGGGAGAGGTGTACGTCGCCGATGATACGAGACTCAATCGGCGCGTCGCACTCAAGTTTCCCCGTCCGGACATCGCCGGAACGCGCGACAGTCGAGCACGGTTCATGCGCGAGGCCAGAGCGGCGGCCGCGCTCAATCACCCCAACATCGTTCACGTCTACTCGGTAGAGGAAGCCGACGACCTTGTGTTCATCACGATGGAACTCGTTCAGGGTCGCAGCTTGCGTCATCTCCTGAGTGATGGCGCCGGGCTTCCACTCGAGAAAACGATCTCTTTCGCCGCTCAGATCGCTGACGGGCTAGCGTGTGCTCACGCGGTCGGAATCGTGCACCGGGATTTGAAGCCGGGCAACGTGATGATTACCGACGACGAGCGCGTCAAGATTCTCGACTTCGGTGTGGCGAAGTTCCTCGAGCCGATCTCGGCCCGGGGAGAACGCCCAACGACGACAGAAGAAGAGAGCAGTGCGGGACATGCTGTCGGAACAGCAGGTTACATGTCGCCCGAACAGGCCCTCGGGAAGAGGCTCGATGCGCGCACGGATCTGTTTGCGCTGGGAGTGGTGCTGTTCGAGATGGCAACAGGGACGCCGCCGTTTCAAGGCGATACAGCCGCGGCCGTTTTCGATCATCTCCTGAACCGGCCGCAACCCCCGCTGCTGACGTTGAAGCCCACGCTGCCGCGATCGCTGGAGGTCATCATCGACAAAGCGCTCGAGAAAGACCCGAATCGGCGCTATCGCACAGCGGGCGAAGTCCTGCGGGATCTGCGAGCCATGGAGGGCTCGGGTGTTCCGTTCGTGAACCCTCCCACGACTTCCACCGAGCGCCGCCTTTCGTCCTCGATCGCCGTACTGCCCTTTGTCGATATGAGTCCGGGCAAGGATCAGGAGTACCTTCTGCCACGGGATTACGGAGGAAATCATCAATGCGTTGACTCGGGTTCCCGGAATGCAAGTGATCTCCCGGACGTCGGCGTTTGCCTTTCAGGGGAAACATCTTGAGGTCACCGAGATCGGCAGGAGGTTGCGCGTCGGAACAGTTCTCGAAGGCAGCGTACGCAAGGCCGGCGATCGCGTGCGGATCACGGCGCAGCTCGTAAACGCCGACGCGGGCTACCAGATATGGTCCAAGCGTTTCGACCGCCAGCTCTCCGATGTCTTCGCCATCCAGGACGACATCGCGGCAGGCATCCTGGACGAGTTCCGGCTCCATCGTGACTTGCCGACGACGAGCACTGCGCTCAACGTCCCTGCGCACGACGCGTATCTGAGGGGGATGTATGCGCTGAACAAGTGGACCGACGCGGCGGTGCGGCACGCTATCGTCGACTTCGACGAAGCTATCTCAGCGGACCCCGACTTCGCGCCTGCCTATGCCGCCGTGGCTGAGGCTCATGTCTGGTTCTACTCGAGTCTGGGCATCCTGCCGGCGCGCGAAACGGTGCCGCGCGCACGATGGGCGGTCGAGAGGGCGCTGGCGCTCGAGCCGAACCTCGCGCACGCGCACAAGGTGCACGGCTTGATCGCGATGAACCACGACTGGGATCGGAGGCGAGCGGAGCAAGCGCTCACGCGCGCGCTCCAACTCGGTCCGGGCTCGGCCTCCGCGCATCTCTGGAATGCCTGGCGGCTCGCGCTGCTCGAGACGCGTCACGATTTGGCCCTCCTCGAGCTTGAAGAGGCCGAGCGGCTCGATCCGCTCGACCTCCAAGTGAAGACACAGATCGGCTACGTCCACCGGTTCCGCCACGATCTCGATGCAGCGATTGCGCAATTCGAGAGAGTGATCGGACTCGAACCAACCTTTGCATTCGGGCACTATGCGCTGGCTGACGCCTGCACGCAACGCGGTCAGTACACCCGTGCGATCGAGGCATTCAACAAAGCGATCGAGCTGGGGGGCAGGTCCGTCAATCACGTCGGTGTCCTCGGCTATACCTACGGCCGATCGGGGAACCGCGACCTCGCCAATCAGCACCTCCAGGAATTGTCGGCGCGCGCCGCGGACGGCTATGTCTCCCCGATATGGTTCGCTCTCGTCCACCTGGGCCTGTCTGAGCTCGAGAGCGTCTTCGACTGGCTGAATCGCGGCTTCGAGGAGCGTGACGGCTCGTTGATCCTGATCACCGCGTCCGTCGAGTTCGATCCCGTGCGCGAGGATCCACGATTCAAGGCGCTTCTCGACAGAATGGGGCTGGCGCATCCGGCCTCGTCTGCGGTGTAACCGTCAATCGATCCGCCATCCTCCAACGAGAGAAGCGACCTTCGATTCTTCCAGGCGGCGCATCTTGCTCTGGGGACGAGTTGTGGTGTCAGTCGAGGAGGGTAGATCCATGCCGCCGTCGCGCAGATGAACGCCGTTTGAAGAGGCGCACGACACCACGCGCACCAGCGTGGTGGCTTTGCGTTAGTGTGATCGACTGATCTGAGCTGTTGTGAGTAGCGGAGAGGGCGACTGGGCGCGAGGCTACTCCGCACGCAGTGCGTTGATCGGATCCACCGTCGTGGCGCGCAGGGCAGGGATGTAACTCGCCAGCACGGTCGCGCTAATCAGCGTGACCGACACCAGCACGTACGTGAGCGGATCGAGCGGGCTCACGTCGAAGAGCAGCGACGACATCAGCCGCATGATCGAGAGCGCCACCGCCAGTCCGATCGCGACGCCGACACCGGCCAGCGCAAGTCCGTGGGTGACGAACATGCGAGTCACCGCACGCGCCTGGGCGCCGAGCGCGATCCGGATCCCGATCTCGCGCGATCGTTGCGAGACGGATACGAAATCACGCCGTACAGGCCGCCCACACCGAGCAAGAGCGCCATGCCGCCGGCGAGGCCGAGCATGACCAGCGTGAAGGACGTCCGCGCCATCGATGCGTCGTAAATCTCCTGCAGCGTTCGTACGCCGCTCACCGGCAGATTGGGATTGATTGCCCAGACCGCCTGGCTGAGTTCGTTGACGAACCCATTGGCGCCCGTCCGCGGGCTGCGAATCACGACCGTCACGCCGCGCGCGAGCTGCGGCCGTGATTCGGGCGTCTCGGTGAAGGGTTTCGTCAGAAGTGGCCAGTACACCGCCGTCGCCGCCTTCTTGTTCAGGCCGTCGTCGCGCATGTCGCTGAGCACACCGACGACTTCACGCCACGTCCCGTTCTGATACGGACGGACGTGCTTGCCCAGCGCGGCGGAGGGATCGGTCCACAACTCTCTCGCGAGGCTTTCGCTGACCATGGCCACCGGCCGTTGTTCGTACGCGTCGGTCCACGTGAAATCGCGGCCCGCGAGCAACGTGCCGCCCATCGTCTTCATGAAGCCTGGGGACACGAACTTGAACAGGCGGAGCGGCGGGAGCTGCGATTCGGTGTACGCCTTGTCCTGCGCATACAGCGGATCGTGCCAGCCGTCGCCGGTCATCGTCACCGTGGAGGCGAGTGCAACAGAGGTGACTCCGGGTACGGCCGCTACCTTGTCGAGGATCGCCTGCTCCATGTGGACGACGGCCCCTTCGTCCTTGACCTGCGAGTCGGGAATGGAGATCCGCAGGGTCTGTACTTCGTTGGCCCGTGTGAAACCCGGATGCACGTCGCGCAGCGCCTGGAACGTCCGAATCATCAGACCTGATCCGACCAGGAGCACGAGCGCCAGCGCGATCTGCGCCACGACGAGCACGTTGCGCGTACGATGCCGCTCGCGGCTCGCGCTGGCCGCTCGTCCGCCACCGCGCAGCATCGTGGCGAGCTGCGCGGTCGCGTACTTGAAAATCGGGATCGCGCCGAAGAGCAGTCCGGACACCACCGAGAGCACGAGCGTGAACGCGAGCACCGGCAGATCGATGGCGATGTCGTCCATGCGCGGGAGATTGCCCGGCGCCAGCGCGACCAGCAGCCGCAGTGCGCCAAACGCGAGTCCGACACCCACGACGCCGCCGAGCAGGCCGAGGACGACGCTTTCGAGCAGCAGCTCACGTGCGAGCCGCCCGGTGCCCGCGCCAAGCGCCGCGCGGATCGCCAGCTCTTGCTGCCGCGCCTCGGCCCGCACGAGGAGCAGATTGGCCACGTTGGCGCAGGCGATGAGCAGGACCATCCCGATGGTCGCCATCAGCACCCACAGCGTCTTCTCGACGTCGCCGACCAGCTCGTCCTTCACCGAGCGGATAACCGGCGTGATGCGGGCCTCCTCGAAGATCTGCACGTTGCCGCCGGGAAACGGCGGGAACCGGCGCAACGAAATCGGAATCATCCGAGCCGCGTCGGCGTTCGCTTGATCTATCGAGGTCCCCGGCTTCAACCTTGCCATGCCGCCGTAGCTGAACTGACCCAGGAACACCTTGCTGCGATCGATGCGGAAGGGGATGACGAGAGAGATCTTCCGGTCGAGGAAGCGGAACGAGTCCGGGAGCACGCCAATAATTTGGTGGGGGCGGCTGTCGAGCATCAGCGTGCGGCCGACTGCGGATGAATCGCCGCCGAATTTCGAGCGCCAGTAACCTGCCGACAACATGACTGTCTCAGGACCGCCCGGCGCGTCGTCGGTCTTCGAGATCAGCCGGCCGAGGATCGGCTGGGCGCCCAGCATCGGCAGGATGGCGTCGGTGACGAACAGCGTCGGTACTTCCTCGGGCTGCGCGAGTCCCGTCACGCTCATCGTTCCGACGTTCCACATGCCGACGTCCTGGAACACGCGGCCGTCCTCGCGATAGGTGAAGTAGAGAAAGGGCGCGGCACCCGCGTGCTCGATCTTCACGCCCGGCGCAGCGTGATCAATACTGACGAGCTCGGCGGAGTGGGCGTAGGGCAGGGGCTTGAGCAGTACGCCTTCGATGACGCTGAAAATCGCGGCGTTCGCGCCGATGCCGATGGCAAGCGTCAGGACCGCGACGCTGGTGAAGCCCGGCATCCTGGCGAGACTTCGCAAGACCTGGTTCAGTCGCATGACGATACTTACGGATTGGGCGGGCCAAGGTTCAGTAGCCTCAACGGGCCTGGGCACGCACCGGCGTATCCCACGCACCGGGCGGCAAATAGTGGAACCGAATCAGGTACACGTTCTCTCCACGCCCGTGCTTCGCTACACCCAGCAGATCCGTGACACTCTCGAACCCTGATTCCCGCGCGAGATCGTAAGTGATGTCGGCGAGATCAATCGCCGTGATCGAATCCACCACGATCGACCCATCGTCCATTGCGTAGCGGCCGCCAACCTTGACGTGCGGCCGCATCCAGACCCGAACGCTGCACCGGATCCGGCCGCGGCGGATTCCTTCACGAAGGCGCTTGGTGAAAGTCATTCAATGTCCGCCCGCCCACACCGCAAGGACCTGCACCGGATCCTCGCCGGATTCCAACATCCTCACGGTCGCGTTCGGAACGCCTCGATACAGTTCCCTCGCAGCGTCGCCGGCCGGCTCGCCGTTCGCCGAAACCGGGTTGACCAGGAGCACAGGGCGCGGGCCCACCGCGCGCGCCACGTCCGGCAAATCGAATTCCCGCAGAATGCCGTAAGCATAGATACCAAACGGCTGGGTGTAGCGTTCGGCGACGGCAAGTGACCGGTAGTCCGTGACCGTCTGGCGCAACGCGATACCGCCGATGTGCGTGTCGAGTGCGGCGGCGTACAGCGCGATCACGCCGTGAGCGCCGTCGCCCACGAGCGACACGGTCGGGCCGATGTCCGAACGCGACCGAAGGTACTCCAGCGCGCGCAAGGCGTCGGAAACCTGACCGCCGAGGAGCGGCGTGCCGAGCATCAGCGTGAACCACGTCAGGTAGGCCTCGTCGGTGATGCGATCGTCGAAGTAGAAACGGCCCCGTTGCGGATAGGCGATCGCGCAGTCGCCGCGCCCGCGGACGTCGATGACGGCAACACGGCATCCGCCCTTCGCGCACAGCCGTTCGGCAAAGGCGTCCTCGGCAATCGCGCTCCACGCCGCGGCCTCGCCTACGTACAACACCGTACGCGTGGACGGCCCGGCGTTGTCGGGCGTCAGCAGCCAGCCCGGCGTGCGAATCTCCCGATCGCTCACCAGCTCGAACTGTTCCGCCCGATATCCCGGCTTCGCGATTCTCGCGAGCACACGCGCCGTGAGCGGTGCGCCGTGAGCCTCCTCGATGCCGAGCACGCGACGAACGCGGGTGCGCAGGTCATCTGCCTGGAGCGACGAGGGCGTCTGGACCGTTTCGGCGAGCTGTCGCGTCAGCGAGAGCGCGGTTTCGCCGCCCAGCGATGTCGTGACGAAACCGGTCGGCGTCACGAACAGCGTCGCGTCCGACTCCACCGCCGGCGACGTCTCGCTGTCGTCCGTGTCGTTCATCTCCAACCAGCGGTTGAACCATCCGTACGTCGCCCGGCGCATCTCGTAGACGTATCCGTGCGACACGGTCGTGGCCTGGAGCGACACGCGGTTGCCGGCGCCAAGGAGTCCGTACGCGCGCTTGTATTCGTCGATGAGATCCATCGAACCGGTCACGTATTCTGGAGAATAGGTGTGCCCCGCGTCGTGGAGCGTGATCGTGACGAGCAGCGGCTTCGGCGCGAAGGCATAGAGCAGGTCGGCCCGATCGATGCCGCGCGCGAGCCCTGGCACGATGTTCTGCTCCGCATCGTCCGCCGATCCGGGCGGCTCGACGTCCGCCTGGGCGAGGTTCTCGGTGTTGCCCTCGGAGACCACGGCGACGCGGATGCGGCTGTCGAGCGCCGCGAGAAACTGTGTCATGGTGGCGCCGCCGGACTGGCCGCAACAGCCGATCCGCTCGGGATCGACCTCCGCGCGGGTCAGCAGGTAGTCGATCCCGCGGATGCCGTCCCACGCGCGGAAGAGACCGAAGTTCGCGCCGAGCAGGATCAGACGCCGTCCGGCGTACTCGTGTTCGGCCGTTCCACCGCCGGCAATCACAGACTGGCCGGGCCAGCTTCCCGGGTACTCGATGCGTTCACCCTGCCCGAACGGGTCGTACGCGAGGACGACGTAGCCCTTGCGCGCCAGGTTGGTGAAGAGCTTCTGGTAGCTGGGCCACGCTTTGCCGTTCACCGAATGCCCCAGGGGCCCCAGGATCGCCGGGAGACGGCCGGTTCGCGCGGGCACATAGAGATTCGCCGTCACGTAGAGACGCGGCCGGCTCTCGAACGTCAACTTCTCGATTCGATAGCCGGGCCGCTCGATGACGCCCGTCACGCGTGCGTTCAGAGGCGTCCGCTCGAGGGGGCCTCCCAGCATCTTCCAGAGTTCCTCGACGATGGCGCGCTGCCGGTCGAGGACCTGCTGGGGAGTCGAGATCGCGCTGACGATTCGCCTGCGGCGTTCGCGCGCCTCGTCCGCGAGACGGACGAGGTATCGCTCGAGATCGCGGGAATAGTCGGGCAGGCCTGCGGTGTCGACGGTGAGTTCCACACCCGGCGCGCCAGAGGGACGGGTTCCGGCCGGCGACTGGGCGAGAAGATCGACAGAGGGGCCGAGACCCGCCGCCGCGGCAAGGACTCCCGCGGTCTCGAGGAATGTGCGGCGCGTGTACGGCATCAGGTCTCCTCCCGGCGCATCTTAGTTCACCAGGCAGGAGGACGCTCGCGGCTTGACTGTAACGTCCGTTTCATGGAACAGTTGTTACATGACGACCCGGACGCCGCGCCGCGACGAACTGCTGGAGGCGGCTGCGGCCTACTTGCTGCGCCGCGGGGTCGCCGACCTGTCGCTCAGACCGATGGCGACGGCGATCGGCACGAGCGCCCGGCTGCTCATCTATCACTTCGGAAGCCGCGAGCGGCTGCTGATCGATGCGATGGGCGTCATCCGGGAGCGCGCCCGGCACGAAGTCGCCGGCATGCTTCGGGACGTGTCGGCCACGCCGGATCTCGGAGCGCTGCTGCGCCTGTTCTGGCGATGGTGCACGTCGGCGCAGAACCGGCCGTATCTGCGGCTGCTGTTCGAGGTGCGCGGCCTGGCGCTGCAGCAGCCGCGCCAGTACGCCGGGTATCTCGCGGGATCGGTCGGGCACTGGATCGAGCTGCTGACAGCCGCGCTGAAGCCGTCGCTCGGGCGGCAAGCCGAAACCACCGCCACGCTCATGGTGGGCACGATTGATGGCCTGCTGATGGATTACCTCTCGACGCGCGATCTCGCCCGCACGTCACGGGCCGTCGATCTGCTGGCCCGGCACCTCTCGGCAGAACGGAGCTCACGGCGATGAAGCGTCTCGCTTTCGCGGGTTTCGTCATCTGGCTCGTCGCAACGCTGGTCCTGCGCGCCGGCGGCCAGTGGATCATCACGCCCGATCGGGCAGCCTCGATTGGCGTCCTCCTCGGCCTCTCGACGCCCGTCATGTTCGCCCTGCCGCGGCGGCTCTTCGCGCGCTTCTCGATCGCACGGAACCAGTACGCGCGCGGCGCCATCGCGCTCGTGGCGCCGGGCATGGCACTCGACACGATCAGCGCAATCTGGTTCCCGTGGATCTTTCCAAACATGCGACCTGACGCCGCCGGCCTCTTCGGCGGATGGCTGCTCCTTTGCAACGTCGTCGCGCTTCTCAGCGCCGCCTTTGCGCAGGGAACGTCGGTACCTCGACAGCGAGACCGAGGCCTGGCGCGAGCTGAGCAGCCGTCGACGACTCGATGACGCTTCTGAAGCAATATCTCAATACGCGGAGGAGACCTGTGCAACTGCATACGTATCTGAACTACGGCGGCAACTGCGAAGAGGCCTTCAAGTTCTACGAGAAGCACCTCGACGGAAAAATCACGATGCTGATGCGTCACGGCGAGCAGCCTGGCAACGTGGACGTCTCGCCCGAGTGGAAGCGGGCCGTCCTGCACGCCCGAATGAACATCGGGGGCACCGAGCTCCTGGGCGCGGACATTCCGCCGGATCGCTTTCAGCCGATCCGCAGCGCCTACCTGTCCCTCACGCTCGGCAGTGATCAGGAAGCTGAACGTGTCTATGCGCTGCTGTCGGACGGCGGGCAGATTTTCATGCCGATGGAGGAGACGTTCTTCGCCTCACGTTTTGCGATGCTGCGCGACAGGTTCGGGACGTCGTGGATGCTGTTGCATCCGAAGCCGATGAACGCGTGACCGAATCTGCAAGTTCCCTGGCCGAGGCAACGTCGCGCGCGGGACTTGCGTTTTCAGCGACCTATCGCCAGAATCGCCGTGGAGGTAGACGTCGTGATGAGACGCGGATCTCTACTCGTGGCCCTGGTAGCAGCGTGGGCGTTCGCGATCGTGTGGCAGAGTGCCGCGGCGCAGACGATACCGCCCGAGTTGGGGCAGGGCTGGGGGCCGGAGTTTACGCTGACGTCGCGTCAGCTGCTCCAGCTCGCGGACGCGACACCAGCGGACAAGTTCGGGTGGCGGCCCGGACCCGGCGTGCGATCGATCAGCGAGGTGTACATGCATCTCGCGGCGGGCAACCTGTGGCTGCTCCAACAGGCCGGCACCACGCCGCCGGAGCTCGCGAAGCTGCCCAAGGATCCCGAGAAGAGCGTCAGCGCCAAGGCCGATGTGATCGAGTGGCTGCGCACGTCGCAGGAAGCGGTGCAGAAGGCGTATCAATCGGCTGACCGTCAGAAGCACGTGCAGTTCTTCGGCAAGGACGCCATCGCCGACGGCGTGTTCCTCCGGATCCTCCTGCACAACAACGAGCACATGGGCCAGTCGATCGCGTACGCGCGGATGAACGGCATCGTGCCGCCGTGGTCGAAGTGACGGAGCGTGGCCTGGACGTACCTACGCGCCTGTGCTGAGCACCACCCGAAAGCGTGCCTGCCCGCTCATCATGCGATCGTACGCCTCGGCAGCCCGCTCGAGCGGGAAGACCTCGTTCATCGAGCGGACGCCCGTCAACGCGCTGAAACGCAGCGTGTCCTGAGAGTCGATGGACCGCCCCGATGGCCAGCCGGCGATCGATCGGCGGCCGCCGATGAGCAACCCCGCAGGCACCTGGAGCGGATCGGCCGGCGCGCCGACCACGATCATCGTGCCGCCGACCGCCAGACCGCCAAGTGCGGCCGTCATCGCGTTGCTGCTCGTGGCCGTGGCGAGGATGACGGTCGCGCCGCCGAGCTTCTTCAACTCCTCGGCGGGATTCTGCGACTCACTGTCGACATAGTCTGTCGCGCCCAGCCGCCTGGCCAGCGGCTCCTTGTCAGCTCCTCGGGCAATCGCGACGGTCCTGAACCCCATCTTCGCGGCAAACTGAACGCCCAGATGGCCGAGCCCGCCGATCCCCAGAATGGCGACGACGTCCCCGGCCATCGCGCGGCTGTGCCGGAGCGGATTGAACGTCGTGATGCCGGCACACATCAGCGGGCCGGTTTCCAGGGGCGACAGCTCGTCGGGAACGAGCGCGAGCGCTTCGGCGGGAACGACGGTGAACTCCGCATAGCCACCGTCGTAGGTGATGCCTGTCACCTGGGCGGCCACGCGGCACGTGAGGAAATCGCCGCGCCGACATGAGTCACAATAACCGCAGTGTCCGCCATGCCAGCCGACGCCGACGCGCTGTCCCGACGTCCACCCTCGCACTCCCGCTCCGACGGCGTCGATGACGCCGGCGATTTCGTGACCGGGCACACGCGGATACTGAATGCCGGGGTAGGTGCCTTCCTTCGTATAGACGTCGCTGTGGCAGACGCCACACGCCTGGATCCTGATCCTCACAGCCCCAGGGCCGGGCTCCGGGATCAGCGCGCTCCACGAGCTCCAACGGACCCTTCGGCCTCGAGACCTGCACGCACCGCATCGTCGCCATTCCTCCATTCTCGCTCATCGGAGGCCAATCGCTGGGTCGCTCTGCACATTCGTAGCGAGGTTCCATTCATGGCCAGGTCGAAGCGTCCGACGGAACGCAGCATCCCCGACACGATGAACGCCGCCGCCATCGATCGGTTCGGGCCGCCGTCGGTGCTGAAGCTGCATCGACTCCCTGTTCCTCACCCGGGCCCGACTGAAGTCCTCATCGCCATCGACACCGCCGGGGTCGGCAGCTGGGATGCCTCGATTCGTGACGGCTCCTGGCGGCCGCCCGGACGTCCGAAGTTCCCGCTCGTCCCCGGGACTGACGGCGCAGGGACGGTCGTCGCCAGAGGATCGCGCGTGACACGATTGCGAATTGGCGATCGTGTGTACGCCTACGAGTTCGGCAACCCTCACGGCGGGTTCTATGCGGAGTTCGCGGTGGCCCAAGCGGACCACGCAGGGCACGTGCCGACATCGCTGAACCTGCGCGCCGCCGGGCGTTGTCGCAGCCACGGGTCTGACCGCGCTTCAAGGCATCAGAGCCCTGCAGCTTCGGCGTGGTCAGACGGTCTTGATCTTTGGCGCCTCCGGGGCAGTCGGCACGATCGCCGTGCAGTTGGCCGCACAGCGCGGCGCGCGTGTGATCGGTACGGCGTCCGGTCGCGCCGCGGAACGACTCGTCCGCCGTCTCGGCGCGACCGACGTCGTCGATGTGCGAGGCGAGCGGGGCGTCGCGCGTCTTCGAGACGTTGCCGCAGATGGATTGGATGCCGTGTTCGCGCTCGCGGGCGGCACAGACCTCGACGCGTGCCTGGATCTCGTGCGGCGGGGAGGACGGCTGGTGTATCCCAACGGCATCGAGCCGGAACCTCGACGCCGTTCGACCGTGCGCCTCCAGCGGTACGATGCCGTGGCCAGCCCACAGGAATTCGGCCTGTTGACTCGCGCGATCGACAAGGGCCACGTGCGCGTGCCGATCGCGGCCACGTATCCGCTTGGCCAGGCCGCGCGCGCGCATCAGCGGCTCGCTCGAGGCGGCATCCTCGGACGACTGGCGCTGAGAATCGGGCGGTGACTCAGGACGCCGAAGTCCTGATAGTCGGAGCAGGGCCCGACGGGCCTGGTGCTGGCGCTGTGGCTGACCCGGCTGGGCGTGCGCGTGCGGATCGTCGACAAGACGCAGCAGCCCGGGACAACGTCACGCGCGCTGGCCGTCCACGCGCGGACGCTCGAACTCTACCGCCAGATCGGTCTCGCAGACACGGTGGTCGCTCGCAGCCGGCGAATGGCCGCGATCAATCTCTGGGCGGCCGGCCGGCAGGTGGCCCACGCCGAGCTCGGCGACATGGGCGAAGGCATCAGTCCGTATCCGTACGTGCTGATCTTTCCGCAGGATGAACACGAACGACTGTTGATCGATCGGCTTCGCGACGCAGGCGTCGAGGTCGAACGCGAGACCGAGGTCCTCGGATTCCAGGAGACCGCGGGCCGAGTCGTCGCCCGGATCAAGCGGACAGAGGGCGCCACCGAGACGTGTCAGGCCGAGTACATCGCCGGCTGCGACGGCGTGCATTCGGTCGTGCGTCAGGTGCTTGGCGATTGGGTTTCCCGGTGGCACGTACGACCATCTCTTCTACGTCGCCGACGTCGAAGCGCGCGGTCCGGCCATGAACGGCGAGCTGCACGCCGCGCTGGACACGAGCGATTTTCTCGCCGTCTTCCCGCTTGAAAGAGGATGGACGCGCGCGGCTCATCGGAACCGTGCGCACGGACGCCGAGCATCGCCACGAGAACCTGTCCTGGACGGATGTGAGCACCGACGTAATCGAATGGATGCGCATCGACGTCGAGCGCGTCAATTGGTTCTCGACCTATCACGTGCACCATCGCGTCGCCGATCGGTTCCGCAGGGGACGGGCGTTCCTGCTCGGAGACGCGGCGCACATCCACAGTCCGGTGGGTGGGCAGGGGATGAACACCGGCATCGGCGACGCCGTCAACCTTGCCTGGAAGCTGGCGGGCGTTCTCCGGGGACGAGCGGACGTGTCGATCCTGGACAGCTACGATCCCGAGCGCATCGCCTTCGCGCGGCGCCTGGTCGCGACGACGGATCGGGCGTTCACCGGCGTCACGAGCGGCAGCGCGTTCGCCCGGCGAGTACGACTGAACATCGTGCCCGAACGTGATTCCTGCGATTTTCAGGTTCGCGGCTACGCGACGCGTGATGTTTCGGACCGTCTCCCAGACGGCGATCCATTACCGGGAAAGCAACCTGAGCGAAGGACGTGCCGGCGCGGTACACGGCGGTGACCGGCTGCCGTGGGTAAGAGGACACGCGGACGGCGTCGACAACTTCGCGCCGCTGACGTCACTCGACTGGCAGGTCCACGTCTACGGGCGGCGCTCCTCAAGAGATTCTTGCGGCCTGCAAGGAACGCGCAATCGCGCTGCACGCCTTTCCGTGGACGATGGAGAGCGATCGTGCCGGCCTCAAGCGCGGCGCCGTGTATCTGGTACGACCTGACGGCTATGTTGGTCTCGCGGCTCCGGAAGCGACGCCTGAGGCGCTGACGTCGTACCTCGATGCCCGGCAACCTGAGACCGGTGGCGTAACCCCCGCCACCGTTTCAAAGGCCGAGCCGCTCGAAGTTCGCCCGGATGGCTTCGTAACACTCGCACGACGCGGCCTCGAGGCGAGCGCGTTTGAGAACTCGAATGCGCCCATACCGGCTCGAGATCAAGCCCTGTCGCTGCAGCGCCTTCAATACGACGGTGACGGTGGGACGACGGACGCCGAGCATGACCGAGAGAAACTCCTGCTTGAGGTGAAACTCGTCGCCCTCCACGCGGTCGTGCGTCTGAAGCAGCCACCGGCAACAGCGTTTCGTCACATCGTGCAGAGCATTGCACGCCGTGCACTGCATGATTTGCAGCAGGTTCGCCTGCGCATACAAGCCAACCACGTCGCGGAACGGCCCCGGTGCCGCGGTCTCTTTCACGAACCGCGCCGCGGCTAGCGATCGGGAGCAGACCATTGGGGACCTGCTGGAACGTGCGGCCGACGCCGGAGCGGTCGCCGAAGAAGACGCCAATCCCGAGCATGCCCTCGTTGCCTACTGTGGCGACCTCGATGAGGGCGCCATCCTGCATCTGATTGGTGACCGAGAACACGCCACCATTGGGAAAGTAGACGTCGGTGATGCGCGTCCCGTGGGCCTGGAGCGTGTCGCCGACGGCGACGGTCTTCATCCGAAGATGTTTCAGAAGCCGGTCGTAGTCGGCGACCGGCAGCGCAGCGAGGAGCCGGTTGTGCAGCGGCGTGCCGTCCGGCAGGGAGCGATTCGATCCCGTCGTGAGCTTGCCCATGGCCGTCTCCTCTGAATCAACCCGACCTCATGCGGTCGGGCGCTTCGATGAGACTGGAGGGGCGCAGGACCCGCTGCGGGCACAGCTCAGAAAAGCAGAACCACAAGCAGCGTATCATGCCGGCTCCGCCGTTGGAAGGCGGAATGTACGGTCGTGACGCGAAATGTACGGTAGACTACATTTGCCCGCCAGACTGGTGCCACGCCATCCGCGACGTCGCCTCAGCCTCCGAGCCAGCGGCAGCCGTCGAACAGCCGCGCAGGAGCGTGACGATGTCGACCCCCTTTTCCGCGGAACATTTAGCCCGTATTCGCGACGACGCCCGCCGCCTGGCCATACGGAGCGGGCGATCAAGAGGACTACCTCGAAGGACTCTCACGCGCGGCGGACGCAGACGTCCGCGACGCGGAAACGGCGCTGGCTCGGGCGACCGACGGCCGCGGGATCGACGCGCGCCAGCTGCAGGGCTTGTCGTCCGCACAGTTGAAGCGCGCCGTCGAGCGTGCCGCGGACATCAGGCAAGCGTGCGTCAGTGCTCGCGAGCAGCAGATCGCCGCGCGACGCATGGTCGTTCGACTCGAAGCTGACAGCGGAGACGACTTCCGTTCCGACGCGCGCCCGCGGCCGGCCGCCGTGCTCGTCGTCGACGACGCCGACGACGTCCGCGAGGTGGTCGCGGAAGTCCTGCGCCAGGCCGGGTTCGTCGTGAGAACCGCCGCGAACGGGCTGGAGGCGCTGCTCGCCGCCTACGAGATGCATCCCAACGTGATCCTGATGGACATGACGATGCCCGTGCTCGACGGCATCGCGGCGACGCGCCTCATTAAAGCCACGGATGCGATCCGCCACGCTCACGTCATTGCCCACACGGGCAATCCGTCGTTTCCCGACGCGTTGGTGCAGCGATTGTTCGCCGCGGTATTGATGAAGCCGACTACGCCCGATATCGTCCTTGCGGCTGTCCGAAACGTTGCAAGCCTTTAGACGCGAATCCGCCGGTCCAGCGCGGATAAGTCGCGCCGTGTCATACTAGTGAAACAAATCCTATGTGACGCCGCCTCAGAGCCCCTCATGTCGGGCGAATGATGATGGCCCGATACTGAGGTGAGCTGCATGACTGTCCATCTGGTGAACCCGAGCCATCTGTCCTTCGGCGTCGGCGTCATCACCCCTCGCTGGTTGTTCGTCCTCGCCGCGGCAACGCCGGCTGCCTACGGCCAGCCGAAGATTACCGACGAAACCCTGGAACCCTTCGACGTCTCGGGCGTGCAGCCGGGCGACGTGGTCGGCATCGGGATCCACACGGGCAACGCGCTTCGCGGCTACGAGATCGGCAATGACGTGAGGGCACGTGGCGCGACGGTCGTGTTCGGCGGGATACACGCCACGCTGTATCCCGACGAGTCGCGGGAGCTCGGTGGTGCCCACGCGGTCGTTCGCGGCGACGGAGACGTGGTGTGGCCCATCGTGCTCGAGCACATCGGCCGGAACGCGCTGCAGCCGACGTACGAGGGCGGACGCGTCGACGCCGATCGCTTCGTGCCGGCCCGCTGGGACCTGCTGCCTGAGGGCCGCTACATGTGGGGCTCCGTGCAGACGGTTCGCGGGTGCCCGAAGCATTGCTCCTTCTGCTCGGTCTGGCGGACTGACGGTCAGAAGCCCCGCCAGCGGGGCGTGGACAGCGTGGTCGCCGAGATCCTCGACCTCCGCCGCCGCGGGTTTCGGTTCGTGGCCCTGGCGGACGACAATTTCTATCCGGTCACGGTCGCGGACCTGGCTATGGCGGAGCGTCAGGGAAACGCCGCCCGGATCGAACAGCTCAAGACGCTGCGGGCGGAGCGGTTCGAGCTGATGGCGCGGCTCGCGCAGCTGCCGGCGGACATGGTGTTCTTCACGCAGATCACCATGGAGGCCGCGGAAGACGAGGCGTTCCTCGACGCCATGCGCAAGGCCAATATCAAGGGAGCGCTGGTCGGGGTCGAGGCCGTGACGCCCGAAGGGTTGAAGGACATCTACAAGAACTTCAACGACGTCGGTGACGCGCTGGTGAATCGTCTGCGCACCTTCCGCGAGCACGGCGTCTACGTCCTCGGCTCGTTCATCTTTGGACTCCCAAGCGATCGACCTGCGACGTTCGCGGCGACGGCCGATGTCGCGGAACGGGCCGGCCTCGCCTTTGCGCAGTTCGTCATGCTGACGCCGTATCCCGGAACGGTTGATTTTCAGACATGGGAGAAGAATGTGGGGGAGGGCGCCGAGCGCGTGGGGGGCATCCCCATCACGCGGCATTGGTTGATCCCGCAGGCACAGCGGCCGAAAGTCTACGCGCCCCATCCGGTCATGAGCGCGGACGAGATCCGCAAGCCGGACGCAGGCCGTGTGGGACACGTTCTACAGCCTGCCCAGGATCTGGGCGCGCTCGCGCTGCACGCCGACGCTTCGCGCCCGCCTGGCGTTCGTCCTCATCTCGAAGCTGTATCGTCAGATGTACGCCAACACGGGCATCGCCACCGACAGCGCCCGGGTCAACCGGGCGAACCGCTGGGCTCGACTGATCGCGCGACCCTGCCGCCGCCTGTTCGTCGCGCAGCCGCTGCCGGCGCTGGCGAGTACCTGCTCCCAAAGTGTGACCACCGCGCTCGGGCGCATGACCGAGCGACACCGCACCTCTCCTCTCCGTGGGCCGTGGATCTCAAGTCTCCAACCGAGATTCCGCGATAAGATGTGCTTTCCCCTCACGGAAAGAGGTTGCCTTGGCCGACTTGACTGCCGCCGACTTCGGCGCTCTGATTGCCGAACGGATTCAGGCTGAACACGTCGCAATCTCCGCGCGCTGGCTCGAGCGATTGAAAGGGATGCTGTCGGTGGACACGAACGAGGTGTTCCCGACGGACCATCTGCTCGATCACATCCCGGCATTGATCCAGGAACTTGCCGCCTACCTTCGGGCGCCCGAGACCGAGGCCGTGGTCGCGAATACGGCCGTGATCAGCAAGGCACAGGAACTCGGCGAGCTGCGTCATACGCAGTCGGCGTCCGTCCACCAGCTGCTCGCGGAATATCGCCTGCTCGGCGGCATTCTGACCAATTTCGTTCAAACGGAGCTTCAGCAGCTTGGCGTCTCGCCTGGCGCCGGGGAAGCCGTGGAAGTGCTCCGCCGGTTGAACGAAGCCATCTGGCTCCTGATGCAGACGACGGTCAACACGTTCGTGGCCGAGTACACCGCCACCATCTCCAGCCATGCGGCACGTCTGGAAAGCTTCAACCGGATGGTAAGTCACGAGCTGCGTCAGCCGCTCGGAACGCTGATGTACGCGTTGCCATTGCTGAGGACCGAGACCGACAGAGGCGATACGGCGCGGCAGGAGCACCTCCTGGCGGTGATGGAGCGCAACGTGCTCAAGCTCACGCAGCTGATGGAGCAGCTCGAGAGCCTCTCGCGTCTGAGAACCGCTCGCGTGGATGTGCCGGACGTGCAGCGCACCGATGTCGCGACGGTGGCCTGGGAAGTGGCCCGGCAGCTTCGAGAGATGGCGGACGCCAGGGGTGTCGACATCACGGTGAGCGAGCCGCTTCCAGAGCTCGTCATCGACACGGCGCGTCTCGAGCTGATTCTCATGAACCTGATGTCGAACGCGGTCAAGTACAGCGACCCGGACAAGTCGCCGCGTATCGTCAGCGTCGAAACAGTGCCATGCGAGACGCCGGACGCCCTGTGCATTGCCGTGCGCGACAACGGGCTGGGCATCCCGGCCGATCAGGTCGCGACCATCTTCGGCCGGTTCGTCAGAGCGCATGCCGAGCGGGATTCAGAGCTCGGGGTTCGGGGATCGGGACTCGGCCTCGCAATCGCCGCCGAATGTGCCGAGGCGGTGGGCGGCAGCATCCGCGTGGAATCAACCGTCGGCGTGGGCACGACGTTCTTCCTGTCCGTGCCGCGCGAGCCTCGAACCGCGCCGGTTCACAACCATCTCGCCTGATCCGGGTCGCCGAACCAGCCCGTTATCGCGCTGTCTCCCCCGTAGGCCGCGAGTCGCGCGCGCGGCTCACCGAGCCGATGCTTCGGGCGAATCATCGGAATTGTCGTCGGTAAATCGTTTGGCGAGCGCCGCGATGGTCGTGACCAGTTCGGCGGGATCGATCGGCTTGGCCAGATGAATCTGAAAACCCGCTCTGAGAGCCTTCATCCGATCGTCTGAGCGTGCATACGCCGTGAGGGCGGCCGCCGGGATGTCGCGGACGCGCGAATCGGCGTGGCGCCTGACACGATGGATGAACTGAAAGCCATCCAGATGCGGCATCCCCAGGTCCGCCACGATGACGTCGGGGACCTCGGCGTCCAGCGTGCTCAACGCGTCCTCGGCGGATTGCGCGGTGCTGACGCGCGCGCCCGCAGCTTCGAGCACCTCGGATACCAGCGAGAGTGCGTCCCGCTCGTCGTCGACCGCGAGCACGTGCACGTGGCGCAGATCGCCAAGCGGGATCGCACGCGGGCCGTGTCCTGATCGCGGATGGACGCGCGGGAGCGCTTCCCGCGTCGGGTGCACGATCATCACGGGAATCTTCAGGCGAAACGTCGCGCCCTTGCCCACGCCGCCACTCGACACGTCGATCGTGCCGCCATGCATCTCCGTCAGCTGGCGGGCAATCGACAAGCCCAGGCCGAGCCCGCCTCGTTCGCGCGCGATCCCGGCGTCGGCCTGTCGAAAGCGCTCGAACACGTGCGGCAGGAACTCCGGCGCAATCCCGATACCCGTGTCGCTGACGACGACTTCCACGTGCGAGTTGACGCGCTCGAGCCGCACCTGCACTCTGCCGCCGCGGTTGGTGAACTTCACCGCGTTCGACAGGAGATTCCACAACACCTGCTGAAGGCGTTCGGGGTCGCCTGAAATGGGCGCCGCCTGCGGATCCAGGACGGTCTCGACGCGAACGCCCTTCGCCTCGGCGCCCGGGGCGATGGCGTCGATCGCGCTCTTGACGATCTCGGGGAAGTCCACCGCCTGAACGTTCAGCCGAATCTTGCCCGAGACAATCCGCGAGACGTCCAACACGTCCTCGACGATCTGCGTCAGCGACGTCGCATTCCGCTCGATGGTGTCGATGGCCTTCTGCTGCTTGTCCGGGGGCACCATGCCTGCGCGAAGCATGCGGGCGTACCCGAGAATCGCGTTCAGCGGCGTCCGCAGCTCGTGCGAGAGGCTCGCCAGGAAGTCGTCCTTGAGGCGGCTCGCCTCCTGCGCATTGGCATACAAGCGCGCGTTCTCGAGGGCCACCGACGCCCACGACGCGATGCCCACCGCGAGCCGCTCGTGATGCTCGCTGAAGCGGTCGACCGAGGAGTGTCCGAAGAACAGCCCGCCAATCACACCGCCTGTGCGCCCCTTCACCGGGACAGCCAGATAGCTGCGCACCGGCAGGTGCCCGGCGGGCATGCCGTGATGCGGCGGATTGTGACCGTATCGGGGATCCTTCGTGATATCGGGGCTTCGGACGACGGCGGTGCCTTTGAAGGTTGGCTGCGAAGACGCCGTATTTCGAGGCATCGGAAACTTCGAGAAGGCCTCTCGCGGAACGCCCGAGATCGTATACAGCGTGTACGACTCGCCCCGGTCGTCCACGACGTTGTAGAAGAAGGCGCCGAATTCCGCCGTGGTGAGCTCGGTGGCGGCATCCGTCACGGCCTGCACGACTCTTTCCCGATCGAGGTCGGAGGCGACGATGGCGCCGACTTCGTTGAGCGTTTCCGTAACCGCCGCGTTCTGCTCGATGAGACGCACCCGTTCCGCTTCCGCCTGGTTGAGCAGCGTGATGTCGCGCGCGATCTTCGAGGCGCCGATGATCCGGCCGGTCTCGTCGCGCACCGGTGAAATCGTCAAGGAGATGTCGATCGCACGGCCACCCTTGGCGAGGCGGACGGTTTCGAAGTGGTCCACGCGCTCGCCCCGCCGCAACTTCGCGAGGATCTCGTCTTCCTCCGACTGGCGGTCCGGCGGAATCAGCATCCGGACGGGATGTCCGACCAGCTCCGCGGACGAGTAGCCGAACAGCCGCTCCGCGGCGGCGTTGCAGGACTGGATGATTCCGTCGAGGTCCTTCGAGATGATCGCGTCGTCGGCCGAGTCCACGATGGCGGCCAGATACCCTTTCGCCGCGGCGGCCTGTCGTTGTTCGGAGACGTCACGGAAAAAGCAGAGGACACCGTAGCGGCCATCGGGCAGGGTGATGCGATCCAGGCGCCAGTGGTAGTACTTGGGGACGCCTTCGATCGACCAGGAACTCCGCATGCTGGAACGCGGTGAAGGGTTCGCCGGTTCCGAGCGTGTGCCGGAAGATGCTGACGATCTCGTCGGCGTGGGTCCTGTCCCTCAGAATATGCACGAGCTCGTCGAAGTCGCGGCCGAGCAGCATCGCCGGGGACGTCGCCGAAGACCTCCTGCGCGACCGGGTTGACCTCACGAAGACGGAAGTCGGCGTCCACGAGATAGACGCCGAGCTGCGACTGATCGAGTAGCGTCTGATACTGCTCCGAGCGAAAGCGGAGTTCGCGCTCGGCTTCGCGCAGACGATCGGCGATGTCGCTCTGTGGGGAGGACGTCTCCTCGCTCATCGGGTTCTGAAAGACCATCGGCGGTCGAGTATATAGCGACAGCGCCCTCGACGCCGACCGAAGGGGCGACCTCGCCTGCCCAGGCAGGGAGGTCGCGGTGATGGATACCTAGTGCTGCGACGGGGCGCCGGCGAACTGCCTCATGAACGCGTCCATGCGCTGCTTCATCTCCTCGGGCGTCAGATCTTCCTTGTGCGTGGCGATCGTCCACACATAGCCCTGGGGATCGGTCACGCTTCCCGAGCGGTCGCCCCAGAACTGATCCTGCATGGTCCCCATCGGACCGTCAGGGATCTGTGCACCGGCGGCGACGGCCCGCTTGTACAGAGCGTCGCAATCCTCCACGTACAACCAGATCGACGCGGGCGAACCGCCGAGCATCTTGGGGCTCTTGCCGCCTCCCATGACGTCGTTCAGCATGATGAGGGAATCGCCGATGCGGATTTCCGCGTGCATGATCTTGCCATCGGGGCCCAGCGCACGCGCGACCTCTTCCGCTCCCAGCGCCTTCTTGTACCAGTCAATCGCCTTCGCCGCGTCGTCCATGAACAGGTGCGGCGTGACGGTGTGGTGTCCTTCGGGAATGGGTTTCTTCGCTTTTGCCATGTAACCTCCTGCCGTCGAATCCCAAACATCTCATTCTTGTGTGATTTCGGGGCGACGGGCAAGCTGATGGGTGGTCGACCATGAGCCCCTTTTCGGACCGATGCGGCTTTTGAGGATAGCGGCAGACGCGGTCTGCACCGCTGGTCATCTTCACACCGCGTACGGCAGGAGGCTCTATGAAGGTCGGACGGTTTGCGTATTCATTGATCGGCGCCCTCGTCGTGGCCGGCGTCTGCGCACCACGAGCGCTGGCGCAGGACCACGGCGCCCAAATGATGGCGTCACACAATCACGGCTCGGATTCGGACTCGAAGAACCAGTCGAGCGAGCTCGTCAAGGCGGTCCGGGAGTCGACGGCGCGGTTCCGCGACGTCAGGGTCGCGGAGGCCGAGGGCTACGGGCTTCTCTTCGGCTGCGTCAGCGGACCCGACTTCGGCGCGATGGGCATGCATTTCGTGAACGGTGCGCTCATCGGCGACGACATCGTCGATCCGGCCCATCCCGAGATCATTCTCTACGAACCAACGCCCGACGGACGCCTGCGGCTGACTGGCGCGGACTTCCTGATCCTCAAGGAGGTCTGGGACGCGAAGCACCCCGACGGACCGCCGCCCGAGCTGATGGGACAGCTGCTGCAGTTCTTCGATGCGCCCAACCGCTTCGGGCTGCCGCCGTTCTTCACGCTGCACGTCTGGGCGTGGAAAGACAATCCCAATGGCACTTTCGTCAACTGGAATCCCAAGGTGTCGTGCAACGGATTCGCTGGTGACGCCCGATGACCCCACTGTCGCACCGGCGACCGGCGCGCTCCTCACTGACGAGATGCTCGCGCGATTCGCGGATCGCGCGCCCAAGTACGATCGCGAGAACGCGTTTTTCACCGAGGACTTCGAGGAGCTTCGACAAGCCGGTTATCTCGCGATCGCGGTGCCGGCCGAGCTGGGCGGCCGTGGGCTGTCGCTCGCAGACGCCGTACGCGAGCAACGCCGGCTGGGCTCTTTCGCGCCGGCGACCGCACTCGCGATCAACATGCACGTCTACTGGACCGGCGTGGCGGCCGACCTGTACCGCGCAGGCGATCGCTCCCTGACGTGGATTCTCGAAGAAACCATACGCGGCGCCGTCTTCGCGGCCGGTCACGCCGAGAGCGGCAACGACATTCCGGTGTTGCTGTCGACCACGAAAGCGGAACGCGTGGAAGGTGGATACCGGTTCACCGGCCGCAAGTCGTTCGGCAGTCTGTCGCCGGTCTGGACCTACCTCGGACTGCACGGCATGGACACGAGCGATCCTTCACACCCGACGATCGTGCACGCGTTCATGCCCCGCGACGACCGAAGGATACCGCGTCGAACATACGTGGGACGTCCTGGGCATGCGCGCGACGCAGAGCGACGACACGATCCTCGACGGGGTCTTCGTGGCCGATCGGCACATCGCGAGGGTCGTACCCGCCGGCGCCGCTGGAATCGATCTCTTCGTCCTCGGGGTGTTCGCGTGGGCGCTGTTGGGCTTCGGGAACATCTACTACGGCCTCGCGCGCCGCGCGTACGACATGACGCTGCAGTCCGTCAAATCCCGGCGCTCGATTGCCGTGTCCCGGACGATGGCGTACCACGCCGAGCTCCAGCACACGATCGCCGAGATGACGCTGGCACTCGATACGATCGAGCCGCACCTGGAGCGCGTCGCGCTCGACTGGTCCACCGGCGTGAATCACGGCGCGGCGTGGCCGAAGGAGCTGTTCAGCGCCAAGTATCACGCGGTGGAGAGCTCGTGGAAGGTCGTGGACCTGGCGCTCGAGGCCGCGGGCGGCTTCGGCATCTTCCGTCGAAGCGGATTCGAACAGCTGTTCCGCGATGCCCGCCTCGGACGCATCCACCCGGCGAACTCGATGCTGACCCACGAGATCGTCGCCAAGACCGTCCTGGGAATCAGCCCTGATGAGGCGCCGAGGTGGGGCTAGGCTTACACGAACATCGCCGGATTGACCTCGATGGTGATTTCCGAGATCCGATCGACGGGGAGTCCGGCGCGGCGGGCATGTTCACGGATCGCTTCGGCGCTGGGGGCGTCGTACTCGCAGTAGATCTTGCCGTCGAAGTCGGAGACGTAGCTCCGAATCCAGCGGATTTCGGGCATTCCGGCGAGGACGGCGTTCGAGCGGCGGCCCGCGTCGTTCAGTTGGTCGCGCGTCATGCCTGGTGTTGAGCGTTCGATGAGAAAGCGTGGCATCGTCGTCTCTCGCTAGTTCGTCGTCGGAAGCGCCGCGGCACACGCGGCCATGAGCGCAGGGTCGCCGCTCGTGGCCGCCACTCGCGCGGCCGTGTCGGCGGAAGCTCGGGCCGACGCGTGGTTGCCGAGCGCGGCGTGTGTTTCTGCCAGTCTACGCCACATCCACGCTTCACCCACGCGATCCCCGGCCTC
This sequence comes from uncultured Acidobacteriota bacterium, assembly GCA_963786615.1. Taxonomy (GTDB): domain Bacteria; phylum Acidobacteriota; class Vicinamibacteria; order Vicinamibacterales; family 2-12-FULL-66-21; genus CAWAZT01. The sequence continues at coordinate 26,032 of CAWAZT010000003.1, forward strand.
GCGCCGGAGATCGGCGGACTGCGCATAGTACTCGGCCGCGCGATCGAACTTGCCGAGCGTCCGGGACACGTGTCCCAGGCCGGTCAGGGCATGCGCTTCGAGCAGGCGCTGATCGGTCCCTCGATTGAGGATGACGCTCTCTTCGAGCACGGTGCGGGCCTCTTCGGGCCGGTTCAACTTCGACAGGGTCATGCCAAGGCTGTTCAGGATCACGCCCTCCTCGACGCGATCGCCGTGCTCGCGGGCCAGCAGGAGCGCGGCTTCGTAGTGTTTCAACGCGTCCGCGAAATGATCACGCGTCCACTCGAGGATCCCAAGCGTGTTCCGGCAGGCGAGCGCCCGACGCCATTCGCCCAGGGTCGACGCCATGTCGAGCGCGGCTTCGAAGGCCGCCACGCTCGAATCCGCCGCGCCGTCGATCTGGCGCGTGGCCCGCGCGAATCCCTCCATCGCGTTCAGCAGGCCTCTCGAATCTCCCGACCTGACGGCGAAGCGGCTGCACGCGCTTCCATGCGTCTCGTGACTCGAGCGTACGCACCGGTCCGCTCGTGCGCGGTTGCAGCGTAGCTCCACATGTCGGCTTCGGCCGCTGCGTCTTCGAGCTGCGCAAAGAGCTCGGCGGCCTCGACGAGGTAGGGTAGCGCCTCTTCATGCTTGCCCAACTGGTACAGCACTTCGCCGAGCGTGCGCAGCGCCTGCGCCAGACCTTCGGCGTGGTGCGCGCGGCGGCTCAGCTCGATCGCCTGCTGGTACGTCCGAATCGCCACGTCGATGTGTCCGAGCTGCAGCTCCATGTGTGCGATCGAGGTCAGGTGAAACGATCGGTGGACCGGCAGCAGATGCTCGGAGTTCTGGTCAGCAAGACGAAGGCTGGCCAGCGTCGCGTCCAGGTTGCCCATCCCTCGATGGATGTTGGCCAGGTTGTGCAGCGCAAACGAGAGCTTCTTGGGATTCTCGGCGACCGAGAGCATCGCGAGCGCTTCTTGGACGCGTGAAAGCGCCGCCGGGTAGTTGCCCATGCTCTTGAGGATGCTGGCGAGGTTGACGAGGTCGCCGGCCACCGCATCCTCGTCGCCGCATTCGCGGTCGATCGGCCAGCGCGTCTTCGGTCTGCGTCAGCGCCTCCGCAATGCGCCCCTCGTGCCAGCGGAGCAGCCCGATGCTGCGCAGGATGTTGCGCTCGAGCCGGGCGTCGTCCAGCTCCCGGCTGATGCGAAGGGCCGTGCTCAGCGCCCGATCGGCGGCGTTGAAGCGCTTGAGCAGCGTCAGCAGGTCACCTTCGCGCAGGTACGCCTCCGCCAGCCTCGCCGAAGGTCCGCCGGGCGCGAGATGCGCAATCAGCCGGCCGACGATCTCCTGCTGACGGCGTCGCAGCCCCATCGTCTCGCACGCGCGCTCCTGCTGCAGCAGCAGATCGGCGCGCAGCTGCCGGCTCTCGTCGTCGTCGGGAAGGTGAGGCAGCCACTCGAGCAGTTGTTCGAGCGTGTCGAACGCATCCGAGAACTGGCTGAGGCCGGCGGCCCGCTCGGCGGCGCGCCGGCCGTAGTGGACGGCGTCGCGCCACGCTTCCGCGCGACTGTAATGATGCGCGAGCAGCGCCGCCTGCTCGTCCAGGCGCTCGGGGTCGTGCCGCTCGATCGCCCGGCCGATCGCCTCGTGAATGGACTTGCGCTGATGCGCGAGCAGGCTCTCGTAGCTGACCTCTTGCGTGAGCGCGTGCGTGAAGCGATACCCGAGCCGAGGACGCTCGCTCGACTGGACAAATCAGGCCGGATGCCGAGAGCCGGCCGATCGCCGAGCGCGAGATCGACGTCCGGCCCCAGCACGTCGGCAGAGCAGCGCGTGCTCGAACTCCCGGCCGAACGCGGCAGCGACCCGAGCGACCTCTCGCGCGGGCGCTTCGAGGTTGTCGAGTCGCGAGCGAATGACGGCCTGCACCGTGTCCGGCAGCGACAGCGTCTGAAGCCCGCCTTCGACGACGGCCTCGCCATCGCGCACGCTGACCCGCGCCTTGCTCGACCAGCGCACGGCACACCTGCTCGAGAAAGAACGGGTTGCCTCCGGTGCGCTCGAAGACGTGCTGCGCGAGCCGCTCCGACACGTGGCCGGCGCCAAGCCCCGCCTCGATGATGGCGGCCGACGCCGCGAAATCGAGCGGCTCGAGCACAACGGTCGGCCAGCGCGCCTGCCTCTGATCGGACGCCGACGACTCCGGTCGCGTCGTCACGACGAAGAGCAGCCGCTCCATCGGCGCGACCTCGCGCATGCGGACGAGGACGGCCCGCGACGCGCTGTCGGCCCAGTGCCAGTCCTCGAGAAACACGACGAGCGTGCTGGCCTTGGAGAGGACCGCGAACAGCGCCGCGAGCGCATCCACGAGCGCGGCCTGCAGATGCTCACCCTGCAGGTGACGCGGGAGCGGGTGCGTACGCGTGGGCACCGACAGGAGATGCAGATACAGCGCGAGGTACGGTTCGAGCGAGGGATCGATCGCGCGGATCCGCTCGACCAGATCGTCCGGAATCGACGACCGCGCGCCGTTCGAGGCGCAAGGCGCCACGAACGATCTCGATGAACGGTCCGTATGGCGCGACGTCGCCAAAGGCGCGGCATCGGCCCTTCAACACCGCGACACCTCCCGCGGCCGTGACCCGCTGGTGAAGCTCGTGCAGCAGGCGGCTCTTGCCGACGCCGGCTTCGCCAACGATCTCCACCACGCGGCCGTCAGCCCGGCGGGCACGCTCGACGTAGCTTTCGAGCAGCGACAGGTCGGATTGCCGGCCGACATACGGCGTGAGGCCGGACCTGCTCCGAGACCTCGAGCCTCGTCTCGAGACCGGTTTCTCCCGTCACGCGGAACGGCGTGACCGCCGGTGCGTCCGCTTCGAGCACCACTGGCGCGCACGGCGCCGTATGAACGAAGGGGGAGAGCAGACGCTGGCATTCCTGGCTGAGGATCGACATCGCCCGGGGGCGCCAGGGCCGCCAGCCTCGACGCGACGTTGGCCAGGCGCGCCGACAATGGCGTACCGACGAGGTCCTTCGTTCAACCGCTGGGCGACGACCGACCCGACATGCAGACCGGATTGAATCTGGATTGCCGGGCGTCCCGTCCGCGTTCGAAGCGAGCTGCGCGCACACGCGCGTGCAGCTCGAGCGCGGCACGCACCGCGCGCAGCTCATCGTCGTCGTGCGCCGCCGGGACGCCGAACAGACAGACGATTTCCTCGCCGATCGCCTGGTTCACGAGACCGCCGTGCCGTCTCACCGTGTCCACGGCCAGGTCGCGAACCTGCGCCACGAGGCGGGACGCGGTCGCGGCGGCCGTGCGCTCCACGAGGCTGCCGTAGTTCGACACGATCGTCACCAGCAGCGCCGCACGGCGACGCTCGGAGATGGCGGCCTGGTCGGCCGGGGCCGCAAAGGCCGCGCGGGCGAGCGCCTCTTCGCTGGACGCACCGTCGCCGGCCGGCGCCAGCGCCATCAGATCCGCGGCGAGCGCCGCCATGGACGCGTAGCGATTCTCCGGCCGCTTCGCCAGCGCTCTCCGCAACACCTGCGTCGATGCCGTCCGGAACGTCGGGATGCGCCGTAGCGATAATCTCGGGATCGTTCGTGAGGATCGCCTTCGTCATGACCGAGGGATCGGAATCCGTGAACGGCCGGACGCCCGTGAGCATCTCGTGTATCAACACGCCGAGCGACCAGATGTCGCTCCGCTGATCGATGGCGCCGCCTTTGACGTGCTCGGGGCTCATGTACGCCAGCGTGCCGAACCGGCCCTCGCGGGCCGGCGACCAGTCCTCCGTCGTCGCAATCCCGAAATCGAGGACTTTCACGGTACCGTCTCGAAGCACCATGATGTTGGACGGCTTGATGTCGCGGTGCACGACGCCGCGCGCGTGGGCGGTGCCGACGCCGCGTGCAATCTGGACGGCGATCCGAACGGCTTCCTCGAAGGACAGCCGGCCCCGCCGCAATCGCGTCCGCACCGTCTCGCCGTCGTACAGCGGCATCGCGAGGAACAACTGTCCGTCGTCGGACTCTCCAATCTCCAGGATGGTGCAGATGTTCGGATGATCGAGCGCGGCAGCCGCGCGGGCCTCCACGAGAAAGCGTTCCTTCGGCGCGGCCTGTGTGCTGAGGTGCGGCGGGAGAAACTTCAACGCGACGTGACGTCCAAGCCGTTCGTCGTGCGCCTTGTAGACGATCCCCATCCCGCCGGCGTCCACGACCTCGACGACCATGTACTGGCCGACCCGGTGGCCTTCCCATCCGGAGATCTGCGTCCGGGCCCAGGCCGCCGCGGGTGCGACCGCCGGCGCAAGACGGTCGAAGGGTCCTGACTGTTCATGCGAGGCGAGCAGCGACTCGACCTCCCGGCGCAATTCGAAATCGTCGCCGCATTGTTCGTCGAGAACCCGCGCGCGCGCGTCGCCGTCGCACTCGATGGCCGCGGCGAACACATCCTGCACGCGCTGCCAGCGATCGGCCGTGGTCGTGACGTCGCGATCGGTCGACCCGTCGCTCATCGCTGCAGCTCCCGATTCAACCACGCCCGCGCGATTGCCCAGTCGCGTTTGACGGTTGCGGGCGACACGTTCAACGCATCGGCCGTCTCCTCGACGCTCATCCCGCCATAAAAGCGGCATTCGACGATCCGCGCCTGACGCTCGTTGATTGCCTGCAGCCGCTCGAGGGCCTCGTCGAGCTCGACCAGCTCGTCAGCCCGCTCGTGTGCAATGGCCAGCGCGTCCCCCTCGTCGAGGGACACGACCATCTGCCCCCCACCGCGTTTTTCCCGACGGCGCGCGACGGCGTAGTCGATCAACACGCGGCGCATCGCCTGCGCCGCCACCGCAAGGAAGTGCCCGCGGTTCTGCCACTGGATGCGATTGAGTTTATTGAGCTCGAGCCAGGCTTCGTGGACGAGTGCGGTGGTGCTCAGGGTGTGGCCGTCCCGCTCGCCGCGCAGTTTGTGCGCGGCAAGCTGCCGCAGCTCGTTGTACACGAGCATGAACATCTGCTCCATGAAACTACTCGCGACGGACCCGGTTCGACTCACAGTAGCATCCGGGCGACGGCTCAACAAGGTGCTGGATCTCTGCACGACGCTGAGCTGACCCGGACGAGCACGATCGTGTTCGCGATCGGAGTCGACCTCCGACATTCGACGGTGGTACGTCGCGTGCTTAGATCACCGCGTTCGAGCACATTCACGAACGGGTGATCAGATGAGATCAACGGCGCTATCTTGATATCGATTCGGCGTCCCACCGCGACATCAGAGATGTCGAACGGCTGGTGAGCGTCGCCACTGCTGCGGCTGCGATCGCGTACGGCGTCAGCCGACGCTCGGTTCCCGGGATCTGCCTCGCCGCGGCGGCGACGCCATTCGCGTACCGCGGGCTCGTCGGTACATGGCCCCGGCTCAACCACGATCGTGCCACGAACGGCGACACGCGTGTCGCGCTCTCAGGCTCGCGTGGCACCCACGTGCGCGAGTCCATCCGGCTCGAAAAGCCGCTGGACGAGGTGTATCGCTTCTGGCGCCGTTTCGAGAATCTGCCTCGATTCATGGCGCATCTCGAGCGGGTCGTCGACCTGGGTCACGGCCGCTCTCATTGGGTCGCCAAGGGGAGAGGCGGCGTGAACGTCGAGTGGGACGCCGAGATCATCAACGAAGTGGAAAACAAAGTCATCGGGTGGCGATCTCTTCCGGGCTCGGCGGTCGTCACGGCGGGGTCGGTCAATTTCGACAGGGTGCGCAACGGACAGACTACGCAGGTGTCCGTCCATCTCCAATACGCGCTGCCCGGCGGCCGTGCGACCGCGCTCCTGGCGACGTTGCTCGGTCGCGAGCCATCCCAGACGATCCGGGAAGACCTGCGACGCCTGAAGTGGCTGCTCGAGGCCGGCGAAGTGCCCAGGGCGATGCCGGAGCGCGCAGAGGAGGCGAGATGAAGGCGGTCTGCTACTACGGCAAGGAGGACGTTCGCGTCGAGCGCGTCCCTGATCCGCAGATCCTCAATCCGCGCGACGCCATCGTCAGGATTACGGCGACGGCGATCTGCGGATCCGACCTGCACATCTACGACGGGTACATCCCGACGATGGAGAAGGGCGACGTGTTGGGGCACGAGTTCATGGGTGAGGTGGTCGAGGTCGGACGCGACAACCAGCGCCTGAAAGTCGGTGATCGCGTCGTCGTCCCGTTCACCATCGCGTGCGGCAACTGCTACTTCTGCAAGCAACAGCTGTGGTCGCTCTGCGACAACTCGAACCCGAACGCGTGGATGGCGGAGAAGCTCTACGGCTACTCGGCATCTGGGTTGTTCGGCTACTCACACATGTACGGCGGCTACCCAGGTGGGCAGGCGGAGTTCGCGCGCGTGCCGTTCGCCGACGTCGGCCCGTTGAAGGTGCCCGACTCGTTGTCGGACGAGCAAGTACTGTTTCTCTCCGACATCTTTCCCACGGGATACATGGCGGCGGAGAACTGCCAGATCAAGCCTGGCGATACGGTCGCGGTGTGGGGCTGCGGCCCGGTTGGGCAGTTCGCGATCCGCAGCGCCTACCTGCTGGGAGCCGAACGCGTGATCGCCATCGACCGGTTCCCTGAACGCCTCGCGCTCGCGGCGTCGCAGGGAAAGGCCGTGCCGCTCAACTACACCGAAGTCGAGGTACCGGCAGCGCTCCGCGATTTGACGGGCGGCCAAGGTCCCGACTCCTGCATCGATGCGGTCGGGCTCGAGGCGCACGGACGGACGCTCGATGCGTGGTACGACCGGGCAAAGACCTCACTGTATCTGGCGACGGATCGTCCTCACGCCCTCCGGGAGGCCATTGCGGCCTGTCGCAAAGGCGGCATCGTTTCAATTCCCGGCGTCTACGGCGGCTGGCTCGACAAGTTTCCACTCGGCGCCGCGTTCGCCAAGGGTCTGACGTTGAAGATGGGGCAGACGCACATGCACAAGTACATGCCCATCCTCCTGGACCGGATTCAGCGCGGCGAGATCGACCCGTCCTACATCATCACGCACCGGATCGCGCTCGACGACGTGCCGGCGATGTACCGGACGTTTCGCGACAAAGACGACCACTGCATCAAGGTCGTGATCACACCCGGAGCAGACACTCAGGTTCGACACTGACTCGATCACCCATAGCGGATAAAAGGAGACACAACCATGGCTGATGCAGGCACGCTGCACGATGCTTTCCTCGACGAACTGCGGGATGCGTACGACGCGGAAAAACAGTTATTGAAGGCCTTGCCAAAACTCGCCAAGGCAGCGACGTCCTCCGAATTGAAGGGGGCCTTCGAGTCGCACCTCGAGGAGACGCGCGGGCATGTGGATCGCCTCGAACAGGTGTTCGAGGGCCTTGAAGAAAAAGTTCGCGGCAAACACTGCGACGGGATCGCCGGAATCATCGAAGAAGGCAAGTCGGTGATGGACGAGGACTTCGACGAGGCCACGATGGACGCCTGCCTGATTGCCGCCGGCCAGCGCGCGGAGCACTACGAGATGGCGGCCTACGGCACGCTCGTCGCCTGGGCCCGCGGGATGGGACACACCGACGCGGCCAGCCTGCTGCAGGAAACGCTCGACGAAGAGAAAGCGGCCGACGAGAAGCTCACGTCCATCGCGGAAGGCGGGGTGAATCAGGAGGCAGCCGAAAAGGCTCATCCGTCTGACGACGACGAGGACGAGGATGAGCCAGCCACCTCGCGCAGCGGCTCCGCAACCGCCGTGGCCAGACGCTCCAGCCGAAGATAGCGACAACCACCAGCGCGCCACACGTCCGCCGAGCTTGCAGACGACATGAGCATGAGAATGTCGTTTGCAAGCAACGCGGCGAGGTACTTATGGCCAAATACGGAAAATCAGCCTCGAAACGCGTGAAGTCGGCAATGCGCCGCCGGAAGAAAGGCACCCTGAAGAGCGGCTCGGGCGGTCGCGTGAAGAGCCGCAAGCAGGCGATCGCGATCGGGCTGAACGAAGCCAGACGAAAGGGCGCCAAGGTTCCACGGAAGTCGTCCCGCAAGCGATCAAGCAGCCGGAAACGATCCTGATGCCGGCCGCTCGCCAAGGCTCCATCCGCTACGCGGTCGTCGGCCTCGGGCACATCGCGCAGGTCGCGGTGCTGCCCGCCTTCGCGCACGCGAAACGCAACTCGCGGCTGACCGCCATCGTCAGCAACGACGCGCAGAAACGACGCCTCGTCGGCAAGAAGTACCGCGTCGACACTTACGCCTACAGCCAATACGACGCGTGCCTCGAGCAAGTGGACGCGGTGTATATCGCGCTACCGAACTCCATGCACGCCGAGTACACGATCCGCGCGGCCCGAGCGGGCGTACACGTGCTGTGCGAGAAGCCGATGGCGGTCACCGTGGACGAGTGTCAGGCGATGATCGATGCGTGCGACGAGCATCACGTGAAGCTGATGATCGCCTACCGCCTGCATTTCGAAGAGATCAACCTCGAAATCATCGATCTCGTGAGAAAGGGGCACATCGGCGCACCCAAGTTCTTCAACTCGTCGTTCTCGATGACCGTGCGCGGCGACAACATTCGAACGAAACGCGAGATGGGCGGCGGAACGCTGTACGACATCGGAGTGCTACTGCATCAACGCGGCACGGCACCTCTTTCGAGCGGAACCCAAAGCGGTCATGGCGATGTCCGTGAACAGCGGCGCCCCGAAGCTCGCGGAGATCGACGAAACGACCGGCGCGGTCCTCAGGTTCGACGGCGAGCGGCTGGCCGCATTCGTGACCAGCTTCAATGCCGCTGCCGTGTCGTCCTACCGGATCGTCGGGACCAAAGGACAGGTCCGTCTCGACCCGGCGTACGAATACGCCGACGCGCTGACGTACGAGCTCACGGTGGACGACAAGACGAAGCGAAAACGGATTGGCAAGCGGGACCAGTTCGCGCCGGAGCTTCTCTATTTCTCGGATTGCATTCGACAGAATCGCGAGCCGGAGCCCTCGGGCGAAGAAGGGCAGCAGGACGTTCGGATCGTGCAGGCGCTTTACGAGTCGGCCAACACCGGCAAGACCATCGACGTTCCGCCGTTCCAGCCGTCGAAACGGCCCTCCGGCCGGCAGCGCATCAAGCGGCCGGGAATCCCCAAGCCAACGCTCGTCAACGCGAAGAGCGCGAGCGAAGGCTGAGTGCGCGTCCCTGAGGTCACGCCGCGGGATCGATTGCGTGACGCGGCGGCGGTGGCGTTCCTGCCTTCGAGCCATGGCTGTGCGCGTACACCCATGTGAACTCCGCTCCGAGGAGGAAAATCTGGGCGGAGTAGTAGACCCAGAGCAGGATGATCACGAGCGAGCCGGCCGCCCCAAACCCCGACGTGACCCCAGCCTTCCCGAGGTAGAGCCCGACGAAATACTTCCCGATGGTGAAGAGCGCAGCCGTCACAGCAGCGCCAACCCAGACGTCCGACCAGGCGATTCTCGCGCGAGGAAGGATGCGATACGCCATGGCAAAGAGCAGCGTCGTGACGCCGAATCCGGCCGCAAGGTTCAGGCCTTGAAGAATGACGAGGGTCGCGGGAAACAGTGTCCCGCCCCATTTGCTGAGGGCCGTCAAGACGGCGTCGATCACGAGCGAGACGAGGAGCAGAAAGCCGAGCGCGACCACCATGCCGAACGACAGCAGCCGCGACCGGAGCAACGCAATCATGCCGGCCGGCCGTTGAATCGTCGGCGCGCGCCAGATGCGGTCCAGCGCGCTCTGAAGCTCGGCGAAAATCGATGTCGCGCCGACGAGCAGCGTCACGAGACCGACGATCGAGGCGAGGATGCTCGAGCTCGGCCGGCTCGCGCTCGCCAGGAGACCTTCGACCGCCTTGGCGCCGTCCTCGCCGACCAGCCCGTTGAGTTGATACACGATCTCGCCGCGCGCAGCTTCTGGTCCGAAGACCATGCCCGCGATCGCGATGGCGATGATGAGGACGGGAGTCAGAGAAAACGTCGTGTAGTAGGCGAGCGCCGCGCCCATGCTCGGGGCCGAGTCGTCGTTCCACGCGTAGACCGACTTCTTCAGCAGCTCCCACAACTCGCGAAGCGTCAACATACCCGTGACGGCCGATGCAAGATCGGTCCCCGAAGCAGGCGCGCCCAGCTCAGCGGAAACGACCGAAGCGAAACAGATCGTGATCGGGCGATGTGATGCCGCGCCACTGTTCGAGAAGGATGCGGCCTGCCAGGAACCCGAAGGTCATACCGTTGCCTCCGTACCCGAGCGCGAAGAGATGTCCGGGATAGCGGTGATGCGGACCGATATAGGGAAGGCTGTCTGGCGTCAGCGCGAAGAGTCCCTCCCATGCCGTTTCGATCTGCACCTCGGCAAGCGCCGGCAGGAGGCGCTCGAAGTCGTCCCGGAGCGCTCGCGTGGCGGCCGCGAACTGCGCGGCGCGCCGTCCGCCCGCTTGCACTCTCCGATCGCCGCCACCCAACAGGAGACGATTGTCCGCCGTCCACCGCGCGTAGTGGTACGGCCGCTCGGTGTCCCAGGCCATGACGTCGGCGAGGCCGATCTCACGCCGCTGCGACTGACGGAGTCGTTCGGTGGCGAGGACGTACGTGTGGTACATGCTGAACCGTCCTGCCAACGGCTTGAATCGGGACGTCGCGTACCCCGTCGCGACGACGACGCGCCGCGCATCCACTCGGCCACGCCGCGTGTACACACGGACGCGACCACGATCCGCGTCGATGCGGGTGACGGGGGAGCGTTCGAAGATCGCGGCACCTGAGGCGGCAGCGGCTTTCACCAATCCGATGCAGGCTCTGTATGGATCGAGCTGCGCATTCCCCTCTGTGCGAATGGCGCCGAAGCCGGGAATGCCGGCCGCGCGACGAAGCGCGCCGGCGGTCAGCCACTCGGCGTCGAACCCGGCCTCGATCCGGCGCCGCTGTTCGACGCGAAGTCGACGGGCGGCTTCAGCGGTGGCCGCGTAGTAGATCGTGTCGCGCTCGGCGAGGCGGCTGTCATCAGGCAGCTGTTTCAACACGCGGACGAACTGTCGTACCGCGTCGCGGCTCAATTCCCAGATCCGTGTGGCGCGCGCCGCGCCACATCGCCTGATCAGCTGAGTCAACCCCAGGTCGGGCTCCTGAAGCAGAAGCGCAGAGCTCGCGGCTGTGCTGGCACGCCCGACGCGCCCTGCTTCCAGCAGAGCCACCGAGACGCCGGCCGCGGCAAAGGTGTGAGCGATCACGGCTCCGGTCATACCGCCTCCAACGATGGCGACGTCAGCCTCCGAGTGTCGCGGACACGCTGGATACCTCGGCTGTGATCCGCTGCAGGACCTCCTAGCCAGAGCGGCTGTCCGCGCCGCAGCGCCGGCGGGCCGTTTCTCATCATTGTGGCCGCACGTTTGCTTCGATCCTTGTCGTCATGGCGCAACGATCAACCCCGTATGCCGCAACCTTGCCGTACTGGTCCGACTCCGCATCCATACCGACGTTCCCACAAATCGACCGCGACGTCGACGTGGACGTCCTCGTGGTCGGTGGCGGCATCACGGGCTTGACCACAGCCTATCTGCTCCTCGACAGCGGGGCGTCCGTCGCACTCCTCGAGCGTGCGAGGTGCGGACAGATTGACACGGGACACACCAGCGCGCACCTCACGATGGTGACCGACACGCGACTGAGCGAGCTCGTGCGGCGGTTCGGCCGCGATCACGCGCAGGCGGTCTGGGACTCCGGTCTCGCCGCGCTCGCGCAGATCGAAACCATCATCCGCGATCGAGCGATCGACTGCGCGTTCGAGAGAGTGGACGGTTTTCTTCACGCGCCGCACGGCGCGGCGCGCGACGACGACGAGGGGTTCGAAGAGGAGGCCAGGCTCGCGGGCGACCTGGGGTTCGATGCGACCTTCGTCGTCGACGTGCCGTTTGCCGGCGGCCCGGGCGTCCGGTTCGACGATCAGGCGCGGTTCCATCCGCGCAAGTACCTGGCCGGGCTCGTGGACGCCATTCGCGACGAGGGCGGACTGATCTTCGAGCACAGCGACGCCGGGGAATTCCACGACGACCCGCTTCGGGTGAAGGCCAACGGACACGTGGTGCACGCGCGGGACATCGTGCTGGCCACTCACAATCCGCTCGTCGGCACGAGCAACCTCGCAGGTGCTGCCGTCTTCCAGACGAAGCTCGCGCTCTATACGACGTACGTCGTTGCGGGACGCGCAGCGAAGAGCGTCGTTCCCGACGCCCTCTATTGGGATACCGCGGACCCATATCACTACTTGCGAATCGAACCGCACCGCGACGACGACCTGGTGATCTTCGGCGGCGAAGATCACAAGACTGGGCAGGTGGCAGACACCAGCGCGTGCTACGACCGCCTGGAACAGGATCTTGCGGCGAGAGTCCCGGGAATCTCGCTGACGCATCGCTGGTCGGGTCAGGTGATCGAAACGCCGGATGGCCTGCCCTACATCGGACGGATGGCGGACCATCAATACGCGGCCACGGGATTCGGCGGCAACGGCCTCTCGTTCGGCACCCTGTCGGGGATGATGATGTCCGACGCGATTCGTGGGCGGCGGAATCCGTGGACCGAGCTTTTCGATCCTGGTCGCGTCGCGATTCGCCACGGGCTCTGGGACTACATCAAGGAGAACACCGACTACCCGTACTACATGGTGCGCGATCGGTTCGCAGGGGCCGAGGGGAAGTCGCTGCGATCGGTCAAACGCGGACAAGGCCGGATCATCGAGCGCAACGGCGCCAAGATCGCCGCGTCCCGCGATGCACACGGCGTGGTCACGTTGCGGTCCGCGACGTGCACGCACATGGGCTGCACCGTCGCCTGGAATCCGGCGGAGCGGACATGGGACTGCCCGTGCCACGGGTCACGATTCACGCCGAAGGGAGACGTGATCTCGGGTCCTGCCGAATCGCCGCTGCCGGACGTATCGAAATAGGTCAAGCCCGCCGTCAGGCCCACCGCCGCGCGTACAATGGGAGGCACGGCAGTGCACAAACGCGCCCGTCGAGGAATGCACATAGAGATGGGTCGACTGGCTGCAGTTCTCGTCGTGTGTCTCACGATCCCGGGCGTCGGCTTTTCGCAACCGCCACCGCAGCCCCCATCGCCGCCGCAGGCCACGCAACCACCCAACGCGCCGCCACCAGTGACGTATTCGGTGGACGTCATCGAGACGATGCCGCTACCAGCGCTGAACCTCACGATCGAGCAGGTCCCTGCACCCGTGCAGACAGCTGGCGCGGCTGACATCGATGCGAGCGGTGCGCTCGATTTGTCCGACTTCCTGAACCGCCGCTTCGCGGGCGTCTTCGTGAACGAGACACAAGGGAATCCGTTCCAACCGGATCTGAACTATCGAGGGTACACGGCGTCTCCGCTCCTGGGCACGCCGCAAGGGTTGTCGGTCTATCTCGATGGTGTCCGTCTGAACCAGCCGTTTGGTGATGTCGTGAGCTGGGATCTGATTCCGCGCCTCGCGATCGGATCGACGACGCTGATGCCCGGATCGAATCCGCTGTTCGGCCTCAACACGCTGGGCGGAGCGCTCGCGATTCAAACCAAGGATGGTCGGACGAGTCCGGGCACGTCGGTCCGAGCGATCTACGGCAGCCGGTGTCCGCCGCTCCGTCGAGGTCGAGCAGGGCGGATCGCGCGCGAACGGTCTGCATTGGTATGTTGCCGGGCAACCTCTTCGCCGAGGACGGCTGGCGCGACGCCTCGCCGTCGAACGTCGGCCAGGTGTTCGGCAAACTCGGGCGACACACGGCAAAGACCGATTCGGCGCTGTCGGTTGGATACGCCGACAATTCGCTGACGGGGAACGGACTCCAGGAGCAGCGGTTTCTGGACCGCGACTTCGCCAGCATCTACACGAAGCCGGACGAGACCGACAACCGCGCGACGTTCGTGAGCCTGACCACCCGGCACGATCGCAGCAGTTCGCTGAGCGCTGACCGGGAACCTGTACTACCGTCAGATTCGGACGCACACTCTCAACGGCGACATCAACGAGGATTCACTCGATCAGGCCGTCTATCAACCGACTCCTGAGGAGCAAGCCGCCCTCGCGGCCGCGGGCTACACCGGAGTTCCCACCAGCGGCGCGAACGCGGACAACACACCGTTTCCTTCATGGCGGTGCATCGCCAACGTGCTGCTCGACGACGAGCCCGCCGAGAAGTGCAACGGGCTCCTGAACCGGACCGAGAGCGTGCAGCACAACTACGGCGTGTCGGGCCAGGTCACATGGCGAAACTGGCTGGCGCGCGGCAACGCGCTCACCGCTGGCGCGGGCTATGACGGCAGCCGCTCGGCTTTCCAGCAGTCAACACAACTCGGGTATCTCAACCCGGACCGAAGCGTCACGCCGTTGGACGCATTTGCTGACGGCGTCACGGGCGGAACCGTCGACGGTGAGCCGTACGACAACCGCGTCGATCTCGACGGCCATGGCAATACCGCCAGCATCTTCGCGTCCGACGTGCTGCCGATTGGCAACGCGTGGAACGTGACGATGTCTGCCCGCTACAACCGGACCAGCGTCAGCAACGCGGACCAGCTCAACCCGGGTGGCGGACCTGGATCGCTGGACGGGGATCACGTCTTCAGCCGGTTGAATCCGGCCGCCGGCGTCACCTTCAGCCCGTCGCCTTCCCTGAACACCTATGCCGGATACAGCGAGGGAAGTCGCGCGCCCACATCGATCGAGTTGGGCTGCGCGGACCCGAACGAGCCGTGCAAGCTGCCCAATGCGCTCGCTGGCGACCCTCCACTCAAGCAGGTCGTCACCCGAACGCTGGAGGCAGGGATCCGCGGCAAGCGCGGCGCGATCGGATGGACCGCTGGCGCGTTCTACGCGGCCAACCAGGACGACATCCTCTTCGTGGCATCGACGCAGACCGGCTTTGGCTACTTCAAGAACTTCGGCAGCACACGTCGACAAGGGATCGAGCTTGGCATCAGCGGACGACGGGGTCGTGTGACCGGCGGGCGCGAGCTACACCTTTCTCAATGCGACGTTCGAGAGTCCGGAGATCGTCGACGGGACGGGCAACAGCACGAACGACACGGCGGCCGCGGGCGACAAGGGACTCGAAGGCACAATCGCGATCGAGCCGGGCGATCGCATCCCGCTCATTCCGCGCCAGATGTTCAAGGCATTCTCCGACGTCCAAATCAACGCCCAGGCTGTCCGTCGACGTCGATCTGGTCGCCTCGTCAGGGGTGTTCGCGCGCGGAAACGAGAACAACCTGAGCCAGCCGGACGGCACCTACTACCTCGGACCCGGCGCGACGGCCGCCTACGGCGTCGTGAATGTCGGCGCGCAGTACCGCGTCAACAAGTGGGTCCAGGTGCTCGGGCAGGTCAACAACGTGTTCGACAGCCACTACGTCACCGGCGCTCAACTCGGCCCGACCGGCTTCACGAATACGGGAAACTACATCGCGCGACCGCTTCCCGCCGATCGACGGTGAGTTCCCGGTCCAGCAGGCGACCTTCTATGCGCCCGGCGCGCCGATCACTTTCTGGGTGGGCACGCGGGTGACCTTCTAATCCCACCCGCTAATTGGCGGTCTTTTGTCGCCGTCACAGAGGTCTTACGACGTCAATGTCGGTGGCAACGCGACCTGCCTCCTGACCACTATGTTCCTGCTGGTCAACTAGTTCCGCAATCGCGTTTGGAGAGGGTGCTGACGCGGCGCCCGGCTTGCACTGCGCCAGGCGTCGCATTCGTCGTTCGTCTATTTGGCTGCCGGAGTGTCCATCATGCGCAGCTTCCTCGGTCGTTCGCTCGGTCTTGGCGTGCTGGCCCTCCTCGCCGCGGTACGGCCCGCTCACGCAGCAACCATCGACTTCTCCAACACCCTCTGGAACCCGGGGAGCCATTCGTCCTCGATCACCCAGCAGGGGATCACCGTTGCCGCGACGGATCCTGTCGGCGCGCTGCTGTCGTGGACGAGCGACGGCTTCGGAGTCGACAGCGGCTTTGTCGACGACATTCTCGGAACGGACGACGAAGTCAATGGCGTGGAGATTCTGACCATCACGCTGCCGACCGCGACCACCCTGGCTGGCTTCACCGTCACGAACCTCTATTACGAGAGCCTGTTCGACCTTGGCATCGCTGCCTACCAGGAAATCGGCTACTACAAGCTCGGCTACGGCGCATGGCAGGCGTTCACGGCACCGACGAAGAACACGCTCAACACCGCCGGGCTCTTGTATGTCGGCATCACGCCGACCCTGGTTTCGACCATCGCGTTCGGCTACAAACCAGGCTTTGACCTGCTCGACTCCGTGAGGAACGACTTCTCTGTGAAGAGTCTGGACGTGGTCGCAAGCCCTGTCCCTGAACCGGCGTCCCTGCTCCTTTTCGGCGCCGGGCTCGCAGCGGTGGCGATTCGCGCTCGCAAGGTTGGCCGTCGGCGCGCCAACTAGCGGAATCTGACCCCTCGGTTACCCGGGCAGGTCGCGGACTCCGCGTGGTCTCGTGCTCCGCGGCCTGAACCGAAAGCCGTCGTCTGCCCGATCCGACGACCTGCAGACGCCCCTCACCCGATCAACCAAAGCCAGACACTCCCCAGGGCGAGTGTGACGAGCGTGACGGGGACACCCACGCGCGCGTAATCCTGAAAGCCGACCGGCACCTGTTCCGCCGCGGCGCGCTCCACGACGATGATGTTCGCCACGGATCCGGTGATCGTGAGATTGCCGGCGAGCGTTGAGGCCATGGCCAGCGCCAGCCAGCCCGCGTGCGGGTCCGGAAAGGACGGCACAAGCGTCCGCAACAGCATCACCGCCGGCACATTGCTGACGGCGTTCGACACCAGGGCCGTGACGGTCACGAACACGGGAAGACGGTGCAGGTTGAACGCGGCCAGCGGCCGAAGCAGATCGGAGACGAGTCCCGCACGCTCCGCGCCGCTGACGATGATGAAGAGACCGACGAAGAAGACGAGCAACCCCCAGTCCACCTCATCGTAGACCTTACGCGGATCGACGCTGCGCGAGACGAGCAGGAGCGCCGCGCCCGAGGCCGCCATCATCGCGGCCGGGACACCAGCGACAAACCCCACCAGTACCGCGACCAAGACCACAACGGGCTTCTTGCGAATCCGGGCGTGAAGAAATTCCGGACCGCGCAGCGCGTCGAGCACCGGCACGTCGTCGCTCGAACCGCGCAGGCAGATCCAGTAGCACCAGCGCCCAGTTCAGGAAGAGGCCGCTCACGGCGACCGGTGCGAGGTGCGCAGCGAAATCCACATACGAAATGCCGGAGAGCGACCCGATCAACATGTTCTGCGGATTGCCCGTGATGGTCGCGACGCTCCCGATGTTCGACGCGGTCGCGACGGCAATCACATATGGAGCTGGTGTCACGCGAAGTCGCCGCGCCAGCCGTACGACGAAGGGCGTCATCACGAGGCAAACGACATCGTTCACGAGAAACGCCGAGAGCAAGCCGCTGCTGAAGATCACCGTCGGCAGCAGGTGGTGAGGCTGCAGCCGTTCGATCACGCGCTCCGTGATCCAGTCGAAGAAGCCGACCACCCGCAGGTTGCCGACGATCAGCATCATCGAGAACAGGAGCACGATGGTGGGGAAATCAATCGACCCGAGCGCGTCGCGGGCCCCGACGATCCGAAACGCCACCATCAGGACGGCACCGATGATGGCGGCCCCCGGGCGATCGATCTTCATCCAGGGAAACTTGCCGAGCGCGAACACGAAATAGCTGGCGATGAAGATCAGGTACGCGGCCAGCGTTCGCGCGTCGGTGAGGAGTTCGGGGTCGAGGGCGTGCACGTCGCGGACAGTCTATGCCGTGTGCGGACTGGACTGCGGATCAAGACCTGACCGTGCCGCCGATTCGAAACGCGCGATCTGATCGCGCGTGCCGAGTACCGCGACGAGGTCGCCGCTCTCGACGCGAGCCTCGCTGGCCGGATTCGCGATGAGCGACCCTTCGCGAATGATACCGACAACCGACACGCCGATAGTTGTGCGCAGTTGCAGCTCGCCGAGGGTATGTCCGGCCAGCGCGCTGTTGGCGGGCACGCCGACCCACGTGAAATCCAGCTGACGAGCCACCTCGCTGATCTGCGACATGAGGGCAAGGCCCGAGGCTCCAGCCTCGTCCGCCAGGGCGTAACCTCGATGTCGGATGGCGCTCGCGACCTGGAGGATCTCGTGCGCCGGCATGTTGAAGTGAACGAGCGCCTGCCGGGTCATTTCGATGGCGGCCTCATACTCGGGCGATGCCACCTCCTGGATGCCGAGGCTGTAGAGCTCGCGAACGGTGTCCACGCCGTCGGCACGGGCGATGATCGGCAGATCCGGACGAAGGTGTCGAACGGTCGTCACGATCGCCCGGACGTCCGCAAGCGTCGGAAGCGTGACGAGCATCGCGCGCGCACGGGGAATGCTGGCCGCTTCGAGAACCACGCTCTGCGTCGCATCACCGTAGATGATCGGCAGGCCGGCCAGACGTGCCTGACGGACCCGGCGATCGTCCAGCTCGATCAACACGAAGGGCAGCCGCAGGTGCGCGAGCGCGTCCGCGATGCTGCGGCCCACGCGTCCGGACCCGGCGATCACGACGTGGTCGGCGAGGCCCTCCTTCGGCACGTTGATCACCTCGAGCGTTTCCGCTGTCCGCTTGTGCCGGAAACGCTCGTAGAGGGCCGGCGTCAGGCCCGAGATCGCCGGCGTGACGACCATTGTGGCAATTGCGGTGCTCAGCGTCAGCGAGTACATGTCCGGACCGATGGCGCCCGTCGAGCGGCCGACGCTGGCCAGCACGAAGGCGAATTCGCCGACCTGAAAGAGTGTGAGGCCCGTGGCGAGCGGCACGACGTTCTTGTAGCCGAACACTCGAACCACGACCGCGAGGATCGCGG
The DNA here is from genome assembly GCA_963786615.1 of uncultured Acidobacteriota bacterium. Classification (GTDB taxonomy): domain Bacteria; phylum Acidobacteriota; class Vicinamibacteria; order Vicinamibacterales; family 2-12-FULL-66-21; genus CAWAZT01. The sequence goes on from CAWAZT010000003.1 coordinate 44,954, forward strand.
CCTTTCCGACGATGACTGCGACGACGACGGCTGCGAGCAGCACTGGATGCTGCCAGGCGAATGACGGATCGAGCAGCATGCCGACCGACACGAAGAAGAGCATGCCGAACACATCCCGCAGAGGGATCACGTCGCTCAGCGCCTGGTGGGCGTATTCCGATTCGTTGATCACGAGGCCGGCGAGGAACGCTCCGAGCGCCATCGAGAGTCCAAACGACCACGTCGCGTAGGCGACGCCAACCGCGACGGCAATCGTCGACAACAGAAAGAGCTCGCGGGAGTTCCACCGCGCCACGAACGCCATCACGCGGGGCACGAGCTTCGTTGACACGAACACGATGACGCCGAGGATCGCCGTTGCCCGCACCGCCGCGGTCACCACCCGGACGACCCCGCTGGCCGGGTTGCTCAGCTCAGGGAGGATGATCGTCAGCGGAACGATCGCGAGGTCCTGCAGGACGAGAATGCCCAGCATCACGCGACTCGAGAGCGTGCCGAGGCGACCCTGTGCCTGAATCGTCTTCAGCGCGACCATCGTGCTCGACAACGAGACCAGCGCGCCGAACCACAGCGCTGGTCCCGGGGCCCATCCAAGCGCGCGGCCGATAGCGAAACCGAACGCGATCGTCAGAATGATCTGCAACGTCCCGCCCGCCAAGGCGACGGTCCTGACGGGCCTGAGCTCGTGGAAGGACACCTCGAGCCCGAGGGAAAACAGCAGCAACACGACGCCAAGCTCCGACAGCTGCCCGATGTCGTGCGTACTGCCGACGGTGAAGCCGCCCGTGAACGGCCCGACAACGACGCCCGCGAGGATGTAGCCGACGATCAGCGGCTGGCGAAAGCGTTGCGCCAGGAAGGCACCGCCGACGGCGGAAAGCAGAACCAGCGTGAGATCGGCAACGAAATCCATGCGCACGTGCAGCGTATACGCTCGATGCGCGGGCGAGCAATGCAAGCAGGACGCTGCAGGTGTTTGAGTGAGGGCTTGACAGGCGTGGCGGCGGCGATGTATTTAACCGATAGGCTATTTAACAAGACGGTTTGCCAAACGGGATGTTCATCCACCATGGCCGTAGACCACCTCAGCACCACCTTTTCCGCCCTGGCCGACCCGACACGGCGCGCCATCCTGGCGCGCCTGGCGTCGGGCGAGGCGTCGGTCACGCAATTGGCTCAACCGTTCGAGATGTCGATGCCGGCGGTCTCGAAACACCTGAAGGTGCTCGAGCGCGCGGGACTCATCGCGCGCGGGCGCGACGCGCAGTGGCGGCCCTGCCGCCTCGAACCCGCGCCGCTCAAGGACGTGGCCGAATGGGTCGGGCACTATCGCCGGTTCTGGGAGCAGAACCTCGACCGGCTCGACGAATACCTGCGGGCGATCAAGCCCGCGACCGGCCGGCGGTCGGCGCGACGCACCGACCGCAGGCGCCCGTCGTAAACTCTCGCCCACACGCGTAATAGAACCACCATGACCCTACTCACCGACCTCCGGTTCGCCCTGCGCTCGCTGGCTCGAGCGAAGGGCCTGGCCCTCACCGTGATCGTGACGCTGGCGCTCGGGATCGGTGCCAACGCCGCCATCTTCAGCGTGGTTCGCGGCGTGCTGCTCCGGCCGCTCGTGAATCGCGACGAGGATCGCCTCGTCTATATTCGTCAGACCGCCAAAGGGGAGGGCATTGAGAACGCGAACTTCTCGGTCCCCGAGATTCAGGACCTGCGCGCCAGCGTCCGCTCGCTGACCGCCTTCGGCGATTTCTCGACGATCGACTTCACGATGGTCGGTCTGGGCGAGCCTCGCGTGGTCCGCGCCGGGGTCGTCGGAGGCTCGTACTTCGACGTGATGGGGCTGCATCCGGTCGTCGGCCGGCTGCTCGGCCCCGGCGACGACGGACCGAAGGCGGCAGGGGCGGCCGTGCTCACGTACCGCTTCTGGACGACCTCCCTGAAAAGCGACCCGTCCGTGATCGGCCGAACGGTGCGGCTGGGCACTCGCACGGCCACGATCGTGGGCGTCCTCGAGCCGTCGGTTCCATATCCTTCTGAAACCGAGATCATCGCCAACGTCGTCACGAGCCCGCATCACCTGTCGGCGACAATGGTCACGGGTCGCGTGCACCGGATGACGGAGCTGTTCGGCCGTGTCGCGCCCGGCGCGGACCTCGATGCGGTCCGTGCCGAGCTCCGGACGATCCACTCGTCCATGGTTCAACAGCATCGCGAGGCGTATTCGCCGAAAGCGGACTTCCGGATCGAGGTCGTACGGCTCCGGGATCAGATCACCTCGCGAGCGAGGACGGTGCTGCTCGTCCTGCTGGCGGCCTCGGCGCTCGTGTTCGTGATCGCGTGCTCGAACGTGGCGAACCTGGTCCTCGCGCGCTCGGTTCGTCGCGAAGGGGAGCTGGCGATTCGGGCCGCGCTGGGCGCCACCACCGGCGCGCTGCGGCGAACGCTCCTGGCGGAAAGCCTGTTGCTCTGCGGCACCGGCGCGCTCCTCGGGGTCGCCATCGCATGGCCGGCCGTCGCGATTCTGGCGCGGTACGCGGCGCGCTTCTCCGTGCGCGCATTGGATCTGACGGTCGATGCAACGCTGCTCTGGGTAGGCGTCGGGCTGGCGCTGGTCGCGGCCGTGTTGCTCGCGTACGTGCCACGGCTGCCGTCGAGCGGACCCTCCAGCGGGATCGGCCTTTCGAGCGGCAGCCTCCGGATGACGTCCGGGACGAGCCGGCGCCTGCGCGCCTTCGCGGTCACGCAAATCGCCGCGTCGTTTCTGCTGCTCGCCGGCGCCGGCATGCTCCTCACCACGCTCCTCGCGCTGCAGGCGGCGCGGACCGGCTTCGACATGCACAACGTCCTCGCCGTCCATGTCCCGGTCGTGGAGTACGGGCGCACGCCGGACCAGATCGTCAATTTCTACAAGGAGTCCATGCGCCGCATCGGAGAGCTGCCTGGGGTCGAACGCGTGGCGGTGGGGACGATCGTGCCGTGGCGCGACGCAGGAGGCTTCGGTCCGGGCTTTCAATTCTCCGTCGAGGGGTACGCGAAAGCCGACGGTGAAGACGATCCGCGCGCCAGGTTCCGGACGATCTCTCCTGGATTCTTCGGAGCGCTCGGCGTTCCCATCATCGCGGGCCGTGACTTCAGCGAGGCCGATCGCCGTGACGCCGAATCCGTCGTCATCATCAGCCAGAGCCTCGCGCAGCGGATGTTCCCCAACAGGGAAGCGCTGAACCGCCATCTGATGTGGACCGATCCGGTCATGAAGTTCATCGACGTCAGCACGGGTCCACGGCGGATCGTCGGCGTCGCGGCGGACGTCGACGACGAGAACGTGGTGCCCGGCCCCGCGTTGAGCATCTACCATCCGTTCGAGCAGGAGATCGGGGGCGGCCGCCTCTTCGTGCACACGCGCGCCAATCCGTATGCGCTGGTGCCGTCGATCACGCGCATCATCCGGGATCTGTCGGCCGACCAGCCGGTCGAGCGGGCGACAACGCTCGAGGACGTGCGCGCCGAGGTGCTGGCGCCCGATCGGCTGAACGCGCTGGTGTTCGGCGGCTTCGCCGGCGTCGCGCTTCTCATCGCGATCGTCGGGGTTGCCGGCGTGCTCGCGTTCTCGGTCAGCGCGAGAACGCGCGAGTTCGGGATCCGCCTGGCGGTCGGCTCCGCGCCGCGGAACATCCTGACGCGCGTGTTGAAGGAGGGAGCGGTGATTGCTGCTGGCGGAATCGTGGCCGGAGCCGTCGCCGGATTTGCGCTGGTGCGATTCGCCGGCGGCTACGTGCAGGAAGTCCGGATTCCCGGAGCGCTGCCGATTGTCGGCGCGGCCGCGATCCTCGTGGCAGCCGCGATCCTGGCGTCACTGATGCCCGCCGCGCGAGCCGTCGCGCGTCGACGTGATCAGGGCGCTGCGATCAGAGTAGCGATCAGGCCCGGGCCGCCGATCGGTGTTCGAGGTACTTCACGAAGACGACCTCGTTGTGCTTCTCGTTATAGATCAGCTCGTCCACGCTTGCGCGGACCATCATCAGGCCGAAGCCGCCCGGACGAATGCCTTTCTCCTCGCGCACGTGCATGTGCGCGATGGGATCGTCGGACGACTGTCCAATCGCCGCGTGCGGAAGCTGATCGATCTTGAAGCCAGGACCGGGATCGGCAATCCGGTACAGGAGCATTCGGTCGGTGCGCAGGCACGCGATCCGCACCTTGCGCTTCGGATCCAGCCGGCCGCCCCACTCGACGGCATTCAACAGGAGTTCACGAAACGCGTAGCCGATCGACTCGCGCAGCTCCGGCTCGAGCGCGGCGTCGAGCTGCGCCATCACCGTGTTGATGTGCTCGGCCGCGTCCCGCGTGCACGGCACCACGAGCTCGACCCATTCAGGCCGCGCCGAGATGACCTCGACCGGCGGCGGCTCGGGCGCCGTCAGGACGCCGCGGACGGTCTGCAAGAGCGTCACGGTGTCCACCGGCTTGTGCACGTACTTGAACGCCTGTGCGCGCACCGCCTCGAGCAGGGTTTGCGGCGCCTCGTCCGAAGTCATGACGACGATGCGCGGACGCGCTTTTGCCGGCCGAAGCTTGGTCAGCAGCTCGAGCCCGTTCATCCGTGGCATCCACACATCGAGCAGGAGTAGATCGAACCGCTGCGCGCGCAACGCGCGAAGCGCCTCGACGCCGTCCTTGGCCACGCTTGCGGTGAATCCCGCCTTGGTGAGCACCTTGCGAAGCAGATGACGTGTAGCCTGGTCGTCGTCGACAACGAGAATCTTCTTCATGATCGGCTCCGTCGGGTCGTGGGAAGACGCCGGCGCTTGGACCTTGGGGCCTTCTTGCGCGTTGGAGGCGCGGCCAGACCTGCGGCAACGAACTCGCGGTCGAGCTGTTTCAGCAGGGCCTCGAGCCGCCCGAACACCTGATCGGCGGATTCGAGCTGATTCGCACGCGCGAGCTGCTCGAGCTCGGCGGCCGCGGCTCGCCCGGCAGGGGAGCCTACCGTGGCAATCGCGCCCTTCATCGCATGGGCCGCGAGGCTGAGCGCGTCCGCATCGCGGCGCCGGAGTGCTCGCTCGATGCGGCGAAGAGATGCCGGCGCATCGGTTCGAAACATGCCGACGACCTGCCCGAGGAGCTCGCGATCGCCGCCGGTGTAGGTCAGCGCGGCGTGCTCGTCGAAGAGGCGAGCCCCGTCGACTTCCGATCTGTGCGGTCGCCGGGCCAGAGGCCTGACCGCCCGCGAATCGTTCGACGGTCGAGATGAGTTCGTTCACATCGATCGGCTTCGAGAGATAGCCATCCATGCCGGCCTGCGAGACACTGCTCGCGATCGCCCTGCATCGCGTGAGCGGTGAGCGCAACGATCGGCAGATGCCGCCCGCTCCCGCTCTCGTTGGCGCGAATGGCCTGCGTCGCCTCGAGCCCGCTCATCTCCGGCATCTGCAGATCCATCAGGAGCACGTCGTACGTCTTGCCGGACGCCGACACCGCGTGGTCTCTCGCGAGACGACCATTGGCCACCGCCTTGACGTCGTGTCCGCGCTTCTGCAGCAGCGTGGTCACGAGCTTGCGGTTGATGGGATTGTCTTCCGCGACGAGAACCCGCAGCGCACGCGGCGGCTTGGCGCTGGGCGCCGCGGCTTCCTTCGCAACCGGCGCGTGCCGGGTGGATACGCCAACGATGGTGGCGAGCGCGTCGAGGAGATCGGAGTGCTTGACCGGCTTGGTCAGGTACGCGTCGACATCCACGCGCCGCCGGCGATCCGACTTGTCGCCATGTCCGATCGACGTCAGCATCACGATCGGCACGCGCGCGAATCGCCGATCGGTTCTGATGCGGCGCGCCAGCATGTAGCCGTCCACATCAGGCATGTGGCCGTCGAGGATGATCACGTCGAACCGGCCCCCGGCCTTGTCGGTGCGGCGCAGTGCTTCGCCGGCCCGTTCGGCGTCCGCGACGACCGTCGGCGTCATCCGCCAGCTGGCCAGCATCTCCTCGAGAATCTTGCGATTCGTCGCGTTGTCGTCCACGACGAGCACTCGGAGACCGTCGAGCGCCGCCGGGCGCTGCATGTCGGCGCGGGGACCGACCGTCTGAGGCAGGTCGAAGGTCGCCGTGAAATAGAACGTGCTGCCACGGCCTACCTCGCTCTCGACCCACAGGCGGCCGCCCATCAATTCAACCAGCCGCAGCGCGATGGCGAGACCCAGGCCGGTGCCGCCGAACCGTCGGGTGGTCGAGCTGTCCGCCTGTGTGAATGCCTGAAAAATCTGGCGCTGCTTGTCCTCGGGGATGCCGATCCCGGTGTCGCTGACCGCGAAGCGGAGCGTCGCACGCGTCGGGCTCACGCTCTCGACGTCAACGCGCAACACGACCTCGCCGGCGGACGTGAACTTGACGGCGTTGCCCAGCACGTTCAGCAGCACCTGACGGAGGCGCCCGGCGTCACCGAGCACCACCTCGGGCGCGGTCGATGCAATGTGGCAGGCGAGCTCGAGCCCCTTCTCGCTCGCACGGAGCGCCAGCAGCTTCGCGGCGTCGCCGACCGTTTCGCGCAGATCGAGCTCGGTGTGCTCGAGATCGAGACGCCGCGCCTCGATCTTCGAGAAGTCGAGCAGGTCGTTGACAATCGCCAGCAGCGACTCGCCGGACGACTTCACCGTCTCCAGGTAGTCCTGCTGCTCAGCCGACAGCTTCGTCTGCAGCGTCAGCGTCGTCATGCCCAGAATCGCGTTCAGCGGCGTTCTGATCTCGTGGGTCATGTTCGCCAGGAACGCGCTCTTGGCTTCCGTCGCCTCTTCGGCGCGCCACTTCGCGACTTCCAGCTCCTTGACGAGTTGCGCGAGCCGCGCCGCCTGCTCCTCGAGCGAGCGCTGGCTCACTTCGAGGTCGCGAGCGTAGCTCGCCATCGTTTCCTCGGCCGCCTTGCGCTCCGTGATGTCGCGCGCCGACGCGTAGACGATCTGATGCTGGCGAAACGGCGCGCAGGTCCACATCAGCCAGCGAAGCGTCCCGTCCTTGTGCAGGTATCGGTTTTCGAACGACAGGAGCGAATGGCCCTCGGCCAGTTTTGCCGCTTCGTGGAGCGTCACTTCCCGGTCGTCCGGGTGGACGAACTCCATGTACGGACGCGTCAACAAATCCGCTTCGGTGTAGCCGAGAATCTGCTCCCACGCGGGGTTGACCCGCTTGAAGTAGCCGTCGAAGCCGGCGATGCACAACAAGTCGAGCGACAGGGTGAAGAAACGATCCAGCTCCTCCTGCGCCCGACGCCGATCGACGAACAGGCCGATCTGGTTGCCGACGCTCGTGAGCATCGACAGGAGATCTTCATCAGGCGCGCGGATTTCGCGGCTGAAGAACTCCATGACGCTCTGCACCTCGCCGCGGAGCAGGATCGGGAAGCCGAACGCGCCGTGCAGTCCTTCGCGCGCGGCAATCGTCGCGCGCGGAAAATTCGTGTCGAGGACGACGTCGTGGATCCAGACGGGCTGCGCCTGCGTCCACACCCGACCGGGCAGACCGATGCCACGGCCGAAGGTCGTCGTCCGACTGACCGCGTCGAATTCAGGAAACTGAATCGAGGGAGCGCACCAGGTGTCGACGCAGCGAAGGAGGTCGGCTTCGCGGTCGATTCGCCACAGCGCGCCGTACTCCCAGTCGAGCGCTTCGCAAATCGCTTCGAGGATCCTGGGCGCCGCTTCGCCGAACGTGGCCGATTCGACGAGCGCGCGCGCCGCGACGTGCTCGGCCGTCAGACGACGCTCGGCATGCGGATCCGCGCCGGACGATCGAGGCTGCAGCGCCATTGGCGGGTAGAGGGTGATTATAGGTCGGCCGGACGCTCATGGCGCTCATTCCGATCGAAGCGTGATGCACGGATCGACCCTCGCGGCACGCCAGGCTGGCACGAAAGAGGCCAGGCCGGAGACGACGAACAGCAGGACGACCACGCTGGCATAGGTGACGGGGTCGAGCCGCGTCACGGCAAACAAAAGCGTCAAGAGGACGTGACTGGCCGCCACCGAGCCCAGAAGGCCCAGCAGAATGCCGAGGACCGTGAGGATCATCCCCTGCCGGAGGATGAGGGCCAGAATGCTGCCGCGCGACGCGCCCAGGGCCGAGCGCACGCCGATTTCCTTGACGCGTTCCGCAACGCTGCCGGAGACGACGCCGTAGATACCTGTCGCGGCGAGCGCCAGCGCGACGATCCCGAAGATCTCGAACAGCGTCAGCGCGAAGCGACGATCCGCCGCCGTCCGCGCGAGCAGCTGATCCATCGTCGCGACGCGCAGGATGGGTTGATCCTTGTCGACCGACCAGATCGCCTGTTTGATCGCCGGCGTCAGGCGGCCCGCGTCGGCGTGGCTGCGGACGACGAGCGACAGTGCCGAATCGACGAACCAGGACTGCGTGGCCGAGATGTAGACCGCATCTGGCTCGCTTGCCGCCAGCGACGCCTGCTTCACGTCGCCGACAACGCCGACGATCGTGTACGGCTGATCGCTGGGACCGATGGACACATGCCGGCCAATCGGGTCGCGGTTCCCGAACTTCCGCCGCGCCAGCGACGCGCTGACCACGACCGCACGGGGCGCCCCGGCGTCGTCACGCGAGTCGAGCAACCGGCCGTGCGCGAGTGGAATGCCGATCGCTTCGAAATAGCCTGCGCTCACGGCATAGTGGAACACGTTGTAGCCGGTGTTCGGGTCGTCCCCTTCGAAATGCGCGCCGTACTCATCGTCGTCGCCGCTTAGCGGCAGCTGGCTCGTGTACGCCGCGGCGACGACGCCCGGCACCATCCGGACCGCGTCGAGCGACTGTTTGAAGAATCGATCCGTCGCGGCCTTGTCGAATTTCTTTCCGGCCGTCTGCACCTGCATCGTCAGGAGGTTGGCCGCATCGAACCCAGGGTCGATCGCGAACAGGCGCTGGAGGCTGCGTAACAGCAGACCGGCGCTGGCAAGCAGCACGAGGGCGAGCGCGATTTCTGCGACGACCAGCGTTCTCCGAGTCCGCTGATGCCCGGTTGCCGTGCGGCTCTGCACGCCGGCATGAAGATCGGTTCGTGTCGCGTGAAACGCCGGAACGATTCCAACCAGCAGCCCGACGAGCGTGCTGAGGATCACGGCGAATGCGAACACGGCGGCGTTCACCTCGATCGCGCTCGCTCGCGACAGGCCTGGCGGCGCGATGGCAATCAGCCAGCGAAGGCCCGCGCCGGCGATCGCCATGCCGAGGATGCCACCGATGATGGCCAGCAGGACGCTCTCGGTGATCAGCTGGCGCACGAGTCGACTTGGTGCGGCACCGAGCGCGGCACGCATCGCCATCTCCGTTCGTCGCGCGGCGCCGCGCGCAAGCAGCAGGTTCGTGACGTTGACGCAGGCGATGACCAGGACGAGCGTCACCGCCGCGAGCACGGCCAGCAGCGCAGGCCGGACGCCAGCCGTGACCTCGTCCTGCAGCGATGTCGTGATGAATCCCTGCGCCAGCGACGCCCACGGAACTCTCGGAAATTCCGCCGCGGGATCGCGCGCGATCGAGGCGAGCTCCTCTTGTGCCCGCTCGATTGTCGCGCCGGAACGAATACGGGCCACCATTCGCAGGTGATGTCCCCAGGCGGAGCCCAACGACATGTCGTATTGAAGGGGCGCCCACAGCTCCGCTGACGGCGCGAGGACATTCTCGAGTGTCGGCGGCATGACGCCGACAACGGTGAAGTCGTCACCGTCGAGCGTCAGCTGGCGTCCGACCACTCCACGATCGCCGCCGAAACGGCGGCGCCAGAGCGCGTCGCTGATGACGACGACGCGCGGTCCGTTGAGCCTGTCGTCGGCGGTTTCGAGATCCCGTCCGAATGCCGGCCCGACGCCCAGCACTCGAAAGTAGCTCGCGCTGACTCGCTGGCCTTCCAGCCGCTCCGGCTGGTCGGACCCTGTCAGCGTCGGCTGCCACGGTTTCATGACCGCGACGTCTCGCAACAGACGGCTGCGCTGCGTCACCTCTCGAAACGTGCCGAAGGTTTGATCGAACCGCCCGCCATCGGCGCCGGCGTACCAGATGGCGATCAGAGAGCGGGCGTCAGGGTAGGGAAGCGGCTCGAACAGAATCGGGTTGACCGCGCTGAAGATGGCCGTCGTCGCGCCAATCCCGAGCGCGAGCGTCGCGATGCTGATCGCCGCGAAGGCCGGTGCGCGGCGGAGACGGCGGCATGCGTACCGCAGGTCGGCGAGCAGGGTGCCAATCACGTTCTCCCATCCGGATTCGCGCACACGCTCGCGGACAGCTCGTCTGGCTGCCGAAGGCGAGTCGGGCGACGCGCCGAGCCTCCTCGGGCGACAGCCCGGAGGCTACGCCCTCCCGCACCGCTTCGTCGAAGTAATGCCGGACCTCGTCGGAGAGATCCCGTTCGGCCGCGCGCGGATCCAGGAGCGCGCGCAGCCCAGCGGAGATCTGACGCCGGAACGACTTCATGCGTCGGCTTTCAAGAGGCGGGCAATGGCCGATGCGCGGCGGGTCCAGTCGGCGGTCTCGACGTCGAGCTGCTTCCTGCCGGCACGCGTGAGGGTGTACACCTTGGCACGGCGCGAGTTCTCGGTTGTCTGCCACTGGGCATCGAGCCAGCCCGCGCGCTCGAGCCGCTGCAGCGCCGTCAGCAGGGAACCGGGGTTCACCTTGAAGACGCCGCGCGATATCTGTTCGACCCGGCGGGCGATGCCGAACCCGTGCATCGGCTCGAGACTGAGCGTCTTGAGAATCAGCAGGTCGAGGGTGCCCTGAATCACGTCGGTCGTCGGCTCGTCCACGCACGCTCCCTTCGGTGAAGGACCGTCGCAGCATACCGCCCGCTCATCTATGACTGTCAAGATGTGACGTTCAAGGTGAGGTCTGGCGATCCGTGATCGCCCGCAAGACCGCGACGACGACGCGGTCGCACCGTGAGGCGTGAAAGTGAAACGCCGCCGCTGCCGAGGCGCCGATCGGCACGTTCAACGACGCGCGAAGGAGACTGCGCGCGCGACTCAGGCGGGTCTTCACGACGTCCGTGCCCAACGAAAGACAGGCCGCGGTCTCGGCGGTGGTCAGTCCTTCAATCTCCCTCAGGATGACGACGGCCCGGTAGCGCTGTGGAAGCGCGTCAACCGCAGCTTCGACCAATGCGTTCAGCTCGCCGGTCAAGGCTTGCCGCTCCGGATCCGGCAGCGGGGACCGCTGGCGATCGATCAGCGTATCGGCAGCGCTCGCGATGGCGGGGGTCTGCGTGGCTTCGCGGCGGGCCCGTGCCAATGCCTCGTGCACGACGATCCGAGTCAACCACGTGGAGAATCTCGAGCGCTTCGTGCCGTCTTGAACAGCTGGGGACCGGGGAAATTCGACGCGGAGCTGAGCCTCGACGGCAAGGCCTTCCGACCCGACGGCCGATCGGCGGCCACGCTCCTGCCTCCGGCGTTTGGCCTGGCTGGCGTGAATCTTCACACGTGGACCGGATGGGGAGGCGTCACGCATTGGAACGCGTTCGTCGCCAACCTCGAAATGCACGGCCAGGGGACGTTCTTCGATCCGCGCCTGGATGATGCGCTTCAGTTTCCGGTGGCGGCAAGGGCCGGTTTTGGCAACGTGCGAAGCGCGGTCGATCTGATTACGTCGAAGCTGGCCGCGCTCCAGTTCTACCAACTCGCGATTCCCGCGCCTCTACCTCCGTCGAACTCATTCAATCACGCAGCCGCCAGGCGCGGAAAGGATGTGTTCAATCAGCGAGCGGGCTGTGCGACCTGTCACGTGCCGCCGCTCTTCACGGAGCCGGGGTGGAATTCGCATACGCCTCAGGAGATCGGGATCGACAGCTTCCAGGCCGATCGGTCGCCGGATCACCGCTACCGGACGTCGCCTCTCAAGGGACTCTGGACCCACACGAAGGGCGGGTTCTACCACGACGGCCGCTTCGCGACCCTTCGCGATGTGGTCGAGCACTACGATACCTTTCTGGGTTTGAGGCTCACGACGCAGGAGAAAATGGACCTGATCGAGTACCTGAAGTCGCTGTAGCTCGACTCGCGCGCCTCGACCGCTGATGCGTTCGCGCGCGGCGCAGGATGTACGAGAAGATGTCACGGTGCGAGCGTCAGCGCCCGCCATCGCGCTCGGGATCGCGATCGCTGGAGTCTGGCCGTCGGAACGCGTCGAACCCGCTCCGCCGCTCTGGCAATCGTGCGCCGGGCTGACGGATGCGGACATGGCGCGTGTCGCCGGCGGCGGCATCGTGGCCAAATCGTTGTCGTCGTCCGGAACATCGCGAGACCGCGGTGGCCGGCAGCATTCGCATCGACGTGCCCATCGAGTTCTTCGTCAAGCGCTTCCACGACATCGTCGGGTTCAAGCGCAGTGAGATGGTTCTGCAGATCGGCAGGTTCAGCAACCCGCCGACCCTGGCGGACGTCGCAGGCCTGACCTTCGATCCATCGGATCTCGACGCGCTCCGGCGATGTCGCGTTGGCAACTGCTCGTGGAAGCTCCCTGCTGCAACGATCGAACGATTTCGCACCGGCGTGGACTGGAACGCGGCGAACTGGCGGGATCAGGCCACGGTGATCGGGCGCAGGCTCCTCGTCGAAAATACGGACGCGTACCTCGAGCGTGGAGATGACGCCATTGAACCGGTGGCCGACAGACGCAAGCCGGTGGACTCGTCCGCGGAGTTTCACGCGCTGCTGGGCAACCTCGGGTGCGATCGCGGTGCGGCGCCCGACTTCTTCCGATACCTCGTCGAGTTTCCACGGAACAAGCCCGCGGACGTGGACGGCTTCATCTACTGGTCGAAGGAAACCTTCGGCATGAAGTCGGTCATCAGCCTGACGCACGTGCTCATGAAGCGGATCTCGGCCGACGGGCCGATGGTCATCGTGACGAAGGGGCTGCTGGCGAACCATTACCTCGACGCGTCCCTGGGATTGACGCTGTTGTTTCCAGCCGGGACCGACGTGTCGCCAGCGGTGAACGTCGTCTACGTGAACCGTTCGCGCGCGGACGCGCTCGGCGGGTTCTTCGGCGGCATCACCCGGGCGGTGGTCAGCAGCCGCCAGCGCGACGGCACCGTGAACGAGTTGCGCGCGCTCAAGGGACGGCTCGAAGCGAGCTGGCGAGAGAGCCCCGAGAACCGCCGATCCAGTGACAAGTAGCGGATAGCGGCCGGAACCGCGCTTCCATTTCAACCAGCCGAGCGGTACGCTAGGGTCGATTTGGCCTTGAAGGACCCACAGGTGAGACCGTCCTCGCGACAGCGCGCGCCGTCGCGCATGCTGGCCGTCGGTGTCTGGCTGGCGCTCGGCACGATCGCGGCCCTCGGGACCTACACGTTCCTGCAGGTCCGCAAGCTGCGCGACGAGCAGACGGCCATCAGCGAGCGCAACCGCAAGGATTCGCTGCAGCTCCTGCGCATCCAGAACGACCTGGCGTCGGTGGGCGTGTTGATGCGCGACATGGCGGAGGGGGTCGAACCGTATCCGTTGCAGGGATGGCGGCCCGCGCTCGACAGGCTGCGGCGCGATCTGACCGAGGCGACGGCCATAGAACGGACGCTCGCGCCCGCCGCGCGCCAGCCGGCGCAGCAGACGCGGCTCCTCCAGTCGATCGACGCGTTCTGGACCGACGTGGACCGCATGCTCGAGACGAGCCGCACCGACGAGCCGACCGCACGACAGATGATTCGTGGACCGCTCGTGGCGCAGCATCGCGCGATCGACGGCCTGATCTCGCAGTTCCTCGTCGTCAACAATCAGGTCCAGGAGGAAGCGGCCCGCGCCAACCGGGACATCTACGATCGAGTCGGACGCGAAATCCTGCTCCTCGTCGGCGGTCTCCTGCTCGTCACGGCGCTCGCCGGCGCGTGGTTCGTCTCGTCGAATCGACGCGCCTTTCAGGAAGTCGCGGACGTGAGCGAGCAGCTGCGCACGCTGTCGTGGCGCACGCTGCGCGTGCAGGAAGACGTGCAGCGGTCGATCTCGCGCGAGCTGCACGACGACTTCGGGCAGATCGTCACGGCGATCGGCACGCTTCTGGGTCGCGCGCGGCGGCAGATCGGACCGTCGAGCCCGCTGGCGTCGGAGCTGGATCACGTGCGAACGATTGCGCAGCAGGCGCTCGATCGGATCCGCACGCGGTCGCAGTGGCTGCACCCCGGACTCCTGGACGACTTCGGCCTCGAGCGTGCCCTTCAGGTGTTCGTCGAGCAGTTCGAGCGGCAGACCGGCATCCGCACGACGCTCGCCGTCGTCGGCCCGGTGCAGCCGATCAAGGATGGCCGCGCGATCCACGTCTATCGAATCGCGCAGGAAGCGCTCAGCAACATCGGGCGCCACTCGGGATCGACCGAAGCCTGGGTCCGCCTGTCGAGCCATGGCGAGTGGCTCGAGCTCGAGATCGAGGATCGCGGAAAGGGGATGCCGGTCGACGAGGTGCTGCGGCGTCCCGATCGAGGGCTGGGACTGGTCAGCATGCGCGAACGCGCGGAACTGATTGGCGGCGAGCTGTGGCTGGACGAGGCGGAGCAGGGTGGCGTGCGCGTGCAGGCTGCGTGTGCCCGCATGGACGGCAATCGCCGCGGCCGCCCGAAACGAGGTCGCATGACATCCCGACGTATCCGCGTCCTGCTCGCCGACGACCATTCGCTGGTTCGCCAGGGCTTCCGGCGCATCCTCGAAGACGAGTTCGACATCGAAGTGGTCGGCGAGGCCAGTGGCGGCGCGGAAGCCATCGAGCTCGACAAACAGCTCAACCCCGACGTCGTCGTGCTCGACATGGCGATGCCCGAAATCAACGGCCTGCACGCGGCAATCGAAATCCTCAGGAAGGAACCACGCCGCCGTATCCTCATGCTCAGCATGCACGCCGACGAGCAGTACATGCGCAACGCCCTCGACGCGGGTGTCTCCGGATACATCCTGAAGAGCGCGCTCGAAACGGATCTGATTCGCGCCGTGCGCGCCGTGGCCGAAGGCGGTCAGTTCTTCAGCGCCGAGATCGCCGCTGTGAAGGCGCAGCGGGCCGACGGCGCGACGCCCTCGGACAACGATCCGTTCGCGCAACTGAGCGCGCGTGAAATTCAGGTCCTTCGCCTGATCGCGCTCGGAAAATCGAACAAGGAGATCGCCGGGCTGTTGGGTGTGAGCGCGAACACGGTGGCCGTGCATCGCAGCAACCTCATGGCGACACTCGACGTGCACAAGGCTGCCGAGCTCGTGCTGATCGCGGTGAAGAAAGGCCTGGTGGACCCACAGTGATTCGAAGGTCACTGGCCGGCATGTCCGTGCTCGCAGCGCTTGCGCTGTTCGTGGCGCTGGAGGCTCCAGCGCACGGGTCGACGTCAGCCGCAGGCCTTCGCTTCGTGGACGTCACCGACATCGCCGGTCTGGCCTTCGAGCACTTCACGGGCGCGTTTGGCCGCAAGTATCTCCCGGAGACGCTCGGATCTGGCGTGGTCGTCTTCGACGCGGATGGAGACTCGTTGCAGGATGTCCTGCTGCCCAACGGAACGAGCTGGCCCGGTCAGGCGCGGCCGAGCGCGGCGACCGCGCGGTTGTTCCGGAACAAGGGGGGCGGGATCTTCGAAGACATCACGTCGCGCTCAGGTCTCGCGGGGCCGCTGTACGGCATGGGCGCCGCCGCCGCCGATTTCGACAACGACGGACGCGCGGACGTGATCATCACCGCGGTGGGCCAGAGCCATCTCTTTCGCAACGAGGGAGGCGGGCACTTCGTCGATGTCACCGACGCCGCGGGGCTTGGGGGCCGAAGCGGGTTCAGCACCTCGGCGCTGTGGTTCGACTACGACCGCGACGGGTTCCTCGACCTGCTGATCTGCAATTACGTCAAATGGACGCCCGAGACCGATGTCTTCTGCAGCGCGGACGGCAAAGCGAAGTCGTATTGCACGCCCGAAGCCTATCCCGGGACGACGTCGTGGCTGTTCCACAACCGGCGGAACGGCACGTTCGAGGATGTGACGGCGGCGTCCGGGCTCTTCGACCCGACGTCGAAAGCGCTCGGCGTCACCATGCTCGACTACGACATGGACGGCTGGCCCGATCTGTTCGTCGCCAACGACACGCAGCCGAACAAGCTCTATCGCAACCAGCGCAACGGGACGTTCGCGGAGGTCGGCGTTCAGGCCGGGCTGGCGTTCAGCGACGACGGCCGCGCGCGTGCGGGCATGGGCACGGATGCCGCGGACTTCGACAACAGCGGCGTGCCCTCCGTCGCGGTGACGAATTTTTCCGGCGAGATGCTGGGGCTCTACATGCCGGTCGGCAAGGGCGTCTACGCCGATCGCGCGCCGGCATCCGAGATCGGACGGTCGAGCCGGCTCACGCTGGGCTTCGGCTGCTTCTTCTTCGACGCCGATCTCGACGGGCTGCTGGATCTCCTCGTCGTGAACGGCCACATCGACGAGAGCGCGTCGGGAGCGGGGCGCGTCCACTACGCGGAATCGCCGCACCTGTTTCACAATCGCGGCATCGGCTCGTTCGTCGACGTCGCGCAGGACATCGGCACCGATTTCTCCAAGCCCAAGGTTGGACGCGGCGCCGCGTTCGGCGACTTCGACCTCGACGGCGACCTCGACGTCGTCGTCACCACCAACGGTGGACCGGCGCACATCTATCGGAACGATCTTGCCAGTGCCAACCGAAGCGTCCGCATCACCTTACGCGGCGTCGCGGTCGAATCACGACGGCATCGGCGCCCGGGTACGTGCGCGAATCGGATCAACCTGGCAATCGCGGCTCGTCCGTACCGGCTCGAGCTATCTCTCGCAGTCCGAGCTACCGCTGACGTTCGGGTTGGGCGATCACGGCACCATGGACGAGGCGCGCATCGAGTGGCCGAGCGGTGCCGTAGACAACATTGGACCGCTCAGCGCGGGTCATTTCTACACGGTCACCGAAGGCAAGGGTGTGACGGCGCAACGCCCACTGGGATCAGCCACGGGCAAATAGGGCCGCCGTGGCGGCGGGTCAGGCGGACCGTTTTGCGGGACCGTCGCTCGAGCGCGCGAAGCGGCCATCGCGCATCTGCTGCAGGAAACCCTCTTCCTCCAATGCTTTGAGAACGTCGGTGCAGGTGCGATCGTCCAGGCCCCACAAACGCTGGGCCTGACGAGGCGTCAACCGCAAGCCAGGCATTTCAAGGAATTCCCCGCAGATGCGATCGAGGATGCGGGCTGAAGGGTGTCCGATGTGACTCACGTGCGACCTCCTGGTGAGACGCGTCCGAGGATTCCGGAGCGCTCTCGAGAAAACTGGAGCTCGATCGGAGGATGACCAGCGCCGGGCGGCAGAACTCAGGGAGCCACTTCTAAGTTAGGCCTTCCAGAGGAAATGTCAACCGCTGATTCAGGTTATTTCCGTGTCGACGACGCCTCAGCCGGCCACCGCCAGTCGCGCACGGACGGCATGTCCTGTCCATGCTGGCGGATGTACCCGCGATGCTCGGCCAGGAGCGCCTGAAGCTTCGCTTTCAACGCATCCCCGCGCGAGCCGAGATGCGGCAAGCGTGAGACGGCGTCGCCCGCCAGATGAAACCGGTCGAGATCGTTGAGCACCGCCATATCGAACGGCGTCGTGATCGTGCCCTCCTCCTTGTAGCCGCGGACGTGCAGGTTCCGATGGTTCGTCCGCCGGTACGCCAGGCGATGGATCAGCCATGGATAGCCGTGATACGCGAAGATGATCGGCTTGTTCGGCGTGAACAAGGCGTCGAACTCTGCGTCGGTCAGGCCGTGCGGGTGCTCGGTCGCCGGCTGCAGCTTCATGAGATCCACGACATTGACGAACCGGATCCGCAGCTCCGGCAGGGCTTCCCGCAGCAGCGCGACGGCGGCGAGCGCCTCGAGCGTCGGCACGTCGCCCGCCGCGGCCATCACGAGATCCGGCTCACCCTGATCATTGCTGGCCCAGTCCCACCGGCCAATGCCGGCGGCGCAGTGACGGATAGCCGCGTCGAGCGGCAACCACTGCGGAGCGGCGTGCTTGCCAGCCACGACGATGTTCACGTACTGCCGGCTGCGCAGACAGTGGTCCATCACGCTGAGCAGGCAATTGGCGTCCGGCGGCAGATAGACGCGGACGATCTCGGCTTTCTTGTTACAGGCGAGGTCGATGAATCCAGGATCCTGATGCGTGAAGCCGTTGTGATCCTGACGCCACACGTGGCTGGACAGCAGGTAGTTCAGCGACGCGATCGGCCGCCGCCAGGGCAGCGTGCGCGTCACCTTCAGCCACTTCGCGTGCTGGTTGAACATCGAGTCGACGATGTGCGCAAACGCCTCGTACGTGTTGAAGAGCCCGTGGCGGCCCGTCAAGAGATAGCCTTCGAGCCAGCCCTGGCACTGGTGTTCGCTGAGCACCTCGACGACGCTGCCGTCCGGCGCCAGCCATTGATCGTCCGGCGCCAGTGTCCGCTTCCCACTGACGAGCGGTGGCCTCGAACACGGCGTCGAGCCGGTTGGATGCCGTCTCGTCAGGACCGAAAATGCGAAACGTCCGTGGCGCATGATTCGAGCGGACGATGTCGCGCAGAAAGCGTCCGAGGACGCGCGTGTCTTCGGCATCGACGGCACCAGGCGTCGGAACCGCAACCGCATACGACCGGAAGTCCGGACACTCGAGCGGCTTCAGCAGGCGTCCGCCGTTGGCATGCGGGTTCGACCCCATGCGGCGATCGCCGGCGGGCGCAAGCGCCGCCAGCGGACGACCGTAGCGCTCCGGTCTCGTCGAAGAGCTCCTGGGGCCGATAACTTTTCATCCACGTTTCCAGCAGGCGCAGCTGCTCGGGGTTGGTGGACGGCGCCGTCAACGGAACCTGGTGCGACCTGAAGGTTCCTTCGATGCGGTGCCCGTCGAGGACCTTCGGGCCTGTCCATCCCTTCGGGCTCGTCAGCACAATCATCGGCCAGCGAGGCCTGAACGGCTTGCCGGCGGATCGCGCCCGTGCGCGAATGTCGAGGATTTGCTCGACAGCTCGATCGAGCGTCTGCGCCATGAGCGGGTGCATCACGTCGGGATCGTGGCCTTCCACGAAGAGCGGGTCCCAGCCGTAGCCCTTGAAGAGCTCCTCGAGCTCCTCGTGAGAGATGCGCGCGAGGATCGTCGGGTTGGCGATCTTGTAGCCGTTCAAATGGAGAATCGGCAGCACGGCGCCGTCGCTGACGGGATTCAGAAACTTGTTCGAGTGCCAGGCCGTCGCGAGCGGACCGGTTTCGGCTTCGCCGTCGCCGACCACGCACGCGACGATCAGATCGGGGTTGTCGAAGGCGGCGCCGAACGCATGGCTCAACGAGTAGCCGAGCTCGCCTCCTTCATGGATGCTCCCGGGCGTTTCAGGAGAGACGTGGCTCGGGATGCCGCCGGGAAACGAGAACTGCTTGAACAGGATCGTGAGGCCGGCCTCGTCGCGCGTGACGGCAGGGTAGACGTCGCTGTAGGTGCCTTCGAGATACGTATTCGCAACGAGGGCGGGTCCGCCGTGACCCGGACCCGAGATGTAGAACATGTCGAGGTCGTATCGTTTGATGACCCGGTTCAAGTGGACGTACGCGAAGTTCTGTCCGGGCGTCGTGCCCCAATGACCGAGGAGGCGCGGCTTGATGTGCTCCGGCCGCAGCGGCTCCCGCAGCAGCGGGTTGTCGAGCAGGTAGATCTGACCGACGGACAGATAGTTCGCCGCCCGCCAGTACGCGTCCATGCGCGACAGGAGATCGGCGTCGATCGTGGTGGACTCGTCAACGGAGAAGTGTGTGTGCGGCATACGCGATCATCATTTCTTCGTCTGTGGGAATCACGCGGACCACGACACTGCCGGCGGACGCCGAGATGACGGACGCGTTCGCGGCATTCGCCTCGTCGTCGATCCGCACGCCAAGAAATTCCAGACCGTCGCAGATGCGAGATCTCACCTGTGGTGCATGCTCACCGATGCCGCCGGCGAACACGAGCGTCTCGAGCCCGCCGAGGGCGGCGGCGTACGAGCCGATGCGCTTGCGGACGTCGTAGCAGTACATCGACACGGCCAGCCGGCACGCGGGATCCGAACGCTCGGCCTCGAGCAGCTCGCGCATGTCGCCCGTGCGGTTCGAGATGCCGCGAAGTCCGCTCGCATCGCTCAACATGTCTTCCAGCTGATCCGTCGTCATGCCGGTCGTGCGCAGGATATGGATCAGGACCCCCGGATCGAGATCGCCTGCTCGCGTACTCATGACAATTCCCCCGAGCGGCGTCAAGCCCATCGAGGTGTCGATGCTTCTGCCGTCACGCAGGGCGGCGAGGCTCGAGCCGTTGCCCAGATGCGCGAGGACGACGCGTCCTCGTGCAGCGTCCTCTCCTGCAAGACGTCGCAGCTCGCGTGTCAGGAACGCGTACGAGAGACCGTGAAAGCCGTAACGACGGACGCCCGCGGCGGCGATCGTGTCCGGGACGGGCAGTCGCTGGGCGACGTCTGGCAGCTCGTGGTGAAAGCCCGTATCGAAGCACGCGAATTGCGGAACGTCCCGCCGCGCGAGCTGCAGGGCCTGGATCAGATCGATCTCGTCCGGGAGATGGTTGGGCGCGAACGGCACCAGGCTCTCGAGTGCGCGCATGAGGTCGGGCGTGATCAGCGAAGGCTCGAAGTAGGTTGGCCCCCCGTGCACGATGCGATGACCGATGCCGGCAAGCGGATAGTGCTCGAGATCATCAGAGAGACGGCTCATCAGCTCGGGGACCGCGCGGGGTCTCGCGTCCGCCGAAAGCTCGCCGCGCTTCAGCGCGGACGGCTCAGACGCCGAACGTGAACAGCGCGAACTTGATGCTGGACGAACCACTGTTGACGGCAAGAACTGAACGGCCACGCATCGCGTTCTGGTGACCCTATCATTTCCGCCGGACGACCGCGTGACGAACCAGCGCGGACGGTCCCGAGAGACCGGCCGCGCCGCCTACTGCACGCGCAGCGTGGCCTTCATCGTGGTCGGATGGAACGAGCAGATGTACGCCAGCTCGCCCTTCGCCTTCGGTGATGAACGTCCACGATTGATCCGGCTGGATGGCCGTCGAATCGAAATGCCCGTGGACGTGGCAGTGTGGGGAAACGGATCCTTGTTGACCCACGTGATCCTGTCGCCGATGCGAACGGTCAACACTTCCGGCTCGAAGTGGCTGCCTTCGATCACCACGGTGTGCGTCGTGGGTTTCGCGGGAGGCGCGGCGGCGCCGCCTTCCAGCAGACCCAGAAGGACGAGCGCCGCCGCGACAGAAACGAATGAGCGGAACGACACCGGCAGGTTCACGACGCGATCAGCTCTTGCCGAGCGCCGCCTGGACTTTCTTGGCGTGCTCCAGGTGCGCGACGAACGCCGGACGGACCTTGACGAGCAGAGCCTTCAACTCCGCGTTCTGCGCGCTCGGAATCAGCGTCTTGTCGACGGCGTCGAGCACCTGCTGGTGATAGGCGACCTCGTGGTCGATGTACGCCTTGTCGAAGTCCGCGCCCTTCAGCTTCTTCAGATTCGCGACATTCTGCTCACCACCCGACTTGAGGCTCTGGCTGGTCGGGTTGTCTTCCGGCGTCACCTTCAGCTTGGTCACCAGCGCCACCGCGGACTTGTTGACGCCCGTGTGGTCCGTGATCATGAGCTGCGCGAACTGCTTGACGTCCGCGTTCGTCGACGTCGATTTGGCCAGCTGCCCGGCTTCGATGTCGACCTGGTTGGCGGTGACGACGATGGAAGCAATCTGCGCGTCGTTGGGGCTCTGCGCGAGCGCAATCGCCGTCGAAAGACCCAGCGATGCGGCCACGAGCATGACAGTACGTTTCATGGACACTCCTCAGTTCATGGTTGGTTGACGAATCGGGTCGGCGCTCATCGATGACCACCCGATCTACGTCGTCTCTGCCGGATTGGATGCACGGCCCGCGAGCTGCGTTCCCGGGGGTCAGACCTCGGGTGTTCTGAGGAACTGGCGAGGTGGGGTCAGACCCCAATTGGCAAGGGCGCCCTAGTTGGGGTCAGACCCCAGGAGTGGCGCGATTCCCTCGGCTCGCAGCCTGGCCAGAACGGTGGCGACAATGCGGTCGCAGCGGTCGCCGGCGAAGCCGTAGATGTCTACGGCGGCCGTATCCATGTCGCGCTGGAGCGCTTCCCGGAGCATCCCCCGAGCGCGGAACAGCCGTGTTCGGACGGTGGCCGGCGGCAGCGACAGGCAGTCCGCGGTTTCCTGGACGGTCATGTCTTCGACTTCCCGCATCACGAACACCGCACGAAACGCGTCCGGGAGCTCGTCGATTCGCCGCTCGAGGATCCGGCGAATCTCGGCGCGGAGGGTGGTGGTGGACGGCGGTTCGGCGCGCTCATCTGCGACGTCCCTCGTCGGCAGACGCATTGTCGGACCTCGACGTCGTCGAGAAGGGGACGACGACGCGTTCCCGCTTCTGTTTGCGCAGCCGCATCAGCGCCTGATTGATCGTGATTCGGGTGAGCCAGGTCCCGAGTTGCGCGTCCGCCCGATAGTCTCCGATGTTGCGGTAGGCGAGGATGTAGGCCTCTTGCAGGGCGTCTTCGGCTTCGGCGTCATCTTTCAGGATCGCTCGGGCGATCCGGAACAGCTTGCCGTTGTACCGGCGCATCAGCGCTTCGAACGCCGCTTGATCGCCGCGAGCTGTCGCCCTCGCGAGATCGACGTCAGCAGCCGGCGCGGCGGAAACGGGTCGATGTGCCATGTGGACCTTCACCGATTGGATGCCCGGACTGCTCCCGGCGTTCCCGCGCGGCTGGGGTCAGATCTCGATTTTCTAATTCGCGCCGGCGAAATTAGAAAATCGAGATCTGACCCCGTTCCCGGGACCTGTCCGCCTGCGCACACGGGGTTCGCGATCCCTGACGGCCACGCGGACGAGAGGAGCGTCTAAGTGCGCATGAACCAAGGTGATCAGGGCAGCATCCCTTCGGCATCTTGCTTGTAGCGCGCCGTGGCGCACTTCCGCTCGAGAGGGCTGACATATGGATCGGCGCACCTTTCTGACGATGACCCTCGCGGTAGCCGCCTATGGTCGACAGGCTCAGGCGTCCCTGCACAACAGGGGCGGCGGCGTCCCCTGGACGCAGTGGGGCGGACCTCATCGCAACTTCCAGACCGAGGCAACAGGTCTGAAGGACACGTGGCCGTCGAGCGGACCGCGGGTCGTCTGGAAGCGTGCACTCGGGGAAGGATACTCATCGCCGGCGGTCGAGAACGGCGTCTTGTACACGGCGTATGGGAAGCCGGGGGAAGAGGTGGTGATCGCGGCGCAGGCAGACACCGGCAGGACCCTCTGGGAACGCGCCAACCCGATGACGTTCCAGAGCGACGTGGCGCGAGATATGGGCAACGGTCCATATGGGACCCCATTAATCGTCGGCAGCCGCGTCTTTACGGCCGGCGTGTCCGGACGCCTCCAGTGCCTCGAGAAAAGCTCGGGCAAACTGCTCTGGGCGCAGGAGCTCTGGGCGACGCACCACGGATCGTCATTGATGTACGGCTACGCCTCGAGCCCCATCGCGTTTCGCGAGCTGGTCATCGTGCCGGTCGGCGGCCGGGGCAAGGCGTTGATGGCGTTTCAGCAGTCGGACGGCACGCTCGCGTGGAGCAAAGGGGATTTCGGGAACGTCTACTCGTCGCCAATCCTCATCAACGTCGGCGGACTCGAGCAACTCGTCGCACTCCTCGACGGCGCCGTCGTCGGCGTGAACCCGCACAACGGCGACCTGCAGTGGCAGGTCCCCTTCAGAGCGAACTATTCGATTGCTGTCGCGACGCCGGTGTGGGGTCTCGGACAATCTGCTGTTCGTGTCGGCCGAGTACGATGCCGGATCGAAGGTCATCGAGCTGCAGCGCGACGGGCTGCAAACCAAGGCGACGGAGCTGTGGTACTCGAATCGCTTGCGCCTCCACCACGGCAACGCGATGCGCGTCGACGACACCATCTATTTCTCCAGCGGCGGAAAGGGCAGCCAGGCGATCCTGAGTGCGGTGGACGTGCGCACCGGGAAGATTCTCTGGCAGCAGCGCAGCATCGAAAAGGCGACCTTCGTCTGGGCCGATCGCAAGCTGATCACCCTCGATCAGGACGGCAACCTGATGATTGCGCATCCGTCGCGCGAAGGCTTCACCGTGTCGGCGCGCGCCTCGCTCCTCACGAATCTCTCCTGGACGCCGCCGGCCCTCGTTGGAACCCGGCTGTACATCCGCGATCGGCGAAGCCTGATGGCCGTGGACCTCGGCTAGCCCGGAGACCCGGCGAACGACCAGCCCCGCTTACCGATTGTGAAACTGGTTTCGACCTGACGTAACATCGCGGCTTCCGCCCGGTCGCGGGTCCGAGAGCCGGCCTCGGAACATGGCTTGCTGGGCGGACCCGAACTGCGGGCCAACGGCAAACGCATGCGGACCGCCGTGCGGTCCAGCGGCAGAGACGATTCCATGACCGACCGATCACGGACCGTCGGCGAGCACAGGCCATCCGCGACGATCGCCGCGACGGCCACGGCCGTTCCCGATCACCTGCTGACGCGCGAGAGCGTGAAGTACCTACATGCGCAAGGTCTTCGACCTCGACGGTCGGCGCCTCGACGCCATGATGACGGTGATCGACAACGCGCAGGTCTCCCAGCGCCATTCGATCTTTCCCGGTCGAGTACTTCGTCGAGCCGCGTCCGCTGCAGCAGACGAGCAGCGAGTACCAGGAACATGCGGTGCGCCTCGGACGGCAGGCGGCCGAAGCGTGCCTGGCGACCGCCGGCATGACGCCGACGGACGTGGACATGATCATCACGGTGTCGTGCACGGGATTCATGATCCCGTCCCTCGACGCGCATCTGATCAACCTCATGGGCTTTCGTCCGGACGTGCGGCGTCTCCCGATCACCGAGCTTGGATGCGCGGCGGGCGCGATGGCATTGTCGCGCGCGTGGGAATTCGTGCGCGCGTTCCCGGGCAAGACGGTGTTGATCGTCTCTGTGGAACTGGCGACGCTGACGTTTCAGCGCGGCGATCTCTCACAGGCCAACCTGATTTCCTGCGTGCTGTTCGGTGACGGCGCCGCCGCCGCGCTCGTCACCGGCCGGGACGTCGCCGGGCCGCGAATCCTCGACGCGGACACGTACACGTTTCCGACGTCTCTCGACGCGATGGGATTCGATCTGCGCGACAGCGGCTTTCACATCGTCCTCTCGAAGGATGTGCCGCAGATGATTCGCGAGCGGATCGCCGAGCTCACACAGAACTTTCTCGCGCGCAGCGGCCTCACGCGATCGGACGTCACGACGTTCCTCCTGCATCCCGGCGGACAGAAGCTGTTGTCGTACATCGAGGAGCAGTTGGGGCTCTGTCGGTGCGACACGGAACTGTCGTGGGAAGTGCTCGACCAGGTACGGCAACCTGTCGAGCGCGACGATTCTGTTCATCCTTCACGCGTTCCTGACGAGGAAGAGCCCTCGACCTGGCGACTACGGACTCGCGGCGGCGTTCGGGCCGGGATTCAGCGCCGAGTTCCTGCTGCTGCAATGGCCGTGAGCGCTGTCGCCTACGTCGGCCTGCTGGCTCTGGTCGCGTTGTTCCGCGGCGTCGAGCTCCTCATCTCCCGACGGCATCAGCAGGCGCTCGATCGGCTGGGCGCGCACACCGCGACAGATCCGCACTTCGTGTGGATGGTCGCACTGCACGCGGCGATTCTGATCGGTGCGGCGCTTGAGGTGATTCTGCTCGGGCGGCCCTTCATTCCTCTGCTCGCGATTGCGTCCGGGGCAGTCGTCGTCTTCGCGAACGCGTTGCGTTGGTGGGTGATCTACACGCTCGGCACCGCACTGGAATGTCAGGGTCGTCGACTCGGCGGGTCTCGGCGTGATCGCGAGCGGACCGTTCCGGGTGATCCGTCATCCGAACTATGTGGCTGTCTTCCTCGAGCTCGCCGCGCTGCCCCTCGTGCACACCGCGTGGGTCACGGCACTGGTCGGATCCGCCGCTCACGTCTGGGTGCTGTCGAAGCGGCTGGCGGTCGAAGAAGCCGTCCTTGAGCAGCACGCGGACTACCGCACGCTGATGATGGACAAACCGCGGTTCGTCCCAAGGATCTCCGGGAAACGCGGCCCCGTCCGTAGCGGCGTCACGAGAGCGCGCGCGGTAAACCGACGTCACGGCTGACGGTCGTTCGACAGCGCGACGATCCCAAGGCAGATTCCGGCGACGAGCAGACTGCGGAGGCGGCGTACGACCGCGACGGTGAGGCCGACGGCGTCGGTCAAGCCGAGTGACCTGAAGATCACGACGTACGATCCTTCCGACGCACCCAGCTGGCCCGGCACGAACGCGAACACGGTGCCAATGAACTTGACCGCGCCTTCAGCCACAAACGCGAACCCGATGGATCGATGGGCACCGAGCGCAGCGACGATCACCCAGACCTCGCACGCCAGCAGCGCATGACCCGCAATCTCGATCGCCACGACGGTTGCGAGCCTCGCCGGCCTGGTGTGGAGGAACGCGACCATGAAACTCTCGATGGGCTCGAACGTGCTCGCGAGCCGGGCCGATCGAGCGGCTCCACCCAGTCGCCCACTTGCGCCAATCAAGGGACCGATCAGGCCGTTTCCTGTCGCTGCCGCAAATGCGCACCCTGTAATGAAGATCGCCATGCCGGCGACAACGGCCAACGCTCCGCCGCGCAGCGAAGGCGGTAGCTCATGACCCGCGAGCAGAATCGACAGGGCGACGACGGCCATGCACGCCGATACGAACGAATACAAAAGGTATTCAGTGGCGACCCCGCCAAACGCTGCCGCGGTGGTCAATCCGCGGCGGGTCAGCAGAAATCCCTTTGCCGGCTCGGCGAAGAGCGGCCCGGTGAAGGTGAACATCTCGATGGCTTCCGCGGCGAGGCGCGCCCGGAGCACATCGCGAAGACGCACTGACTCGTCAGGCAGCGTGCGGAAGAGGGCCCAGGCACGCAAGGCAATATGTAGCGCGTACAGCGCAACAACGAGAACGAACGCCGGTCCGACCTCCCTGAGCAGCCCCAGAACGGTCGCGAGGCCGACGCGGCGGACGAGCCAGATCAGAACGATCGCGCCAGCGAGCAGGATCAACGCACGAGCCGAACGGGACACGGAATATCTTACGCTTGGGTTCGGGGTTCGCGGTTCGGGGTTCGAGGTAAGGTTCGATCTGTCGTGGAACGAGCGGACTATCCAGTTCGTCAGTTGAGTTGAGACGCTCACTGAGGAGAGATGCGATGGCTGAAAAGACTGTCTGGGAATCGATCAAGGCCGAGGGCGCCAGCGCGATGGACAAACTGAAGCAGCTCATTCACGAAGGGAATGTGCGGCGGGTCGTCGTCAAGCAGGGTACACGGACGATCGCAGAGTTTCCACTGACGGCCGGGGTCGTCGGCGCCCTGCTCGCGCCGGTACTGGCGGCGATTGGCGCATTGGTCGCGCTTCTGAAAGATTGCTCGATCGAGGTTGAGCGCACGCAGGAAGAGATCGTCCCGGTTGAGCCGCGCGATGCTGCGAGCGCGTGAAAAAATGGCGTCCAGTAGACAGCAGGTCCGGAGGTGTCGCCAGCCCAGCGCTGCGAGCTGAGGAGGGCAGTCCCGACCCGGAGGTGGCCGGAACGGCACAACTGACGCCTGCTGTCTACTGTCCGCCACGGAATCCGCGCAATGCACGAGTAGCGCGCACATCACGGATTCGACAGGGTAGGAGAGCAACTGGCATGCCCGGACACGACCAGACCAATTCGGTGATTTTATTAGGAAATATCGTCGATCAATGCCAGCGCAACGACTCGTACGCCAGCCAACCGCTTGGCCGCCGGCCAAAAAGTTAGCCGGTCCGGCGCGTCGCGCCGAGACCGGCAACCGTCGGCCGCTACACGGTGCGACGTCCGCTGACCAACCCAGCCACGAACAGGACCAGGGCGATCACGAGCAGGACGTAGATGAAGTTCCCAAGCGTGTAGCCGCTGACCATCCCCAGCAACCACAGCACAAGCAGAATCACCGCAATCGTAAACAGCATCGGTTCCTCCTGCCGGGAAGGGAGCACAGCGTGTGCCGTCCCCGCGCGACCCGGAAACTCTGCTGTAGTGGGCGTGTGCGACGCAAAGTGAGGTGCGACCTCCACACTTGCGTCGTCACGATGCCGCGCAACCGTCGGGTCTGACCCCAGCCTTGCCCTTGCGGGGTCCGACCCCAACGCGGTACCGTTCAGGCGCGAGGAGCGACTCTTGTGCGACAGCAGCGACTGATCTGGACCAGTGTGATCCTGACGGCGGCCATCATCTCGACCGCCGGTTTTCTCAACGAGGGCCGCGTCGCGGCCCAGGCCGGCCAGGACACAGCCCCGACGCCGGCCATCGATCCGGCGGTCTTCTCCGGCCTGCATTGGCGTTCGATCGGACCCAACCGTGGGGGGCGTTCGCAGGCGGTGGCGGGTTCGGATATCCGGCCGTTCGAGTATTACTTCGGCGCGACCGGCGGTGGCTTGTGGAAGACGACAGACGGCGGGCAGACCTGGCACGCGGTCTCGGACAAATTCTTCAAGACCTCGTCCGTGGGCGCCGTGGCCGTAGCGCCGTCGAACCCCGACGTCGTCTACGTCGGCATGGGAGAGACGGAGCTTCGCGGCAACATCATTCAAGGTGACGGCGTTTACAAATCCACTGACGCAGGCAAAACGTGGACGCACGTGGGTCTCGAGCGCACGCAGACAATTGCCCGCGTGCGCGTGCACCCGACGAATCCCGACATCGCTTATGTCGCCGCGCTCGGCAATCCGTACGGCGCGAATCCCGAGCGCGGCATTTTTCGATCGAAAGACGGGGGCAAGACTTGGGACGCGCGTCCTCTTCAGGGACGAGAAGACCGGCGCCGTCGATCTCGCCATGGATCCGACGAACCCCGACGTGCTGTATGCCGCGCTCTGGGAAGTGTTCCGCACACCGCACTCGCTGTCGAGCGGCGGACCCGGGAGCGGTCTCTTCAAGAGCACCGACGGCGGCGAGCACTGGACCGAGTTGACGGGGCGGGCCGGCCTGCCCAAACCAATCTGGGGCAAGGCGGGTGTGTCGGTCTCCGGCGCGGACTCGAAACGCATCTACGCCATCATCGAAGCCAAGGACGGCGGCCTGTTCCTGTCCGATGACAGCGGCGAGACCTGGAAGTTGGTGAACGACGATCGTCGGCTTCGGCAGCGCGCGTTCTACTACACGCGCATCTACGCTGACCCGAAAGCCAAGGACACGGTGTACATCCTCAATACCGGGATCTATCGCTCGACCGACGCGGCCAAGACCATCAAGCCGATTCGAGTCCCGCACGGCGACAATCACGACCTGTGGATCGCTTCGAACGACCCGAACCGGATGATCAACAGCAATGACGGCGGCGCCAACGTCTCGGTCAACGCCGGCGAGAGCTGGACCGATCAGGACTTTCCAACCGCGCAGCTGTACAACGTGTTCACGACGGCGCACGTGCCGTATCACGTCTGCGGCGCGCAACAGGACAACAGCACCGTCTGCGTGCCGAGCAACGGCGAGGGGGACGAGATCTACGCCGTCGGCGGAGGCGAGAGCGGCTATATCGCGCCGGATCCCTTGGACGTCGACGTCTTCTACGCCGGCAGCTACGGTGGGCTGTTGACACGGCTCAATCGCCGAACGGGCGACGTCCGCGCCGTCAACGTGTGGCCCGACAATCCCATGGGCCACAACTCCGGCGACATGGCCGAGCGCTTCCAGTGGACCTATCCGATCGTCATTGCGCCAACCGATCCGCACACTCTTTACGCCACGTCGCAGCACGTCTGGAAGTCCATCAACGAGGGCCAGAGCTGGGAGCGCATCAGCCCGGATCTCACGCGGCACGATCCCTCGACGATGGGGGACTCTGGCGGACCAATCACTCTTGATCAAACCGGAGTCGAAACGTACGCCACCGTCTTCGCGCTCGCGCCCTCAACGGTTGACGGCAAAGTCCTCTGGGCCGGGTCGGACGATGGACTCGTCAATGTGACGCGCGACGGTGGGAAGACGTGGGACAACGTCACGCCGCCGGACCTTCCGGAGTTTGCGCGCGTCAGCATGATCGACGCGTCGCCACACGATGTGGCCACGGCTTACGTGGCCGCCAATCGGTACCAGCGGTCGGATCGTGCGCCCTACGTCTATCGTACGCACGACTTCGGGAGGACGTGGACCAAGATCACCGACGGCGTGCGGTCGGACGATATCGCGCGCGCGATCAAAGAGGATCCGCAGCGAAAGGGATTGATCTGGCTTGGCACTGAAACGGGTATCTACGTGTCGTTCGACGATGGTGATCGCTGGCAGACGTTCAACCTGGACCTGCCGGTCACGCCAGTGCACGGCATCACGGTCAAGAACGACGACCTGGTGATTGGGACGCACGGCCGCAGCTTCTATGTGCTCGACAACATCAACGTCCTCCGGCAGGTAGACCGCGCGACAACGACGCAGCCCGTCGTCCTCTTCAAGCCTGCCGAGGCGATGCGATCGGTATCGCGAGGCGTGGCGATCGATTACTTCCTGAAGCAGCCGGCGGACGACGTGTCGATCGAGATCCTCGACGCGCATGGCCAGCTGATTCGTACGTTCAAGGGCGTGCCGACGCCTGCCAAGGCGGAAGCGGAGGCGGAGACGCCACCGAGCGACGAGGACTCCTTCCGTCCACCGCCGCCACGCGTGGCGACGAAGGAAGGGCTCAACCGGTTCGTGTGGGATATGCGGTATCCGGATGCGACGGATTTCAAGGGACTGGTGCTCTGGGCGGGAAGCACCCGCGGACCCGTCGCGCCTCCCGGCTCGTACCAAGTGAGGCTTGGCGCGGCAGGTCAGGTGAAAACGGAGACATTCACCATCGTTCGAAATCCGCTGGGACGCGCGTCCGATGCGGATCTGCAGGAGCAGTTCACGCTGGCAAGACAAATCAGCGCCAGGGTGTCGGCCGCCAACGATGCGGTCCTCCGCATCCGTGAACTGAAGGAACAGGTCGCGGCGCGAAGCGGTAAGACGACCGATGTCCGCGTCACGAAGGCCGCCGGCGCGCTCACGCGCCAGCTGACGGACGTCGAGGGCGAGATCTATCAGTACCGCAATCGGAGCAGTCAGGATCCGCTCAACTTTCCCATCAGGCTGAACAACAAGCTGGCAGCGCTGCAGGGAATCGTCGACAGCGGGGATGCGAAGCCGACGGATCAGTCATACGCTGTTTTCAAGGACTTGTCGGCGCAGCTCGAGCGTCAGCTTCAGCGGCTCGCGTCACTCATAAAGACCGACGTGCCGGCGTTCAACAAGGAGCTCGCACGAAAGAAGCTGGCGCCGGTTACGTCTGCGGACGCTCGACCGTGACCTCCACGATCCCGACCGGTTCGTCACGCGCGACGAACAGGTCGTTGTGTTCCATCTCGAGGAGATCCACCGGGCGATACGGACGTTCCTGGAGTGCGAGCGTCACGACCGAGATCTCCTGATACGTGGCGAGAATCACTTCGGCCATCGCATACAAGGTGTGCTGGACGGAGCGGCTCGCGTGCCACGCGAACGTTTCGATGATCGCGCCGCGCACGCCCTGACGATAGGGTCGGAACGCGATGTCGCCGGACGCGTAGGACCACCTCGCCGTGAGCGTGGCGATGAGCAGTCCCTGCACCCCGTCCGACGTCCCGTCGTCCTGCTGCGCCGCGCGCGCGGAGGCGCCGAGCCCGGCCGTGCGAAGCAGGATCAGATTGTCGATGCCGGACGAGACGGCCACCTGGCTGCCGTTGCTCGTGATGGCCGCGGTTCGCCGTTCGACGCCTCCGGGCGTGAACGCCTGTCCCTGCGCTTTGCCGCCGGGCTCGAGGCGGGCCCAGTGACCTTCTGATACATCCACTCGCGTCAGTCCGATCGTCGGGTGCCGATCCATGATGCGTGCGCAGATCGCCAGCCCGAGGTGCTCGATGTCGGCGTGATCCTGCTCGGATGCAACGCGGTGCACGAGATTCTTGACCGCTTCTCCCGGCGGCAGGCCGCCGGCCTCGCCGTGCCGAAACGCGTCCGCGAAGTCTCCCTCGAAGCGCAGCCCGATCGTGACGTCCTTGGGATCGTGGCGATCGCCATGGCGCAGAATCCGTAGGAGGCGCAGCCGCGACTCGCCGTAGCTGGTCGAATGAATGTGGACCATGCGCGCCATTGTATAATCTGAGGTTTCATGCTCGTCGCGCGTCGCTATGTGATTGGTGGACGCGTGCAGGGGGTCGGCTTCCGCATGTTCGCGGAAGACGGCCGCTGCGCGCGAAGGCGTCCACGGGTGGGTACGCAACAGGCCGGACGGTCAGGTCGAAGCGTGGATCGAAGGCGACGTGGAAGCCGTGGACCGCGTCGAAGCCTCGTTTCGCCGCGGCCCTTCGCATGCGCGCGTCGACGACGTGCGGGTCGAGGAGGTCGTGCCGACCGGGCGGGCGACGGGGTTTTCCATCAGGTAGGTTGGCAGGTCAACGAGCGGAGCGCTCATCGTTATTGTATGGACACACTCAAGACGCACATTCGTCACGTTCCTGATTTCCCCAAACCGGGGATCTTGTTCTACGACGTCACCACGCTCCTGAAGGACCCGCAGGGTTTCAAGCTGGCGATCGACAGCATGTCGAACGGCTATCACGGCCTCGAGATCACGCTCGTGGTCGGCATCGAGAGCCGCGGCTTCATTCTCGGTGCGGCCGTCGCGGATCGGATCGGCGCGGGCTTCGTGCCGGTGAGAAAGCTCGGCAAGCTGCCGGCGCCAACGATTCGCGCGACCTACGATCTGGAGTACGGCAGCGACAGTCTCGAAATGCACCGCGACGCGATCGAGCGCGGACAGAAGGTGCTCATCGTCGACGACCTGCTCGCGACCGGCGGCACGGCGCGGGCGACGGTCGATCTGGTCAGGCAGCTCGGCGCCGACGTCGTCGGCATCCAGTTCCTCATCGAGCTCGTCGAACTCAAGGGACGGGAGCGGCTCGCTGGGGAGAACGTGCGTGCCATCCTCCAGGTACTGACTGATGGATCGCGGTAAGCTGATGAGTGGGGAGTGCGCCCGTAGCTCAGCAGGATAGAGCATCGGTTTCCTA
Organism: uncultured Acidobacteriota bacterium; assembly: GCA_963786615.1. Taxonomy (GTDB): domain Bacteria; phylum Acidobacteriota; class Vicinamibacteria; order Vicinamibacterales; family 2-12-FULL-66-21; genus CAWAZT01. The sequence continues at coordinate 78,124 of CAWAZT010000003.1, forward strand.
AACCGGGGGTCGCAGGTTCAAGTCCTGCCGGGCGCGCCATTCGCGTGATGCGTGCGGCGAGCCGCAGGCTCGCTCATGGCAGGCCGAGAGAGTCGAACGGCGTCCTGCGCGAGCGAAGCGAATCGAAGGGTGGGTTCTGCAAAACAATGAAGAGAATTGAACGGCACAAGCTGAAAGAGAACGAGTTCGCCGAGTCCGTCGCGAAGGCGCGCGGGGTCCTGGCCGAGCGTCAAGGTCAGGTGACGACCACGATCGTGGCGGTCGTCGCAGTCCTGCTGGTCGTGGGCGGCGTGTTCGCGTGGCGGGCGTCGCGCAACTCAAAGGCGACGGACCTGCTGGCGACCGCGCTTGCGGTCGCGGAGGCTCCCGTCGTCACGCCGCCGCCGCCGGCACCCGGGAGTCCGCCGCCGGTGCAGCAGCCGGGCACGTTCCGCACGGAACGCGACCGCCTCGATGCGGCGCTCCCGCGTCTGATGGAGGCCGCCGACAAATATCCGAACACCGATGCCGGCCTCACCGCGCGCTTTCGCGCGGCCGGTGTGCTGGCGGCCCTCGGCCGGAACAGCGAGGCCGAACAGCGATATCAGGAAGTCGTCACCAAGGCGGGGCCGACCAGCATCTACGGGCGGACGGCGCGCCTGGGTCTCGCCAACGCGCAGCTCGCACAAGGGAAGAACGACGCCGCGGTCGCCACCCTCAAAGCCCTCTCGACCGACAGCGATTCGCAGCTGCCGCTCGACGGCGTTCTGATGCAGCTCGGGCGCGCGTGCATGCAGGCGGGCAAACGCGACGACGCGACACGGGCGTTCACGCGGGTGGTGGACGAGTTCCCGCAGTCGCTCTACGCGAGCGAGGCCAAAGAGAAGATCCTGACGCTGAAAAAGGCGTAAGGAGCCGTTGTCAAACGGCGTCCGAGCCGCTCGAGAAGGTGAACTCGCGGATGCGGGCCGCCGGGCACACGACCGAGAATCCTGATCCGCCGGCGCCTTCGCCGCTCACGACCCGCTCAGGCGGCGTCATCGCGTCCAGGTTGTTGAGCGCAAAGATCGGGCTGTCGTTCCAGCGCATGTTCTTGATCGGCCGCGTGACCTCGCCGCGCTCGATCAGGAACAGGCCGTCGCGCGTCAGGCCGGTGACGAGCAGCGTCTGCGGATCGAGCGAGCGGATATACCAGAACCTCGTCACGAGGATCCCGCGCTCGACGCCCTTGATCAGATCGTCCATCGTGGCGTTGCCGCCGTCCATGATCAGGTTGCCGGGCTGCGCGGTCGCTTCCTTCTCCTGCTTCTGGGCCCAGTAGCGCGAGTACGACAGGTTCTTCAACACGCCACCGTCGACCCAGACGATCTTCTTCAGCGGAAGCCCCTGACCGTCGAACGGCACGACCGGAGCGGTCGCATAGGTCGGATCGGAATACAGCCGAACCTTCTCCCCGACGATCTGCTCGCCAACGCGCGTGCCGCCGCCTTTCTTCGAGAAGAAGCTCCGGCCTTCATCCGCCTGACGCGCGTCGGCCGCAAACGCCAGCGAGACGAGCAGATCGGCCAGCGCTGCAGGCTCGAGCACGACGGTGTACTTGCCGGGCTCGATGGCCACCGGATTCCGTGACCGCGCGGCCTTGTCGATCGCGGTCGCGGCAAGCTTCGGCGGATCGAGAAGACGCAGCTCACTGTACGAGCGTGAGGCCCATCCCGAGCCGGTGCCGTCGGGCGTGCGCGCCGTCAGGTTGTAGTCGGCGGAGCTGAACTTGTCGTACCCGAAGAGCCCCTTCGACGTCGCCACCGCCAGCATCTGCCCCGAGGTCTCGACGTAGCCCGCGGACACGACGTCCTTCTGCTTGCTCAACTCGATTGCGGTGCGCACGGATCCGGCGCGCCACTCCGGCGTCGCCGACGCCGCGTCGTCGAAGAACGCCTTGACCGGTACGTATGTCTGCGGCCCGAGGACGGGCATCGCTTCAGGATTGTCCGGCGAGAGGCGCGCGATCTGCTCGGCGTTCCGCATCGCTTCTCCAGGCTGGCATCGCTGAACTCCGACGTCGTCACCGTCCCGCTCTTCTTCCCGAAATTCGCGATCAGCGCCAGGCTGTACCCGGAGGATGCGCCGGCCGTCGTGGCGCTGTTGCGCGCGAACCTGACGTTCGAGCGATCGCCGCCGTTGAGAATCGCCTGGGCCTCGTCGGCTTTGCTGAAGGAGAGCGCGCGATCGGTGAGCGCCTTCGACTGTTCCCGTGTCCAGATCATGAGCGTGGCCTTCCGCCTCTATCGACTCGTGTTGAGAATGTTCACCTTGGCAAATCGCGCGACGGGGCAGCCGTGGCTGACCGAGTTGCTCTGCACGGGCTGACCCTTCCCGTCGCTGAACGCGCCGCCGAGCAGATACGTCGACGGCCCGCCGATCATGTCGAGCGACTTCCAGAACTCGGGCGTGTTCGACTGGTACGCGAGATCGCGAAGCTGCGTCGTGATCTTCCCGTTCTTGACCTCCCAGAAGGTCTGGCCGCTGAACTGGAAGTTGTAGCGCTGGTGGTCGATGCTGTAGCTCGAATCCCCTTTGATGAAGATCCCGTCGTCGGTCGCGCCGATGATGTCCTGTTCGGACACGTCCTTCTCGTTCGGCTGCAGCGACACGTTCGGCATCCGCTGGAAAGGAATCGACGACCAGTTGTCGGCGTAGCTGCACCCGTGTGACGCCTTCTGCCCGAGCAGATGCGCCTGCTCGCGGGTGGTCTGATAGTCGACGAACATGCCTTCCTTGATGATGGGGAAGCTCGTTGTCTTCACGCCGTCGTCGTCGTAGCCGCAGGTGGCCATCGCCTTCGCCTGCGTCTTGTCGCCGACGATGTTCGCGAGCTTGGAGCCGAACTGGAACTTGCCCAGCTTGTCGGTCGTGAGGAAGCTGGTACCGGCGAAGTTGGCCTCGTATCCCAACGCGCGATCGAGCTCGGTGGAATGTCCGACGGACTCGTGGATCGTCAGCCAGAGATTCGTCGGGTGAAGAATGAGCGTCTTCTGACCGGCGGCAGCGGGCTTGGCCTTGTGCATGGCAACCGCTTCTTCGGCGGCGACCTTGACCTCCTCGAGCAGCGGATAGCTCTCGACGTATTCGTAGCCGACGCCCATGGGCGCCGTCAGCGCGTTGCGCTGGTAGAAGCGGTTCGTCGAGCGATCGACGGACGTGATGTTGAAGGTCGGCCACGATCGAATCAGCGATTGATCGATATAGGAGCCGTCGGTCGATGCGAAGAACTTCTTCTCGTTCACGAACAGCATGAACGCCGACACGAAGCTGGCTCCCTGAACCTTGAGCGCCTCCTCATTGATCTGGAGCAACAGATCGATCTTCGGCTGGAGAGGCAGCTCGAACGGATCCTTCTTCACCGGCGTGTTCCACGAGGCCGACGCGAACGTCTCGACCGGCGCGAGCTGAACGGGATCGGTGTTCACCGACTTGTTCGCGCGCGCGATGTCCACGGCTTGCCGCGCGGTCGCAGCAATCTCGTCGGTGGTCACCGTGCTGCTGCTCGCAAAGCCCCAGGTGCCGTCCACCAGCACGCGGACACCGAACCCGTAGTCCTCGGTGTCGACGATGTTCTGGACGCGGCGGTCGCGTGTGAAGATGAATTGATTGCGATACCGGTTGATGCGGATGTCGGCGTAGCTCGCGCCCGCCTTGCGGGCGGTGGCCAGGGCCGCGTCCGCGAGACTCTTCAGGTCGTCGCTGGCCATCGCGCCGAACACCGTTGTTGCAGGCCGAAGGCCCGCCGACGCGCCCAGGGCGATGAGCGACTGCACGAATCCCCGTCGGTCAATCATGGACAACCTCGTTTGCGTTGAGCGACTGATTGTATGCCGGGGCGCCAGGCGGGTGACCAGGTTTTGGTACCGGATGCGCGGCGGCAGGTGCGAGTGGCGGTCTGCGGCACGCGCGTCTGTGCACGTGAGTAGCAGGTATCCACGTATCTTCGCTGTCGGGCAAGGCAGAAGGCTGAGGGGTTCGCGCTTCGGCAGAGGGCCTCGGGGCGACGGAAAGCCGTGGGATGGCGTGGGGCGTGAGATGAAGAGCGGGGCCTCCGGGGAGAGTGAGGCCCCACCCATGTCGAATCAGGCCGTGCGCGTTTGTCCCTGCGAGACCCATGCGGCGGGCTCGACCTCCGTGCTGTCGGCGCGGCGGACGGGCTCGACGAGGAGGCGGAGCGCATATTCCGACGGCGCGCCGGTGGCCTGGCTGTAAGGCCCGACGCGGAACACCGCTGAAAGCACGTTCGGTTTGCGAAGCGCTTCCGGCAGATCCGGGCGGTGCCGCGCGTCGCGATCGATCTGGAAATACACCAGACGATACAAGGGAATGGCCGCGCCATTGAGGCACTCGACCGCCACGCCGTGCTCGCTCACATCGCGCGTGACCACCGACGCCAGCCGCGTCGTCCCTTTACCGTCCTTCCAGACGATCTGTCCCGGCACGGCGAGGTTGCGCCGCTCCGCGGTGCGCTTGTCCGTTCGAGGTTGTCCACCCTGCACCAAACGAAGTCGCTGTTCCATGTCGGGTTCCTCCGGATGCCCCACGACATATCAAGGACTGATCCCGGTTGGAGACTTGTGCTCAGCGGGTCGGCAAGATGTCACAACTAGCTTATTATTCAAACACTTAACTAATGATTCGTCGCTCGAGCCAAGGTTGTTGATGTCGTATACATCGTATCCAAGCAGGCCGGAACGTGTATACCAGGTAATCAGACTCCGGCGCGCAGCGCCGCCGGAATCCCCAGCCGCGCCATCTTCAGGTAGAGTCCCCGGCGCGTGAGCCCCAGGAAACGCGCCGTCTGCGAAATGTTTCCGGTCGCGCGCTCGAGCGCGTTCTCGATCATCTCGCGCTCCAGACGTTCGACCGCCTCGCCCAGCGTGACGCTGCGGTTCCGGCCGCGGGTGCCTTCCGTCGACAGGCCGGCGCTCCCGAAGACGGGCGAGAGGAGATCGGGCGTGATCAGGCTCCCGCCGGCCATCGCGACGGCGCGCTGCACCTCGTTCCGAAGCTGCCGGACGTTCCCCGGCCAGCTGAAGGCGTCGAAGAGATCGAGCGTGTCGGGACTCAATCGAACGCCCGGCTTGGCCAGGCGATCGCTGGCTTCGCGGAGAAAGAACGTGCTCAAGTGCGGGATCTCCTCGCGTCGATCGCGGAGCGGCGGCACGTGGATTCGAATCACGCTCAAGCGGTAGAAGAGATCCTCTCGAAACTTTGCGTCGGAGACGCGCTGCTCGAGGTCCGCGTTGGTCGCGGCCACCACCCGGACATCGACGCGCGTCGGACGCGTCTCGCCGACGGGCAGCACCTCTCCCTGTTCGAGGAAGCGGAGCAGCTTCGGCTGCACGTCGATCGGCAGGTCCCCGACTTCGTCCAGGAACAGCGTGCCGCCGACAGCGGTCCGCAGGACGCCGGGTTGATCGGCGACCGCGCCGGTGAAGCTCCCGCGACGGTGGCCGAACAGTTGGCTGTCGGCCAGCTCGCGCGTGGCGCTCGTGCAGTTGTAGGGCAGGAACATCGCCGCCCGTCGCGGCGATCCCGCGTGGATCGCACGCGCAACCAGGTCCTTGCCCGTACCGCTCTCGCCGGTGATGAGCACCGTCAGATCGTTGCCCTGCAGGCGCTGGATCTGATCCGTTACGCGCTGCATCGCGGCGCTCGCGCACACGAAACCGGGAATCAGCGGCTCCAGCTGGCGCTCGATCGCGCCTGCCGCAGGCTCGAGCGGACGATCGCGTGCGGAACAGAGGTCGAATCCCTGACGCAACACCGCGCAGATCGTCCGGAAACGCTGGAGGATCGGTGGCGGAAAGGGCCGGGACCCGGCGACGGCGGCATATCGCGGCGCGTTTCCGTCACGCCCGATCGGCTCGACGATGATGAGCGGGGCGGAGGCGCCGGCCACGGCTCGACTCGCCGCACCCGCCAGCGATCGCGCGGTTTCGGGATCGCAGCCGGCGACCGACACGACGCCAAGATCGCTCACACTTCGCTGGGTGAAAATGACCGCGGCTTGGGCGTCGCAGGCCTCGAGCAGCGCGGTCGTCCCTTCCTTGGCCAGGAGCGCGGGCGTCACCGACGCATCCACAATCCTCCGCACCAGCGCATCGTCGCCGTCCATCTGGACGCCGACGAACCCGCCGGTGGCGGAGGCCGGCACACTGCGGAGCGCCGCGCGTGTCTCGGCCAGATCGGGATGCGCCTGCAGTGCCTCGAAGATCGTGATGGCGTCCGTGAGGTACCGCGTCGCGCGCGATCGGGCGCCCGCCGCACCCGCGAGCTTGCCCAGCTCGAGATAGCTGAGCCCGGCCTGATAGCGCTCGCCGAGGAGCTCGAACACGCTGACGCTCTGCCCGAAGTCGTGGTACGCCTCGGTCAGGCGCCCGGCTTGTCCGTGGACGCGGCCGCGGAGTCGAAGGAACTCTCCCCACGTGCCGCTCATGCCGGAGGCCTCGAGGCGTGGAGCGAGCGCGCCGAGCAGCGCTTCCGCCTCTTCCTGACGCTGCGAGGCGAGCAACAAGGCTTCCACCGCCACGAGATCCGCCTGCGTGGCATAGCCGGCGGGCACGTCCTGCGCCCGCGCAATCTCGGTCGCGATGTCGAGCGCCTGCGCGGCGTCGGCACGCCGCAGCGCCACGCGTGCCTCGAGCACGCGGACCGACCACTGATACCAGCGGCTCGTCTGCGCGCCGTACTCGCCATACGCTTCGCGCGACCGTTGCAGGTACCGGCTGGCCTCCTCGTGATTTCCGCGAATGAGGTGAATCTGCGCCAGCGTGTCGAACACCGCGCCCGTCGTCTCGCGCATGAACTGCAGCGGACTCCGGACGTCGAGCGCCCGGTTGAGGGCCTGTTCCGCCCGCGTCAGGTTGCCGAGGCGCACGCAAATCTGTCCGAGCGAGGCGAGCGCGATTCCGAGGCCGTGCGGCGTGCCCGCCTCTTCCTGGAGCTCCACGCTGCGCTCGGCGAGCGCCATCGCCTGATCGTGGCGGTGCTGCATCATCGCCACGTTCGCCTGGTTGCCGCAGACGATGGCGACGACGTCGCCGGCGTGGGCCATCAAGGCCAGGCGCTCGGCGTGCCGCAGGGCGGCCATGGCTTCGTCCAGGCGGCCGTCCTGCGCGAGCGTCACGCCGGACAGCGAGTGAACCATCGCCAGGTGTCGCAGGTCACCGGCAGCGTGGAGGGCGGAGGCCGCCTGCGCGATGTGATCGCGAACGATGGCGCTCTCGCCAACCTGCCGGTAGCAGAGTCCGAGCTCGTAGTGGGCGAGGCCGATCGCGCGCGAGTCGTGGGCGCGTTCCGCCTGCTTCAGCGCGCGCGCGAGAAACGCAATGCCCCGCGAGGGCTCCCCCTGGGCGATGGCCAGCTTGCCATGGAGTCGCCAGAGCTCGGACAGCCTGGCCGGGTGTAACCGCTCGCGCTCCTCGGGCGGGTGAGCCCAGCGCGTCGGTCGCCTGACGGATGTCGTCCTGAAGGAGCCACGCTTCGGCAAGAACGCAGCGCAGCTGCAGAATCTCGTCGCGGCTCAGTCCCGGCTGCTTGAGCGCGCGGACGAGGAAGGTCGCGGCTTCGGCCCCGTGTCCTTTCTGCAGGGCCTCGGTGGCGTTGGCCAGGAGATCGGCGGCGGCCGCCATAGCGCGTGCAGTATACCTCGTATACACATCACGTCAAGTCACGGTAGCCGCACCAGTTGCGCGACCTGGGGTCTGACCCCATCTTGCGCGTTCCGAGCGGGATTGGGGTCAGACCCCAGCGCGGCGCGACCGCGGGTCGTTCGCGAAGCAGTAGGTGAACAGTTTGTAGAGGAGCTTCGCGCACAGGAACGTCGGCGCCACCATGCCGGGGATGGGACTGAGCTCGACCAAATCGCACGCGACGATGCGCCGCTGCTCGGCGGTCGTCCGGAGAAGCCTGCGTGACCTCCGTCCACGACAGACCGCCCGGCTCCGGCGTGCCGGTCGCGGGCATGATTGCCGGATCGAGACCGTCCACGTCGATGCTGACGTAGACGTCGGACTCGAGAGACGCCACGATGGCGTCAATCCACGCCGGGTCCTCGCGCATCGACACGTCGTAGAAGATCGTCGTGTTCAACCGCGGGATGACGTCGGCTTCCTCGGACGACAGGCTGCGAATCCCCACCTGCGTGACGCGCGCGTACTCCAGCGTGCGGCGCATGGCGCACGCGTGATTGTGACGCGTGCCCATGTAGCTCTCGCGCAGATCCGTGTGCGCATCGATCTGCAGGACCGACATCGCGGGATACTTGCGGGCGGCTGCCGACACCAGCGGCGGCGTGATCGAGTGCTCGCCGCCAATCGCCGCGAGGAACTTGCCCCGGCCGATGATCTCGTACGCGACCCGCTCGATTTCTTCGACGAGCGGCTCCATCTCCCCGAAGGGCAACTCCATCTCGGGCAGCGTGTAGATCCCGACAGGGTGCACGTCGACCCGCAGCTCCTCGTCCCACAGCTCCATGTGCGACGACGCCTGCAGGATTTCGTGCGGGCCGTTTCGCGTGCCGCTGACATACGAGGTGGTCCGATCGACGGGGACGGGCAGGATGACCACGCGGGAGTCGTCGAACGACCGGCGAACGGGCAGTGCGCCGCCGAACGCGAGGGGCTCGATGTGATCGTAGTGAAAAGGCAGGTCCATTACGTACGGGCCTCGAATCGCATCTGGGGAAAAGGACGGCCGTCGACCGAGATAATCGGTCCGGACAGGTCGAAGCGCAGGGGCTTCCGGCGCGCGATGGTCTCCTGCGCGCTCGACGCCAGCGCGCTGACCAGCAGCGGGAGCGCTAGCGTGGCGTCCGCGTGGACCGTCACCTGCTCCGCATCGGTCGCGAGCTTGCCCCAGCTTCGCGCCTCTTCGAGGCTGGATCCCGATGCCCCTCCGAAGTGGGGCACGTCCGTCACGATCTGCAGCGCGTAGCGGTGTCCGCCGACGCGATCGTCGTAGAACTCCGCCTGCACGCTGGCCTGGTTGATGAAGTTCTTGGGGGTGCCGCCGCCGAGCACGACCGACGCCGTGCGCGGCCGACGGATGACGAGATTCGCCGACTCGATGATGTCGCCAATCACGTCGACGTGTGCGGTCCCGCCGTCCTGATGGCGCGCCTGGGACAGGCCCATCCCGATCGACGAATCCGCGATGGCGGGGCAGAAGATCGGGATCGACGCGCGATACGCCGCCGTCAGGATGCCGTCGCGCTGGGTTTCCTTCCAGAGATATTCGCCGAGCTTGTACAACAGCTCGCGCGACGTGTACGGCCGGCGCTCGAGCGTGGCCGCGAAGGCCGCGATCCACTCGTCGTTCTCGACGAATTCGTCCTCGCTGGCGTAGGTGTCGTAGACGCGATCGATATGCTCGGCCTGCAGCGCGGCATCGTCCTGAATCGGCGACCCCATGTAGTGCCGGCGCCCGCGGGTTTCGTGCAGGTCGTGGTAGAGGTTTGCGCCGGTGGACACGAGACAGTCGATGTACCGGTCGGCAATCAAGTGCGCGACGATCATTCGCAGCCCGCCGGCGCTCAGCGCTCCGGCCATGCCGAAAAAGATCGTGCAGTCGTCGCCGAGCATCTTCTCCCAGATGCGGCGCGCCGTCGCCAGATTGCGTCCCTGAAACGAAATACGCTCCATCCGCGAGAGGACTTCGTCGGCGGGAAGGTCCGGTTGAATCGCGAACGGCTCGACCGGCGCGCGGAGGAAACGCGATTTCGTCTTCATGCCGCCGCTATTGTGCCACGGGAGTACGCAATCTAGAACGCGCGGCCGATCCGGCCGAAGACGCCGAGCGCGGAATGCGCGGCGACCGGATCGTGTGTCCACGCCGCGCCGCCCGAGAACGGTCAGCGGCAGATAGTGACCGAGCACGACATCCAACGACAGCTCGCCGCCGACGGACGTGCGGAAGTCACCGAGACGGATCGTGCGATTCCACGCCTGACCGGCATCGACAAAGATGGCCGAGTGCAAGGATCTGGAGAAAGATCGGCCACGATCCGAACCCTCGTTCCGGATATGCCAACGGGAAGCGTAGATCCACGTTCGCGACCGCCGCCCGCGAACCCACCACGTCTTCCGCGGCAACACCCCGCAGAAGACCGATGGTGTCGCGCCCGAAGTCGAAGGCCGCAACGGACGGGCCGGGACCTGCAGCGGAGAACAGCCGCCGACCCTGAGGCGGTCCCGATGCGCCGGCAAACGCGACGCGTCCGGCCACTACCGTATGGCGGCCGAGGACTCGCTGAAAGCCGCGCACGTCGAGCACGACGGACGTCGAGTCGGCGTCGGACCCGAGAGGGCCGATGGCCGCATCAACGGCACCTTCGACTTGCACGCCTTCTTCCGCGCTGATCGAGTACCCGAACTGACGCCGGCTGTCGTGAATCCATCCCGTGCGGATCGACCCGAGCTGACGATGAACGCGAACCTGAGAGCAGACGCGTGTCGCAGCGGAGCGCATCGGTCCTCGAAATTCAGCGCGGCCAGTCCGGTTTCCACCCAGCGGACATGTCGGATCGGCAACAGCGCACCCGTGAGCAGCTGTCGCGTTCGGCTGTCGCCCAGTGATGTGGGATCGGTGTCGTCCGAGTACGCCGCGAACATCGTCGGCCACCAGCGATCGTACGCGTACGACGCGTGCCAGTCCGGCACACCTCTGGCGCCGCTCCATGCTGCGTCGGCGGTGTACGCATGACGGCCGAGCACATCGCTCATCGCCGTCCCGGCACCAATCAGCAGCTCGCCGGCGTCGCTCGCGACAACCGGCGACCAGTACGTCGGAACCAGAGATCGCCACGGGCGATATGAACCGAGTGTCGCCGAGCCCGATGCAGGGTTGGCACTCGGCTCGGAGGTCATCGGCCACTCGATCGGCGGCCAGGCATCCGGCTCGTATGGAATGTCGAACAGATCGTAACCGCCGACGCGTGTAGCCGAGATAGAGGAGTCGCCGGCCATCAGGGGACACATCAGGAGCCGTGGCGCCGCTGACCGAATCGGTCACCCGACGCACGCGCCCATCGTCCACCGACACGGCGTAGACGTTGAACGGCTCGTCGCCGACGTTGGCGGCGAACAGGATCGTGCGACCGTCAGGTGTCCACGACGGCGTAATCAATCGAACATCCGGGCGCGCGACAAGTGATCGCATCTGACGCGTGGCGACGTCGATGACGACCAGATCGTAGCGGCCGCGTTGCCGTCGGGACACGACCACCTGACGTCCGTCGGGAGACCATCGCGGCCCGGTGAAGTCGCTGTCCGGCTCATCGACGATGACCGTCGGCGTCGTCGGGCGATCCGGACGAAAATCGAGAACCGCGACGGCCCGATATCCGACCTTCTGCAGGACGCAGACGATCCGTCGGCCGTCAGGAGACAGGTCGGGATCGCTGGCGCGCGCCTCGACGGTGAGCCGGCGTGTGCGGCCGCCGTCGGTGTTCACGGCATACAAATCGGAGTAGAGCGCGGTGGACCGTACAGTCGCGAGCTGATCGAAGACGATCCAGATGACCGCGCACGGACGTGCGCTCGCCGAGCACGCGCGTCGTGAGCGTCTGGGGACGGCCGTCAGGCGGCAGCCTCTTCAGTGCGGGAAATCGATGCGGATCGTTGGTCGCATAGTAGACGGTGCCGTCGCTTCCGTACCGGGGTGCCGCCAGGTTGAAGCCCTCGTGCGTCAACCGCCGGGCGGCCCCATCCGTCGCGCTCGCCGGAGACCGCCGTCTCTTGTCGCGCGTTCCGATAGTCGTTCCAGAGCGTGCCGATCGAACGGCCAAACACCTGCCTGAACGCCGGCGCTCCAAGAAACGGCACCCGCCCCGACGATGCGTCCGCGAGCTTGTTGAGCGACTCGGTGCCATAGCGATCCGCGAGGAACCGATGAAAGTAGGCACCGTAGGCGTACGCGCCCAGCTCGGACGGCCACGCGACGAGGCCGCCGCTGACCCGGTCGTATGGCTGGAACCGGTGTGCGTGCGCGGCCGCGTCGACGATCACTCTGAAATCGCCCGCCGGCACGCGTCCCTGGTGCGTCATCTGACTTTCCTCGAACGTCGCCAGCCCTTCAATCTGCCACTCGGGCAGGAACAGATTCGGGAAGGCGAACGGCGCGCGACCGAACACACGACGCACCCCTTCCATCCAACCTCGCGTGCGATCGAGGTGCAGGATGTGCGTGTATTCGTGGGTGAACGCGACGCGCAGCCAATCGTCGGTGTTCCCGATCGAGGTCTCGGAGGCCGGCGGCGCCGCCGTGATCTCGATCGCGTCGTACGGAAACGGGTTCGCCCAGCCGTTCGACAGATCGGTCTGATCGACGAGGATCACGTGGACCCGCCCGCGCGGCAGTCCCAGCGCCGGCTGGAGCGTCACGCGAACATCCTCGACAATCGTCGCGAGGCGCCACGCGAGCGCTTCTTCTCCTCGATGCGCGTGGATGTCGAAGTGTGTCGTGCGAATCGTCCCGAATCGCAGGCGCCAGTCGTAGCGCGTCGCGGCGCGACAGTCGGTCACGCCGACGGCCGCGACCGACGCGGCGATCAGGACACGGACCGCCAGCTCAATGCGGTCTCGTCGGCTTCTTCCTTGAGCTCGGCAAGGAGGGCGAGGGCCTGCAGCGGCGTGAGCTGGTTGACGTCGAGCGCGCGAAGCCGGCGACGCAGCGCATCGTCGGCGGGATCGGGTGCCTGGAACAGTCCGAGCTGCGACTGGCTCGTGGATGCCGTTCCGCTCAGCGACGGGCGGCCGCCACGCGACAGCTCGTCGCGCTCGAGCCCCGCAAGGATCTCTCGCGCCCGCGAGACGACGACGGGTGGAAGGCCCGCAAGGCGAGCGACCTGGATGCCGTAGCTGCGATCGGCGCGACCCGGCACGACCTTGTGGAGCAGAACGAGATCGTCCTTCCATTCGCGCACGACGACATGAAAGTTGACGACGTTCGGCAGCGCGTCGGCGAGATCCGTCAGCTCGTGGTAGTGCGTGGCGAAAATCGTTCTGGGCCGCGCCGCGGGATTCGACGCCAGATATTCGGCGACCGCCCACGCCAGACTCAACCCGTCGAACGTCGCGGTGCCACGGCCGATTTCATCCAGGATCACGAGGCTTCGGGACGTGGCCGCGTGCAGGATGTTCGCCGTTTCCTGCATCTCGACCATGAACGTCGACTGGCCGCGCGCGATGTTGTCGGACGCGCCCACTCGCGCGAAGACCCGATCGACAACCGGCAGTTTCGCGCTGCGGGCCGGCACGAACGAGCCCGCCTGCGCCATCAGGCAGAGCAGGGCGCACTGCCGGAGGTAGGTGGATTTCCCGCCCATGTTCGGGCCGGTCAGGATGATCACCTGACGATGCGTGGCATCGAGGGCGATGTCGTTGGGGACGAACGCGTCCTGCACGCGCCGCTCGACTACGGGATGACGCGCATCGGTGGCCAGCAGCTCGTCGCCGGCATGGACGAGGGGCTTGGTGTAATCGCAGACCGACGCCGTCTCGGCCAGCGCGGCCAGCACGTCGAGCGTCGCCAGGCCGCGCGCGGTGTCCTGGATGCGCGGCGCCTGCGACGCGACACGGGCGCGAAGCGCCTCGAACAGCTCGATCTCGCGCTCGACGATACGCTCGTCGGCGCCGAGCACCTTTTCCTCGTAGCTCTTGAGCGCCGGCGTGATGAACCGTTCGCCGCCCGCAATCGTCTGCTTCCGGTGATAGTCGACCGGCACGTTCGCCAGGTTCGACTTCGACACCTCGATGTAGTACCCGAAGACGCGGTTGTAGCGGATCTTCAGGGAGCCGATTCCGGTTCGGGCACGCTCGGCCTCTTCCATCTGCGCGATGTGCTGCTTGCCCGACCGGCTGATGCCGTGCAGCTCGTCGAGCTCCGGATCCACGCCGTCGCGAATCAGGCCTCCATCCCGAGCCACCGCGGGCGGTTCGTCGAGCAGCGTGCGATCGAGCTCGTCACGCACGTCCGCAAGATCGTCGAGCTCGGCGACGAGACTGCGCACGAGCGGCGCCTGCACATCGTCGAGCACCAGACGCACACGCGGGATGGCGGCGATTGACTGACGCAGCGAGACGAGGTCGCGCGGACCGGCAGTTCCAAGGGCCGCGCGCGCGACGAGGCGTTCGATGTCGTGCACGTTCTTCAGCGCGTCGCGAAGCTTGGTTCGCGCGGTGCTGCGGAACGCGAAGTCCTCGACGGCGTCGAGCCGATCGTGAATCCGCTCGAGCGTGACGAGCGGCCTGAGCACCCAGGCGCGAAGCAGCCGTCCGCCCATCGGGGTCACGCTGCGATCGAGCTCGTGGAGGAGCGACCCGGGGCGGCCGCCGTCCGACGCCTCGATGACCTCGAGGTTCTTCAGCGTAATCGCGTCGATGAGGAGACAGTCGGCGCCGCTGCGAAAGCTGATGTCGCGCACATGCGCGAGCTCGGCTTTCTGCGTGTCGTGAAGGTATTGCACGAGGGCGCCGGCCGCAGTGACCGCGGCGTCGTGGCCGTCGAGCCCGAATCCCTGCAAGGACTGCGCACGAAGCTGCGCGAGGAGCGCCTTCCGCGCCGTGTCGTAATCGAAGGTCCAGGCCTCTGCAGCCGTGATCCGCACGTCCAGCTGCGCCGCCGCCGCCAGCTCGCGCGCGGATTCGTTGCCTGTCGCCGCCACGATTTCTCGTGGCCGCAGGACCGACAGCTCGCGCACGAGCGCGTCGCGTCCATCGGCATCCGTGTATTCTGCGGCGGTGAATTCGCCCGTGGAGAGATCCAGGAGCGCGACGCCGACACGATCCGCGCCGGCGCCGGCGAGCGCCATCAGAAAGGCCGGCTCGCGGGCCTCGAGGTAGCCCGCGTCCGTCAACGTGCCGGGTGAGACGACGCGAACCACCTCGCGTCGGACGAGGCCCTTCGCCTTCCTCGGGTCTTCGACCTGCTCGACGACGGCCACGCGAAAGCCTTTGCGCACGAGGCGGGCGATGTATCCATCAGCCGCGTGGAAGGGAACCCCGCACATGGGAATCGCAGCGCCGTTGGCGTCCTTCGATCGCGACGTGAGGGTGAGCTCGAGTGCGCGCGCGGCGGTCAGCGCGTCCTCGAAGAACATCTCGTAGAAATCTCCCATGCGAAAGAACACGAGCGCGTCGCGGTACTGCCGCTTCGCGTCGAAGTACTGTCGCATCGCCGGCGTCGTGCCGGACGCAGCGGAGGAAACAGAAGGGGACGACATCGGGGGGATGGTCGCGAGTATAACATTCAGTTTCAGCGTCAGCTCGTCAGCTGTCAGCTCTCAGCTGACGGCTGATGGCTGAGGCTGAGCTGATGGCTGATAGCTGATACCGATGCTATAGCTTTCTGCTGATTCTGGCGCTGGATACCTCCTCGGCTGGGGGCAGCGCGGCGCTGCTGCGCCACGGTCGCGGACTACTCGTGCGCGGCGGCGATCCCTCGCGCTCGCACGGCGAGCAGCTGCCGGGTCAGCTGATGACGATGCTCGACGACGAAGGCGTCGCGCTTCACGACGTCGATCTCTTCGCTGTCTCGATCGGCCCCGGATCCTTCACGGGGCTTCGCGTCGGCATCGCGACGATGCAGGGTCTGGCACTCGCGAGCGGCAAACCAGTGGTCCCCGTCTCGACGTTCGACGCGCTCGCCTGGCAGACGCGGGCCGCCAGTGAGCCGGTCGCGACATGGATCGACGCGCACAGAGGGGAAGTCTTCGCCGCGCTGTTTTCTCCAGACCGGCAGTTGCTCTGCGAACCCTCGTCGGTCACGCCAGCGGCCACGCTCGACGCGTGGTCGACCGAGCTCGTGAGGGCGAACGCGATCCAGTTCGTGGGGAGCGGCGCAGTCCGCTATCAAGACGTACTCGAGCAGCGGCTTGGCTCCCGGGCGATCGTGGCGTCGGATGTCCCCTTGCTCGCCGGAGCGATTGCTGAAATCGCCGCGACCGATCCGTCGAGGGCCGTGCGGCCGCACGCCCTCGCGCCGCTGTACGTGCGACGACCCGACGCCGAGCTTGCCCGCGACCGCGCGGCACGGAGATAACGCGTGCAGATCGAGCGCGTGACTGACGACACTCCGCTGGACGCCATCGTCGCGCTCGAGCTCGAGTCGTTCACGAATCCCTGGTCGCGCGAGACGCTCGAGTGGGAGCTGCGCAATTCGGACGTCACGTTCATCTACGTGCTGCGGCTCGACGATGGGCAGGTGGGAGCGTTCTGCGTCTGCTGGATGCTCTTCGACGAGCTCCACATCAACACGCTCGCGGTCGCCCCGGCATGGCGGCGACGAGGGCTGGCGACAACGCTGCTTCGACATGTCTTCGCCGAAGCCAGCGCCCGAGGCGTGCGACGCGCGACGCTGGAGGTGCGCGCGTCGAATCGTCCGGCAATCGCGCTGTACGAGCGCCTCGGCTTTCAGGTCACCGCCACCCGCTACCGCTATTACAACAGTCCCGAAGAGGATGCCCTGATCCTGTGGCGGGAAGGATTGAATGCTTCATCTTGAAGGCACCCCGGTGCCTATGGTAGCTTGCCCGTATGAATGCCTTCGCCTAGGGTCCTTCATCAAGGAGGCGGAAATGCCGACAGACTTCGAAGAGCTGAAGCGACAGTTGCTGCAGAGCAACGACGAGTTCCGCCAACTCGCCACCCTGCACCACGATTTGGACGAACGCATCCACAACTTGGCGGCCCGCCAGTATCTGTCGGAACCAGAACAGCTCGAAGAAGTCACCCTCAAGAAGAAGAAACTCCAGCTAAAGGATCAAATGGAGTCGATTTTGCGGGAACACCGCGGCGGCCGGGCCGGGCTCGCGCAAGCGTAGCCACGCCCCGCCACGAGTCGTTTCAGGTCGGACAGGGTAGCCGGTGCAGCGCAACCCGTCCGGCCTCTTTTTTTGATCAGCACCCGCGCCGCTCATGAAAATCGACAAGGCCGGATGGCCGTTCATCGCGGGGGCGCTCGTGCCGGCCGCGCTGCTGACAGCTGCGCGGCGCTACGGGTGGGCCACCGGTTTCGGGGCGCTCGGCGCCTTCATGACCTACTTCTTCCGCGATCCCGAGCGGCAGGTGCCGGCCGGCGACGGATTGATTGTCGCCCCGGCTGACGGCCGCGTGATGATCGCCGGGCCGGCGGACCCGCAATGGGCGCCGCCCGGCACCTGGCTCCAGGCCACCATCTTCCTGTCCCCGCTCGACGTCCACATCAACCGCGCGCCCGGCGAAGGACGCGTCACACGGATCGAGTATCGTCCTGGACACTTCCTGCCGGCCTATCGCGAAGACGCGGCACAGAACGAACTGAACGAGATTTGGATTGATAGTGGCGGCGAGACGATCGTCGTGCGGCAGATCGTCGGCGTACTGGCCAGGCGGATCGTCTGCCGTATTCACGAAGGGGAGCGCGTGACACGCGGTCAACGCATCGGATTGATGAAGTTCGGATCGCGCATGGACGTGTTCCTGCCGACGCGCGCCGAGCTCGCCGTTTCGGTCGGCCAGACGGTGGTCGGCGGCGAAACGGTGATCGCCAGGCTGCCCGGGATCGACCGTGCTTGAGACACTGCGCAGGCGACGGGAGGATCGACCGGAGCGCTTCAAGCGCGGCGTCTACCTCCTGCCGTCGATGTTCACCGTCGCCAACCTCTTCTGCGGGTACGCGTGTGTCGTGTACTCGACGCGCGGGGACTTCGATACGGCGGCCGTACTCATCGGCGTCGCGATGGTGCTCGACACGCTGGACGGATTCTTCGCGCGATTGACGCGCTCGACCTCCGCCTTCGGCGTCGAGCTCGATTCGCTCGCCGACGTCGTGTCGTTCGGCCTCGGCCCCGCGATTCTCGCGTTCACGTGGGGGTTGTGGCCGCTCGGACGGCTGGGATGGGCCGCGGGCTTCATCTACGTCACTGCCGCCGCGATGCGTCTGGCGCGGTTCAACATCCAGACGAGCCCGCTGACCGACAAGCGGTATTTCGCGGGCATGCCGAGTCCCGCCGCCGCCGCCGTCATCGCGTCGACGGTCTATCTCTACCCGTGGGGATTGCAGGATCCTCGCGCCGCCGCGCCGGCGCTCGCGATGGTGATCGTTCCCGCGTTCCTGATGGTGAGCACCATTCGCTTCCGGAGCATCAAGGCCATCGACGTCGGCTGGCGCCGTTCGCCGTCGATGTTGTTTCTCGGGGCGGTCGCGCTTGCGGTCGTCGCGCTGCACCCGCGGCTGACGCTCGTCGTGCTCTCGTACTCGTACGTCGTCGGGGGGCTGGTCGGTCTCGCGTACTCGCGCCTGAGGCGGCGACAGCACCCTACGGCGCCACCGGCACTGTGACGGTCACGATCGTCCCGCGCCCTTTCTCGCTCTGCACGTCTATCGTGCCGCCGCTCAACTCGATGTTGCGCCTGGCAATCGGCAGTCCGAGGCCGGTGCCGGTCGTCTTCGTCGAGAAATAGGGCTCGAACACACGTTCGAGCGCCTCCGCGTCCATCCCCAGACCGGTGTCCGCGACACGGATCGACACGAAGCCGTTCGACGTCGACGAGGTCAGGAGCAGACGGCCGCCGCCGGGCATCGCGTGCAGGGCGTTCTCGACGATGTTGGCCAGGGCGCGCGAGACGAGCGTGCGATCCACGAGAACGAGAGGAAGCGTCGGGCCGACCTGATTGTCGATCTGGATCCGATCGGCGAGACCCGCTCGGTACGGATCGACTACGTCGCCCACGAGCTGCACGGGATCCGCCGGCGCCAGCCTCGCGGTGGGCGACGACGAGAAACTGGAGAACTCCGACGCAATCTGCCGCAGCAGGCGCACCTGGCCGAGAATCGTGTCCACGCATCCTTCGAGCACGGGACCCATCGGCTCGCCGCGATCGGCGTGCACGCGGCGCAGGTGCTCCGCTGACAACTGGATGGGCGTCAGGGGATTCTTGATCTCGTGCGCGACCTGCCGCGCCATCTCCGCCCAAGCCTCGATCCGGTGCGTGCGTTCGAGTTGCGCGCGCTGTGCCTTGAGCTCCGCAGCCATGCTATTGAAGGAATCGACGAGCCGTCGCAACTCGTCCGACGATCGCACCGCGATCCGGGCGTCGAAATCGCCGCGCGCGATCCGCCCCGTCGCACGGGTGAGCCGGCGCACGGGATCCGCGATGCGCTCCGCCATCGACAGCCCGATGCCGGCGCCGAGCAGAATGAAGAAGAGCGCCGCGAGATGCAGGCCCCGGTCGAGATCGTCGAGCTCGCGCTCGACTTCCTGCTGACGGAACGCGAGCGGCACGGTGAGGATCGCGTCGCGCCCGCCGGTCCGTACGGGCGTGGCCGCGAGCAAGTACGGAACCCCGCCGATGTTGTCCTCGCTCACATAACTGGGGAGGCGCTCCAAGGCGATGGCGCGATACACGTCTTCGGCCGTCCTGGTCGGGAGCAATCCCGAAGCAAACAAATCGCGTTCGCTGGTTGCGACGAGCTCCGGGCCGTAGAAGATGTTGACGTCCTGATCGATTAATTGACCGATCCACACCATCACGTCGTCGTCGTACGGCGTGAGGCCCTGTGCGCCGCGACGCAGCATGGCCTCGGATTCCTCGATGACCCGCTCCGCCACCGCCGCCGTGCGCGACGCTTCACCTCGAATATCGTCCAGGAGCAGGCCCGCGAAGTAGGTACGGATCACCAGCGCGAGCGTCAGGACCGGTACGATCGACGCGAGCACGAACGCGAGAAAGAGTTTGCGGTAGAAGCTGACGCGGATCTCGCGCAGCAGCGCGCGACCGGTCTGCGGCCGCTCCCTCGCGAGCCGCGAAAACACCGCCACACCCACGAGAATCAGGACGTAACCCACGGCCGCGAGCGTCGTCAACTCGGCAAGCCGGACGAAGTGGTCGAAGAGATCCGGACGCGGGTATCCCAGCGCGTAGATGAAGAGGCGGTCGTTGGAGAAGTAGACGTTGTAGTCGGTGCCCTCCTTGCGGAGCACGGTCCAGAACGGTTGACGCGCCCGATAGACGCGCGAGAACGTGGCTTCGTCGAGGGGCCAGGTTGACCGCCCGGAGGTGTAGATGGCCGTCAGGCCCCAGCCGTAGACGGTGAAGTCCACTTCCCCCGCCGGCGTGTCTTCGATGCCGCCGCCCGACTGCCGGAACACTTCGACGTATGCCGACTCCGACGACAGGAAGGGCAGCGTACGGTAGTCGAAGACGACGTGCACGACGATCGCGCCAACAGGTGAGCCGTTCTCGCAGACCTTCCGCTCGGCATGGAGCATGTTTCGCTCCTGAGCGCCGAAGGGCTGCGCTTCGCCGAACACGTCCCATCGGCAGCTGGTGGCGGCCGGGGACTTCTGTGAGGCGGTCGTGTACTCAGGAAAATTGAGCGCGAAGCGGCTGACGAGCGCGCCATCGCGATCGTACAGCTCGATGTCGCTGGTGAGCCGCGCGTGCGCAAGGACGGTCTGGCGCCAGATCGCGAACGCGCTGTCGGTGCTCGTGGCGAGCACGCGCGCGTCGTCGCCCGCGCCGGCCGCCGCGGCGGCTGACGCCTCGGACACGAATTGGGACAACAGCGGCATCGCGTCGATCTCGCGAAGCGCGTCCTGCAGGCGATCGTTCAGGTCCTGGGGGTGCCGCATGGCTTCGACGGCGAATTGGGTTTCGATCAGATGTCGCGTCGAGCGCTCCGCGAAGAAATGGACCGACGGGTAGACGAGGAGCGCCGGCAGAAGAAACGCCACGAACAACGCCAGAATTCGCGACGCTACCGTCGTCTGGCGATACCAGACCGCCAGGCGGGGCGCGACGAGCGCGGCGATGGCGCATGCGATCGCGGCGAGAACGATGGCGGACGCCGGGATCGCCCATTCGCGGCTCGCGGCAAAGAGACCCAGCGCAATCGTCGGCGCGACCCACAGGCCTGCGGCCAGGAGATGCCAGCCCGTCAGCCGGCGTTCGGTTCGCCACCGGGCGACCGCGATCACGCAGCCGAGGGTGCCGGCCCAGAGGACGGCGGCGTGCCAGAGCAGCACGCCAAACAACACCGCGAGACGGGCACCGCTCCACGGATGCAGCGAGAAGTGGCGAAGGTCCACATCGGCCGGTTTGAGCACCAGGCCGAGCATTCGCTCGAAACCTGTCAGCATCAGGCCCAGCACGAGTCCCCACGCCAGCTGCGAGGCGATGAAGCGCGCGGGCGTGCCGGCTGCCCACCATCGCTTCGCGCGCAGCGCGATTCTCAAGCGGACCGCCCCAGGCACGGCGGTGGCGACGAGCCCTGCCGCAGCAGCGCCGCTGACGAGCAAGGCGAGGGACCAGCGCAGTGGCGCGCCACGCGCAACCACGAGTGCGAGCCACCCGATCGCGCACGATGTCGCCATGATCGCCGCGATGGCCAGCGACAGGTGTATCTCGCGGGCAGCCGTCCCTGCCGCCGCACGACGATCGAGCACGGGACCGATCGTCAGCAGGAGGGTGAGTCCGAGCTCCACCAGGACGACGGCCGTCAGCGCGCGCTGCCAGGAGCGACGGGCGGCGTCGAGCTCCGCCGGAGTGACGGACGCCTCCACGAGCGGCTCGCCGTCAGGTCCGCCCACGATGAAGGCGTCGCTGCTCGGCCGATCGCCCGCGCCTTCGACCCGCAGCCGCAGCGAGACCGGCACGATCGAGGTGGGCATCAGGAAGTTGCGCGAGACCGCGCTGAGCTCCGGTGTCGCGGGCGCAGGCGTGATCACGTGCTCGACGGCCGCGGATCCCAGCCGCGCGTTGCGCGCGGGATCGACGATTGGCTGGATGTAGACGAGGCGCAGGCCGAGCGGCGATGGCGTCACGAACAGGGCCGCGCCCCCTTTGGTTCGCTCCGGGAGGAGGTCCGACGGGCGACCGGCCCAAGCACGCGCAACGCCCGACGAGTCGTAGATCGTGACGGCGAGCAGGTGTGGGTCGCCCGGCGACCGATTGCGCGCGAGCGCCGCGACGTCGAACAACGCGCGCAGACGATCCTCGGCGTTCGGCGCCATGCTCGGTGGCACGATTGGATCGCTCGCCACCGTGCGCGCGACGGCCTGCACGCGATCCGTCATGAAGGCCAGCTCGCGGCGGACCTGACGCTCGATCCGCGACATCGCGCCGGCATCGGTGAACCCGTACCGCCACCATTCCGCGGCCACTCCGAAGGCCGTCGTCAGCAGCGCAGCGATCAGCCCGCCGACGACGAGCCGGGCCGTGCTGACGTGGCGGAGGCGCGTGATCTGTCTGGGGGACGTCGAAAGCACCTGATCGCAGGATACCGTCGCGGTCGAAGCGCCACAAGTCGCTCCAGCCGGATGCTATACTTGCGTTTTCCCCCTCGCGCCTTCGACCGTTCCATCGATGACCCAGATTCCGGGGCTCAAAGCTGCGCTCAAGCGCGGCGCGCTGCTCGCGGCCGCCAACTGGCAGCTGGTCATCATCCAGTTCGTCGCCGAGTCGAGCCTCAAGCTGCTGCTCGCTGTCCCGATCATCGGCGGCGCCTTCCTCGTGGCGTTGCTCCTCGACACGAGTTTGACCGAGCTGCTGCGCGGCGACGTTCGCGACATCGTGACCGCGATCATCTCGGCGTTGACCGCGAGTCCCGCCGCGCTCGCCGCATTCGTGGCGTCTTCGCTGCTCGTGCTGCTGGGCGGATCCGCGGTCACGTTCGTCGTCAAAGGGGGCACCGTGGCGCTGCTCGCCGAAGCCGAGCGGACGGCGGGCCCACTCGAAAAACCCCCGCTCCATCTCCAGGCGTTGCGTCGAGCGTCGGTCGTGGCGATCGAGCCGTTCCTCGACGGATGCGCGCGGCTCTGGCGTCGCTACGTCCGGATCGGTCTCGGGCTCCTGCTCGTCTACGGTCTCACCGCCGTTGCCTATCTCGCGTTCGTGTTCCGCGGCTACGCCTTGGCCGCCAACTCCGCGATTCTGCTCGTCTGGACCGCGGCCGCCGCGCTGGCGTCGAGCGCCTTGATCGTCTGGATCACGCTCATCAACTTCTTCTACCTGA
Organism: uncultured Acidobacteriota bacterium; assembly: GCA_963786615.1. Lineage (GTDB taxonomy): Bacteria > Acidobacteriota > Vicinamibacteria > Vicinamibacterales > 2-12-FULL-66-21 > CAWAZT01. The sequence continues at coordinate 101,143 of CAWAZT010000003.1, forward strand.
TGACGCAAATGGTGGTTGCGATCGAGGATGTGAGCGTGCGTACCGGCGTGCGCCTCGCCTTGAAATTCGTCTGGGGTCATCTGCGTGAGGTTGCCGCGGTCTTCGGCGTCGTGCTCCTCATGGTGATCATCGCGACGGTCGCGTCGATTCTGGCGACCGCCGGCCTTGGCCTGATTGCGTTCGTCCCGCTCGCGGGTCTTGCCGTGCTGCCGCTGCAGTTCGCGGCGTGGCTCGTGCGCGGCATCGTGTTCGAGTACCTCGCGCTCGCCGCGCTCGGTGCGTACCTCTCTCACTATCGCTGGTATCAGCACGCTGCAGAATCACAGGGGTCGCTCAGGGACGTGAGCGGCCAACGCTCCGCATGACCACCTACGATCAGTTCTTCTCCCACGCCGCTCAGAAGATGAAAGAGTCCGCCATCCGCCGGATGGGGAAAATGATCGCGTCCCGGGGGGACGTCGTCTCGTTCGCTCCAGGATATCCCGCGCCGGACACCTTTCCGTGGGCCGAGTTTCGCGAGATCGCCGCGGCACTGCTCGGTGGGCAGGACGGCGGTGTTCTGCAGTACGGACCGACCCGGGGATACCGTCCGCTGCTCGAGGAAATCGCGGCCATCCTCGAAGGCCGCGAGATTCGCGTCGCTTTCGAGGAGTTGCTCGTCACGACCGGCTCGCAGCAGGGACTCGATCTCGTCGCGCGCGTGCTGTTCGATCCGGGCGACGTGGTGCTCGTCGAGCTGCCAACCTACACGGGCGCGATCACGGCGTTTCGAAACGTCCAGGCCCAGATGGTCGGCGTGCCGCAGGAGGCGGACGGCGTCCAGTTCGACGCGCTCGAAGCCACCTACCAACGGCTGCGTCTGGACGGCCGCCGGGTGAAAGCGTTGTATGTCGTGCCCAACTTCCAGAATCCAACGGGCCTCCTGATCGGCCTCGAGAAGCGCCGGCGGCTGCTGTCGTGGGCCGCCGACCGCGACGTCCTCATCATCGAGGACGACCCGTATCACGATCTGTATTTCGAGGACTCGGCCACGCCGGCCGAGGTGCGGTCGATCAAAGCCGACGACGCTGACGGACGCGTCGTGTACCTGAGCAGCTTCTCCAAAACGCTGGCGCCCGGCTACCGCGTCGCCTGGATTGCCGCGCCAGCCGCCATCGCGCAGAAGCTCGAAATCGCCAAGCAGTCAGAGGACCTGCTGACCGGATCGCTCGACCAGCGGATCGTTCACGAAGCGTGTCGCTCGGGACTGCTCGCGCGGCAACTCCCGAAGCTGCGACGGCACTATCGGCAGAAGCGGGACGTGATGGTCGGCGCGCTCCGGCGCGAACTGAACGACACGGTCACATGGCCGGATCCCAAGGGCGGATTCTTTCTCTGGCTCACGCTCCCGGATCAGCTCGACACCGACCTGATGATTCCCCGCGCCGTCGACAACGGCGTCGTCTACGTCGCCGGCGAGGCATTCTTCGTCGCCCGAGCGAGCAAGGCGAGTCGAGGGGCGGCGAAGGACGCCGCACGATGCGACTGTCGTTCTCGGCACCGACGCAGGAGCGCATCGAGGAAGGTGTCGTCAGGCTCGCGCGGACCGTGCGCGAGGAGCTGGCAGCCGTCAGCGTTTCGGCTCCAGCGCCAGGCCAGGCAGAGCGCTGAGCGGTACGAGCGGCGGATCCCCCGCCGTCGCGAGCAGCGTCAGCTGCCAGTGATTCGCGAGACCACCGCTGACCACGAACACGAACGCGCCCTCCGCGCCTCGATCGACGAACGCGGGCGGCACGGCGGGCTCCGCCGGCGTGATAATCGAGCCGGCCGGCTTCCCGGATTCCGCTCCCCACGCCCAGATCTCAGCCGACACGGCCGAGGCGACGAGCACCGTGCGGCCGAGCGCGACCGTTCCCGTCGCCGGCCGATGCTTGAGGCCGTGCTGCCAGCGTTGATTGCCGTTTCGCAGATCGTAGGCTCGGACCAGGTTGTCGAGGCTGACGATGAAGACGCGGGTGCCGTCGGCCGCCGCGCTGCCTCGGGGTGCGCCGCCCAGCCGCTGCTGCCACAGGATCTCGCCGCTGCCGGCATCCAGGCAGTAGAATTGACGGTCCGATGCACCGGCATACACGCGATTGCCGGTCACGAACGGGATCTCGGCCGCGCCACCGAGCGCACGCGTCCAGGCCTCTTCGCCGTTGCTCAACTGCAAGGCCACCATCCTCGCGTCGTCGAGCGCCACGTACAACTTGTCGTCACCGATCCCGGGCCGTACCGTCGTCGCGCCGATGTCCTTCTGCCACACCCGCGCGCCGTCGGCGGCGCGAAAGGCGAGCACGTTGCCGCCCGACAGCGCGATCAGCCATCCGTCGCGAGCGCACAGCGGGGCGGTGATGGCCACTCCCGCTTCCCAGACGATCGCTCCGTCTGAGGCGCGGAGCGCGATGATCGTGTCAGCGCTCGCCGCGAAGAGCAGACCGGCGTCCGCCGCCAGCGGGTGCGCGACCTTGACTTCCTTGCGCCATCGCTCGCGTCCGTCGGCGAGGTCGTACGCCGCAATCTGTCCCGTGCGAAGAGCCAGGTAGACCAGACGGTCATCGCTGACCGGCGCGGCGCTGGCAACCGGAGGCGCGCCGACGTCGACGGACCATCGCAGCGCCAGCGGCAGACTCGAGCGCTCATCCGCGGCAAGCGATCCGACGCGCACGAAGGCGAGCACCACGCCGACAAGAATCGCTCGGCTACAAGATGTGGTGGTGTGAAAGCGCGGCACACCCTATAATAGCGTCAGCCCGTCAGCCGTCGATCTCCCAGTGACCCATCAAACTCTCATCGTTCTGGATTTCGGTTCGCAGTTCACCCAACTGATTGCGCGCCGCCTGCGCGAGCTGTCGGTGTATTCGGAAATCCTTCCGTTCAACACGCCGGCCGCGGAGATTGCCGCTCGGAAGCCCGTTGGGATCATCCTCTCCGGTGGTCCGCGAAGCGTGTCGGAAGCCACCGCCCCGCGGTGCGATACTGCGGTCTTCGACGCCGGCGTCCCCGTGCTCGGCATCTGCTATGGAATGCAGCTCATGACCGACGCGCTCGGCGGTCAGGTCGCGCCCGCGCCGCAGCGCGAGTTCGGGCACGCGACGATCAGGATTGCCGACCAGGCTCCGCTTTTTGCCGGCGTGCCCTCAGAGCTTCGCGTGTGGGCGAGCCACGGCGACTTCGTCACGACCGCGCCCGCCGGATTTACGGTGACGGCGACGAGCGCGAACGCGCCGATTGCGGCGATGGCCGATGAGGATCGCAGATTCTACGCGCTCCTCTTCCACCCGGAAGTGGCACATACCGATCGCGGCACCGAGATTCTGCGCAGCTTTGCCGTCGACGTCTGCGGATGCACCGGCGACTGGACGATGGCGTCGTTCGTGCAGGAGACGGTGGAAAAGATTCGCACGCAGGTGGGGAACAAGCGGGTCGTGTGCGGCTTGAGCGGCGGCGTGGACTCGACGGTCGCGGCGCTGCTGATTCACAAGGCGATCGGCGATCACCTCACGTGCATCTTCGTCGACAACGGGGTGATGCGGCTCGACGAGGCGGGGCAGATTCGGCGGCGGTTCGAACGCCTGAAGCTGCCGCTCGTCTTCGTGGACGCGTCGCGGCTCTTTCTCGAGCGGCTCTCCGGCGTCACCGATCCGGAGCAGAAGCGCAAGATCATCGGCGCGACGTTCATCGATGTCTTCGAGGCTGAAGCCGCCACGCTAGGCACCTTCGACTTTCTGGCACAGGGCACGCTGTATCCGGACGTGATCGAAAGCGTCTCGGTGATCGGGCCGTCGCACGTGATCAAGAGCCACCACAACGTCGGCGGACTGCCTGAGCGCATGCGCTTCACGCTCGTCGAACCGCTCCGGCAGCTCTTCAAGGATGAAGTACGGGACGTCGGCAAGGAGCTGGGCCTCGAGGACGAGTTCGTGTGGCGGCAGCCGTTCCCGGGCCCGGGTCTGGCGGTGCGCATCCTCGGCGACGTCACGCCGTCGCGCCTGAACCTCGTTCGCGCGGCAGACGCAATCGTCTCGGAAGAGGTGAAGCGCGCGGGCTTCTACACCCGGCTGTGGCAGTCGTTTGCCGTGCTGCTGCCGGTGCAGAGCGTCGGCGTGATGGGGGATGCACGAACGTACCAGGTACACGGTTGCGATTCGAGCGGTCGAGAGCCGGGACGGCATGACGGCCGACTGGGCGCGGATTCCGCACGATCTGCTCGCCTCGATCTCATCTCGCATCGTCAACGAGGTCAAAGGGATCAATCGAGTGGTGTACGACATCTCGTCGAAGCCGCCGTCGACGATCGAGTGGGAGTAGGGTGGCCGTGCTGAGAGACTGCTGTTGAGCAGCAACAGTATCCAAGCCGCAGCGCCTGCGGCCGCGGCGAGCGAGCGGAGCGAGTCGAGCCGCTGCGAGCGGGGGTGGGGCCCCGCGAGCACCAAGAAATGACTGAATTCGTCCACCTCCACCTGCACTCCGAGTTTTCGCTGCTCGATGGGGCGTGCCGGATCGAGGAGCTGCTCGACAAGGCCGTCGAGTTGAAGATGCCCGCGATGGCCATCACCGAGCACGGGAACATGTTCTCGTCGGTGGTGTTCCACGATCAGGCGCGGAAGCGCGGGATCAATCCGATTCTCGGGTGCGAGGTCTACGTCGCGCCGGGCGATCGGCGCACGAAGAGCGGATCGCCGGGAGAGACGGCCAATCACCTGGTGCTGCTCGCCGAGACCACCGAGGGGTACCACAACCTTATCAAGCTCGTCTCGTCCGGCTATACCGAGGGGTTCTACTACAAGCCGCGGATCGACAAGGATCTGCTCGCGCAGCACGCCAACGGACTGATCGGTCTGAGCAGCTGTCTGAAGGGGGAGGTGGCAACCGGCATCCGCACGGAGCAGCAGAACAAGGCCATTGCCGCGGCCGGCGCGTACCGCGACATCCTCGGGCGCGAGAACTTCTTCCTCGAGATGCAGTATCAGGGCATCGACGAGCAGCAGATCGTCAACACCGGCCTGCAGCCGATTGCGAAAGACCTGGGGCTCGAGCTCGTCGTCACCAACGACGTCCACTACCTGAAGAACTCGGACTTCAAGCCGCACGACATCCTGCTCTGCATCGGCACCGGGAAGACGGTCAACGACGCCGACCGGCTGAAGTACCACGGCGATCAGTTCTATGTGAAGACCGCGGAAGAGATGCTCGCCGTGTTTCCGGATTACGCGGACGCGATTCGGCGAACGGTCCGGATCGCTGAACGCTGCAACGTCGACCTGTCGTTCAAGGAGAACTACCTCCCGAACTTCGACGTGCCCGCCGGCTTCACGCTCGACGAGTACTTCGAGCACATCGTGCGGCAAGGCTTCGAGATGCGGCTGCCGCGGCTGCGCGAGCTCCAGGCGAAGGGGCAGCTCGCGCACACGATCGACGAGTACGAGCGCCGGCTCTCGTACGAGATCGACATGATCAAGAAGATGAAGTACCCGGGATACTTCTGTATCGTCTGGGACTTCATCCGCTACGCGCGGGAGCAGGGCATTCCGGTGGGCCCGGGACGCGGATCGGCGGCTGGCAGCTTCGTCGCCTACTGCCTGCGCATCACCGACGTCGACCCGATCGAGTACGACCTCATCTTCGAGCGGTTCCTCAATCCCGAGCGCGTGTCGCTACCGGACATCGACATCGATTTCTGCGAGCGCCGCCGCAGCGAGGTGATCGAGTACGTCACGCAGAAGTACGGCCGCGAGAACGTCGCGCAGATCATCACGTTCGGCACGATGAAGGCGCGCGCCGTCGTGCGGGACGTCGCCCGCGTCATGGACATTCCGTACGCCGACGCCGACCGCGTCGCGAAGGCCGTCCCGCCGGCGCTCGACATGACGCTCGAAAAGGCGCTCGTCGAGAGCCCTGCCCTGAAGGAGATGGAGCAGAAGGACGAGCGCGTCAAGGAGCTCCTGTCGGTCGCGCGGCGGCTCGAAGGGATGACACGCCACGCGTCGGTGCACGCGGCCGGCGTCGTGATTGCCCCGCGGCCGCTCACCGAGTTCGTGCCGCTCTACAAGAGTCAGAAGGACGAAATCGTCACCCAGTGGGCGATGAAAGAGGTCGAGCGCGTCGGCCTCCTGAAGATGGACTTTCTCGGCCTGAGCACGCTCACGCTGATTCGCGACGCGCTCGACGAGATCAAGCGGACCGAAGGGGTCGAGATCGACATCGACGCGATCCCGCTCGACGACCAGAAGACCTACAAGGTGTTCGCGGACGGCCAGACCTACGGTGTCTTCCAGTTCGAGAGCTCCGGGATGCGCGAGCTGCTCCGCAAGGCGCGCCCCGAGCGCCTGGACGATCTGATCGCGCTCAACGCGCTCTACCGGCCCGGCCCGCTGAAGAGCGGCATGGTCGACGACTTCATTGCCCGCAAGCAGGGCAAGACCGAGGTCAAGTACGAGCTGCCCGCGCTCGCGCCGATTCTGTCCGATACCTACGGCGTCATCGCGTATCAGGAACAGGTCATGCGGATTGCCGCGGTCCTGGCCGGGTTCTCGATGGGGCAGTCGGACGTGCTGCGGAAGGCCATGGGCAAGAAGGATCCCAAGGTCATGGCCAAGCAGCGCGAAGCCTTCATGCAGGGCGCGCTGGCCAACGGGGTGAACGAGAAGAAGGCGAAGAAGATCTTCGACCTGATGGAGTTCTTCGCGGGCTACGGCTTCAACAAGTCGCACTCGACCACCTACGCGCTGCTCGCGTACCAGACCGCCTATCTGAAGGCGAACTATCCCTGGCATTTCATGGCCGCGCTGCTGACCATCGAGGCGGCCAACACCGAGAAGCTCGCGATGTATCTCGGCGAGTGCCGCGATCTCGGCATCCCGATCCTGGCGCCCGACATCAATTCCAGCCAGCTTGCGTTCACGGTCGAGCGCGACGGCGTGCGCTTCGGCCTCGGCGCGGTGAAGAATGTCGGCGAGGGCGCGATCCTCTCGATGCTGTCGGCTCGGGCCGAGCTCGGACGGATCGATTCCCTGTTCGTGCTCTGCGAGCGCATCGATCAGCGGCTCGTGAACAAGCGGCCGCTCGAGAGCCTCGTCAAAGCGGGCGCGTTCGACTCGCTGACCGACGGCCCGATCCGCTCGAGGCGCGCACGGCTGTTCGCGGCGGTGGATCGCGCGATCGAGCACGGCGGACGGCACCAGCGCGACCGCGAAGACGGCATGGTGTCGTTCTTCGATCTGCCGCACGATGGCAACGAGCCCAGCGCCATCCCGTTGCCTGATGCGCCACCGTGGACCGAGGCGCAGCAACTGGCGTTCGAAAAAGAGGCCCTGGGTCTCTACATGAGCGGCCATCCGCTGGAGCGGTTCAGCGACGAGCTCAAGGCGTTCGGCGCGCAGCGCATCGCCGAGCTGACCGGCGTCGCTTGCCGACGTCTGGGTCGGCGGCATCGTCAGCGGCCTGCGCCCGCTGAAGACGAAGAAAGGCGATCGCATGGCGGTGTTCGTCCTCGACGACATCGCCGGCGGGATCGAGGTGGTGGTCTTTCCCGAGGCGTTTGCCAAGCACGCGTCGCTCATCGCCGCGGACGCGATGGTGCTCGTGCGCGGCAAGTTCGAGAAGGACGACGAATCGGCGAGGCTCGTGGCGACCGAGATGCTCTCGATCGCGGCACTCCGGGAACGGACCGCGCGCGAAGTGGCGATTCACTTGTCGGTGCCGCCGCACGGGCGACCCGACGTTCGAGGCCCTGGCCGAGCTCTTCTCGCGGCACCGCGGGGATCGCAAAGTGTCGCTGGAGCTCGACGTGAAAGGGCAGCCCAAGCCGTTGCGCGTCCGCGCCGATGTCGCCCAGCGGGTTCGGCCGTCCGAACGCCTGGTCGAGGAGGTCGAGCAGATTTGCGGATCGGGATCGGTCGTCATCAGATAATGCGCAGCATCCAGAGTGCCCATGCCTGAGCTCCTGGAATTCGAAGAGCCGGTCGGCGTCCTGCTGAAGGAAATCGAGGCGCTCAGCATGCTGCCGTCGACGCCCGAGCGCGAACGCTCGATTGAGAGCCTGCGCCGGCGGGCCGATTCGATTCGCGCGGAGATCTACGCCAGCCTGACGCCGTGGCAGCGCGTGCTCGTCGCCCGTCACCCGAACCGGCCCAGCACGCTGGACTACGTCGAACGGCTGTTCACCAACTTCGACGAGCTGCACGGCGACCGCCGCTTCGCCGACGACCACGCGATCATCGCGGGAATCGCCCGCTACAAGGACGCGCCCGTCGCGGTGCTGGGACACCAGAAGGGGCGCGACACCAAGCAGAAGATCTTTCGCAACTTCGGGTACGCCAGGCCCGAAGGGTTATCGAAAGGCCCTACGCGTCCTGCAGTTCGCGCAGAAGTTCTCACGTCCGGTCGTCGTGTTCATCGACACGCCCGCGGCCTATCCCGGGATGGAGTCGGAGGAGCGCGGCGTGGCGGAAGCCATCGCGCTCAACCTTCGCGAGATGATGATGATCGAAGTCCCGATCATCGTCGTCGTCTGCGGCGAAGGGGGGAGCGGCGGCGCGCTGGGCATCGCGATCGGCGACCGGGTGTTGATGCAGGAGTTCGCGGTCTACAGCGTGATTCCGCCGGAGGGGTGCGCGGCGATCCTGTGGCGCGACGCGAACCGGAAAGTCGAGGCGGCGGACGCCCTCAAGATTACCGCGCCGGATCTGATGGCGCTGGGACTGATCGACGCGATCATTCCGGAGCCGACCGGCGGGGCGCACAACGACTACGACGCGGCGACCGCGCTCGTGGACCAGGCGCTGTCGAACGCACTCGGCGAAGTGCGAGGCGCTCTCGGTCACCGAACGGCTCGATCTCCGCTACGACAAGTTTCGCCGGATGGGAACCGAGGGGACCGCGTTCGTCGACACCGCCGCGCCACCACCCGGTGACGCCGAGCGTCCATGAAGTCTCTGCTCTGGCAGCACCTGCCGTGCAACGATCAGGAGACCGCCAGCCTGAGCGCCGCGCTGAACGTCCACCCAACCGTCGCCCGTCTGCTGTGCCTGCGCGGGCTGAGCAACCCCGACGCGGCCTCGCGATTCCTCAAACCGTCGCTGGATCATCTCCACGACCCGTTCCTGCTCACGGATCTGTCGAAGGCGGTCGAACGGATCGAACAGGCAGTCGCACGAAAAGAGCGGATCGCGATTCACGGCGACTACGACGTCGACGGGATCACCTCGACCGTCATCCTCCGGCGCGCGCTCGAGATGCTCGGCGGGGACGTGGTCCACTTCATCCCCGAGCGGATTCGCGACGGCTACGGCCTGCAGGCGCCGGCGATCGACCGCTTGCACGCCGAGGGCGTGCGCCTGATCGTCTCCGTCGACTGCGGCATCCGCAGCACCGAGGCCGCGCAGCGCGCGCGCGACCTGAACGTCGACCTCGTCATCACCGATCATCACGAGCCCGAGGGAACGCTGCCGCCGGCGCTGGCCGTGATCAACCCCAAACGTCACGACTGCGCCTATCCCGGACAAGAACCTGGCAGGCGTCGGCGTCGCGTTGAAGCTGGTGCAGGCGCTCTGCACGCGCGCCGACCGCGCACGCTGGCTGCCCGCGTTCGTCAAGATTGCCGCCATTGGAACGCTCGCCGACGTCGTGCCGCTCGTCGGCGAGAATCGAGTCATCGCGAAGCTTGGGCTGGCGAGCCTCAGCACGAGCCGCCACACCGTCGGGCTGCGCGCGCTGCTCGAGGCGTCCGGACTGATGGGCAAGACCATCGACAGCTATCAGGTCGCCTTCATGCTCGCGCCGCGCGTGAACGCCGCGGGGCGCATGAGCACCCCCGACATCGCGACGCGCCTGCTGCTGGCCACCGACGAGGCCGCCGGCGACGAGGCTCGCGCGCTCGCGCAGCAGCTCAACGAGGAAAACCTGCGCCGGCAGCAGGAAGAAGCGGATCTCGTGTCGCAGGCGAAGACCGCGATTGAAACCGACCCCTCGATCGGCGCGCACAACGTCCTCGTCGTCGGCGGCGACGGCTGGCATCGCGGCGTCATCGGCATCGCGGCGTCGAAGCTCGTCGACAGCTATCACAAGCCCGCGATCGTGCTATCGGTCGACGGCGACGTGGCCCACGGCTCCTGTCGCAGCATTCCCGACTTCGACATGCTCGACGCGCTCGAGCGCTGCTCCGACTTGTTCCTCCGCTTCGGCGGTCATCGCCAGGCCGCGGGCTTGACGATGGAGGCAGCGCGCGTGCCTGAGTTCCGGGCGCGCATCAATCGTCATGCGGACGAGGTGCTGGAACCCGATCAGCTGCGTCCGCGACTCCGCATCGACGGGGCGCTGAACCTCAGGCACATCACGCAGGACCTCGTGAGCGGCCTCGACGCGCTCGCCCCGTTCGGCCTCGCCAACCCCAGGCCCGGTGTTCCACGCGATGCCGGTGGAAATCGTGGACGGCCCGCGCCCGTTGAAGGACAAGCACCTGAAGATGACCTTCCGCCAGGACGGCCGCAGCTTCCGCGCCATCGCCTGGCGCGCCGCCGAGCGCGCGGCGTTCCTGACCGAAAACCGCGGCGGCGTCAACCTGGCCTTCTCGCTCGAGCAGAACCAGTTCCAGGGAGAGACCTATCTGGAGCTGTCCGTCGCCGACGTCAAGACGCTAAGCGACCTAGAATAGAGACATTGCAGATTGGCTGAGTTGGCGATTGGCGATTGCAGATTGGCGATTGGCGATTGGCGACTGACGGACTGACGAGTTCGATAACCGACCGAAGGCGAATCCCTATCCACGACTCCCCAATCCGTCAATCGCCGATCTGCAATCGCCAATTCGTCAATCGGCAATCTGCAATCGCCAATCGGAAATCGAAGAGTGTGGCTCAAACGTCTGCGGCTGGCGATAGGCCTGTTCGTGGTGATCTTCGCCATCGGGGTCGCGGTCTCGCTCCGGAGCGGGCGGAAGCGCGTCGCGCAGGCGCCGCCCCCGGTGCGGCAGGACCCGTCGGCGAGCATCGAAAACCCGCAAGGGGGGACCTACGAGCGCACAGAGCACGGCAAGACGACCTTCTCGCTGAAGTTCGGCAACCAGCTCACTTATCCCGACGGTCGGTCGAAGCTGGGTCGAGGCGTCGAAGTCACGTTCCTCGACAAGGACGGCCGTACGGTCAAGATCACGTCCACGGAAGCCAACCTCCTCAATCCGCCTGACAAGGGGCTCACGCACGCCGAGTTCGTGGGAGGCGTCAAGATGACCACCAGTGACGGCGTTACCGTCACCGGTGCCGAGGCCACCTACGACAAGGCGCAGGACATGGTGCGCGTGCCCGGCGCGATCACGTTTGCCAAGGGACGGATGTCGGGGAGCGGCAACGCGGCGACGTACGAATTCGGGCACGAAATCCTGTCGGTCATGGATCAGGCCAAGGTCGACGTCGCGCCCGACGAGAAAGGCGGCGGCGTGATCCACGTGACCTCCAAAGCGGCGCTGATGGCGCGGCAGGAGCATTACGTCAAGTTCAGCATCAACGCGCGTCTCGAGGGCGAGGGACGGCTCACCGAAGCGGACGAGGCGACGATCTGGCTGAGCGCCGATGAGAAGCTGATTCAGCGCATGGAGCTTCGAGGGCACTCACACATCACGGCGACCGCACAGGGCAACACCGCCGCGCAGGCGATGGCGGCCGACAACATGGACCTGACGTACGCCGAGGACGGACGCACGCTGAAGAGCGCGAAGCTGATGGACAACGCCAGCGTCGACCTGCCTGGACAGCCCGGCGCCGCCGGAAGACGCGTGGCAGGACGCACGATCGACATCACCATGGGATCCGACGGCAACACGGTGACAGGGCTGAACGCCGCGGAATCCGTGCAGGTCGATCTCCCGGCGGATGGCGATTCGCCGGCACGACGGATTCGATCGGCGTTGCTGGCCGCCACCGGCGCGGAGGGCGCCGGCTTGCAGAATGCCGTCTTCACTGGCAACGTCGACTTCCACGAGACGCGCGCCGCGAAGGAAGGACGTGGCCGCGATCGAGCGCACCGCGCGGTCGCAGCGGCTGGACGTGCAGACGAAGCCCGGTTTCGGGGACGTGGAACGCGCCGACTTCCGCGGCAACGTGCATTTCACCGACGGGGCCGATACGACCGCCGACTCGTCCATGGCGATTTACGCCGTCGCGCAGGATCGTCTCGAGCTCTCGCCCTCGCCGACCGGTGATGCAGGTCCCGGCCCCCACGTCGCGAACGGACGCATGACCGTTGACGCCGTGCACATTCAGATGGCGCTCGGCACCCAGGCGCTGACCGCCGACACCAAGGTCAAGAGCGTCGTGCAGTCCCAGAACCGCGCGCCGGCGCCGGCCAAGCCGCGCCGCCCGCGGTGCGCGCGGCGGTCCGCCGCCTGTCGCCCCGCTCCCATCGTCACCGGACGCGCAGCCCGTGCACATGCCGGCGATGCTGAAACAGAACGAGCCCGTCAACGTCACGGCCAATCGGCTCGACTACGACGGCAACAACTCGCAGGCAACCTACAAAGGCAACGCGCGCTTGTGGCAGACCGAGACCGTCGTGCAGGCCGACACGATCGTGCTCGACGACAAGTCCGGCAACCTGCACGCGATCACCAGCGTGCGGACGGTCATGACGCTCACCCAGGCGAGCGACCCGAAGGATCCGTCCGCGAAGACCCCGGCCGCGAAGGAGAAAGCCGCCAAGGATCAGGCCTCCACGGATCCGACGAAGAAACCCCAGACCCAGCCAACGACCACCGTCGCCGAGGAACTCGTCTACGAGGACGCGAGCCACAAGGCCACCTACACGACGAAAGCGCACATGAACGGGCCCGACGGCGACCTCACGGCCGACAAGATCGAGCTGTATCTGACCGAGAGCGGCGGCGAACTCGAGCGCGCGGAGGCCGACGGCAGCGTCGTCTCCCGCCAGCAGAATCGCCGTGCGTACGGCGATCACCTGACCTACATCGCCGCGAAGGACGAATACACGATGGTGGGGAAGCCGGTGAAGGTGTTCGACGACACACCGCCGGACTGCAAGGTCACGCACGGGACGACTTTGACATTCCACAAGGCGGTCGATACCATCAGCGCGACCGGCAACGGAGTGTCTGCAGGGACCAGGACCGAGACGATCGCGTGCGGCACGGCGGGTCAACGCTGAATGTCCACGCTGCGAACGCACGACCTGACCAAATCGTACGGCGGGCGCACCGTGGTTCGCGGCGTCAGCCTCGAGATCGCGTCGGGCGAGGTGATCGGCCTGCTCGGGCCCAACGGCGCCGGGAAGACGACGACCTTTTCGATGGTCGTCGGGCTGACCGCGCCCGAGAGCGGCCGCGTCCTGCTGGACGAGATCGACGTGACGGATGACCCGATGTACATCCGCGCACGCAAGGGCATCGGCTATCTGCCGCAGGAAGCGTCGATCTTCAGGGGCTTGAGCGTCGAGCAGAACATCCTGGCGATCCTCGAGACGCTCGATCTCGATGGCGCCGCCAGGCGGGTCAGGCTGCGGGAACTGCTGTCGGAACTGGGCCTCACGCCGCTGGCGAAGGCGCCCGCCTACACGCTGTCGGGCGGCGAGCGGCGGCGTGTCGAGATCACGCGCGCGCTGGTCATCTCGCCGAAGTTCATGCTGCTCGACGAGCCGTTCGCGGGGATCGACCCGATCGCGGTCACGGATATCCAGAAGATCATCTTTCACCTGAAGTCGCGCGGCATCGGCGTGCTGATCACCGACCACAACGTCCGGGAGACGCTCCGTATCACCGACCGCGCGTACATCGTGCACGATGGCGTGATTTTCAAGAGTGGAACACCGGACCGTCTGGCCGCCGACGAGGACGTGAAACGGATTTACCTCGGCGCCGACTTCCGATTGGACTAAAATCACAAGAGACCGCTCGACACGAACCCCATGGCGATTCAGCAGAAGCTGCACACCAAGCTCGTTCAGAAGCTCATCCTGACGCCATCGCTGCAGCAGGCGATCAAGCTGCTGCCGATGTCGACCCTGGAACTGGCGGATCTTCTGAACCAGGAGATGGTGGAAAACCCGCTCCTCGAGGAAGTGCCGACGGAGGAATTGCAGCCCGCCGAGCAGAATCAGAGCGAGAAGCCCCCGGAACAGACGACGGCGGAAAAGACCGACTCCTGGGACGACGCCGACTACGAGTACTTCTTCGGCGACTATCTCGAAGACAACTACCGGTCCCGCACCCCCGCCGAGGTCAAGGAACTGCCGCCGATCGAGAACACGCTCTCGACCGGCACGTCGCTCGCCGATCACCTGATGTGGCAGCTCTCGCTGCAGACCGAAGACGAGAAGCTCCGGGAAATCGGCGGCGCCATCATCGGCAATCTGGACGACGACGGCTATCTCGTGGCGTCGGTCGAGGAAATCGCCGCGATGGGCGAGTGGCCGGTCGGGGACGTCGAGCGCGCCCTGCAGCACGTGCAGACGTTCGACCCCATCGGCGTGGCCGCACGCGATCTGCAGGAGTGCCTCTGGCTGCAGATCCGGCATCTCGGCCTCGAGGGCACGCCGACCGAGAAAATCGTCACCGAACACCTCCGGCTGCTGCAGAATCACCAGGTCCCCGAGATCGCGCGTCGGCTCGGGATGACGATCGACGATCTCAAGGAACACATCGAGATCATCCGCAACCTCGATCCGAAGCCCGGCACGCGCTACAACCCGCAGCAGTCGCAATACGTCATCCCCGACGTCTACGTCGTCAAGGTCGAGGACCAGTACGTCGCGGTGCTGAACGAGGACGGGCTGCCGCAACTCCGCATCAGCCCGACCTACCGGCGGCTGCTGGACAAGAGCGCCGGCACGACCGAGGCGAACGACGAGACGCGCGCCTACGTGAAGGACAAGTTCCGGTCGGCGCTGTGGTTGATCAAGTCGGTGGACCAGCGGCAGAAGACGATTCAGAAGGTCGCCAACAGCATCATCAACTTTCAGCGCGAGTTCCTCGACCACGGCATCGAGTACCTCCGTCCGCTGGTGCTGCGCGATGTGGCGAACGACATCGGCATGCACGAGTCGACCGTCAGCCGCGTCGTGAACAACAAGTACATGCATACGCCGCAGGGCGTGTTCGAGCTGAAGTTCTTCTTCCACAGCGGCATCAGCAGCTCGTACGGCGACAGCGTGTCGTCGGTGACCATCAAGCAGCGGATCCGGAAGATCATCGAGAACGAAGACCCCCGCAAGCCCCTCAGCGATTCCAAGATCGTGAGCATCCTCCAGAAAGAAGGCCTGATGCTCGCGCGCCGCACCATCGCCAAGTATCGCGAGGAGCTCAAGATTCCGACCTCGAACCAGCGGAAGGTGCTGTACTAGAGGTCAGGGGTCAGCTCACAGCTCTCCGCAGAAACTGCCGCGGGCTCGAGCTGGATAGCTGACAGCTGATGACTGATAGCTAACATGCGACTCGACATCACCGGCCGGCACGTAGACATCACTCCTGCCCTCCGACAGCTCATCGACCGGCGCTTCGCCAAGCTCGCGCGAATCCTCAACGACAGCGCGATTTCGGCAGCGGTCATCCTCACGAAGGAAAAGTACCGCCACATGGCCGAGATCGTGATCCATGCGCGCGGCGATCACATGCTGCGCGGGATTGGGCAGGGCACCACGTGGCCGCTGGCCTTGCGACAGGCGTCGCAGAAAATCGAGCAGCAGGCGCAGACGCTGAAAGGCAAGTGGGCGACGCGGAAGCGCCAGGGGGACGCGCGCACGGTGCGGTCCGCGCCGGCAGAACCGGCGACGACGCGCCGCGTCGTGCGCGCGAGTCGCACAGCCGTCAAGCCGATGTCGGTCGAGGACGCGGCGCTGCGGGTCGATGCCGGAACCGAGACGTTCGTCGTGTTCCGCAACGCCGAGACGGACGCCGTCAGCATCCTCTATCGTCGAAAGGACGGCAATCTGGGGCTGATCGAGCCCGACTGATGATTGCTTCTCCTTCGGGCGTGAGCGTCGCAACCGTCCTGCGCGACCTGGTGGAATCGCGCGCGCTCGATCTCGAACTGCTCGCCGGCGCCAGCGGCGTCGAGCGTCGCATCACGAATCCGCATCCGCAGAAAACCGGCCTCGCCCTCTCCGGATTCGATCAATATCTGCGCGACGGCCGCGTGCTCGTCTTCGGCGAGAGCGAAGTGCGCTTCCTCGAGTCGCTCGCCGAGCCCGACCGCACCGGCGTCCTTCATCGGGTTTTCTCGCATGCGCTGCCCTGCATCCTGATTACCGACGACATCATCCCGCCGCACGAGGTCGCGATCGAAGCCGACCGGGCGGGTGTCCCGCTGATGCGCACGCACGCATGCGACGCCGATGGCGATGGCGCGCCTGGCCGCCGTGCTGGAGGGCTACCTGGCCGCGCGCGGTGTCGTGCACGGCGTCCTCATGGACATTCTGGGGCTCGGCGTCCTGATCGTCGGCGAGAGCGGCATCGGCAAGAGCGAATGCGCGCTCGACCTCGTCGTGCGCGGTCACCGCCTGGTCGCCGACGATGCGGTCGAGCTGCGGTGCCGGGCGGAGTCGTTCGTGATCGGCAACTGCGCGGAGCTGACCAGACATCACATGGAGATCCGCGGCCTCGGGCTGATCAACGTGCAGGACCTGTTTGGCGTGGCGTCGACGCGGCGATCGAAGCGCGTCGAGCTCGTCGTCCAGCTCGAACGGTGGGATCCGTCGAGAGAGTACGACCGGCTCGGCCTCGAGGAGGAGCACTACGAGACGCTGGGCGTTCGCATCCCGATGATTCGCATGCCGGTTGCTCCGGGCCGCAACCTGGCCATTCTCGTGGAAGTCGCGGCGCGCAATCAGCTGCTGCGCGCCGGGGGCCACCACGCGGCGCGGCGCCTCGTCGAGCGGCTCGACGAACAGCTCGGTCACGCGCGCGACAGCGCGGACCTCGATTTCGGCGAGGACCTCTGATGCTGGAGAAGCGTCACGCCGCACGACGCGCGGCGCGCACGGCTGTGTCGTCCCGGTTCGTCGTCCTGACCGGCCTGTCCGGGTCGGGCAAGTCGCAGGCGATACGCGCGCTCGAGGATCTCGGCTATTTCTGCGTCGACAACCTGCCGATTGCGCTCCTGCCGATGCTGGCCGAGCTGACGCTGCGCGCGCGGAGCGAGATCACCCGCGCCGCGGTCGTCGTCGACGTCCGCGAAGGGCGGATGCTGGACGAGCTGCCGCGCGTCTTCCGCAAGCTGAAAGGGATGCCGAACCTGAACCCGGTTCTGATCTTTCTCGACGCGTCCGACGAGGTGCTGGTCCGCCGGTTCAGCGAGACGCGGCGTCCGCATCCGCTCGCGCCGGATCGTTCGGCGATCGAAGGCATCCGCGAAGAGCGCAAGCGCATGCGCCCGCTGCGCCGGCTGGCGGATCACGTGGTGAACACGTCCGCGATGACCGTGCACGAGCTGCGTCACGCGTTCCGCGGCGTCGAGGCCGGCCGTGGGCCGGGCTCCCAGCTCGTGGTGACGATCCTGAGCTTCGGTTTCAAGCACGGCATTCCGGTGGACTCCGACCTGCTGTTCGACGTCCGGTTCCTGCCCAACCCGCATTTCGTGCCGTCGCTGCGGGCGCACACGGGTCGGGACCGCGAGGTGCGGGCGTTTCTCGACAAGTCGGAAGCCACGCACGAGTTCCTGGAACACACGCAGAATCTGCTGCGCTTTCTGATCCCGCAGTACGTCGCGGAAGGGAAGACCTACCTGACGGTGGGCATCGGCTGCACGGGCGGACGTCACCGATCGGTGGCGATTGCGGAAGCGCTGAAGAAAGGATTGGCCGGCCTGTCCGGCGTCCAACTGCGTGTCCGTCATAGAGACATTGCGATTGATTGACGGCGCGGTGCTGCGGCACCCTGGTAGCCTGCTTTTATGCGCATCGGCGTAGTGGTCGTCACGCACGGACAGCTCGCGGCCGAGCTGTTGAACTCGGCGGAAATGATCGTCGGCGATCTGCCGCAGTTCGCCGCGGTGTCGATTGGGTGGCATGATGATGTCGAGCTGGCGCGTGAGGAGATCGCACGGGCGATCGCGCGGCTCCGGCAGAAGCCGGACGGATCGACGGACGAAGAGGCCGGCGTCATCGTGCTGGCGGACATGTTCGGCGGGACGCCCGCGAACCTCGCGGTTACGTTTCTCGAGACCGACCGCGTCGAGGTGATTACTGGCGTGAATCTGGCGATGTTGATCAAGCTCGCCCGGCCGCCGCAGAACATGGATCTCCTGAGCCTCGCGCGCGAGATGCGCGAGCACGGACGGCACGCGATCTGGGTCGCGTCGGACCTGATCCGCGGGGAGAAAGGGTAGATCCGCACGTCGTGACTTCCTGCAGCGTCTCTATCGTGAACGACCTCGGCCTGCACGCGCGGGCCGCGGCGAAGTTCGTCCATACGGCGGGACGATTCGCCTCTCGCATTCGCGTCGGCAAGGCCGGCCGCGAGATGGACGGCAAGAGCATCATGGGGCTGCTGCTGCTCGCCGCCGGCCGCGGCAGCTCGATTACGATTTCCGCCGACGGTCCCGACGAGGCAGAGGCGATGGCCGCGCTCTGCGCGCTGGTGGGCCGCGGCTTCGACGAGGTCTCATGCGTCTGAACGGACTCGGCGTCTCGCCTGGCATCGGCGTGGGGCGCGCGCTCGTCGTGACGCGCGGCTCGGGCAATCTGCGCTTCCGCATCGCGGACCGGCGCGTTCCGCTGGAGCTGGAGCGGCTGGATGCCGCGCGCGCACGCTCCCGCACCCAGCTCGAGCACATCAAGAAGCGGATTGCGACGGCCGCGGGCGCGGACCACGCGTACCTCTTCGATGCGCAGTTGTTGATGCTCGACGATCCAATGCTGGTCGAGCGGGCCGCGTCGCTGATTCGCACCGATCGGCTGAACGCCGAGTCGGCGCTCGATCGCGCGCTGGACGAGGTGTCGGCGCTGTTCGATCGCGGGGACGACCCCTACCTGCGCGAGCGCAAGGGGGACGTCGCCGACGTGGTCGGCCGGCTGTGCATGAACCTGCAGCCCAACGGCGATCCCGGCGATCTCTTCCGCGACATCGACGGACCGCTCGTGCTTGTCGCCGACGAGCTCAGCCCGTCACTCATCGCGCAGATGGACTGGCAGCGGCTCGCGGCGCTGGTCACCGACGCCGGCAGCTGGACGTATCACACCGCCATCCTCGCGCGATCGCTGCACGTGCCCGCGGTCGCGGGGCTCAGACACGCCAGCAAGCTCATTCCGCCGGGCGCCCTCCTCGCCGTCGACGGCAGCAGCGGGGACGTCACGCTCGAGCCGTCGCCGGATCTCCTCGAAGAGCTCGACGTGCGCTCCACGCAAGCGGCGCGCGTACGAAGCAGTCGATCGAGGAATACGGCGGGCTGCCGTCGATCATGCAGGACGGCACGGCCATCCGGATCGAAGCAAACGTCGAATTGCCGGAGGAGGCCGAGCGCGCGCGGGAACGCGGCGCCGAAGGGATCGGCCTGTATCGATCGGAGTTCCTCCTGGCGGGGGCGAGCGCGACCGGGCTCGACGAAGACGCGCAGTACGCCGATGTACGTGCGATCTGATCGATGCGATGCGCGGGCGCCGCGTCACCGTGCGCACGTTCGACGTCACGGAAGGGCAGCTCGGTCTCGGCGCCTCGGGCGACGCGGCACGCGCGCCGCTCGGCCTTCGCGGACTGCGGCTCAGCCTCTCGTTCGACGATATCTTTCAGGCGCAGCTGCGCGCACTGCTGCGCGCCGCCATCCATGGGCCGCTCCGCATCATGTTTCCGTTCGTCACTGGAGTGGAGGAGCTTCGCGCCGCGCGCGCCGCGATCGTTCAGGCCCAGGACACGCTGCGGAAGCGCGGGCATCGACGCGCCGATCGTGCCGGTGGGCGTCATGATCGAGGTGCCGTCGGCGGCGCTGACGGTCGATCTGCTCGCTGCCGAAGCAGACTTCTTCAGCGTCGGCACCAACGATCTGATTCAATACTGTCTGGCGGTCGATCGCACCGACGATCGCGTGTCGGCGATGTACGCGCCGCTGCATCCCGCGATTCTGCGCATGCTGCGCCACGTCGTGCGCGGTGCGCGGCGGCGGGGCGTGCCCGTCGCCGTCTGCGGGGAGATGGCCGCGGAGTCCTCGCTGCTGCCGCTGCTGACGGGGCTCGGGTTGCGCGAGTTCAGCATGGCGCCGGCGGCGATCCCGATGGCCAAGCAGGTGGTCCGCAGCCTGCACACCGCCGACACGGCACGCCTCGCCAGCCGGGCGCTGCGCGCGGCCACGACCGACGATGTCGAACGAACGCTTGCAGAATTCTTGTCGCCCGCCAAGATGACTGAGGAGACGAACCGTGGATCAAGTGGATAAAGTCGAGAAGCCGTGGGGATACGAGCTGCACTGGGCCAAGACCGACGCGGTACGTCGGCAAGCTGATCCACGTCAACGCCGGCCATGCGCTGAGCCTTCAATACCACAATCAGAAGGACGAGACGATCTTCCTGTGGTCCGGACAGCTGCAGTTCGAGATCGGCGACGAACAGAACCTGACGACGCGTGAGATGGCGCCCGGCGACGCCGTCCATATCACGCCCGGGACGGTGCACCGCATGACGGCGATCTCGGACTGCGACATCTTCGAAGTGTCGACGCCGGAGCTGCACGACGTCGTTCGACTGGAGGATCGCTACGGCCGGACGCCTGAAGCGGCCCGTGGAAGGCACGCGGCATTCCGCAACACGTCCGATCGGCGTTGTCTGCGCAGAAACTGCTCGGTCGTGGGCGTCGGAGATTGGAATTGACGCGATGAACAGGAGATCGTCAGAATGGCGGCTCTCTTGAAAGGACGCCAGGCATGGGTAGCGTGAACAAAGTGATTCTGGTCGGCAACCTCGGACGCGATGCCGAGCTGCGGTACACGCCGGGAGGTGCGCCGGTGGCGACACTCAACCTGGCCACGACCGAGGTGTGGAACGACAAAGGCGGACAGCGGCAGGAGAAGACGGAGTGGCACCGCGTCATCCTGTGGGGCAAGTCCGCCGAGTCGTTGTCGGAGTACCTCGTGAAGGGAAAGCAGATCTACGTCGAGGGCCGGCTCCAGACGCGTCAGTGGGACGACAAGGACGGCAACAAGCGGTACACGACCGAAATTCGCAGCGACCGTGTCGTTCTCTTGAGCGGCGGCGGAGGCGGCGGCATGGGCGCGGGCCGGAGTCAGGGACGCGCGCGCCGCTGCCGTCGGGGCAGAGCACCCGGAGCCGATGGGGGAGCCCGTCACCGAGCTGACCGACGACGACATTCCGTTCTAGAGCCGAAAGGCTACGACACGGATACCGACAGCGCTCTGGTCACCGCTTCGTGCCTCTCGGCGCTACTTCCTCGTTCCCACGGACGCGGTTCTCGAGCGCCTGCCGCGCGAGCTGGGTGTCGTTGGCATCGGGAATAGCTCTTGACGGCGGTCTCGTACGTCTTTCGGCGTGATCGGGCTGATTCATCCGCTCGTAGGTCTGGCCCAGCTTGTAGTACGCCGTCGGCACCGACGGCGACTGCGGGTAGTCCGTGATCACCTTCTGGAATTCGTCCTGCGCGGCTTTCCACTTTCCCTGCGCGTACAGCGAGTGGCCGATGTACAGCTGCGCTTCCGCCGCCTTGGTCGTCCGCGGGTACGCCTGGATGTAGCTCTGGAATCCGAGCACGGCGAGATCGAAGCGGCCGGCCGTGTAGTCGTCGAACACCTGGTCGTACATCTTCTGCGGTGAGACGCCCGACGGCACCGGGTTCGGTCGTCGGGTTCGTGGACGGCATCTGGCCCTGCGCCGCAGGCGGCGTGCCGGCCGTGGGCTCGGCGCCCGGCGCGGCCGGCGATCAGCGGCTGCGGCGCGGGCTGTGTCGAGGAGATGGCCTGCCGCAGCGCTTCGATATCCTGCGACACCGACGACACGCGCACGTTGGTGTCGTCCATCTTCTCGCGCAGCACGCGCACGTTCTCGCCGATGCCGTTCGTCGCGAGCGTCTGGTCCGCCATGGCCTTGCGCATCGCGGCGGACTGATCGTCGAGCTTCGACGACACGCCTTTCAGCGCGTCGGTGAGGTTGCCGAGCAGCTGCTGGAGCTGCTGCTGCTGTTCCTGCAGCATCCGGATCTCGGCCATCAGCTGCTGATGCTCCTTGTTCGCAGCCGCCCGCGCGGGCGCCACGGAGAGCGCAAGGACGGCAATGGCGAAAACAACGGTGCGTGTGGCTCTCATCGGTACTCCTGAACCCTCAATCGAACTCATCGGGCCGGTTTTCAACCGGTCCGCGAAAGTCCGCGTACTCCGCGGCCCTACTTGCTCGTCACCACGAAATGCGCGCGGCGATTCTTCGACCACGCCGCCTCGTCGTGACCCGGATCGAAGGGGAACTCCTTGCCGTAGCTGACGGTGCGGAGACGCTCCGTCGGAATCCCCAGCGACACGAGGTAGGTCTTCGCGGCGAGCGCGCGACGCTCGCCGAGCGCGAGATTGTACTCCGCAGTGCCGCGCTCGTCGCAGTGCCCCTCGATCGTGATGACCCACGTGGCGTACTTTCGCAGGACCTCGGCGTTGGCGTTGAGCGCCTGCTGGCCGGCCTGGTCGAGCTCGGAACTGTCGAGCGCGTAGAACACCGGCTGGAACGGCGAGTTCTTGTTGATGACGTCGAGGTCCTTGCCCGCGAGCGAATCGTCCGAGATCGTCGGCTCGGGCGGAATCGGCGTCGTCTCCGGCACCGGCTCGGGCGGGGCAGGCGGACGCGCGCGCCGTCGTGGACGAGGGCGGCGGCGGTGGCAACGGCCGAGCGACCGGCGGCTTCTTCTTGTGGCACGCGCCGACCAAGACGGTCGCGATCACGAGTGCGCAGAGGACGTAGCGTTTATCTCTCATCTCAGCGTCCAGCCTCCCGCTGGTGGCTCCAGCCGGCGGCGATCGCCGGGCTCGCGCCCGATCTCATCGCGACCAGTTGGGATACCCGTTGTTGCCTTCGCGCGTGATCTGACGCAGATCGTTGCCATCGCGCGCGATCGTGAAAATCTGCTGCTTGCCGTTGCGCGTCGACGTGAACGCGATGTGACGGCCGTTGGGGGCGAACGCCGGGCTCTCGTTGCTCCCGATCCCGTCGGTGACGCGCACGCTCTCGCGATTCGCAAAGCTGTACAACCGGATGTCGAAGCCCGCCCCCGATCGCGACGCATAGGCGAGCTCGTTGAACGGTTCCGGTGACCACGTCGGACGATCGCAGTACGACTCGCTGGTGATCTTCTGCTGACCGGTGCCGTCGGCGTTCATGATGTAGATCTGCGGGCTGCCCGTGCGGTCGGACACCCAGGCGATCTGGTTGCCGCTCGGCGCCCACGTCGGCGTGACGTCGATCGCCGGATTGTTGGTCATGCGCCGCATGCCGCTCCCATCGCGGTTCATGATGTAGATCTCGGGGTTGCCGTCGCGATTCGACGTGAACGCGATCTTGCTCCCGTCGGGCGACCAGGCCGGCAGGTAATTCTGCTTCGACGGGCTGCCGTCGGCCGGCACCTCGAAGCGCCCCTGGTGAATGAACGAGACGAAGATGTCCTGATACCCGCGACGGTAGGTCGTGTACGCGATCGACTGCGAATCGGGAGCCCACGTCGGCGTGATGTTCAGCGACTTCGTCACCGTGACCCGCAGCGGGTTCGCGCCGTCGTAGTCGGCGATGTAGACCTCTTTGATCTCGCGGTCGCCGACCGGTCCCTTGATGCGTTCGCCGTCGCGATCCGAGGAGAACGTCAGCTTCGTCCGCGCGACGCCGCGCAGCCCGCGCAGCTGCTGATGAATCTCGTCGGCGATGGTGTGCGCGTACAGGCGCGGATTCGCAATCGAGCCGCTGTACTCCTTCGCGATCGACGTTCGGCCGGAGGCCACCTCGACGACGTGGACCTGTACGGCAACGCCAGTGCCGGTCTTGCGGACGCTCCCGATCACCACGCCATTCGCGTTGAGCTCGCGCCAGCGATCGAGCGGCAGCTTGTCGATGGCGGGCGGCGGAGGCACCGTGGCCGCCGCGTCCTTCTCGATGATGTAGAACTCGCGCTCGAACTTGAGGTCGTCGAACAGCACGTCGGCAATCGTCTTCGCCGCCGCGGTCGTCTCGCCGTCGGTCGAGAGCGCGAGGAAGCCGGCGATCGCCAGCTTGGGCGGAAGGCCGCCCTCGCCGACAATCGGGACCGTCACTTCAGTGGGCTGTTGGGTGGTCGGCGGTTGCGCCGGCGGCTGCTGGCCGACCAGCGTGAGCGAGGCGACTGCCAGGATGCCGGCCGCGGAGAACGTGAGTGGCTGAAGGGTCATCGTTTGAATTGAAACACGAGATGCACCGTCAGGTGATCGTTAGTAAAGGCGGAGGGCAGCGGCGGCAGCTGCCGCGTCTGCAGCACCGCGCGCTGCGCCGCCAGATTCAGAAACGGCGTGCTCTGCTCCTCGACCTGCACGTCGTGGATGCCGCCGTCGCGGGTGATCGTGAACTTCACCATCACCGTTCCGTCGACGCCCTGGTTCTGCTGCCAGTTCCGCTGCACGAGCTGCACCATCGTGGTCAGGTACTCGGGGCAGCAGAAGTCCTTGAAGTCCGTGTACGCCGCACCGGCGCCGCCGCCTCCGGTGGCGAGGCCGCCGAAGGGCACCGCCGCACCATGCGTTTCCACGCGCGCGGTCCCCGCCTTCACTTCCGGCCCGGTCGTCGGCGTGCGCCCGTGCAACTGCGCCTGATCCTTCTTCGGCTCAGGCTTCGCCGCGGCCTTTGCCTCAGGCTTGGCCGTCTTGAGCGGCTCGATCATCTCAGGCTTCGGCAGCGCGGGCGGCGCTTCGACTTTCGGCTTTGGCGCATCCGGTGTCGCTTGCTGAACAGGTTTCGCGGAGATCGGATTGATGCCCTGCCGCGGCCCGGGCGCGCCGCCGAGCGAGATCGACATCACCATGCGGTCCTCGTGCACCGCCGATCCCCAGCCCGCCGGCATCAAGACGACGAGCGCAATCAGCACCGCGTGCGCGCCGAGCGACACCAGCACCATCCGGCTCAGCTTCTCAGCCTCGCGTGACCGATCGATCAGGACTTCGGTAACCGCGTCCATCAGCGCTGTGCGGGCCTCGTGGCCAGGCCGACTTTCTCCACGCCGCCTTCCTTGAGCTTGTCCATCACGAACACGAGATCCTGATAGGCCACCGATCCATCGGCGCGCACGAAAACCGACTTGTCGGTGCGCTCGAGCATCGCCTGCTTCATCCGCTCCTGCAGGATGTCCACGCGCACCTCGTCGTTGTTGATCTGGACGATGCGCTCGCGGGAGAACGTGGCAGGAATGGTGACATAGATAGGCTGCGCCGTCACCGGCTGTGCACGCCGGGCTTGTGGCAGATTCACCGGCAGGCCCTGCGTCATCATCGGCGCGGTCACCATGAAGATGATGAGCAGCACGAGCATGACATCGACCAGCGGCACGACGTTGATCTCCGCGAGTGACGTCGACACGCGCGCCCCGCGTCCCCGGCGTCCATTCCCGTGTGTGCCTGTCTGGTGAACTTTCGGCATCCGTCGTTCCAGCTGCGCGTGTCGTGCGGCGACGCGTCTAGGTGAAGTTCCGCTCCGAGATGTTCAGGAACTCGAGCGAGAAGTCGTCCATCGCCGACGCGAACTCCTTCACGCGATTCGTGAAGTGGTTGTAGAAATAGACCGCCGGGACGGCAGCGAAGAGTCCCGCGGCGGTCGCAATCAGCGCTTCGGCGATACCGGGCGCCACCACGTTCAAGCTCGTCGAGCCCTGCGTGCCGATGTTCTGAAACGCGCCCATGATCCCCCACACCGTGCCGAACAGTCCGATGAACGGCGTGATGCTCGCCGTCGTCGCGAGAAACGGCACGCGCCGCTCCAGCTTTCCCACCTCCACCGACGTCGCGCGCAGCAGTGCCCGATCGACCGCATCGAGGCTCTTCAGTGTAGGACGTGGCGCGGCGGTCGGCGGTCGTGGTTCACCATCGGGACGGTTCTGTCGAATCTGCAGGTTCAGCTCTGCGTAGCCGGATTGAAAGATGCCGACGAGCGGGCTCGCCGGCACGCTCGAACAGATCGCCTGCACCTCCGAGAACTTCGTGCTCTTGCGGAAGACCTGCAGGAACGTGCTCGTGTTTCGTTCGGCGCGGCGATACTGCCAAGTCTTGAAAAGGATGATGCCCCAGGAGACAGCGGAGAAGAGGAGCAGGATGAGCAACACGCTCTTCGTCAGCCAGTTGGCGTGCGCGAGGAGCTGAACGAAATCGATCCCGCCGGGCCCAGACTCCGGCTGCGCCCCCTGCGCCTGGAGCGCGAGGGCCAGAAAACCACACGTGCGCAAACAGTCCTCCTGTGTGCGCCGCTGGGACAGCGCAATCGCGGAAGCGTAGCACGCGAGCTATGCGCTGTCAAACATCTGATACTATTGTACTTCCGCTCAAAGCCGCCGAGCATCCCTATGCTTCGCTTTCTCAGCATCAGCCATCTGGCCGTCATCGACCGTCTGGAGCTCGAATTGCCGTCAGGCTTGACCGCGCTGACGGGCGAGACCGGCGCCGGCAAGTCGATCGTCGTCGGGGCGGTGGGACTTCTCGTCGGTGGCCGCGCGTCGGCCGATCTCGTGCGAACGGGTGAGGACCTGGCAACCGTTCAGGCGGTGTTCGAGCGTCCTGACGGGAGCGAGATGATTGTCCGGCGCGAAATTTCCGCGCAGGGTCGCAGCCGCGCATTCGTCGACGGCGCGTTGACCACGACCGCCGCGCTGCGCGATGCGGTCGGCTGGCTGGTCGATCTGCACGGACAGCACGAGCATCAGGTGCTCCTCGATCCTTCGACGCATCTCGATCTGCTCGACGAGTTCGCGTCGCTGACGCCGCAACGCGCAGCGGTGGCAGACGCGTTTGGTCGATGGCAGCAGCTGCGGGACGAGCGTCAGCAGCTGGCCCAGGCCGAACATCAGAAAGCGTCACGATCGGAGTTCCTCGCGTTCCAGCTCGCCGAGATCGATCGCGTGAATCCGCAGGCGGGCGAGGACGAAGAGCTCACCGCCACGCGGCACGTGCTCGCCAACGCGGATCGACTGCAGCGGCTCTGCGGCGAGGCCTACACGGCGTTGTACGACGGCGAGAGCGCCGCGCTCGGCACGCTCGGAACGGTGTGGAAGAAGGTCGGGGAGCTCGGCGCCCTCGACGCGCGGTTCGCGCCGTACCTGGACGCGCGCGAAGCGCTCAAATCGCAGCTCGAGGATCTCGCGTTCTTTCTGCGATCGTACGCCGCGGACATCGATGCCTCCCCGGCGCGGCTCCAGGAAATCGAGGATCGCCTGGCGCAGCTCGATCGTCTGAAGAAGAAGCATGGGCCGTCGATGGACGACGTCCTATTGACCCGAGCGGCGCTCCGGCACGAACTGCACGGTCTCGAGCACGCCACCGAGCGCGCAGCGGAGCTCGATGCCTCGCTGGCGACCGCACGAACCGAGTATCAACAGCTCGCGGGTGCGCTCTCGGACCGGCGTCGCGAGGCCGCCGACGTGTTCACGAGTGCCCTGGTGACCGCGCTCGCGGACCTCGCCATGGCGACGACGAAGTGCGAGGTCCGATTTGCGCCGCGTGACGACGAGGCGCGCTGGTCCGACCGCGGGATTGACGATGCGGAGCTGTACCTCTCGCCGAATCCCGGAGAAGAGCTGCGGCCGCTGGCGCGCATCGCATCGGGCGGCGAGCTCTCGCGCATCATGCTCGCGCTGAAAACGCTGGCGACGACAGACGCGCCGGGCAAGACGCTCATCTTCGACGAGGTGGATGCCGGAATCGGCGGCGCCGTTGCCGACGCCGTCGGCGCGCGCCTTCAGCGGCTCGCGGCGCGCTTTCAGGTCCTGTGCATCACGCACCTGCCGCAAATCGCGGCGTACGGCGGCGCGCAGTTCAGAATCGAGAAGCGCGTCCGCGCCGGTCGCACGACGACCGCCGTGGATCGGGTCGACGGCGACGAGCGGGTCGCTGAGATCGCACGGATGATCGGCGGCGCAGACGTCTCGGCGTCAGTGACCGCAAGCGCCCGCGAGATGCTGAGCCACCGGGAAGCCACCGTCATGGCGACCAAAGGCGAGAGACGAAGAAACAGCGAAAGTAGCGAAGCCACGGTGAGCCAGTGCCGTCAGGTCGGCGCTTGTTCGATCTGTGGCGTAGTCGTTGTCTGGCCTGATGTCTGTGGTTGAGGAGTAGATGTCGCGCAGGTACTTGATTGAAACGTTCGGCTGCCAGATGAACGAGCACGACTCCGAGCGCATGGCGGGTCTGCTCGAGCAGGCCGGCTACGAGAGGACCGCCGACGATCGCGACGCCGACCTCGTGGTGATCAACACGTGCAGCGTGCGCGAGAAAGCGGAAGAGAAGCTCTACACGCGGCTTGGGGAGCTGCGCGTCCTGGGTGAGGAAACAGGGCAGCGGCCCATCGTCGCCGTCGCCGGATGTGTCGCGCAGCAGGAAGGTGCGCGGCTGCTCGAGCGGACCAACGGTCACGTCATCGACGTGCTCGTGGGCACGCAGAGCCTCAAGCGGCTGCCGATGCTCGTGGAAGATGCGCGTCAGCCGGCGAGCGCCGCGCAAGTGGATCTCAATCCGTACGACGACGTGTCGTTTCCGCTGGGGATCGCGCGCCGTTCGGATCCGTTCAAGGCGTACGTCACCATCATCGAAGGCTGCAACGAATTCTGCGCGTTCTGCGTCGTCCCGTATACGCGCGGCCACGAGCGGATGCGGCCGGTCGCCGACATCCTGGCGGACGTCCGATGCGCCGCGGACACGCGGTGCCCGCGAAGTGCAACTCCTCGGGCAGATCGTGAACCGATACCGGTCGCCGGACGCGCCGGCCCGCGACTTTGCGGATCTCCTCGGTCTCGTCAGCGACGTGCCTGGCATCGAGCGCATCCGCTTCGCGAGCCCGCATCCCCGATATGTCACGCCGCGCATGATCGACGCGATGCGCACGCTCCCCAAAGTGTGCCGACACCTCCATCTGCCGGTGCAGAGCGGATCCACGCGCGTCCTGCAGGCGATGCGACGGCGTCACAGCCGGGAGGACTACCTCGCGCTGGTGACGGACCTGCGGTCGGCCATGCCGGACATCGCGCTGTCGACCGATATGATCGTTGGATTCCCTGGAGAGACGGACGACGACTTCGAGCAGACGATGTCGCTGACGGCGGCCGTGCGGTACCACAGCATGTTCTCGTTCAAGTATTCGCCGCGGCCGAACACGCTGGCGCTGAAGCGCATGCCGGACGATGTCGGCGGACGCCGAGAAGACGCGGCGCATCGTCGCCCTGCAGGAACTGCAAAAGCGTGTGCAGGGGGAGTTGTTCACCGAGGCCGTCGGGCGCGTCGAGCAGGTCCTCGTCGACTCGCGGAGCCGGCGGCGGGAATGGGAACTCTCGGGGCGGACGAGCGGAAATACGGTCGTGAATCTTCCGGGGCCCGGCGACTGGGTCGGACGGACACTCGCGGTGCGGATCACGGGCGCGAATCCGAACAGCCTCAGAGGGGAAGCCGTGCTTGACGCCGTCGAGGCGCGGCCCTACGTTTAGGCAGGCCTCTGCCTGCGGCGACTGACGTCCCGGCGGACTCGGGCAAGCAAGGAACGCCAATGCAGATCGAAATGACAATCAAGGGCCTGATGGTCGATCCGATCACCAACACCCCGATCATCATCCTGCGCGACAAGGACGGGCAGCGGGTGCTGCCGATCTGGGTGGGGGTCTTCGAGGCGAACGCCATCGCGCTGCAAATCGAGAACGTGACCACTCCGCGGCCCATGACACACGACCTGCTCCGGAATGTCATCCACGACCTTCGCGGCCGCATCGACAAGATCGTGGTGTCGGATCTGAAGGAAAACACGTTCTACGCGCTCATCTACCTGCGGGTCAACGGCGACGTCATGGCGATCGATGCGCGTCCGAGCGACGCCATCGCGCTCGCCCTGCGTGCTCGCGCGCCGATCTTCGTCGAGGAAACGGTGATCGACAACGCCAAGACGGTCGATCTGACGCCCGAAAAAGGGGACACCGAGCGGCTGCAGAAGTGGCTCGAAAGCCTCGACCCCGACGATATGGGCAAATACAAGATGTAGTAGGTGCGCTTTTCCTTGACACCTTTCCTCGGGGCTCCGTAGAATGACCCCCAATCCGGGGGCGCCCGGCCGAAGCTCTTCCCACCAATGATCGTCGCGATTGCCAATCAGAAAGGTGGCGTGGGCAAAACCACGACCGCCATCAACCTGGCTGCTGCGCTGTCCCTGCGAGGCCGGCCGACGCTGCTCGTCGACCTCGACCCGCAGGCCAACAGCACGATGTCCTACCTCGACGTCACCCAAGTGACGCGAAGCGTCTACGATGCGATTGCCGAGAAGGACTGCTCGTTCGAGGACGTCATTCTCCCGTCCACGCAACAGGCGAATCTCTGGGTGGCGCCGTCGCGGATTGCGCTGGCCAAGCTGGAGTCGAAGCTCGTTGGGGAACTGGACGCTCACTTCCGGCTCAAGGATCGCCTCGAGCCCGTCCTCCAGCAGTACCCGAACGTCGTCATCGACTGTCCGCCAACGCTGGGGCTGCTGACCGTCAACGCCCTCGTGGCCGCGACGCACCTGCTGATTCCGATTCAGTCGTCGTACTTCGCCCTGGAAGGCACCGACGACCTGCTCGAGACCATCGAAAAAGTCCGCGCACGCGCGAATCCCAATCTGCGCATTCTCGGGGTCGTCATCACGATGCACGACAAGCGGACGGCGCTGGCGCGGGACATTCGAGCCCAGATCGACAAGGTCTTTGGCAGCAAGGTGTTCAACACCGTGATCACGAAGAGCGTCCGGCTCGAGGAAAGCCCCGCTTACAAGGAATCGATCTTTACGTTTGCGCCGGAATCCACGGGAGCCGCGGAGTACTACCGGCTGTGCGAGGAGGTCATGGATCGTGCCTAAACGAGGACTGCCGGACACGGTGCGGATGCGCCACGACGAACACTACGTGGAGGCGCTGGCGAGCTCGGCCGGATCCCCGGTGGGGCGCCTCGTGCCGATCGACGAGATCGATCCCAATCCGAATCAGCCCCGCCAGGTCATGGGCGACCTGTCGGAACTGATGGCGTCGATTGCCGAGAAAGGCATCATCGAGCCGATCATCACCCGCCAGCGCGGGCGCCGATTCCAGATTGTCGCGGGCGAGCGCCGATATCAGGCGGCGGTCCAGGTCGGCCTGCGGGAGATCCCGATCGTCATCCGCGAGGTCGACGACAACGAGATCATCGAGATCGCGCTCATCGAGAACATCCAGCGCAAGGACCTGACCCCGTTCGAAGAAGCGGAGGCGCTGCAGTCGCTCGGTCAGCGCTGCGGATACACGCACGAGGACATGGCGCGGCGATTGGGCAAGTCCAGGACGTCGATTACCGAGTCGCTTTCGCTCAATAACATCCCCGAGGACGTCAAAAACCTTTGTCGGCTGGCCGACATTTCCTCCAAGTCATTGCTTTTAGAGGTAGTTAGACAGGGAGACCCCCAGAAAATGGTCGCCCTGGTCGAGCGCATCGCCCGGGACGGCGGGACCACCCGCGAAGCCGTCCGCAAGGAAACGGCCAAGCCCAAAGCCGGGCGTCCCAAGGCCTACGTGTTCAGCTATAAAGCCCCCACGAAAGCCTTCAAGCTGCAACTGCGGTTCACCAAGAGCCGCGTCGACCGCGACGAGGTCATCGCCGCGCTCCAGAACATCATCGACGAGCTCAGAGCGCAGTAACGCGTTCTAAGGTTCTCGGCGTTCCAGGTTCTGGCGGTTCTGAGGTTCTGGGTTCAGGGTTCGCGGTTCGTGGCTCTGATATCCGCGGGTCCGCTAGGTCCCTTGGCGAATCTAGCCGAACCCCCAACAAGGGCTTCACGATCCCGCGAACAGAGTAGTTACTCTGGACCGCCAAGCCTCAAACCCGCAACGCCGACGACCTGACATCCAGCAGAACCTCGAGACCCGAACCAGAACCCTCAGAACCGGAGAACCCGAGAACCCCGAACCAGAACCTCGAACGAACCCCGAACCCCGAGAACCCTGAGAATCGCCGTTTAGTTAACATAACACCTATTATCAGAACCAACGGAAAACCCCAGTAAAACCGGCCTGTGGATAATCTGCGGATGCCCCGGGCCCGCCCGCGAGGCTCAGTCTGGTATCCTCCGACAGACCCCGATGTTGAAGACGCTCGACCGCTATGTCATCCGGGAAATCCTGCCGCCGCTCCTGTTGTCGCTGCTGATCTTCACCTTCATCCTGGAAATCCCGCCGGTGATGGAACAGCTCGAATCGCTGGTGTCCAAGGGGGTCTCCTGGACGGTCGCGGGACGGATGCTGATCACGCTGATCCCGCAGGCGCTCGGACTGACGATCCCGATGGCCCTCCTGGTCGGGCTGCTGATCGGGCTCGGCCGGCTGTCTGGCGACCGCGAGGCGGTCGCGCTCCTGGCCTGCGGCGTCAGCCCGTATCGGCTGCTTCGGCCGGTCATGGCGCTGACGGCGGTCGCCGTGGTCGTCAACCTCTATGTGATGATCCGGGGGATTCCGGACGCCAACCAGGCCTTCCGGCGAGATCACCTATGACGTGGTCTCCAAGCGGGTCGAAAATGACGTCCGGCCCCAGGTCTTTTTCGAGGATTTTCCGGGCTGGGTCCTCTACGCGCGGGACGTCCCGCCCAACGGCGGCGGGTGGCGGGACGTGCTGGTCGCCGACACCCACGATCCCGGACGCACGGTCCTGTATCTGGCCCGGAGCGGGCGCCTGATTCTGGACAGGGCCAAACAGACGGTCGATCTCATCCTGACCAACGGCACCCGCTACTCGAATACGGGTCCCGACGGGCGACAGATTGAGACCTATCGCTTTCCCCGCGAGCTGATCGTCAGCCTCGACCCGAAGACGGTCTTTCCGCGGATGGAGATCCAGCGCGGCATCAACGAGCTGCCGATCCCCGATCTGCTCCGGCAGGCCGACGACCGCCGCCGGGCCGGCCTGTCGCCGCATGCCGAAGTGATGGCCCTGCAGCAGAAGTTCTCGTTCCCGATGGCCAACGTGGTCTTCGCGATCATCGGCCTCGCGCTGGGCCTCAGCGTCGCCCGTGAGGGGAAGATCGCCGGGTTCGTCATCGGGATTGTCGTGATCTTCGGCTACTACATCCTTCTCTATCTGTGCGAGTCGCTCACCAAGGGGCACTACCTCGAGATGCACCTGTCGCGATGGGTGCCGAACCTCCTGCTGCTCCCCTTCGGGATCGTCGCCCTCATCTGGAGGGCCCGGTGGGCGGAGGGCCGCAAGCCGTTCGGGTGGCTGGATCGCGGACGCGACGCGCCTGAAATCCTGGTGGGCGGCGCGCCAGGCGCCGGCCGCCGCCAGCTCGCCGGGCATCGGCAGTCGCGGCAACGCCGCGGCGCGCGCCGCGCGCGAAACGGGGGTGCTCATCGTCGTTCGCATTCCGCGGCTGACATGGTTGTCCCCGAACATCCTGGACCGCTACATCAGCCGCATCTACCTGCGGACGGCCGCCATCTCGTTCGCCGCGCTCCTCGGCATCTTCTACATCGCGACGTTCATCGACCGGTCGGACAAGCTGTTCAAGGGGCAGGCGACCACGGGCATGCTCCTGCAGCTGCTGGCGCTCATGACGCCGCAGTTCATCTACTACGTCATTCCCATTGCCGCGCTGCTGGGTGTGCTGGTCACCTTCGGGGTCCTCAGCCGAACGAGCGAGCTGTCGGTGATCAAGGCCTGCGGCGTCAGCATCTACCGTCTGGCCGCGCCGCTCCTGGTCCTGTCGCTCGTCTGGAGCGGAACGCTGTTCGGCCTCGAACAGCGGATCATGGCGCTGGCGAACCGCCGTGCCGATGCGCTCGACTCGACGATTCGCGGCCGGCCTCCGCGGACGTTCAACCCCTCAGCCGCCGGTGGCTGGTCGGCCACGACGGCGGCATCTACCACTACAGCTATTTTGATCCGCAGAAGCAGACACTCGATCAGCTCGCGATCTTCCAGCCGTCGCCTCATGTCTGGAGCCTGGCCAGCCTGACGTTCGTGAAACGAGCCGTCTGGAACCGCGGCGAGTGGACAGGTGTCGACGGCTGGCGTCAGGAATTCGAAACCGACAAGGCCGCATGGGACACCTTCAACCAGCGTCCCTTGACACTCGAAACACCGGACTATTTCGAGACCGAGCAGCCTATCGCGGAGCTGATGACCGTCCCGCAACTCAAGGATCACATCGACGAGCTCTCGGCCAGCGGCTTCAACATCGTCCCGCTGAGCGTGGACCTGCAGAAGAAGCTCGCCTTCCCGTTCGTGACGTTCGTCATGACGCTGCTCGCCATCCCCTTCGGCCTGACGACCGGCAAGCGAGGCACGTGTACGGGATCGGCATCGGCATCGTGCTCGCCCTTTCCTACTGGACACTCTCCAGCGCCTTCGCCGCGATCGGCAAGGCCGGCCTCCTCGGCCCGCTACTGGCAGGCTGGGCCCCCAACGTCATCGCCGCCGGAAGCGCCGCCTATCTGCTCCTGACGACGCGAACCTGAATAGGCCGAGGACCGAGGGTCGAGGACCGAGGGTAGAGAGATTGCGACCACAGCACTAGTGCACTAGCAATCTAGTGCACTAGTGAGCTATAGTGCTGGCGTGCTGATGGAGCTGCGCAAGGACGACAGCCGGCCGGTTTACCAGCAGATTGCGGATGAGGTGTGCCGGGCGATCGCGGTCGGTGTGTTCAAGGTCGGCGAGCCGCTGCCGGCGACGCGACAGCTCGCCGCCGAAATGAAGCTGAACCCCAACACCGTCCAGCACGCCTACCGGACGCTGCTGTCGGAGGGCGTGATCGAGATGCGTCGCGGCCGCGGCGCGTTTGTCGCCGCCACTCCGCGCGATCCGCGGCACCGGTCCGAGGTGATCGCGCGCCAGATCGCCGAACGTGCCCTGCGGGAAGGATTCCGCCACGGCCTGCTGGCGAGCGACCTGATGAAGGCGTTGCAGGAGATCGCGCCCGGGCCGAAGGCCTGAACCTATCGACGGATGGCTGCCCTCTCGATCGTCACCGTGCCTGCCCGACCCGGGCTGGCGTTGGTCAAATCGATGACCAGGAGCAGGGAGGCGACGTCGGTGGGGCGGACGCTATCGAGCCGATTGGTCGAAAAGCGTCGAGCGGGATCTGGACCTCGCGAGCCGTGTCGGAAACATAGATCGATCTTCCCCACCGATCGCCCGAGCGATCCCTGAGCTGAACGGAGACCCGGCTCGCGCGATCTGCAGACAGCGTGAGCTCGACGGCCAGAGGGATCCCGGCGGTCACCGGCGCGGCGACTGCGACATACTGACTGTTCCGGTCCCCTGTCGCAGCGCATACTGGAGCTCGACCCTCCCGTACCCGTCCGGAGGATGGCGCTCGATCCCGGGTCCTTTTCAATACGCCAGTCGGCTGCGGCAACCGCCGATGGCTCCCCTGCTGCCGTCGCCACGGGCGTTGAGGAGTCGCCGGGCGGGAGAAATAGATCGGATTGCCAACGATCCACGGGACGGGCGGCACACCCGGCGCGCCTGGCACCCGGACCTCGACGCGGTACGACCCGTCGCCATTCGACACAGGCTGGCGCAGGTCTCCGGCCGCCGTCGCGATGGCACGTCCGTCGTGCAGGAGAACGATCTCGGCGGACGCCGGCATCAGCGCGCGCGCGACCAGCGTCGCGCGTGGTGCCGGATGGCAGCTCCCCTCCCATCGGAATGCGCTGGCCGGTGGCGGTCTCGGCATGGAAGTCCAGCAAGCCATTGCGCGCAATCCCATCGATGACGCTGTAGACGCGGCCGCCGCGAATCGCGGCGAAGAGCGCCTTCGCGTCGGCGCCGGCATCGCCCGACCACGGTCGCTCGAGCTCCACCTCAGGCTGAAAGCTGTTGAAGCTGGCGACATAGCTCGGGATGCCGGGAATGTTCGACCGGTTGCCATCCTCCGCCCGCCGCCCGATTCCACCGTGCGCGTCGAGACCCGCCAGGCCGACCACACGGCGGCTCGCGGTGAGGTGGTCCCAGCGGTCCAACGTCGCCGGTCGATCGAGCAGCATCGTCAAGGCAGGGCCCGGCCGGAACAGATACCCGGCTGCCGTGCGCCACAGCCTGATCCGCGACTCGTTGCGCCATTCGCTGTCGCCGTTCAGCCATTCGATCCCGTCGATCCGCGCGTCGGCGTCCGTCCACCGCAGTGAATCCCTAGGGGAATCCGGGTGCGCGGCGATCCCGAAACCGCCCAGCCTGGCGACGTCTTCAACGACCGCCGCGGCCGCGCCGCCGAGCGGATACGGAGACCGAGGCATGTCGAGCGCGACGTAGTGGCCATCGTCGGTGCTGATTTCGACCGCATCGAGGCAGAGCACGCCGTCGATGTATGCCGGCGGATCGGGAGGACGGGTCGCGTCTCCGTGGTCGGTCAGAATCAGGAATCGAAGGCCCGCGCGCGCGGCCGCGCTGGCGATCGCGGGTTTGTCCGCGGCGCCGTCGGATCGGCTGCTGTGCACGTGGTACGCGCCGGCGACCGTATGGCTGGCAATGTCGTCCCAGGCATTGGACTCGAGACGTGGAGGCGCGGGCGGGACGACGAAGACGAGGAAGAGGATCAGCAGGACACCGGCCGCGGCGAGCGCGGCCAGTGTCCTCGGAGAGAATCTCACACCATCAGCGGCCGGCGTCGGCGTTCAGCGCCGCCGCCTTGTCGGTGCGCTCCCAGGTGAACTCGGGCTCGGTCCGGCCGAAATGGCCGAACGCTGCGGTCTTGCGATAAATCGGCCGGCGAAGGTCCAGCGACTCGATGATGCCGCGCGGCGTGAGCTTGAAGTGCGCGCGCACGAGCTCGCCGATCCGATCGTCGGAAATCTGACCCGTCCCGAACGTGTCGATGAGGACGGACACGGGCTCGGCGACGCCAATCGCGTAGGCGAGCTGCACGGTGCAGCGTTCCGCGAGGCCGGCGGCCACGACGTTCTTCGCCACGTATCGCGCCATGTAGCACGCCGAGCGATCGACCTTGGTGGGATCTTTTCCGGAGAATGCGCCACCGCCATGCGGCGCCGCGCCGCCGTACGTGTCGACGATGATCTTGCGGCCGGTGACGCCGGCATCGCCGTGCGGGCCGCCGACGACGAAGCGTCCTGTCGGATTGATCAGCACGCGCGTCTTCGCGTCCATCATGTCGGACGGAATCACGCGATTGACGATCTTGTCGATGATGTCTTCCCGAAGGGTCTCGCTCTGGACCGCCGAGCTGTGCTGCGTGGAGACCACCACGGTGTCGACGCGAACGGGCTTGCCGTTGTCGTATTCGATGGAGACCTGCGACTTGCCGTCGGGGCGAAGGTAATCGAGAACGCCGTCACGCCGTGCGCACGACAAGCCTTTCACGAGCTTGTGCGCCAGCATGATCGGCATGGGCATCAGCTCGGGCGTTTCCGTGCAGGCGTAGCCGAACATCATGCCCTGGTCGCCGGCGCCGCCCGGGTCGACGCCCTGCGCGATATCGGGCGACTGGCCGTGGATGGACGACAGCACGGCGCAGGTCTCGGAGTCAAAGCCGAATTTCGCGCGCGTGTAGCCGACGTCCTTGATCGTGTCGCGCACGATCTTCGGAAAATCGACGTAGCAGCTCGTCGTGATCTCGCCGGCGATGATCGCCAGGCCGGTGGTGACGAGGGTTTCGCAGGCGACGCGCGCCACAGGGTCTTCCGCGAGAATCGCATCGAGAATGGAATCGGAGATCTGGTCAGCGATCTTGTCCGGGTGTCCTTCGGTCACCGATTCCGAGGTGAACAGATAACGGCCGTTACGGCTCATGGTCCAGTCGAGCTCCTTCGTTCGGACTGCTTGTCTGCAGTCGATCTCTTAACTGTAGCATATCCAGCGCCATTACCGCGCGCGGGGATGAAACTGATCGTAGACAGCCCGCAATCGAGCTTCCAGCACATGCGTGTAGATCTGCGTCGTGGACAGGTCGGCGTGGCCGAGCATCAGTTGGATCGCGCGCAAATCAGCACCGCGTTCGAGCAGGTGCGTCGCAAAGGAATGACGCAGCACGTGCGGGCTCAGACCGCGTGACACGCCGGCTTTGATTCCATAGTCCCTCAGCACCTTCCAGAAGCCGACCCTCGACAGTCGTCCACCACCTCTTGCGTTCACGAACAACCAGGCCGCGGATCGCTTCTTCAGCAGCGCGGGCCGTGCGTCACGGACGTAGCGTCCGACCCAGTCAGCGGCCGTATGACCGAGCGGCACCATGCGCTGCTTGTCGCCTTTGCCGATGCACGTGAGATAGCCCGCCTCGAGGTTGACGTCTCCTGGCCTGAGCGACAGCAACTCGCTGACCCGCAGGCCAGTGGCGTACAGCAGTTCGATCAGGGCTTTGTCGCGCAGACCTCGCGGCGTCGTCGTGTCCGGCTCGGCGAGCAACCGATCCACCTCGTCGAGGCCGAGATACTTGGGCAGCGCCGGCCATGCACGAGGGGCCCGCAGATCGGCAGCGGGATCGGCACCGATTTGTTGCTCGAGCAACAGGAAGCGGTAGTAGCCCCGCGTGCAGGCGATCGCGCGCGCGACCGAGCGCGGAGACAATCCCGCCGACATCAGGTGTCGAGCGAAGGCTTCGAGGTCGTGAAGCGTCAGCGCCTCGACCGGCTGCCCCTTCTTCTCCGCAAACGCGGCGAGCCCGACCAGATCGCGCGCGTAGCTTTCGATCGTGTTCGGCGAGAGGCGTCGCACGTCGCGCAGGTACGACAGATAGCCGTCAATCGTGGCGTCACCGCGCGCCATGCATGCGCCTCCAGCCCCACTCGATGCACAGCGCGAGCGCGAAGGGGACGCTCCACCACGGCGAGCGCATCGGGTGCACTCGAACCCCGACGTCTCGTGCGGGAAGGTGCGTGGCGAGCGACGAGACCAGGTCGGGCACGCGGTCGCGGCTACGCATGAGACCGCCTGATGCCGCAACCGCCAACGCCAGGCCTTCGGGATCGGCACCAGCGCCGTGGGCGACGTGATCGGCTGCCAGCACGACGGCGTCCGCCTGCAGCCCGCCGCTCGCGACGGTCACCATGTACCTGGCCAGCCGCTGTCGGCGTCCATTCGCCCTCGAACACACCGGGTTCGATCGACGGCCACAACCTCAACGGGTCGTCGACGTGCGGCTCTGGTCCGACGACACGTGCGCCGATCCTGGTCACGGTCCCCTGAGGTGTGACGGACAGCTCCGTCGCGCGAAGCGTCGCCCGGACACGTGCTGGCCGGCCGACCTGTATGAGGCCGGGATCGAGCTGGACGCTCAATCGCGGCTGGGCCGAAGACGCAGCCTCGGATAGCACGGATTGCCAAAACCGGGCGAAGGCGTCCTGACCCGATGCGCGATACCGCCACGCATCGAGCGCACCAGAAAAGATGATCATGCCATCTCCACGTCGCACGCTGAACGCGACCGGATCCCGGCTCTTCCCCACCGTCACAAGCGGTCGGGCTGTTCGAGGCAGGTGCGCGACCAGGATCTCGGACGCTCGAATCGCCGATCCACCGGCAACCGCGAGATCCATTGGTTGCTCGGTCACGCGTTCTTCGAACGTCACATCGCCAAGCAGCCTGGTATAGCCGCCGTCTGTACGTCTCGTTGCGATGAACGCGACCGCGCCGCCTCGATCGCGAACGAACCCCTGCAGGAGATCGATCTCTCTCGCGGTCAGGTCTTCCGGGACCGCCGACCACGACGAGATCGTACAGCGCGAGATCGGATGCCGACAGCGCATGCGGCGGCGCACCGGCACGCGTCGCTGTGCCGGGGGACGCACGCTGCAGGAGCGACAACGCGAAGGCCGGCTCCCCTTCCAGGCTGCGGCGAACGAACGTCGCGGGCCACGACAGCCTCGTCTCGTAGACGAGCACGCGAAATGGTGACCGTTCGCCCGGCAACCCGATGTCGGCCCTGCCGTCATCTTCCAGCCCGGCACGAATCGCTCGAATCGTCACCTGCGAGACCTGCGCGGACGGTGGTCTGTACTCGAGCGTCGCGGTCCACGACTCGACCGGTTGTTGCCAGCGGTGCCTCGCGGCTGCGACAGCAATGCCGTCCTGCTCCATGCGGACTTCGCTCGTGTCGCCGGTCGCGCCAACGGCGTCGAGCGTGACCTGCACGCGGGCTGCTTGTCCGGGAGCTCTCACGGCGCTCGCCGAAACATCGCTGATCCGAATACCCGCCGTCTCGGCTGCGGTCATATCAACTGCCCAGGTCGGTACGTCGCTCGACGTCTCGGTCCGGCGCCCGATCCGCCACGACAACACGGGCGACGGGAGGCTGACCACTGTTCACGCGAAATCCCGCCTGACCGAGGTCGAGCTCGAGAGCCTGCGCCGTTTGCGCGGCGGCATTCGCTCGAGCAGGAGACGCGAACACGGCCAGGTCGATCGGCGGGCGCTCTGTGCGCGGCACGCCGATCGCCGGGTCCAGGATCGCCGCGAGAGCGATTCCGATCGCCACCCAGCGACAAGCGATCATCGTCGATCCTCTTCGAGCGACATACGGCCGACGAGGCGGTCGAGCGCCGGCGTTGCCGGATTCACGCCGAGTCGACCTCGTTGAGCGCGCGCGACGATCCCCGCCGCCGAGGTGTTGAGAGCCGACCGTACGTCTGCCGATCGTCCGTTCAGCAGCGCCTCCCGAGCCGCCAAGAGTTGCTTCGAGGATTGCTGAACATCGGCGGAGGCCGGATCGATGCGAAGTACACGTTCAGCAAGGGTCCCAAGATCATCGGCGAGATGCGCGCGGTCATCGCGCGTCCCCGACGATTGAGCTTCCATGCTCACGCGGGCAGCGATCCGCAGGAGATCGCCGAGTGCCTGCTCCGCGGCGGCCACTGATGCGTTGGAGTCTGGTGAGGCAATCGCCCGCAGCCAATCCACCGCGGACGCCCGATCGCCTGTCAGCCGCCTGGACGGATCGAGGCGCGCTCTCGTCGGAAGGGCGCGCAGCAGGTATCGGCTGTGTCCAAACGCGCGCTGCAGCGCCTGTGCGGCCTCGCGCGCCGGCGGCAACGCCTCCGATGTCGACACCGCGCCCAGCGCCTGATCCACGCGCGTCATCAGCCGCGTCGCGGTGAGAATCTCCTGCCGCGCGCGATTCTCGAATGGTCCTTCGAGGATCTCGGTCGCCGACTCCGCCTCTTTTTCCTCGTCCTCGATCCCGCCACCGAGCAGAAACAGGAAGTTCGCGCGAACGGCGCGCTGTTCCGAGGCGATCGCCGCCGCCGCTTCCTGAAGCGCCGCCTTCGTCATCGAGGATTCCCGCGCCCGCAGACGTTCGATCTTCAAGACGATCATCTGCTGGCTGAGCACGTAGCGTTCCCGGTCCGGTGGCATGTCGAAACCCGCCAGCGCCACGTCCCCGGGACCAGCAATCTCGACGAAGTAGGTGTCCGATGTGCCGAGTCCGTCATCCCCCGGGCGCTTGTCGCGCGCGACGGCTCGGTAGACCAGGGCATCTCCGGGCTCCAGCTTCATCGCCGCGAGCGAGAGACGCGCGCTGGCACGCCAGTCGTTACCGGACTTTCGATCCACCGTTGCCGTCAACGTGCCTTCATGGAACTGGTACTGCTCGCCGGCGCCGGAAATGCGCGTGTAGCGGATGTCCATCGACGCCAGGGCGAGATCATCCTGCGCGGTCGCGGCAATATCGATGGCGCCAGAGACGTTTGCCACGTGCAGGTCGCGAGCCGGCGCGAGGATACGAACGTCGGGCGCGTGATCCGGAACGACCATCGTGGGTATCAAGCGTCGGGTCACACCCTTCCCGTCAACCGCCAGGTATCCGCTTTCCGTCAATTCAGCGTCCGCGATTCTCGCGTCGCCTTCGCGACGGATGTGCATGTCGAGGCCATTGAGGCGCACGCGGGGATCGGCATCAGGCGGCACCCCGGACAGCATGATGGTGATGCGGCTGGCGGCGATCACTTCGAGAGCCGACGGATTGCGGATATGCGACGACGGCCGGCTCGTGTACTCGGGCGGATAAACATCGACCGAGAGATCGCCAGGCGCCGTGCCTGACGTTGAGGCCGCGCTGGGCGCGGTTGGCCGAGCGCGATGTGCGGACGGATGGATCAGAAACGCTCCGCCGGCCAGGAGGAGCGCGGGCAGCACGACTGCGACTGAGCCGGCTAACGGCACGACGAGGCGCGGATCGACGCGCGTGGCCTCACGAGACGCTTCCGCGAGCACCCGGTCGCGCATGTACACCGCCGTTCGACCGCGTCGCGAGAGTAATTCCTCAGCGGTGACGATCAGGTTTCGCAGATCCGGGTGGGACCGCTCGACGAGAGCTGCCGAGGCGCGCGCCGTTCGTAGCCGCCCGTTCCACATGAGGACGGCGGTCGCGGGCAAGGCCGCTGCGATCAGGATTGACACCCACGTCGCCAGTGGCGTCAAGCCCGCAAGTCGGTCGACCACAATGACGGCAGCTGCGCATGTGAGGGCCGCTGACGTCGCATAGAGGCCATCACGAACGCGCATACGCGCGGCGACCGTCCCGAGCAACCCCTCGAGCTCGTGATGAGCGCCGTTCTGAGCACCGTCACGCAGCTTGGACATGGGCGTCCTCGCGACGTCGTGGCGTCGCACGTCCTCGAATCCAGGTTTCGGTCAAGAGGAGCACAAGCGCCGCCGTCCAGAACCATCGCGCGTCGGTGCGATCGGCTCTCGGCCAGGACTGGGGCGTTACCGGT
Organism: uncultured Acidobacteriota bacterium; assembly: GCA_963786615.1. Lineage (GTDB taxonomy): Bacteria > Acidobacteriota > Vicinamibacteria > Vicinamibacterales > 2-12-FULL-66-21 > CAWAZT01. The sequence continues at coordinate 143,997 of CAWAZT010000003.1, forward strand.
CCTGGTTCGCGACGAAACGAGTCGAGCTGCACGTCGCGTATCTGATTGACCTCCTGGTCCGGCGCCGGGGCGACGTCCCGGGAAAGGAGCAGGGCACGAATGAGGGCGGTCGCGAAGATCGATGGTGCCCGAGTTGCCGCTCGGACCAGGACCTCGCCGTCGGCTTCAGCCGCTGCGACGAGCGTTCGACCGCGAGAGTCGCGGATCATCGGAGTCCAGGGCGCCGACACCCGCAGATCCGTCGGGTCCTCGACGTTCTTACTGGCCTGCGCCAGCAACTCGTTCGCGCGAAGCGATTCGAGGAGGCGGGCGCCCGCACGCGATCGGATCTCGTGGGCCTTCTCGAAGCTCGGAGGTAGCCGGGCTCCATCGAGTGCCAACGCGACGCGCGTGTCGGTCGGTGTCGATGGCACACCGAACGCCTCCGCCGCGCGCAAGGCGATCCGCACATCCTGTTCTTCCTCGTGCGCCGTGCTGATGGATAATCCCTGCACAGCCACAGGCGTCGGCGCCCTCCGCCAGACCGTTGTCGTCGACGTGCCGTCGATGGCGGTTGTGGGTTCCCAGCGATCGCCACGCCAGCCGCTCATCGGCTGCCCCGTCCACTCTCGTCTCGACGGCGCCGTGCCCGCTCGCACGAATCGCAATCCGATTTCCTTGGGAATCGCAGCGAGCGCTCGAGGATCGAGCACCTGCTGTTGAAAATCCGAGATCACGACAATCTCGCGGCGCGCCGGAGGCATCGCATCGAGCAGCCGTGTCGCGCGGGTCAGCCCTTCGTTCACGTCCGCAGCGTCCAGGCGCGTGGCTTGAAATGCGCTCGTTTCCTCCGCCCGCGCGATCTCCGCCGCCAGATCCGCCGGAACACGGCCCGGCCCGTCGGTCAGTGTCATGCTCGGGCTCGAGTCGATCACGATCGCGCGAGCGACACGGCCGTTCCAGCCGGCAAGTCGCCAGGACGTGACGAACAGCGGCTGGGCGCACGCAGCCACCGCGAACGCGACGATCGCAAGACGCAGAATCAGCAGCCAGACATCAGTCGGTTGCCGGAGCCGCACGGCTGCCGTATTCGACGGCGGAACAAACCGAAGCGTCGGAAACGGCAGGCGTCGCGCCCGGTGGCGCGTGAGCAGGTGAAGTGCCAACGGTCCGGCAAGCAGCGTCAAGCCGGCCAGCGCCGCGGGAAGCAGCCAGACCATCAGGTCACCAGACGTGCGGCGCGCCTGTGGAGGTAGCCGCGAAGCGCCTCGTCGAGCGGCGTCTCCGTCAGGACGCGTACGTAGTCAATCCCAAACGCCGCGCAGCGGCTCCGCCATCGGTCGAGAAACGCGGCGAACTCCTCACGATACTGGCGCCCGCTCGCCATTCTGTTCGAGACCACCGAGCGCCCCGTCTCGAGATCGACGAGCTCGACGTCTCCATTGAACGGGAGCTCGATTTCGTCGCGGGACAGGACATGGAAGACCACGACCTCGTGGTCGGCGTGAGCGGCGCGTTGCAGCGCCCGCGCGACGGCCTCGTCTTCGTCGTACAGATCCGACACGACGACAATGAGTCCGCGGCGGCGCAGCAGGTCTACCGTCCGTCCGAGCGCGAGCGCGGCGTGTGTCTCGCCTGCCGGCGTCGCGCGCGCGAGACTGACCAGGACCGCCCGCAGGTGCAGCTGCCCGCCTCGACTCGGCAGGTAGTCGCGAATTCCGTCGGCATACGTCATGAGGCCCACGCCGTCTCCCTGCCGAACGAGCAGGTGCGCCAAGGCCCCAGCGATCATGCGCGCATAGTGAAACTTGCTGACGCCGTTCGCGCCTGCGTACGCCATCGAGCCGCTCGTATCGAGCGCGATCTGACACAGCAGGTTCGTGGTCTCGCGAAACTGCTTCGTGTACAGCCGGTCCGTGCGTGCGAAGAGCTTCCAGTCGACGTACTTCAGATCGTCGCCCGGGCGATAGTGCCGATACTGGCTGAACTCCGCGCTGTAGCCGTGAAAGGGACTGCGATGCAGCCCCGGAGATCGTGCCGTCGACGACAACGCGGGAGACGAGATCGAGGTCGGCGAGCGTCGCGAGGACGGCCGGGTCCAGCATCAGCGGCGCGCGGCGTCGAGCAGCCGGCGGACGATCTCGTCCGAGTCGATGCCGTCGGCTTCGGCCTGGAAGTTCACGAGCACCCGATGCCGCAAGACGGGAAACGCCACCGCCTCGACATCCTCGAAGTCGACGACGGTACGCCCGTCGAGAAGCGCGCGGGCCTTCCCCCCCAACAGCAGCGATTGACCAGCCCGCGGGCCAGCACCCCACCGAACCCACTTCCGCACGAACTCGGGCGCCTCTTCGCCGGTCGGCCGCGTCGCACGCACCAGGCGCGCGGCGTACTCGACGACGTTGTCGGCCGCCGGCACGTCGCGCACCACAGTGTGCAGCTGCTCGATCTCATCGCCGCTCGCCACCGCGTCGATCCTCGCCTCCTCCGTCCCGGTTGTCATCGAGAGAATCCGCCGCTCTTCCTCGGCGGTCGGATACTCGATCACGACGTTGAACATGAAGCGATCGAGCTGCGCCTCCGGCAAGGGATAGGTGCCTTCCTGCTCGATCGGATTCTGCGTGGCGAGAACGAACAGCGGGCGGTCCAGGGCGTAACGGACGCCGCCGACCGTGACCTGGTATTCCTGCATGGCCTCGAGCAGGGCGGCCTGAGTCTTGGGCGGCGTGCGGTTGATCTCGTCGGCCAGGAGAATGTTCGCGAAGATCGGGCCGTGAATGAAGCGAATCACCCGCTTGCCGGTCGACCGGTCTTCCTCAATCACCTCCGCGCCCAGGATGTCGGACGGCATCAGATCGGGCGTGAACTGAATACGGTTGAACTTCAGGTGGACGGCCTCCGCGAGCTTCTTGATCAGCAGCGTCTTGGCAAGGCCCGGCACGCCGCGCAGCAGGCAATGGCCGCCGGCGAGAAAGGCAATCAGAATCTCGCGCACCACACGCGTCTGGCCGACGATGGCCTTCGCGAGCTCGCGTTCGAGCCGCACCGCGACCTCGGCCACGCTGTCGATTGACGCCCTGGGCTCCGAGCTCGCCCGTCCGGCGACGTGAATGCTCCGTTCGGCCATCTGTGTCGCAGTCTACTACGGAGATTTCGCGCTGTGCGCGACGGCCCGCCAGACCGTGCGGGACAGCGTTGTCCCCATAAACCATGACGGTCGCGTCGGCCTGGCGCCACCCGCCCTGCTGGTCCGTTGCTGGCCTCCGCCAGGGAGCGGCTCGTCACCTGATCGTTGACAGCAGCGCAACGCCGCGAGTAACGTACGCGGTTGGCCGTTCGCGCGCCCGGGTGCGGCGGCCGCACCCGTCCATGCAGACCCATTCGAAGTGGCAGTCGCTCCCCACGGAGCAAATCAACCCCGCCAGTCTCGCAATCGACAAGACTCCGGTTCGCGACATCATCGATATGGTGGTGAACGAGGACCGCAAGGTCGTCGCCGCCGTGCACAAGGAGAAGGAGAAGATCGCCCACGGCATCGAGATCATCACGCAGGCGCTGCGCAAGGGCGGTCGCATCGTCTTCGTCGGCGCCGGCACCAGCGGGCGGCTCGGAGTCGTCGAAGCGGCCGAGATGCCGCCGACGTTTGGAACGCCGCCACGGCTCGTGCAGGCAATCATGGCGGGCGGGCAGGCAGCCGTCTTCACGGCGAAAGAAGGCGTCGAGGACAACTACGAAGAGGGCGGCAGGAGCGTCGCGCGGCTCCGTCTCACGAACCGCGACGTGGTGGTCGGCGTGTCGGCGAGCGGTATCACGCCGTTCGTTCGTGGCGCGCTCACGCGCGGGCGCAAGGCCGGCGTGAAGATCATCTTCGTCACCTGCTGGCCGGGCTCCGAGCTGCAGAACTTCGTCGACTTGATCATCGCGCCGGCGGTCGGACCGGAGATCATTGCGGGCTCCACGCGCCTCAAGGCCGCGACCGCCACCAAGATGGTGCTCAACATGTTGACCACCGTCTCGATGATCAAGGTCGGCAAGACCTACGGCAACCTGATGGTCGACGTGCGCACGGGCTCGGAGAAACTCAAGGATCGGGCGCGCCGGATTCTCGGCGTGGTCACCGGCATCGACTACGACACCGCCGACGCGTTGCTCAAGCGCGCAGGCTGGAACGTGAAGGCCGCGATCGTGATGCAGAAGACGGGGCTCTCGAGGCCGCAGGCACTGAAGCGGCTGAAGAATGCCGATGACTCGGTGCGCGAGGCCATCGGCGAAGACATCGAGCCCAGGCTCAGGGAGCTGCTGAAAACGAAGTAGTCGGCTGCCCGCTCCGGCAGCTGCGACGCCGCCGGACCATCGAGCCACAGATCGACGTTGCCGTGCAGCTCCAGGAACGACGCCGGCAGCTTCGGCGTAATCGGGCCCGCCACCATCCCTCGAATCGCCGGCGCCTTCGATTTTCCGGTCGCGATCAGGAGGATCCGCCGGGCATGGAGGATCGTCGCCATGCCCATCGACAACGCTTCGCGCGGTACGCGGTCGGCGTCCCCGCCGAAGAGCGAGGCGTTGCTGCGCCGCGTCTCGGCCTTCAACTCAACCTTGTGCGTCCGCGCGATCAGCGCGCGACGCCGGCTCGTTGAAGCCGATGTGACCGTTCGTGCCAATCCCGAGGATCAGCAGGTCGATCCCGCCCACCGCCGCGATCTCGCCCTCGTACCGCACGCACTCCGCCTCGAGATCCGCCGCCGCGCCGTTGAGAAAGTGAATCCGCTCCGGCGCCAGGTTCACGTGGGCGAACAGATGCTGCGCCATGAACGTGCGGTAGCTGCCCGGGTTCGACGGATCGAGGCCGGCGAACTCGTCCAGGTTGAACGTCGTGGCGAGGGAGAAATCGGCATTGCCGCGACGCGTGCAGCGCCACGAGCTCGCGATACAGGCGGATCGGCGTGCGGCCCGTCGGAAGTCCGAGCACCAGGCGAGGATTCTCGCGCAGGTCCGCCGCGATGTGTCCGGCGAGCGCCTTTGCCAGCGCACGCTCGTCACCGAACGTCGTGACGCGCAGCGGCGCACCGGCCGGCACGATCCCGTTCGGAGTCAATCGACTTTGTACTCCGGAACGTGGCCTTCGCCGCGAGCCTCGCAGGAGCGCGAGGCGCACCGCGCCGATCGCGGGTTCGACGTCGAGGCGGATGGTGCGGCTTGCCGGTGACGCCAGCGGCAGTCGGCGTTCGAGCTCTTCGTACAACCAGGGAACCGCCTTGAACATCCCGCCGGCCAGCACGAATGGAAATGAGTCGACCGACCAGATCGAGCCTGCGGGCAACCGAGAGCGCCGAGGACTCGAGCTCGTCTGCCGAGCCTCGAAGGATGCCGATCGCAACGGAGTCGCCGGCCTTGAACGCGGTGTGGACGTACTGCGCCAGCGCGGCAATCGCCGATGGCCTCAGTGTGCCGTGATAGACCTCGTGAATGAGTTCCTGCGCGCGATCGATCCGAAAGTATTTCAGCAGCAGGCCCGTGAGCTGCGTTTTCGGTCCGCGTCGATCCGCCTCACGCAGCACCGCCCGCAGCGCGGCGCGGCCGATCCAGTAGCCGCTGCCCTCATCGCCGAGCACGTAGCCCCATCCCCCAGAGCGGGCCGCCTCGTTCCGGCTGTTGCGGCCGTAGGCGATGGACCCGGTTCCGGCGATCACGACGACGCCGGGCTCGTTCGGCGCGCCGGCTTCCAGCGCCACGAGGGCGTCGTTGACGACGAGGATGCGGGCCTTGGAGCCGATCCGCCGCATGATGCCGCTCACGGTGCGCGCGTCCTCCGGTCGATCGACGCCCGCGATGCCCAGGCAGATCGCCGACGGACTGATCTCCCGATCGCCGATCGCCTCGTGCATCACTTCGTGAAGCACCTTCTCCACTTCGAGCTCGCCGGACGCTTGAAGGTTCGCGCCCCCACGCCGTGCCTCGGCGAGCACTTCGCCGCTGTCGTTCGCGAGCTGACAGACTGTCTTCGTCCCGCCTGCGTCGATACCAAGAACGTAAATCAAAACGAACCGCACGATAGTGCCGCACGCGCGCGAAAGTCAAACAGTCGCCACGGATTCCGTTGACACTCACTTTCCGCAACTGCTACATTCTCGGGACCATATGACAATTGGCGGGGTGTCTATCTGGCTCCGGCGCGCGACGATGGCGCTGGCAGCGGTGGTTGGCGTGTGCTCGGTGACGTCCGACGTACCGATTGCCTCTGGCCAAGCGGGCTCGGAAGTGCGCGCGCTCTGGGTGCTCAGAACATCCCTGTCGTCGCCCGCAAGCATTCATGCCCTCGTGAAGACCGCGTCGGACCACGGCTTCAACACGCTTCTGGTGCAGGTACGCGGGCGCGGCGATGCGTACTACGAGAGCGAGCTCGAACCGCGCGCGGCGGAGCTGGTGCGTCAGCCCGCGACCTTCGATCCCGCTGGCCACAGTCATCGAGGATGCCCATCAGGCCGGCCTGCGCGTGCACGCGTGGATGAACGTGAACCTGGTGTCGAGCGCCGCGGAGCTGCCGTCGGCCCGCGATCACATGATCTATCGGCATCCAGAGTGGCTGATGGTGCCGCGCGAAATCGCGCAGGACCTTCGGACGCTGGATCCGAACAGCCCCGGGTACGTCGGCAAGCTCGCGCGATGGGTGCGTGCGCAGCCGGAAAAACTCGAGGGCCTCTACGTGTCGCCGATCCAGACGGAGGCGGCAAACCATATCGAGGCCGTCGTGGCGGACGTCACCAGGCGGTACGCCGTTGACGGCGTACACCTCGACTACGTACGGTATCCCAGCGATCAGTTCGACTACAGCCGGTTCGCGATCGCGGCCTTCCGCGCAGAGATGCGCCCGAAGATTCCCGCCGCTGTGCGCCGGGAGCTCGACGGCGAGGAGCCGGTGGATCTGTTCGCGTATCCCGATCGGTTCCCTGCCGAGTGGAAGGCGTTCCGTCGTGCCGAGCTCACCGCGATGCTGATGCGCATCCGGACGGCGGTGAAGACGGCTCGACCGGCGGCGTTCCTGACGATCGCGGCTGCGCCCGACGCACAAGAGGCGTTCGACCAGCGGTTGCAGGACTGGCGCACGTGGCTCGAGCATCACGTGATCGACGCCGTCTGCCCGATGGCGTACACGCAGGAGCCCGATCGCTTTGCCGAGCAGATTGCGGCCGCCCGCGATATCGCCGGGGGAAACGCCGTCTGGGCTGGCATCGGCGCCTATCGGTTGAAGCCGGAGCAAACGATCGAGAACATCCAGGCGGCAAGGCGTCTTGGCACGGCCGGCTTCGTGTTGTTCTCGTACGACAGCCTCACGGCTTCCAAGCAGACGCCGCCTGACTATCTCGACGTCGTGAGTCGCGGAGCCTTGTCGAGGTAAGGACGCGCCCTATCGCTTTGTCGAGCCCCGCCCGTCTTCTCCAATCCGCGATCTCGGCGCACGCCTTTCCCGCGGCCGTCGTCGAAGTCGGCCGTCGGCGCGAGATCCTCTGGCGCGAAGCGTTTGGCACCTTGACGTACATGCCCGATGCCGCTCCCGCGACCGACCAGACGGTCTTCGATCTTGCGTCGCTGACCAAGGTGATCGCCACGGCGTCGCTGACGATGCGCGCCGTCGATGCCGGAGCGCTCGCCCTCGATGACCTCGTGGCAGACCGGCTGCCGGAGTGGCGCGGCGCCGATCGACAGGGTGTCACGATCAGAGATCTGCTCGCGCATGCGTCGGGGCTGACCGCGTATCTCCCCTTCTTTCGCGATCATCACGGCCGCCAGGAATTCGAGCGCAGCATCTGCACACTGCCGCTCGAGTACGGACCGCGCACGCAGTCGATCTACAGCGACCTCGGGTTCATGCTCCTCGGCTTCATGCTCGAAGACGCCGCGAGCGAATCGCTGACGATGCAGTTCGATGGGCTCTGGGCACGGTTGGCGCCAGGTGAGGATCTTCGCTTCAATCCTCCGCGGGAGTGGCGTGAGCGGACCGCACCGACCGAGCTCGATCTCTGGCGGGCACGCCTGCTCCAGGGAGAAGTGCACGATGAAAACACGTGGGTGCTCGGTGGCGCGGCCGGCCACGCGGGCCTGTTTGGAACAGCCAGTGCCGTCGGGACGTTCGCGCGCGCTGATCCTGGACACACTCGCGGGACACACCGACCTCGCGCGATCAGAGACCATGGCAACCTTTGCCGCCCGCGCGAACGTACCGGGGAGCTCGCGCGCGCTCGGCTGGGACACGATGCTGCCGACATCGTCGTGCGGGACCAGGCTCTCAACGCGCGCGATTGGCCACACGGGCTTCACCGGCACGTCGCTCTGGATCGACCCGCTCCAGGATCTCTACGTGGTTCTGCTGACCAATCGCGTCCATCCGGCGCGCGACAACAACGCCGTGCAACGCGTGCGCCGCGACGTCCACGACGCGATCGTGGAATCTCTTGTGTGAAAAATCCCCAGGGGCCTGCCCCGAGCCACGTCGTGCTGCCCCGGGCGAAGTCGGGAGACCGGCCAGCCCACAGCGTGCTGACGTCCTAAGGAAGGTGACCAGGACCGCCTGGAGGTCGGGGATTCGGCGGTGGCAACCCGCGGCCGGGATTCGGCCGGGGTCCCATCTCTCCTCCGGGATTCCGTCCGCGTCCGCCTGGACCACCTGGGCGCCCGCGACCGCCAGGTCCTCCAGGCACGCCACGACCATCCGGCATGCCGCCCGGGCCGCCGGGCTGCGCATTCACGAACACGAACGGCCATTCGTTATAGTGGGTGCGTCCCTGATAGACGCGAATGGATTCCGCGGTGCTCTTGCTGAGGACGCCAATGATGCCGCCCTGCGCGCCACCGCTTTCAGGCCCGAACTGGCTCGGCTGACTCTGCGGCGGACGTGGCTGGCCGGTCAGTCCCCCACCGGCCGGTCCCCCGCGACCGGGCTGGTTCGGCTGTCCTCCCTGTCCAACCTGCCCGGGAGCACCACCGGCCGCGCCAATCGGCACGAAGTCGTCGTTGGTGATCGGATCCTTGTATTTCTTACGGAGATAATGCCCCTGCACGAGCGCATCGATGGTCGGCGGCAGCGCGCGCGTCTTCGCCTGGTACAAGCGGATCGCGCGGACGTACTGCAGGCCGCGGAACACCAGCTCTTCTTCCTTTTCCCGCTGCGCCTCGTGTCGCCAGACCGGCATGGCGATCGACATCAGCACCGTCAAGACGGCCACCATCACGAGGAGCGCCGCCATCGCGTACCCGCGCTCTCCGCGACGGCCAGCACGCGCTTGACCCCGTAAACCCATGAGAGTATTATCCTTAGCGTCTGACATGCTAGCACACTTTCGCCGAGACGATGCGCTTGTGGTGTCCGCGGCCGTCCTGCTTGCCGTCGCCATTCCATTAGGTGTGGTGAGCTGCGACAAGGTCCCGCTTCTGGCCCCCACGGGCACGGTCCTCACGCTTCTCGCAGCCGCCGATACCGCACAGCTGAATAGTTCGGTCGACATCATTGCCACCGCCATAGAAAACGGTCAGGCGTCCTCGGGGACAGGAACCGGCACCGGCACGACCGAGACGCGAACCGGCGCCGGTACTCCCGTGCAGAACGGCACGGTGATTACCTTTACGACGACGATCGGGCAGATTGAGCCGACGGAAGCCCGAACCCACAACGGGCAGGTCACCGTAAAGCTGATCACCACGGGCCAGAGCGGTGTGGCAACAATCACCGCGTACTCGGGCGGCGCGTCGTCGAACATCCGGATCAACGTGGGCAGCGCCGCAGTCGATCACGTGCTCTTGACGGCGAGCCCGCAAACACTCGGTCCCAGCGGCGGCACGTCGACCGTCAACGCGCGCGTCGAAAACGTGTCGGGAGCCGGCGTCCCCGGCGTCGCGGTCACATTCACGACCGATGCCGGCTCGCTCTCGCCGACGACCGCCACCACGAACAGCGACGGCGTGGCGACGACCACGCTGACCACGTCGCAGCGCGCGACGATCACGGCCAACATCGCGGGCAAGACCGCCACTGTCATCGTGGGTCTCAACCCGCGCACCGGCGTCACGCTCGCAGGGCCGACGACGCCTGTCGCCGCGGGTGTGCCGGCATCGTTCACCGTTGGCGTGTCGGCAACCGCGAACATCCGCAACGTCACGCTGGATTTCGGTGACGGCTCCTCACAGGGTCTCGGCGCGTTGAGCGGATCGACAACGGTGCAGCACACGTACAACACGTCGGGCTCGTTCACCGTGACGGCCACCGCCTCGGACGCGAGCGGCTTCTCCGAGCAGGTGGCCACATCGGTGACGATTCTGCCCGCGCAGCCGCCGGCTGTAACGATCAGCGTGTCGAACCCGAACCCGAGCGTCGGCGAGACGGTCATCCTGACGGCAACCGCGTCGGGCGCGACGTCGACGATTCTCAGCTACCAGTGGAACCTGGGCGCGAACGCCGTCCCACCGACGGCCGAAACGACCGGTAACCAGCTGACCGTGAGCTACACCGCCACCGGCACGAAGATCATCACGGTGACAGTGGTCCAGGCCGCGGGCCCGACAGGCAACGGCCAGACCGCAATCGTCGTCAAACCTTGACTCATCACGGCTGCCGCGCGTCATTCAGGCGCGCGGCAGTCCGTGTCACTCGGGAATCGACGACAACCGGATCCGTCGTCGCGGACTAGAATGGACAGTGCTGGGGTTGTGGGGCGTCGATCCTGCGGGTTGCACCGGCAGGAATCAGTTGCACGGCGAAACCTGTCGCCGCAGTTGTCCCGGTGTTGACGATCTGATGGACGTGGTCGCCGCCTTCGTCCACCAGTGTGGCCGATAGGCTGGCGGTTGCGGTGAAGACCCGGCTGGTGCACGAACGGCCGTTCTCGCTCTCATAGTCCGTCACGGACCCGCTCGTGATGATGATCAGGCTGTGGCCGGGATGGCTGTGCCAGCCGGTCGTCGCCCCCACCTCCCAGGTATTGCTCTGAATGAACAGGTCCGAGCTACCCTTGGTTTTCTGCCACGAGAGCCAGACGTCGCTCTTCAGCCACGACTTCCAGATGTCCGGCGGCACAACCGAGTTGAAGACGTTGATCTCGCCGAACGTCCCTTTGGCGATCGTCGTTCCCACGAACCCCGACGACGCCGGCGTCGCCTGAAGACGGGGAACGTCGAGAACGACCAGGGCACACACCGCACCAACAAGCGCTCCCACGAATGTCGCTTTCATCGTTGCCTCCTGACGCCCCCGGATGTCGTCGGAGGCGCGAGGACGACGGTGCGGCGGCGCGCGCCCGTTGTCCAACGGCATTGGACGGATCCGGTGCCGATGCCGCCCAATGCCGCGCTTTGCGGCATGTGCGACCGACGTTAGAATCACGGACCATCCCGTCGCGGACTACGAATGTCAGATCCGACCATGCGCCACGACCATCCGGATCCCGAGCAGCGGCTCGATTCCTGGAAGGCAATCGCCAGTTATCTCAACAGGGACGTAACGACAGTTCAGCGCTGGGAGAAGCGGGAGTCGATGCCCGTGCACCGACATCTGCACGACAAGCTCGGTTCGGTGTATGCGTTCAGGTCAGAGCTCGACGCGTGGGTCCGCAGTCGCAAGGCGCAGCCGGGGCCGGCGGCCCTCGAATTCGACGAAGGCCCCGTCGGCGGTGCATCCGCGACGAGGACGTGGCCGTGGCTCGCGGCGGCGCTTGTGGTGTGCGCGCTGGCCCTCGCGATGGGACGTGCCGCTCTACGGGTGCCCAGTCCGGCCACTCTCCCCGGTGGGTCGGCGGTCGATTTGCGCATCGAATCGGTCACGGACTTCGACGGACGGGAACAGGCGGCCGCGATTTCGCCCGACGGGCGGTTCGCCGCATTTCTCTCGGACCGCGACGGCCGGCCGGACGTGTGGGTGAGTCGTCTCGGGTCAGGTCAGTTCCGCAATCTGACCCGCGGCTCGGCACCCGAGCTGCTCAATCCGTCGGTACGGACGCTGGGATTCACCCGCGACAGCGAATCAGTCACGTACTGGGTGCGGCGTCCAGGCGAGTCCGCCAGGCCAGACATCGGGATCTGGGCGGTTTCAATAACCGGCGGCGCGGCGGCGCCCTATCTGAGTGGCGCGGCCGAGTTCGACTGGACGCGGGACGGCACCCGTCTCGTCTACCACACCACCGATCCCGGCGACCCTATGTTCGTCACGACGGATCCGAGCCGGCTCCCGGGTACGCCGGTCTTCTCGGCGCCGGCGGGACTGCACGCTCACTTCCCCGCTTGGTCCACGGATGGCGCGTTCATCTATTTCGTGCAGGGGGCGTTGCCCGACAAGCTGGACGTCTGGCGCATGACAGCGACCGGCGCCGGCGTGGAGCGCATGACCAACCACAACGGGCGCGTCAGCCATCCGGTATTCATCGATCGCAGGACTCTTCTCTATCTCGCCACCGATGCCGACGCTCAGGGACCGTGGCTCTACAGACTCGACGTCGACACGCGTGAGACGCACAGGGTCCTCGCGGGCGTCGATCGCTACACGTCGCTGGCGGCGGCCGAAGCCGGTGACAACCTGGTCATGACTGTCACGCATCCGAAACGCACGTTGTGGCGCGTATTGCCGCGTACATCCGACGGGGACGCACCGTCACCGACGCAGGTCGCTCTTCCGAACGGAACCGGGTTCCTTCCGCGTCTCGGCGGGGATGTCGTGGTGTACGCCTCGTCGGTCGGAGGCCGGGAGCATCTCTGGAAGCTGGCGGGCCGCGAACCGGTCGACTTGTGGAGCGCGGCGGACGCAAAGATGATCAGCGCTCCCGCCGTGTCTCCCGATCATGGACAGGTTGCGTTCTCGGCCCTGGTCAGGGGCCGCACGCTGCTCTATGTCCTTCGGATCGATGGCTCGGACCTGCGGGTCCTGACCGATTCCCTAACGCTCAGCGGATCGGTGGCATGGACGCCCGACGGCCGTTTCATCACCTCGGCGGCCACCGATCGGGGCACGCCAAAACTCGTCAACATCCCGCTCGATGGTTCGACACCGATCCCGCTGGTGCCGGACTATTCGACTGATCCCTCGTGGTCGCCAGATGGTCGCACCCTTGTCTACTCCGGTCCGGACATCGGCACAACGTTTACGCTCAGGTCGACGTCGTTCGGCGCCTCGACCAGGGCGATCCCGCCACTCACATTGACGCGCGGCTCCCGCCACGTCGTGTTTCTATCCCAACGTCACGCGCTCGTCCTGCTGCGGGGCGAAATCCGGCACAAGGATCTTTATGAGGTTGATCTCGATACGGGACGCGAGCGCGCGTTGACCCAGGTCGGCCCCGACTTCACGATCACCGACTTCGACATCTCGCCCGACGGCCGCACCGTCCTGCTCGAGCGGTCTCAAGAGAACTCGAACATCGTGCTGCTGAAGTTGCGGGGTCAACCCTAGTCGTCGACGGCCCGGCCTACCCCGGGACGCGTTCTACCAGTCCGCGTAGTTGGATCCGTCGAGCGCGGTGCCTGGCGCACCGCTCTTGATGTCGTAGATGCCGGGCTCTGAACTGGGATTGTTGGGGTCGGCTTCCGCGGGAACCGTCTGCCACGTGTCCGGCGACTTCGTGATGGGATCCTCGGGGACCTTCCGCAGGTACCCGTCGCTGACCAGGGAGTCGAGCGACGCGGGATACTTCCCCTTGTCGGCGTAGTACTGATCGATGGCGTCGCGTACGCGGAAGAGATCGGTCTTCAGCACCGACTCCTGCGTTTTCACGATGGAGTTCTTGTACTGGACAAGCCCCATTGCCGCCAGAATCGAGATGAGCGAGATCACAACGAGGAGCTCGATCAGCGTGAAGCCGCGAGTCCCCTCTGACCGCTGCGTGTGGTTGATCATGGTTCTCTACTGACGCACGCGTCCGTCATCCACCATCCAGCATCGAGCTCGACTACCGACGTCACCATTCTTTGTATTTCGTCCCGTCCAGGGCCTTGCCGTCCGACTTCGTGTAGACGTCGTACACGTTGCTCCCACCCCACGAGGTGGAATCGGGCCGGTCGCCGTACGCGCGGAGACCCCACTCGGTGGAGTTCGTCATCGGATCGACCGGCACGCGCCGCAGGAACTTCAGCTTGCGTCCGCTCTGGTCGTTTTGCAAGGTCACTCCCTCGACGAGCGTCTCGAGCTTCGGCGGATAGTTCTCGCTGCCGGCCTGGATGTCGGCCGGCGCAATCATCCCGGCATCGGCGGCATCCTTGAACTTGTCGATCGCCGTTCGCATCTCGCGCAGCGCGCGACGCAGCTCCGCCTCACGCTGCCGCTGCACGGTGACCCTCGCAAGCGGCATCACCGCCGACGCCAGAATCAGCAGAATCGTGGAGACGACAAGCAGCTCGACAAACGTAAATCCGCGCTGGCTCGCCAGGCGCTTCCTCATCACCGCACCATGACCGTGACCGGACTGAATGTGAGCTGCACCGGCGTGCCTTCCGGCGTGTTCGCAACGCCGTTGACGGCAATGACCGAATTGCCAGGCCCGACCGCGTCGAAGATCAGCGCTGCCAACAGGCCCGCGCCCGAGACGCCGGTCTGATCGCCGGCGCGCGTGACGGCGATGTCGACGCGTCCCGACGCCGCATCGATGCGCGGCGTGAACGACGCGGTCACGCCGCCCTGGCGCATGAACGTGCCGTCCTGCACCGTGCGCACGCGGAGCACGGCCGGGTTGTACGTGATCGTGAGCGTCACGACCGAGATCCGCGACGCGTTGTTGATCGAGACCGGCATCGTGTAAGGCCCACCGGCGACCTGGAACGTCGTCCCTGGAGGCGACACGATGATCTGCGCCGGAGTCGCCGGCGATACCGCACCAGTCGTCTGCCCCGCTGGCGGGGCGGCGCCAGGTGCCGGAGCGACGGGGGCTGGAGTCACGGGCGGCTGGCCGGCGGTCGTCGGAGGTGGCGTATTCGGCGATGGCGCCACCGGTACGCCGCCTTCCCCCGTTGTCGGAGGCGCGGCCGGCGGCGGTGGCGGCAGCCCGGGCACGGGCGACGTGGCCACCGGCGTGACCATGCCGGGCACCGGCGACGTGCCGGGCGGCGTCGGGACGTTGGTCGGTGGAACACCACCAGGCGTTGGCACACCACCTGGCGGGATGTTCGACGGCTGGTTCGACGGTGTCGGAGCCGCTGCTGCCGGCGGAGATCCCGCGCCCCCTGGCGTCTCGCCTTGTGGTGCAATCAACGGCGGCGGCCCGCCGAGGCCAACGTTCTGCTGCGTGCCGATGTAAATCGATCCGAGATCCGTCGACGTCAATTCATGGGTGCGAACGACGTGCGGCGTGATCAGCATCACGATGTCGGTGTTCTTGATGTCGATATCGTTGCCGGAGAGCGCCTGCTTGAAGCCGGGAACATGGATCAGCCCGGGAAGTCCCTGGATCGATTTGCGCTCATCCTCGCCGATGAGGCCCGCGAGCAGATTCGACTCTCCTTCCCGCAAGCGCAGGTGCGTTGCGACCTTTCGGGAATTGAACGACGGAATACTCTGTCCCGCGACATCGACGTTCTGTCCAAGGGAGCTGTTTTCGAGCGTGAGCTCGAGAATCACTTCCCCTTCATACGTCACGCGCGGCGTGATTTCCATGTTCACGCCGATGGGCCGGTAGCGTGTACGACGACTGCGGAATCGTCGCAAAGCCCCCGGCGGCAGCGGCGCCGAACACCGTCGAGATCACCGGCACGTCTTGGCCCAGATTGAGGGTCATCTTCTGGCCTTCGGTGCCACGGAGCTGCGGCTTCGCCAGCGTGCGGCTGTGGCTGTCGCTCTCGAGGAAGTTCACCACCGCCGTCGGCACACCCAGATAGAAGTCCGCCGTGCTCACGCCCTGGCTGATCGTGTTCAGGTTGAACGGCGGCGGCGCGCTCACCGCGCCGCCGGCGGTGTTGGGCGGCGCGACCTCCGGCGAGAACAGGATGTTCAGGTTGTACTGGCTCAGATTGATGCCGTACCGCTTGATGCGCTCGCGATCGACTTCCAGGATCTCGACGTCGAGAACGACCTCCGCCCGTGGCTTGTCGTTCGCCCGGATGATGCGGTCGATGACCTCCACCACCGGTGCTGTGGCACGGACGGTGATCGTGTTCGCCGCCTTGTTCGGCATCACCATCGGCGGCAACGGCAATTGCGGGATGCGCATGATCGTGTTGACGATCTGCGCCAGCTCGGTCGCGTCCGCGTGCGAAATGTAGAAGACCCGCACGACCAGCTCGTCGTACTGCGTGTGCTTGGCGGGCTGATCCGGAATGATGATGATCGTCCGCGGGTTCACGACCTTGTAGTAGTAGCCGTTCGCCGACAGGATCTGCTGCAGCGCCTCTTCGATCGTCACGCCGTCGAGATTGACGGTGTACGGCTTGTCGACGAACTGCTGGTCGTACGTGACGTTGATCCCGGTGGTCGCGCCGATCACGTTCAAGATGTCGCGCAGGCTGGAGTTGTTGAAGCTGACGCGCAATGGATCGCGCGATGCGGGATTGAGCAGCGGCGGCTGGTTGAGGCGCTGGGCCTGCTGCTGCAGCTCCAGGATCTTGGGCTTCGGCCGCGACGCTTCCAGGCGATCGCGAATCGTCTGTTCGAGCTCCGCCACCTTTGCGACGGCGGTCCGGTTCGACGCATCGAGCTGCAACGCGCGACGGTATTCCGCGAGGGCCCCGTCCAGCTGATCCTTCTTCTCGAGCTGCTGCGCCTTCTCGATGTGCGTGCGCGAGGCTTCTTCCTGCGCGCGCTGCAGGTGGATCTTGTACTCCGCGCTGTCGGGATCCTCCTGCACCGCCTTCGTGTAGTACGTGACGGCGGCGTCCCAGTCGGAGACCCGCGCCGCCTCCTGACCCTTGCGGAAGGCGGTTCCGGCCGCGCATCCGCCGGCCAGCAAGGCGACCAGGACCACACCTGCGAATCTATGTCTCATGTCAGCTGCCAGTCTCTCACTGTCCCCGCAAGGGAATCGTTCGGCGGCCCGTGCCGTTGGGATATTCCATCACGATCGATTCCACACCGATCTTGACGATGCGGTAGCGGCCGTCAATTATCTCGCCTTCCCTCCCGTAGAACACGTCGCGGCCGTCCGAGAGTGCCGCGATCTTGCCCGGCCGGCCGTCGAACACGCCGAAGAACTTCAGGGCAATCGGCGCCGGTCCGGCTGGCTGCAAGCGGCTCGACTGGCTGCGGAATCGGTGCGGGCGCCGGCCTCGTCGCGTCGGGCGCCTCCGATGGCGGCGCCTTGGGCTGAAATCGAAAAGGATTCCGGCCGCTGGTGCTCGGCTCCGGCGGCGGTTGATCCAGCGCGCCCAGCTGCACGCGCAGGGCACTCGGATCGACTGCACCGGCCTGGCCCGGACCGCGTGGTCCCCGCTCGATTAGACGGCCCGGAGCCCGTCGCGGCCGAGGGCCACAGCTGATATGTCACGAGCGCCACGACGGCGGCACCCAGCGCCATCAGCAGCCAGGGCCGCGGTCGCGCGGCCGATCACCTGGTCAGCCGGCATTGCCCGCCCGGAAATACGTCGCGACGTCGAGCTTCACCGTCAGCGCCGCGCTCCTGGTCCTCCGGCGCGGAGAGCGCCACGTTCTCGAGGACCATGAACTCCGGGGCGGTCTCCAACGAGTAGATGAACTGCCGCACGTCCCGGTAGTCCCCGGTCAACATGTAGGTCGTCGTGACCTTCTGGAGATTGCTGCCCTTTTCCTGCTTGACGATGTTCGTGCCGCGCTCGAGGCGAAGGTTCGACTCGCGCGCGAGCTGCGACAGGCGGCGGTACGTGATGCCTCTCGCGGAGCTCGCGTTGGCCGGCAGCACGTCGAGATAGAACTTGCGGAGTGCCGAATCCGCCTGCTCTTTGCCCTGCACGGTCGCGCGGGCGGACGCCGCATCCTGCCGCGCACGCCGCAGCGCCTCGCGCTGCAATTGTGCGTCCTGCTCGGCGCCGGCAACCTGACGCCCAAGCGGGAACACCAGCAGCGCGAAGAGCAGGACGTTGCCGATCGCCGCCACGGCCAGCGCCAGCACCAGGCGGCGCTTTTCCGCCAGGATCCGTCGAAACAGCGTCATCGTTTCGACTCCTTCGGCGTCGTCACGGCCGCCGGCCGCACCCCTTGACGTTCCGGCGCGTACACCGCCGTCATCGTCATGTGGTGGAGCCCGTCCTCGGTGACGTTCTCGGCGCTCCACGAGACATCGCGAAACACGCCAGTCGCCTCGAGCTTCTCGAAGAACGCATCGTTGTCCTCGGCGCGCCGGCCCTGAATGTCCATGTTGACGTGCGTGATGCCGTCCTTGAAATCAGGGCGGACGGCCGTCAGCATCACGTTCTCCGGCAGCGTCGCTTCGAGCCGGTTGAAGAGCTCGGTCCAGGAAAAGGTCCGCTGCTCGATCAGGCCGTTGGCCTCCTTGGCCGCGGCGGCGACGAGCGCCAGCTCCTGCGGGTTCATGCCGCGTCGGATGTCCGCGGCCTCCCGCGTCCGGCGATCGATCTCGTCACGGTCGCGATAGATGGCGGCAGTGAGCTCGGTCTTGTAACGCGACAACGTCAGGATCCGGCCGGCCTGCATGGCGGTCACCAGCACCAGGATGGCGGCAAGAATCCCGAGCAGCACGTGGACGGCGCGCTCGTTGTAGAACGGTCTGGTCGAAAGGTTGGTGCGAAGCACTTACGCGACCCGCTCTCGAAGGACGACGCCGACGGCGGGCGCCAGCGCGTCGAGCAGCTCGGTGCCGGCCGAGATGCGATCCACCATGTGGGCGCCGCTGCGGAAATCCAGCGCCTCCACGCGAACACCCAGACGCTCCTCGAGGCCACGGCGGGCCAACTCGCCGGCATCGGCGCCACGGGCCGCCGCACCCGACAGGAGGACGCGGCCGAACTGGCCGCCGCCGAGCCGATCCTCGTGGTACATCGCGGTCTGATGCACGAGATCGGTCAGGTCGCTGTAGGTCTCGAGCTGTCGGGTCCGAAAGAAAATCAGATCCTTCCCGCGGACGATCGCCAGCGTGGCGTAGTCGGGCGTCACGTGCACGACCAGGAGGTCGCCCCTCGAGGTCGCTTGGGGCGACCCTGAGTCGATCGAAGGATCGCCGCCGGCAGCCGGCTCCCCTGAACCGGCCAGGACGGCATTGATCAGATTGAGCGACGCCAGATCGACGATGCCCGCCTGCACGCCCGCGGCCGCGCAGACCCGTCTGATACCCCTCGATGACGTCGCGACGCGCCAAGGTCACCAGAAACTCCTGGCCGCCTTGCGGCAGCAGTCCCGCGGGAACCCAGGAGATCTCCGCCTCTTCGGGCTTGAACGGCGCCGCCTTCCGCATCTGCCAGCGAATCAGCTGATCGAGGTCCGACTGCGCTGGCACCTTCTCGAAGCGCAGCAGCGAGACCTTCGCGGCGGAGTCGGGAATCACGAGCGCGACGCGGCGCTGGCGCGACCCGAGCTTGTCGAGCGCGGAACGCAGCGCCGTGACGATGGCGGCCTCGTCGTGGATGTTGGGCGCGTTGAGCGCCGGCGTCAAGACGCCGCTTGGCAGCGCCTTCAACCGCATAGCCCGCCACCGTATTCGAGCCGCCCTGCCGCCCGATCGAGACAGCCGTCACCCTGTCCGAGGCGAGCTCGACGCCCACCGACGGCGGCGGACTCGCGAAGAACGATGGCAGGAGGCTCATTCGACGAACGTCACCTTGTTGATCTCGCGCAGCGTCGTGACGCCGGCCAGCACGCGCTCGACCGCCGATTCGCGCAGCGAGCGCATCCCTTCCTCGCGGGCGGCCTTCTTCACTTCCGACGTCGGCTTCCGCGCCAGGATGATCTCGCGGATGTTATCGGTCAGATCCAGGAGCTCGCATATGGCGGTCCGACCCTTGTAGCCGGTGCCCGCGCACTCGATGCACCCCGCCCCCTCGTAGAACGCCTCGTTGTCGGCCAGCGTCGGATCCAGGGCCGACTCGACGAGCTGCTCGCGCGTGACCTTCGTCGGCCGCTTGCAATGCAGGCAGATGTTCCGGACCAGCCGCTGGGCCAGCACGCAGTTGAGCGCGGACACGAACTGATACGGCTCGACGCCCATGTTCAGGAACCGGCCCAGCACGTCGACGACGTTGTTGGCGTGCACCGTCGTGAAGACCAGGTGCCCGGTCAGCGCGGAGTTGATGGCAATCTGCGCCGTCTCGTTGTCGCGGATCTCGCCGACCATGATCTTGTCAGGATCGTGCCGCAGGATCGACCGCAGCCCGCGCGCAAACGTCAGTCCTTTCTTCTCGTTGATTGGAATCTGCGTGATGCCTCGCAGCTGGTACTCGACCGGATCCTCGATCGTGACGATCTTGTCTTCGATCGTCTTGATCTCCGACAGCGCGGCATACAGCGTCGTGGTCTTGCCGCTGCCGGTCGGTCCCGTCACCAGCACCATGCCGTACGGTTCGGCAATGTATTTGCGGAAGCGCCGGAGCTCGTGCTCGGGAAACCCCAGGATGTCGAGCCGCAGCTCGTGGAACTGCTCGCTGATCGACTCCTTGTCGAGGATACGAATGACCGCGTCCTCGCCGTGTACGCTGGGCATGATCGAGACGCGGAAGTCGATCGTCTTGCCGGGCAGCCGCAGCTTGAAGCGGCCGTCCTGCGGGATGCGCTTCTCGGCGATGTCGAGCTCCGCCATGACCTTCACGCGCGAGATGATCGTGCTGTGGAATCGCTTGTCGATCGGACGCATCGCCGGCTGCAGCACGCCGTCGATCCGGTACTTCACATACACGGCATCGTCCTGCGTCTCGATGTGGATGTCGCTCGCGCGGCGCTGGATGGCGGTGTAGATGGTCGTGTCCACGAGCCGGATGACGGGGCTCGTGTCGGTCGTCATCTTCTCGACCGTCAGCTGGTCGTCGCCGGCCTCGTCTTCGCGCAGGATCTGGAGCTGGAAGCTCTCGGTCGCCTCCTCGAGCACGCGGGTCGAGCTCTCGCTCTTCTTCAGGATTCCCTGAATGGCCGACGGCGTCCCGACCATGACCTTGATCGGCGTCGCGAGCATCATCGCAAGCTCGTCGATCATCGGCAGATCGGTCGGATCGGACACGACGATCACGAGCGCCTGACCCTCGCGCCGGTACGGCACGAAGCCATACCGGAGCATGAGCTCCGCAGGAATCGTCCGGAAGAGATCGTGGTCGATGCTGAAATGCGCCAGGTCGAGGAAGGGCAGCCGATACCGTTCCGCGAGGTGCCGCGCCTGCGCGACTTCCGCCGCCTGCTCGGCGGCGCTCTGCTGCGGGACGACGGAATCCGCGTAGAGGTCGGTCGCGGCCGGCGGCGCTGAGTCAGCGAGTGGAATCTTCACATCCATGAGATACCTCTGACGAGCCTCATCGCAGGGCCGACGACAGGTTGAACAGCGGCAGATAGAGCGCGAGCAGCAGGCCCGCGATCACGATGCCCATGATCACGAGCAGGATCGGCTCGACCAGCGTGACGAACCGGCCAAGGTTGGTCTCGATCTCCTCGTCGTAGAAATCCGCGAGGCTGTTGAGCATCTCCTGCAGCGCGCCGGTCGACTCGCCAACCTCCACCATCTTGATCGAGACGTCGGGGAATGCGCCGCTGTCTTCCATCGCCGTAGCGAGCGCACGCCCTTCACGCACCTGTTGAGCCGCGGCCTGAAGCTCCCCCGCCATGTACTGATTGCCGAGCGACCGCGCGGACACTTCCAGCGCGTTGACGAGCGGGATGCCGCCGCCGAGCAGCGTCGCGAGCGTGCGCGCCGCCTGCGACGTCGAGAACTTCTGTGCAATCGATCCCAGCGCAGGCATCTTCAGGATCAGACGATCGAGCCGCCGCCGCTGGCCGGGCTGTTTCATCCACCACCAGCTGCCGAGGGCAATTGCCGCGATCCCGCCGACGATGAGCCAGAAGTAGCTCGTCGCAAAGCCCGAGATGCTGACGATCATCCGCGTCGACCACGGAAGCTCGTGCCCGAACTGGTTGTAGAACGCGCCGAATTCCGGAACGACGCGCACGACGATGATCGTGACGACGACGAACGACAGCAACAGCAGAATGACCGGATAGACGAGCGCCGAGATCGTCTTCCGTCGGACGCCGGAGACCACTTTCACGTAGCTGACATAGCGGCGCAGCACCGACTCGAGGTTGCCGGACTTTTCGCCGGCGAGCAGAGACGCCGTGTAGACGCCCGGAAACATCTGGCCGTGCGCGTCGAACGCTTCCGACAGGGCGCTCCCCGCCCGCACCCGCTCGTGCACATCGTCCAGAATGCCCTTGAAGATGGGGTTCGTGACGCGGCGGCGGAGGATGTCGAGCGACTGGACGAGCGGCATGCCCGCCTTGAGCAACGTGGCCAGCTCCTGGTTGAACACCAGGAACTCGCGGCTGGGCACTCGTCGGCGCCGCGGCAGGCTGAGCCCCGCCAGCGCGCGGCGTCCGGCCTGCTGAATCCCGAGGACGAGAAGGCCCTTTTCCTCGAACTCGCGGCGGAGCCGCGCCTCGCTGTCGGCGACGTAGATCGCCTTCGATGATGTCCCCACCCGGAGTGCCGAGCCGGCAGCGATACTCCATACCTTATCGCCCGCGCTCCGACGTTTCCGCGCAACGTCTTGCTATAGCTGACATTATGGGAAATCGCTCCGCTGAATTATAGCAGCCCCAGCAGATGTACCCACGTGGACCGGCCATACAGCTTAGACCGCCGGCCGGCTGCGCCGGCTGGGGCGCCTGATGGACGATCGATCGCTCGTTGGGGGCGTCGCGCTACTGGAGTCCGGCGATCGCGAGGATGCGCGAGACATAGCTGCGCGTCTCACGATAGGGAGGCACACCGTTGAACCGCGTGACGGCCCCCTCGCCGGCGTTGTAGGCGGCCAGCGCGAGCTCGACACCCCACCTGTCGATCAGCGACTTGAGCCGCTTGATGCCTGCCTCGATGTTCGACTTGGGATCGTAGGGATTGCGGAGGTTGTACTCGCGCGCCGTCTGCGGCATGAGCTGCATCAGCCCCATGGCGCCTTTGGACGACCGCGCCCGCGGGTTGTACTTCGACTCGACCTGTATCAGCGCCCGGACCAGCATCGGGTCCACGCCGTTGGCCTCGGACATCGCGGAGATGATCTCGCCGTACGGAGTGGAGTCGAGCACAGACGCCACGTCCGCTCGTGGCTCGGCGGCGGCCACGACTTCCTGTTCCGGCACAGGATCCGGGTGCGGCACCTCGTCGGGGACGATCCGGTCGACAATGCTCTTGTCGCATCGGACCTCGCCGCCGGCGCGCATGGTCAGGACGATCGTGTCGCCTTCTTGCCGATGCTCCTTGACCGAAAGAGTGCGTCCGGAGCTGAGGAACACGATCTCCGCGGAGGCCGAACTGACACCCAGTGCCAGGAACAGACACATCCCCGCCAGAAGCCGAGCAATTGGTCGCATCACCATTGGGACGAACGATCCTAGCATCCGGTTGTCCGCTGTGTCCAGAAACACTACAGTCGAGCCGCGACTGCTCGCGGGATGCACTCTGGATCTTCTATCGGCCGGAACGCAGACGAACCTGACTGGACCGGAGGCTACTTCGACCCGAGGTAGGTGTGGTAAACGCGGATGCCCAGCTCGCGCGGATCGCCGCGCGCCGGGGGCGAAGGTCTTGTCCACGTCGAAGACGAGGTCGACCATGTCGGCGGCTCCGAGCTGGTCGGCTGAAATCGGGAAGATCTCGGATGGTCCGCTCCTTGGCGTCGGCGGCGAAGTCGGTGATGACCTTGTCGCCAATCTTCACGGTCACGTGCTGGGGCGGGTTGAAGAGGTCGGGACGCGCGTCGTAATCCAGATAAAACGTGGAGTCCTTCTTCGGATTCCTGAACGACAAGGTCGCGGTCTTCTTCGTCCACTGCCACTCGTTCGCCGGGTTCTTCGCGTCCACTTCCGCCGGATGCCAGCCATCCTTCGTGACCAGGAAGATGTTCTCGGACGAGGGCAGCAGCTGGAACTTCGTGACGAGGTACTCCCGCCGCGACAGGTCCTGCGCGTTCAGCGTCAGTCGGTTTCCCGTGGTCGGGTCGTACAGGCCGAGCCGCACAGTCGCCTCGCCGATGTACGGATAGTTGGGAACGAAAATGGTCCGGCTTGTATTCGATCGTCTGCCCCGGCTTCCATTGGCTCGTCGGCACCGCGGGCAGATGGTCGTCGTCCCACATCTGCTCCCCTTCCGGGTCGAGGACGTGCACGAACACGTAGTAGTTCTTGTCGATCGACGCGTTGGGCGCGACCTGGAACTTGTACGTGAGCGTGACGGCGCTGCCGATGGGGACGCGGTCCTTGCTCAACGACAGCGACGGCGTCGCCACGGCCGGGTCGGTGTTCTGGTTGCGCCGGCAGCCGGCCGTCAGCACGAGCAGTGACACGACCGCCACGATCGGCAGCCTGAACGACATTCTCATAGGAGAGGTACGAACTGGATACAGTGCGGAAACATCCCGACGTCGGGGATGGTAACGCAGTTGTGGCAGCTACAGCAATATGTTAGCCTGCGGGCCGCGGGTGACGCGGATCACGCGGACCGGACGCGATCACGCGAATTCTGTCTGCGTCGTTCCGCGTGATCCGCTGATTCCGCGGTCCATCCGACTCCGCGGCCGCCGAAGGGAGCCCTGTTGGAAGCGCTAGGCATGGTCGAAACTCGCGGCCTCATCGGATCGATCGAAGCGGCCGACGCGATGGTGAAGGCTGCGAACGTGGTCCTCGTCGGCAAGGAATACATCGGCGCGGGCTACGTCACGGTGCTCGTTCGTGGTGACGTAGGCGCCGTGAAGGCGGCGACCGACGCGGGTGCCGCCGCCGCGCGACGCGTCGGCGAGCTGATTTCCGTGCACGTGATTCCGCGTCCCCACAGCGAAGTCGAAAAGATTCTGCCAAAGGCCCCCAAGGCGTCGTAGCGCGCCTGCCGCATCAGGACGATGGCGCAGCCCCAGGCCCAGACCGATCGCGATCTCGGCTCCATTGCGGAAGCACGGTCGCTCGCGCGCCGCGCAAAGGCGGCGGCCGCCGCCCTGGGCGAGCGCTCCCAGGACCAGATCGACGCGATCGTCGACGCCATGGCCGCGGCCGTCACCCCGCACGCCGAGTCGCTCGCGCGCCTCGCCTGCGAAGAAACCGGCTACGGCGTGGTCGCGGACAAGATCCAGAAGAACCTGTTCGCGTCCGAAAAGGTCTACAAGTTCATCCGCCCGATGAAGACCGTCGGCGTCATCCGGCGGCTCGACGATCGCAAGGTGATCGAGATTGCCGAGCCGTTTGGCGTGGTGGCCGCGATCGTCCCGTCCACCAACCCGACGTCCACGGCGATCTACAAGATCCTGATTTCCCTCAAGGCGCGCTGCCCCATCGTGATCAGCCCGCACCCTGCCGCGGTGCGATGCATCACCCGCGTGGCCGAAGTGATGAACGAAGCCGCGCGCGGCGCCGGCGCGCCGGACGGATCGATCAACTGGATGACGACCGTCACGCTCGAGGGAACGCAGGAACTGATGAAGGCGCGCGAGGTGGCCGTGATCCTCGCGACGGGCGGGATGGGACTGGTCCGGGCGGCCTACAGCGCCGGCAAGCCCGCGTACGGCGTCGGTCCCGGCAACGCGCCGGCCTTCGTGGAACGGACCGCCGACGTCCCCAAGGCCGTCCGCGACATCGTTACCGGCAAGACCTTCGACAACGGTCTCCTCTGCTCGTCCGAAAACTCCATCGTCGTCGACGCGCCCGTGGTGGAGGAGGTGAAGCGCGAGCTTCTGAAGAACGGCGCCTACTTCCTGTCGCCGCCGGAGATCGATGCCGTTGCGAAACTGCTCGTCAGCCCCCAGCGGCTGCCGAACCCGGCGCTCGTCGGCAGACCGGCGCCGTACATCGCCCAACAGGCCGGCGTCACGGTCCCGGCCGACACGCGGGTCCTCATCGCCGAGCTCAAGGGTGTCGGGCGCGACTATCCGCTCTCGATCGAGAAGCTCTGTCCCGTCCTCTCCTTCTATATAGTGGCCGACTGGCGCGAGGGCTGCGAGCGGTGCAAGGAGATCCTCCGATACGGCGGCATGGGTCACACGATGTCGATTCACTCACGCAACGACGACGTGATCCTGGAGTTTGGCCTCAAGAAGCCGGCCTATCGCATCGTCGTGAACACGCCGACCACGCATGGATCCATCGGATTGACGACCGGGCTCGACCCGGCGATGACGCTGGGATGCGGCGGGTATGGCGGCAACATCACGTCCGACAACATCTCGCCTCGCCACCTCCTGAACATCAAGCGACTGGCGTACGAGATCACGCCGGCGGTCGTGCGCAAGGCCGTCGAACCGGCTGTCCCGAAGGTCCGCGTCTCCTCCGTCCGCCTGCGGCGCCCCCCCAGCCGGGCGGCATCGCGGCCGACGTGCTGCTCAAACCGGATCGACGAGTTCCTGTCGTCGCGCGGCTATCGGGTCACGGCGCCGGCCGCAGACGGCTCCCCACGCCGGCGCCCAGCGACCGCCGGCCCCGAGTGTTGAAAAACCTACCGACTTCGTATGCGAAGAAGACGTTCGCCAGGCGATCCGCCAGGGTCGCAAAATTGTAATCGGCGAGCGCTCTATCGTGACACCGGCGGCGCGTGACCTGGGGGAACAGCACCATCTCTTCGTGCAGGCTTCGTGGCGATGAGCGTCAGTAAACCGCTGATCGTGCACACGTTAGTGTCGTCCGAATCGATCCAGGGTTGACCGGTCCATTCGGCGGATGCTATGCTGACCGCCCCCAGCAATTTACGAGTTCGACACCGCCTCGCGGTGAGCAAGACAGCCGGTTTTTTGAGTCTTTTCGGGTCACCGGCACCACCTTGGACGCTCCAGATCCTGAATCGCCCGCGTGCAGAGCGCGGTGATGTGTGGTCGGGGGCGAGCTGAACGGGGCACCTGACTTGCACGCGCGTTGCCGCGTGCCGGTCACGATATTCCGCGAGGAGCATCCCGCATGACGCGAACCTGGCTGTCGTCCGCGGTTGTCGCCGGGCTTGGGGTCGTCGCCGCCTGTGGCGGTAACCCGAAGCCCCAAACGAAGGCGCCGGCTCCCTCCCCGCAACGACCGTCCAGCGCTCCCGTAAGCACCAGCCCCGGCTCCCGCTGCCATCGACCCGATCACCGCGCTGATTGAGACCTCGCAGCGGCACTTCGACGAGGGGGAGCGCGAGTTCAACGCCGGCCATCTGGATCGCGCCCGTCTGGCGTTCGACCAGGCCATCGAGGTCCTGCTGGAATCGCCGTACGGCGCCCGTACCGACGCCAGACTCCGCGAGCATTTCGATCGCCTGGTCGATCGCATCAACGCGTTCGAGGTCACGGCGCTGGCGCGCGGCGACGGCTTCACCGAGAAGAACTACGAGGCGGCGCCGATCGACGAGCTGCTGAAGAACGCGACGACGTTTCCGGCTCCGCCAGCGGACGAGGCGACGAGAGCGGCAGTCGCGGCAGACCTGCAGCAGACGGCTCACGACATCCCCATCCCGCAGGAGCCGAAGGTCCTGTCCTACGTGGAAGTGTTCCAGACGCGGCTTCGGGACTACATCCAGGAGAGCCTGCAGCGCGGCGCGCGCTATCTCCCGATGATCCAGAGCGTGTTCCGCGCCGAAGGCCTTCCCCTCGACCTCGCCTACATTCCCATCATCGAAAGCTCGTTCAAGACCAACGCGTTGTCGAAGGCCAGCGCCAAGGGGCCGTGGCAGTTCATGAAGGCCACTGCGCAGGAGCACGGGCTGAAGACGAACTGGTTCATCGACGAGCGGTCGGATCCCGAGAAGGCGACGCAGGCGGCCGCGCAGTATCTCAAGACCCTGAGCCGGATGTTCGACGGCGATTGGAATCTCGTCCTCGCCGCCTACAACGGTGGGCCTGGGCGGGTGCAGCGCGCGATGAAGCGTTCTGGACGGTCGGATTTCTGGTCGCTGGCCGCGGCGGGCCCGAAGTACCTGCCACGCGAGACGCGCGAGTACGTGCCGATGATCCTCGCCGCCATGATCATCGCGCGGAACCCATTGCAGTACGGCTTCGATGTCATGGACGCCGAGCCGATTGCCTACGACAAAGTGGCTATCCCACGGGCTGTCGACATCCGTCGCGTCGCCGAATGGGCGGGAACGAGCGTCGACGAAATCCAGGCGCTCAACCCGGAGCTCCGGCGCTGGACCACGCCGGTGAAGTATCCCGACTACGAGGTCAAGGTGCCGGTCGGGAGCGCCGAGCGCTTGAGCGCACGGCTGGCGGAAGCCGCCCCGTCGGACTTCACCACCTTGAAGTGGTACACGGTGAAGCGCGGCGACACGCTGCTGAACGTCGCGCGAAAGTTCGGCGTCTCGCGTGCGGAGCTCGCCGAAGCGAACAACCTGAAAGTGAAGTCGGCGGTGCGTGCGGGTCAGGAACTGATCATCCCGAGAGCCCCGGCCACGATGGTCGCCGCCCGCGCCGAGCGCGCCGTGCCGAACGCGGTCGCCTCGCGCTCGCTGTCGTCGTCGGCCCCGGCGCCCGAAGGCCGGGCCTCGCAGCAGGTCACGCAGATCACCTATCGCGTCAAGCGCGGCGACACGCTCTCGTCGATCGCCGAGCTGTTCGACACGAGCGTCGCCAAGATCAAGAGCTGGAACCGCCTGCACGGCAGCTCGATCGCGGCCGGCACGAAGCTCAAGATTCTCGCCAGCGCGCGCTGACGCGACCTGCGGGAGTGAACAATCCGCGACTGTCAACGCCGGCCGTGATCGGCAATTCCTGCGCGCTCGCCTTTCCAGGTTGCGCAGCGGCCCTCCGTTTTCTCAGCAAATCCGATCCGCATCAGGCTGAGCGGCGCCTTGCACCAGGCTGCGGTGTGCTGGCGTGTGTACGGACGGCCGCGGTCTTCGGAATCGATGCTGCGCAAGTGAACGTCGAGGTCGACGTGTCGTTCGGCCTGCCCGCGTTCACCATGGTGGGCCTTCCGGACCCGAGCATCCGCGAGAGCCGGGATCGCATCCGCAGCGCAATCCGCAACTCCGGCTTCGAATTCCCGCCGCGCCGAATTACCGTCAACCTCGCGCCAGCCGATGTCCGCAAAGCGGGTTCGGCGTTCGACCTTCCTATCGCGCTCGGGATCCTCGCTGCAACCGGTGACGTCCGCCGTCGCAATGTCGACGACGTGCTGGTGCTCGGAGAGTTGTCGCTCGACGGGGCCATTCAGCCGACACGAGGCGTGCTGCCGATCGCGGCCGCGGCGCGCCGGCGGCGATTTCGCGGCCTGCTGCTGCCCCACGCCAACAGTCGTGAGGCCGCGGTCGTCAGCGGCCTCGACTTCTATCCGGTGCACTCCCTGCGGGACGCGGTCGAGGCGCTGAACGATCCAAAGCCCGTGGCGCTGCCGCCGGAGACGGCCGGCGACACGACGGACGCCGTCCACGGCGACTTCGCGGATGTGCGGGGACAGGTGATGGCGCGGCGCGCGCTGGAGATTGCGGCGGCCGGCGGCCACAACGTCCTCCTGGCCGGTCCGCCCGGCTCCGGCAAGACGATGATGGCGAGGAGAGCGGCCGGAATCCTTCCACCCCTGACGTTCGACGAGGCGCTCGAGGCGACCGCCATTCATTCGGTCGCGGGTCTCCT
The DNA here is from genome assembly GCA_963786615.1 of uncultured Acidobacteriota bacterium. Classification (GTDB taxonomy): domain Bacteria; phylum Acidobacteriota; class Vicinamibacteria; order Vicinamibacterales; family 2-12-FULL-66-21; genus CAWAZT01. The sequence continues at coordinate 173,634 of CAWAZT010000003.1, forward strand.
CGGGTCAGGCCTCGGGCCTGCTCCGTGCGCGGCCGTTCCGCGCGCCGCACCACACCGTCTCTGACGTGGCACTCGCGGGAGGCGGCAGCGTGCCGCGGCCCGGAGAGATCAGCCTCGCGCACCATGGCGTGCTGTTTCTCGACGAGATGCCGGAGTTCAGTCGCCGGGCGCTCGAAGTCCTCCGCCAGCCGCTCGAGGACGGCGTCGTGCGCATCGCACGCGCGCAGCGGACGGCGGTCTTCCCTGCCCGCTTCGTGCTGATTGGCGCGATGAATCCCTGCCCGTGCGGATATCTCGGCGACCCCCGTCGGGCGTGTCGATGTTCGCCGGCGCAGGTGGATCGCTACGCCGGACGCATCTCGGGACCGCTGCGCGATCGCATGGACCTGACCGTCGATGTGTCGGCGCTGGCCGGCGACGACTTGACGTCAACCAATAAGGGAGAAGTGCACAGCGGCCATTCGCGTGCGCGTCGAAGCGGCACGCGTCAGGCAGAACGAGCGCGTGGAGTCTCTGGGTGTCGCGCTCAACGCCCGCCTCGCGCCACGGGCGCTGCGCGAGGCCTGCAACCTCGACCCGGCGGGCGAGCGGCTGTTACGACGGGCGGCCGAAGGTCTCGGCCTGACGGCACGTGCGTTCGACCGCCTGCTGCGCGTCGCGCGGACGATCGCGGACCTCGACGACGCGGATCGCGTGCGTCCCGATCACCTCGCCGAGGCGCTGCAGTTCAGATAGATTTGGTGATTTGGCGATTTCGTAATTGAGGGAGTGAGTGATTTACCGATGCGTGATCGGTCACCAAATCACGATCACCAAATCACCAAATTACCCCTTCGGCTTCGCCGATCTCGCCCTCGCCTCTTCGAGATGCTTCTTGTACAGATCGTTCGACGGCGCGAGATCGAGCGCACGTTGGAACGCCGGCAGCGCGTGCACCGGCAGATTCTTTTGCAGGTAGATCCAGCCCAGGGTGTCCTGAGGCTCCGGGCGATCGCGCAGTTCTTCAGTTGCGACGGTCGCGAACTTCAACGCCTCGTCGAACTGGCCGTCCTCGGCGAGGATCCACGCCAGGTTGTTCGCGGCGACCGCCGCACGAGGATGCTTTGCCAGCACATCACGATACTGCCGCCGCGCCCCGTCGCGGTCGCCCTTCTGCTCCAGGATCATCCCGATCATGGTCGGTGGGCCTGCGGCCTCCGGCGCGTGGCCGGCCATCGTCCGGTACTTGTCGAGCGCCGAGTCGATCTGGCCTTGCTTGAGATAGATCTCCCCGAGCAGCTCGTAGGCGTCGAGCCGCGACGGCTGCGCCTGGACGATACCGAGGAGACGCCGTTCGGCGGCGTCCGGCTTCTTCTCGAGCAAATCGAGACGCGCGGCAAGCATCTGCTGCGCTCGGGTCGTGCGGCTGCTTGGCGAGCCAGCCGTCAACGCGCGCCCGCGCCCTGGTCGTGTCGCGCAACGCCACGTCGCTCGCGACGGCGCCCACACGCGCGTCTTCGTAGCCCGGCGCGCGATTCAGCGCCTGGTCGAAGAGACGCCGCGCATCGTCGGCACGGTGCGACGACAGCTCGACCCATCCGGATTCGGTCAGCAGGCGCGGATCGTCCGGGCTGGCCTTGATCCGGTCGGCCAGCTCGCGGCGTGCGCGATCGAGCTGGCCCTGGGCGCGCAGGCTGCGAACCATCAGCACGGCGGCCTCGATATCGTCCGGCCGCGCCGCCGCGGCCTCCTCGGCCGCGTTGAGCGCACCTGCCGAATCACCTCGCGCGAGCCGCAGACGGGCAAGCTGCAGTTGCGGCGCCGCGGCGCGCGGGTTCAGCTTCGCGCTTTCGAGGAACGCGCGCTCGGCCCCCTCGAAGTCCTTCCGCGTGATGGCGACGAGCCCGGCGGTGTAATGCGCGGCCGTCGACCCGGTGTCGGCGTGGACCGCCGCCTGGGCCTGACGTGCGGCCTCGTCCAGATCGCCGTGGCTCGCGAGCAGCAGCCGCGCTTTCAGGATGTGCCCGTCAGGGCTTCGCGGCTTCTCGCTGATCAGCGCGTCGGTGAGCCGAAGCGCGTCTGCCGTTTTTCCGCTCTCGTACTGGATCGTCGCAATGCGCAGCTTCGCTTCGCGCTGGGCCTTCTTGTCGGTGATCCCGTTCAGGACGGCGAGCGCTTCATCGCGGCGGCCGAGGCCGCTGTAGAAGTCGGCGAGCGCGAGCGTGCCGTCAGGCGAATCCGCGGCGAGCGCCTTGAAGTGCGGCTCCGCTTCTGGCGCTCGACGATCGCTCAGATAGAACAACGCCATCGCGCGGTGCGCGAGCATGTTGTCCGGCTCCGACGCCAGCGCCGCCTTCAGCTCCCGCTCGGCTGCCGCATGATCGCCGACGGCCCAGTCGTAGTTGGCCAGCGCCAGACGCGGCGCCACGGACTTGGGATCGAGCTGTACCGCCTTCTGGAACGACTCCTTGGCCTTTTCCGAGCGTCCGCCAGCCAGCTGCACGGCGCCGAGCGCGGCATAGGCGGGCGCGTATTCGGGATCCAGCGTGATGGCCTGCTCCATCTGCTTGATCGCGCGGGTCGTGTCGTTCAGTCCGGCCAGAGCGTTCCCGAGGAGAATGTGCCCCGCCGCGCTCTTCGGATCCGTTTTCAGCGCGAGCTCCGCACGGGCGCGCGCTTCATCGTACTCGCCGGCCATCAGCAGCAACTCGCCCGACTGCAACTGCGCGTCGAGATTCGACGGGTCGAGATCCGCCGCCTGCGAGTAGGACCCGTACGCCTTCACGGGATCGCCGGTTTCCATGTACGCGCGCGCGAGCTTGTAGTGGACGTCGGCGCGCGACGGCTGCGCGGCGAGCGCGTTGCGATACTCGAGAATCGCTTCCTTGAACTTGTGTTGCGCGACGTAGGCGTCGCCCGCGGCAATGTATCGCTGGGCCTTGACCTTCGGATCCCGGCTGCACGCGGCGAGGGGGATCACGGCGATCAGCACACAGAGAAGAAAGCGCTTCATGGCAGGTAGGTGGAAAGTGAGGGATAGAGGGAACGGGCGAAATCGGTGGCGGCCGCATCGGCCGCCTGGAGCGCCGCCGGTCGCGGCCGCGACGGGAGCGACGACCCTGACGAGCGATCCGTTGGTACGATGCAAACGCGCGGCATCGACCATCAGCCAGAGCTTGTTTGCGTACTCGTTGGCGATCACGCGGCCGCGTCCTTGATACCAATACAGAACGACCTGACGGTTCAGGCCCTTCTGAACCATGTAGCGGTTGACGACAAGCGAACGACCACCGAGGTCGAGCGTCGTGCGTCCGCTCTCGACGGCCTGCCATCCGGCGCCCGGCAGACAGTTCTGCGGCGAGTGAATCGTGTCTCCTTGCCGCTGACTCGCGTAGTACCCGATGTAGAGGCTGACCGGCGGCGTCGACGGTCGTTGGTAGACACGATTGACGTAGTCGTCGACGCCGAGGACCCCGAGCGACTCGTCGTCGATCGGCAAATCTCCCGCGGCATGCCATGCGCCCGAGCTCAATCGGGAGCGCCGCCAGCGGTTCGCGCGAGACCGCACGCTCGCTGCCGGCAACGCGGGAGCCGTATACGCCGACGGCCACGATCACGGCGGCGAGCACACCAGCACGCGTCAGCATCACGCCTCGATAGCCGCGCTGGGATTCGTCGCGAACGGCGCAGGCATCGTTCGTGAGAACACCCGTTGCGCGAGCAGGAGCAGACCGAACGCCGCGACGAACACGAGCCATCCGGAAAATGCGTGGAAGAAGCCTTCTGCCGCCTCCGGGCCGATCCAGTTGGCGGCCAGTCCGGTGCCCGCCACGCGGGCCGCGTTTGCGGCGATGGCGACGGGAACGGTAAGGAACGCGAGCAGCACTCGAACCCAGAGGCGCGGCTCGGTCAATTTGCCCAGCAGGATTCCGAGCGTCAGCAACGAGACGAGCGATCGAATCCCGCTGCACGCTTGCGCGACTTCGAGCTTCGTGGACGCAAGCTCGAGGACATTCCCTTCGCGCACGACCGGGACGCCCGCCATCGTCAGCACGCCCTCGCCGACGCGCGAGGCAAACAACTGCAGCGGAAACGCGATCTGGTTGAAGACCATCGCCGGCAGCGGCACCATCAGAATCAGCAGCAGCAGTGGAAACGCCAGCAGCCGGACGTGGCGCCACCCGAACAGAAACCAGATCGAGCCGGCCAGCACGCCGATCAACGAAATGCGAGTGAGGAAGAGTTCAGCGCCGAGGAGCCCGGCCAGAAAAATGGCAAGGCTCCCCGCGACAATGACCAACCCGGCAGCGGACGGCTGCGCCGGAAGTGCGCTGAGCGCGCGCCGCCGCTGCCAGGCGAAATAGACGGCAAACGGAATGATGATGAAGCCGTGTGAGTAGTTCTCGTCGCTCGCCCATTGCCGGACGAGCGACGAGAGCACGGGGAAGTACACCCCAACAATAGCCGCACAGACGAGCGCCGATGAAACGATCGATCGCTTCGTCATGGGCCCGACTACGCCGAGCGCTGACGCCGATAACCGATCAGTCCGAGAAGTCCCGTGCCGAGCAGCACCATCGAAGCCGGCTCAGGATTCTTCGTCAGATCACCGCCGTTGACGCTCAGCCGCAGCAGGAAATTGCGGCCGCCCCAGTAATCGCGGAGCCCGAACGTGACGTGCGCTACGCCGTTCGAGAATCCGGAGAACGTGATCAGGTCGCGAGCGTTGGTCATCTCGTCCGCGAACACCGTGGCCGAACCGCCGCCGGCGAACGTCGCGCTCCGCTCGAGCCCATGGCTCTGCGCGAAGCTGAGTCCGTCGTGCGTCGTGGACGTGGAGAAGCCGGCCGGGACATACGACGGCTGATTCGCAATGCGCAGGATCCCCGGCATTCAGCCCATCCGACAGCGGATCGAGCACCTCCGCCGTCAACTCCGTCCACGGACTGGCCGCCGGATCGACAATGTCGAACGTGACCACATAATCCTTGTTCCGCTGAAGACCGTCGATCGAGATGAACCCGCTCGAGCCGCCTTTCAGCGAAAGACTACCGAGGTCAATCGTCAACATGCCGGTCGTGAACGTCGTCTCGTCGGCCGTGAACCCACTGCTTGGGCTGCTCACGGTCAGCGAAATCGGCTCCGCGCGTGCGGCTGGCGCCATCAGCGCCATCGCACACCCGAACGCCAGTGTTACCCCGAGTGCTCTCATAGCACCTCCAATCCAATGTCCTGCAGCCGTCTGCGCAGGGTGCTTGCTCCCTTCGATACCGACCTCGGCTGCGGCAGGCCGGCCAGCACGGACAAGCTAGGGCACGTACCGACGGACGGCGCTCGCCACGCCGAGCAGCGTCGCACCGGATACCAACATCCAGACGAGCTCGTCCGCTCGCGTTGCATGGCCGCTGGCCATCGTGGTGGCAGACGCCAGCGCGACAGGAGCGGCCGCGAACGCGACCAGCCCGAGCAGAGCGAGTACCCCTAGGACAATCGTTGCCTTCATTTCCCGATCCGATTCCGCCGATGTGAGAACCTTTGCCCATTCACCGGCTGTTAGCAGGGTCCGACAGACCCAACTGCAAGCTGCCGACCAGCCTGGCTACCCCGGCCATTTTTGTTTGGCACTCGACAGGGCGCTGTGTTACATTCCGTTGTTCTCGAGCCTGACTACCAACCCGATGCGCGGCAGACGTTACTCACTGGTCATCGCAGACCGCCAAACCGGCGCGGTGCGCCGCTTCACCGTGGCGCTCTGGCCCGTCATTGGAGCGGTCGTCGCGGTCTATTCGCTTCCCATTCTCATCGGCCTCGGCGCACGCTGGAGCGCGCGATCCGCGATCGATCAACTGCAGGCGTCGAACGCGGCCTTGCAGGTCGAGAACGCGAGCTATCGCGAAGCGACCGGGCAACTCGCCGACCAAGTGGCCGCGCTGCAGACCGCCGTCAACGAGCTGGGTGATCACGCGGTGGTCGATCCGGCCGCGAGCCGCGCAATGGAGCGACTGCCGGCGATCGTGAAATCGCGCGCCATGGGCGGCTCCGAGATCGGCGTCGCTTCGTCCGATGCTCTCGAGCGCGCTCGGTCCGCCCGATACGGTCTTCGGCGTGCTGAGCGATCTGCTCGGCGTCATCAACAGCCGCCTCGAATCCGTCCGCGACAGCGTCGAGCGACGCCACGCCCTGGCCATGGCAACCCCGTCGATCTGGCCGGTCGCGGGTTGGCTCTCTTCGAGCTTCGGGACACGGAAAGATCCGTTCACCTGACAGCAAGGACTTCCATCCCGGGCTGGATATTTCCGCGGACTACGGGCAGCCCGTGCTCGCCACGGGCGACGCGCACGTCGTCGCCGCCGGCATGAACGGCGCCTACGGCAACATGGTCGTCCTCGATCACGGGTTCGGTATCACGACCAGGTATGGCCATCTCTCGCGGATCGTCGTTGCCGATGGCCAGCAAGTGAAGCGCGGGGATTTGATTGGTTTCGTCGGGATCGACCGGCCGTTCGACCGGCGCGCATCTGCACTACGAGGTGTGGATGAACGGGCGCCTCACGAACCCTCTGACGCTGCTCGCCAGATAGCCGGGCGCCCGTCCCTCCCGTCTTACGCGTCCTTCCGCCGTCTCAGCCCGAACAGGCCAAGCGCACCCGATCCCAGGAGAATCATCGATGCCGGTTCCGGCGTGGCCGCCAACTGCGGCTCGCCGGGGTGCTCCGACAGACGATGGTCTCGCAGCCGATCACGCCACTGCGCCCAGAAAGCCTGCAGCCTTCTTCGCGTCGAAGTTCTTGTGACCGTTCCAGAACCAGCCAAGATGCAGGCCCTGGTTCCAGTGATTGCCCAGGAACAGCGCGTCGCGGTCCGCATGGAACTTCGCCATCGTCCAACCGGCCGGGAGAGACGACGCGTATCCGCGGACGAAGTCCTCGTCGTCGAAGCGGAACACGCGCTCGTCCCGCCACAGGAACAACGCGCGCGATCGCGCCGAGTCTGTCCGCTGCCGTGAGATTGTCGAACCGGTCCATCTCCCGACACGCGCCGAGCCCTGAGTTCTTCGCGGCTGCCATCGGTTCCGCCCGCGCCGGCGCGGCAGCCCCCAGCGCCGCCGCCACAACCATCACTCCAACCACCTTCCTCATGTCGCCACCTCGTTTCCCTTTCCGGGCAAGGAAATGCCGAGAACAGCGGCCCGCACACGCGATCCGGCGTTCCTGTCGGCGAGCAGAGCAATTACGCCGCCATGGCGTGTCAGCCGGGTGCTCCGCGGCCGCCGTGGCCCGGATAGAACGTCTCCGCGTGGTCGGCGTCCTCCGCGGCCTGAGATCCGTCTCCGCGAGCTCCGCGTCCTCGGCGGCCCGGAGATAGACCGTGTCCGCGTGCTCCGCGACCCGAGATGAAGTGTCTCCGCGTGGTCTGCGTCCTCGGCGGCCCGAGATGAAGAGCCTCGCGTGGTCCGCACGCTCCTGGCCCGTGGCCGCCGCAAAGCGCTGGATCCACGCCCGTTGGCTGGTTGACCGCTGCGAGCCTGTCCCGTACAATCATTTGATACCCGGACCGTAGTTCTCCTGCATGGTCATCGACAGACTCCTCGCGAAAATCATAGGCACGCAGAACGAGCGCGAGCTGAAACGGATCGCGCCGCTCGTGGTCACCATCAACGCCAAGGAGCCCGAGGTCCGTCAACTCTCCGACGACGCCTTGCGCGCGAAGACCGCGGAATTCCGGTCGCGCCTGGAGAAAGGCGAAACCCTCGACGATCTGCTGCCCGATGCCTTTGCCGTCGTGCGCGAGGCCGGCCGCCGCACGCTCAACATGCGGCATTTCGACGTCCAGCTGATTGGCGGCATGGTGCTCCATCGCGGGAAGATCGCCGAGATGAAGACCGGCGAAGGCAAGACGCTGGTCGCAACGCTGCCCGCCTACCTCAATGCCCTGGCTGGCAAAGGGGTGCACGTCGTCACGGTGAACGACTATCTGGCCCGCCGCGACTCCGAGTGGATGGGGCGGATCTACCGGTTCCTCGGGATGACCGTCGGCGTCATCCAGCACGATTTGAACGACGCTGAACGGCAGGTCGCCTACGCCTGCGACATCACCTACGGCACGAACAACGAGTTCGGATTCGACTATCTCCGCGACAACATGAAGTTCGACCTCGCGCACTACGTGCAGCGCGGGCACAACTTCGCGATCGTCGACGAAGTCGACAGCATCCTGATCGACGAGGCGCGGACGCCGCTGATCATCTCCGGTCCCGCGGAGGAATCGACGGACCTCTACTACGAGGTCGACCGCATCATTCCGAGGCTGTCGAAAGGGGCCGTCACGCGCGGCGACGTCAAGGCCGAGGAGCGCGAGGAACTCGAAAAGACCGGCGACTACATCGTCGACGAGAAGCACAAGACGGTGAACCTGACGGAGAGCGGGATGGCCAAGTCCGAGAAGATGCTCGGGCATCGCCTCGTACCGGGAAGCGCGGGCCTCTACGATCCGCAGAACATGCCGCTGCTCCACCACATCAACCAGGCCCTGCGCGCGCATACGCTGTTCACCATCGACGTCGAGTACATGGTCAAGGACGGCGGTGTCGTGATCGTCGACGAGTTCACCGGGCGCCTGATGCCGGGGCGGCGCTGGAGCGACGGCCTGCACCAGGCGGTCGAAGCCAAAGAGCACAACACCAACCATCCCGAGGTGAAGATCGAGCGCGAGAACCAGACGCTCGCGACGGTCACGTTCCAGAACTACTTCCGCAAATACCTGAAGTTGTCGGGCATGACCGGCACGGCCGACACCGAAGCGGAGGAGTTCGCGAAGATCTACAACCTCGACGTCATGGTCATCCCGACGAATCGGCAGTTGAAGCGAGTCGAGGAACCCGACACCGTCTACCGGACGGAAAAAGAGAAGTACGACGCGATCGTCAACGACATCATCGAGAAGCAGACCCAAGGACGGCCGGTGCTCGTCGGGACGGTCTCGATTGAAAAGTCTGAGCGGCTCTCGAAGCTCCTGAAGCTGCGCGGGATCAAGCACGTCGTGCTGAACGCGAAGTATCACGCGCAGGAAGCGGAGATCGTGGCGCAGGCCGGCCGCAAAGGCACCGTCACGATTGCCACCAACATGGCGGGCCGCGGCACCGACATTCTCCTTGGCGGCAACCCGGAGTTCATGGCGCGCCAGCAGACGCTGGCCGACGAGATCGCCGAGAAGCTTCCCAAGGGCCAGGAAAAGTTCGTCGACGACGCCGACTTCGTCTACTTCTATCACCTCGACAACTTCTACAAAGTGGGCCGATCCGAGTACGAGCGCCTGTTCGAGGCGTACAAGCGTCAGACCGATGCGGAGCACGACGAAGTGGTCGCCATCGGCGGCCTGCACATCATCGCGACCGAGCGTCACGAAGCGCGGCGAATCGACAACCAGCTTCGAGGCCGCGCCGGCCGCCAGGGCGATCCCGGCTCGTCCCGCTTCTACCTCTCGCTGCAGGACGACCTCATGCGGATCTTCGGGTCCGATCGCATCTCCGGGCTGATGCAGCGCCTGGGCATGGAAGAAGGAGTCCCCATCGAGCACGGGATGGTGACCAAGGCGATCGAGCGCGCGCAGCGGCAGGTCGAGAGCAACAACTTCTCGACCCGCAAGCACCTCCTCGAATACGACGACGTGATGAACAAGCAGCGCGAGAGCGTCTACGGGCTCAGGCGCGAGCTGCTCGAAGGCAAGATCAAGATCACGCGACGGACGAAGACGTCGACACGCGAGGATACCTGCTGACGCTCGGCGAGGAGCTTGCCGACAGCACGGTCCAGAACTACGCCAACGAAGAAACCGACCCTGAAGAGTGGGACCTCGAGGCGCTGACGGGCGCGGTGAGCGAGATCTTCGGTTTCGACCAGGCCGAGGCGGACTCGCTGGACTTCGCCGGCCTCACTCCGGAGCAGATGACGGACGCGGTCTGGAAGCTGGCCGTCGAGAAGTACGAGAAGAAGGAAGCGCTGATCGCCGAGCCCGCGATTCTGCACCGGGTCGAGCGCGACATCATGCTGCAGATCGTCGACGCGCAGTGGAAGGATCACCTCTACAGCCTCGACCACCTGAAGGAAGGCATCGGCCTCCGCGGCTACGGCCAGCGCGATCCGCTCGTCGAGTACAAGAAGGAGAGCTTCGCCCTCTTCACGGCGATGAAAGATCGGATCGACGAGGAGATCGTCCGGTACCTGTGGCGCTTGATGCCCGTCGTCGGCGAGGAGGGCCCCGGCGTGCCGGCAGTCCGCCGGCCCGCTCCGCGGCGCCCGGCGCCGATGACGCTCAGCGCCCCGTCAGAGCAGGCCAGCTCCCCGTTCGGCGCGATACGCGGCGGTGGGGGCGGCGCGACGGCGGTGGCGGAACCGCCGCGGCCCGCGCGCAGCGGAGGCGACGACGCCATCCGAACCGTGAAGCGGGAGGAGCCCAAGGTCGGCCGGAACGACCCCTGCCCGTGCGGCAGCGGCAAGAAGTTCAAGAAGTGCCATGGAGCCTGAATGGAAACCCGAACGGACGTTCTGAACGTCGATCAGATTTCGGTTGGTCTCTCCACTGCCCTGACGTTCGACGACGTCCTGCTCGTCCCCAGGCATTCGACCGTGCTTCCAAGCCAGGTCGACGTCACCTCGAACTTCACACGTCGCATCCGGCTGAACGTGCCGATCGCCAGTGCGGCGATGGACACCGTGACCGAGTCGCGCCTCGCGATCGCGATGGCGCAGCAGGGCGGGATCGGCGTGATCCACAAGAACCTGCGGGTCGAGGAGCAGGCGTCGGAAGTCGATCGCGTGAAGCGCTCCGAGAGCGGAATGATCGTGAACCCGATCACGCTCTCCCCGTCGAGCCGGATCTACGAAGCGCTCGAGCTGATGAAGAAGTATCGGATCTCCGGGGTGCCGATCACGGAGGACGGCAGCAAGGAGGGGCGTCTCGTCGGCATCCTCACGAACCGCGACCTCCGGTTCGAGACCAACCTCGATCGCCCGATCTCCGAGATCATGACGCGCGAGCCGCTCTTCACGGTGCCGGTAGGTACGACGCTCGAGCAGGCGCGCGAGTTCCTCCATCGTCACAAGGTCGAGAAACTCCTGGTCGTGGACGACCGGTTCATGCTCAAAGGCCTGATCACGGTCAAGGACATTCAGAAGGCGATCAAGTATCCGCTCGCGTGCAAGGATTCGCTGGGACGCCTGCGCTGCGGCGCGGCGATCGGCGTGGGACGCGACACCGAGGAGCGTGCCGAAGCGCTCGTCGCCGCCAACGTCGACGTGCTCGTCATCGATACGGCGCACGGCCACTCGCAAGGCGTCCTCGACATGGTGCGACGCATCCGGCGTCAGTATCCGAACGTGGATATCGTCGCCGGCAACGTGGCGACAGCTGAAGCCACCGAAGCCCTGATTGATCTCGGAGTGGATGCGGTGAAGGTCGGGATCGGCGCCGGTTCGATCTGCACGACGCGTGTGGTCGCCGGTATCGGTGTGCCGATGATCACCGCGGTCGCCGAGTGTGCGCGCGCGGCAGCGCCTCACAAGGTCCCGGTGATCGCCGACGGCGGTATCCGCTATTCCGGCGACATCACGAAGGCGATGGCCGTCGGCGCCAGCGCCGTCATGATCGGCAGCCTGTTCGCGGGCACCGACGAAAGCCCGGGCGAGATGATCCTGTTCCAGGGGCGGAGCTTCAAGGAATACCGCGGGATGGGATCGATCGGCGCGATGCGACGCGGCAGCCGCGACCGCTACTTCCAGGACGAGTTCGATCTCGAGCGCAATCCGGAAGCCGGCGAGAAGCTGGTCCCGGAAGGCATCGAAGGGCGCGTCGCGCACAAAGGCAGCGTCGCCGCCATGATTCATCAGCTCGTGGGCGGCCTGCGAGCCGGCATGGGCTACACCGGCTGCGCCGACATCCCCACCCTCCAGCGCGACGCGAAGTTGATCCGCGTCAGCCCCGCGGGCCTCAGAGAAGGCCACGTCCACGACGTGGTGATCACGAAGGAAGCGCCGAACTACCGGGTCGAGTAAGGCAGAAGGTAGAAGGAGAAGGCAGAAGGTGATTCCTTGTGCCTTCTTCCTTATGCCTTGACCGTGATCCGCGCCTGTCATCCCCGTCATCCTCAATCGACACCTCGACGACGCCGCTGCCGCCGGGCCGGCCCTTCCACCGTTCGGCCCACTCGATCGCGACGATGCCCTCGCCGGCGACGAGGTCCTCGAGGCCGAGATCGTCAACCTCCGCCGGCTCGAGGCGATACAAGTCGACGTGATAGAGCGTCGCGGTTGAACCCGGATACTCCTGGACGATCGTGAACGTCGGGCTGGACACATCCTCGGGGTTCGCGCCAATCCCACCGGCCAGGCCGCGAACGAACGCGGTCTTCCCCGCTCCGAGGTCCCCGTACAACAGAACGACGTGACCGGGCTGGAGCGTGCGTCCGAGTCGCTCGCCGGCGGCAATCGTCTCCTCCTCGGAGAGCGTCGAGGCCTCGAGCGCGCCGTCGGCAGGCGATCCGATGTCGTTCATGATTGGGACTCGCGCTTCGTCCGCCGCCGTGCCGTCAGCTCGAGCAGCGCGTCACCGAGCCGCGCGGCAATGTCGCCCGCAATCAGCGCGTTCTCCCCCTCGTCGGCGTCCGCAAGATCGCCGGCTGCGCCGTGCAGGTAGACCGCCAGCTTGCACGCCGCCTCGGCGTCGAGGATTTGCGCGAACCAGGCGGCGATCATGCCGGTCAGCAGGTCGCCGGTTCCTCCCGTGGCCATGCCGGCGTTGCCGGTCAGGTTCAGGAACGAGCGGCCCTCCGGCCCGGCGATGACCGTCCGGTGCCCCTTCAGCACGACGTGGACGCGGTGCGATGCCGCGAAATCCCGGGCGTGTTCGAGACGATCCGATTGCACCTGCTCGATCGTGACGCCGAGCAGCCGCGCCATCTCTCCTGGATGAGGCGTGACGATGACGTCGACGCCGTCGCGGCCGGTGAGGCGATCGGTGTCGCCGACGAACGCATTCAGCGCGTCGGCGTCGAGCACGAGCGGCGCGCCCGAGCGCTCGACCAGCGCGTGGACGAACGCGGACGTCGATGGATCCTGCCCGAGGCCTGGACCGAGCGCGATGACGTCGGCCTGAAAATCGAGCACGCGATCGGCAGCGGAGAAGTCAATCGTGCCCGCGGCAGTTTCCTCGAGCGGCAGCGTCATGTACTCCGGAGCCATGGCGGCCACGATTGGCACCACGGACTTCGCCGTCGCGATCGTGACGAGGCCCGCGCCTGATCGCAGCGCTCCGAGAGCCGCAAGGTGCGCGGCTCCGCTTCGCCCGATTGATCCGGCGACGACCAGTACCCGACCGAAGTCTCCTTTGTGCGAATCGGCCGTGCGTGCGGGAGCCAGCTCCCGCATGCGCTCGCGCGTCAGCAGCTCGAGATACGGACCATCGAGCTCCTCGATGATCGAGGCCGGGATGCCGATATCGGCGATGACGAGGTCTCCGGCATACACGTCGGCGGGCGGCAGGACGAGCGGCAGCTTGGGCGCCGCGAGCGTGACCGTCATCGACGCCTCGATGGCCTTCCCTTCGACCTCGTGCGAATCGGCCGACAGGCCCGTCGGCAGATCGATCGCCACCACTGGAATGCCGAGGCCGTTGATGTCAGCAACGACGGTCTCGAGAAATCCCGTGAGCGCGCCATGAAATCCCGTCCCGGTCATCGCGTCGACGATGAGGTCGCACTCGGAGACTTCGCTGAAATGGAGCTCCCACTCCTGGGAATCCGCGATCTCCACGACGGTCAGGCCGATGCGGCCCAGGATCTCGAGGTTGGCCCGCGCGTCGCCCTTCACGTCGGCGACGCTGCCGAGCACGAAGGTGATGGCTTCGATCCCACGCTGCGCGAGCGTGCGCGCCACCACGAAGCCGTCGCCGCCGTTGTTGCCGCGGCCGCAGAGCACGGCGACCTTGCTCGACATCAGATCGTCGAACGCCGCCTCCATCGCAGCCACCGCCTGTCGGCCGGCATTCTCCATGAGCACCACCGACGGGATGCCCACGTCATCGATCGTCTGCCGATCGGCCTCGCGCATCTGCTGCGTGTTCAGAACGCGCATGGTGCTGCCTCGGACTTCATCATCAAGTGCCACATTATGCGTATGTTAGACTTCATGCAACATGCGCGGAGCGGTTTTCGTCAATGGGACGATCACAGAGGCGAATCAGGCCGTTGTTCCCGTATACGATCACGGATTCGTGTACGGCGAGGGCGTGTACGAAACGCTCCGCACCTACAACCGCGAGCCGTTCCTCTACGATCGCCACGTCCGCCGGCTCCGTCAGTCCGCCCAGCACCTCTCGCTCGACGTGCCGTTCGACGATGCGTCCTTGCTTCAATGGATCCGGCAGACGATGGAGGCCGCCGGCGAGATGGTGGAGGCGTACGTCCGGGTGCTGCTCACGCGAGGCGTCGGAGAGCTGACCTACGCGATCGACGCCACGCCGAAGCCCTCGCTCGTCATCATCGTCAAGCCGCTCGAGGAAGTGCCAGAGCGTCTCACGCGCGAGGGCATCGTCATCTCGCTCGTGGATGTTCTTCGGAATCATCCTGGCTCGGTCAACCCGATCATCAAGTCGAACAACCTGCTGAACAACGCGCTGGCCATGCAGGCCGCCTACCGCCGCGGAGGCGAAGAGGCGCTCATGTGCAACTACCGCGGGGAACTCTCGGAGTGCTCGCAGTCCAACTTCTTCATGGTGCGCGGCGGCGCGGCCATCACGCCGGCGTCCGACGCCGGTCTGCTGGAGGGCGTGACACGCGCATTCCTGTTCGAGGTCGGGCGCGACGTCGGCGTCGATGTTCGCGCGCAGACGCTCTACCCTGCCGATCTCCAGACCGCCGACGAAGCGTTCATCACAAGCACGACCCGCGAGCTCAGCCCGGTGGTCCGGATCGACGAGCGCTGATCGGCTCGGGCACGCCGGGTCCGGTCACGCAGAAGCTCTTGGCGGCTATCGCCGCAAGGCGCAGGAGTTGACCCGCGCTGTCGTGCGTTCCGCCTGAACACCGGCCGCTACGGGCACGATGATTGCGGCGCGCGCCAGCCGGAGGAAAACAATGGCGCGACTTGCGCAAATTGCCAGAAGAGGACGGCCGCGCGTCGCGCGGTGAGCGTCCGTCCTAGACGGAGGCTCCCTGCTCTTCGTACTCCTCCGTCGGCGGGCACGCGCAGATCAGGTTCCGGTCGCCGTACGGATTGTCGATCCGCGCGACGGCCGGCCACACCTTGGTCGCGCGCACGAACGGCAGCGGATAGGCCGCCTGCTCGCGCGAATACGGATGCGACCAGTCGTCGGCCGACACCGCGTCGGCCGTGTGCGGGGCGTTCTTCAGGACGTTGTCGGTCGCGTGCGCGCGTCCGTCGATGACCGCCTGAATCTCCTTCCGAATCGCAATCAGCGCATCGCAGAACCGATCGAGCTCCGGCTTGGACTCGCTCTCGGTCGGCTCGATCATCATCGTTCCGGCTACGGGGAATGAGACCGTCGGGGCGTGAAACCCGTAGTCCATCAGCCGCTTCGCGACGTCCTGCTCGTCGATCGACGGTCCGGACCCGTGCTTGAACGGGCGGAGATCGAAGATCATCTCGTGCGCCACACGGCCGTTGTGGTTCGCGAACAGCACGTCGTAATGACTCTGGAGCCTGGCCTTGATGTAGTTGGCGTTCAGGATCGCGAAACGCGTCGCGTCCGTCATGCCCGGCACGCCCAGCATCCTGATGTAGCCGTACGAGATCAACAGAATGCTGGCGCTGCCCCACGGGGCGGCCGCGACGGCCGGAATCGCTCGATCGCCACCAACCTTCACGACGGGATGACCGGGCAGATACGGCGCGAGATGTTTGGCCACCGCAATCGGTCCCATCCCTGGACCACCGCCGCCATGGGGAATGGCAAACGTCTTGTGCAGGTTGAGATGACACACGTCCGCGCCAATCGCCGCCGGGCTCGTCAGGCCCACCTGCGCGTTCATGTTGGCGCCATCCATGTACACCTGGCCGCCGTTCTCGTGGACGATGTCGCAGATTTCGCGGATGTCCTCTTCGAACACGCCGTACGTCGACGGATAGGTGACCATCAGCGCGGCGAGCGTGTCACGATGCCGCGCGGCTTTCACGCGAAGATCCTCGAGCTCGATGTAGCCCTGGCTGTCGCACGCCACGACGACGACGCGAAGGCCGGCCATGGTGGCGCTCGCCGGATTCGTCCCGTGCGCGGACGCCGGGATCAGGACAACCCTCCGCTGTGGCGCTCCGCGATCCCGGTGATACGCGCGGATCGTCATCAACCCGGCAAACTCTCCCTGCGCGCCGGAGTTCGGCTGCAGCGATACGGCGTCGAGGCCGGTGATTTCGCAGAGCGCCGACTCGAGCCCGCGCGTGATCTCGGAATATCCCTCGGCCTGCGCGAGCCGGCGCAAAGGGATGCATGCGGCTGAACTCAGGCCAGCTCACGGGCAGCATCTCCGCCGCCGCGTTGAGCTTCATCGTGCACGACCCCAGCGGGATCATCGACGTATCCAGCCCGACGTCCTTCCGCTCGAGACGACGGATGTAACGCATCATCTCCGTCTCGGAATGATGCGTGTTGAAGACCGGATGCGTCAGGTACTCGCTGGTCCGGGCAATGCCCGGAGGAACTCGGAGCGTCGCGCTGACCGGCGGAAGCCGGTTTGGGTGTGACGCCAAACACGCGCGCCACATCCGCTACGTCGTCGGGCGTCGTGGTCTCGTCCAACGAGATGCCGATGCTGCCGTCGCTGCCGTACCGGAAATTGATCCCGGCACGCTCGGCTGCCTCCCGGACCTTCCGGACGTCAGCGCCCTCGATCCGCAGCGTGTCGAAATACGCCGCGTTGGTCTGACGCAGGCCGGCCGACGCCAGGGCAGCCTCGAGGGCTTGCGCGAGCCTGTGAATGCGTTCGCCAATCGCGCGAAGGCCCTTGGGGCCGTGATACACCGCGTACATCGCGGCGATGTTGGCGAGGAGCGCCTGCGCCGTGCAGATGTTGGACGTGGCTTTCTCGCGACGAATGTGCTGCTCGCGGGTCTGGAGCGCCATGCGGTAGGCGCGCTCGCCACGCGCGTCCACCGACACACCGATGATCCGCCCAGGCGCCTGCCGAACGAACGTGTCACGCGTGGCAAAGAACGCGGCATGCGGTCCGCCGTAGCCGAGCGGGACGCCGAATCGCTGAGAATTCCCGACGACCGCGTCGGCGCCCATCTCGCCTGGCGGCACGAGCAGCGTGAGCGCCATCAGATCGGTCGCGACCGCGACGAGCACACCGGCGGCTCTGCGCCTTTTCGATGATCGGACGGAGATCGCGGACGGCACCGTGGTCATCCGGATACTGAACGAGCAGGCCGAACGCGCGATCCATCGGCAGCGAGTCGACGTCGCCGATCTCGAGCGTGATGTCGAGCGGTTCCGCGCGCCCCTTGAGGACGTCGATCGTCTGCGGGAAGACGCGATCCGATACGAGAAACACGCTCGGCTGCCCTGCTGGCGCCTTCCTGGTGTTGACGCGATGGAACATCGCCATCGCCTCGGCGGCGGCCGTGCCCTCGTCGAGCAGCGACGCGGTCGCGATGTCCATGCCCGTCAAATCGCGCACCATCGTCTGGAAGTTCAGGAGCGACTCGAGGCGGCCTTGCGCAATCTCGGCCTGATACGGCGTGTACGGCGTATACCAGCCGGGATTTTCGAACACGTTGCGGAGAATCACCGCCGGGGTCACGCAGTCGTAGTACCCCATTCCGATGTACGACCGCGCGACGCGATTCTTCGCGGCGACCTGTCGGAGCCGGCGCAGGTACTGCGCTTCGCTCTCGGGCGGCGGCAGCGTCATCGGCGTGCGCAGCCGGATGCCGGCGGGGATCGTCTGATCGATGAGCGTGTCGAGCGACGCCGCGCCCAGCGCCTCGAGCATCGCATCGCGTTCGATCGCGTCGGGTCCTATGTGTCTGGATTGAAAGGTGTCGTTGGATTCGTGGGCCATCACTTCGTCAAATCGGCGTACTGGGTCGCATCGAGCAGATCGGTCGCGTCGTCGGCGCTCGTCACGCGCACGCCGATCATCCACGAGCTGTGCGGATCCTTGTTGACGGCTTCCGGATGCTGCACCAACCCGGAGTTCACTTCCGTCACCTCACCGCTCACCGGACTGTACAGCTCGGAGACGGCCTTCACGGACTCGATCGTCCCGAAGACCTCACCTCGCTTCAACGTGCGGCCGACAGCGGGAAGCTCCAGGTAGACGACATCGCCGAGCTGCTTCTGCGCGTAGTCGGTGATGCCGACCCGCGCGTCGCTTCCGGAGGTGCCAAGCCGCACCCATTCGTGATCCTTCGTGTACTTCAAGTCCGGCGGATACATGTCCTCTCCTGGATCCTGGGGTCAGATTTCGATTTTCTAACGATTTCTCTAAATATTCCGCGAATTCGAAGGGCCGGATTAGAAAATCGAGATCTGACCCCATCGACCCGACTACTTGGGTCGCTTGTAGAACGGCATCGGGACGACGGTGGCCTTTGCGCGGCGGCCCCGGACGTCGACCTCGAACTCCTGCGAGGGCTGCGCGCGGTCGGCCGGCAGATACGCCATGCCGATCGCTTTTTTCAGAAACGGCGTCTGCGTGCCGCTCGTCACGACCCCGGCCTTCTCGCCGTCGAGATACACGTCGTAGCCGTGACGGCCGATGGCCCGATCGAGCATCTCGAACCCCACGAGCTTCCGCGGCGCGCCCTCGGCCTTCTGCCTGCGCAGGACGTCGGAGCCGATGAACCCGTCCTTCTTCCAGCCCACGATCCAGCCGAGATCCGCCTCCACCACCGTCGTCGATTCGTCCATGTCGTTGCCGTACAGCCGCATGGCCGCTTCGAGCCGAAGCGTATCGCGAGCGCCGAGTCCGGCAGGCACGACCCCGGCCTCGCGGCCTGCCTGAAGCATGGCGTCCCACACGCGTTCGGCGGAGCCGGGCGCGACGAACACTTCGAAACCATCTTCGCCGGTATAGCCCGTCCGCGAGATCGTGGCCTTGACGGCCGCGACCTCGCCGGTCGCGAACCAGTAGTATTTCATGCTCCCAAGGTCAACGCCCGTCAGCGACTGGAGCACCTCGCGCGCAACGGGCCCCTGAAGCGCCAGCAGTGCGTAGCGCGAGCTCGTGTTCACCGCCACGGCATCGCCGGCGTCCTTGATGTGCTCGGCGATCCAGTGGAAGTCCTTCATGATGTTCGACGCGTTCACGACGAGCATGAAGTGGGCGTCCGCCAGGCGATACGTGAGCACGTCGTCAACGAACGTCCCCTGAGGCGTCGTCAACGCCGAGTACTGCGCCTGACCGACCGCCAAGCGTGAGGCGTCGTTGGACGTAATCCGTTGAACCGCGGCCAGCGCGTCGTTGCCAGCCACTTCGATCTCGCCCATGTGGCTCACGTCGAACAACCCGGCGCGGGTCCGCACCGCCATGTGCTCGTCGACGATGCCCGAGTACTCGACGGGCATGTCCCACCCCCCGAACTCGACCATCCTGGCGCCAAGGGCGCGATGCCGGGCGTGCAGCGGGGTTTTCTTGAGAGGTCGCGGACGGGGGCTGTGTCATCGGACGAGACGGGCGAGCCAGCCTTTGCGGCGCGCGCTGGCAGGCGCGTATCCAATGGAAGGTACTATGCGGCTCAGTCAGGGGTCAAGGAAGACTCCAGGCACCAATGTCGAGTCGTCCGCACCACGCATGAGCGCGAACGGTGCCGTCGGGGCGCTGCAGCGCGGCGAGCCTACGGCGGCCAGCCATTCGCGACGGAGTCTGCTTGATCGGGGTGGAAGCTATCGCCGTTACTCTCGTCAGCGGCGGCCGTCGGGCACCGGCGCTCCTCCGGCCGGAAGCGGATATACCCTTGAAGCGTGTGATACGAGATGCCCAGCTCGCGACACGCCCGGCGCTTGTTGTTCGCGCAGCGCTCGAGGACGAGCCGGGCGTAGCGGCTGCCCCAGGCGCGCATCGTGTCGCGCCGGCGGAAGGACGGCACCAGATTCTCCGAATAACCGTTGAGCACGCACGGCGGAAGATCCACCAGGCGCAGCTGATCCGAATCGGCGAGCGCGACCGCGCGCTCGATGACGCGCTGCAGCTCGCGGACGTTGCCTGGCCACGAGTAAGCGACCAGGGCGTCGGCCGCGGCCTGCGACACCGTCAACCTGCGAAACAGACGATGACGCTCGAGGAAGTAGCGTGCGAGCTCCAGAATGTCCTGCGGCCGATCGCGAAGTGGCGGAACGGCGATCTCCACGCCGTTCAAGCGATAGTACAGGTCGAGCCGGAACCGCCCACGCGCCACCAGGTCCGAGAGGCTTTGATTCGTGGCCGCGATGACCCGCACGTCGACCACGCGTGATCCGGCGCCGCCGACACGTTCAATCGACATCTCCTGGATCGCTCGCAGCAGTTTCGCCTGCGCCGCAGGCGAGAGGTCCGAGACCTCGTCGAGAAAGAGCGTCCCCTCGTGCGCATGCTCGAACTTGCCGCGCCGGCCTCGCACACCAGTCGCAATGCGCTCCTCGATGCCGAACAGCTCGGCCTCGAGCAGCGACTCGACGATGGCCGCGCAGTTCACCGCGACGAACGGTCCATTGCGGCGCACGCTCAAGTCGTGAATTTGTCGCGCAACGAGCTCCTTTCCAGACCCACTCTCCCCTTCAATCAACGCGGCGAAGTCCGTCGCGGCGACCCGCTCGATACGATCGCGCACCGCCCGGATGCCTGGACTGGAACCAATGAGCGGCGCCGCGCCATCCGGTCGGCTGCGCAGCCCGCCGAGAAGGCCGCCGCGTACGGCGCGATCGATGATCAAGACGAGCGTCGCCAGGTGCCGCGCGCTCCCAAGCATCTGCCGATCCCACTCGTCCAGCACCACCTCGTCGCCGCAGCGCGACGTCGACGGCGCCGAGCGTGAGGGTGCCCACTGTGACGGGCAACGAGAGGCAACCCGGCGCCGGCCGCGCCGCCGCCACGCCGTCACGAAGATCGACGCGTTTCGCGTTGAGCAACGAGCACAGCTCGTCCTCGAAGCGCTCGCGGAGATAGCGCGGCGTTCGCGCACACGAGAGCGACTCTGCCACGACACCGGTGAGCGCGTTCATGCCCTTTCTGCGCTCGGCTGCCCGGCTCGAACGACGCGACTCGGATCCTCGGCTGTGGGGCGCAACGGTCACGACCGCTCCTTCTCGTTGAGGTGCAGGTCGCGCCACACACAATTTGGATGCCACTACGCGGACTGTGGAATGTCGAACCATTTGTCGGTTGCCTCACAGTCGGCCGACGGGGAGTCGGCGCCATCGGGTATCGCGTTCACAGTGGCGTCGAGGGCGGGTGACGACAGGTCGAGAAAAGGTGACCCGACTCGTGCCTGCAGTTCCCTCACCCATTCGCTCGGCGCGTCGAAGCACAACGCCGCGTGATAGACCATCCGCTCCGCGTCCAGCGCCGCAACCAGACAACGCGCGACCACGGCGCTCATCGTGGCTTTGTCGCCATCCGCCTCGAAATGCACATGGACGGTGGCTCCGGGCCGCAACGGACGCAGCGCCGCAACCAGCGCACCCGTTGCGCTGAGATCGAGCACGAGCACGGATCTACCAGGTCGGACGAGCGCCGAGATCCGCCGCACCATCGGCCCCGTCGCACGCGGGTGGGCGCGCCGATTCCCTATTGCTCGCTCCATCGTCTTTCTCCTTCGAGGTATTTGATCGTTCGCACGCGACCCGTCGCCCCCAGCACTCGGACGGCATACTGCGCCCGCCGACGACCATGGAGGTAGAGAGTTCCCGACGTGGCGGATCCGTTCGGATTCATGGACACAATGCGCGACACGCCAACGCGGACACCGTCGGTTCCCCCAGCCGTTGAGCCGTCCGCGTCAGGGATTCCCGGCAGGAGTCCAAATGTGACGCTGGGGAAGTTCCAGGCGAGCATCTCCGCTGGACCTAACGCCGTGTCGACGCCGCCCAGGATGTCGCTGGTGCGCAGGCCATTACCGTTGCCGTCGGCAACGGCCGTGAACCTGTAGTCGTCGACCATCGCTTCGAAGCGTAGCCCCGTGAACGTCGAGCGCCTGATCGCCTCGATCCGCGCCCGGCCAAGGCGATGAGCCAGATATGCTGCGGCACTACGCGCGCGGTAGTCGTCGAGCATCCGGAGTCCGCTCGGAATCGCGACGGCCGCAAGGGTGCTCATCATCGCCAACGCCAGTACCAACTCCGTCAGCGTGAAACCGCGCGGTCGAATCGGCCGCCCGTAACGACGGGCGGCCGTACGGATGACGCCGTCACCCCTGTGCCTTCTCGTTCGCGACGGTGATGAGCGGCTTCAGCTTCAAGAAGCTCTTCTCTCCTACGCCCTTGACGTTCATCAGGTCTTCGATCTTCTTGAACCCGCCGTTCTTCTGCCGGTACTCGATGATGCGCTGCGCCGCCTTGGCGCCAATCCCAGGCAGCGCTTCGAGCTGCGTCTGCGTAGCGGTGTTCAGGTTCACGGGCGACGCCGACGGTGACGCCGCGGTTGCCGCAGGTTTCGTCGACGCTTTTTGTGCCGTCGCCGTTGCGGTGACCATCGCCAGGAGTCCAACGATCAGGAGCATTGCGCGCATGTCTCTCCTCCACTCGAAAAGGGTGACGAAAGACCCGGTCGGTGCGCTTCACGCACAAGGTGAGAGGTCGGGCACCTTGATGACGAACCGTCGACCGGGCCGCCATTCCGAACTGGCAAGGCCGCGGCCACGCGGCAGCGCACGCAGCCCGGCGTCGCAATTCACAGCGGCGACGCGGCTTCGTCCTCCTCGTCGCACACGCCCATCGTCAAACGGCCCGCCCGGGTTCGGTAAAGGGAAACGCGGGATGACAACCTGGCGCCGCGGCCGCCCGCCGCCGACCGCGGCACAACGAGCACAGAGCCGTACGCAGCAACAGGGCGCACTGAATGCAGCGCGCCCTGTTCAACCCGCGATGAACGTCAGGCTTGGAGTCTGAAGCGAGGATTCGAGGTCAGTGCCGGGAGCGCTCCGACCTGGACTGCCAGTACCAGGCGTGTCGGACCACGCGAACGGCGAGCCAGAGAACGCCCAGCATCACCAGGATGTACAGAACCAGGGCGAGTAGAGGCACAAAGGCCAGCCAGGAAGCACCAACCGTATTCATTGTTGTTTCCGTCCTCTCGTTCGTGCCGATGGACTGGACTTAGTTCCGGGCGCGCAACCACACGTCGAAGACTCTCGCGGCTTCGCCGTCGGACCATTGCAGCCGCCCCACCTCCCGGAACTCATTTCCGAACTTGTCGGTCCTGCGGCTGACCCTGTAGTCGGTGCCGATGGCGACGATACCCTCGTCAACTGCGCGCGTCAATTCGCCGGATTCCGAGATTCCGTTGTGATTCAGATCACGCCAAAGCAGAAGGCGCTCGAAGACCGGATCGTTTACGTCGAGACGGCCATCAGGCACACGCGCTGCGCCCGTAGCTGGCGAGTCGAGAAACTTCAACACCTCAAAACCGTTGGCCGCCGTCACATCAGACTCGGCGCCGTAGATGGGGCTATGGTTCCCAAACAATTCCGACCCATCGTCTATCCGGCCGTTGCCGTTGCGATCGATCGCCAGGAATGCATCGTCCGATCCAGGACGCGTCCAAGCGACCAGCTCCGGTGTCCCGTCCGCGTCGAGATCGAAACGGACGCCTTCTTGAACACTGGTGAGGCGGTATCCGTTGTCCGCAGTGTCTACGAGGATCGGACAGTTGGGCACACTGCAGGAGACGCCATTCCAGGTGCCACCCCTGTCGTGGCACTCCTGCTCGCGGGAGCGGCCGGCCTGTGGACGGACATCAGCAAACGACACCGTCTCGCCGGTATGAATATTCAGGTACGGTACCCACGTGGTCGCCCAATGGTGGCCATTCGTCTGCCAGGTCCCATAGGACGGAACGGCGACCTGCCGCCTCACCGCGGCGTAGAGCACTCCACTGGCGGTTGTCGCCGAATTCGGTACGCCGGACACGTCCGCCGCAACGATCCCGACAAGTTGCCCGCAGACATCGATCACGGCCTGGGTTTCGACGATGTATTCGAGCCAGTTGAAGGGACCGAACTGATGACTGGCGTTCCTGTTCACAACCGTGCCGCACACAGGAATGTCGTACCGGCCGTCGGCCGCCGACGCCGTTCCCGGCGCCAGCGCGAGCAGGCACACGAATCCCACGATGGTCGTACTTCTCTTCATACGTCACCTCGTGTCGTAAGAGCGGTTACTCGGGTTCCCGGAATCTGGCGAGATCCTTCTTCGGAATCGCCAGCGATGTTCCCGCTTTGGTGGACTCGACGAAGGCTGTGAGTGCCGCCTGTGCGTCCGGTGTAAGGTCGGCCAGCACGCGATCTCGCGCGTGCAGAGTTTCCCACCGGCAGTCCAGCGACAGCTCGCGTACTTCCTTGTCGACGTCTTCCAGTTTCTTGTTGCCTCGATTGGCCAGAATTTTCCGGTGACGCGCCATACAGGTGACATCACTCCCCTGCACCGCGTCCGCTTCTTTGATGATCAGCGCCTGCTCGGCTTCGGTCACATGCGCCAAAACCGAGGACGGCAGCATGCGAGGACCTCCCGCGAAGACCCTGAACGCATACCCCCAGGCGCTCCACTGCGGAATCAGCTCGGGGTTCTTGCTGCCGTCGATCTGGACGATTTCGCTGGAGGCCGGGTCTTGCTGCTGCCCCGCCGCACCGCCAGGCCAGGTACCCAGGAAGCACACGAGGATTACGCCGAATTGCCATCCCTTCATCTGGCCTCCTCTTGCAACGACGACAGCGTCGGGCACGGCTCGCGGGAACTCGGTTCGCATTCGGGAAGTTCGTGCCCGAGTGCCGGACGTCGAACGCGGGTCGCAGGTTGCCGCCAGCCGAAGCAAAGACAAGTCCGCGAAGCGGGGTCGCGTGTCGGACGCCTCAACCCATGGGTCCCAAAACAGTTGGCGTCCCGGCGCAGGGCGGACACGCGTGTGGCGGGTTCCTGCCTCGTTACAAATGCAAACGGCGGGTGACGCCCAGCACAAAATCTGATCCCACAAAACGGCATCCGGCGGTTGCGGAGCGCGGTATGATCGTCGGACAGTGCTGCGGGTACTCGTGGTGGACGATGATGCGGATTCGGCGGAGATGATGGGAATGCTGCTCCGTCTGATGGGCCATGCGGCGTACGTTGCGCACAACGGCGAGGCTGCCGTTGCCTGCGCGGCAACGGATCATCCGCACGGTGGTCCTCCTCGACATCAGCCTTCCGGACATGGACGGCTACGAGGTGGCGCGGCAGATTCGTGCACGGCACGGCCAGGCGATCCGCCTGATCGCGTTGAGCGGATGGAGCGAGGAGGAAGATCGCCGGCGCGCCCGCGAAGCCGGGTTCGATCACTACCTCACGAAGCCGGCACAGCCCGAGGCCCTCGAGCGGCTCCTCGGCGAAGAAGTCGTGTAGCGGCGGCGCTCCTACCTTACAATGTCGCGTCGTATGCATCGACGCGACTTTCTGCGCCTTGCGGTGGCGGGCACCGGTCTCGCGCTGATTCCCCGATCGAGCCGCGCAGCCGACGCCCATATCGAAGTCCTGCTCGACGAGCCCATCGCTCCGATCACACCTAACCTGTACGGCCATTTCGTCGAGCACCTCGGTGGCGTCGTGTACGACGGCATCTGGGTCGGCGAGGGATCGAAGGTGGCGAACACCGGAGGCATTCGTCGCGCGCTCGTAGATGCCATGCGGCGGTTGCCCTCCGGGCCGATTCGATGGCCGGGTGGTTGCTTCGCCGACAGCTACGACTGGCGGGACGGCGTCGGTCCGCGGTCGTCGAGGCCCCGCCGCACGAACTTCTGGGCCAACGACATGGCGAACCTGCCGGACGGCCCGGCGAAGTACGAGCCGAACCAGTTCGGCACGAACGATTTCGTGCGGCTCTGTCGGTTGGCCGGCGGCGAACCGTATCTCGCCGCGAATCTCCGCAGCCTGCCCGCGCGCGACTTCTATCAGTGGGTCGAGTTCTGCAACAGCCCCGCCGGCAGCTCGACGCTCGCCGACCTGCGGGCCATCGGCCGGCGATCGGGATCCGTTCCGTGTGCGGTTCTGGGGTGTCGGAAACGAATCCTGGGGTTGCGGCGGCAACTTCACGCCGGACGAATACGCGACCGAGTTTCGGCGTTTCACGGCCTGGCTGCCGCGTTACGGTGTCGATCTCGCGTTGATCGCCTCGGGACCCAACAGCGGCGACCTCTCCTGGACGCGTCGCTTCCTGAACAAGCTGACCGAAAAGGGTGAAGGCACGCTACGAGATGTCTGGGGCCTCGCCCTGCATCATTACTCGTGGAACGTCAGTCGCGGTGCGACAACCGACTGGAATGCCGGCAAGGGGGACGCCGTTCAGTTCACGACGGACGAGTGGTACGAGCTCCTGAACGAAGCGGACCGGATGGAGACCCTCATCACGGATCACTGGAACGTGATGGCGGAGGTCGATCGGCGGCATCGCGTGAAGCTGGTCGTCGACGAGTGGGGCGCATGGCATCGCGCGGGCACCGCGGTTGCCCCGTCGCATCTCTTCGGGCAGCAGTCGACGATGCGCGATGCGCTGCTGGCGGGGCTGACACTCGACATCTTCCAGCGGCATGCGGACAAAGTGGCGATGGCCAACGTCGCGCAGCTCGTCAACTGTCTCCAGTCGTTGTTCCTGGCGACCGAAGATCGTTTCGTGGCGACGCCAACGTTTCACGTGTTCGAGATGTACGCGCCACACGTTGGAGGCCAGGCAGTACGATCGATCTGCTCGGCTCCGCGCATCGCGTACGACCGCGTGAACGGCAAAGGATCATTCTGGGGTCTGGGTGGATCCGCGTCGCTCAAGAATCGGACGCTCACGCTGACGGTGGTCAACCCGCACGTCAGCGCGCCTCGCGAGACCGAGATCGCGGTTCGCGGCGGAGCGGCGACCGCCGTTCGCGCGATGACGATGGCGGCCGCCGACATCCATGCCCACAACACGTTCGACGATCCAGATGCGGTCCGGCCTCGAGAGGACCAGGTGCCCGCCGCGCGTGGCGCGACGCTGACGTATCGATTTCCGCCGGCGTCGGTCACGCGCCTCACGATCGAGCTGGCGTAGCGTCACGAGTCCCAGAGTCCCAAGTCCCGAGTCCCACGTCCCGGGACTAGGGACGTGGGACGTATGGCTCTACGGCAGAATCGCCTTCACCTGCGCCATCAGCGCTTGATAGCGGGCCAGGGCGTCTTCGGCTGCCTTCACGGTCTGCACCGGCGCCGGACCGCTGCCGTCCTGCGTCAGCGCGAGCAGGCCCAGGAGCTGCGCCGATAGCATTGGCGACGGTTGGCTGCCCTTCGGCTGCGCCCCGGCCTCGACCGCCCCCTCGGCCTCCGCCAGCGCCAAGTAGGGCGCCGACTTTCTGTGCCAGCTCGGCATTGCCCGAGCCCCGTGCGCGATCGCGGGCGTCATTCAGCGCGGGGCAGGACTTCGTGAAGCGAGACCGCGGCGTCGTACAGCCGCTTCGACAGCGCGAATTGCTGCCGCAGCGCCAGGGCCCCACTCTTGATGCGTGGATCCATGCGGACGACGAGCGGCTCCGTGTAGCTCTTGCCGCTGATCGTCAGCCGCACGGTATAGGTGCCCGGAACGACCCACGGTCCTTTCGGCTCCGACGCGGTATCGTGCGGCGTCGCAGCAATCGGATAGCTCCTGGGCGCACCCGGCGGTGGCGCGTAGTGCAGATCCCACACGAAACGATGCAGACCGGCGTCACCAGAGAGAATCTGCGACGGCCGCATCCAGTACGCGGGCACCTCCCCTTCGTCGCGCAGCTCGATCGGCTTGTCGTCGCTGGCGTAGCGCCGCACGAGTCTCCCGGCAGCGTCGAGGATCTCCAGGGTCGTCACGCCGGCCGCCGGTTGTTTGAGGTAGTAGTCGATGATCGCGCCGTCAGGCGGATTCTGTCCTGCGGGCTCGTCCGGCGGGAGGGGCGTATCGGTGTTGCGATTCCACTCGAACCTGATGGCGGTCTGCGGCTTGAACAGGACGACGTCGCCGAGCGCGTCGGGCTGGATCTGTCGCAGCGGCGTGATGTCGTCGAGGATCCAGAATCCGCGTCCGTGCGTCCCCACCACGAGGTCGTCGTCTTTCACCACCAGATCACGAATCGACGTGGCGGGCATGTTCACCCGCAGCGATTGCCACCGTTCACCGTCGTCGAACGACACGTAGACCTGTGTTTCGCTGCCGGCGAACAGCAGCCCCTTGCGCTTGGGATCCTCCTTCACCGTATTGATCGTGGCGCCGTCCGGCAGACCGTTCGTGATGTGCGTCCAGGTCTTGCCGCCGTCGTGGGTGCGATAGATGTGGGGGCGCAGATCGTCGAGACGAATCGTATTGATCGCGGCGTACGCGCCAAGTGGATCCGTAGTGCGAGGCCTCTACCATCGACACCTTGGCCCACGGCTTCAGGTCCGGCGGCGTCACGTCCTTCCACGTCTTGCCGCCGTCGATCGTCACGTGCATCAACCCATCGTCGGTCCCCACCCACAAGCGATTGATGTCGAGCGGCGACGGCGCGATCGTGTAGATGACGCCGCGTTGCGACGGTTCTGCTGCGGGCGTGCCTGTGTACTTGCCGACGTTCGACGGGACGTCCCACGTCTTCCGCGTCAGGTCAGGGCTGATCCGAGTCCAGCCGTTTCCGCCGGTCGTGGTCTTCCACAACGTGTTCGAGGCGAAATAGAGCGTGTGCGGATCGATTGGCGAAAAGAGCACCGGCTGCGTCCGGACGACCCGGTAATCGCCACCGCCTCGGCCGATGTGCGGCGGGACCTGCACGACCTCACCGGTCCTGCGGTCGTATCGCGAGAGCTTGCCGCCGTAGACGATGTCGGGGTTCAGCGGGTCCGGCGCGACGTAGCCGTACTCCTCGACGCCAACGGGATGCCATTCGCGAAACGTGATGCGGCCGTCGTCGCCGCGGCTCTGCACGCACGCGGAGCCACTCTCCTGCTGCCCGCCACACACTCGATAGGGAAACGCATTGTCGGTGCTGACGTGGTAGAACTGCGCAGTCGGCTGGTTGTACCACGAGCTCCAGCTCGCGCCGCCGTTGACGGTGATGGTCGCGCCCTGGTCGGAGGCAATCAGGATGATGTCCGGGTTCGTGGGATTGATCCAGATGCGGTGGTAGTCGTCGCCGCCCGGAGCGCCACGGAGCGCGCGGAAGGTCTTTCCGCCGTCGATCGACTTCCACGACACGACGCTCGCGGTGTAGACGATGTCGGGGTTCCGGGGATCGACCTTGACCTCCGCGAAATCGTCGCCGCGCGTCACGACGCGGGGATCGTCGGTGATCTTGACCCAGCTCTGACCCGCATCGTCGGACCTGAAAAGGCCTCCGGTCTCGCCGGATTCGACCGCCGCGTACATCCGTCGCGGATCGCTTGGCGCGATCGTGATGCCGATTCGGCCGAGGCCCTCGTCGAAGGTCGGCAATCCCTTGGTCAGCGGTCGCCAGGTGCTGCCGCCGTCGACCGAGTCGAAGAGCCCGCTGCCGGGCCCGCGAAACGCGCCGTTCTCCCACGGACCCTGGCGCGCTTCCCACAGGACGGCGTAGACGTGATTCGCGTTCGAGGGATCGAACGCCAGGTCGATGCCGCCTGTGTTCTCGTCCTTGTAGAGGACCTTGTCAAACGATTTGCCGCCATCCGTCGAGCGATAGATCCCTCGTTCCTCGTTGGGCCCATACGGGTGGCCGAGGACGGCGACGAACAGACGATCCGGATTCGTCGGGTCCACGATGATCTGCGGGATCTGCTGGCCATCCCGGAGGCCCAGATGCGTCCACGTCTTTCCGCCGTCGGCGGACTTGTAGATGCCGTCACCCGTGGACAGATCGGGCCGCTGCAGGCCCTCGCCGGATCCGACGTAGATGATGCTCGGATCCGAGGGCGCAACCGCAACGGCGCCGATCGACCCCGTCGGCTGGTCGTCGAAGATCGGCTTCCAGGTCATGCCATAGTCGGTGGACTTCCAGACACCGCCATTGACCGCCGCGACATAGAACAGATTGGGTTGGGACGGCACGCCCGTGGCGGCCTTCATCCGGCCGCCGCGGAACGGACCTATGCTTCTCCAGTGGAGCTCGTTGAAGAGGTTAGTTGACGGTGGCTTGCTCTGAGCCGCGGGTCGAACCAGAATGCCGACGAGAAGTGCTGCCGCCGCCGCGATGAAACGCCGATACCGTGTCGTGAACATGGCGCGAAGTATATAGCCGCGTGCGACACTCGATACTCCCAGCCGTCCGTCGCCATGTCGCGGCGCTCGCCATTTGCGCGATTGCGGTTGCGTGGTGGTTGCAGCCAATCCTCACCCGCATGTCGGTGGCCGTCCCGGGCGCTGGTGCTGGGGACAACGTTTCGTTCATCTGGAATGTCTGGTGGACGAGGTACGCGCTGCAGCATCCCGGCCAGAGTGTCTTCTTCACGCCTCTTCTGCTCCACCCGTTCGGCGCGAACCTGACCCAGCACACGCTCACGCTGCTCCCGGCCCTCGCGGTGAGCTGGATCGACAATCCGGTGCTCGCGCAGAACGTTCTGATCGTCGCGCACATCTTTCTGAATTTCGCGTCTGCCTATGCCCTCGCGTACAGGGAGACCAGGCGCATCCCGCCATCGCTCCTCGCTGCCGTCGTCTTCGGCTGGTCGCCGTTCGTCTCGGCCCACTTGCAAGGACACTTCAACCTCATCGCCGCGTGGGTGCTGCCGCTCACCGCGCTGGCCACGTTGCTAGCCTGCGACAGACCGTCGTGGAGGGCCGGCGCGTTGGTCGGGATCCTGATTGGTTGCATCGCCTACGTGGACTACTACTACGTGATCTACGCCGTCGCGTTGACGGGACTCTTGCTGCTGCACGGTGCGCTGACCCTCGAGCGCGTTCATGCGGACTGGGCGCCGTGGCAGCGCGTGGTCATTCGAAGTCTTCTCGGGCTTCTCGCGTGTGATGGACTGATTGCGGCGTGGATTCTCGTGACCGGAGGCACCGAGCTGCGGATGCTGGCATTTCGAGTGTCGATGCACAGCCTGACCAACCCGCTCTCCGCAGGGTGGCTGCTCGGGCTGGCCTGCCTCTGCGTGCACGCGACGCGCGTACTGCGTATTCGGGGTCACGCTTCGAAGGCACGAGAAAGAATTCCGATTGCCGCGGGCGCCGCACTGGCCGCTGCCGTCATTCTCGTGCCGCTGGCGATTCGCGCGCTGTCGCTCTGGTACTCAGGCGAGTACGCCACGCAACGATATCTGTGGCGGAGCGCGCCCGCTGGAATCGACCTCGCGACGCTTGTGCTCGGCAATCCGTTCAATCTCTTCTACGGAACGGCGGCAAGCCGTTTGTACGAGGCCGCCGGCGTGGATCTCGTCGAACAGGTCGCGTGGCTCGGACCGGCTGTCCTCGCCTTTCTCGCCGTCGTCATCGCTGCGCTGCCGTCCGATCGCTGCGAGATGGATGCTGACGACGGCTGTCTTTGGTGTGTGGTCGTTGGGGCCGTATCTGGAGGTGGCGGGTCGCGGCACGGCATTCTGGCTGCCCGCCACGCTGTTGCGTTGGGTGCCCGTCGTCTCCAACGCCCGGATCCCTGGCCGCGCCATCGTTGTCGTGTATTTGTGTTGCGCGATCATGTGTGCTCACGGGTGCGCGTGGCTGTTGGCGCGAGACCCTCCGAAGCGGATATTCGCCGCGGCGCTTGCGTTTCTCCTCGTGCTCGATTTCGTTCCACGTCGTCCCGCGCACTACGAGGTGGAACTGCCGGCGGTCTATCGTGAACTGACGCGCGATCGCTCTCCTGGAGCGGTGTGCGAGCTGCCGATGGGCGTGCGCGATGGGCTCGGAGAGCTGGGCAGATTCGATTCGAGGGCACTCTATTGGCAGACGTTCCACCAGCGGCCGATTCTCGGCGGGTTCGTTGCCCGAATTCCATCGTCCATTCGGGCGCGCTACCTGGCGATGCCGGTGATCGGCTCGCTTCTGCGGCTCTCGTCGGGCGCAGCGTCGACGGCTGAACCTCCCCGAGGAAGACCGGACGCAGGCAGCGACGATCCTCGCATCCCTCGGCGTGAGGTACGTCGTCGTCGACGCGTCGAGCCTGTTCACCTGACTTACTGTCGTACGTCCGGCGGACGCTTCCGCTGCGACTGGTGAGCGAGGAAGGAGGCCGGGCGCTCTACGTGGTCGATCCCCTGGCCTCGCCCGGCCGATAGTCAGCGCTTCGGGATGGCCTTTCCAACGCCGGGGCCGGTGGCTCCTCTCAGCCGGTGATACACGTCCGACAACATGTTCGTGTGCGTGTTGCGGGTGCTCTCTGGCAGGTTGGAGGGCGTGACCCGCAGGCCTGTCTTCGATTCAGCCCAACTCTGGAAAATGATGTGGTCCGGCATCGCGTCCCACGAGCCAAAGGCCTGGACGACGAGCTCGGTGATGCCGTAGACGTCGACCGCATAGAGCGAGTCGGCGTCGCCGTTGTAGCCCGTGATGATGACGCCGAACGGGATGCCCGCCGATCCGCAGACGCTCTTCAAGCGCGCCATGTCGCGGACGAAGGCCGCGGACCCGGCGAGGTGCCAGTCCACATCCATGTGGAGGAATGCCGGCGCCGCGTTGCGTCCCTGCAGCATCTGAAGCGCGGACTCGAGAGCCGCCGCGCTCGAGAACGGGTATGCTTCAATCAGCCCGATGCGTACGTCGGGAAACACGGCATGCACTCCGGACACGTAGGTCGCCACACGATCCGCCGTGGGCTCGAGCGCCGGTCCGTCACACACGCCGGCGCGTCCCGAGACGAACGGTTCATCCATCGCCAGGAAAGTGACGGACCCGCCCGCGGCCTGGACGGCTCTGAGGGACGTCAGCGTATCGTCGACCGCCGCGTGCATCCCGCTCGCGTCAGGCGTGCAGTAGAACTCCTTGACCGCGGCCACCTCGATCGCAGTCGTCTTCCCCCATCGCTGCAGCGAGCGGAAGGCGTCCACGCGCACCAGCGCGTCATACGTATCCGGCCCGACAATCGGATCGGCGGGCATTCGCGTGTGCTGCTGATAGAACTTGAAGACGGACATGATCTGGCGTGCGTGCGGCCAGTCGTCCGGATTCTCGAAGAGCCGGAGGTAGTCCAGCGTGCCGGGTCCTGGGCAAAACCAGATGCGATCCGCAGGTGCGGCGCTCCTGGAGGACACGGGCAGCGCCAGCAGGGCCAGCGCCGCCGCGAATCCTGCTACGAACGGCCGCGGGCGCACTGGTGGTCTCCTAGGCCTTGGCCGGCGCGGTCTCGGATCGATACCATTCGACCGTCCGCCGGAGCCCTTCCTCGAAATCGACGATCGGCTCGTAGCCGAGCAGCCGGCGGGCCTTGCTGATGTCGGCCTGCGAGTCGCGGACGTCGCCCGCGCGGCCCTCCGCGTACGTCGGCTCGACCGTCGCGCCGATGAGACCACGCATGACGCGGAACAACTCGTTCAGCGACACGCGCCCACCAGTCGCGACGTTGATCACTTCACCGCTCACGGCAGTCGCGTCGCACGCGCGCAGCACGCCGTCGACGACGTTCGCGACATACGTGAAGTCGCGCGTCTGTTCGCCATTGCCGAATATCTGTGGCGATCGATTTTCGAGGAGCGCCGTGGCAAAGACGGAAATCACGCCCGAGTAGGGTGAGGTGGGGTCCTGGCGCGGACCAAAGACGTTGAAGTAGCGAATCGCGACGGTCTCCAGCCCATACAGCCGCGTGAACATCTGCAGGTATTGCTCCCCGACGACCTTCTGCAGCGCGTACGGCGACAGCGGCTGCGTTGGCATCTCCTCGTGCTTGGGCAGCGTGGGGGTATCGCCGTACGCCGACGACGAGCCCGCGAAGACGAGACGCTTGACGCCCGCGTCTCGAGCGGCGATGAGCACGTTCAGCGTGCCGTCGACGTTGGCTCGATTGGAGCTGACGGGATCCTTCACCGAGCGCGGGACAGACGGAATCGCCGCCTGGTGCAGCACGTACTCACAGCTGTCGACGGCTCGTTTGGCGAACGCAAGGTCGGCGATGTCACCTTCGAGGATCTCCAGCCCGTGAATGTGCGCCAGGTTTGCGCGCTTGCCCGAACTGAGGTTGTCGGCAACCCGGACACGATGACCTCGCCGCACGAGCTCCTCGGACAGATGAGACCCGATGAACCCTGCACCCCCGGTCACGAGAAAGTGAGACATGCAGAGATTCTAGCATCGCCATTCGGAGGTTCGGGGTTCGGAGCTCGGGGAATTCGTCGGTCGCCTACGGCCTCACCTCGCGGGCCGCATCCGAATCCCGGATGCAGATCGGTCTCGAGCAAGCGCCTCATCTTCGTGGCCACCAGCCGCGCGTGGCGGTCGCTGAGCGAGGCATAGACCGGCAGCTGCACGACCTGCGAAGCCGCTTCCGCGTTTGGCGTTCGTGGGTGCTCGCCGAAGAGCGGCAGCGTCGAGCAGACATCGACGTGGAGGGTCTCGACGTCGACCCCATGGCGCAGCGCGCGGCGGACGAGCGAGTCACGATCAGGCGCGTAGACACAGTACTGGTAGTAGACGTGCTCGACGTCAGGGGGCACGTAGGGTACGTGAACTCCTGGCAAGCTCGAAAGCGCCGCGTCCATCAACCCCGCATGGCTGCGCGTCGCGGCCGTCCAGGCATCCAGGTGGTTGAGACCCGCAAGCCCCAGCGCGGCCTGCACATTCGTGTATCGCTCCCGATAGCTGTCAGGCATCGGCGCAAGCGGACGGATCTTCTCCCACAGATACACGTCGGGGCGCGCCTTGTACAACGACGCCGCGAGCAGCGCGGGAAAAGCGGTCATGGTGAAGATTCCTGGACGGCTGAACGTCCGTTGCGCCGCACCAAGCTTCAGTCGATTGTTCACCCGGTCCTCGGCCGGCCATGGCTCGGACTCGGCGCGCGCACGCACGCGAGCCAGGACAGAGGGGTCGCGCGCCACCGCCATTCCACCGCCGTACGTGTTCAACGGCTTCAGCGTCTGAAAACTGAAGAACGCGGCGTCGCCGAACGTTCCCGCCTGGCGGCCTCGATAGCGCGCACCCAACGCGTGCGCGCAGTCCTCCACTACGCGCAAGCCGTGTCGTTCCGCGATCGAGAGGATAGGGTCCATCTCACACGGCAGGCCGTAGAGATGCGTCGGCACGACGGCGACGGTCCGGTCCGTGACCGCGCGCTCGAATGCAGCCGGATCCAGATTGAACGTCCGCGGATCGACGTCCGCAAACACCGGCGTCAACCCGGCGACGCGGACCATCTCCGGCACGACCCAGAAGGTCAGCGCCGGGAGAATCACTTCTCCCCCGGCCGGCAGGTTCAGCTCTTTCAGCAGGTAGTAGAGCGCGACGCGGCCGTACGAGGCCGCGACGCCGTCGGGCACGCCCAGCCGTTCGGCAAACGCGCGCTCGAATCGCCGGATCTCGGGGCCCTCGATCAGCTCGCCTCGTTCCCGACACGCGCGGACGATGGCGCGCGTGTCAGGGAGGACGCGTGGGCCGTAGCGGCAGATCGCCGTCAACATGTCACCGCCCTCGACATCGTTGCCATCTCGTCGCGCGTGTGGTGACGCGCGACCCGGGCGTCCATGCGGCGCATGAACGACCGTACCGGCTTCGCTCGCACGCGCGCCCAGTCCGTCACGAAGGACGGCCGCAAGTAGAAGCGATTGTACGCCGCGCCCAGAAGAAACCTGAGCTCAGCCGGTTTCAGTTTCGGATGCTCGAAGGTTGGCGTGAACCCGTCGAACTTCTCCCAGTCGGTCTCGTAGATCCGCGGCGCGAGCTGCTTCCACAGCGGCGTCGCGGGATACGGGGTCAGCAGCTTGAACTGCGCGACGGTCGAGCCAATGTCGATCGCGTAGTCGATCGTGGCGGCAATCGAGTTCCAGTCGTCCTCCGGAAAGCCGAGCACGTAGAAGGCCGCCGTGACGACGCCGTTCGAGCGGCACCAGTCGATCACCGAGCGCTGATGGGCCTCCGGGGTTGGCCTGCGGCCGACACGTTTGAGGATGTCGGGTGACACCGACTCCACGCCGAAGCTGATCGCCCGCAGCCCAGCGGCGCGCAGCGTCGCGAGCAGCCCGTCATCCAGGCGATCGAGGCGTGTTTCGCACTCGAACCGCAGGTCGAGGTTCCGGGCGCGAATCTCGTCGCAGAGCGCCATGGCCCGCTCGCGATCGTTCGTGAAGAGCGGATCGCGGAAGATGATGTAGGGCCGGCCGAACTTGTCGGACAGCGCTTCGAGTTCGTCGACGATGTTCCGGACGGACCTGGACCGGTGTCCGGCCAGGATGCGATGCGGACAATACGTACAGAACTCGGGGCAGCCACGGCTCGCCAGCAGCGGGATGCCGCCACCAAATGGACGCGCGGCAAACGGCAGCGCCCAGCGCCCTGGCCGGTCCGTCGCGAAGTCCCACCTCGGAAACGGCAGCGCATCGAGATCGGAGATCTCGCGACTGACGACCTCCCCGTCGAGCTGTTCGCCTCGCGCCATCCGCTGGATCGCCGCTTCCGGCTCGCCAAGGACCAGGAAGTCCGCGTGCGAACGGAACAGCTCCGGCAATTTCGACACGGTGAGACCGATGAACCCGACGCGTGTTCCACGCGCGCGAATGCGATCCGCCCACGCCGTTTCGTTGCGATAGTCCACGAGCGAACTGAGCACGATCGCGACATCCGCGTCGACGATCTCCCCACGCGACCATCGGACGTCGTGGCCATACTGCGCGAGGATCCCTGACAGATACGCGAGGTGCACGCTCGGAACGTCGTGCATCCGCCGCTTGAGACCTCCAATCACCTGAGTCACTCGGGAAAAGGGCTGCAATCGAGAACCGTAGCCGCCGACGACGGTGTCTTTCGACACGACGCCATCTCTGGCGGGCAAATCCACCAATAGGACACGCATGACTAGTACCCTCCGGCACGAACCGAGACACATGACGGCCGCTACGTCCGGAACGGACGGGCGGCGCTACACGAAACGGGGTGCGGAGGGCGTTGGAGGGGCGCGACCGGAACGGGTGGTTCGTTGAACGCCGGAGGGGAACGTCGGAGCGGATCGGAAGAGCGGAGTGAAGGTCGCCGGCGCGCCGACGGCCGGCGCGCGCGGCATCGCTGCGTCGCCACCGTCGTCGTTGGCGACGGGGCGCTCGTCGGTGCGGCGCACTTCACGAATGCCGGGCCATCGAATGACCCGAAGGAAATGCAGCGGCGGCGCGGCCAGCACGAAATGGCCGCGACCGGCATTTCGCCACAGCCGCAGCCCCTGGCCATTCGACGCCGCGACGATGTCGAGGAGGCCGTCGTGGTCGACGTCGGCAAGGGCGACCGCGTTCAGCGGCTCGGCCGAACGCAACACGTGCGGATGCGCGTGGCCGACAAATGTGACGGAGATAAGACTGCCGGCCCCTTCACGCGTCAGCGTGATGGCCCGAATCAGTCGCTCGGTCTTGTGATGATCGCGCGCCTCTGCGGCCGCGGACGCAACGGTGAGCAACACGCCCACCAGACCGACGAGCAATCGACGACCCTGCACACCTCACGATAGCGCGTTGCCAACCCAACCGTCAAAATGTGCATGAGGTGGACCGAGTCCGTGGAAGGCCGCCGCAGAAGCCCGTAAGCCGAATTCTGTCCGCCTTCGCACCGGCTTGCGCCGGCGCTACGGCGTGACGATCATTCCTCTAGCCCCGTCATCACTGACGGGATCCAGCAGCCTACCCGGAGACGACGGACGGGCCGTCCGCTCATCCGCCTGCACCCGGCATACACCGGACGTCGACCGGATGACGCCTCCCTATTTGGCCTTGCTCCGTGCGGGGTTTTGCCTGCCACCCGTGTTGCCACGAGCGCGGTGCGCTCTTACCGCACCTTTTCACCCTTACCCTTCGACTCGCCCCTTCGGGGCTCGCGCAGGGCAGGCCTTCACTGATCCGCCCGTGCGAATCATTCCGGGGCCTGTCCCGAGCGAGTCCCGAAGGGACGAGTCGAGGGGCGGTATGTTTTCTGTGCCACTGTCCTTCGGGTTGCCCCGACCGGGCGTTACCCGGCGCACTGCCCTGCGGAGTTCGGACTTTCCTCCCTTCGACCCGGCTCTTTCGAGCCCGGTCGAACGGCGATCGTCTGGACTTCTACGGCGGTACCTACATGTTCTCACGTTCCCGAGTGCTCAGGTTTCTCGGGTTCTTGGTCTAGCCATCATTCTCCTGCGAGATGGCGTACTGCTCGAGCTTTTTGTAGAGATTGCTGCGTGGAGTGCCGATGACCTCCGCCGTTTTCGAGATGTTCCAGGCATTTTCGCGGAGCTTGTCGACCAGGAACGCCCGTTCGGCGGATTCCTTGAACTCGCGGAGGGTGCCCGGACGGTCGCGGTCGTTCGGCTCCGCGGCTGCGGGAGCCGACCTCGCGGCATCCGCGCGCACGACGTCGCGCAAGTCGTCGAGGTCGATCGCATCGCCGGGCGTCATGATGAGCAGACGCTCCACGGTGTTGCGCAGCTCGCGGACGTTGCCCTTCCACCGCGCCTTCTGCAGGTGAGTCGAGCGCCGCGGGCGTGAAGCGCTGCGGTTTGCGATTGTTCTCGCGGCTGAACAGATCCACGAAATGGCGAACGAGCGCCGGGATGTCCTCGCGGCGATCGCGGAGCGGCGGAACGCGAATCGGAATCACGCTGAGACGGAAGTACAGATCCTCTCGGAACGTGCCCTTCTCGATTTCCTGCTCGAGGTCCTTGTTCGTCGCGGCAATCACACGCACGTCGACCTTGATCGTCCGCGCCGATCCCAGACGCTCGACCTCGCCTTCCTGCAGGACCCGCAGCACCTTCGCCTGGGTCTTCGCGCTCATGTCGCCGACTTCGTCCAGGAAGATCGTGCCGCGATCGGCCTGCTCGAACTTGCCAATCTGCTTCTCGGTCGCGCCGGTGAACGACCCTTTTTCGTGGCCGAACAGTTCCGACTCGATCAGCTCTTCAGGGATCGCCGCGCAGTTGACCTGCACGAACCGCTCGCGGCTGCGCAGGCTGTTCCGGTGGATCGATCGCGCGACGAGCTCCTTGCCGACGCCGCTCTCGCCGAGCAGCAGCACCGTGGCATTGGTCGGCGACGCGCGCTTGATGGCATCCCAGATCTGCCGCAGGGCGGGGCTCTCCCCTACCATCTGATGGCGCGCCTCGACCGCGCGCTTCAGCGTCCGGTTCTCGCTCTGGAGGCGGGTCTGATCCAGGGCGTTGCGGATCGTCACGAGGACACGCTCGGTCGCGAGCGGCTTCTCGATGAAGTCGAACGCCCCGAGCTTGGTCGCCTCGACCGCCGTGCTCACCGTCCCGTGACCGGAGATGATGACCACGGGCAGCGACTCGTTGACCTGACGAATCCGCTGCAGCGCCTCGAGGCCGTCGATGCCCTGCATCTTGATGTCGAGAAAGACGAGGTCCGGCGCCTCGCGCTCGATCAGCGCAAGCCCTTCGGGACCGCTCGACGCCTCGAGCACGTCGTACCCTTCGTACTCGAGAATCATCCGCACCGACCGGCGGATCTCCGCTTCGTCGTCGACGACGAGGATGCGTGCCTTCATCGGGAGGCGTCCATCGTCGCAGTCACGAACGCGCGCTGGGCGAGCGCGGGATCGTAGCCGTAGAACGCCATCGCCTCACCCGACCGCGCCGCCGCCACGAGGCGCTGAAAATCGGCGACCGACCGCACCGGTTCACGATTGATTTCCATGATGATGAACCCGCGCCGGATGGACGGGACGAACGAGGCGCGTGCCGGCTCGACGCGCGCCACCACCACCCCTTGCACCGACGAGGGAATTTCGAGCCGGCGCGCCAGCGCCTGATCGAGATCGCGAACGGTCAGACCGAGCGGCGAATCGTCGGAGGCCGGATGGGGCGCCTGACGATCGTTGAGCACGGAATCCGAGGTGCTGTCCGTCCGATCGATCTTCCGCTCGGTCAGCTTGACGGCCGTTGACTGGTGCCGGCCATCGCGCAGCAGCTCGAGCCGGGCCATGGTGCCAGGCTGACGGCCGGAGATATCCCGAATCAGCTCGTCGTTCGTCCAGACGTCGCGTCCGTCGACAGAGAGGATGATGTCGTACGGGCGGATGCCGGCGCGCTCGGCCGGGGATTCGTCGTTCACGTCCTGCACCAGCGCTCCGCGCGAGACAGACAGCTTCAGGGAGCGCT
Source organism: uncultured Acidobacteriota bacterium (assembly GCA_963786615.1). Classification (GTDB taxonomy): domain Bacteria; phylum Acidobacteriota; class Vicinamibacteria; order Vicinamibacterales; family 2-12-FULL-66-21; genus CAWAZT01. The sequence continues at coordinate 214,004 of CAWAZT010000003.1, forward strand.
GCAGATCGGGCGTCACGTCGGTGAGCACGACGCCCAGGAACCCGCGCGACACCTTCCCGCGCGCCTTCAGCTGAGGCAGGATCGCGACCGCCTGATTGATCGGGACGGCAAATCCGATGTTGCTGGCGCGCGAGCTGATCGCCGAGTTGATGCCGATCACCTCGCCGCGCGCGTTGATCAGCGGGCCGCCGCTGTTCCCGAAGTTGATCGCGGCATCGGTCTGGATGTAATCGTCGAGGCTGGCGTCGAACAGCTTGCGCCCGATGAAGCTCACGACCCCCACGGTCACCGAATGCACGTAGCCGAGCGGGTTGCCAATCGCGCAGACCCACTCGCCCACGCGCAGCTCGTCCGAGTTTCCAAGCGGCGCTTGCGGCAGCCCGGTGGCGCCAATCACGCGGACGAGCGCAACGTCGATGGCCGGGTCGATGCCGACGACTTCCCCACGCATCGTGCGGCCGTCCGTCAGCGTGATCGTGATCCGATCCGCGTCCTCGATGACGTGATAGTTCGTGAGCAGGTATCCGTCGGCGTCGATGATGAAGCCGCTGCCCGACCCCTGATGCGGTACGTCGTAGTCGCGCGGCCCGTCGGCCTGATCGTCGGGACCGCGCCGATGCCGAGGCTCGTGGCCGCCGCGTGACGCCGCGTCGATGTTCACAACCGCCGCGTTGATTCGCTCGGCGACGTCGGCGAAGTCGACGGCGCCGGCAACGGCCGTGTGGGCCGGTCGGGTGCCGACCGGCCGTGGGGCCAAGCGTGGCGCGCTCGACACGACCGGCGTCTGGCCGACCCCCCCGGCGACGATCACGCCGACGAGGAACGCGACGGCTGACGAGAGCACGACGGTCAGCAGCGTGAAACGGCGCATGAGTGTCGGCTTGTCCAGTCGGTCTCCAGCTATGCCAGCTATCCAGATCCGGATCCGCTCCAGCTCCCGCTCCAGCTGACTGCCTGACGAGCTGGACCGCTTCCATTATAAGTTGCCGGAATTCTTCCTCGGTGAGCTGCGGGACGCCGAGCTGGCGCGCCTTCTCCAGCTTGCTGCCGGCGTCGGCGCCCACCACCACGTAACTCGTCTTCCGGCTGACGGACCCGGACACCTTTCCACCGTGCTGTTCGATGGTGGCCTGGGCCGCTTCCCGCGTCATCGTCGACAACGTGCCGGTCAGCACGAACACCTTTCCGGCCAGCGCCCCTTGAACGGCCGCGCTCACCGCCGGCTGCTGGCTGGCCATGTTGACGCCAGCCTCCGCCAGTTTTCGGACGAGCGCCCGATTGTGCGGCTCGTCGGCAAACGCGCGGACCGACGCAGCAACAACCGGCCCGACATCGGGAACCGCCTGCAAGGCCTCCAGCGGCGCGTCGAGAATCGCGTCCATCGTGCGCAGGTGCCGGGCAATGGTAGCCGCGGCCTTCTCTCCGATGTGACGGATGCCAAGCGCGTAGACGAGGCGCGCGAGATCGTTCTGCTTGCTGCTGCTCGATCTGCTCGACAACGTTCCGTCCCACCTTCCCCAGACGGCGCGCCACCGCGCGTTCGGACCGCGGCTCGCGTGGCGTCACCACCAGGTGTTCGAGCTGCTCGGCGGTCAGCGCGTACAGATCGGCGAAGTCACGCACGAGCTCCTGCTCGATCAGCTGATCGACGAGCGAAGCCCCGAGCCCTTCGATGTTCATCGCAGTGCGCGAAGCGAAGTGCTCGAGACTCCTCCGCAACCGCGCCGGGCACGATGTGTTCTCGCAGCGCCACACGACCTCGTCTTCGTCACGTGCCAGCTGGCTTCCACACTCGGCGCAGTGGGTCGGCATCACCCAGGGCTCCGCGTCGGCCGGTCGAAGCGTCAGGATCGGCGCGATCACCTTCGGGATCACGTCGCCGCCCTTCTCGATGACGACGGTGTCGCCTTCGCGAAGGTCTTTACGCGCGATGTCCTCGGCGTTGTGCAGCGTGGCCATCGAGATCGTCGAGCCCGCCAGGAACACCGGCTCGAGCACCGCGTACGGAGTGTTCGCGCCGGTCCGGCCGACGTTGACGGCAATCTTCACGAGCTTCGTGTGGGCCTGCTGGGCAGGGAACTTGAACGCCGTCGCCCAGCGGGGAAACTTCGCGGTCGTTCCCAGCCGCGTCCGCATCGCCACGTCGTCAACCTTGACGACGACGCCGTCGGTGTCGAAGTCCATCGAGCGGCGGCCGTCGGCCCACTCCCGGCAGAACTGCACGACCTCGTCGACCGTCGCGCACCGCCGCCAGTGCGACTCGACCGGCAGCCCCCATGTGGCCATCGCTTCGAGCATCGTCGCGTGTGTTGGTGGCAGGCCAGACGCCGTCTCCGCGATCACCTGATACGTGAAGGCGGAGAGCCGCCGGCGCGCCACCAGGGATGGATCGAGATTCCGCATCGTTCCGGCGGCGGCATTGCGCGGGTTCGCGAAGAGCGGCTCCCCACGGTCTTCGCGCTCGCGGTTCATGCGCTCGAACGACACACGGGGCAGGTATATCTCGCCTCGCACCTCGACACGATCGCGCGGGGCGCCGCGCAGCGACAGCGGAATCGCGCGAATCGTGCGGACGTTTCCGGTGACGTTTTCCCCGCGGATTCCGTCGCCGCGGGTGGCACCACGAACCAGCTGGCCGCTTTCATACGTGAGCGCGATGCTCAGGCCGTCAATCTTCAGCTCCGCCACATACGCGACGGGCGTGTCGCCCATGCCCGCGCCGCGACGGACGCGCTCGTCGAACGCGCGGAGATCTTCTTCGTTGTAGGCGTTGTCGAGGCTCAACATCGGCGCCAGGTGCTCGACCGCGTCGAAGCCCTCGATGGGACGGCCCGCCACGCGCTGCGTGGGCGAGTCCACCGTAACGAGGTCCGGATGGTCGGCCTCCAACTGCTCCAGCTCGTGAAGCAGCCGGTCGAAGTCCTCGTCGGAAATCTCTGGCTGATTGTGAATGTAGTAGCGTTCTTCGTGGTGCCGAATCTGTGCGCGGAGCTCGGCTGCGCGGGCGAGCGGATCCACCGGGACTATCGGCTCCCGACCATCGACTCTCGGCTGTCGACCATCGACTGGCTTATCTATCCCGTGACAGCACGTAGTCGGCCAGCGCCACGAGCGCTTCGCGTTCGCGGCTTGGCGCGAAGACGTCGAGCGCGGTCTTCGCTCTCGTCGCGTACTCCATCGCCTTCGCGTACGCGAGCTGAGGTGTGCGGTGTTCGCGGAGCAGGCGGACGATCTCGCGCCACTGCTCGGTCGTGACCGTCCGATCCTGGACGACGCCACGAATCAGGCGATCCGCGGGTGCCCCACCGCGCTGCAACAGGAAGATGACCGGCAGCGTCACCTTGCCTTCGCGCAGGTCGCCGCCCACGGGCTTCCCCAACGCCGATTCTTCGGCCGTGTAGTCGAGCAGATCGTCGACGAGCTGGAAGGCGATCCCGAGGTTGAACCCGAAATCGAACAAGGCGCGCTGCTGCTCGGGGGTGGACTCGCCGAGCATGCCCCCGATCTGCGCACAGCCGCCAAAGAGGTACGCGGTTTTACGGCGAATGATCTCGAAGTGCTCTTCCTCGGTGATGTCGACGTCCCCGGTCTTGGTGAGCTGGTAGAGCTCCCCTTCGATCATGCGGAGCGTCACGTCGCAGAGCAGCCGGATGATCTCCAGCGAGTCCTGCGTGAGCGCCATCGCCATCGACTTGATGTAGAGGTAGTCGCCGAGCAGGACGGTGATGTCGTTGCCCCATCGCGAGTGCACAGCCAGACGGCCCCGCCTGAGGTCCGCGCCGTCGATGATGTCGTCGTGGACCAGCGTCGCCGTGTGGATGAACTCGACGACCGAGGCGTACAGCACCGCCCGGTCCCCGGCATAGCCGCACAAACGCGCCGCCATCAGCAGAACCGCCGGACGGACCCGTTTCCCGCCGCTGTTCTGGATGTAGCGCCCCATCTCGGGAATGAGCGCCACGCGGGACTGGATGTGCCGGACGAATTCCTCCTCGACGCGGTCGAGATCTTCGCGAATCGGCTCGAAAATCAGAGCCAGATCCGCGGTCACGGGCGAGTTCTGGGCGGTATCGGTCAAGGGAATTGTGTCAGGCTGTCCGACCCACAATACTGGACTGTCCTCGTTAGTGTCAACGCGCTAAGCCGTTGCCGTGTCGCAAGTTGCCCTCACTCGCCCAGGGCAGGGCCAGCTCCGAAGAGCCGCTCGAAGGTCGTGACGGTCTGCTCGGTCAACGCGTGCAGGGGGTCGCCGCGAAGCTCCGCGAGGACTTGCAGATACCCGCGCGACGTGGGCCGGCTCGTTCCGCTTGCCACGAAAGGGCACCGGCGCGAGGTACGGACTGTCGGTTTCGACCAGCAGACGGTCGGCGGGCACGAGGCGCGCCGCGTCACGAATCGCGTCGGCCTTCGGAAACGTGAGGATCCCGGCGAACGAGAGGTGAAAGCCGATGTCCAGCGCGCGCCGCATCATCTCGGTATCCCCGGTGAAGCAATGAAACACGCCGCGGAGGATCCCGTCACCGGCCTCACGCAGAATCGCGAACGTATCGTCGACGGCTTCGCGCGTGTGCAGGATCACCGGCTGGCCCAGCTCGATGGCCAGCGCCAGTTGCGCGGCGAACACGTCGCGCTGGATGGCCGGCGGCGAGAAATCGTAGTGATAGTCCAGACCGATTTCGCCGATCGCGCAGACCGGAAACCGCCCGGCCCAGGCGCGGACCGTTTGGACGGCGGCCGCCGTCCGGCCGTCGAAATGCCCGGCGTTGTGCGGGTGCACGCCGGCGGAAAAGCGAACGGCCGTCCAGCGCTGGCCAACGGCGGCTGCCCTGGCCGCCTCCGGCTCGTCCCCGGCTGCCAGAATGCACAAGGCGCCGGTCATCCCGGCGCGCTCGGCCCGATCGACGACGGCGTCGAGGTCGGCCTCGAACGCCTCGTCGGCGAGATGGCAATCGATGAATCATCCCCCCCCGACAGCTCCTCCTCGCATCACCGAATCCGCGAGCCGGGAGGAACGTCGCCGTCGAAGCTGACGAGCGTTGGCTTGCCCCCGTCGGGGCTCGCGGCCAGCACCATGCCGTTCGATTCGATCCCCATCAGTTTTGCCGGCTTCAGGTTGAACACGACGCCGACAGTGCGCCCGACGAGTTGTTCCGGCTCATACGCCTCAGCGATGCCTGCCACCAGCGTGCGCTGCTCGCTGCCCACGTCGATCTGCAGCTTCATCAGCTTGCGCGAGTTCGGCACTTTTTCGGCGGCCAGCACCTTCGCGACGCGCATGTCGACCTTCATGAAGTCGTCGATCGTGATCTTGTCGCCGACGGTCGCCGGGACGGCCGTGACCGCTGGCGTACCGGGTGCTGCGGGCGCCGGTGAAGGACCAGGTGGGGATGAGGGCGTTTTCGATTCATCCACGTTCACAGTCTTCTCCTTTTTGGAATTCGACTTGCCGACCTTCATTTCAGCAGCATGACCGGTCACGGCGAACGTTCCGGCATCAGCTGTCACGACTCGCGGCCACAGCGCATCACCCTTCAACACGCGGCGCTCGCCGCCGGTCCGCCACTCCGCGGACGCGAGTCGCAGCTCCGACACCGGTGTCGGCTCGCCAACCCGACGAAGAATCTCGGCCGCCGACCGCGGCATGATCGGGCGCAGCAGCAACGCCGCCACTCGCACGGATTCCGCCACGTCGAACAGCACCTGACTCAGACGGTCCGCCTGCCGCTCGTCACGCTCGAGCGCCCAGGGCTGCGTTTCCGCGATGTATTCGTTGGCGGCGTCGACAATCCGGAACGCATCGGCCGCGCCTTTCTCGAGCGCGAACACATCCATGTGTTGCCGGTAGTCGGCAACGGCCGTCCCTGCCACGGCCGCCAATCGCCCCGGCGCGCCGGTGGCCTTCACCGTTCCGCCGCGGTACTTCTCGGCCATCGCGGCAATCCGGCTCACGAGGTTGCCCAGATTGTTGGCGAGATCCGCGTTGTACCGCTCCTGCAGCCGAGCCCACGAGAAATCCCCGTCACCTCCGTACGTCACTTCCTTGACGAGGAACAGGCGCAGCGGATCCACGCCATGCCGGCCCGCCGCCTCGGACGGATCGACGACATTGCCGAGCGTTTTGCTCATCCGCTGGCCGTCCACGCTCATGAACCCGTGGCCGAAGACCTGCCGTGGCACAGGAAGACCCGCGCTCATCAGCATCGCCGGCCAGATCACCGTGTGGAAGCGCGTGATGTCTTTTCCGATCACGTGGAGGTCGGCCGGCCACCAGCGCTCGAAGCGTTCGTGATCGGTGCCGAACCCGACGGCGGACGCGTAGTTGATCAACGCGTCGAACCAGACATAGACGACGCTGTCGGGATCGTCGGGCACCGGGATGCCCCAGTGCTGGCCGGCCCGGCTGATGGAGATGTCCTCCAGGCCCGAGTCGAGCAGACGCAGGATCTCGTTCCTCCGGACGTCCGGCTCGAGAAATTCCGGATGCGCCGCGAAATGCTGGAGGAGCCTGTCCCGATACGCCGAGAGCCGGAAGAAATGGTTCTTCTCGGTGATCCACTCGACGACCCCGTGCAGCGGACAGCGGCCGTCGACCAGATCTTTTTCCTGCTTGAACGCTTCGCAGCCGATGCAGTACCAGCCTTCGTAGGTGCCCTCATACACGTCGCCAGCCGCGCGGATACGCCGAATGAGCTCCTGAACGGCGGCGCGATGGCGGGGCTGGGTCGTTCGGATGAAGTCGTCGTACGACACGTCGAGCTGATCCCAGACGGACCTGAACGCCTCCTCCATCCGATCGCAGTACACCAGCGGATCGAGGCCTTCCTCGCGGGCGCGGCGATACACGTTCTGGGAGTGCTCGTCGTTGCCCATCACGAACCAGGTCTCGGCCCCGCGCAGCCGCTGATAGCGCGCGATCACGTCCGCGGTGATCTTCTCGTACGCGGTCCCGAGGTGGGGACGGCTGTTCACATAATCGATAGCCGTCGTGAGGTAGAAACGGGACATCCGAACGATTATCGCACGCGGTCGAGGCGGGCCCTGATGGCTGCGGCCTGAACGGTCTTGATGGCCACGCCATGTTCGCCGGCGATGCGTGCGCAGTCGTCGAACTCCGGAGCGGCGTTCAGCTCCTCGCCGTTGCGACGCGCCACCTTGAAACGCACCGCACCGTAAGGCGTGTCCACCGATTCCATCGAACGATCCAGGCACGCGCGCGACATCTCTTCGTAGCGCACGCCGATGGTCGTGGACGTGCGGAAAAGGATGTCGATGAGGTCCTGTCGCCGATCGGGCGGCGCAATCGACCGTGACCAGGGTGCCGGGCCGATTCTTCTTCATCTGCACCGGCGTGTAGAACACGTCGAGCGCGCCGGCCACGAGCAGATCGTCCATCAACGGGCCGAAGAGCTGCGGGTTCATGTCGTCGATCTCGCATTCGAGCTTGACGATGCGATCGCCATGGACGGCGCCGACACGCTCGCCGCGGAAGATTCGCAGCACGTTCGGCACGTCCTTCGTGTCGCGGTCTCCAGCGCCGTAGCCGATCTGCGACACGGTCATCGCCGGCAGCGGCCCGAACTCCCGCGCGTAGCCCGTGACGAGCAGCGCACCGGTCGGCGTGACCAGCTCCGTCGTCCCATTGCCGTAGACCGGGACGCCAGAGAGCAGGCGCGCCGTTGCCGGCGCCGGCACGGGAAACCTGCCGTGCGCGCACGTGACCGTGCCGCCACCGACATTCAGTGGCGACGCGACCACGTCGTCGATGCCGAACCACTCGAAGGCGTACACGGTTCCGACGATGTCGATGATCGAGTCGAGGGCGCCGACCTCGTGAAGATGGACGCGCTCGATCGGCGTGTTGTGGATCGCGGCTTCGGCCTGGGCCAGCCGTTCGAACAGATGGACTGCCCGTTCCTGTCCCTCGGCCGACAACGCGGAACGCCGGATCGCGGCGACGATGTGCGACAGGTGATGGTGCGGATGATGATGCTGGCTGAGTCGTGGCCGGGTCGTGAGCGGGAGGATCGGTCGCGTTCGCGTTCGCATCGATCAGGCGAAACTTGGTCGCCGACACGCCCGCGCGCAGGACCCGGTCGGCGGCGACCCCGCCGTAGTCGATCGCCAGGCTTCCAAGCGCGCTCCGGAGCCCCTCGATGGGGAGCCCGAGATCGAGCAGCGCACCCAGCATCATGTCGCCCGCGGCGCCCGAAAAACAATCCAGATACAGCATGCGTTGGGCTCTCTATCGATCGAGATCCGGCTGCAGCCTGCCCGATGTCGCGAAGGCTGCAGTAGCGTGTCTCCGCGAGGATCACGTGGTCGAGCACGGCGATGCCCATCAACTCCCCCGCACGCACCAGGCGTCTCGTCAGCGCCACGTCGTCGTCGCTGGGCAACGGATCGCCGGACGGATGATTGTGAAACAGCACAATTGCCGCCGCCCCTCCCCGGGTGGCCTCGCGAAACACCTCACGGGGATGGACGACGCTGGTGTCGAGCGTTCCGACCGAGAGCAGCGTCGATCGCAGTACGCGATGCTTCGTGTCGAGCAGCACGACGCCGAAGTGCTCGACCGGGCGGTTGCCGAACTGCGGTAGCAGCAACTCCGCGGCGTCACGTGCGCTCGTAATCTGCGGCCGCTCGCGGCGGCCGCGAACCAGCGTGCGGCGGCCCGCTTCGATGGCGGCGATCAGCTGCGCGGCCCGCGCCGCGCCGATGCCCGGAACCTGGCGAAGGTCGTCGAGTGACGATCGTGCGAGACCGTGAAGACCGCCAGCCGACGCGAGCACGGCGTTCGCGAGATCGAGTGCACCGGAGCGCGGTACGCCCTGCCCCAGCACGATCGCCAGCAGCTCGTTGTCGCCGAGCCCGCCCGCTCCCACGCGCTCGAGCTTTTCACGCGGTCGATCGTGCGGCGCAACCGACTTCATCGTACACCATACCTGTTATACTTCCCGCGCAATGCGTCGCCTGCCGGTGATCGCACTCCTGCTGCTGCTTGCAGCAGGCTGCTCCGAACCTCCACAAACAGAAATCGATCAAGCTCAGGGCGCGATCGACACCGCACGCGCGGCCGGCGCCGACAAGTACGCGCCGGACGAGGTACTCGGCCGCCACGTCGGCGTTGCAGAAAGCGCACGAGCGGTCGATCAGCGCGACTTCCGTCAAGCGCTCGGCTATGCGCTCGACGCCCGGGAGCGTGCCAAGGACGCCGCGCGTCAGGCGGTCGACGGCAAAGCGCGCGCGCGTGTGGCCGCCGAGGCGCGGATTGCCGACACCGCCGCACGGATCCAGCAGCTCGAGGCGCGCCTGAAAGCGGCGGACGCCGCGCGCGTCCCAGCGCGCGAGCTGCAGGACAGCCGCGGCGTTCTCACTGAGTGCCGAAGCACTCTGCAAAAAGCGCGCACAGCGTTCGGGGCCGGTGATTACGTGCAGGTCACCGAGATGCTGAACGGGATTCCGGAGAGGCTCGATGCCGCCACGCGCGAGACGCCGGCCGACGCGCAGCGCACACACCGGCGGAAGTAGCCGGTCGATTCAGAGCAGCCAGCGGCCGTCGCAGATCACTTCCGCCCAACCGGTCAGATAGAGTCCGTCGGCGCGCAACTCCACGCGCTGCGTGCCGCCCGGTGACTCGACCTGGACGTCCGGCGACGCCCCGCCGTACGTCATCGCCGCGACCGCCGCTGCGCAGGCACCGGTGCCGGACGCCTGCGTCGGGCCGACGCCGCGCTCCCAGATGAGGATGCGGACGCGGTCGGGGCCCTCCACCGTCGCCAGCTCCACGTTCGAGCCTTCCGGGAACGCCGAATGGACCGCGAGACGCGCGGCCAGGGTGCGGAGGCGCGCGTCGCTCACCTCGCCGAGCACGACGCACTGAGGATTGCCGACCCGCAGCGTGACGACCTCGACGTCCTTCCCATCGACGTCGAGTGTCCGCTGACGAACGTGTTCCGGAGTGCCCATCGCCGCCCGAAAGGTCAGGCGCGCGGCCGTTGACCGCCTCGAGGCGCAGGGTCTTCACGCCCGCGTCTGTGTGAATCGCGAGCGACGTCCCGATCGGGCACGCCTCGTTCCCGCGCCAGCCATGCCGCCAGGCACCGTACGCCGTTGCCGGACACTTCGGACGGGCTGCCGTCCGCGTTCAACAGCTGCATCGAGGCGCCGTCCGCCGTCTCTGTAAAGAACATCACGCCATCGGCACCGATCCCACGGTGGCGGTCACACAAGCGGCGCGTCAGGCCGGGCCGATCGCTGCCCGCGGCGCGGCGCTGTTCTCGACGAGCAGGAAGTCGTTGCCCAGCGCGTGAGCCTTCACGAACCTCATTTGCGGCAGAAAGCCAGCAGGTGCCAGCCGAAGCGGCGCACCCACGGCGCGCGGCAGCGCGTTGAACGTGCCGACGAAGAACGTGTTGAACAGCGTGCCTTTCCAGCCACCGTGCAGCCGCGACTTCACAGGAAAGCGCTCCTCGACGATCCGCACGTCACGAAACTCCGAGAGCAGATCCTCGAGCTCGCGCGCGCTGTATTTCCGGAGGACGGGAGCGTCCTCGTGCTCGAGCGGGACCTTCATGATCTTCGACAGCGCATTGAGCCACGAAATGCGGTTGTAGGCCTGGAACACCGCGGAGCTGCCCGTCTTGAGCACGCGCCGGCACTCCTTCACCAGCGCGCGATCCCCACCGGTGTATTGCACGACACCGTGGGCATACACGAAGTCGAACGTCTCGTCGGCGAACGGCAGATGCTCGCCGTCGGCCTCGCGCAGATCCGCGGTCAGCCCCTGCTGCCGGAAGTTCTCTCTCGCGAGCGCGATCGCGGACGCCGAGAGATCGACACCCGTCACGTCGGCGCCCCCTTTCGCAAACCGTACCAGGTCCGTCCCGGCGCCGCAGCCGACTTCGAGGACGCGTTGTCCACGGTAGCCGTTGAAGTCGATCAGCTTCGGCAGGTGGTGCAGCTTTTCGAAGTGGTACTGATCGAGATCGGAGAAGAAACCCGGCGAGCCCACAGGATGACGGGTGATCTCGAGATCGTGAATGTGCTGGTTCCAATAGTCGCGAACGGCGGAGTTGTTGGAGGCCATCTGTAGCTTGCGCGGCTGCTCGCCTACTATAAGATATCCGCGCATGCGCCCGCGCGATCCCGCGGCACTCGCCGACCACGTTCACGACATCCTGGTGATCGGAGGCGGCGTGTACGGGCTCGCCATCGCCGCCGACGCCGCGTCGCGAGGCCTGTCGGTGGCGCTCGTCGAGGCCGGCGACTTCGGCTCGGCCACATCCTTCAATCACCAGAAGACAGTCCACGGAGGCCTCCGCGCGCTGCAGAAGCTGCGAATCGATCGCGCCCGCGAGTCGATTCACGAGCGTCGTGCGCTCGCGCTGATTGCGCCTCGCCTCCTTCGCACGCTGCCGTTCATCATCGGAACCTACCGCTCCCTGCTCGCGAACCGACTGGCGATTCGCGCGGCGTTCCAGATCGACAAGTGGCTGGGACGCCGGCGCAACGACGGCGTCGAGCCCGAGCTGCGGCTTGCCCGATCCGCGACTCGAGTCGCGCGCCGCGACGCTGAAGCTGTTCCCGGGCATTCGCGCCGAGGCGCTGACTGGCGGCGCCATGTGGTACGACTACCAGATGGTCGAGGCCGAGCGCCTGACCGTGGCCTTTGCCGAAGCCGCTGATGCCGGAGGCGCTCGACTGGCGAACTACGTCGAGGCGATCGAGCCGCTCCGCGACGATCGGACCATCACGGGCATGCGGGTTCGCGATCGGTTGACCGACACGCCATACGACGTGAGGGCCCGCATGACCATCAACGCCGCAGGTCACCGTGTTGGCGATGTGATGCGGCGGTTCGGCATTCAGCGGGACGTGCCGCTCCTCCTCGCCCTGAACGTCGTGACGTCAAGGCCGGCGAGCGACATCGCGCTGGCCGCGCCAGGGCGGGACGGACGGATGCTGACGCTCGTGCCGTGGCGCGGAAAGGCGCTCATCGGAACCGGACAATCCGACGAGTTCCGGCAACCCGCGGACACGGCCACGGTCAGCCGGGCCGAAATCGAGTCCTTTGTCGCGAGCGCCAACGTAGCCTTCCCGGCGCTGCACCTGACCCTCGACGCGATCCGGCTGGTCCATCGCGGTCTCGTGCCGGCCGTGCGCGGCCGGAACGGACGCGCCGAGCTCCTCGGGGCGCCTCAGATTCTCGATCACGCCGACGAAGGCGTCGCGGGCGCGCTGACGGTCGTCGGCGTCAAGTACACGACCGCCCGGGGCGTCGCCGCGCGCGTCGTGTCGCAGGCCGCGAAGCGACTGGGCAAACGCGTTCCGCCGTCCCAGACCGAACGACGGATTCTGCCCGGCGCCGGCATCGCCGATCACGAGGCGCTCGCGATCGAGACCGCACGCGCCGTCGGGCTCGAGGTTGCGCCGCCAATCACCCGTCACCTCACCGGCGTCTACGGCGACCGCTGCGTGCCCATCATCAAGCTCATGGCGGAACGAACCGACTGGCGGATGCCGCTCGTCGCCGGTCAGCCGCAGGTGGGTGCGGAAGTCATCTATACGATTCGTCAGGAGATGGCCTGCACGCTGGCGGACATCGTGATTCGCCGCACGCAGATTGGATCGGGCGGCCACCCCGGCGCCGCAATCATCGAGGCGATCGCGGCCGTCGCAGCTGAAGAGCTCGGCTGGGATACCGACCGCCGCACTCGGGAAATTGCGGCGGTCGATAGCTTCTACGTTTGGTAGCGCCCCGACCTATCGCGTCTCGTTTCCCGTTCCGCCAATCGGCGGGAGCTTGCCGGCCATACGCTTGTTGAAGACCGGCAGGTCGGTGGACACGAGCTTTTCGAACGCGGCCTTCGCGGCTGCCAGATCCTTTTCGACGACGCGCAGCGCCTCGACCTGGGTGTCGGTCGGCTTGTAGTCGACGCTGCCCGCTTCGTCGCTCGCCCCCTGGCCGACGCCGCCGCTCAGCCAGATCAGGTTCATGTAGACCTTGTAGGCCTCCGGAAAGTACTTGTCGTCGCCCAGCATCTCCGAGCGCGACACGAGCTTCAGCTCGACTTCGAGGATGGCACGATCGAGATCGCTCAGCGGCTTGACGAGCGCTACTTTTCCCACGTTCGCCTTCACCAGATCTTCGATCTGCTTCCTCCAGACCTCCATTCGATTCACCATCGTGGACGTCTCGGTGATGTCGTCGCGAATCGTGACCTGCATCGTCGTGGACACCCGAAGGTCTTCGAGCGACGAGGCAATCGCCGGATCCTTCGTCACCTCGAAAGCCTGCGTGTAGCGCTGGCCGTCAACCGTGAAGCGCACCTGGTATTTGCCAGGCGCCGCGAGCGGAACGCCGGTCTCGGGTGTAATCCCCCAGTGGGTGATCCGACGGATGTCCGTGTCCTGGAAGCGGGGCTCCTCCCAGATGTGCGGATTTTCCGGTGGCGTCGTCCTCAACGCCACGAGCGTCGGCCCGTCATAGTGCAGGTCCCAGTTCACGCCGTTGAGTCCCTGATGCCCGATGAATCGATCGGTCCTGATGGGATTGGCGTTGACGTCGAGAATCTCCATCTGAACCGGCGCGGACGGCTGGTGGGCAAGCGCAAGCGTGAAATGCGGACGTCCCGTCTGCTGAAATGCCTGACGTGCCTGCCGGACGATCGCCACGGGCACATACGCTTGGGCGGTCGTCGGGGCCGGAGCCGTCTGCCCGGTCTGCTCGAGAAGCGTGATGTTGGGCAGGATGTAGAGCCCGCGTCCGTAGGTGGACACGACGACGTCGTGGAACCGCGGCTCGATGGTGATCCAGCTGACGGGCGCCGGGGGCAGTCCCGTCTTGAACGAGGTCCACTTCGTGCCGTCGTCCAGCGAGTAGTAGAACGCGTGGCCGGTGCCGGCGAAGAGCATTCCCTTCTTGTTCGGGTTTTCGGCGAGCGACAGGACGTAATCGAGCGGGTGACCGCTCGGAATGTTGCCCGTGATCCTCTTCCACGAGGTGCCGAAGTCCGTGGTCTTGTAGATGTAGGGCTTCCGGTCGTCCATCAGATGAAAATCGATCGCGACATACGCCGTGCCGGGATCGAACGCTGACGGCGAGATCTGCGCGAATGTGCCCCACGCCGGCAGGTCCTTGAAGTTCTTCGTGACGTCGACCCAGTTCGCGCCGCCGTCCTTCGTGTACCAGAGCTTCCCGTCGTTCGTCCCGGCCCAGATCAGACCTTTCTGAATTTTCGAGAACTCGATATCCCAAACGACCTCGCCTGCGTATTGCCCGAGGTTGTCGCCGACGATCCCGCCGTTCGACACGATGCGCGACGGATCCCTGGTCGACAGATCCGGGCTGGTTTCCGTCCATGACTGCCCGCCGTTGGTCGTCTTGAGGATCACCTGACAGCCATACAGGACGGTGTTGTGATCGAACGGGTCGACCGCCATCGGCGCGGTCCAGTGGCAGCGATATCTGCTCTCGTTCGGCGGAGAATCGAGCGAGACAAGCCACGGCTCGATGGAACGAGCGGTGCCCGTGCGCGCGTCCCAGCGTGTCACCTTGTTGCCGTAGCACGACGCGTAGACGATGTTCGCGTCAATCGGATCCGGGATCGTGAAGCCTGATTCGCAGCCGCCGATGTTCGGCTCCCACGCCGGACCCGTGTTGCTCCGGCCACGGGTGCCCCCAGCGGCGGCAGCTGGCGCTGCTCCACCCGCGCGTCCGGCCGGCTGGGCGCCGCGTCCGGCCTGGCCGCCTTGTCCGCGTCCACGGCCGGTGCCGACGGGCGGCGTCGGCATGAAGCTCTCCTCCGGCAGCACACCGTTGGCGGTCTGCTCGGAGCGCGTCGACGGCCCCCGCATCGTCCCATCGTCCTGACGATTGCTGTATATCCAGTACGGCACGCGGTTGTCCACGTGGACGTGATACATCTGCCCGTTCGGCAACGCCACGCGAATCGGTTCCCTGACGCGTGTTGATGTTCGCGCCCGCGTCGTCGGTGAGGATGTATCTGACCGGATCCTTGGGATCGATCCAGATGTCGTGGCAGTCGCCGCAGCTCGCCTGGTCCTGCGTGAATTCGAATGGGCCGCCGCCATTGCCGCTGAACGTCTTGCCCCCGTCCTGCGAGCGGTGGAAGCTGCTGCTCGAAATGAAGACATCGTCCGGATTCTGCGGGTTGACCGCCAGGCGAATGTAGTAGCCGGCGCGGCCGATGAGCGAGCGATCCCAGCTCACCGTTGTCCAGGTCACCCCGGCATCGTCGCTTCGCCAGAGCGATCCCTGGTCGGCGGTCTGAATCAGCGCGTACATCCGCTTCGGATTCGACGGCGCGATCGCGACATCGACCTTGCCCACCGGCGCCTTCGGCATCCCATTGGTGACCTTCGACCACTTCGCGCCGCCGTCGTGCGAGATGTACACCCCGCTGCCGGGACCGCCGCTCAACTGCGCCCACGTGTGCTGCTCCACCTGCCACGTGCCGGCGAGCAGCGTGTTGGGATCGCGCTGATCCATCGCGAGCCCCGAGCAGCCCGTCTTCTGATCGACAAACAAGACGCGGTGCCATGTCGCTCCGCCGTCCACGGTCTTGAACACGCCACGCTCTTCCTGTGGGCCGGTCAATCGGCCCTCGGCGCAGGCGAAAACGATGTTGGGGTTCGTGGGATGGATCAGGACGCGCGCGATGCGGCCTGTTTCCGGCAGGCCCACGTGCTTCCAGGTCGCGCCGGCGTCCGCCGATTTGTAGACACCGTCACCGATGACGTCGACGTAACGAATCACCCACGGCTCGCCGGTGCCGACCCAGACGATCTTCGGATCGGAATCGGCTACCGCAATGCTGCCGATAGCCGCGACGGCCTGGTCGTCGAAAATCGAGGTGTAGGTGTTGCCGCCATCCGTGGACTTCCAGAGTCCACCGGACGCCGAGCCGAGGTAGTACGTGTTGGGATCCCCTGGAACTCCGGCCGCGGAGGCGATGCGGCCGTCAGGCGCGGGACCCATGTATCGGAACCGGAGAGGCTCCGGCGTCGTGGCTTGCGGGATGGCTGGCGGCGTCGTGCCGCGTTGCGCCGACGCGATGCCGGAAGCAAGCAGGGCACAGAGAATCGCGACCGACAACCGACCCGCGTGACGTGAATGCATGAGCGTAAATATATATCGCTCGCCACGCGCGACGGAGTCGTCTACCAGTTGGCTCCAGTAATTTGTGGTGTCGTTGGTTGCCCGGGGGACGTATCGTCGGAGCGGACCTACGGAACGGTGAATCCGCGGAACACCCACGTGGCCCCCACCGTGAAACCGAAGCCGGGATCACGCGCGGTCGTGCCAAAGAGAACGGCTCCGTCGAGACGGACGGTCCCCGTCGTCACGCGGCCGCCAATCCGTATGGTGGCGCGGCTTTCCGTCCCAGGGAGCGTGTCTTCGCCTCGCGTGTTCAGGCGGCCGTTGATGTCCCCGACGATTTCAACCCCCTGCTGGACGGCGCGGGCGATGGACGCGCCGTAGAGAAATACGTCGTTCTGACGATTCCCGTCCGTCGGATCGGCAAGAATGCCGACGCCGAAGTTGCCGACAATGCGAACTGATTGAGTGGTCTTGCCGATCAGGCCGGTGACATAGAAGTCGGTCGTGTCGAGACCGAGCCCGCTTTCGTTGCCGGCGATCGGCAATCGCGTCGCGAACCGCAGGCCGACCGCTGGATGCCCAGGTCCTTCTGCGACGAGGCGAACCTTCGTCCCGACCACAATGTCCTGCAGGTCGCCCGTCGAGTCGCCAGTCACGTCGAGCAGGTGTGATAGGGGCGCCGGGCGGCGCGAAGTGATACTGAGGTGCTGAAAGCCCAATCCGTCAATCTGGATCTCCGCAATCGAGCTGACCCCGAAACTGATCCCGAGTGACGGAGCCTGGACGAGATTGCCGTTCAGGCCGGAGACCGGGAACGGAGCGTCGCTCGCGTAGTCGAAGCCGCCCTCGATCAGCATGAGCCCTGAGCCAATCGTCTCGGGATCTTCGGTCACCAATGGACGTTGCTGTGCCGCGACGGACGTCGCGGCCGCCAGGCCGATCAGCGCAGCCAGCAGGATCGTTCGTGTTCGCAAAGGTCTACCTTTCGGGCGATAGAGGGATCAATGGCAGGACACGCGCCGCAACCTGGCGCAGCTCCGGGAGCGGATTCAGCCGCCGATCGAGCAGATGACGGCTCGCGACGTTTCCGATCGAGCGCAGCATGGAGCTCTTGATGTCCGGGTGTTCGACCTCGAGCTCGGCGATCAGGCGCTTGACGCGCTGCCGCTGCAGGCTCAGGTCGCCGCACGCCGGGCAGCAGCAGCCGATGATCGGCAGGCCCGACGCCTTCGCGTACGCCCGCGCTTCGGACTCGAGCACGTTGACGAGCGGGCGAATGACGACGTGCTGGCCGTTATCGGAGACGAGACGCGCCGGCATGGCCTTCAGCGCGCCGGCAAAGAACAAGTTGAGCAACAACGTTTCGATGAAATCGTCAGCGTGGTGGCCGAGCGCGATCTTCGTGGCGCCCACCTGGGTCGCGAGGCGGTAGAGCGCGCCGCGGCGCAAGCGCGCGCAGAGCGAGCAGGGGGTCGCGCTCTCGTCGAGGATATCCTCGATGGTTTCTCCGATCTGCGTGTGCTCGATGTGACATGCCCACCCGCGCGCCGCGCACATGTCCACGATCTTCTGGTGCTCGTAGCCTTCGTATCCCGAGTCGATGTTCACCGCGACGAGTGAGAAGTCGATCGGCGCACGGCGCTGGAGCACATCGAGGATCTGAATCAGCGCCCAGCTGTCCTTGCCGCCGGAGAGGCCGACCATCACGCGATCGCCATCTTCGATCAGTCCGTACTCGGTGATCGCCTTGGTCACCTTCTTCGCGATACGCGTTTCCAAGTCTGATGAATAGGCCATGGGAATTTGGTAATTTGGTAGATTTGGTGATTTGGTGATTTGGTGATTCGCGTAATTGAGTGATTGCGTAGTTGGTGATTTGAGCGCCGATCCCGAATTGCCAAATCACCAAATTACCAAATCACGAAATCACCAAATCATATTATTAGCTGCCTGACGGTATCAGGCCAGGAGAGCCGCGCACCCGCCGCCAGCGCTTCGCTGCCCATACGCTCGGCCAGGGCGCGATCCTCGGCCAGCGCGCTGAGTGCGTGCGCCAGGGCTTGTGGCGACGGATCGCAGACGAATCCTGAGACGCCGTCCCCCACGAGCTCTGCCGGCCCGCCGGAATCGCGACAGGTCACCACGGCCTTCCGCGACGCGAACGCTTCGACCGTCACGAATCCGTAGTCTTCCTCGAACGGCGGGAAGCACACGGCCCGACAGCTCGCGAGGAGATCGAGGATCCGGTCGTCGCTGACGCGCCCGAGGAACTGCACGCGATCGGCCACGCCACTCCCACGAGCGAGCGCCTCGAGTGACGGGCGCGACTCCCCGTCACCAGCGATGACCACGCGGAGGCCCTGTCCGTCTGCGCTGGCGAGCGCCCGAATCAGGAGATCGGCCCGTTTGAGCGGCGATAGCCTCGACACGAACAGGATGAAGTCGCCGTACCCATCGCAACGATACGGCCGGTCGGGCGCCGGCGGATACAGAACGCTCGACGTCAGGTTGGGCCAGATCGCCAGCCGCTGCTGGATCGTTCGCGACTGGACCACGAGCCTCGTCACATTGCGCGAAAGAAGATACCGATCCGCCGCGTGGATGAAGGTGCGTCGAATACGTTCTTTTGCCCGTGCCTGCGGTGACAGGCCGGCGCTGAATCGATCCCACAGATCGTAGTACTCGCGCATCGTGTGATTCAGCCAGCACACGTGACGCGGATGCCTGACGGCGTAGCTGGGATACCGGAGGCTGATGACCTGATCAATGGGCCGGCCGTCGCTCGACCCGACGTCGGTCAGCCACGTCGCAAGATACGCCGCAGCCTGACGGCCGAACCGGTTCTGCGGCGTTACGACGATCTGTGCGTCGTGCCCGGCCGCGCACAACGCACGCGTCAGTTCCCGCGCGATCACCATGTGCCCCCCTTCGACCATCGGCGGGCTGGACGTCACGACCGCAATGCGTGTCATGCGGAAATGACTCGAGCGAGGGTGCGTGGGAATTCCGGGATGAGCACAGATTCTACTGCAGAACTTGGAGGATAATAGGCGCGTGCCGTGCGGTTGCCTCCGAGAATACTTCTCCTGAGCGCCTTCTACCATCCATTTGTGGGTGGCGTCGAGACGCACGCGCGCGAGCTGGCGCGCTATCTCGCGGAAACAGGATTCAGCATCGCGGTCGTCACGAAGCGCGCGGCGGGCGTCCCCGCACGTGAAATAATTGACGACGTCCCCGTCTATCGCACGTATCCCGGCGGCGCGCGCACGGGCATTCGCAAATGGCTCATGCTTCCGTTCGCTTTCGCGCGGATGATCACGCTGCGCAGGTCGTTCGATCTCATCTACTGCCCCGGCTACCAAGGCATCGGCCTCGCGGCGCTGGCGGCGGGTAAACTGCTCGGACGTCCCGTCGTGCTGCGATCCGGCAACGTCGGGGTCCTCGCCGGACGTAACCTCGATGCCCCACTCGCCCGCTGGAAGATCTCACCGGACCAGCCAGTCGTTCGCACCGTCAAGCGGCTGCTTCGCCGGGCGTACATGACGGCGGACGCGTTCGCCTGCAACTCGCGACAGATCGAGCAGGAAGCGCTCGCGCTCGGCGTCTGCCGCGCGCGCGTGCACTACCTGCCGAATGCTGTTGACGTCGAGCGGTTCCGGCCGGCGGAGCCTGGCGAGCGGCCGCGCATCCGACGGCAGGCGGGCTGGCCAGAGGATGCGCTCCTGTGCATGTATGTTGGCCGGCTGAGTATCGAAAAAGGGGTCATGGATCTGCTCCACGCGTGGGAGACAATCGATCGTCGGGCCGTCCTCGTTCTGGTCGGCCCGGACATGCCTGACAACCCACTCGACGCCGGTCCGGCGGCGCGTCGATACGCCGCGGATCACGGCATGACGAACGTCATCTTCCACGGGCCGGCGCAGGACGTCGCGCCGCTGCTGCGCGCGGCGGACGTCGCGGTTCAACCGTCGCATTACGAAGCCTTCAGCAACGCCGTGATCGAGGCGATGGCGACGGGGCTGCCCATCGTGGCCTCGCGCGTCAGCGGCATGCTGGACTGCCTGACGCACGATCGGAGCGGACTCTTGTGCGATCCCCGGTCGCCGGACGATCTGGCCGCCCACCTCCGCCGCGTCATCGACGATCCCACGCTTCGAGCGCGGCTGGGCGAAGCCGCAAGGACCGCCGTCGTCGAACGCTTCAGCCGTGAGGTCGTCTTCAACGGTTTTGCGACGCTCTTCAAGCAGGTGTACGCGGCGCGGGAGCCGGACTGATCACCATGTGCGGCATCAACGGGATCATCCGATTCGATGGCCTGCCGGTCGCCGGGGACATGCTCCAGGCGATGAACACCGCCGTGTGTCACCGCGGTCCCGACGATCATGGCGTCTTCCTGCACGGACACGTCGGTCTCGGACACCTGCGGCTGGCAGTCATCGACCTCTCGAGCAATGGCCATCAGCCGATGTGCTACACCCACGGCGGCCGCACGGCTGTGATGATCTACAACGGCGAGGTCTACAACTTCGCTGAGCTGAGGGACGAGCTCGAAGGCAAAGGCTACGCGTTCCGGTCACGCAGCGACACGGAGGTCATGCTCGCGTCCTACCTCGAGTTCGGCGTCGAGTGTGTCACGCGGTTCAACGGGATGTTCGCGTTCGTGATCTACGACCTCGAGCGCAACATCCTGTTCGGCGCACGCGATCGATTCGGCGAAAAGCCGTTCAAGTACTACCTCGACGACGAGCGGATGGTCTTCAGCTCGGAGCTGAAGGCTGTGTTCGCAGCCGGCGTGGAACGCGAGCTGGATCTGGATGCCATCGACGACTTCCTGACGTTGCAGTACGTGCCCCAGCCGCGTACTGGCTTCCAGAAGATCCGCAAGCTTCCACACGCCCACTACTTCGTGCTCGACATCGCCAGCCGGTCGATGCAGATCACGCGGTACTTCGACCTCGACTATTCGACGAAGCTCGAGCTGCCCGAGCAGACCTGGCTCGATCGGATCGACGAGGCCTTGCATCGCGCCGTGGAGCGGCGGTTGATCGCTGACGTGCCGCTCGGCGTGTTTCTGTCTGGCGGCCTCGACAGCAGCATGGTCGTCGCGGCCATGCATCGGTTCACGAAAGACATCCGATCATTCTCGGTCTCGTTTGCCGAGAGCGCCTACGACGAGTCACCCTACGCGCGGCGGGTCGCCGCCCAGTACGGCACGACGCACACCGAGTTCCGCGTCAGCGAGCCGGACCTGCTCGCAAACATCGACCGGCTCGTCTATCAGTACCAGGAGCCCTACGCCGACAACTCGCAACTGGCGACGTTCCTGCTCGCGCGGCTCACCCGCGAGCATGTCACGGTCGCGCTGAGCGGCGACGCCGGCGACGAAAATTTCGGCGGTTACGACAAACATCGGATGCACGTCCTGGTCGATCGCTGGAGGCCGCTGCTGCAGCCGATGCGCACGTTGGCGCCGGCCCTCGACGGCGCCCTCGGCAGCCAGCAGTTGCATCGCCTCGCGATCGTCCTCCGCACGCTGAACGATCCGATCGCGACGCGGCACTTCAACTACACGAGCTTCTTCGATACCTGGGACAAAGCGCGGTTCTACACGCCGGAGACGCGCGAGCGGCTGGCTGGTCGTCCGCCGAATCCGTTCCTGGGGTTGCTCGAAGGACGCCAGATCGACGACATCGATCGGGTCCTCTACCTCGACTTCAACAGCTACGTGCCAGACGACTTGAACGTGAAGGTGGACCTGGCCAGCATGCGATCGGCGCTCGAGGTGCGCGCGCCGATGCTCGACCATGAGTTCGCCAGCCTGACGGCGCAGATTCCCTGGCGCCTCAAGACGGACAGCCGTCACGGCAAGAAGCTGTTCAAGCGCCTGGCCGAACGATACCTTCCGCAGGACCTTGTCTATCGGCGGAAGCACGGCTTTGGCGTGCCCGTGGGCTCCTGGATGCGCGGAGCGCTGAAGGACCTCGCGCGTACCACCATCCTCGATGAGCAGGGATTGGTATTGCAGTTGATGGATCGGACACAGGTCGCCCGCTTGTTCGAGGAGCATCAGCGCGGACGCGACCACGGGACACGGCTCTGGGCGCTCTTGATGCTGAACCTCTGGCACCGGCGGTTTTTTACCCCCCTCTGAGCTGCCACGTACGTCGCGTGCGCCCCGGCAGCGCATAGACGTAGCGATGGTGTAGCCGTTTCAGAAAGTACGGCTGGTCTCCCGCCGCCACGGCCAGCCGACCGCGCCAGCGGTTCGCGAACGCCGTCTGGTATCCCAAGCGCTGCAATGCTCGAGTGGTGGCGGTGCCAGAGACGCCCCACGGCAGGCAGGCGTGCTTCACGGGCGTCCCGATCTTGTCCGACAGCAGATCGCGGCTCAGCGCCAGTTCCTGCTCGAGCTCGCGCTCCCGTTCGTCATCGGATTCGAAGCGGCCCCCGATCAATCCCGCGCGGGCGCGGAGATCCGCCTGCCAGTCCGGCCGGTCGAAAAACGCAGCGCCGCCATTCTCTTTCACGTGATCGGTCAACGCCCGGCAGCCGGCAGGGTCCGGAAAGAACCGGCGGCCATCGGACATTCTCGATCGTCTCGGGAAGAGCGGATACCCCAGCGCGCTGGCCGCGAGATACTCCGGTTCCTCTACGGACCCGAGCCTCGGCCGATGAAACAACGAGAGGCCTTCATACGACGGCTGAACGAAGTCGATCGCTCGATCGCCGGTAAAGATCACCGAATGCGTGTGGGTGTGCGATTGCACCTCCACGACGCCGGCCTCCGACAACGCCCGCAGTTCTGGCCAGGTGGCGAACCGATCCTCGCCTGCGTCCACGGACGTCACGTCGCCGACGCCGTCGTCGATGGTCGGTCTGACGACGGGCGCACTGCGCGTGCGCCGCGGAATGGCGTATGTGACGGCCTTCAAGCGATGCTTCCTCAGCAACGGTGCCGCCACCATCCACAGGCTCGCGAGCGCGTCGTCGAACGCCAGCATCACGCTTCGCGGTCCCGGATGCCGGCCGTGCCGGACGAGTGCGGTCAGTTCGCCGGTCCCGACGGTTCGATAGCCGTTCTCGGCGAGATACGCAAACGCCGGATCGAGCACGTCGGGTGTGGCTTCATGAAAATGAAAGACCGGCAGCAGCGTGCCAATGCCGCCGCCGAAGACGAATGCCGGGTAGTGTCCGGAGAGGAGATCGAACGCGCCGCGCACGGGACCGCCGCGCTCGGACAACGGCACGCCCAGCTTCGCGAGAGACATCCGGCGTTCAGATTAGCACGCGGACCCCGCCCATCTCGTGCCCGTGCGGCACGAGGCGCGATCGGTCGCGATGGTATCCTTTCGCATCGGCATGACGGACCAGACCGACACACCTCTCTCCGGTTTGGGCCGCAATTTCCTGTACGCCACCGTCTCCGCCGGCAGCGCCGTGCTGCTCCTCGGCGTCCTCGTGCTCACGGGACGGATCCTCGGCGACGATGCATATGGGCGGTTTTCGTTTGCGCTCGCCCTTGCGACCATCGGCGAAGCACTGATGGACTTCGGCCTTCATCAGGTCGGCATCCGCGCTGTCGCTCGTGATGCGCGCAAGGCCGCCGACGTCTTCCGCAACAGCATCGCGCTGAAAGCGCTGCCTGGCGTCCTGATGGTCGCGGCGATCGCGCTTCTCGCTCGCTGGCTGAGGCCGGACGCTGAGACGCAGTGGGCGTGTTTTCTCCTGGCGATCTCCGCGGTGATGCGGAGCTACCTGCTCACGATCCGCGGGGTCCTGCAGGGACTCGAGGAGTTCGCCTGGGACGCGGCCGTCGTCCTGCTGGACCGCGTGCTGCTGCTGGCCGTCAGCGCGGCAATCCTGCTCTCCGGTGGCGGCATCGTGGCGCTCTGCTGGGGATTCGTGGCGGCACGGGCGCTTGCGCTCGCAGGGTCGCTGGTCATCGCGGGTCGTCGCTTCTCGCCGCTGTCCCCGGCGTTTGACCGCGCGATGTGGACCGATCTCCGGCGGAGCGCGATCGCGCTCGGTACGTTCCTCGTCGTCCTCAACCTGTATTCGTACATCGACACGGTGATGCTCGGCATCCTGTCTACCGACGCCGACACGGGCCTGTACAACGCCGCCTATCGTGTCTACGAGGGGCTGACCTACGTGCCGGCCATTCTTGTCCGCTGTGCTGACGCCGCGGCTGTCGAGGGAATACGTGACGGATCGCGGACGGCACCGCGCGCTTGCGCGTCTCGGGCTCGTGTCGAGCGTCGCTCTTGCGGCCGTCGTCGCGGGCGGCACGTGGATGGTCGGCGGGTATCTCCTGTCGCTGCTGTTCGGGGCCGATTTCGAGCCGGCCAGCCGATCGCTCTCGATCCTCGCGAGCGGCCTGCTCGTCGTCTATCCGATCTGGATCCTGCAGGCCGTGGCCATGTCCATGTCGGCTGAACGGATCATGCTGAGGACGACCGTCATTGGATGCGTGGTGAACGTCGCGGCCAATGTCGTGCTCATCCCGGTTTACGGTCGCGACGGATCGGCGGCGGCGACGGTGCTCGGCGAAGCGATCAGCCTGGTGTTACTTCTCCACGGCGTGGGCGGAATGCTGTGGCGTGCGTCTACTCCACCGTGACGTGAACGCCAGGCCGACGATCGCCTCCTTCCGCCGGTAGCCGGCAGCCCGCAGTTCCCTGATGACGTGAGTTGCACGACCACAGCAGCCGCACGCGGATCGACGGGCACGTCGATCGTCCGCTCCTCCGACGGTCCCAGCGCGACGAGGCGGCTGAACGCGGGCGATTGGAACGTGAGGTCGCTCCCGATCGGGCCGTTCCGGATGCGAAGCGTGACCACGCTCGCGACTCCCGACGGTTGAACGACGACCCGCGAGAAATGACCGCAGCCGATCCAGAACGACGTTGAGATCGGGGGTTGCCGCGTCGTCGAGGAAGAACACCGTTGAGTCCGGATACGCCTACGGCCCGCCGGGCGACGCCGGCATCGACGCGACACTGACGACACAAGATCTGCATCGGTTGCACGATCACGCCGCGCAGGCCGCTCACGGCCTCCTCGTTGCCCCGCACCACCAGACTGACGACGTCGACGGGGAATCGTACGACGCATCTGACGAACAGCGCCGAAGAGCGCCGTGCGCGCCACGGCCAGGTTGGTGTCGCTGACGGCGACCGCCACCTCGCCTCGCGGCTCGCGGATGTCCGGCCGCACGTCATAGACGCCGGCCGGAACGAACGGCAGTGTCGCCAGCGCGGACCAGCCGCGGATGTCCTCGTCGCGCTGAATCCCGAGATGAATGCGCAGCATCGCCGGAATCCGGTCGACCTGCAGCAGGTGCATCCCGTCAACGGAGACGGGCATGATGTGCGGAGTGTGCGCGATGGTTCGGAGCAGCGCGACCTGCGCGGCGGCCGGATCCCCTGCCGATCGCCCGGAGAGGATCCAGTGAAGCGACGCGCTCAGCATGGCGGCGCACCCGTAGGCCGCAACGGTGACGGCTACGAGGGGTCCGCGTCCGGCGAGCACGCGCGATCGGTCGGCGGCACGAATGCCAAGCCAGGTCGCGAGCAGCACGCCGGTCCAGATGGCGGCGCTGACGAAGAGAGGTCCCGGTCTCGAGCTCCACAGCGGCAGCGCATGCACCAGATCGACATTGCTGGCCAGCCATTCAGTCAAATGCGCCGGTGACGTGCGGACGTTGTACGCCAACTCGCCGCCCTCCACCGTCACCAGAATCGCGGCGACCAGCAGCGTCGCGCCCAGCGCCGCAAACGCCGTCGCGCGCGTGCCGCGCCGCCTGATGGCATCGTACGCGACCGCGATGGGCAGGACGAGCATCGGAAGGACCGGCATGAAGAACCGGCCGGGCACGCTCCAGCCACCCCACCACATCCGATACGAGGTCACCGCAGCCAGGTATGGAGCGATGACGGCGAGGAGATCGACCGCGAGCACCCGCATGGGGCCGGGCCGCGCGATCATCAGGACAAGGCCGGCCACAGCCAGGGCGAGCACGGGCGCGTGCGACAGAACGCCAAACCGCTGATCGAAGAGCAATCCAGCCAGGCCGTCGGCGATGTAGGCCGCGTGGTTCCCGGGATCGCCGAAATACGGGGCCGCCGGATTGGGTGTGCCGTAGATCGCGATGAAGAATTCCAGCCAGGCCGCGAGGCTTGCCAACGGCGCCGCGAGAAATGCCGCAAGCTCGCCGTCCGGACTCCACCGCGTGCGATCAGCCGCACGACGATCAGGATGTCGAGCGCAGCGGCAAGAATCGCAAACCGGGAATGGAGCCACGGAAGAATCGCGAGGGCCGCGCCATGGAGAAACCACCCGACGCTGTCATGCCTGGCGGATTCGACCGACGTTCCCGCGCGCACGAGCGCCCAGATGCCTGTGAGGACCAGCACACCACCGACGCCGTCCGGATAGATTGAGAAGCTGAGAAACGCCGCCGTCACGTTGAAGCTGACGGCAGCCCACGCGAACCAGGCCGCTCCTACGTTGCCGGTGATGCGAGCCGCGACGTGCCACGCGAGAGCGCTGCCGAGCGCCGACACCAGCACGAGGAAGACGACGACTGCCGGATATCCGCCGATTGCGAAAGCCGGCAGCACGAGCACGGGAATCCCCGGGGCGTGAATCGAATAGATCTCGCCGTCGAGTCCGCGCCGCAGAAAGCTCGGGCGCCGCTCGCCGGCAAAGTAGGCGTGATAGTCGCCCCGGCGATGGTTGTTCTCGATGCGCAGGTCCCGGTCGTACAGAAGGCTCTGCGTGATGACCAGATAGTCCGGCTCGTCGCCGGCGGGCCGCGATGGGCGACGCCTGCCGGGCCGCAACGCCGTACACGACGAATGCCATCGTCCCTGCGGCCACCACCGGGTGCGGGATCGATCCGGAAGGCCTGGTGCTGCGCGATGAAGCCCGCCGCGACGCCGACCCACACGAACAAGGCGGCTCGACCCGACCACAACAGCAGCACGGGAGGCAGCGGCAGCGGCATCCAGGGAAGGAGCACGAAGCCGAGAAGAAGCAGAGGCGCCAGCGAAGCGCCGCGCCGCGCGGCCAGCCACACACCGAGGCCGATCGCGGCAGCCGCAGCGATCGGCCATGGCCGGGAAGAGAGAACGGCGATCCGGTGCGCTCCCTGGCCGGTCAGGACGACCGGGGCGAACGTCAGCCAGGCCGCGACCGCCGCGACGAGCGATGCCCCGAACGCGACGCGCATTGCTTCTCACGACTTCGATTCGCGGCCGCCCGCCGGTACGTCAAACTGCGCCAGGGCGCTCAACGACTGCCGATGGTGCGAGCGGGTACGCCCGCGACGATCTCCGCGGCAGCGACAGCCGACCGGACGACAGCGCCTGCCCCGACGATCGCGCCGTCACCGATCTCGACGCCGTCCAGGACCTTGGCTCCGGCGCCGATCCAGCATCCGTCTCCGACCGTAATTCCGGCTGACTGGCGACCCTGCAACGCAACCGGCAGCGCGGCGTCGGCCGGATCGTGATCGCCGCCGATCAGGTACGCAGTAGGCGGCAAGCAGGGTATCGCGCCCAATCGACACGCGGCTGGCGGAAAACACTTCGCAGTTGAAGCCGATGTTCGCGCCGTCGCCGACGATGATGTCGCCATTCTTGCACGACAGGATCGTGTTGCGGCCGACGAAGACGCCGCTGCCAATCATGATGCCGGCGTTGGCGTCTCCCTTCGCATCGATCAAGCAGTTGTCGTCCACGACGACGTTGTCGCCGATGCGGATCTTGTGCGGGTGCCGGAGCACGACGTTCTGTCCGAAGACCACGTTACGTCCACAGGCGCCGAGCAGGATTGGAAAGAACGCCTGCCGAAGCGCGAGGCCGAGCGCGCCCGGCACGTGCTGCGACAGGAGCTGCACGAGCTCGTATTTCAGGAGCGCGCCCCAGCCCGGAAGGCCGACCACGAGCGCCGAGTACTTCTCGCGCGCTGACTGTCCGGTCGAAAAGAGCTGATCCTGTGCGCGGGGAATCTCAGCCATCTGGGCGGCTATATGATAGCCGCGGATGCCCGAACGGAGCAGCGCCGACGCCGCGCGGCGGCGCGAGCGGTGGATCGTCCTCGCCGTCGTCGTCGCGGTGGTCATCTGGCGCTCGGGCGTCCTCGTGTTCTGGGAGGAGGCCGACTTCGATTCGGATCAGGCCGTCATGGGCCTGATGGCCAAGCATCTGTCCGAGGGCCGCGCGTTCCCGGTCTTCATGTACGGCCAGAGCTACATCCTGGGCGTCCAGGCATGGATGGCGGCGCCGTTGTTCCTGTTGTTCGGTGCGTCCGTCACGTCGCTCAAGCTGCCCCTCCTCTGCATCAACATCGCGGTCGCTGTGCTGCTCGTGCGGTTGCTCACGGGCGAGACCGGGCTTCGGCCGTCGCTCGCCGCTCTTGCCGCGGCGCCGTTCATTCTGCCGGCACCGGGAACGGCTGCACAGCTCCTCGAGGCAAGCGGTGGCAATCTTGAACCGTTCCTCTACGTCCTGCTGCTCTGGATCACACGACGGCGTCCGTGGCTGTGCGGCGCGATCCTCGGCTTCGGCTTCATGCAGCGTCCCTTCATCGTCTACGGACTCATGGCGCTGCTCGGTATGTCGATCGGTGACCGACGCCTGTTCACCCGTGACGGCCTCGAGGACACGGTGCGCATCCTGGCCGGTGCGGGCGGCATGTGGGCGCTGGTCGAAGGGCTGGACCTGGTCTCGTCGCCCGCAGGTCCGGGGACGGTGTTCGCCGACGCGGTCGTCACGCGGAACAATCTCTCGGAAGTGATGGTGCGCACGTGCATCGAGCCGAGCACGATCCCGATCGGAATCGAACGACTGCTGACGTTGCACTGGCCCCAGCTGCTCGGGACGGCGCACTACCGGTTGTCGGCGTTTTCAATCGAGAGCCGGAGTCGATCAGGGATATGCGTGGGCGTCCGTTCTGCCGGCTGCGGCCGTGCTGCTGGCGCTGACGGGGATCTGACCGCCGATCGCGCGTCGAACAGGCGCGGTGGCCAGGTCGATCTGCGGATTCCTGACGCTGGTGGGTCTCTGTTCGGCCGCTGGATACGTGATCGCGCGTTGCGGCGAACTGAGCTTCTACACGATGCGCTACGAGCTGCTCTCGCTGCTGGCGGTCGTCGCGCTCGGCGCGTGGTTCCTGTCGGTGGCGCGACGGCGATGGATGGTCCGCCTCTGGATTGCCGCGGTCACGTGCTGGACGCTCCTGGCCTTCGCCGCTCACGCGCGTCTCTGGGCCGAGTACCTGAGGAAGCCGCCGGTTCCCGACAAGCACATCGTGATGATGTCGCTCGAGGCGCGCGGCGTGAAATACGGAACCGCCGACTACTGGATCGCCTACTACATCACGTTCCTGACAAGGGAACGCATCATTCTCCGGTCGTCAGATTTCCTTCGCATCCGTCACCTACGACTCGATCGTCGCCGCACACGCCAACGAGGCCGTGACCATTTCGCGCAAGCCATGCGCCGGCGGCCGCGCGCTCGTCGAGGGCGTTTATCTCTGTCGGTAGGGGCCGTTGACAGCATCTCTCGAACAGTGTTACTGTGCTAGTTCACTGACACACTTATGCTGTTCCGGTCGAATCCAGGATCCGCCGTTCCCGTCTACCTGCAGCTGATCGAGCAGGTGAAACACGCGATCGACGTGGGCGCCCTGGTCCCGGGCGATCAGCTGCCCCCGATCCGTCAAGCCGCCGAAGAGCTGGTGATCAATCCGAATACCGTGGCGAAGGCGTACCGCGAGCTCGAGCACGACGGAATCATCGAGCTGCGACATGGATCCGGTGCGTTCGTCAGCGAGAACGGCCGGGCAGGACGGGTCGGGCGGGTACGAACGGCGCAACCGGTGCTGCAGGCCGCGCTGGAGCGCCTGACCGCCGCGGGGCTCACACCGGACGAGATCCGCCGGCTGTTCGAGGCCGAGTTATTGCGGCTGGGAGACCGGCCGCGCACGAGGAAATCATGAGCATTCCCGATCTTGTGATTGACACTCGCGGGCTCACGAAGCGATACAAGTCGGCGCAGGCGCTGACCGGTCTCGACCTTCACGTGCCGCGTGGCTCGGTCTACGGCTTCCTTGGCCGCAACGGCGCCGGCAAGACCACCGCGATCAAGACGCTGATGGGCATGGTGCGCCCGTCTGGCGGCGAAGGCCGGGTTCTGGGCTTCCCGCTCGGCGACGAACGTGCCTCGGTCGAGATTCGGCGGCGCACCGCCCATGTCGGCGAGGACCGCAGCGCCTGGCCCGGAATGACCGTCGATCAGGTCTTGGGGATCTCGCGGCCGTTCTTCCCGCACTGGCGCACCGAGGTCGAGCGCCGGTCCCTTGATGCGTTCGAGATTCCCCAACGCCAGCACATCGCGCGCTTGTCGAAGGGCACGCGCACCGCCTTTGCGATTGTCCTTGCGCTCGCCCGTGGCGCCGACCTTCTTCTGCTCGACGAGCCGACCGAGGGGCTCGATCCCGTCGTCAACGAGCGCGTGCTCCAGGCGCTCATGCGGGCCGCTGGCGAAACGCCGGCGCCGACCATCTTCTTCTCGTCGCATCGCCTGACCGAGGTCGAGCAGATTGCCGATCGCGTCGGCATCATCGACGCCGGACGACTCATCTTCGAGGAGTCCCTCGACGAACTGAAGGCGGGCTATCGTCGCATCCTGGCCACGTTCGACGGGACGCCGCCCGCCGCTCCTGGCTCGCGTCGAAGGCGTACGACAATCGCGCACCGAGGGGCGGATGTTGTCCCTTCTCGTCAGCGGACACGTCGAGACGGTCGTCGCCCGCGTTCGGGAAGAGCACCCGAGCGAAATCGTCGTCACGCCCGTCACGTTGAAAGACATCTTTCTCGACGCGGCCAACATCCATCATCCGGAGGTCAGTCATGCTTCGGCGTAAATGGTGGCTCGACACCAGGTTCTGGTTCTGTCTCGGGCTGATGGCGCTGTCAGCGCAGGTCCTGGCGCTCTACATGTCGTACCCGATGGATCCCGCAACGTCGTACCCGAATGGCGCGCTGGGCGTCACCGCCGCCGAGATGACGCGCCTCCGCACCGGTGAATTCCGCGGCTACATCTGGGTGCGGTGGTTCAGCACGACGATGCTGCTCATCTGGCCCGTGTTCGCTCTGCGACTTGCCGGAACGGGATTCGAGGAGGCGGGTGGCCGCGAATACTTGCTGTCGCTGCCCGCCACGCGCCGGCGGGTGGCGATCTCACGCCTGACCGTCAGCGCGGCACAAATGGTGGCGCTCGCGGTTGTCCCGTCGTTGCTCGTCTGCGCGATGGCGCCGCTTCAGGGGCAGCGCTATCCGGTCGCCGACGTGCTGGTCCATTCGGCGATCCTGATCGTCGGCAGCCTCGGGCTCTTCGGCCTGACGATGTTCCTCCGCGTGATGACCAGGGATGCCGCCGCGTATGTGGCGATGGGTGGCCTGATCTTCCTGGTCGGGATGTTCACATTTCTCGCGAAGGGATTCACGCCGTACAGCATCTTCCGGGTGATGAACGGCGCCGACTACTTCTTCAATCACCACGTGCCCTGGACCGGGCTGGCCACGAGCGCCATCGTCGGCTGCACGCTCATCGCGCTGTCGATTCGAATCGTCGAGCGACGCGATTTCTAAACGAGGGATGCCATGAAGAGACTTACATCGATTGCACTCGTGTTTGGCGTGTCGCTGACGATGACCGCAATCGGGACGTCAGCGCAGGCGCCGGCAGATGCCAATGGGCACTGGGAAGGGACCATCAAGACCCCGGACCAGGAACTTGCCGTCATCGTCGATGTCGCACGTCAGGAAAACGGGACCTGGATTGGGGCAATCAGCATCCCCAGCCAGGGCGTGAAGGGGTTCGCGCTGTCGCCGATGAACGTCGAGGGCAACACCGCCACCTTCGGGATGAAGGGCATACCCGGCGATCCGACGTTCAAGGGGACGATAGCGCACGACCCACGAACGATCGCCGGAGACTTCACCCAGGGAGGCGCCACGATGCCGTTTACGCTGGCCTGGAAAGGCGAGCCGAAGATCGAGGCGCCACCAAAGAGCTCGCCCATCAGCAAGGAGCTCGAAGGCTCGTGGCAAGGGGCGCTGAACGTGCAGGGCAACACGCTGCGCCTCGTGCTCGACCTCCCACCGAGGCGGGCAGCGGCCGCGCGACGCTGACCAGTCTGGATCAGAATGGTGCGAAGATCCCTGTCGCTCAGGTGGTGCAGACAGGGACGAAGATCACTCTCCTCGTCAGCGCTATCGGTGCGAACTACGAAGGGGTTGGCGACAAACGGGCAGATCGAGGGCACATGGTCCCAGAACGGCCAGAAGTTCCCGCTCGTGTTCAAGCGTGCGAGCAAGTGACGTCGCCTGGCCGCACGCTCAAATCCAGCCCTGCTGACGATACCAGGTCAGGGTCCTGCGGATGCCGTCCTGCAGCGTCGTCCGAGGCGCATAGCCGAGCTCCTCGCGCGCGCGCGTGATGTCGAACGCCCGGCTCTTCGTGAAGAAATCCACGCGGCGACGGTAGATGGGCGGCTCGATGCCGAACGGCGCGCACAGCGCCTCGCATGCGGCGCCCGCGAGCCAGAAAGGCCAGACCGGCAGGTGCCACGACGGGGGCCGAACGCCGGCGTCACGCGCGATCATCGCGGTCAGCTCGTTCAGGGTCGGAACCTCGGCGCCGGCGAGAATGTAGGTTCGCCCCGCGGCGCGTGGAACCTCGCCGCACAGACGGAAGCCGTCGACAAGGTCGTCGATGTACGTCAGGTGGTAGAAGATCCTGCCGTCGCCGAGAATCACGAACCGTCGTCGCGCGACGCCTCGGAACAGCTTCAACAACCGTCGATCGCCAGGACCATAGATGCCGCTCGGGCGCGCGATGACGACCTCGACACCGGTACGAGCAGCGGCCTCGTGCGCGTGACGCTCCCCTTCGAGCTTCGCCAGCTGGTACACGTCACCCGGGCGCAACGGCGCGTCTTCGTTGGCGGGCGGATGCTCGACGTCGCCGTGCACCCCGACGGTGCTGCAGTGCACCACGCGACGCACGCCGGCTCTTGCGGCGGCATCGATCAACTGTCCGACCGCGACGCCATTGACCTGGTGATACACGGCGTCCGGAAGGCCGGCCTGCCGGTACAGGGCGGCGATGTTGTATACGACGTCGATGCCGGCAACGGCGGCGGGAAGCGACGCGGGATTGGCGAGATCGCCGGCGCGGATGTGGATCCCCGCCTCGGCCAGGGACGTGTCTGCGCTCGGAGTTCGCACCATCGCCCACACCTCGTCACCGCGCGCCTTCAACGCGCGCGCGAGGTGACCGCCCGTATAGCCGGTGGCGCCGGTGACTAGGACACGCAACGTTCGGCCACGATCGTCACGGGAGAGCCGAACACCCGCAGCAGACCGGTGCGCGCCATCGCCCCTTCGACGCGACGCGTCCAGGTCTCGGAGTTCATCCGCTTGTGCAGGGCAATGGGCAGCACGAACTGGCGGTGCTCGGCCACGACGCGGAATCCCTCGCCGCGAAGGACACGCGCGATTCCGGCCGGCGAAAAGACGTGATACGCCTCGACCGAGGCGTTGATCAGGTGCGTGACACGGCGCGTGGCCGCCTGGATGGCCGCGGCGCTGTACAGCGACGGATAGTCGAACACGACGCGCCCGTCCGCCACGCGGCACAATTCACTTAACGACGCGCGCCAGTCGGGCGTGTGCATCAGCACGCGGAGACAAACGACGGCGTCGAAGCTGCGGTCGGGAAAATCGAGGCGGTGCGCGTCGCCGCGGGCGAACGTGACGACGCCCGCGTCACCCGGACGTTGACGTCCGAGGACTTCTTCAGCACGGCGCTGCGCGACCTGCAGCATCTCGGCCGACGCGTCGACGCCGGTGACGACCGCGCCGCGCTTCGCCAGCGCGATCGCCGCGCGGCCGGTGCCAGTCCCCACGTCGAGCACACGGCGTCCTTCGACCGGCGCGAGGAACGCGGCGATCTGCTGCTCTTGCGCGTCGGCGATCAGCCGGCCGATGGGCCCGCCGAAGCGCATCGCGTCGAAGCGCTCCGCCATCGCGGGATCGGCGTAGACGGCGTAACTGTAGTGATCCGAGGAGGGTTGTGCGTCGGCGCCACGCGTCTGTGCGCCGTAGCCCGGGCGGGCGTCGCTCACGCGACGCCTCCGGCCATTTCTGGCGCACGGTCACCGAACAGGTGCGCGCAGGCCTGTCGCGTGCGCGCCAGGTAGGCTTCGTAACTGTACTTCGTCTCGGCGAGCTGCCGGGCCCTCGCGCCGATCGCGCGGGCGCGATCCGGATCCTCGATCGCCGCGAGGATGCCGGCGGCGAAACTGACCGGCGTCGCTTCGGTCAGCACCGCCACGTCGTCGTCCAGCACCTGCGTATGCGTGAGCAACCGGGTCGCGACGATCGCGCGTCCCGAGCGAAGGTACTGGTAGATCTTCAAGGGCGTGTTCGTTCCCAGACTGCGCGGCGAGACGAGCACGTCGGCCGCGTCGAGAAACGCCGGGATCTCTTCCGCGGGACGCTGCCCCGCGAAAATCGTGACCTCGCCAATGCCGGCGGCAGCCGCGTGACGCGCCGCCGCGGTCACCTGGTCGGGACGGCCGCCCGCAAGAACGAGCCGCGCGTCCGGGCGCGCCGAGACGACCTCCTTCATCGCGTCGAAGAGGAGGTCCAGCCCCTGATACGCTTCGAAGGTTCCCGTGTAGAGCACCATGGGCGTGCGCGCGTCGAGCCCGAGCGCGCGTCTCACCGACAGCCCAGACCCCTCGACCGGCGCGTCACCCGAGCCAGGCGCGTTCTCAATGAGCACGGACGGCACACCCGTGTCGATTCCACGCACGACCTCTTCGAGCTGCGGGCAGATGACGATGACCACGCGCGATCGCCGCACGACGAAACGTTCGAGGCCGATCGAAGACCGTCTTCATCAGACGCGAATCGCTGTACGCGAAATTCGTGAGCTGCTGGGGCAGGCTCGAATGCATGTCGTAGAGATGCGGCAACCCGAGGAGTGCCGCCAGGACCACGCCGAACCAGCTGCCCTCTTCGTGCGAGTGCACCGCGTCGTACTTGTCGCTCAGCGCCCGGCGGCAGGCCGTGAAAAACAACGCCGTGTCGAGCGGCACCTTCTTCCACGAAGGCCCTATGCCGACTCCGCTGATGAACGGCGGGCGGAGACACCGGAAGACGCGAAGCCCGGGCAGCGTCACGTCATGCCCGAACGGGTACGTCACCAGATCGACCGTATGGCCCAGCTCGAGCAACGCGCGAATCCGGTGGTACTCGCTGAAAGGGGTGCCCCGGGGCTCGAAGAACGGCTCCGGCGCGATCATGAGGATGCGCATGAAGGACGGATAATTGTAGCATTCGTGGTAATTTGTACGGATTGGAATGACGTCAGCCGATATGCCTCAGCGGCCCAGCCGGGGCCGCGCGCTCGCCATCACCGCTCTTAAAACCATCGTCAGTCTCGGCCTGCTGGCCGTGCTCTTTTCGCGTGTCGATGTCTCGCGCCTCTGGAGCATCACGCGCCAGGCGTCGATCGGGTGGTTGGCGACGGCGCTCTTGCTCTACTTCGCGATGGTGCTCACCAGCGCCGTCCGATGGGGCGTCCTGCTTCGCGCGCAGCACATCCGACTGACGTTCGCGTATCTGACCAAGTCGTTTCTCGTAGCGACCTTCTTCAACAACTTCCTGCCGAGCAACATCGGCGGCGACGTGATCCGTATCGCGGACACCGCGAAGGCGGCCGGCTCCAAGACCCTGGCGACCACCGTGGTGCTCATCGATCGAGGACTGGGCGTCCTCGGACTGGCCTTGATGGCCGCGACGGGGGCCTCGATGATGCAACGGATGGCCGTTGGACCCGTCGGACCGCGCATCCTGTGGGCCGGCTTCGGCCTCGGCACCATCATCGCCACGCCGGCGCTGCTCATGCCGGAAACCGTTACGAAGCTGCTGCAGCCGCTTCGCGTCTTTCACCAGGAGTGGGTCGACGCGCGAATCGAGAAGCTGACCTACGCGCTCACGCGATTCAAGGAAACTCCGGCGGCGCTCGCGACCTGCTTCTCGGGGGCGATCGCGGTGCAAGGACTCCTCGTCCTCTTCTACGTCGCGATCGCGCGCAGCATGAGCGTCCCTGTCGGGTTTGCGGAACTGGCCGTCATCGTCCCGGTGTCGTTCATCGTCCAGATGATCCCGCTGTCGGTGAACGGGTTCGGTGTCCGCGAGGCGACTTTCGGGTTCTACTTCACGAGGCTGGGACTTCCGCTGGACGCCGCGCTGGCCGTCTCGTTCGTCGGCGCCGCGATGATCGTGCTGTTCTCGCTGTCTGGCGGGCTCGTGTTGCTCGCACGCCGCAGGGCGTAAGCCGCCTGTAGCCGCTGGTTGAGCGACGTCAGCACCTCGTTCCTCAGTTGCCTACTCGAACGTCAACTCCGCGGACGCGCCGAGGAACCGCATGTCATTCGAGGCCGGGTCGATCAGCTTCGGGACGAACCCGCGCTCCGCGCTCAGGCGCAGCACGTAGCCGCGGGAGCCGTGCGTATACGTCACGCCCGGACCGGTCAGCAGGCGTGTCGTGATCGTCTGGCTCGGCGTGAGATCCAGTTCCACGTGCCGCCCCGCAATGCTGGCGCTCACGTGGTTGGGGATCGGGGAGCTCCAGGTAATCTGGACCGCCTTCAGCGGCTGATCGCATCGGACGATGATCTCCGCGGTCCCGTCGCCGCGGACCCACACACGACGCCCTTCCGGCGGCCATGCCCGGTTGTCCATGAAGTACAGCAGCACCTGCGGATGCTCCCCGTACGGAATCCGCGCACGCTCCGCCGACAGCCGCACGGGCAGGTCGTCCACCATCGTCAACTCAATCGGCAGCAAGCGGAGCGCGGGCGTGTCGACGGCGGCCCACGTGAACTTCGACGTCGTGAACGGCGTCATGATCCACGGCGCCACGAAGAGCATGCCGCCCAGAAACGTCGACACGGCCGCAGGCGCGCCAAGCGGCGGCGCGAGAAAAAACAGAACGGGATACAGAGACAGAAAATACCGGTTGCCGGGGGGACCACCGCCGCCGCCCCACGAGAACGGCGCGAGCACGAGCAGCACGAGGACAGACGCCACGAGGGTCACGGCGCTGACGATGCGCATGGGATCGCGCCGGGCCGGATGCGCGAGCCAGGCAATGATGGCGATCAGGCCCGGGAAGAAGTACGGCAGCAGGCCCGCGTCGCGCCCGAACACGAAATACACCAGGTTGCGGCGCAGCATCGGCCACATCACCGAGGGCGCCAGCACGTTGTCGGCGTCGGTGTCGTTGGTGACCATCGAGTTGCCGAGGCTCGTGAACGCCGCGTTCGGATCGGAGAACGGAAACGTGCCGTAGAACGTCCGGCGAACGCCCCCCTGATAGTTCCACTCGCCCGACACGAGCGCGTTCAGACCGAACAACCCCAGGCTGCCCACGATAAACGCCAGCGACACGACGACCGCGCGCGTGAGGTGGCGCCGTCGCAGCGCGTCGAGCGCGAGCGGCGCGACGAGGAGCGCGTTCGGCGGTTTGGAATAGGTGGCTGCGCCGAGGAGCAGCGCCGCAATCAGGTCCGTCCGCGGCGAGAGGAGCCAGCGCGCGAACGCCGGCGTCCGCTCCTCTGCGAACGGCGCGTGCTTGTACAGCCACAGAAAATACGCGGCGAAGACCAGCGAGAAATTGAGGACCTCCGGTGTCAACCACGCGGCGTACACGGGCGTAATCGATGCGAACACGAAGGCGAGCGCGAAGATCGCTCCGCCCCGGCCGCCTTGCGCCGTGGCGTATTGAATCGCGAGCCACGCCGTGGCGGCCAGCAGCAGTATGTTGAGGATCAGGAACCCGTTCAGGCCGAAGATCGCAACAAACGGCGCGGCGATGAGCGGGTGCAGGAGCGCCTTCCCGAATTCGAGGCCTTCGGTCGGCGGTCGTGGAATCGCCCGGATACGCGGAAACCCATCGTGCCAGGTGACGGTGAGGCGGCGCCCCTGCTTGAGAAAGATCCCTTCCGGTCCGGTGCGGTAGAGGCTGATGAATCGTTTGAGATCGGTCTGCGTGAACTTCAGATCGTGGTCGACAGTGAGGCTGAGCGCCATCGACACGTACGTCGCTTCATCACCCTTCAGCCCGAGCGTGACCGACGGCACGTCGACCTGCGCGGCGCCGAGAAGCGCGGCCGCGAGGAGGCACGCGGCCACCATCGACGACGAAGACGTAGTCACTGTGAACGGCGCGCGACCAGCACGCGTCGCTACTATATCCTCATCGCCCGCGTTTTCGGGCCGTCACGCGCGCCCGTGCCGGCGAGGGATCGCGGTGTTATGCTGATGACCTCCGGTGTCGATCAGCGCAGCTTTCCCCGCCGACATCACCACCGCGATCGTCACGCACAACAGCAGCGCGTCGCTGGCGCGCGTGCTCGACGCGGTTGCCGCAACGGGCTGTCCTGCGTCGCGAACGCTGATCGTGGACGTGGCGAGCACGGACGGGACCGGTGAGATCGCGTCGTCGCGCCTCGGCCCCGCGCAGGTGCGGCGACTCGACGTCAACGACGGGCCCAACCCGGCGCGTAATGAAGCGCTGCGGCAGGCAGGAACGCCCTACGTCCTGCTGATGGATGCCGACGTCCTGTTGACGCCCGACGCGCCCGCCGCGCTGCGGCGCGCGATGCGCAACGACATCGCCGTCTGCGCGCCGATTGTCGTGCACGCGTCCCAACCCGACGTGATCCAATACGGCGGCGGCGGCGTGCACTTCATCTGCGAAGCCGTGAACACGTGGATGGATCGATCCGTGGCGGCACGTGGCATGGACGACTCCGACATCGGGGCAGCCCCGGGCGCCGCGCTGCTCATCGACGTCGAGAAGGCGCAGGCGGTGGGCGGCTTCGACGAGCGGTATTTTCTCGGCAAGGAGGACGGCGATTTCCTGCATCGCCTCCGCATCGCGGGGTACCGTCTGCGAGAGACACCCGCGGCGCGCGTGCTGCACGACACGCGACCGCGCTCCACGTGGCTCTTCGAATATCAGGTGCGGAACCGATGGCACTTCCTGCTGCGCAACTACGAGCTGCGCACGCTCATTCTGCTCGCGCCCGCGTTGGCCGTGCACGAGGTGCTGCAGCTTGCCGTGCTCATCGTGAAAGGCCATGGCGGCTGCGTGGTTGCGCGGCTGCCGTGGGTTGCGACGACTGCTGCCGTCGCTCTCACGGGACCGCGCTCGCGTGCGCCGCTTCCGCCGCGTCGGGGATCGACATCTCTTCAGCGCCGACCCTCTCGTCGTCCGCGCGGATGTAGGCGGGGCCGGCGCGTTCAAGGGCGCGTACGACGCGTGGCTGCGCGGCTACTGGCGACTCGTGCGGCCGCTGATTGACGGACGACGGGACGTCGATCGGTTCGGGCAGGCCTGAGGCCGTGCTCGCTGAAGGACCGCGTCCCGAGCTCGCAAGCGCGCCGCTCAACGCCGCAGTCGCGAGAGCCGAAGCTTCTGTTCGAGATGTCCCTGGATGGCGTCGAAGAATGCCTGTGCGAGGACCTGATAGCCCTCGACGGTGGGGTGCAGGCCGTCCTGCCCGATCAGCGTCGCTTCCTTCCCGGCAAACACGTGCCAGCTGTCCACCAGGACGACGCCCTCGCGGGCGGCCAGATCGCGGATTTTGTCGTTCGTCGGCGAGATCAGTTCTTTCGCCGAGGCGCGGAAGCCGTCCTTCTCCGGAAGCAGCGTCGAGATGAAGACCGTGCAGCCGCGGCGGGCGCCGTCGCGGATGTCGAACTTCAGCGCCTCGATGACCTCGTTGATGCCGTCCTCGCCATGCTGCTGCAGGTCGTTGACCCCCTCGAGCAGCAGGAGAACCTGCGCGTTGTTTCGGATGATCGATCCCGAGATGCGGCTGTTGCCCTGAACGGCAGTCTCGCCCGACACGCCGTCGTTGACGACGTTGATGTCCTGGGTCGTATAGCGCGCCCGCAGGAGCCCCGCCAGGTTGGTCGGGTACGACCGGCTCGGATCGACCAGCAGCATGGTCGCGTTGAATGAAATCTCGCCGGCGGTGATGCTGTCTCCGAACGCGAGGAAGCGCGTCGCCGGGAGGCTCGGCGTGCGCGTGACGGTCACCGGCACCGTGCACGTGGCGGTGTGACCGGCGGAGTCCTGCGCGGTGCAGGTGACGGTCGTTTCGCCGGTCGAAAACGAGGAGCCCGCTGCCGGAGAACAGGTCGTCGTGAGCGGCGGCGAGCCGCCCGACGCGGACGGCGGTGGAAACTGGACGGCAACCGGCGCGCCGTCAGGCGATTCGGCGGCCACGGCGGCGGGACACATGATCGCGGGCCCGCTCGCCGGCCCCGTCGGCGAATGACTACCGCACGCAGCAACGGCGGCGCAAAAGCCAACCAGGACCAGCACAGTGCGCGCGCGTACGCCAGCCAGCAGGCTGGCGGCCGATTGAGACGACATCAAAGGGATGAACCGACTGAATATGATATCGAAGAGCCGGCGAACTCAGCAAGGCAGGTCAGTGGGCTTAGGGCCGCGACCCCAAGCCCTCAGCCTCAGAACCTCGGCCGTAAGCCCGACAGCGAACCGCCTAAGGCCACGGGATGACGACGATGTTCGAGCGTTCCGGCGGCCCCCACTGGCCTGCACGCGCCGGCGTGCTGACCGCGAAACCCACCGACTCGCCGCTGCGCGGATACCAGCTCGCCATCACCGTCCCGGCAAACGAATCACGAGCAAAGTTGGAATCGATATTCTTGCAGGTCTGCCCCGGCCGCAGCCATTCAGCCGCGCCGCCGTACCAGCGGCCGCCGATGTTGGCGAAGATCCACTGATTCCCTTCAACCGTCGCCGGATCGCTGAAAAACGGGACCTGTGGCCAGCGCCCCGCTTTCGTGTGATCGGTGCAGAGCTGACCGTTGCCGACCGTCACACGGGTCAGCGTGGAGGTGACGGCCCAGCCCCTGATATCCGCGCCCTTGACGATCGAGACGCCGCGTACATCGATGGCGTCGTTCGCCGACGGCGCGGGCCCGGGCGTCGGGCCGGGGCTCGGGCCAGGAGACGGCGAGCCGCCGCCGGGCGTGGTGAACATCTGCGTGGGCGACCACGGACCTTCGTTCGCGCTGTCGGTCGCGCGCGCGCGCCAGAAGATCTGCCTGACTCGCGGGAAGATCCTGACCTGGCGTCAGCTGAGTCTGACCCGTCTGCTCGCCTCCAGTGACGATGGCAATCCGCTGGGTGAACGCCTGATCGAGTGCGAGATCAATCACGTAGACGATGGCGCCTGCCGGCCCGGTACGGCTGGCGTTCGTCAGCACGAACAGCGGACGCAACGACGACACGCGAGCGCCATTGGCCGGCTGCGCCAGCCCTGGCGCCCCGAACACCACCGGCGTGAAGATCGCAAACGATGCCGGCGGCATGAAGTCTCCCGAGTTCGCGCCGTCAACGGCCCGCGCGCGCCAGTAGTACGTGTGGTCCGCCGACAGCGCGTCGGAGACGCGATGGCTCGTCTGCCCGTCGCCAGGGGTCACGCCGGCATGGCTGTACACCTTCTGCGCGAAGGCGGTGTCGGTCGCCACCTCGAACACGTACGACAACGGCCGCTGGCCGTTCGACTGCGCGTTGCGAACGGTCAACGTCACGGGCTGTTGCCCAGTCGCAATCCGTGCTCCCTGCGACGGGGAAAGGGCCTGCGGCGCGGTGATGTTCACGCCGGGAATCGGTCCAGCAACGGATGGGCTGAGCGGATTGGAGCTCTTGGAGGCTTCGCAGGCGGTCAGGGAACACACCGCCGCCAGGCCGATGACGGTCATCAGGGACTTACGCATAGAGCACTCTTGGGATACCTGGGGTCAGGTCGCACACGGTCGACATGTTTCTCAGAACTATCGGCCGGTGACCGCACCGGGAACAGGAGTCGCTCAGTTGCAGGGGAAGCTCGATCAGTGTAGCACGGCTTTTTCGCGTGCAGACACACGAACGGCCCGTTATCGGCGAGCTCAGCCGATGACGGGCCGCCTGAAAACGCGACTTCAGTCGTCGCGCGACTACCACTTAATGAAGACGACGTTGGTCCGCTGGTCGATCGTCTTCATCGCCGGGTACAGTCTCGCGGGTGTGGTCGACATCACGCCGATCGTCTCGCCCGGCTGCGGATGCCATCCATGAAGCGGCTGCTTGTCGAACGAATCGACGGCCGATGTTGTTGTTGACGCCCTTGCATCCCTGACCCGGCCGATACCAGTCGGCGGCGCCGGCGTACCACGTGCCGCCGATGTTGGCGAGGACCCACTGATTGCCTTCGAGCGCGCCCGGAGTCTCGAAGAACGTTGTGGCCGGCCACTGTCCGAGCTTCGTGTGGATAATGCAGAGGTGACCGCCGCAGTGATACGCGTTGGTGATCGTCGAGGTCTGCGGCCAGTTCGCGACGTTCGGGCCCTTCAGGTAGACGACGTGTGCGAGGTCGACTCCTTGCTTCCGGTTGAAATGCACCGTGTCGGTGTAGGGACCCTGTGAGCTGCTGGCCGGATCGGTCGGGCGCGCGTGCCAGTACGAGCGATCCTTCGGGCAAATCGATCGACGGCTGGAACGAGGTCTGGCCGCTCCCACCCTCCGGGAACCGTCCCCTGTGTCAGGACCGGCGAGAACGTCGAGTTCGACGCGATCTGGAACTCGTAGACGACGGCCGTCACGGGTCCGCTGCGCGGCGGGTTGCTGACCGTGAACGACGGCCGCGGTCCGAACGCGTCCTGCTCCGCGCCGGGGGTCAGCGCCTGCGGCTTGTCGAACACGACGGGCGTGTTCACGCGGAACGTGCCGGGCGGCGAGAACACGCCGTCGGTGCCGTCGATCTTGGCGCGCGCGTGCCAGAAGTACAGTCGCGTCGGGCGGCAGATTGCTGAACTGCGCCGACGTCGTGCCGTTCGCGCCTTCAGCCACATCGTCCTGCCGCGCGACGATGTTGGCGAAGCCGCCGTCGCGGGCGACCTCGAACGTGTAGGTCGCGGTCTGACTCGACGTGCGAACGGCGTTGGCGATCGTCAACGTGACCGGCTGATTGCCGGGAAGCGACGGTTCCCGAGGCAGGTCCGGCCGCCGCCGGTGACGCAAAGCTCACACTGGGCTTGTTCGGGCTTCCGCAGGCGACGAGCGCCAGCGCGATTCCTCCGGCAACGAGGGTGGCTGAAATAGTTGCTTTCATTCGTGTCCTGACTCGTACGAGGAACCAGCCCACGGACGCGCGCACACGCGGTCCGCAAGCGGTCTTCTCGTGGTTATCTGCTGTGAGTGATGCCGCCCTGCCCCGTGAGCGGCGTCCGTACTGGGACTCCAGAATAATCCGGAGGTCTTACTCTGTCAATACTTTCCGGACGATTATGCGCCGACCGTCTGTCTGGGCCGCGCGGCCGGCGCCTCGCGGATCTCGCGGATCGCGTAGATCGGTTTGTTCGTGGATTCGTGATAGGCGCGCGACTGCAGCTCCGCGAGCAGGCCCAGCGGTGAGGAGTTGCACGCCGCCGAGAATCAGCAGGATGCCGAGCAGCAGCAGCGGTCGGTTGCCGATCGATTCGTTTCCGAACAGCCGCAGATACGCCAGCCAGGCGCAGATGATCGTGCCGAGCGTGCCCATCGCGAAACCGACACCGCCGAACATCTGCAAGGGGCGCGTGGAATAGCTGATGAGGAACTTCACCGTCATCAGATCGAGGATGACGCGGATCGTGCGCGAGATGCCGTACTTCGACTGGCCGTGGCGTCGGGGATGGTGCTTCACGACCATCTCGCCGATCGCGACGCCTTGCTCGCTCGCGATCGCCGGCAGGAACCGGTGCATCTCGCCATAGAGCCGGATCGGCTTCACGACTTCCGCGCGAAACACTTTCAGCGAGCAGCCGTAGTCGTTGAGCCTCACGCCGGTCGTGTACCAGATCACGCGGTTGGCGATCATCGACGGCAGCCGGCGATTCAGGAACGGATCCTTCCGCTCCTTGCGCCAGCCGCAGACGATGTCGAGCTGTTGCTGCTCGCAACATGTCGATCATCGCCGGGGATGTCGCGCGGATCGTTCTGCCCGTCGCCGTCCATCGTGACGATGTAGCGGCCGCGCGCGTGCGCGAAGCCCGCCGCGAATCCTGCCGTCTGGCCGAAGTTGCGGCGGAAGCGGATGATGCGCAGCCGCGGCTCCTCCGCCTGGACGCGCGTCAGCCGATCGAACGTCTCGTCCGTGCTGCCGTCGTCGATCACGATGATCTCGAACGATCGACCGTACGCCGACAGCGTCGCCGCCAACTCCCGGCAGAGCTCCTCGACGTTGGGAGCCTCGTTCCGCATCGGAATGACGACGGAGATTTCGGGGCTCATGTGCGGCTGGATGCAGGCAAGAAAATCACAGAGAGTATATCAGCCGGTTCCGTCCCGGAGATTAGGCATCCTGCGGGCGTCCGGCCCTCCACTGCTTGACGAGGACCCAGATGACGCCAAGGACGAGCGCGATCCCGGCCAGCCAGAGGCCTGCCTCCTTCGCGTGGTCGCGAAGAAACGCGTTCGCCTTGTCGCCGTACATCACGGCCAGAAGCCCTTCGCCGCCGTAGCGGATGCCACGGG
Organism: uncultured Acidobacteriota bacterium; assembly: GCA_963786615.1. Taxonomy (GTDB): domain Bacteria; phylum Acidobacteriota; class Vicinamibacteria; order Vicinamibacterales; family 2-12-FULL-66-21; genus CAWAZT01. The sequence goes on from CAWAZT010000003.1 coordinate 258,809, forward strand.
CGACGGCGATGGCGAGGACGAACTGCCAGACCGGGATCGCTGCCACGCCGGCGAGGAGCACGAAAATCTTGAACGGCGCCGGCGGCGGCAGCAGCGCGGGGACGATCACCACGAGCAGGCCGTACTTCTGAAAGAGCTTCAGGCCCTTGTCGACGTGGCGCTCGTGAAAGCGACGGCGCAGAAACGCCTCGCCGCCCTTCCGTGCGATGTAATACGAGCGCAGGCATCCGAGCGACCGATCCCGCCGTCGCCATGAACGCGTAGTACACGAGCCGGTCCTTGTGCTGCGTCACCATCCACACGATCAGCAGATCGTTGACTTCGGGAAACGATAGAAAGGACGAGTCCAGGAAACCGATGAGAAACAGCCCCGGGCCTCCCCACGCAGAGCGCGAACCCCTTGATCCACTCGACGAAATGGCTCATTCCCACGAGTGTAGACTAGAAACCTGACTCAGACCTCCCCGTACGAGTCCACGCGCGCGCGGCCGTCAGGCCGCGCTGCTGACCTCGGCGGCCGTCGCGCTGTTCGGTCTCGTCGCCGCCATTCACTTCCATCGCGCCGGGCTCACGCTCGCGCACTACGACGCGCGCGCGCACCTCGTGGTGGCGCGTCGCGTGCTTCGACAGCCTGATCCCCGGCTGGCAGCAGGTCGGCGCCGTCTGGCTGCCCCTGCCGCACCTGCTCGACATGCTGCCGGTGCAGATCGACTGGCTCTATCGCACCGGATTCTCGGGCGTCGCCATCTCGATCGCGTCGATGGCGCTCGCGGCGTGGTCGATCGCCACGCTCGTTCAGCGGACGACCGGCGACTGGATCGGCGGCGCCGTCGCAGCAGCGCTGCTGATGCTCAATCCGGACGTGCTGTACCTGCAGAGCACGCCGATGAGCGAGCCGCTGCTGTTTGGCACGACGTTCCTCGCGATCGCGCTCGTCGCGCGATGGGCGACCGAACGTCGACGCCGCGACCGACCTCCGAAACCGCGATTCCGCCGCGCCGACCGACGACAATGGCGCCAGGGCTGGGCGCTCGTGGCCGCGTGCCTCACGCGATACGAAGCATGGCCGATTGCCGCGGCGGCGATCGTGCTGGCCGGCGTCGTGCTCCTCAAACGCGGGTGGCGATTCATGGACGCGCTTCGAGCCATCCGCGGTCTCGCACTCTGGCCGTTGTGGACGCTGGCCGCGTTTCTCGTGAACAGCAAGGTGACGGTCGGATCCTGGTTCGTCTCCACGGGTTTCTTCATCGCGGAAAACAAGGCGCTGGGACATCCGCTGCTGGCGTGGCATCAAGTCTGGGATGGCCTGGTCCACCTGACGGGATCCGCGTTGCCCTGGCTCGCATGCGTCTCGGCGATCGCAATCGTCTGGACGTTCGTGCGATCGCGATCGCACGCGGGACTCATCGTCACGCTGGCACTCGCGGCCGCCGCGGCGCTGCCGTGGTACGCCTACGTGAAGGGGCACCCGTTGCGAATTCGCTACGACGTGCCTCTCGTGGCCGCCGCCGCGGCCATCACCGGCGTTGGCGTAGGCCTGTTGCCGCGCCGCGTGCGCGCGGCCGCCGGCATCGCCGTCGTCGCGCTCGCGGTCTGGCAGGCGCGGCCGTTCGACACCGAAGCCGGCGTCGTGAAGGAGTCACAGCGCGATGCACGCAACGCGGTCGGGACGGCGCGCGGTGACGGCCTACCTGGTGTCGCACTGGGATCGCCAACCCATCATGATGAGCATGGGATCCCTCGCGCACTACATGCACGACCTGTCCGCGTTCGGGTTCGCGATTCGCGACTTTCTGCACGAAGGGAACGGGGAAATCTGGAAGTACGCGGTACGCCATCCGTACCCGTTCGTGGAATGGATCGCTGTGGAGGAGCAGGCGGAAGGCGGGGACGAGATCTACCATCAGGGGAAACTCGATCCCCGGTTCTTCGAGGGATACGAGCGAGTCGCGGAGGGCGGAGGCGTGGCGCTCTATCGACGCGCGCCGTTCGCCCCGTCCCCCGCCGAGACGACTGTCAGAAGCGGAACCCGAAAGTGAAGTTCGTCGTCCAGCCGCCGAGATCCAGCTTGTCTCCGAGGAATCCGGCCTCTCGCAGGCCACTCGCTTCGGCCTTCTGCCACCGGACCTCGCCGCCGACGACGAAGCTGCCAGCCAGGCCGCGGACGCCGCCGAGAATCGTCGGGCCTGCGTCCGTGCCGTCGGCGATGTAGCGCGCCGGGAAAATCGTGCCGTCGAAGTCGACGAACTCACCGACCTCGCTGTAGCGCCAGGGGATCGCGACCAGCCCTCCGCCGATGTACGGCTCGACGCTGCCGCGGCCGAGCGGCAGGAATCGCGCGGTGAACGACATCGGGATCGTGCGCAGCTTCAGGTCCTGCGGTAATCTCGCCACCGTCGGCATGCGTGACGTTGGCAAACACGCTCGGCACGGTGCGCTGGTAGTAGCCCACGCCGACGCCCGCTTCGAAGTAGCGCGCGAAGCCGATCAGATACTCGCCGCCGAACGTCACGTTGTTGAAGTCGTTGACCTCGAACAGCAGCGGCTCGGCGTTCTGCAGATCGTTCAGCAGCACATCGTCGTCGACGCGCGAGTCGAGCCCCTTGAGCGCGAAGTATCCCAGGCTGAAATTGAGGGTCTGTCGGGCGTCGGACGGACCGGAATGAACCTGCACGATTTGCGCGCTCGCCACCGCGGGGACGAGCAGCACGAACGCGGTGGAGAGGATGATCGCCAGGCCGGCGAGCGAGCGTCTCTTGTGGTCATCGTCAGACTCCTCACGAATGAGCGCAGTCGACCTTCGCTCGGCACCAGGTCGGGCGTTGCCGGATAGTGAGCCGGAGCGGAAGGCAGCAGACGACGATGACGGGAGCATGAAAAATGCCAGCCCGGGCGGACGGTTGCGCTGGCAATCGGCCCGATTCCGCGTGGCGCCTGTCTTACGTACAGGTCACTGCGTCCAGTTTCGTGAACGCCAGCCCGCCTTGAAGGTCTGGATGGTCTCGATCATCGCGGCATGGATCCTGCCGTTCGACGCAACTGCTTCCCCGCGCCGGGAGTCGAAGGGTCCGCCTGCGACATTCGTCACGGATCCGCCAGCTTCCGCCACGAGGAGCGCGCCGGCTGAGACGTCCCACGGCTGCAGCTTCTGCTCCCAGAATCCGTCGAGCCGACCAGCGGCGACGTAGCACAGATCGATCGCGGCCGAGCCCAGGCGCCGCACGGCACGCGCGCGTTTGAGAAACTCACCGAACAGCGCGACCAGCTCGTCGGGATCCTGCTGCACGGAGTACGGAAATCCCGTGCACAGCAGTGCATCGATCAACGACGTCGCCGAAGAGACACGCATGGGCACGCCGTTCAGCCACGCACCCGCGTCGCGCTCCGCCGTGAAGAGCTCGCGCCGGCTCGGATCGTAGACGGCCGCGACCACGGGATGGCCATCGATCTCGAGGGACGCGGCCGAGCAGAAGATGGGCAGGCCGTGCGCGTAGTTCGTGGTGCCGTCGACGGGATCGAAGACCCAGCAGTAGCGCGAGCTCCGGTCCTGCATCTCGAATTCTTCGGCAAGGATGGAATGATCGGGAAAGCGTTCCCCGATCAGCGCGCGGAACATCTGCTCGACCTGCTTGTCGATCTCGGTGACGAGGTCGATGGTGCCTTTCTTTTCGATGTGGAGGTTGCCTGCGCCGGCAAGCTGCATGGCGCCGGCCTGCATGACCGCCTCGATCGCGGTGGCGAGAAAAATCGGTGGAAGCCCGTCAGCCACCGTTCGCCAGCTTCTTCACCATGCGGACTTCCATGCCGCCCTCGGGCGCCCGTTCGAGCTGCACGTCGTCCATGAAGCTGCGCATGAAGAAGATGCCGCGGCCGCTCGACTTCAGGATGTTTTCGGGATCGAGCGGGTTCGCGATGTCGTCGGGATCGAACCCTTCCCCCTGGTCGCGGACGCGAACCACGAGCTCGCTCGGCGCATCGCTGGGGGTGAAGGCGAACTCCACGGTGACGATTTTGGTGGGATGTTCGCGGTTCCCGTGCTTGATGGCGTTGATGACACACTCGCGGACGGCGACGCCGATCCAGTGGACGGAATCCTCGTCCATGGCGGCCATCTGACCCATGCGGTCGCTCAGGACCTGCACGAGATCCAGCATGTCGAAGAGGCTCGGGATCTGCAGTCGGACGAGGCCGCCGCGGGTCATCATGCGGTGATTGGGTTCCGGGCCGGGACTGTGCAAGACACGCGAGTGAATAACATACTACCGCGATTGGCTTCAAGGCCCGCGGGCCGCGGACCATGCGGATAAACTGTTGGCCGCCGACGACGCGGGTATTAACAGGCCGCGGATTCCCGCGGAATTCGCGGACATTTCTTGGCCAGAATCACCGGGACCAAGCCTTAGGGTGGCTGCAGATCACGCGGACCGCACTTCCCGAACCCGTTATCCGCGCCCGCGGCCCCTGCCCTCGGATCCGCGTTGATCCGCGTGATCCGCGGCCCCAAGCCAATCGTTCCGCGTCGTCCGCGCGTTCCGCGGCCTGAGATACGTCTTCCCGCCCGGTCCGCGGCCGATGCTATAGTCGGTTTTCCATGCTCTCCGGGTCCGCCGCCGTCGTCACTCGTGTGTCCCGCATTCTCGGCCGCGTGCGGGTGCCGGGCGACAAATCCATCTCACACCGCTACGCGATGCTCGCGGCGATTGCCGATGGCACGTCCCACCTCGACGGGTACTCGACCGGAGCGGACTGCGCCGCCACGCTGTCCTGTCTCGAGGCGTTCGGCGTCCCGATCGCGCGACGTGCGGCGTCCACCGGCCTCGCGATTGAGGTGCAGGGCCTGGGCCTGCGCGGGCTCCGCGCCCCGGGCCAGCCGCTCGACGCCGTCAACTCGGGAACCTCGATGCGCCTCCTGTCGGGGCTCGCAGCCGCGCATCCGTTCCGTACCGTCATTGGCGGCGACGAGTCGCTCTCCCGCCGTCCCATGCGGCGTGTCATCGAGCCCCTGACGAATATGGGCGCGACAATCGCGGCCGTCGACGGACATCCGCCGCTGACGATTGACGGCGCGGATCTTGCAGCCCATTACGTATTCGCCGTCCGTGCCGAGCGCACAGGTCAAGAGCGCGGTGCTCCTGGCCGGCCTGCACGCGCACGGCCGAACCGAGGTCGTCGAACCGTCGGCGACGCGAGATCATACGGAGCGGGCGCTCGCGGCGTTCGGCGTCCGCGTCGACCGGGCGGGTCTGTCGGTGAGCCTCGAGGGAGGCCAACGGCTGCGCGCCGCCGATCTCGTCATTCCTGGCGACATTTCGTCGGCGGTATTCTGGCTCGTGCTGGCCGCGGGGCGTCCCGGGTCGACGCTGGACGTCGACGGTGTCGGTCTCAACCCGACCCGCAGTGCCGTCATCGACGTGCTCCGGAGCGCGGGTGCGGAGATCGAGACCGACGTCGCGGGCGGCCTGGGCGCTGTCACGGGCGAGCCAGTGGGAACGATCCGCCTGCGCGGCAGCGCGCCGCGCCCCTTCGAGATCGATCCGACCATGGTGCCGGGGGTGATCGACGAGATCCCGGCGCTCGCGGCGCTCGCGGCGATGACGCCCGAGGGACGCCTCACCGTGCGCGGCGCGAGCGAGCTGCGGGTGAAGGAAAGCGATCGCATCGCGATGCTCGCGCGCGGATTTCGCGCGATCGGGATCCGCGTCGACGAATACGAGGACGGTTTCACGATTTACGGCGGCCCCCCGTCGGGCGGCGAGGTGGACGCCGCCGGCGATCACCGGCTGGCCATGGCGTTCGCGATTGCCGGCACGTCCGCCGCCGCGCCGGTGTCAATCCGCGGCGCCGAAGCGGTGTCCGTCTCGTACCCCGGCTTCTTCAACGAGCTGCGACGGCTCTCGGAGGCGGGTGACGGTCGATAAGATCTATCTCGTCGGCTTCATGGCGGCGGGCAAGACGACGGTGGCGCATAGCCTGGGCACGCGGCTCGGCTGGCGCGCGGAAGATATCGATGGGCTCATCGAGGCGCGCGAGCGCATGACGGTCGCTGACATCTTCAGCCGGCACGGCGAGACCTACTTCCGCGGCGCGGAGCGCGAGATTCTCCGCCTGCTGCTTCCCATGCGCCACGCCGTGGTCGCGACGGGCGGCGGCACCTTCGTGGACCCCGACAACAGACACGCCATCAATCTCGACGGCCTGTCGGTCTGGCTCGACGTGCCCTTCGCCACCCTCCTCCAACGGATCCCCGCCGACGGCCGACGGCCGCTGGCCGCCGACCGCGCGCAGATGGAGCGGTTGTACGCGCTGCGACAGGCCGCCTATGCCCAGGCGCACCTGCGCATCGATGCCGGCGCGGCGCCCGCCGAAGAACTCGCCGAGCGAGTCCTCGAACATCTCGGGATTTCCTGATCGTGCGGTACCTGCTGCTCTCGGACGTGCACGGCAACATCGACGCCTTCGAGACGGTGCTCGAGCACGCGGAAGGCTCATGGGATCGGGCCATCGTGCTCGGCGATCTCGTCGGCTACGGCGCCGAGCCCAACCTGGTGATCGACAAGGTCCGCGCGCTCGATCCGCTCAGCGTGATCCGCGGGAATCACGACAAGGCGTCGTGCGGGCTCGACGACGGGAGTCAGTTCAATCAGGTGGCGCGACTCGCGGCGGCCTGGACCGGTCAGTTCCTGACGCCCTTCAACCGTCACTATCTCCACGAGCTGCCGATGGGCCCCGTGCAGATCGACGACCTCGTCGAAATCTGCCACGGCGCACCGTTCGACGAGGACTACTACATCTTCGACGGCAACGATGCGCTGCGCGGGCTCGAGAGCGCGACCCGGCCGCTGTGCTTCTTCGGGCACACGCATCTGCCGGTGATGTTCTGGGTGAAGAACAAGTCGTTCGAGGGCGCGGCGCCGAACGGCCCCGAGACGCTGCTCAAGATCGAGGAGGGCGTGCAGTATCTCGTGAACCCCGGATCGGTCGGCCAGCCGCGTGACGGCGATCCCCGCGCGGCCTACGCGGTGCTCGACGTCGAGGCGCGAGAACTGAAGCTCCGACGGATTCCCTACCCGGTCGAGAAAGCGCAGCGGCGCATCCTCGCCGCCGGCCTGCCTGCCAGCCTCGCCAACCGGCTGGCGCTGGGGAGATGACGGATAGTGGATGACGGATGACGGGGTGAAGTTGGTGCGGACGGACCTGAGGTCATGATGCTTGCTGACATCCGACATCTCACATCCGACATCTACTAACGTCTTAATCGCCCCCGCGCTTCTTCCCCCGCTCTTCCCTTCTTCGCAACTCCGCCGCAAATGCGTCCTGCGCGGCGCGGCCGCCGAGGACCCAGCCAATCACGATGCCGATGAGCAGCACGGCGGGGATGAAGATGAAGTGCGCCGCCGTCATGTTGGCGAAGTTCATGACCGCCGGGACTCCGAAGGGCAGACGCCGGCTGACCGTTTGCAGCTCGCGCTCGACGGTACCGAGCCGGCGCCAAATCGAATACAGATATCCCACCAGCACAATCCAGACGCACGCGTAGGCGATCGCCACCAGGCGCGGAGCCGGGATCGTCTCCTGCGGATTCGGCAGCTGCTCGACGGGGACGAACCCTTCCTGCGCGGCCCCCGTGCCGGTCGGTGTTCGCGCCTGAGGCTGCTGGTCGGGACGGGCGGACGGAGCCGGCGCGGGCGCGCTCGGGTCGGGCGGCGGCTGGTGAGCGCTCAGCAAAGGCGCGTGCAGCAGCGCCGCGATCAACCCCGTCATCACCCACGCCCGACGCAGGCGAGCTGCCTTCGCCGCGACCCAATCACGCATGATCGACTCCATCTTCTGTGGCCAGGTACAGCGCCTCCAGCGCGTCGCGCCGTTCCTCGAGGGCGGCGCGGGTCAACAGGACGAGCACGTAGAGCGCGAGGAACGCCGTCACGCAGAACCAGAACGGTCCGCGCATGCCAGGCTGCAGCGTCGGAACGACCGACGTCTTCGGATGCACCGTTCGCCAAACGTTGACGGACCAGTACACGAACGGAACGTTCGCCATGCCAAAGATCGCCACGCCCGCGCCGAGCCGATCCGATCCCGGCCCACCGTACCGCCTCAGGAGCAGATAGGCCATGAAGATCAGCCACAACACCAGGCTGGAGGTGAGACGGGCGTCCCACTGCCACCAGACGCCCCAGGCCTTTCGAGCCCACAGCGGGCCCGTGATGAGGACGATGATCCCGAGAATTGCGGTCAGCTCCGCGGCGGCAATGGCCACATGGTCGGCCGAACGGCGGCGCGTGAACAGGTAGATGGCGCTGGCGATGCCGCACACGAACGCGGACATGAACATCGCGATGCCCACCGGCGCGTGGAAGTAGAAGATCTTCTGCACCAGCCCCATCGTTGATTCGTACGGCGCCCCCATGATCATGAACGGTGCGTAGGCGAACATCGCACCCACAACGATCGCGAGCGGCAGGAAGAGATGTTTCGACACACTATCCCCCATCCGTCATCACCGGTTCGAACGTCCAGAGCGCCAGCGTGACGAAGACGACGTCGAAGAACGCGAGCATCGCGAGCCAGACCCGCGCCATCGGCTCATCCACCTCTGGTTGCAGGAGTGCTGCCGTGCCGCGCACGCCCGCGATGATCACGGGAATCGTGATCGGGTACAGCAGGATGGGCAGCAGCACGTCCCGACTCTTCGCGCGCACGAGCATCGCCGCAAAAAGCGTCCCCACGGCCGAAAACCCAATCGTGCCGGCGATCAGCAAGCCAAGGACCAGCGCCGTATGGTCGAAGAGCGGCGCCTGGAACATCAGCGCCACGAGCGGAACGACGACCGCCTCGACAACCGCGAGCAGGACGAGCACGCTCACCAGCTTGCCGACATACAGCGCGGGACGCTCGACCGGCGCCATCATCAGCGCACGGAGCGTCTCGCTGTGCCGCTCGCGCTCGAACGCGCGGCCGAGCGCGAGCGTTCCCGAGAATGCGATCGCAATCCAGAGAATGCCGGCTGCGGCGTCGGGAACCGCGCGTCCCTCGCGGACGAAGCCGAACGCGAACACGAGCACGCAGGCCACGGCAAAAAACAGCGTCGTGAAGAGGATCTCCTTGCTGCGCGCCTCGATCAGCAGATCCTTGTGCGTCACGAGCCAGACCGTTCGCAGGAACCTCATTCGCCAATCGCCGCGCGGTAGCGTTCGCGCAGCGGCGCGGTCCCCGTCGCAACTTCAACCAGCCGTCCCTCGCGCAGCACGACGGCCCGATCGATGATCTCCTCGACGTGCTCGAGGTCGTGAGTCGCGATCAACGTGATGCATCCGGACTGCCGGAGACCAACGAGCCGTCCCTTCAACGCGTCGATCGCGCGATCGTCGAGGCCCGTGAACGGCTCATCGAGCAGGACCAGTCGCGGCTCATGGAGCAGCGCGCGCTCGACCGCCAGGCGTTGCCGCATCCCTCGCGAGAATCCGGAGACCGCATCGTGACGCCGCTCGCTGAGTCCCGCACGCGTCAGCGCATCGTCCACGCGCTGTTCCACGCCGTCGAGCCCGTACAGCCGGGCGAAGAACCGCAGGTTCTCGGACGGCGAGAGTTCGGGGTAGATGTAGAGATCGTGACCCAGCAAGCCGATCCGGCCGCGCAGCGACGAATCGGTACGCCGTCCGTCGTGTGCGCCATACGAGACGTGTCCGGTCGACGGCAGCAGCAGCGTGGCGGCGATGGACAGCAGCGTCGACTTGCCCGAGCCGTTCGGTCCCGAGAATCGCGACGAGCTCTCCTGCCTCTACGCGTAGCGACACGCGGTTGAGCGCGCGGCGACGGCCGAACGCGCGCGTCACGTCCGTCAGCGTAAACGTCGTGAAATCCACGATGATGCGCTCACCTGCCAGCGCGCGTCATCGCGCGGCCCCGCGATCCAGCTCCGCGTACACCCCTTCCAGCGCCGTCAACAGACGCCCACGCTTCGCGGAATACCGCGCGTGCTCGATGCGCCCCTCGCGCCGCTGATCTTCGAGCGTCGTCAATTCCGCGAACAGTCGCTCACGCCTCACCCGCAGGTCGTCCCGCCGCAGCGCCGCATCAGGCCCGCGACGCATCGCCATCCAGATGCCGCCCGCCAGCACCACGGACGCCAGCGCGAGCGCGAGGTTGCGCGGCCACTCCGCGTGATGCGGGAGCCCGGTCAGCGTCAGGCTCACCACGTTCCCCGCACCGAGCGCAGGCCCCTGCCCCACGATGTAGCTTTGTCCCTCCGCCGACATCTCCCTCTGCTTCTCGAGCTGTGACGATGTCAACTGCAGTGAACCGATCTTCTGGACGATCAGGCTGAATTGCGCCAGTGGCAACGGCAGCTTCTGTTGAATCGTCAGCGTGTCCTTTCCGAACGCGAGCGAATAGGCGAACTGCACCATCGTGTTGCCGGGCGCGAACGGCCCGTTGACGGTCACGCGGCCCGGAGTCGCCACCGCGTTCGGCGCCGAGCCGTCGAGCACGCCCGCGCCGCTCGCGCCGGCCGGCAGCTCGAAGACCACCGGAGCCGCGGTCTGCACAGGCGTACGCGCCGTGTTCACGATCTGCAGGATGTTGAAGACGTTGAGCGCCTCGTCGCCGGCCTCGATGACGAATCGCGTCTGCTCGCCCAGCACGACGATGCCCGGCACCGCAGTCGAACCGGCCAGCTTCCGATCCTCGGCGGCCCTCTTTTCTGTCTCGGGATCGGTCGCGACGAGCATCAACCTCGTTCCTGAGTCCGCCGGGACCTCGAACTCCCTCGAGTCGATCCGTTCGCCGTTGACGGTGACGGACGCCTTCACGCGCGTGCCCGGAGCGAGGCCCGCGAACTGCGCGCGGCCCGCTTCGTCGGTCTTCGCGGTCCTCGGCGATCCCGCGCCGCTCAGTTCCACGGTCTGACCTGGCAGCGCGTTCGACAGCTGACCACGAATCACGCGAACGGTCACGGTGCCGGTTGGCACGTCGGCGACCGGCAGCGGCACGCCTGAAATCTTCTTCGGATCGGGCATCTGCTGCGCGCTGGCAACCGCCGCCGAGCAGACGAGCATGAGCACGGCAACGATGGATCTCACGACGCGGGCTCCGTGAGGCTGCAGCCTCGTCCCGCAGTGCTTGCAGAAGCTGGCGTCGGCGTCGTTGATCGTGCCGCACGTGCAGGTGCCACCGCCGAGGCTGCGGGCGCTCCGCCGGCCGGTCCGGCTGCCGTTCATCGAGGCGCGCCTGCAGTTCTCGTTCGATGACGGCTCGGTACGACGTGCGGCCGTCATCGAGCTGCCGAATGAAACCCAGCGCCCGCGCGCGCAGCCGCGACGCCATCTCTTCGAAGTCCTGCGCCGACACCTTGCCCATCGCCCGATCGAATTCCAGTTCCTTGATCGCGCGGAGCGCGAGCATCTTCTCCCGTTCGAGGTCGGCGCGAAGGCGCTCGCTGAGCGGCTGCCCCAGCGGCTCGACCTCGGCGGTCGTGAACGGTGCGAGCATGCGGTACAGGGCGAATCCGGCGGCGCCGGCGGCGCCGATGGTCAGGCTGATCAGCAGCAGGTTCTCTGCGGAATTCTGCTTGGCGAGGACCACCGCCACGCTGGCGGCGACGAGCGACAGCAGCACGAAGAAGTGCCACGGGCTGAACGCACCCGGCGCCTCCTTCTTGATCTCGGTTTTCGGCGTGACCCGCGTCGTCAATCGAGGTCGCGGAGCTCATCGTCCAGCCTTGCCTCGAGCGAGGCGCTCCCGGCGGCCGGTGCCGCCGCCGTCCGATCAGCGTCGCTCGATCCGTCGCGGCGCGACCAGCGAAACGCCATGGCCCCGACCACCAGCGCCGCTGACGTTCCGAGCACGTACGGGAACGCCCACGCCAGGCGGTTGAAGCCCCGATCGATCGGCGATGTCAGCACGTCCTCGCCGCCGAACTCCTTGACGAAGGCCGCGAGCACCTGTTCGCGATTCATGCCCTGCGCGAGATAGGCATCGATCTTCGCGGACTGCTCGCGGTAGCCATGACACGCAGGCCGCATCTGGCAGTCGTTCATCGGCGCACGGCACGCGCCGCACGTACACATCAGATCTCTTTCCAGCTGCTTGCGCAGCACGCGTCTTCGGCGCGGGCGTCGCATCCGCATCGCCTTGCGCACGGGCGCCAGCCGGCAGCAGCAGGAGGAGGATCATCAGCCCCGTGGTGACCACGCCGTCGGGCACGCGCGCCGTCGCGAAGGCAAACGTCCGCTCGGGCAGCAACGCCAGGCCGGTGCCGAGCGCCAGCACGCCGAACCCCAACCAGATCCAGTCCACCAGCGGATTGATCGTCACCGCGTAGGTGGCTGCCTGCGTGGATACGTCGTAGCCGGCGAGCACGACATAGAGATCCTGCGCGGGCGCGCGACGGATGGCGACTTCGGTCGTCGGCTCCTGCTCGTGCTTGTTGAAGAACCACTTCGCTGGCGTCATCGTCCCGACGAGCTTCCCGTCCTCGAACACGCTGACCGCGCCGGTGATCATCTGCTTCTGCGCATCACTCGTCACCGTCAGGGCGTCGTGACGGATCGTGAACGACCCGACCGTCATCTGCTTGCCGGGCCGGAGCAGCGCTTCCTCGCTCTGCTTGAAGCCCTGGCCGGCAAAGCCGAGGAACATCAGCACGATCCCGAGGTGGACGATGTAGCCGCCGTAGCGGCGGCGCGACCGCGCCACAAGGCCCACGAGCGCGGTGAAGATGTCGGTGCCCGTCGCCCCCTTGCGGACCTGTGCGCCGCGAACGAACTCCTGCGTGATCGTCACGGCGACGAAGCTGCAGAGCGCGAAACACAGGACTGACGGCCATACGTGCACGCCGGCGGCGTACACGCCCGCGCCGGTGACGATCATCGCAGCCAACGGCCACGCGAACTGATGGGCGACGTTGCTGATCGAGGATTTGCGCCACGCGAGCAGCGGCGCGGTCCCCGTGAGCAGCAACAGCAGCAGCCCGATCGGCAGCATCCACTTGTTGAAGAACGGCGGGCCGACCGTCAGCCGCTCCTTCGTCACGGCTTCGCTGAGCGTCGGGAACATTGTCGCGAACAGGACGAAAAACGCCGAGAACAGGAGGATCCAGTTGTTGGCGAGAAACGCCGCTTCGCGCGAGACCCAGGAATCCAGCTCGTTGCGCCCGCGCAGCAGCGGCAAGCGATAGATCACGAGGCCGAAGCTCGCGACGAGAATCACCACCATGAACGCCGTGAAGAGCATCGCGAGCTCGCGGTCCTCACCAAACGCGTGCACGGACTGGACGACGCCCGATCGCGTCATGAACGTCCCGAAGATCGTCAGGAAGAACGTGACGATGACGAGCGTCACGTTCCAGACGCGCAGCATGCCGCGCCGCTCCTGCACCATCACCGAGTGCAGGAACGCGGTGGCCGTGAACCATGGCAACAGGCCCGCGTTCTCGACCGGATCCCAATTCCAGAAGCCGCCCCAGCCCAGCTCCTCGTAGGCCCACAGCATGCCGAGCGTGAGCCCGAACGACAGGAACAGCCAGCCGATCATCGTCCAGCGCCGCACCGCGCGCAGCCAGGCGTCGTCGAGGTGGCCGGTGACGAGCGCGGCGATCCCGAAGGCGTAGGGAATCGTCATCGCGACGAAGCCGGTGTAGAGCGACGGCGGGTGGATCGCCATGTAGAAGTTCTGCAGCAGCGGATTGAGCCCGCGGCCGTCCACCGGCGTCTGCGTGAGGAACGTCTCGAAGGGGTTGTTGTGGATCACCATGATGAAGATGAAGAACATCTCCGTCGCGGAGATCACGGCAACGACCCAGGGAATGAGCTCGCGATGCAGCTCGCGGTTCCGGGCGACGGCGATCGATCCGAAGACCGACAGCAGGAAGACCCAGAACATGATCGACCCGTCGAGCCCGCCCCAGTACGACGCGAACTTGTACGCGAGCGGCTGCGCGGAGTCGGAGTAATGCTGAACGTACTTGATGGCGTAGTTGCCGGTCGTGAAGGCGTGGACGATGACCGCGGACGCGACGGTCATCAGCGCGGTGACGAGGTAGAACGCCCCCACGCCACTGTCGATGAGGCGCGAAGAGCGGCGCCTCGCGCCGGCGACGCTCGCCGCGATCGCGTAGCTCGCCGCGACAAACGCGGCGAACAGGAGGAACGAGCCGAGGCTGGCCATGGCCATGCTAGCCTCCTGCCGTGGCGGGCGACGATGTCGCCTGATACTTCGACGGACACTTGGCCATCACGCCGTTGGCGTCGACCATGAAGCCATTGGAATCGAGCCGTCCCTTCAGCACGACTTCCGCCCCACCCTTGAACGTGTCGGGGACGACGCCGGAATAGCGGACCGGCACGACCTTCCCGTTGTTCTGCACCTGGAACCGGTAGTCGAGCGTGTCCGGCTTGCGCAGAATCGAGTGATCGACGACGAAGCCGTGGAGTTGGAGGCGCTTGCCCTCCCAGACGGACGGATTCGCCATCACCTCGTCCACGTGTTTGTAGTATTCGGTCCCCTCGCTGAGGGACGAATACAACAGGCCTGTGAAGGCAAGCCCGAGGATGAGGACGGTTGCCCCGATTTTGATGGATTTTGAAGACATAGGAGTGCGGGCTGGAAAGCCCCCCCAAGAATACTCTACGCGGCGAGGTTTTTGAGCATCTGGTGGACGGTCGCCACCGGTAACCCCACCACGTTCGACCAGGAGCCTTCGATCCAGTCGATGAAGCGTGCCGCACGGCCCTGAATGCCGTACGCGCCTGCCTTGCCATCCGGCTCGCCGCTCCGGATGTACGCGTCGATGTCGTCCGAGCTGAGCGGCAGGAAGTGCACGCGCGTCCGCACGACCTGCTGGTCTTCGCGATCGCCGGCGAGCACGACAACGCCCGTCAACACTTCGTGAACTGTGTCCGACAGCGAGTGCAGCATTCGTGCCGCGTCAGGGCGGTCCCGTGGCTTGCCGAACATCTCGCCGCCGACGACGACCGTCGTATCCGCGGCGAGCACGATGTCGCGCGTTTTTCCGAGCATCCCCGCGACCGCGGACGCTTTCGCGCGGGCCACGCGCATCACGTACGGTCCTGGCGCTTCGCCCGCGTGCGGCGTCTCGTCCACCTCTGCCGCTCGCACGCGGAACGTAAATCCTGCGCTGGCGAGTAACTCTGCGCGCCGTGGAGACGCGGAAGCAAGGATCAAGTGGCGGTCCATATCGCGCTGAGTCCTCGAAGTGCGGAGCGGAACGCCGGAGCGGAGCGGGGCCTTGGGGCCCGCGAGCGACGGCGATGGGCGAGTCGGGCGGGGCGAAGCCCCCCGGAGCTGAATGATACTATCGGTGGTTGTGCTCCCCTTGCAGAACTTCGCGACGGGTGTCGCTCGCGGACGTCATCCGCCGTCAGCCCGCGTCGGCCGAACGGACGACCTTCGTCTGGACGCTGGCGGTCGGACCGGCGATGGCGAAGGTCACCACCGTCGAGCTCCGCAACGGCCTCCTGATCGTGCGCGCCAAGGACGCGCGCTGGGCGCGCGAGGTCGAGCGCGCGCGCGACACGATCCTCCCTCGCGTCCGGCTCTTTCTCGGGGCTGACGGCCTCCGCGACCTGAGGGTCGTCACCATCGACTAACGACCGACGACACCGACTTCTGCCGAAAGCGTTATGAAGGAATCAGTCATCGTTTCCGCCGTTCGCACGCCGACGGGCAAGTTTCTCGGCTCTCTGAAGGATTTCGCGGCGCCTCAGCTCGGCGCCATCGCCGTGCGCGAGGCCGTCCGCCGCGCCGGTATCGAGCCGGGCGCCGTCGACGAATGCATCATGGGCAACGTGGTCGCGGCTGGCGAAGGACAGAATCCGGCACGACAGGCCGCGCTCAACGGCGGGCTGCAGGACCATGTGGCGGCGATGACCATCAACAAGGTGTGCGGCTCGGGCCTGAAGGCGGTGATGCTCGCCGCGCAAGGCATCGCGACGGGCGACATCGACATCGCGGTCGCCGGCGGCATGGAGTCGATGAGCGGCACGCCGTATCTGCTGCCACGCGTGCGCGAAGGGCTCAGGATGGGCAACGGCACGCTCGTCGATTCGATGATCCACGACGGCCTCTGGTGCGCGTTCGAGCAGTGCCACATGGGTCTGTCCGGCGAGCACGTGGCCGAGCACTTCAAGGTCGGGCGCGCCGATCAGGATCGCTACGCGGCCGAAAGCCATCGCAAGGCCGCGCACGCCACGCGCGAGGGCTGGTTCAAGGACGAAATCGTCCCCGTCGAGATCCCGCAGAAGAAGGGGGCGCCGATCCTGTTCGATCGTGATGAGGCCATCCGCGAAGACACGACCGAGCAGGCCCTGGCGGGCCTGAAGCCCGCCTTCAAGAAGGACGGCACCGTCACGGCCGGCAACGCGCCCGGCGTGAACGACGGGGCGGCGGCGGTGGTGATCATGTCGGCCGACAAGGCGCGCGCGCTCGGCGTCGACCGCGATGGCGCGGGTCGTCGGCCAGGCGACGAGCGGCCTGCCGCCCAAACTCGTCCTGATGACGCCGGTCGAGGCCGTCCGCCGTGTGGCGCAGAAGGTTGGATGGGCGCTCGACGAGGTCGATCTGTTCGAGATCAATGAAGCCTTCTCGGTCCAGATGGTCGCGATCCTTCGCGAGCTCGGAATCGCGCCCGAGAAGGTGAACGTCCATGGCGGCGCGGTCGCCTTGGGACACCCGATCGGCGCCAGCGGCGCACGCGTCCTCACCACGCTGCTCTACGCGTTGAAGCGCCGCAATCTCAAACGCGGGATCGCGTCGCTCTGCCTGGGTGGCGGCAACGGCGTCGCGCTCGCCATCGAACGGGTGTAGAACCGCGATGGGCGTGACCATTCAGCGAATCGGCGTCGTCGGCGCGGGCACGATGGGCAGCGGCATCGCGCAGGTGTTCGCACAGGCCGGGCTCGATGTGCGGTTGTCCGACAGCGTGCCGGCCGCGCTCGATCGCGCGCGCGCGGGCATCGAGAAGAGCCTGGCCAGGCTCGTCGAGAAAGGCACGTTGACCGCCGGCGACCGCGACGTCGCGATCACGAGGATCTCCACGACGGGCAGCCTCGACCCGCTCGGCGAGGTGGATTTCGTCGTCGAAGCGGTCGCGGAAGACCTCCAGGCAAAGCTCGATGTCTTCAGGAAGCTCGACGCCGTCACCAAGCCCGCCGTCGTGCTCGCCTCCAACACGTCGTCGATTTCGATCACCGTGCTCGGCGCGTCGACGAAACGGCCCGACAAAGTGCTCGGCATGCACTTCATGAACCCCGTGCCGCTGATGCGGCTGGTGGAGCTGATTCGAGGCCAGGCGACGTCGGCCGAGTCCATGATGATCGCGACCGAGTTGTGCATGCGGCTCGGGAAGACGGGCGTCGAGGCCGCCGACTATCCCGGCTTCATCTCCAACCGGATCCTGATGCCGATGATCAACGAAGCCATCTACACGTTGATGGAAGGCGTCGGCACGCCCGAGGCGATCGACAGTGTCATGAAGCTGGGGATGAACCACCCGATGGGCCCGCTGACGCTGGCCGACTTCATCGGCCTCGACGTCTGCCTCGCGATCCTGAACGTGCTCCACGACGGGCTCGGCGATCCGAAATACCGGCCGTGTCCGCTCCTGCGCCGCATGGTCGCTGCCGGTTATCTCGGCAAGAAGAGCGGCCGCGGATTCTACAACTATCAATCCGCGTAAGCGGACGTTCGGCGCTATACTGCGCCAACGCAACTCGGCAACATTGGCAATCACTGCGTGCTGTTCAGGGGCCAGATACTCGGTAAATACAAGATCATCGGCCCGCTCGGCAGCGGCGGGTTCGGGACCGTGTACCTCGCCCAGGACACGTGGATCGACAAGAAGGTCGCGATCAAGGTCCCGCATCGCCAGGGTCTCGACTTCGGCGAGCTGCTTCGCGAGCCGCGGTTGCTCGCATCCGTCAGCCATCCCAACATCGTCGCGATCACGACCGCGGAAAAGCAGGACAGCGTCTTCTTCATCGTCATGGAGTACGTGGCGGGTGAAACGCTGGAGAACATCATCGCCACGCACGGCGCGCTCGACCTGAACCGCGTCCTCGACTTCACCTGCCAGATCTGCAACGCCGTCGATCACGCGCACAGGCAGGGGGTCATCCACCGCGATCTGCGCCCGGCCAACGTGCTCGTGACCGAGAACGACATGCTGAAGGTCGCCGATTTCGGCACGTCGCGCTTCCTGGAGATTGCGGCGCACGGCACGACCGTGATCGGGAGCCCGCCGTACATGGCCCCGGAGCAGTTCTACGGGAAGGCGGTCTTCGCGTCCGATCTGTATTCGGTCGGCGATCACGATGTACCAGATGCTGACCGGCGTGCTGCCATACGACGCGCCGGCGCCCGCGGACGTCGACAAGTTGATGTCGGGTGAGCTCGTCTCGCCGCCGCGCTCGAAGAACTCGTCGATCCCGCGAGCGATCAACGACATCGTGATGAAGGCCATGGCGCCGGAGCTGACGGACCGCTATCAGCGCGCGACGGACCTGCTCGACGATGTGCTGGCCGCGAAACAGGCGATGCGCACACCCCCGCCCACGCCGGTGCGAAGCTCGCCGTCGAAGGCCGCGCGCGAGGACGGCCAGAGCATCCAGACGCGGTTGCGCGCGCGGGAAACGCCCGTCGCCCGCTTCTGCTGGCACTGCCGCAAGCCTCTCCACGCCCGTACCGATCGCTGCCCCTTCTGCGGGGAGACACAGTAACGAGCTCCGGATGCGTAGTCGCGTCCGCATCCCGCGTTCCGGTCAGTCCCGTCGTCCGAGCCGATCTCGTATGCCGGCTCGTCAGCCAATCCGTGATGGCCCGGTCGTCCCTGGAGCGCTGTGTTACGATCGCACAGGAGCAGCTGATGTCATTCGGTACCGGCAGAATCTGGATGAACGGGTCGCTCGTGGACTGGAAGGACGCCACCATCCACGTTGGATCGCATGTGGTCCATTACGGCAGCGGCGTGTTCGAGGGGGCGCGGTGCTACAGCACGCTGCGCGGCTCCGCCTGTTTCCGCCTCGACGCCCACCTCCGACGCCTGTTCGATTCCGCGAAGATCTACCGGATGGAACCGCGCCTCTCGTATGACGAGGTGCACGACGCGGTGCTCGAGACGATTCGGGCCAACGAGTACAAGGCCTGCTACATTCGGCCGCTCGTCTATCGCGGCTATCACACGCTCGGCGTCAACCCGTTTCCCTGTCCGGTGGACGTCGCCATCCTCACCTGGGAATGGGGCGCCTATCTCGGTCAGGAAGCGATCACCGATGGCGTCGACGTCAGAATCAGCTCGTGGTCGCGTGCCGCCGCGAACACCTTCCCGACGCTGGCCAAGTCGTCGGCCAACTACGCGAACTCGCAACTGATCAAGATGGAGGCGGTCGTCGAAGGCTACAGCGAAGGCATCGCGCTCGACACCGCCGGGTATCTCAGCGAAGGCAGCGGCCAGAACCTGTTCCTGGTGCGCGACAACGTCATCTACACGCCGCCGCTCGCCGCGTCCGTTCTTCCGGGCATCACGCGGTCCTCGGTGATCTCCCTGGCGCAGGATCTCGGGTTCCGCGTGAGCGAAGAGATGATGCCGCGCGAGATGCTCTACATTGCCGACGAGGCCTTCTTCGTCGGGACGGCCGTCGAGATCACGCCTATCCGGAGCGTCGACAAGATCTCGATCGGCAACGGCCGCCGCGGGCCGATCACCGAAGCCATCCAGCAGGCGTTCTTCGACACGGTCAACGCAGCGGTTCCCGATCGGCACGGGTGGCTGGAGTACGTCTACCCGGGCGAGCCTCGCACGCAGGCCGTTGCGGACGAACCCGCGGCAGCCGCGAAGAAGTAGGCCGAACCGGGGCCCATGCACATCAACGACCTGCTCAAGATAGCGGTCGCCAGCGGCGCCTCAGACGTGCATCTGAAGGTCGGGAGCTACCCGATGATGCGCGTGAACGGCACGCTCGTCGTCGCCTCCGAAGAAAAGCGGCTGGATCGGAACGACACCGAGGCGATGGCGACGACCATCTTCCGCGAAGAACACCTCGAGAAGTTCAGGCAGGCGCAGGAAGTGGACCTGGCGTACAGCGTCCCGGGGCTCGGCCGGTTCCGGTCGAACGTCTTCCAGCAGCGCGGCACCGTGGGGCTGGTGCTGCGCGTCATTCCCTATAGGATCAAGTCGATCGACGAGCTCGCCCTGCCGCCGGTCCTGAAGAGGATCGCGCAGGAAGAGCGCGGGCTGATTCTCGTGACCGGCACCACCGGCAGCGGCAAGACGACGACGCTCGCCGCGATGATCGACTACATCAACTCGACGCGTTCGGCGCACATCGTCACCGTCGAGGACCCGATCGAGTATCTGCATCGCGACCACCTGTCGCTGGTCAACCAGCGGGAGGTCGCCATCGACACGCAGTCGTTCGGTCACGCGCTGCGCAGCGCGCTGCGCCAGGACCCCGACGTCATCCTCGTTGGCGAGATGCGGGACCACGAGACGATCGAAACGGCGCTGCTGGGCGCCGAGACGGGTCACCTGGTGCTGTCCACCCTCCACACACTCGACGCGACCGAAACAATCAACCGCATCATCGCCGTCTTCCCGCCGCATCAGCAGCGGCAGGTCCGCCTGCAGCTCGCGAGCGTGCTGAAGGCGGCCATCGCGCAGCGGCTGATTCCACGGACCGACGGCCTCGGACGGGCTCCCGCCGTCGAGGTGATGGTATCCACCGCCTTCATCCGCGACTGCATCGTCGACAAGGACAAGACGTCGATGCTGCACGGCGCGATCGCGGCGGGCACGTCGCAGTACGGGATGCAGACCTTCGACCAATCGATCTTCGGGCTCTATCAGCAGGGCCTCGTCACGCTCGACGAGTCGTTGCGCTGGGCGTCGAACGTCGACGAGTTCAAGCTCAAGGTCCAGGGCATCTCGACCAGCGCGGAAACGCTGCGCGCCGCAAACGGTCCCCAGGCAATCCCGACATCATCAGGTTTGGATCGTAGGTCCGCCTACTCCGACGGTCTGCATCTGCTCGCACGGCGCGAGCTGTCCGTCGCGCAGGTTCGGGCCCGCCTTCTGGATCGCGAGCACGAGCCCGACGACGTCGAGGACGCGATTGCGCGTCTGCTCGAAAGCGGAGCGCTGAACGACGCCCGCGTGGCCGCGGCTTACGTCGCGACCGCGCTCAAGGTCAAAGGCCGCGGTCGGCTCCGGATCCAGCGTGAGCTCCAGGCGCTTGGCATCCCCAACGACGTCGCCGCCCAGGCGCTCGCCGACGCGTTCGGTGATGTCGACGAGCGATCGCTGATCCGGAAGGCGCTCGAGAAGAAAATGCGCGGCGGTCAGAAAACGATCGCCTCGCGGCAGGATTACGCGCGCATCTTCCAGGCCCTCGTCCGACAAGGCTTCTCGCCGGCGTCGATCACGCTCGTGCTGCGCGCGCATCGCAAGGGCGGAGTGCCTGACGAGTAGTGAGGCCTCGACCCTCGACGTACAATATCCAGATATGAACTCCCGCGAGATTCGCAGCAGCTTCCTGAACTACTTCGCGCAGAACGGTCACGCGATCGTGCCCAGCTCCTCGCTCGTGCCGGCCGACGACCCCACGCTGCTGTTCACAAACGCGGGCATGAACCAGTTCAAGGACCTGTTCCTTGGCAGGGAGACGCGGCCGTACCGGAGGGCGACCACCTCGCAGAAGTGCATGCGCGTCAGCGGCAAGCACAACGACCTCGACAACGTCGGCCCGTCGCTTCGTCACCATACGTTTTTCGAGATGCTCGGGAACTTCTCGTTCGGCGACTACTTCAAGGCGGACGCGATCCCCTTTGCCTGGGAACTGTTGACCACCGTGTGGCATCTGCCGGCGGATCGCCTCTTCCCCACGATTTTCAAGGGTGAATCGGGTATTCCGCGTGACGAAGAGGCCTTCGCGATCTGGCAGCGATTCGTCCCTGGCGACCGGATCACCGAGCTGGGACTCGCCGAGAATTTCTGGCAGATGGGCGACACGGGCCCGTGCGGACGCTGTTCGGAGATTCACTACTACCGCGGCGACGACGTTCCGTGCGACGAGGAGCGTGCCGGCCGTCCATGCCGGGGCATCGATTGCAGCTGCGACAGGTACGTCGAAGTCTGGAACAACGTCTTCATGGAATTCGACCGGCAGGCGGACGGGACGCTGAACCCGCTCCCGGCGCCGTCGATCGACACCGGGATGGGCCTCGAACGCATCACCGCGGTCATCCAGGGAAAGCTGTCGAACTACGACACCGACCTGTTCGTGCCGATTCTCGACGCGATTGGCGCGCGCGCCAACGTACGATACGGCGCGACGCTCGACCGGCCGTCGGACGTGTCGATGCGCGTGATCGCGGACCACCTGCGCGCGATGACGTTCCTGATTGCCGACGGCGTGGTGCCGTCGAACGAGTGGCGCGGGTATGTGCTGCGCAAGATCATGCGCCGGGCGATGCGGCACGGCAAGAAGCTCGGCATCACCGAACCCTTCCTCCACTCGCTGGTCGACGTCGTCGTCCGCGAGATGGGAACCGCGTATCCCGAGCTCGAGACCAGTCGCAACCTCGTCGTGCAGGTCGTGCGCAGCGAAGAAGAACGCTTCGACGCGGTGTTGACCTCGGGCCTGCCGAAGCTCGAGGAAGTCCTCGACCGGGCGGCTGAAGGGTCAAGGGTCGTCCCCGGCGACGAGGCCTTCAGGCTGTACGATTCGCTCGGCGTTCCAGTCGACTTCATGGAAGACCTCGCCAGCCAGCGTGGCCTCACGATCGATCGCGCCGCGTACGATCGCGCGATGGAGGGCCAGCGCGAACGGGCGCGCGCGGGCAGCACGTTCGAGACCAAGAAGATTCAGGACTTCGCGTTCGATTCCGACAACGAGCGCCGGTCGACGCTCGCGGCCGGCGATCAGTTCGAGGGCTACGCGCGAACGTCCGTGCCTGGCGTGCCCGTGGTCGCGCTGTTCGACGCGAATCGTCGTCAGACGTCGGCGCTTGCGGAGGGACAGGCCGGGTTCATCGTGCTCGAGCGCACGCCGTTCTACCTGGAATCCGGCGGGCAGGTGTCCGACACGGGGACGATCGTCAACGAAGCGACAGGGGCGTCGGCCACGGTCGACGCGCTCGTGAGGCTGGCGCCGAGCGGACCTCGTGCGCATCGCGTGACGGTGACTCGCGGGACCTTCGCGCTGCGCGACATCGTCACCGCGGCCGTTCAGGACGAGGTGCGCGACTCGACGCGACGGAATCACACCGCCACTCACCTGCTCCACGCTGCGCTGCGCGAGGTGCTCGGACCCCACGTGAAGCAGGCCGGGTCGCTCGTGGCGCCCGACCGGCTCCGGTTCGACTTCGTGCACTTCTCGCCGGTGACGCGCGAACAGCTCGATCAAATCGAGCGGATCGTCAACGAAGCGATCTATCGCAACGTCACCGTCCAGACCGAGGTGCGATCGACGGAGGACGCCATCGCGGCCGGCGCAATGGCGCTGTTCGGCGAAAAATACGGCGACCGCGTCCGCGTGGTGTCGATTCCAGGCATCAGCATGGAGCTGTGCGGCGGTACGCACGTCCGTGCGACGGGCGACATCGGCCCGTTCCTGATCACGCAGGAAGCCGGCGTGGCCGCCGGGGTACGCCGTATCGAGGCCGTCACCGGAGCTGGCGCCGTCGCGCTGATCCAGGACCGTCGGGGCGCGCTCGACCGGTTCCTCGCCGCCTTGGGCACGACAGCGGACCAGAGCGTCGACGCCGTGCACCGGCTTCAGAGCGAGGTGAAACGACTCGCTCGCGAGGTCGAGCAGCTTCAGATGAAGGCGGCGTTGGGCGGCGGACGGTCGGGGGCGACGACGACACGCGCGAGGTGAAAGGCGTGAAGGTGGTCGCGCGTCGCGTGTCGGGACTCGAGAAGGGCGCGCTGCGCGGCCTGTCCGATTCACTCCGCGATCGTCTCGGCAGCGGCATCGTCGTCATCGCGTCAGAGACGGACGGGCAGGGTCTCCCTCGTCGTGGCGGTGACGAAAGACCTGACGAATCGGATCCAGGCTGGCCGAATCGTGAAGGAGATTGCGCCGATCGTGGGCGGCGGCGGCGGTGGACGGCCGGATTTCGCCGAAGCCGGCGGCAAGGATCCGTCGAAGATAGACGCGCTGGTCGAAGGGGTGCCCTCGGTCGTCGAATCGCTCTTGTCCTAGGGCGTCGACCGCAGATTTCGCGATCAGTTCCGTAATCCCACCGTGCAGTATTGGATCACTTCCAGGCCAGAATCCTCGTAAGTAGTTGATATATAAGCGGCAGGCGGCTTGCCTCTGGTAGGGGGTCCGGTTGGTCCGGACCTCCACCATCTTGAGCCGCCGACTCCTGCTGATCGCAGCGCTGATGACGATGGCGCCGGCCGTCGCCGAGGCGCAGATCTATGCCTGGCGCGATGGCGCCGGGAACCTGGTGCTGTCGGACAAGCCCAAGGATCCCTCCGCCAAGACGTACGCGGTCGCGGCGGCTCCGAAGGTCGGTGTCGGCGGTAGCCTTCGCGAGCAAGGCCGACGGATACCGGGTCACGAAGCCAGCCACGACCAGAGCGACGCGCCTACGACGACGTGATCGCGGATCATGCGTCGAGGAACGCGCTGAATCCGAATTTCGTCCGAGCGGTCATCCAGGCGGAGTCCGGCTTCAACCCGCGAGCGGTTTCCCCCAAGGGCGCGATGGGCCTGATGCAGTTGATGCCGCAGACCGCGGCCGAGTACGGCGTGCTCGACGCGTTCAACCCGATGGAGAACATCCGGGCCGGCGTCGCGTACCTCAAGAGCCTGCTCGTGCGCTACGACCACGACGAGTCGCTGGCGCTGGCCGCGTACAACGCGGGGCCCGGCGCCGTGGAAAAGTACGGTCGCAGCGTTCCCCCGTATCGCGAAACACGCAACTACGTGGCGAAGATCCGCGCTGCCTCGTCGAATGGCGCGACGCGCCCTCCGAACCGCGTCTTCAAGACCGTCCAGATGGTCGACGGGCGTGAGGTCGTCCGGTACACCAACAAGCCCGCCGACGGCGCCCAAGTCGTCAAGGGGACGGACAGACAGTAGATTTACCTTTTACCTTTTTTGCCTTCTCTGCCCTGTGCTACTATGTCCGTCACGGATATATGGCACGTCGTGAAGCAACTCGCCAAGGACTTCCTTCCGCTGACCCCCGCCATCACGCACATCCTCGTCGCGCTGGCCGATGGCGATCGGCATGGCTACGCGATCATGCAGGAAGTAGAGCGACTCACGAACGGCGCCTTGCACATGGGCCCGGGCACTCTCTACGGCACGATCAAGCGGATGCTCGCGGCTGGACTGATCGAGGAGGCCGACGAGCGGCCGGACCCGGTGCTGGACGACGAACGCCGGCGCTATTACAGAGCCACACATCTCGGCATCGCGGTGCTCGACGCCGAGACCGCGCGCATGGCGACGCTGGTGAGCGCCGCCCGCGCCAAGAGGATCCGCGCGCGATGACGGGTCGATGGTTCCTGCGTGTCTACGGCTGCCTGCTGTGGCTGTACCCGCCTGCGCTGCGGCGCGAGCACGGGTCGGAGATGTCGCAGTGGGTGCGCACCACCATCAATCATCGCGGACGGCTGGCGGCCCTGCGCATCCTGGCGGCCGCGCCAGCCAGCGCAGCAACCGAGTGGCTTCGGCTGCTCGACGTCCCGACAGGAGCCTCCATGATCGGCATTGGACGTGACGTCGCGTACGCCTTTCGGCTGCTGCGCCGATCGCCCGGGTTCAGCGCCGCCGCCGTGGTGACGCTCGCGCTGGGCATCGGCGCGAACGCCGCGGTCTTCAGCCTCGCGGAGGCAACCGTGCTGCGGCCGATCATGGTTGCGCACCTGGACGATCTGTATTCCGTCAGATGGGCCAGCACGTATCCCGACTACCTTTCGTATGCGGAGCGGCGCGACTTGTTCGACGGTGTGGTTGCAAGCTCCGGCGGGCGCGCGAGTGTGACCGCGAATGGCTCGTCCGAGATCGTGGAAGCGTGCTTCGTATCGGGCAACTACTTCGACGTACTGGGTGTGCCGCCGCTGGCGGGTCGTGTGATCTCACCCGACGATGACCGGCGCAACGGCCCGGTGGTGGGCGTCATGAGCGACACGTGGTGGCGCACACGCTTTGGCGGCGATCGCGGCGTCATCGGCACGACAATCCGCGTCAACGCCGTTCCGGTGACAATCATCGGCGTCGCTGCCCGAGGATTCCGGGGCACCAGCCTGACGGAGCCGGCAAAGCTGTTCATGCCGGTCACGACCGCGCCGCGTGTCCGGACCGGATTCTTCGCGAGACCCGAGATGCTCGATCAGCGCAGGATGTCCTGGCTGACCGTGATCGCCCGGCTCAAACCGGACGTCGCCCCGCACGCGGCCGCCGCTGCCCTGGACGGCGTGTACCGCCAATATCGCAAGCCTTCGGGAGCCGGGGTCCCTGAGCCGCTGGAGCTCGTCGACGCTGAAGGCGCAAGCACTTGGCGGAGCGAACGACCGAACGGTCGCGCGATTCGTCACGCTGCTCGCCGGCGTGGTCACGCTCACCCTGTTGATTGCCTGTGCGAACCTCGCGAACCTCCTGCTCTCACGGGCCGCGGCGCGGCAGAAAGAGACGGGCGTCCGCATGGCGATTGGTGCCGGGCGAGCGCGGATTGCCCGTCAGCTCCTCATCGAGAGTCTGGTGCTGGCCATCGCCGGCGGTGGACTGGGACTGCTGGTGGCCACCGTCGGCCTCCGGCTCATGGCGCGATTCCAGCTTCCCAACGGCATCGAGATCGAGTCTCTCGGCCTGGGACTCAGCCGAACGGCATTGATGTATACGGCCGGCATCGCATCGTTGACGGGCGTGGTGTTTGGAGTGGCGCCCGCGTGGCGCGCCGCGCAGACGGACGTTCTGGGATCGCTGAGGGATCAGTCGCGCTCGGCGACCGGCCGTATCGGCCTTCGCTCGACGCTCGTGGCCATTCAGGTCGCGCTCAGCCTCGCGCTGCTGGCCGGGACCGGACTGTTCCTGCAGAGCCTCGCGCACTCGTTGCGGATGCCGCTCGGGTTCACGGTTGACGGGGTCGCCACGGCGTCCGTGAATCTCGGCAGCGCACGCTACGACGCCGCCCGTGCGAACGCGTTCTACGACGAGGCGATCGCCCGCGTCCACACGCTGCCCGGTGTGACCTCAGCCGCGTGGACGACGCTGGTCCCGACCAACGGCGCGCACGTGATGACGACGACGGTCGAAGGCTACACGGCGCGCGCCGACGAAGACGTCTACTTCTACGTCTCGTCCGTCGGACCCGAGTACTTTCAAGACCGCGGGCACGCGCCTGTTGCGCGGTCGCGGATTCATCGCGGACGACTTCACGTCGGCGCAAGGCGTGGCGGTCATCAGTGAGACGGCCGCGCGCCGCTACTGGGCCGGCCGCGACGCGCTCGGCGGACGAATCGAGGCCGGCGACAAACAGTGGCTGCAAGTCGTCGGCATCGTCGAGGACACCACGGTTCATGGCCTGGACGACGAGCCCGCACCGTACCTGTATCAGCCCTTCGCAGCATCTGGGGCCTCGCGACCCGGTCGATTCCGCGCATTTGCTGGTTCGCACGAGCGGCGACGCTGAATCGATCCTCGGTTCGCTCGACGCTCAGCTGCGCAGCCTCGATGCCGACGCTCCCGTCTATGCGGTGAGCACGTTCGCCTGGCGCGTGCGGCAACTCGTGATGCCGCAGCGCGATGGCCGTCACGCTGTTCGGCGTGTTCAGCGCGCTCGCGCTGACGCTGGCCGCCATCGGCATCTACGGCGTCGCGTCGTACGTCACGGCGCTCCGCACGCGGGAGATTGGGATTCGCATCGCGCTCGGCGCCGACCGCGCCGGGATCCGGACGCTGATGCTGCGACAAGGGTCGGGTCCCGTGATCGCCGGGATGATAGGGGGGCTTGCGTCTCCGCCATCGGCGAGCCGGCTCGCCGCGTCGTTTCTTCGAGGCGTCACTCCTCACGACCCGTTGACGTACTTCTGCGTGACGATCCTCCTCGGCGCAGTGGCGCTGCTCGCCACGTGGCTTCCCGCGCGACGCGCGGCGCGACTCGATCCGATGACGGCCCTCAGGAACGAGTAGGGCGGTTCCCGTGTTGTATTGAACGCCGGTATTCATGTCGGTCTGGATCTCCGTGGCTGTCAGCGCCCGGTTGTAGATCCGGACGTCGTCGATCAGGCCGCTGAAGAACTCTCCCCAGACGGAGTTTCCGCCTATGCGCAAGTTGCCGGTGCTGGCCTTGATTGCCGTGACGTTCGTCGTCGTTCGGACCAGCACGCCGTTTGTGAAGAATCGGAACGACGAACCATCATAGGTGACCGCGAGGTGCGTCCACGTGTTCAGCGGGACGGCCGCGGTTCCAACGACCGAATAGTCGGTGGGATTCGTAATCCATCCGACGGGACGTGACGCGCCGTTGGCCGCATAGAGCGCGTACGACAGGTTGCCGGAACTCTCCTTCAACACGACCGTCCGCCAGCCGCTTCCCGCTGTTGGCCGGACCCATGCCTCCACCGTCATGCCGTTCGTAAGGTCCAACGAATTGCTGTCGGGCACGATCACCGACGCATTCGTGCCGTTGAAAGACGCCGCGCCGCCGGAATGGCCGGACAACGAACGCGTTGCCCCACTCAACGAGCCGTTGTTGCCGAGCCCTGACGCGTCGAGCGCCTGGGTTCCTGTGTCTTCGTTGAATCCATAGGCCGCGACCAGGCCTGCGGGGAACTGGGTGGTATTCGACACCGTGATCGAGTCGCTTGCCTCCGCCTGATTGCCGGAAGGATCACGCGCCACCGCGCTCAGCGTGTGTGGCCCGTTGGGAAGACTCGCGCTGTTCCAGGTGATGGAGTAGGGTGCCGTCGTTCGTTCAGATCCGACCGCAACGCCGTCAGCCTTGAATTGCACGCCAAGGACGGCGACGTTGTCGCTCGCGGAAGCGGAAACCATGATGGCGCCCGAGACCGTCGACGTGATCGGCGGGAGACGAGATGCAACGTTTGGAGGGGTCGAATCGAACAGGACGGTCACCACACTCTCATTCGACGGCTCGCTCACGTTCCCCGCCACGTCTTGAGCCGTCACGACGAAGTAGTACGTTCCTGCCGCAACGCCGCCACTTGCATACGACGTGCTCGTCGACTGTGCGACGCGATTCGCAGGCGACGGAACGAATCCCGACGTCGTGCCGCGATGAATGTTGTAGATCGACACTCCGGTGTTGTCCGTTGCCGCGGCCCAGGTCAGCGAGACCGTTCCGAGTCCTCCCTGGCCCTGCAGATTGCCGGGCGGTGTCGGTGGCTGCGTATCCGACGACGGAGCCGGCAATCGCACGAAACTCGCGACGGACGGCACACCAGCCGTGTTCACGAGAAAGAGCATGTAGTAGCCAGGCGGCGCCAGATTCGCGTTCGCCGGCGCCTGAACGGTGAGGCTTCCGGCTCCGGCCGAGAAGCCCAGGTTCAGGAAGCGCTGATCCTCGTCGAACGCGTGCGTGACCGCGCCCGGTCGAATCAGGGCGATCGAGGCGATCGACGCAGCATCCGGCGTCTGAACCGTAAAGGACGTCGCCGTACTGGACGAGACTCGGCATGCCGCCGATCGAGGGCCGAGCCCCCTTGAACAGGTAGGGCGGTGAGAAGATTTCCGCGCGTGTCTGATTCACCGCGGGACCATCTTGCCCGCTGCCGGCGATCAGCACGCGAGCGTCGGGCAACAACAGCGCTGTGGAGTGATAGAGCCTGGCAAATGCGGCACTGGAGAGCGTCTGCCAGGTCTCGGTCGTCGGCGACCAGAGCTCCGCCGTCAGGACGCCCTTCGACACGTCGTAACCATCGAGCGCGGTTCCACCACCTGTGACGAGAACATTGCCGTCCGGCAAGATCGTCGAATTCTGAAACGCGCGCGGGAACGTCATCGATGCAACCTGCCGCCACGCGGGCGAAGGCTGCGTCATATCGAGCACGTATGCCGTGGCGGCTGCGCTGCCGGACCTGCCGCTGTCAGTGGCCGTGCCGGTCTTGAGGATCTTGCCCGGCAGATACATCGCGGCGCTGTGGCCGTCCTTGACGACGGCATCCACCATCGACCAAGTCCCGGTGCTGACATCGAGCGTTCGCGTCTCGTACGGCCTGCTCGTTTGAGCCCGCCGAGAGAATACGGCCGTCGGGCAACACGAACATGAACGGGTAGTACCAGATGGCCAGGCGCGCCGATGTCAACTGCGAGAACTGACCAGTCGTCGGATCGAAGATCTCGGGCACGTCCGCCAGACAAGACAGGCACGCCTGCCCGCCGGACGCGACGAGCATGCGGCCGTCTGGAAGCGCCGTCGACGGTCGGATACCAGCGACGGTAGGCCATGTTCGGAAGCGCCGACCAGGACAGCGTGACGGGATCGAAGATATTCGCGTTCTTCGCCCCCAGGCTCGAGCTGTCGTACCCGCCAGCGACGAGGATGCGTCCGTCAGGCAGCTGAGCCTGGCCGGCGCAAAACAGGTTGTAGTACGGGTTCGGCACCAGCGTGATAGTTCCCGTGGCGGGATCCCAGACACGCTCCGGGTACGAGGTCTGGTACGATGCCGGAGTACATCAGCACCTTGCCGGTGTGCATCATCACCATGTTGACGGCGACTGCACCGACGTCGAACGCCGCGCCCCATTGACCCACCGTTTGCGGCTTGGAGGCGTTGTCCACGGTTACGGCAATCGTCGACGTCGTTGCCGTTGCCCGCCGCGTCGATCGCGGTGGCGCGCAGGCTGTGGAGGCCATCAGGAACAGCCGCAGAATTCCACGTCGATCGTGTACCGGAGGGGCTGGAAGAGGACCGCCGAGATTCGTGGAGTCGACCTGAAACTGAACGGACCTGCTACACCCCCGACATTGTCGGAGGCGTCGCGTGCCGTAAGCCCGCACCGACGAGGACACAGTCGCACCGGCCGCTGGACGTCCCGTGAGTCCGCGACCGCTTCGGCGGTTGCGTGTCGCCCGGATAGGTCGGGGGCGGGGGCGGCGTGCCGCTGATCGGCGTGGCCATGTCCGACTGAATCTGCGCCGCGGTCCGCGCGATGTTGTAGACGCGAACCTCGTCGATCGTTCCGGTGAAGTATTCACCCCAGCTTGAATCTCCGCCGATTCGAAGCGGCGAGGTCGACGTCACGATAGCGCCCGTCGTCGCCTTGCTCGCCACCTGGACGCCGTTGACGAACGTGCGCAGCGTGGTCCCGTCGTACGTCGCCGCAACATGCACCCATGTGTCGGGCGTCAGGGATGACGATGCCGCCGCGTCAATGTCGGATCCGCGCCGGATGAAAGCGGCGGCGCGGCCCGTCAGATCTCCACCGTACAACCCGTAAGAAAGTCCGCCGGGACGCTCCTTCAAGATGACGCATCGCCAGCCGGCTGGCGTCGGCGTATTGACCCACGCTTCGAGCGTCATTCCGTTTGTCAGAGAGAGAACGGCAGAGTGATTGATCGTTACCCAGGTAGGTGCTGCCGTTGAACGACAGCGCGCCGCCGTATTTTCCGGTGGTGGTCCAAGTGGCCGCGGAGACAGTTCCCGTGTTGGCGTTTCCGGAAGCGTCCGTGACCGTCGTTCCGGAGCCTTCGTCAAAGCTGTAGGCCGCCACCAATCCAGACTGCGCGCTCGCCGGCCAGGCTGACATCAGAACGAGGCCTAGCACCAATGACAGTCGAACGATCACGTGACGCTCCATCAGGTCCCTCGCAGGAATCGACCCGCATGTAGAATTCGGGTATTTCACGATGTCTGCCACAAAATGGGCGCACGATCGGGCTACACAGCCCCTTCCTGTGGCTGGACTCCCCTCTGGCCGAGACTTGAGTCGCTTGTTTGGAAGACTTCCCGGCAGGCGCCACGTTCCTAAACGTCTCGCCGGAACCGTTCCTCGCATGGATGGGTTCTGCTTGCACTCGCCGCAACGTCCGGCGTCAGCTTCCTTCCCGTCGCCTTCGCGCACTCGCGAACAACGGCGGTCACGTATCGACGAGATGTCGGACCGATTCTTCAGCGACGATGCATTCAGTGTCATACGGCTGATGGACCGGGCCACCTGCCTCTTGAAACGTTCGAAGAGGCGCGGATCGTGGTCAAGAGCCATCCAGGAACAGGTACTCGAACGGCGCATGCCTCCATGGCCAGCCGCGACTGGCTTTGCCGACTACGGCAACGATCGAAGCCTGACACCGATAGAAATCGAACTGCTCGCGGCTTGGGCCGATGGCGGCGCTCCCTTGGGGGACGGCGCCGACGTCGTGACCGGAGGTCAGAACGCCACCGACGGCGGCATTGGTGTTGACACTGCCCGCGGCGCCTCCCCCGCTCTCGCGTGGAGCGGTTCTCCCTCGAGACGAATGAGCGCGCTGATCGATGGATTTCCGGTTGGGACGTCCGTCTGACCAGCCCCGCGGTCGTTCAACAGGTCATCGCGTCTATTGGAACGGCGCCGTTGGGATCATGGGTGCCGGGAGAGGATCGAATTGAATTTCCACGCGGTGTGTCTCAACGGCTTCGTCGAGGCGCGACAATCGACGTTGAAGTCCGCTACACAAAGGGAGCCGCGGCAGAGCGGCCCGGCGGCCGGGTCGTGCTATACGCCGGCGGACCCGGGCGCCCGCTCGAGCGGATGGATCTGGGGTGCTCGCCAACTCGGATAGCGCACGACCTCGCCGGCGTTGCTGTCACACCAATGGCTCCGGCCGACGAGTCGGTCGAGATTGTCGCTCGCCGCCCGGACGAGACGGTAGAACCCCTGTGCGTCGTCCTGCGATCGCAGCCGTCCTACCCAGCTTCGTACCGCTTCAAACGGCCGGTCTGGCTCCCGCGCGGGACGATACTGGACGTGCATTCATCGTCGCCGGATTGCTCGGCGACGCTTGAGTTCACTTCCCGAAGACCTGGTCGCGGGGTTGCGCCCTGATGGTAAATGGCGCGGTCAACACACGGCCGTTGCGCTGACACTGCACCCACAACCGGTAGTCGCCCGCGCGCGGAAAGAGCACTTGAAAGACGACCCGGGGTCCGACGATCGTAGACATCTGCACGAGAGGATGGCTATGAGCGACGGACTGCAGATCGCTGCTGACGATCAGAAGATGCCCGACAGCACCGAGGAACGGTTCCAGGTTCGTAATGGGCGTGTGCGTCGCCTCGTCTTCCAGGTCAAACGTCACGAGCTGTTCCCTCCCGGCCACTGGCTCTGGCGTCGTAATCGAGATCCGCACGCCCTCGATTACTTTCGGTGTCAGGTCTGCCGCGAGAGTCGCCGCTGGCCGGACTGAGCCGCGATACCCTGCCGTCACGACCGAGTGCTGCAGAAGCTGCGGCGCGGCACCTGTCGGAACAAAGTCCGCAATCAATCTGTAGACGCCGTCCCTGGGGAAGACAACGGGCTGCACGAATGAACCGTCTGGCTGAAGGACGGGATGCAGGTGCGCAAAAAACACGAGATCGTTGCTCACCACGAAGAAATGCACCAGCCGTTCGTGCACCGGTTCGAATTGACGCGCGACTGTTCCAGTCCGCGGCGTTCGCACGAAGAAACGCACCAGCGTTGACTCCTGAGGCCTGGGCGCGGCAGGACTCATGTGCACGTCGAGGCCATACGGCTCGTAGTCGGCCGATGGCGCAGGAATCAGCGACATCCTACAGATTGGGCATTTGTCGCCAGACTTCCCCCGAATGTCCGGGTGCATCGGACACCAGTACGACTCCTGACTCGTGACCGCTGTTGCGCAGGCTCTGTTCCGAGGCGTCCGTGAGCGAGACAGCGCACGCGATGACCAGCACGGCCACCAGAAGGCGTGTCACACGTTGGGCTGACTGTCTCAAATCGAAAAGAACCCCATCTGCGGTCTTCCCCGTTTCCGCCGACAAAAGTTGCGCGCGCCGCAGACCATTGGTGGCGCTCCATTAGAACATGACGCACCGCTCGGCGTACGGCGGCCGTCGACCTCGCAGATTCAACCAGTTGCGAACACCTCCGACGTTGCTCGCCTTGTGCATCGCTCCACTCGCAGTGGCGCAACGATTGCCAGGGCGTCGGTCGACGCAGTGTGCCGGCACTGCCCCGGGCACGTCTTTCCTGAACTCGCGCTACCCCAAAGCGCTTCTCGCGGGTGTCGTCATGATGGCTTGGAAGCCCCTGAAGTTTCGCCAGGGTCTGCTGATTCTGGCCTCCGTCGTCGTCCTCCTGGTCGCGAGGCGCGCCGAAATTCCAACCTACGGCCAGAGCGCATGTGGACCAACAGTCAACGCCATCGTCTGCGAGAACCTGAATCCCGGCAATCCGGCGTCCGAGTGGGACGTCAGCGGGGCCGGCGACGCCAACATCCAGGGCTTCCCGACCGACATCAGCGTCCTGCCGGGTCAGACGCAGCGATTCAAGATCGACACGACCGCCAGCAGCTTCACGCTCGAGATCTATCGCCTCGGCTACTACGGCGGCGCGGGCGCGCGCAAAATCGCCACGGTGACGCCGACGACGGCAACCAACCAGCCCAACTGCCTGACCAGTGCGAGCACTGGTCTCGTCGACTGCGGCAACTGGTCGGTCTCGGCCTCGTGGCTCGTGCCGACGACCGCCGTGTCGGGCATCTACATCGCGAAGCTCACGAGCAATTCCGGAGGCGAGAGCCACATTCCCTTCGTCGTTCGCGAGGATCCGCCGCCGCCCATCATTCGGACATGATGTTCCAGACGTCCGACACGACCTGGCACGCGTACAACCAGTACGGCGGCAACAGCCTGTATGTCGGTGGTCCGGGCACCAATCCGGGACGCGCCTACAAGGTGAGCTACAACCGGCCGATTCACGACGCGCGGCACCGGCGCGCAGGATGCCGTCTTCAACGCCGAGTATCCGATGGTGCGCTTCCTCGAAGCGAACGGCTACGACGTCAGCTACACCACCGGCGTCGACACGGACCGCAACGGCAGCACATCTCCTGCTCCACAAGGTCTTCCTGTCGGTCGGCCACGACGAGTACTGGTCGGGACCGCAGCGCGCGAACGTCGAAGCCGCGCGGGCGGCCGGCGTTCATCTCGCGTTCTTCAGCGGCAACGAGATGTTCTGGAAGACGCGCTGGGAGACCAGCATCGACGGGTCCGGCACGCCGTACCGCACGCTGGTCTGCTACAAGGAGACGCACGCGAACGCGGTGATCGATCCGCTCGGATCCGCCGACGTGGACCGGCACGTGGGGCGACCCGCGCTTCAGCCCGCCGGCAGACGGCGGACGACCGCAAAACGCCGTCACCGGTCAGATGTTCGGCGTGAATGACGGCGACACCACGGCCATCGCGGTGCCCGCCGCGTTCGGCAAGCATCGGTTCTGGCGCAACACGAGCGTCGCCACGCTCGCGGCGGGCGCCACGGCGACGATGCCGACCGGGACGCTCGGCTACGAATGGGACGGCGACATCGACAACGGATTCCTGCCCGCCGCGCCTGATGCGCCTGTCGCAGCTCGACGCGCAACAGCCCGCAGAAGCTGCTCGACTACGGATCGACGTTCGGCAGCGGCACCGTCACGCACGCGCTGACGCTGTATCGCGCGCAGCCAGCGGCGCGCTGGTGTTCGGCGCGGGCACCGTGCAGTGGTCGTGGGGACTGGACGCGAACCACGATCGCGGATCGACGGCCGCGGACGTGCGCATGCAGCAGGCGACGGTCAACCTGTTCGCCGACATGGGCGTGCAGCCGGCAACGCTGCAGTCGGGGCTCGTGGCCGCCACCGCGTCGACCGACTGCGCTGGCGCCGACGTCGACGATCACGTCCCGGCGAACGGCGCCTCGTTCGGCGCCGGCCGCCGGTCACGATCAGCGGCACGGCCGCCGACACCGGCGGCGGCATCGTCGCGGGCGTCGAAGTCTCGACCGACGGCGGCGCGACGTGGAAGCCGGCGACGCGGCACGACGAGCTGGACGTTCAGCTGGTCCGCCGCGCGGCTCGGGCCTGGTCACGATTCGAAGCCGCGCGTACGACGATACGGGCAACATCGAAACGCCGTCGGGCGGCGTGACCGTCACCGTCACGCTCGTCGCGCAGCTGCCCGTGCACGATCTGGGCTCGCGCCGTCGTTCCGCCGGCGCCGCTCGACGACGGCGACCCGCGTCGGTGGAGCTGGGCGACGAAGTTCCGCAGCCGACACGGACGGCTCCATCACCGGCGTGCGTTTCTACAAGGCCGCCGCGAACACCGGCACCCACACCGGCACCCTGTGGACCAGCGACCGGCACGTTGCTCGGCACGGTCACGTTCACCGGCGAAACGGCGTCCGGATGGCAGCAGGCGAACTTCCCGACGCCGATTCCCGATCACGGCCAACACGACCTACGTCGTGTCGTATCACGCGCCGAACGGCCACTACACCGGCACCGATGCGTTCTTCGCCACGCGGCGTCGACAACCCGCCGCTGCACGCGCTTGCGGGACGGCACGGACGGAGCGAACGGCGTGTACGCGTACGGCGCCGCGACCGCCTTTCCCGACCAACACGTTCGACTCGGAGAACTATTGGGTCGATGTGGTCTTCACGACCACGCCGGGGGCCGACACGACGCCGCCGACGGTGACCGCGACGTTCCCGGCGAACAACGCGACCGGCGTCAGCCCATCGGCGTCCGGTGACGGCGACGTTCAGCGAAGCCGATGGACTCCGAGCACGATCTCGTCCAGCACGAGCGGCTCCGAAGGCGGCGGGACGCGCTGGCACCTTCGAGCTGCGCGATCCGTCGAACAACCTGGTCACCGCGACGGTCGACCTACGACGCGACGAGCCGGACCGCGACGCTGCAGCCGGCGAGCGCGCTCGCGCTGTCCACGCCTACACCGCGCTGGTCAAGGGCGGAGCCACCGATCCGCGCGTGAAGGACCTGGCGGGCAACGCGCTTGACCGCGAACGTGACCTGGTCGTTCACCACGGCAGCCGCGCCGCCGCCGCCCCCGACGTGTCCGTGCAGCATCTGGCCGGCGTCGGCCGTGCCGTCTCCGGTCGACGACGGCGATACGGCGTCGGTCGAGCTCGGCACCAAGTTCCGATCGGACATCGCCGGGTTCATCACCGGCGCGCGCTTCTACAAGGGGACGCTGAACACCGGCACGCACACGGCCACGCTGTGGACCAGCACCGGGACGAGGCTGGCGACGGCGACGTTCACCGGCGAAACCGCGTCGGGCTGGCAGCAGGTGGCGTTCCCGACGCCGGTGCCAGATCGCCGCGAACACGACCTACGTGATCTCGTATCACGCGCCGAACGGCCACTACCCGGGCCGGACAACTACTTCGCGGCCGCCGGGCTCGACACGCCGCCGCTGCACGCGCTGAGAGAACGGCGTCGACGGACCGAACGGCGTCTACGCCTACGGCGCGATCGTCGTGTTCCCGACCCAGACGTACCTGTCCGAGGGCTACTTCGTCGACGTCGTGTTCAACACGACCACCGGTCCGGACCTGACGGCGCCGCGGGTGATCGCGAACTCCCGTCGGCCGGCGCGTCCGGCGTTCGTGACGACGGCGCAGATCACGCGCGACATTCAACGAACCGATCGACGGCACGACGGTCACGTCGCGCTTCTTCCTGCGGGACGCGTCGAGCAGTCCGGTGCCGGCGACGGTCGACCTATACGAGCGCGACGCTCACCGCGACGCTGACGCCGACGCGCTGCCCTCTCGTACTCGTCGCACATACACGGCCGTCGTCATGGCCGGCGTGAAGGACACGGCCGGCAATCCGACGACCGCCGACTTCACGTGGACGTTCACGACCACGGCGCCGCCACCGCCGCCGCCGACGCAGGGTCCGGGCGGCCCGGTGCTCGTCGTCACGGCGGCGGCCAACCCGTTCACGACCTACTACGCGGAGATTCTGCGCGGCGAAGGCGCGAATCGCGTTCGCGACGCATGGACCTCTCTCAGGTGACGTCGACGCTGCTCGCCAGCTACGACGTCGTCGTCCTCGGCGAGACGCCGCTGACGGCGGCGCAGGTCACGATGTTCACGACCTGGGTGAACGGCGGCGGCAACCTGATCGCCATGCGGCCCGACAAGCAGCTCGCGGGCCTGCTGGGCCTGACCGACGCCGCCGCGACGCTGGCCGATGCCTACCTGCTCGTGAACACCGCCGCGGCGCCGGGCGCCGGCATCGTCAATCAGACGATCCAGTTCCACGGCACGGCCGACCGGTACACGCTGAACGGCGCGACGCGCGCTCGCGACGCTGTATTCCAACGCGACGACCGCGACGGCGAACCCGGCGGTGACGACGCGCACGTGTCGGCAGCGGGCGCGCAGCGGCCTTCACCTACGACCTGGCGAAGTCGGTCATCTACACGCGCCAGGGCAATCCCGCCTGGTCGGGACAGGAGCGTGACGGACAGTCGCCACCGATCATCCGCTCCGACGATCTGTTCTTCGGCGCCAAGGTCGGTGACGTGCAAGCCGGACTAGGTCGACTTCAACAAGGTCGCGATTCCGCAGGCCGACGAGCAGCAGCGGTTCCTGTGGAACATCATCCTCAACATGAACGCGGCGAAGAAGCCGCTGCCGCGATTCTGGTATTTCCCGCGGATGCTGCCGGCGGTCGTCGTCATGACCGGCGACGATCACGGCAACAACGGCACGGCGGCACGCTTCAACGAGTACCTCGCGGCAGCGCGCCGGATTGCTCGGTCGCCGACTGGGGGTGCATCCGCGGCACGTCGTACATCTACCCGAGCACGCCGATCACGGACGCCGACAGTCGCGAGCTACGTCGGCGCAGGGCTTCGAGATCGCGCTGCACGTCACGACCGAACTGCACGGACTGGACGCCGACGACGCTGCCGAACTTCTACACACGCAGCTGACGCAGTTCGCGAGCGCGTATCCGCAGCGCGCCGGCGCCGGTCGACCAACCGGACGCACTGCATCGTGTGGAGCGACTGGTCCACGCAGCCGCAGGTCGAGCTGAGCAACGGCATCAGGTTCGACACGAACTATTACTACTGGCCGGACACGTGGATCCACGATCGACCCGGCATGTTCACCGGCTCCGGCATGCCGCAGCGCTTCGCGAACGCTGACCGGGCAGATGATCGACGTCTATCAGGCGGCGACGCAGATGACCGACGAGTCGGGGCAGACGTTCCCGAAGAACATCAACACGCTGCTGGACAACGCCGATCGGCTCGACGGGCTACTACGGCGCGTTCACGGCGAACATGCACACCGACTCCGTCGACCCGATCGATGCCGGCGAGGCTGGAGCCGACCGCGATCGTCGCGTCCGCGAAGGCGCGCAACATGCCGGTCGTCACCGCGAAGCAGATGCTCGACTGGCTCGACGGCCGCAACGGATCGTCATTCCAGATCATCGCCTGGAGCGGCAACGTCCTGCGCTTCACCGTCGCCGTGGCTGCCGGCGCGAACGGGCTGCAGGCGATGGTGCCGGCAACCGCGGGCTCGAGCCCGATCACGGGCGTGCAAC
Organism: uncultured Acidobacteriota bacterium; assembly: GCA_963786615.1. Lineage (GTDB taxonomy): Bacteria > Acidobacteriota > Vicinamibacteria > Vicinamibacterales > 2-12-FULL-66-21 > CAWAZT01. Next base: position 298,372 of record CAWAZT010000003.1, read on the forward strand.
TGAACGGCTCGACGGTGCACGTACACCACGCAAGACGATCAAGGGCGTTCAGTACGCGATCTTCGCGGCGGCCGCCGGCTCATATCAGGTCAGCTACGGGGCGGACGCATTCCCGCCAGCCATCTCCGGAATTGGCGCTGCGCCAACGTCGACATCGGCAGTCGTGACGTGGACGACCAATGAGCCTGGCGACACGCTGGTGTCCTATGGCGTGACGTCTTCATCCCTGACGCAGAACGCGAGCGACGCCACGCCTCGTCGGAGCGCATGCGATCACGCTCAGCGGCCTGCTGCCGAACACAACGTATTTCTTCCGCGTCAGCTCGGCCGACGCGGCGAACAACCGCGCGACCTCGCCGGCGTCCCCGAGCGCGCCACTGAGCTTCACGACGGCGGCGTTGTCGATCTCCGGATCCATCACGCCGAGTGCTTCCGGCAGCGGCACCACCATCACCGTCACCGGGCCGGTCAATCCGATCACCGCGGCCGACGGCAGCCGGCAACTACGTGGTCCCTGGCCTGCCGTCGGGGACCTACACGGTGACGCCGTCGAAGAGCGGCTTCACCTTCAGCCCTTCGACGCAGTCCGTGACGGTGACGACGACGAATGCGACGGCGGTGAACTTCACTGCGCAACCCGTCGTGATCACTGGAACGATCACGCCGTCGGCGATTGGCAGCGGCGCGACGCGTCACGCTCGCCGGCGGTCCGGGCGGCACCGTGACTGCGAATGCGGCGGGCGTCTACACCTTCAGCGGCATTCCTGACGGCACGTATACCGTGACGCCATCGAAGACTGGCTTCGTCTTTGCACCCACCAGTCAGCCAGTCACTATCACGGGCGGGCTGAGCGCGACCGGCGTGGACTTCACCGGGACGCCGGTTCCGACATGGACAGTCAGCGGCACCGTGTCTGGCGGCGGCACAGGTGTGGCGGTCGCGCTGAGCGGCGCCGCAACCGCGAGCACGACCGCCGATCCGGTGACGGGGGCGTACTCCTTCACGGGCCTTCAGAACGGCAGCTACACCATCACACCCACGAAGGCGGGCTTTACGATGACGCCCGCGAATCGCCCAGTGGTCGTGAACGGCGCGAACATGTCTGGTGTGGACTTCAGCGCGCAGCCCGTTCCGACTTTCAGCCTGTCCGGAACGATCACGCCGCTGCCGCTCGGCGCAGGAGCGACCGTCGCACTCACGGGCACGAGCGTGCCGTCGGTCACGACGGATACCAACGGCAATTACACGTTTACCGGCCTGTCGAACGGCTCGTACACGGTCACGCCGACAAAGGGCGGAGCCACCATGTCGCCGCTCAACCGGTTGGTGACGATTGCGGGCGCGAACGTAGGCGGCATCAACTTCACCGCCACGGCGAACACGTCGATACCGGTGAGGGACGTCAACGTAGCACTCGGCCGGTCGAACAAGGCGACCACGGTCGTGTCGCCATCGTTCTCGACGACGGCGACCAATGAACTGTTGCTGGCGCTCGTGGCGGCGGACAACGTCAACGCAGCGGCAACGACGGTAACCAACGTCACCGGCGGCGGCCTGACCTGGGTTCTCGTCAGACGAACCAACACGCAGAAGGGCACCGCCGAGATCTGGCGCGCGTTTGCGCCCGCAATCGTGACGAACGCGACCGTGACCGCAACGCTCTCTCAGAGCGTCGCGGCGTTCGTCACCGTGATGTCGTTCAAGGGCGTCGACACGACCGGCACAAACGGGTCGGGCGCAATTGGCGCGACGGCCAGCGGCGCCGCCGCATCAGGCGCGCCGACCGCGACGCTGACGACCACACGCGCGAACTCGATCGTGGTCGGCATCGGCGACGACTGGGACAGCGCGACAGCCGCGAACAGCCGGACCGAATCAGACCGTGGTCCAGCAATACCTGGCCACGATCGGCGACACGTTCTGGGTGCAACAGATCAACAGCCCCGTCGCGCTGAGCGGCACGGCGGTGACGATCAACGACACGGCGCCGACTGGGGATCGGTACAACCTGACGATTTGCGAGATCCTCGCAGGGAGCTGAGTCCCAAGTCTCATAGTCCCTAGTCCGCGAGACGACGTGGGACATGGGACTTGGGACGACTTGGGACTTGGGACTTGGGACGAGGGACTTCGCTACTATTCCCCCATGCCCGTCCGCCTCGACGTCTGGCTCGACGTCACGTGTCTCTTCAAGACCCGCTCGGAGGCGCAGAAAGCCTGCCGGGGTGGCAAGGTCGACGTCAACGGTCAGGCTGCCAAGCCGCATCGCGAGCTGAAGCCGGGCGACGAACTCGAGATCACGCGGCGGTTCGGCCGCCGACAGAAGATCATCGTGAAGGCGCTGGCCGACACGCACCTGGCCAAGGCCGAGGCGCGGCTGCTCTACGACGACGTCACGCCGCAGCCGAGCCCGGAGGAGGTCGAAATGCGGCGCCTTGCGCGGATGGCGGCACCGTTCACACGGCCCGCGTCGGCCGGAGCGCCTGACCGCCGGGAGCGCCAGGCCCTCAGGCGTTTGAAGGGACGGGGATGAGACGCGCTGTGCTAGAATCAAGAGTTTGCTGAGGCCGAGGCACGGCTCGTGGTGTGCCGCGAACGTTCAGCATTGAACATTCAACATTGAGCATTTGATCCACTCATGGCCAGCCACGCATCCGCGCTGAAGGCGCACCGTCAAAACGTCGTCCGTCGTGAACACAACCGCGAACTGCGCAGCCGCCTCCGAGGCGCCCTGCGCGACATCCGCAGCGCCATCGACTCGGGTGATCCGGCACAGGTGAAGACCGCGCTCCGCAACACGATCTCGCTCGTCGACAAGATGGCCGGCAAGGGCGTGATTCACCGCAACGCCGCCGCACGTTACAAGTCGCGGCTGGCCAAGCGCGTCGTCAAGCGGTCGTCCGCAGCCTGACCTCGGTTCAGGCCTTCCTCCGATAATCCTTTCGGCAGGCGACTTTAGTTCGCCATCATGGCGACTTTGTGCGCCATCAGGCCGGTATTCTCTCGTTCAGGCGCTGTTCGGCTGGCGGGAGCTTTGCTCTTCGGTCATCCTGTCCTCTACCTGACCGACTATGTACGCCATCGACTGGAGCGCGATTTTCGGGCGCGCACCCTCAAAATCTGCGCCGCCGGGCGATGTTGGGGCTGCCGTCGCGGTTCCCCCAGCGACGCGATCCTTCTTCTCTCGAATCAGCCCCACGGTCTGGGCGCTGGGCTTCACCAGCCTGCTGACCGACGTCTCGTCAGAGATGGTGGCGAGCGTCCTTCCGATGTACCTGGTGCTGCAGCTCGGCATCAGCCCGGTCGCCTTCGGTGTGATCGACGGCCTGTATCAGGGCATGGCTGCGCTGGTGCGCATCGTCGGGGGTCTGCTCGGCGATCGCTGGCGCCGGTACAAGGAACTCGCGTCGGTCGGCTACGGGATTTCCGCTGCGTGCCGATTGCTGATCCTGGCCGCGGGCGCATCGTGGACGACGATCGCCGGGGTCGTCGCGATTGACCGAATCGGCAAGGGGCTGCGGACTGCACCGCGGGACGCGTTGATTTCGTTGCGCAGCCGGTCGGAAGATCTCGCGACCGCCTTTGGTGTGCACCGCGCGCTGGACGCGGTCGGTGCTTTCATCGGGCCGGTTGTGGCGTTCCTGCTGCTCGCGCGGATGCGCGGCGCGTTCGATGTCCTCTTCGTCGTCAGCTTCGCGGTGGCGCTGCTCGGTCTTGGCGTCATCCTCCTCTTCGTCGAACCGGCCAGAGCGGAATCGCCTGCCGCGGCGTCGGCGGCTCCCGGCGTGCGCGACATGCTGGCTGTGCTGGGACTTCCCCGCTTCCGGGCCATCACAACTTGCGCGCTGCTCCTCGGGATCCCGACCATCAGCGACAGCTTCATGTTTCTCTCGTTGCAGTCCAGCCTGCACACAGGCGCCACCGCGTTTCCGCTTTTCTATGTAGGGACGTCAATCTGCACGGCATTGTTTGCGGTTCCGGCGGGTCGAGTCGCAGACCTTCTGGGTCGCGGCAAAGTCCTTCTGGCCGGCTACGTGCTCCTCGGCCTCGCGTACCTCGCGGTCCTCACGACCGGAGGTGTCCCCGCGGTTGTTTTGACGCTATTCCTTTTGGGTGGGTACTATGCGGCCACCGATGGCGTGCTCACGGCCATGGCCGCCGCGGAGCTCCCGGTCGGCTCTGCCGGAGGAGGACTTGCGCTGCTCGCAACCGTGACGAATGTGGCACGGCTCGCGGCATCGGTGCTCTTCGGCGTGTTGTGGAGCACGATGGGGATGCCGGGCGCCACGCGGATGTATCTCGCTGGCCTGACGATCTCGATTCTTTGTGCGACCGTGGTGATCGTCCGGACGTTCCGATCGTCCACCGTCACACCTCCTGACACCGTTGACCTCGCTCGATAGGCGCCTCGCGTTGTTCGTCGGCCTGTCGGTTGCCTGCGCCGCAATCGTGCTGGTGTACGTTGGACTGATCCGCAAGACGCCCGGCGTCGGCCCCCAGCGGTATCTCATCGCAGTGGGTGCAGGATCGTCCCGCGGAAGTGGCCCAGGTCCTCGCCCGCCCGCATGTGATGTTCGTCAACACCACGTTCGACGATCGCAACAACCGCATCGCCGTGGCGCCCCTCGACGCGTTGAGCGGACCTCGATACCTAACCAACGCCGCGTGCGATCGCGTGTACGTCGGGTCGAAACGCACGCTCTGCCTCAAAGCCGATCGGAAGATGATCACGAGCTACGCCGGCATCGAGCTCGACGAGAATTTCAAGGAGGTGTGGCGGTTCCCGCTCCAGGGCACGCCCAGCCGCACTCGGGTTTCGCCCGACGGACGTCTCGGCGCGGTGACGGTGTTCGTCCAGGGGGACTCATACGCGGCCGGAAGCTTTTCGACGCGTACTACGCTCGTCGATCTCGAGGGGCGTCAGGTCATCAGGGATCTCGAGACGTTCGCGGTGAAGCGCGACGGGCAGGAGTTCCGCAAGGTGGACTTCAATTTCTGGGGCGTGACGTTTTCTCCCAACGATCCCGACGTCTTCTACACGACGCTGAGCACGGGCGGAGAGATGCTGCTGATGCGCGCGAGGCTGTCGAGCCGGGAAATGGACGTCGTCCACGCCGGCGTCGAATGCCCGTCTGTTTCACCCGACGGCACGCGCGTGGTCTACAAGAAGCGCGAGATCAAGGGCGGACGACTGGGCTGGCGGCTGCACGTCCTGAATCTGCAAACGCTCGCGGACGTCGCCGTCGCTGAAGAGCGAAGCGTGGACGACCAGGCAGACTGGCTGAACAACGACCAGGTCCTCTATGCGCTGCCGAGCCCGGCGCCGGCGGTTGCAGGCTCCGATCTCTGGGCCGCCCGGGCCGATGGGACGGGCACTCCCGGCCTTTTTCTGCAGCAAGCCTATTCGCCCTCAGTCGTGCGAGCCGTCGGCGCCGGCCAGTAGCAGGCTGCTGAAAAACGCAGCCTGAATGCAGAATGTCAAATGCTGAATGTTCAAACGTTCAATGTTTTCAACATTGAGCATTTCGCGTTGGACATTGACCGGTGCTTCTTCAGCACCCTCGAGCAATTGGTCCTAGCTCGCACCAATCAGTCGTAGCGCAGGCCTTCAGGCCTGCCCGGCGCTAGCGGCTGCCGCACAGCTCGACGACCAACCGCTCCAGCAGGACGCGCGGGTCACCGCCCGAACTCTTGAGATCGAGGTCCGTTCGGAACAAGGCGTCGACCGCGGCAGGAATGCGTCGCGGATCCCCGAGCTTCTCGCGCACGAACCAGGCGAGCTGACCGAGAATCATGTACGGCACGGCGCCACCCTCGAGCGCGAGGCCGATCTGGCGAAGCGCCTCCGGAGCGTTCCGCTGCTGGATCGCGTTGGTCACCGCCCAATCGTCCTGTGCGGCTTCCGCGCTCACGACCTCTCGCACGTCAGCCAGCGAGATCGTCGGTTTCCCGGTCGTATAGAGCAGCAGGCGATCGAGATCGCCTCGCAGACGAACGATGTCCGTCCCGGCACGCTCCGCGATCAGTCGCGAGGCCGGCGGCATCGATCTGCTGCCCGGCGTCGGCGACGGCTTTCCGGACCAGCTGCTCTGCAACCCGGGCCACCTGCCGCAGGTCCACCACGCGCGCGTCCTTCCCTGGCTTCAGTCCCCAGCATTCGACGACTGTGGCGGTCCTGTACAGCGTCTTGCCGACGCGGCGCGAGCGATCGACGTCCGACGCGACGAGCACGAGGGTGGTCGATGGCTCGGGACGTTTCAGATAGTCGTCCAGTGCATCGAGATCGCCCGGCGGCTCGCCGCCATCCTCCTCGTCGATCTCCTCGGTCGCCCGGCCTCGGCGCTTCGGCTTGAGCACGCGCTCGCCGCGCAGCACGACGACCACACGCCGATCGCTCATCATCGGCAGAAGCCGGCAGGATTCCACGATGGCTGCGGCGCTCACCCCCTTGTCGCCTCCGTACAGCCGCTCCGTGTTGAACGCACGAAGTTCGTCCTCGACGACGGTGCCAAGGTCCGACGCGAGGCGCGCCATCTCCGTGTCGTCGTCGCCGACGATGAGGTAGACCGGATCGAGGGCGCGGCGCTCGATCGCCGCACGCACCTGCGCAGGAGTCGCCGACGGCATCAGAAGGCTTCGAGGATGGCGCTCACGACCGCGCGCGCAAATTCGGACGCCATGCGTTCGAGCGCGTTCACGTCCTGACCGAAGAACGCGCTCGCATCGAGCGTGGGCGTGGCGGTCGTCACGTCGAACTCTTCCCTGTACTGCATCGACGGATTCGACCAGAGGACCTTGTTGGCTTTCATGTCCTTGAATTCCACGCGTGCGGTCAGAATCAGCGCGTACCGGATCGCCTGCTGCTGATTGTTGAACGCCGCGGGCGCGACGGTGATCGCGACGATGTCGCCGGTGATCAGGCCGTCGACCTGGATGGCATCCGGCTTCACCGTCCACTTGCCGCGGCCTATCAGCTCGCTGCGCACGCGCTCCGTCACGCGACGGTCGACATCAGGAATCGACGTCAGGTTGGTGAACTGCGGCACGCCAATCGTCTTGATGTAGACCGGGAGAAACGAGCCGCGGCCGGCGAGCGAGTAGCCGCACGCGGACTGCAGGCACGCTGACAGCACGACGAGAGCCCCGACGACGCTTGCGGCTGCTTGACGCCAGTACTTCATGACACCACGATGCTGACAAGGCGGCCCCGCGCCACCATCACCTTCTTGATCGTCTTGCCGTCCAGATGCTGTTTCACGTGAGGATCCGCGAGCGCCAGCGCCTGAAGGTCGTTCTCCGAGATATCGGCCGGAACCGTCAGGCGCGCGCGCAGTTTCCCGTTGACCTGGACAGGCACGACGATCTCCTCGGCCTTCGCAACATCCTCGTCGTAGTCCGGCCAGCTCGCCGCGGCGAGACCGTCAGGATGCCCCAGCCGCTCCCACATTTCCTCGGCCATGTGCGGTGCAAACGGGGCGAGCATGCGAACGAGCGCCTCGACGGCTTCCTTGAGGACGGCAACGGTGCCAGGACGGACCATCGAGCCAATCCGAGCGGCCGATCGCTCGGTGTCCTCGCCGACGGGTGCGCAGTCGGTCTTGCTGCAGAACGTGTACAGCTCGTTCACCAGCTCCATCATCGCGGAGATGGCCGTGTTCAGATGGACGCGCGGGTCGAGATCGCCCGTCACGCGCTTGATCGTTTCGTGCGTCTTCCGCCGGACCGCGCGGTCGGTCTCATCGAGCTCGGCGTCCGCTGGCTTCGGGATCCCCTCGCCGCCAATCGTGTCGCAGAGTTGATCGACCAGACGCCAAACGCGTGCGAGAAACCGGAAGCTGCCCTCGAGCCCTGCGTCCGTCCACTCGATCTCTTTCTCGGGCGGCGCCACGAACATCACGTACAGCCTCAGCGCGTCGGCCCCGAACTTCTGGATCATGTCATCCGGATCGACGACGTTGCCCTTCGACTTCGACATGACCTGACCGGACTTCAGGACCATCCCCTGAGTCAGCAGCCGGGCGAAGGGCTCGTTGAGGCTCGTCATGCCCAGATCGCGGAAGACGCGCGTGAAGAAGCGCGAGTAAATCAGGTGCAGAATCGCGTGCTCGACACCGCCGCTATAGAAATCGACCGGCCCCCAGTACGCCACCCGCTCCGGATCGAAGGGCAGATCGGGATTGTGCGCATCGCAGAATCGGAAGAAGTACCACGATGAATCGACGAAGGTGTCCATCGTGTCCGTCTCGCGACGGGCGGCGCCGCCACAATTCGGGCAGCGTGGTGTTCACGAACTCCGGAATGTGTGCCAGCGGCGAGTCGCCACGGCCGCTGAATTCGGCGGTCTTCGGCAGCACGACGGGCAGATCGTCGTACGGCACCGGCACCATGCCGCACGTGTCGCAATAGACGACCGGAATGGGCGTGCCCCAGTAGCGCTGCCGCGAGATGCCCCAGTCCTTCAGCCGATACTGGATGGTCGCATCGCCGATGCCGCGCCGGCGCGCTTCGTCGGTGATCGCGCGGCGCGCCTCGTCGGAGGGCAGGCCATCGAACGGGCCGGAGTTGATGAGGACGCCGTCATTCGACACGGACGCCGTCATCGTCGCGGGATCTGCGGCGCCTCCGTCAGGCGAAGGCGGACGAACCACGACAACGATCGGCAGGCCGGTACTTGCGTGCGAATTCGAAGTCGCGCTCGTCGTGCGCCGGGACGCCCATCACCGCGCCTGTGCCGTATTCCACCAGCACGAAATTCGCGATCCAGACCGGGACGGGCTGTCCGGTAAAAGGATTGATGGCGGTCCGGCCGGTGTCGAACCCTTCCTTCTCGACCTCTCCAGTCATGCGCGCCGACCGATCCTGTGACGTGAACCGCGCGACCTGGGCGCGAAACGCCGCCGGATCGGCCGCGGTCTCGGCCAGCCGCTGGACCAACGGGTGTTCCGGAGCGAGGACGACAAAGGTCGCACCGTAGATCGTGTCGATGCGCGTGGTGAAGACCTCGATCGCGAGGTCCGAGGTTCGAGGGTCGAGGGTCGGCACCGGAAAGCGCACGCGAGCGCCCTCCGACCGCCCGACCCAATTGCGCTGCATCGTCAGCACTTTTTCCGGCCAGCGTTCGAGCTCCCGCATACCGTCGAGAAGCTCGTCGGAGTAATGCGTAATCCGGAAAAACCACTGCTCGAGATCGCGCGTCGTCACCGTGGACCCGCAGCGCCAGCAGGCGCCGTCGACGACCTGTTCGTTCGCAAGGACCGTCTGGCAGCTCGGGCACCAGTTGACGGTCGAGCGCTTGCGGTACGCGAGGTCGCGCTCCAGCATCTTCAGGAAGATCCACTGGTTCCACTTGTAGTAGTCGGGCAGGCAGGTCGCGAGCTCGCGCTCCCAGGCGTAGCTGATGCCCAGTCGCTGGAGCTGCCCCTTCATGTGGGCGATGTTCTCGAGCGTCCAGGTCTCGGGATGCGTGCCGTTCTTGATGGCCGCGTTCTCGGCCGGCAGGCCGAAGGCATCCCACCCGAACGGATGCAGGACGTTGAAGCCGCGCATGCGTTTCATACGCGCAACCACGTCGCCGATCATGTAATTTCGAACGTGGCCGACGTGGGCGTGCCCGGACGGATAGGCAAACATTTCCAGGCAGTAGAACTTCGGCTTGTCGCCGTCTTCGGTCACCTCGAAGGCGCGCTCCGCCTCCCAGCGCTTCTGCCACTTCTCCTCGATCGCTTGCGGTTTGTAGTCGGCCACGATCTCATCGATTATAGCGCCCGCCAGCGGTCCGCCTGGGCGGCGCGCACCGCGGCGAGCGTGCGGTCGGCGCGAGGTGACGGGGCCATCGATCGCGCGTTCCGCAGGCGTCTCGCGAAGGACATGCAGCGATGCGTCGAGACACGCGTCCAGCGCGTCGAGGTCGTACCCGCCCTCGGTGACGACAGCGATCGGGCAGTGTCGATCGGCCGCCCGCTTCAGATGCGCAACCACACCTGCATAGCCGCTCGTCGTCACCCGCATCGACGCCAGCGGATCGTCCTCGTGCGCGTCGAAGCCGGCCGACACCAGCAGCAGGTCGGGCTCGAACTGATCGAGCACGCGGGCAATGGCCGCATACACCTTGTCGTAATCGGCGTCGGTGGCTCCGGCCTCGATCGGAAAGTTGATCGTGTAGCCCTCGCCCGTACCGCGGCCGATTTCCGTGGCGTCGCCGGTGCCCGGATAGAACGGGAACTGGTGTGACGAAATGTAAAGCACGTCGCGACTGTCGAAGAACATCCACTGGGTACCGTTGCCATGGTGGACGTCGATATCGACGATGGCGACGCGTGCGGCACCATGCGTGACGGCCGACGCAGCGGCGACCGCGACGTTGTTGAACAGGCAGAACCCCATGGCGCGATCGCGTTCCGCGTGATGACCAGGCGGACGGACGAGCGCGATCGCCGGTTCGCGATGCTCGAGCGCATGGTGCGCAGCTTGCACAGCAGCACCAGCGGCGATGAGCGCGATCTCGAACGACTCCGGCGACGTGAAGGTATCGGCGTCGAGCGCAACGCCGCGCCCACTCGTGTGCGCTATGGCGTCAACATGGGCTGACGTGTGGACGCGCAGCAGCTCTTCTCGCGTGGCGGCTCTCGGCGCGGCGACGCGTGCACCGAGTTCCCGCCATCGGGCGGCGACGGCGTCGAACACCTGGGCGCGCTCGGGACGCTCGGGATGGCCAGGCGGTGGGGTGTGCTCTTCGAACCGGGGCGAGGCCAGCAGCAGCATTGAAATTGAAGTTGGACGGCTTTACGTCAAAGAAGGTATAAGATGCAGTCGGACCCGCAATTGCATCAGGAATCTCGAAACTCGTCCGCAACCCCCTCGACAACGAAGATGAGCGACCGGCAGCCTCGACAGAAGATCCTCATAGTGGACGACGATCCGTCCCTGCTGGAGGCGCTCGAGCGGGCGCTGCGGGACGCTGGCGAGGAGGTCGTGGCGCATGGCAGCTTCGAGGACGCCCGCCGCGCCCTGCGGACGACGGCCTTCGACGCGCTGATCACTGACGTCCGGCTGGGCGCGTTCAACGGCCTGCAGCTGGCGGTCATGGCGCGCGACGCGCACCCGGAAATCCGCGTGATCGTGTTTTCGGGATTCGATGATCCCGTCCTGCGAAGCGACGCCGAGCACATCGGCGCGTTGTATCTGGTCAAGCCCGTCACGAGCAGCCAGCTGCTGGAGATTCTCCGCCGCGTGCCGGGCCATTGAGCCCGGTGGCTCCGTGGCAGCTACGCGGATGCCGCAACGCGGCGGGGAGCCTGAGGTTCGGCATCGCTGGACGAGGCCCGGCTCGCCGCTGCCGATCGGAATTGCTGAAACGGCATGTGGCAGTGGTACTTTCGAAGGAATCCCAGGAACCGCTTGTAGTCGTCGGGCGGCATGTTGAACAGCTCGACTAGCACCTTGTAATTGCCCGCCGTCCGCTCGAGTCCCTTCTTCACCAGCCCGCGCAAGTCCTCGCGCGTGAGATCGCGCGAGATGAACGGCGCGTAGACCGCCGACCAGAACGACTGTCCGTCCTTGACGATCTGATCGAACAACACGTCCGACACCGGCCGCGGCGCATTGCGCGCGATGGCCGGCGCCGGCGGCGGGACGACGCGCACGACGTCCATCGGCAGGTCGTCGCGGCCGATCTCGCCGCCACCGGAGCTCCGGATCACCAGGCGTTCGACGACGTTCTTCAGCTCGCGCACGTTGCCCGGCCAGGCGTGCTCCACGAGAATGTCGAGGGCTTCCTTCGAAATCACCGGCGTCGTCGTCTGATACTGACGCGCGAAGACGTCGAGGAAATGCCGGAGCAGGACCGGAATGTCGTCACGGCGCTCGCGCAGCGCCGGGACCTGCAGATGGATGACGTTCAGCCGATAGTACAGATCCTCGCGAAACGTCTTGCTCGCCACGCTCTCGACGAGCACGCGATTCGTCGCCGCGATCACGCGCACGTCGACGCGCGTCTGCACCTGGTCGGAGCCGACACGCTGAATCTCTCCCGTCTCCATGAACCGGAGCAGCAGCCCCTGCATGCGCGGCGTGGTCTCGCCGATCTCGTCCATGAACACCGTGCCGCGATTCGCCATCTCGAAGACGCCCGTCCGATCGCGATACGCGCCGGTGAAGCTGCCGCGCACGTGACCGAACAACTCGGTTTCGAGCAGCGTCTCGGTCAGCGCCGCACAGTTGACCGTGATCAGCTGCGCGCGACGGCGCGTGCTGCCCTCGTGAATCAGCCGGGCGACGATCTCTTTGCCCGCACCACTCTCGCCGGTGATCAGGACTTTCGCGTCGCAGCGCGACGCGTAGTAGATCTCCTCTTGAAGAGCTTGGACCGCGGGACTCGACCCGACGAGCTTGGTGACTTCCATAGACTTTGTTCTTGCTAAGTTCGGGGAAAGGGTGACTTTATACCGTTGAGGGGGAGGCCTGTCAACCGCCCTAAAGGCAGATGGGTCGAAACCGCACATCATGCACACTCCTGCAACACTCAGCAGAATACCCTTGACAGGAAGACTTCGTCGGCGACGGGGGCAGACTTTTCGATCGACACATCCTTCCAGTAGGCCCGATTCAGACGTCCACGCGTGGCACACCGGTTGCCTCTGACGATCCGCAGGATGGCGTATCCCGTTACTTCATCCGAGTCGGTTCGCGCGCATGCGCATGTGCCGTCTCGGCTCCACAAGGAGTCGACGACCGCTCCGCCCAGTCCGCGTATAGCGGCCCTCGGCGGCGGCACAGGCTTGCCGGCGGTGCTCGAGGGCCTCGCCGGCATGGCCGCCGATTTCGGTGAAATCGGCGAGGATTCGCTGACCGGCGTTGTCACGGTGACCGATGATGGCGGCAGTTCGGGTCGCCTGCGCAAGCAGTTCGGCGTCCTGCCCCCGGGCGACGTGCGGAATTGTCTCGTCGCGCTCGCCCACCGCGACTCGCCTTTCAAGCCGCTCCTGCAGCATCGCTTCGACGACGAGTCAGGCCAGGATGGACATGCGGTGGGTAATCTTCTCCTCACCGCGCTCGCCCAAATTAGCGGAGACTTTACACAGGCCATCGATCAGCTGGGATCGATGATCGGGTCACGCGGGCGCGTCATGCCCACGACGACTCAGAACGTGCGGCTGCGCGCGGAACTCGAATCCGGTCAAATGCTGACCGGCGAAACAGAAATCGTTCGGCAGCGATCGCCGATCCGCCGGCTCTCGCTCGATCCCAGTCCACGGCCGTTGCCGCACGTGCTGCGCGCGCTGGTCAACGCCGAGGGCATCGTCGTCGGGCCCGGAAGCCTCTATACGAGCGTCCTGCCGAATCTGCTCGTCGAAGGTGTGGCCGCGACGATCTACGGCGTCAATGCGGTTCGCATCTACGTCGCGAATCTGATGACCGAACCCGGCGAGACCGATGGCTACACGCTCGACGATCATCTGCGGGTGATCAGGTCCCACACGGGCTTCGATCTCTTCGACTACATCCTGGTGAACCGCCGACCGATCGACGAGGTGGCGGCGCGCCGGTACGCCGACCAGGGGTCCGAGCCCGTCGTGGCTGACCGCGTGCTGCAGCATGCGGGACGCGCGCAGATCGTCGAGTGCGATCTCGCGATCGAATGGGGCGGGACGAAGATTCGGCACCATCCGCCCTCGCTGGCGCGCGCCATCCGCGCGCTCATCAAAGCGGGGCGACCACCCGAACACTCCACGTCGTGAATCGTGCGCTCCCGGCGGCCCTTCTGGGGCTGATCGCGCTTGGCGCGTGCGGCGGGTCTACAGGTCCGTCCCCGCCCCAGTCCCCCGGCCCCGGAACGAGCGATGTCGTGCAAGTCTCCGGTCGCGAGCGGTTCGGCTGGACTCAGGTCGCCGACAACATCAGCAGTTTTCATTTCGCGGTCTACGTCGACAACAATCGGGTCGAGTTGCCCCTAACGGTCTGTCGGCCATCCACGCCAGGCGTCTTCGAGTGCGACTCCCCTCTCCCCCCGCTCCAACCAGGCAGACACACACTCGAAGTGGTGTCGGTGGTCACGGCGGTCGGCCAGGTGGTCGAGAGCCCTCGCGCGCCCGCCCTCGTCGTGAACGTGACCGGCATCGTTCCCTCGGCGGGTGACGTCGCGATGTCGGCGTCTTCCCTGCCTCCTGGTTCGTCACACGCCGCGACGCCGTACGTCGGCCGGCTGTGGTCTGGCGGCGCTCTCGCCGCAAGAGTTTGTGATGTGGGACGAGACCGGAGTGATTCGCGCGTTCGATCAACGCTCCGGTGCGTCTCGCGCGTTGACGTGGAAGGCGGATCAGCAATGGACGATCAGCGGCATGGCTGCCCATCCGAGATTCGCAGAGAACAGGTTGCTCTATCTCGTGGAAATGGCTGCGTCGCGTGATCCGGTGCTGCGTCTGTCGAGATATCGTGAGGTGGGCGGTGTGCTCGGAGAACGCGCCGTCCTGCTCGAAACGCGGCTGAACGTGGCATTCGATCGGACATCGGCTTCCTTCCGCCCCGACGGAAACCTGTATGTGGCGCTCCTCTCCTCGACGTCCCCACCCGTTGACGGTCAGCGCCATGGCAGCGAACGATTTCTCCTTCGCGTGACCGACAGCGGCATGCCCGCACCTGGCAACCAGCCGGGTTCAGTGTTTGCCCCCATGTCCGCGCCGCTGCCGGTTGCCGTGGCGTGGCCCATCGGCGACGGCGCGCCATGGATCCTCACGCAGGTCACGGCGGACTCGTACGCCGTCACGCAACCGGGCCAGCCGGACTCCGGGCACCGGGTCTATCCGGCCTCCGTACCGATCGCCATGCAGGTCGCGACGGTCGGCGACCAGCAGGTGCTCTTCATTACTGGTACGCGCGGTGACGTTCGGCGGCTCGCTCGCGATGGAGCGGGATGGACCCTGCGGGACGGCTTCCGGCTGTTCGACACCGGGAGATCGCTTCGCGACGCGCTGGTCCTCGGCGACGACGATGTCGCCGCATGCGGCCCGGTGAATGGATCACGCTATGGCGTCTGGCGCGTCCGGCTGCCCTGACCACCGATCCACACCAGGTTCTTCCCCGCGGTCTTTGCGGCAATCAGCGCGCGATCGGCAGTGGCCACGAGGTCGTCGGCACTCGCATCGGCGTCGAGCATGCCGATGCCGACGCTGACGGTGATCGGCAGCGGATCGTGCGCGGCGTGCTGTTCAACCTGACGACGAATCCGCTCGGCGACGTGCATGGCGACCTGCGGGGTCGCGCCCGGCATGATGATGACGAACTCCTCGCCGCCGAACCTGGCGCAGACGTCGAAGATCCGGACGCCTCCACGCAGCAGGTCCGCGACATCGCGAAGCGCGCGATCGCCTTCGAGGTGACCCCACGTATCGTTGATGCGCTTGAAATCGTCGATGTCGATCATGAGCAGCGCCAGGTCCTGCTGCTGCCGACGCGAGCGCTGCACTTCCGCCTCGAGGCGGTCCTCGAAGTACCGCCGGTTGAACAGTCCCGTGACGGCATCCACCGTGGCAATCCGCGTGAGCTCCGTGACGTTCTCGGTCAATCGCTCGCGCGTAAAGGCCAGCGCCGCATTCGCGGCAAGGACGCGCGCCGCGCGGAAGTCCCGTGGGTCGAAGGCGCGACCGTCCTCGCGATCCGTGAGGGTCACGACCGCGAGGCGCCGCGTGCCCGCGACGATGGGCAGGACCATGTACGAGTCGGTCCGATAGCGCAGCCGCTTCGCCTGGGCTTCCTCGCTCGACGGCTGACCGAGCAGCGGCCGTGCCGGAGGCGAACGCGCGACCGATGATGCCTTCGCCGGGCAGGATGCGGATGTGTTCGACGATCGCGCGCGGGTAGCCGATGGTTGCGGAAATCGCGAGCGCATCCTCGGCGGGCAGGTAGGTCGCCAGCGCGCCGGTGCGCGCGCCGACTTGCGCGGCAAGCGTGCGGAGCACGAGTTGATGGGCGCGCGCGCTGTCGGTATCGCGCGCCAGTCGTCGGGAGAAGGCATAGAGCCGCCGATTGAAACGGCTCATGTACGTCTGGTCGTCGGTCTCAGCCACCTG
Source organism: uncultured Acidobacteriota bacterium (assembly GCA_963786615.1). Lineage (GTDB taxonomy): Bacteria > Acidobacteriota > Vicinamibacteria > Vicinamibacterales > 2-12-FULL-66-21 > CAWAZT01. The sequence goes on from CAWAZT010000003.1 coordinate 314,437, forward strand.
CTCCAGGCTCGCGCCGATGGTCTCGACGAACTCCTCCAACCCTGCAAGACCTCTCCAGGATTCCGAGTTGCCGGGAACCATCACCATCCAATCGCGCTCAGCCACACGGCCAACCGCGATGCCCGTCCACGCGTGCCCCGCCGAATCACGCAGCCCGCTGATATCGGTCAGAGGCTCGGTGACGTCGGACGCGAGCGTCCATGTCGGCCCCGAGATGTCCTCTGGAAAACCCTCCGCTTCGAAATGCCAGCCGGTCGCGTCCCGCGACAGCAGCGCGATGGGCTGTCCCAGCAGCCGCGCGAGGCCGTGACACAGGAGACGTGCGGCATCGGCCAGCGTGGGCGCGGCAGCCACGCGCGCCGACACGCCGACCCACTCGTCACGTTCGACGGTCGACACGACTGGGACGAACCCGGTCTCAGCGATTCCACCCCTCCACGACTGGTGCGCAGCTCTAAGTTCATGACCGGACCAAATTTGTGATTCCTCCGGCTCAGCTGGTTTTTAGCACGGGATATGCCAGAGCGCCAAGTGGCAGGGCGCACGTTTTGTGGCGGGCTTTGCAAAACGACTTCAAAAACGTCGGTCTCGAGCGGCTCGAAGTCCTCGCTGCGGAAGAACTTTGGCGCGGAGGCCGAGCCCATCAGGACCGGTTGCATTCTTTTTACACGGGATTTGATGCCAGCTGGCGGGAATAGCGATTGCAAAATCGTCTGGCTCAACAAGAGGCGCGCCTGCGACGCGCCCACGGACTCGGGAGATTCCAACGCATGGAGATTCGTTTCATTTCGTCGCTGACCGCGGAAGACGAAAACCTTTTCGCGCCAGCTCTGTTGAAAGCCGTGGGGGCGTTGCTGGATCAACTCCCGATCGCGTACACCATGCAGGATCGAAACCACGGGCGCCCAGGTGTTTCAGCACTCACATGCCGGCACCGACGAACCCGCGCGTGTGGAGGCCTTCGATCCCATCGCGAAGGTCGTGCGGAGCGCGCCGCTCTACGCCCGCACGAACGGTTCATAGCCGCGAGCCGTGGCGACGGACGACGACCAGGCAGCGGCGAGTTGGATTTTGTTTCTTTACGGGGTGACATCTCTCTTGCGGGAGACAAAACTCTGCCCGTAGAGTGACTTCCTCCTTGCGGCCCTCGCAGGGACCGAAATACCCATCCGCGCAAGTCTTGGTATTTGATGGACTTGCCTCCTCTTCCACGGTGCCGGCCTGGTGGTGCTGCAGTTGCTAATCTCGACGCCGAATGACTGTCGAGAGGTCTCGGGACGCGCGATTCCCGATCGCGCTCTGGCTGGTGGTCGCGGCCGTCGCCGTCCTCTACGCCCCTGTGCTTCGCGACCTCGTCTCCGACTGGACCCACGATAGCAACTATTCGCACGGCTTCTTGATCGTTCCCGCGGCGATTTGGATGGTCTGGAGGGATCGCGCGGCACTGCACGGTTCGGCCGGCGCGCCGAACGGTCTGGGACTTCCGATCGTGCTCCTCGGCCTGGCGGTGCTCTTTGCCGGAACGCTCGGGGCAGAGTTGTTCTTGACACGCAGCTCGTTGCTCATCGTCCTGGCCGGAATCGTCCTGTTCCTGTTTGGCCGTCAGGTGACTCGACGGCTGGCATTCCCAATCTCGTTCCTGCTGTTGATGATTCCGCTCCCGGCGATCGTCTTCAACCAGATCGCCTTTCCACTCCAGATCCTGGCGTCCCGGCTGGGAGTCGGCCTGCTGCGCGCTTGGGAGCATTCCGGTTCTGCGGGAAGGGAACGTCATTACCCTCAGCAACATCACGCTCGAGGTCGCCGAAGCGTGTAGCGGCATCCGCTCACTCGTATCGCTGCTCACGCTCGGTCTGCTGTACGGCTACGTTTCCGGGTACACGCCGTCTCGACGGGCGCTCCTGGCGGTCCTGACCATTCCGATTGCGATCGTCGCCAACGCCCTCCGGGTCGCTGGGGCTGGTGTGACCGCCAGTTGGTACGGACCCGGCGCGGTCGAGGGCTTTCTCCATTCGTTCTCGGGATTCCTCACCTTCCTCAGTTCCCTGATCATGCTGTTCGCAATCGACCGCGCCTTGTCCTGGGCCGTCGGCCGTCCGGCGACGCGGCTGCCGCAGGCGGAGCTCGCCGGCTCATGAAGGCTCGCGCACTCTTGATCGCCGGTGTGTTGATGTGCGCCGCTGTCGCTCGGCAGGTCGTCCTCGATGCGAAACCGATGTGGAGGTCCGCGCAGAGCCTGTCGACGTTCCCGGTGGCCCTGGGAGCGTGGCGGAGCACGGGCGATGTTCCCTTCACAGGCGCGATTGAGTCGATCCTGGGCGTGGACGAGGTACGTGAACCGTGTCTACCGGAATGCCAACGGCGACAGCATGGGGCTGTATGTCGGCTATTACCAGATGCAGCGTCAGGGAGCGGCGATCCACTCGCCGCTCAATTGCCTTCCAGGTGCAGGCTGGCAACCACTCACTCAGAGATCGAACCACGCTCGGCGATTCGTCCGGCCCCTTCGTCAACCGGGTTGTCGTTCAAAAGGGTGAAGTCCAGCAAGTCGTCTACTACTGGTATCAGTCGTACGGACGAATCGTCGCGAGCGAGTACTGGAGCAAGTTCTACCTGGTATCGGACTCCGTCACGAAGCGCAGGAGCGATGCTGCGCTCGTCCGTGTCGTGGTTCCGATCGGGCCTGCCGCCGCAAAACCGGACACGTCGTCGGCACCGGCGGTTGCGTTCGCCTCACTGGTCGCGTCGTCTGTTCGTTCGGTGCTGTTTCAGGAAAGCCAACCATGACGTCGAAGAACCGCCGCATCCCGTATCACGTGACCGCTGCCGTTTGCCTGTTCGTCCTTGCGTCGCTCGCAGCGTGCGGTCGGGATCCGGAAGTCGCCAAGCAGAAATTCTTCAAGAGTGGCGAGACGTTCGTGGCGCAGAAGAATTACAGCGCCGCCATCATCGAGTACCGGAACGCGCTGCAGCAGGATCCGCGGTTCGGCGAGGCGCGTTACAAGCTGGCCATGGCCTACGCGCAATCCGGCGATCTCGTGAACGCGCTTCACGAATCCGTCCGCGCGGCCGACCTGCTGCCCGACCGGCCGGAAGTCCAGCTCCAGGCCGCCGGGTTTCTGATTCTCGCCCGCCGGTTTCCTGACGCGCGCGCGCGCGCCGAAGGCGTGCTCAAGAAAGATCCGAAGAACGTGCAGGCGCAGGTCGTGCTCGGCAACGCCCTGGCTGGCCTGAAGGATCTGGACGGTGCGATCAAGGAAATCGAGGAAGCGTTGCGGCTCGCCCCGGATCGAAGCGCCACTTACGCGAACCTCGGAGCGCTTCAAGCGGCTCGGGGCGACCTCGTCGCGGCCGAAGCGGCTTTTCGGGAAGCCGCGACTCGCGACCCACGATCCGTCACGGTACGGCTCTCCCTCGCACAGTTCTATTGGCTGGGTGGACGAGCCCCGGAGGCCGAGCAGGCCGTCAAGGACGCGCTGGCGATCGCGCCCAAAGATCCCCTCGCCAATCGCGTGATGGCGCTCTTCTATCAATCGACGAATCGGGTCGCCGAGGCCGAGCCGTACTTGAAGGCCGCCGCCGAAACAACGGGGTCGCCGCAAAATCGGCTCGCGCTCGCGGACTACTACCTCGCCACGAACCGTTATACCGAAGCCGCCCCGATTCTGCAGAGCCTTGCGGACGACCCCGGGATAGGGATTGCCGTTCGCTTGCGGCAGGCCGACATCGATCAACGTCAGGGTCACCGCGATGCGGCCGAGAAGACGATCGACGACATCCTGAAAAAGGACCGCAGGAACGTTCAGGTCCTCCTGGCGAAGGCGCAGCTGCTCCTGCAGCGACACAGTCTCGACGAGGCCTTGAAATATATCGATCAGGCAGTGGCCGCAGATCCTTCGTCTGCCTCAGCGCAATTTGCGCGCGGCAGGATCCTTCTGGCCAAACACCAGCCGAACGACGCGAAAACGGCCTTCAATGAGACGCTGAAGCTGAATCCCCGTGCCGCGGCCGCCCAGGTTGAGCTCGCGCGGCTCCATCTGCAAGCTGGCGCTCCCGACACATCAATCGCGCTGGCCAGCGAAGCGCTCAAAACCGACCCAACCAGCGGTGACGCCCGTCTGGTGCTCGCACGCGCGTTGATGACGCGCGGCAATTTGAATCAGGCGGAAACCCTGCTCCGTGAATTGTTGACCGCCGCTCCACGCTCCGCGGTCGTACATGCGGAGATGGGGTTGCTCCAAGCCGCGCGGGGCAATCGATCCGCCGCCGCTGCGGAGTTCGATGCGGCGCTCGCGATCAATCCGTACCAACTGGAGGCACTCGCCGGACACGTGACGCTCGATATCGCGCGACACGACACGACCCGCGCGAGACAACGCGTCGACCCGCTCGTCGTGGCCGCGCCGACCAACACCGGCTTGCTCACGCTCGCCGCCCGAGTCCACTTGATGACCGACGATGTGCCAGGCGCCGAGGTGTTGCTCCTCAAGGCGATCGCGAGCGATCCAACGGCCCTTGCCGCCTACAGCCTGCTCGGTCAGGTGTATATGCGTGGGAACCGACTCGATGAAGCGCGAACGCAGTTCGCCGCACTGGCGCAACGCCAGTCCAAGCCCGTCTCAGCGTTGACGATGATGGGCATCATCGATCAGATGCGCGGGCGCACGGCAGACGCGCAGCGAACGTTCGAGGAGGTGCTGCAGGTCGATTCGCGGGCAGCCGTGGCGGCGAACAACCTCGCCTGGATCTATTGCGAGAACGGAGGCAACCTCGACGTGGCGTTGCAGCTCGCGCAAACAGCAAAGGGATCGTTACCCGAGCAAGCCGAAGTCGACGACACGCTCGGATGGATCTATTACCGCAAGGAGCTCGTGCCGCTCGCGATCACCGCGCTGCAGCGCAGCGTTGATCACGATCCGAAGAATCCGCTCGCGCAGTATCACCTCGGCCTGGCGTATTACAAGCTTGGCGACAAGGCGCGCGCGAGAGATGCGCTGCAGGCCGCCCTTCGACTGCAACCCAATTTCGACGGGTCTGCGGAGGCCACGCGGATTATCGCGTCGTTGTAGGAACGAATTCACTCTTACCCCAGAGAGGTCGGTTCTATGGTTGCTCGACGAGGAGTTTTGGCGGTCGCACTCGCGGTCAGCGCGTTCGCGGTACGGGATGTCTCGGCAAGTCCCATTACCTGGCAAGCGGCCGGCGTGATCGACACGGTCTCGGATGCGCTTGGCGTGTTGGGGCCAATCACACCCGGTACGGCATGGGCCCTGAGCGTCACGTTCGACTCGGAAACACCAGGCACCGCGGTGTCGTGTGGCGCGCCGGCTTTTCGGTACGCCGGGGCCATCACGAGCAGCAGCTTCCACCTCGGAGGCTTCTCCTACACGAATGGCGGCGGCGATATCTTCACGAACTATGCTCTGCCGATTGGGGCGTGTGGCTCGCCGCTTGGACAGCTCGGCCTCGTCCAGTTTCAGATGATTAAGGGCTGGACAGGATCGACGGGCGCTCCGGACCTCAATCAGCAGTTGGGCCTTTTCCTGGCGTCGTATCGCGATACGAATGCGCACGACGGCAGTCTTCCAATTGCTCCGAGCTTCGAGCCGAACCAAAGTCCGTTTGCCGGACTGGAGTGGGACGGAACTCTTGGTGGCGGTCGTTGGGCGCAGTTCACCTCGACGTTCCACCCGTCGCTCGCACCCGTTCCGGAGCCGGCAACGATCCTGTTAGTTGGTGTCGGCGCAGCGTGGGTCGGTCGTCGCGCGAGAAGTCGGCGATCTTCCTGAGCGGTCCACTGGCGGCGGTGATGAACGCGAGTCGTCACCGCTGTCCGACGCCTTCCGCGACTCGGATATTACGAACGAGCGTCTTCCGCACACATCGGCGACAGAAGTCGCCTTCCCCTCGGATTTTACGGTGCGCGCAAGAACGTGCACGGCGCGCAACGGACCGCAAAGTCCACTGTGTTTTCAACACGATAGAGCGATAAGTGGCAGCGTGGCTCGCCACTTGCTCAAACCGAACGCGAACCGCTCCCCCCGTTTCGGTTGATTGTCATGTTGAACATTGCAACGATTTCCGCCGTCGCCGTTTCCGCCTCACTCGTGACGCTTTCAGGAGCGACCGGGCTCGGCACACACGTCGGATCCTCGGAGTCCGCGTCCCTCGTCGTCTTCGGACTGGGCTTGTTGGCCATTTCGATTGTCGTGCGAAGGGCCATCGGCCGGTCCTAGTCCCACGCACATCCGAACCGGAGAGATAAGTCTGCCTCCGGAATGAAGTCCGGTGTCGCGCGGACTGCTCAAACCTCGTGACAGTTTCGCAAACCCTTGACTCTCAATAGCTAACAGTTGATTGAGCAAATCCGCGCGGCTGGCTGTGCACTTGCTCTAGTGATTCGGCACGGTTAAGCGTGAGTTTCGGCGTCATCAAGACGTTTTCAACAACGAGATTGGTTGCTGCGCATGCGTCAAAACACTCGTCTGCAAGTTCGAGCCACGAGAACTCCAGCGTTTCGATTCTGCCTCGCTGTTGTGGTCGCCACCGCGTGTGCGATCGCTGGGACCGTGTTCACGGGGCGGCTGAGCGCGGCAATCGCTGGCCCGTGTGATCCGCCGAACAGCAACCAGATCGTTTGCGAAAACGATAACCCGGGCAACCTCTCCAGCGAATGGGACATCAACGGGGCGGGCGACGACACCATCCAGGGATTCGCGACCGACATCAGCGTCAATCAGGGCAGACGGTCAGCTTCAAGATCGATACGGACGCGTCCGCCTACCACGCTCGACATCTATCGGATGGGGTACTACGGCGGGATGGGCGCCCGAAAGATCGCCACCGTCAGTCCGTCGGTGACGCTCCCGCAGATGCAGCCGAACTGCCTGACGGACGCGAGCACGGGTCTCATCGACTGCGGCAACTGGGCGGTCTCGGCGTCCTGGGCGGTGCCGGCGACGGCGGTCTCCGGGATCTACTTCGCAAAGCTCGATCGCGAACGACACCGGCGGCGCGAGCCACATCGTGTTCATCGTCCGCGACGACGACGGTCACTCCGATCTGCTGTTCCAGACCTCCGACACGACGTGGCAGGCCTACAACCAGTACGGCGGCAACAGCCTCTACGTCGGCGGCCCTGGAACGAATCCCGGGCGCGCCTACAAGGTCAGCTACAACCGCCCGTTCACGACGCGCGGGACCTCGCCCGAAGACTGGGTCTTCAACGCCGAATACCCGATGGTTCGGTTGCTGGAGGCCAACGGCTACAACGTCAGCTACTCCACCGGCGTCGACACGGATCGCCGGGGCGCGGAGATCCTCGAGCACAAGGCGTTCCTGTCGGTCGGTCACGACGAGTACTGGTCGGCGACGCAGCGGACCAACGTCGAGGCCGCGCGCGCCGCAGGAGTGCACCTCGCATTCTTCAGCGGCAACGAGGTGTTCTGGAAGACGCGGTGGGAGAACAGCATCTCGACGCCCGGCGACGGCGTATCGGACGCTGGTCAGCTACAAGGAGACGCACGCCAACGCGAAGATCGATCCGGCAGGCACGAGCGTCTGGACCGGCACGTGGGCGGATCCGCGCTTCAGCCCGCCCGCCGACGGCGGCCGGCCGCAGAACGCGTTGACCGGAACCATGTTCACCGTGAACTGCTGCACGTAGCACGATCACGGTGCCCGCGGCCGACGGCAAGATGCGTTTCTGGCGCAACACGACGGTCGCCACTCAGGCGCCTGGCGGCGTCGCGACCCTTACCGACGGAACGCTCGGCTACGAGTGGGATGCGGATCTCGACAACGGCTTCCGACCGGCCGGGCTGATCCGGCATGTCGGACACGATCGTGAGCGAGCCGGGCGTGCTCCTGGACTACGGCTCGACCTACGGGACCGGCGACGGCCAAGCACGCGCTGACGCTGTATCGCCACCGAGCGGCGCGCTGGTGTTCGGCGCCGGCACCGTGCAGTGGTCGTGGGGCCTCGACAGCAATCACGATCGCGGCATCGCGCCCCGCGAGCACTGCGATGCAGCAGGCGACGGTCAACCTGTTCGCCGACATGGGTGTCCAGCCGCTGACGCTCCAGGCCGGCCTCGTCACTGCGGCGGCGTCGACGGACACGCTGGCGCCGACTTCGCACGATCACGTCCCCGACGCAACGGCGGCAGCGTCCCGGCCGAACACGACCGTCACGATCACCGGAACCGCGGCGGACAACGGCGGCGGCCTCGTCGGCGGCGTCGAGGTCTCGGTCGACGGCGGCGCGACGTGGCATCCGCGCGACCGGCCGCGACCAGCTGGACCTACGTCTGGCAGACCGGCGCCGCCGCGGACCGTCACGATCTTCAGCCGCGCGGTCGACGACAGCGGCAACATTCGAGCACGCCGGTCAGCGGGTGTCAGCGTCACCGTCGGCGGCACGAGCGCCACCTGTCCGTGCTCGATCTGGGTCTCCACGCCAGGCGCCGCCCGGATCGCCGGATCAGGACGACCAGCGCCGTCGAGCTCGGCACCAGTTCCAGTCCGACGTCGCGGCTTCATCACCGCCATCCGTTTCTACAAGAGCCCGCAGAACACCGGGCCGCACGTCGGGAACCTGTGGACGACACGCGGCACGCAGCTGGCCACGGTGACCTTCACCGGCGAGAGCGCCTCCGGCTGGCAGCAGGCCACGCTCGGCTCGCCGGTCGCGATCGCCGCGAACACGACCTACGTCGTCTCGTACCACACGAACTCCGGCTTCTACTGCGGGACGACGGCTACTTCGCCGATGGCAGGCATCGACAACGGGCCGCTGCACGCGCCTCGGGACGGGTCGAGCGGAGCGAACGGCGTCTACCGGTACGGCGCGAGCGCGTTCCCGACCGAGACGTTCAACAGCGAGAACTACTGGGTCGACGTCGTGTTCGTCACGTCCGGTGCCCCCGACACGACGCCGCCGCAGGTCAGCGACGGTCGCACCGTCCGACGGGCGCGACCGGCGTCGCCGACGAACACCGACCGTCACGGCGACCTTCAGCGAAGCGATGACCGCGTCGACCGTCAACGGCACGACGTTCGAGCTGCGCGACGCCGCGCAACGCGCTGGTCTCCGCGACCGTGACCTATTCGGTCGGGACGCGGACGGCGACGCTGCAGCCGACCGCGGCGCTTGCGTACTCGACGACCTACACCGCGCGCAGTCACGGGCGGCAGCGCGGCGTCAAGGACAGCCGCCGGCAATGCGCTCGCCGCCGACTACTCGTGGTCGTTCACGACCGCAGCTCCGCCGCCGCCGCCGCCCGACCAGGGCCCGGCGGACCGATCCTGGTCGTGTCGACGACGGCCAATCCGTTCAGCCGCTACTACGCCGAGATCCTGCGCGCCGAAGGGCTGAACGCGTTCAGCGTCACCGACATCTCGGCGTCACTGACGTCCACGGTCCTGAACTGCTACGACGTCGTCATTCTCGGCGAGATGCCGCTGACGACGACCCAGGTCACGATGTTCACGAACTGGGTCACGGCGGCGGCAACCTGATCGCGATGCGGCCGGACAAGAAGCTGGCGTCGCTGCTCGGCCTGACCGATGCGGCGCGCACTCTGGCCGACGGGTACCTGCTGGTCAACACGAGCGCCGCGCCGGGCACCGGCATCGTCGGCCAGACGATGCAGTTCCACGGCACCGCCGATCGCTACACGCTGAGCGGCGCGACGTCGATCGCGACGCTGTATTCGAACGCCACGACCGCAACGACCAATCCCGCGGTGACGCTGCGGACGCGTCGGCAGCGCGGCGGCCAGGCGGCGGCGTTCACCTACGACCTCGCGCAGTCGGTCGTCTACACGCGCAGGGCAATCCGGCCTGGTCGGGCCAGGAGCGCGACGGCGCAGGCGCCGATCCGCTCCGACGATCTCTTCTTCGGCGGCACCCAGGCCGAACTACGTCGATCTGATCAAGGTCGCGATTCCCAGGCCGACGAGCAGCAGCGGCTGCTCGCCAACCTGATCGGCTACATGAACAGCCGATCGCAAGCCGCTGCCGCGGTTCTGGTACTTCCCGCGCGGGCTGAAGGCCGTCGTCGTGATGACCGGCGACGATCATGCGAACAACGGCACGGCCGGCCGCTTCGACATCTACAACAGCGACAGCCCCGCCGGCTGCAACGTCGACGAACTGGGAATGCGTGCGCGCCACGTCGTACATCTTCCCGAACACGCCGATCACGCCACGCCAGGTCGGCGGCATACATGGCGCAGGGGTTCGAAATCGGCGTCCACATGTGGATGAGCGGCGACGATGCGGATCGACCGATCATCGACTGCAACGACTTCACGCCGCATCGATCGACGCGGACTATTCGCAGCAGCTGGCGCTGTTCGCCTCGCTGTTCCCAGGCTGCCGCCCGTCAGGACGAACCGGACGCACTGCATCGTCTGGAGCGACTACGACACGCAGCCGCAGGTCGCGCTGGCGCACGGCATCCGACTCGACACGAACTACTACTACTGGCCGCCGACGTGGGTGAACGACGTCCCGGGACTGTTCACCGGCTCCGGCATGCCGATGCGGTTCGCGAAGGCCGACGGCACGATGATCGACGTCTACCAGGCGACGACGCAGATGACGGACGAGTCCGGGCAGACCTATCCGTTCACCATCGACACGCTGCTCGATCGAGCGCTCGGGACCGAGGGCTACTACGGCGCGTTCGTCGCCAACATGCACACCGACACGGCCGTGCATGCCGGCTCGGAAGCGATCGTCGCTTCGGCGCAGGCGCGCGGCGTGCCCGATCGTTTCGGCGCAAGCAGATGCTCGACTGGCTCGACGGCCGAAACAACTCGTCGTTCGGCAGCATCACGTGGGATGGCGCGACGCTCGGCTTCACCGTGTCCGCCGCACCGGGCGCCAACAACATCCAGACCATGCTGCCGGCCAGCTTCCAGGGTCACTTCCTGACCGGGATGACGCGCGGCGGCTCGACCGTGACCTACACGACCCAGACCATCAAGGGTGTCTCGTACGCGGTGTTCGCGTCCGCGGCCGGATCGTATCAAGCGCAGTACGCCGTCGACACGACGCCGCCGGTCATCTCGGCGGTGTCCGCGGCTCCCGCTTCCAGCACGGCGACCATCACCTGGACCACCAACGAGGCCTCGACTTCACGCGTGGACTACGGGACGAATCCGAGCTCGTTGACGTTGACGGCCAGCGTTCCGGGGCTTTCCGGATCGCACTCCGTGCAGTTGATTGGGCTGGCGGCGAGCACGACCTACTACTTCAGGGTGACCTCCGCCGATGTCAGCAGCAATTCGGCGACGAGTCCGGCCCCGCCGAACGCGCCCGCGTCGTTTACGACCCAGGCACCGCCGCAGTTGAACTGTCGTGGCGACCTGACCGGCGTGATGCCGTGCCAGTACACCAGCGCCGGCGCGTAGGCGAACAGCACCAGCAGCGGCAATTGCAGCGCCGAGGCGACCAGGATCACGGGCGAGAGCTGCACCTTGGCCGGCGCCGTCGCCGTGGCTTCGGTCGCCTCGATCGCCGGGCCGGGGAAGAACAGTGCCAGCACGCCCAGCAGCACGACCAGCACCGCCACGTGCATCAGCCCGAGCATCAGATCGCGCGGCTGCAGCGCGGCCCGGCGCGAAAGCCGGCCAGGAACACCGAGGGCATCGGGAAGGTGCCGTTGGTCGCGCGCTCGGTCGCCGCCAACAGGCCCAGCGTGGCGGCCGGCACCAGCACCGCCGACGACCACGCCCACGAACGGGACCATCGCCAGCAGGGCGAACACCGCGTCGTACATGAAGAACAGCCCCGCCAGCGCGAGGGGCTGCTTGGAAAAAGGTCTGGATGCCGAGCTTGACCCATTGGATGCCGGTGCGCGCGGGAACAATGTTGAGTTTCATTGACAGTACGAAGGAAGAGTCGCAGTGGACGCTGATTTGTGGCGGGAGACTCGGCCGTGGAGGAAACTTGCGTGACAAATTTAACGCAAGTGCCAAGCTCGGCCGGCATGTGAGGGCGATTCAGTCGCAGCGCGCGCGGGATGGGCGACCCGCTGGCGCAGCACCCGCTCGAAATGGCGTCGGGTCGTGCGGCTTGCAGCATGGCGGCATCGCGCGGCAGGTGGAAGTCCCACAGGCGCGAGATCCAGAAGCGCAGCGCGCGCGGCGCGCAGCATGGCCGGCAGCAGCTGCGCGCTCGGCCGCGGCCAGCGGCCGCACGCGCGCCGTAGGCGCGCAGGAAGGCCGCGGCCCGCTCGGCGTCGTGGGCGCCGGTGGCCAGGTCGATGCACCAGTCGTTCAGGCACACGGCGATGTCGAACAGCCAGCTGTCGACGCCGGCGAAGTAGAAATCGAAGAAGCCGGTGAGGCGGCCGTCCTCGAACATCACGTTGTCGCGGAACAGGTCGGCATGGATCGGGCCGCGCGGCAGGGCGGCGTAGGCCGAGCCGGCGGCGATGTGGTTCTGGTAGGCCAGCTCGCTCGCGCAGCAGCGCGGCCTGCGCTCGGATCACGTAGGGCAGCACCACCGGCACGGTCTCGTTCCACCAGGCCAGGCCGCGCAGGTTGGGCTGGCTGCGCGGATAGTCGCGCGCCGGCCAGGTGCATGCGCGCCAGCATCTCGCCGACGGCGGCGCAATGCGCGGCGTCGGGCGCCAGTTCGCTGCTTGCCGCGCAGCTTGTCCACCACCGCCGCGGGCTTGCCGCAGACCGTGTGCAGGATCTCGGCCATCGGGGTCGTCCGCGGTGGCGCTCGCGGGAAGCGCCTGCGGCTCGGGCACCGGGATGCCGTGCTGCGCCAGGTGCTTCATCAGGTGCAGGTAGAACGGCAGCTGCTCGAACGACAGGCGCTCGAACAGCGTCAGCACGTATTCGCCGCCGGTCCGGTCGGTCAGGAAGTAGTTGGTGTTCTCGATGCCGCCTTGGATGCCGCGCAGCTCGCGCAGCTCGCCCAGGGCCAGCGCGCGCACCAGCTCGCCGGCCTCGTCCTCCGAGACTTCCGTGAAGACCGCCATGCGCTCAGAATTTGAAGAACGTTCCAGACCGCGCGTGGCCGGTGGCACCGCTCATGCCGTCGCGGCGGTCGGCCGGGCGGCGTGCGCGCCAGGTCGCTGGGCTGGATCTCGTATTCGGGCACGTCGCCCTTGGGCTGCACCGTGATGCTCTGCGGTCTGGCCGCCGTAGCGCAGCTCGTCGATGGTCGCGCCGTTGTCCTCGATGTGGATGCGCTCGACCTTCTGGTTCTTGCGGCCTTCGAGCTGCCGGCGTCTCCTGCACCAGGCGGCGCCGGCGCGGGCACGGTCTGGGCTGCCAGGGCCGTGCAGGCCAGCGAGCGGGCGCGAGCAGCATGAGTCGGCGGGCGCATGGGGCGATTGTAGATCGGCGGCAAAGGCATGCCGCTGCGGCGACCGCGCAGGCACAATGCCGCCCCATGAGCGAGCCGACCCAACAGAAATCCCCGACGACCAGCCGACCCAAGGCTGCTGCTGCTGGTCGACGGTTCCAGCTACCTGTACCGCGCCTTCCACGCCATGCCCGACCTGCGCGCCGTGCCGGGCGACCCGACCAGCCCGGCCACCGGCGCCATCCGCGGCATGATCAACATGCTGCAGAAGCTGCGCAAGGACGTGCGCGCCGACTACGTGGCCTGCGTCTTCGACGCGCCCGGCCCGACCTTCCGCGACGACATCTATCCCGACTACAAGGCCACCCGCTCGCCGATGCCGCCCGACCTGCGCGCGCAGATCGACGCCGATCCACGAAGTGGTGCGCCTGCTCGGCTGGAAGGTGCTGAACGTGCCCGGCGTCGAGGCCGACGACGTGATCGGCACGCTGGCCTGCATGGCCACCGAGCGCGGCTATCAGACCGTCATCTCCAGCGGCGACAAGGACCTGAGCCAGCTGGTCAACGAGCACGTCACCGTCATCGACACCATGAACGACCGCAAGCGCGACGTGGCCGGCGTCGAGGCCGAGTTCGGCGTGCCGCCGCGGCTGATGGTGGACTACCAGACGCTGGTCGGCGACTCGGTCGACAACGTGCCGGGCGTGGACAAGGTCGGCCCCAAGACGGCGGTGAAGCTGCTGCAGGAATACGGCTCGCTCGACGCCCTGGTGGCGCGCGCCGCACGAGGTCAAGGGCGCCGTCGGCGAGAACCTGCGCAAGGCGCTGGACTGGCTGCCCAAGGGCCGCGAGCTGGTGACGATCAGAAGGACTGCGACCTCGAAGGACCACATCCCGGGCCTGCCTTCGCTGGACGACATCGCCGTGACCGGCGGCCAGGACACGGAGGCGCTGAAGGCCTTCTACGAGCAGTACGGCTTCAAGGGCCTGGTCAAGCAGCTGGAAACCCACGACGTTCCGCCCGAGCTGATCGAGGAGCACCGCAGCAAGAAGAAGGTGGGCCCGGGCCCGGCCGGCGGCCTGTTCGAGGAGCCCGACCTGTCGGGCCTGTCGCAGGCCAGCCAACCTGCACTACGACACGATCTTCACCTGGGCGCAGTTCGACGACTGGCTGGCGCGGCTGGAGGCCGCGGAGCTGGCGGCGCATCGACACCGAGACCAGTTCGCTCGACGAGATGCGGGCCGAGATCGTCGGCCTGTCGTTCAGCGTCGAAGCCGGGCGAGGCGGCCTACATTCCGCTGGGCCACAGCTACGGCGATGCGCCCGAGCAGTTGCCGCGCGACGAAGTGCTGGCGCGGCTGAAGCCCTGGCTGGAGAACCCGGACAAGAAGAAGCTGGGCCAGCACATCAAGTACGACCGCCACGTGTTCGCCAACCACGGCATCGAGGTGCAGGGCTACGCGCACGACACCATGCTGCAAAGCTACGTGCTCGAAGTGCACAAGCCGCACGGCCTGGCGAGCCTGGCCGAGCGGCACCTGGGCCGCACCGGCATCGACTACGAAGACCATCACCGGCAAGGGCGCGCACCAGATCCCGTTCTGCGCAGGTGTCGGTCGACAAGGCGGCCGAGTATTCCTGCGAGGACTCCGACCAGACGCTGGACGTGCACCTGGCGCTGTGGCCGCAAGCTGCAGGCCGACAGCAAGCTGAGCTTCATCTACGACCTGGAGATCAGCAGCAGCGAGGCGCTGTACCGCGTCGAGCGCAACGGCGTGCTGATCGACGGCCCGATGCTGGCCAGGCAAAGCAACGAGCTGGGCCAGCGCATGATGCAGCTGGAGAAGGAGGCGCACGACCTCGCGGGCCAGCCCTTCAACCTGGGCTCGCCCAAGCAGATCGGCGAGATCCTGTTCACCAAGCTGGGCCTGCCGGTGACCAAGAAGACGCCGAGCGGCGTGCCGAGCACCGACGAAGAAGTGCTGGAGAAGCTGGCCGAGGACTATCCGCTGCCGGCCAAGCTGCTGGAGCACCGCGGCCTGTCCAAGCTCAAGGGCACCTACACCGACAAGCTGGCGCAGATGGCGCATCCGAGCACGCGGCCGCGTGCACACGCACTACGCGCAGGCGGTGGCGGTGACCGGGCGCCTGTCGAGCAACGACCCCAACCTGCAGAACATCCCGGTCAAGACGGCCGAAGGCCGGCGCGTGCGCGAGGCCTTCATCGCGCCGCCGGGCCACAAGATCGCCAGCGCCGACTACAGCCAGATCGAGCTGCGCATCATGGCGCACCTGAGCGAGCGACGACGCGCTGCTGCGGGCCTTCACGCGAGGGCATGGACGTGCACCGCGCCACGGCGGCGGAAGTGTTCGGCGTCGCGCCCGACCAGGTGACGAGCGAGCAGCGCCGCTATGCCAAGGTGATCAACTTCGGCCTGATCTACGGCATGAGCGCGTTCGGGCTGGCGCGCAACCTGGGCATCGACGGCGACGGCGGCCAAGAACTACATCCAGCGCTATTTCGAGCGCTATCCGGGCGTGAAGAACTACATGGACGAGACGCGGCTGTCGGCCAAGAGCAAGGGCTATGTCGAGACGGTGTTCGGCCGGCGCCTGTACCTGCCGGAGATCAATTCACCCAATGGCCCGCGCCGCGGCGGCGCCGAGCGCGCAGGCGATCAACGCGCCGATGCAGGGCACGGCGGCCGACCTGATCAAGCTCGCGATGGTGAAGGTGCAGGACGTGCTGGATGCGCGAGCAGCGCAAGCACGCAAGATGATCATGCAGGTGCACGACGAACTGGTGTTCGAGGTGCCCGAGGATGAGGTCGAGTGGGTGAGGACCGAGATTCCGCGCATCATGGCGGGCGTGGCGGAACTGCGGGTGCCGCTGCTGGCCGAGATCGGCGTGGGCGAGAACTGGGAGAAGGCGCACTGAGGCCAGTGGCGATGCGCAGCGGCCTGAGACAAGACCCTAACGACGTGGATTCCTGTAGGGTGGGCACGCGCAGCGCACCGCCCCCTTCACTTTCTTCTCCACCACAACTCCCCACCGGGCCATCGGTCTTCTTGATGTCGTACAGGATCACGTCGACGCCCTCGGCCTTGCTGCCCAGGTTTCGACGCAGGCCTGCGTCAGGGCCTGCACAGCTTCTTCTTCTGTTCGCTGGTGCGGCCTTCGAACATCTCGACGCGGATGGTGGGCATGGGGTTCTCCTTCGATTGCCGCTGCGGGGATTGTTGCCTAGACTCGCCGCATGAACTCCAGCCCCGCGCCGCCTGAAAGCCGCCCTCGGCGCGGCTACGCCGCCGCCGCGGCCGGGCCGCTCGATGCCCAGACCGCGATCCGCACGCCCGTCCGAGGGGCTCGTCACCGGCGAGATCACCTACGACGTCGCGGCTTCAAGGTGCCGGCCTACCGCGCCACGCCCGCGGCGGCAGACCAGCCTGCCGGTCGTCCTGGTCGTGCAGGAGATCTTCGGCGTCCACGAGCACATCAAGGACATTGCCGCCGCCTCGCCAGGCCGGCTACCTGGCCGTCGCGCCGGAGCTGTACGCCCGCCAGGGCGACGTGTCGAAGATCACCGACATCCAGGAGATCATCGCCAAGGTGGTCTCCAAGGTGCCCGACGCGCAGGTGATGGCCGACCTCGACGCGACGGTCGCCTGGGCCAAGAAGGCCGGCAAGGGCGACACGGCGAAGCTCGGCATCACCGGCTTCTGCTGGGGCGGCCGCATCGTCTGGCTGTACGCGGCGCACAACAAGGACCTGAAGGCGGGCGTGGCCTGGTACGGCCGGCTGGTCGGCGACAGGCCGACGACCTGCATCCGAAGCACCCGATCGACCTGGTCGGCGACGCTGAAGGCGCCGGTGCTGGGCCTGTACGGCGGCGCCGACCAGGGCATCCCGCTCGAGACGGTCGAGAAGATGCGCAAGGCGCTCAAGGACGCGAAGCAAGACCGGCCGAGATCGTCGTCTACCCCGACACGCCGCACGGCTTCAACGCCGACTACCGGCCCAGCTACCGCAAGGAGCGCGGCCGAGGACGGCTGGAAGCGCGATGCTGGCGTGGTTCAAGAAGAACGGCGTGCGCCTGAAGCCGACCACAGCCCCAATGCATGCGGCCGCCCCTCCGGGGCGGCTTCTTCTCGTGACCACTGTCCTCATCATCCTGGTCGCGACCCTGGTCGCCGGCATCGGCAGCGTGTGGCTGGCGGCCGGCCTGATGCGCCTGGGCTTGCTGCGCGCATCCGACGGCGGCGCCGGCGGCGTGGGTCCGCAGCACCTGCTGAGCCTGGCCGCGGGCGCGCTGCTGGCCACCGCCTTCATGCACCTGCTGCCGGAGGCCTTCGAGAGCCGGGTCGGCGCCAAGGCGCTGTTCGCGCACGTTGCTGGTCGGGCTGGTGTTCTTCTTCCTGCTGGACAAGGCGGAGCTGTGGCACCACGGGCATGAGCACCATCATGGCGACGCGACGACGGGCATGGGCACGATCACGGCCATGCGCATGACCACGGCCATCACCATGGCCACGACCACTCGCACGCCGCGCCGCGCGGCGGCTGGGCCGTGCTGACCGGCGACAGCGTGCATTGCTTCGGCGACGGCATCCTGATCGCGTCGGCCTTCATCGCCGACCTGCGGCTGGGCCTGGTGGCGGCGCTGGCGGTGCTGGCGCACGAGGTGCCGCACCACATCGGCGACCTGGCCGTGCTGCGCCTGAGTCAGCGCAACCGGCGCGCCGCGCTGGTCAAGGTGTCGCTGGCCGGTGCCGTGACCGCGCTGGGCGGCGTGGACGGGCTGGTGGCTGGTGGACCGGCTGCAGGACTACCTGCCGTACTTCCTGGTGCGTGGCGAGCAGCAGCTTCGTCTACGTCGCGCTGGCCGACCTGATTCCGCAGTTGCAGAAGCGCCTGTCCGCGCGCGAAACCGCGGCGCAGATCGCCTGGCTGCTGGTGGGCATTGGCCTGGTCCGTGGTGGTGAGCACGATTGGCGCATCATCACTAGCGGTCCCGGTGCGTCCGGGGCCGGTGCAGTCCTACGTGCCAGCGGATTTGTCCGACAGGCCATCGCCTTCCTGCTGTCCTAGCGGTTCGCCGACGCGCGGCAAGCGTCACGGTCGCACGCGGCCACTCGCGAAGGAGAGCAGATGGTCTCGTGATTACGAAGAGCGCGACAGCCAGGGCCGCTGGGGCAGCTCCGGCGACCGCCAGCGGAACGCGGCCGCATGCGCGGCGCGCAACGGCAGCACGCCAGGGCGGCGGCACGGAGCGCCGGGATCGCAGCACGCAGGGCTGTGGCCGCGCCGGTTCCCGAGTTCGGCCGGCAGCAGTCGTCGGGCTACGGTGGCTACGGCGGCGAAGGCCACGGCTATGGCCGCGGGCACCCGGCACCGGTACGGCAGCAGCCCGGGCAGCTGGGCCGGGGCGAGTCCGCGCCGGCACTCGGCGCCGGCGGCTCGGCCAGGCGGACCGCTGCGGCACCGGCGGCTGCGAGTGCCCGAGTACCACCGTGGCGTGATGAGCAGATCCGCAACCTGGACAACGACTACCAGTCTGGCGGCAGTGAGCGCATATCGGAAGTTCAGCGACGAATTGCGAACAGCTGGCGCAACAGCCGCAGCGGTGGCCAGGTGCCAGTAACACGTTGTCGGCTCAGGTCCCGTGGCGGCAGTGCCGGCGACCGGCAACCCGGACGACGGCAGCGAGTGTACGACAGGGAGTCAGGCGCAGCCGCCAGGCTGCAAGACCAAGGGAGCACCCATCATGAAGAACCAGCATTGCCCTGTCGGCCGGCGCTGCTCGGCGCTGGCCTCTGCCTGGGGCACCGCGCAGGCCCAGACCCCGGGCGCCGGCAGTTCGATGACGGGCGGCGAGGCGGCGCCGCGGCACAGGCCGGCACCGGCACGCGCAACACCCGGACCGAAGTCGCGCGGTCCCGCGCGCGACCGCAAGTTCATCGAGGACGCCGCGAGCACGGCATGTTCGAGGTGCAGGTGGCGCAGCTCGCCGCCAGCAAGGCGACCGACCCGCAGCGTCAAGAGCTTCGCCAGCATGCTGGTGGACCAGCACACCGCCGCCAACAACGAGCTGGTGAAGATCGCCAACGCCCGCGAGCGTGGAACTGCCGGCGGCGCCCAGCGCTCGGCCTGCGCCAGCGACATCGAGAAGCTGGGCAAGAAGAACGGCGCGGAATTCGACCGCGAATTCGTCAAGCGAGGTCGGCATCAAGGCGCACGAGAAGGACATCAAGATGTTCCAGCAGGCCGGCAAGGACGTGAAGGACGCCGAACTGAAGGCCTTCGTCGTCAAGACGCTGCCGGCGTTGCAGGAGCACCTGGCCGCGGCGCAGAAGCTGCCGCAGGCCGGCAAGAATGCCGGCGGCAATGGGCGCGGGCAAGAGTCGGATGAGGCGCAGTGCTTGTACTTCAGCAGTTTCGCGTCTGCGCTTCATGAGGCTCGTGTGCCGCCATGCCGCGCTGGCTGTTGTGCCCCTCCAGCGGCGCCGGCCCAGCAGCCGGTCGCGCTATGCCGCCCGCGCCGCCGCCGAGGCCCGGCCGCTGGGCGCGGCCCAGCGCCTGGAGCGGCACTTCCTGCAACTGGCCGCCGCCAACCTGCGCTTCGCAGGCGGAAGCGCTCGCAGCTGGCGCAGGCGCGCACCAACAATCCGGCGGTGAAGGACCTGCGCCAACGGCTGGTGCTGGCGCGCCAGCAGACGGCGCAGCCTGAACTGCTGCGCCTGCTGCAGTCGCGCGGCATGGCGCATGCCCTTCACGAGCAACGAGCACAACAAGGTGCTCAAGCAGCTGGGCAAGCTCACTGGAGCGAAGTTCGACCGCCTCTACGTCGAGGAGGTGGTGCTGCGCTCCTACCAGGCCGACATCGCCAACTCCGAGAAGGTCGCGACACAGGCGGAAGACCCGGTGCTCAAGGCCTGGGTGGAGCGGCAGTTGCCGGTGATGCGCACGCACGGTGGCCAAGGCCGCAAGGCCTTGCCGAGCGCGGCCTTGCGCGGGCAGCGCGCGGTCTGAGATGTCATCCCGGGCTTGACCCGGGATCCATGATGCCGCGCGGGGCCAGCGCCCATGGATCCCGGCTTGCTGGATGACATTGCAGGCGATGTGCTTCTCGCGGAACGTCATTTCGGGCTGTAGCCCGTCACGCGCCAGCGGCCGTCGGGTTCGCGCACGGTGGTCACGGCTTCCTGCACCTGCTTGTTGTCGAACTTCGTGACGAAGATGACGGTGACGTAGTGGCCGTCGGGCCGGCCCGGCAGCGTCTTCTTGTACTGCGCCACCGCCGGCGAGCGCTCGACCAGCGCCCCGAAGGGTTCGCGCACCTTGGGCACGGCGTCCATCCACGCGCCCAGCGGCACGGTCTGGCGGAACACGGCGCTGGAGGCGTCCCAGGCGGTGCCCCAATCCTTGCGATCCAGCAGCAGCAGCCAGGCATGGGCGGCGTTCTGGCCGGCGTGCTCGTATTCGGGGTTGCTGATCACGCCGCTGGCGGGCTGGGCGGCAGGGGCCGCCGCGGGAGCGGCGCGGACGCCGCCGGCTTGGCCGGCGGCGGCTTCCGAGTTGCGCCTGTGCCGCGAACGCGCAGGCGGCGAGGCCGGGGCAGGCGAGCAGGGAGAGGCGGAAACTCGGCTTCATCAAGGAACGTTCTCCTGCGTTTCAAGGACAGTGGGCGAAGTCTAGCCGCTGACGGGTACCCGGCCTGGCCAGTACATCCTTTTACCGGTCTTTTACCGTGAGACAGTTCACGCATCATGCGGGCGCCCACCTGGCCCTGGTCCTCGTATTGGTGTTGAAGATCACGTGCACATGCTGGGCCAGCGTGCCGAGATGCTCGATCT
>CAWAZT010000004.1:0-59812 GCA_963786615.1 uncultured Acidobacteriota bacterium
AGAACAATCGCGCCTTTTCTCAGCAGCCGCCGGTTCCTCTCATCGGTACGCCTCTGTGCTACCCTGAAATCGAGCCGGACATGGTTCGCATCTAGCCCTGCCGTTCACCTTCTGCGCATAGGGGTGACTCTCCCGACGGCTCTTTGATCGTCCGATGCGCTGTGCTGGCTCCGCCCTTCGCGGCGCGCGTACCCGCGCCGCAGGCGTCGCCTTCCGGGAGCTGATTCATGACGCTTGAGTTCGCCGGCAACATGCTGTGCTCGGCCGGCGTGAGCTATTTCCACGTCTATCCCAACGGCGACGTGTACCGCTGCCTGGCCGATTACAACGCCCGCCGGCCGCCGATGTTCAACCTGAAGCGCGACGGCTGGAAGGGTGCCGTCGATCCGACCGTGTGCGATCACGAGCGCTGCTACAACGCCTGCGACCTGGATTGGACGACCAAGTGGCAGGTCGATGGGCAGGGCCGGCTGGAGAAGACCTTCGAAGGCCAACGCAAGGACATCGAGAAGGAGGTGTCGCGGTTCCTGTGCTCGCAGCGCCTGGAGTCGCCGCAGCGCCGGATGGCCTACTTCATCTGGTCGCCGACGCTGGCGTGCAACTACACCTGCGCCTACTGCGGCTGCGCGGCCGGCGAGAAGCGGATCAGGAACGACTTTCCCTCCTCGTACCCCGAGCTGACCGTCGACGAGTGGACCGACATCTGGAGCGACATCCTGGAGCGCTTCGAGTACGGCATCCTCAGCATCACCGGCGGCGAGCCGCTGCTCAGCGAAGCGACGATCCCCGTGCTCGGCATGGTGACGCAGAAGTTCGCCTGCTACATCACCTCCAACATCAGCCGCAACATCATGGAGTTCACCCGCGGCCGCATCCGCCCGGGGAGCGCGCCGTGTGTCGTGGAAGGCTTCGGCCAGGTGCCGATCGGCCTCTCTGGGATTAACTGCAGCCTGCACCCCACCTCCAAGGGCTTCAACTGGGAGCTCTTCAAGGGCTCGGTCCTCCTGCTGCGGAATGCGGGCTTCCATGTCTCGGTCAACTACGTGGGCTATCCGCTCCAGCTCTATCTGGCGCCCGAGTACAAGGCGTGGTGCGAACAGAACAAGGTCGAGTTCACGCTGTCGTCCTGGCAGGGCGTGGACAACGAAGGCAACATCGCGCGCTACTCCGTCCCCGAGCGGACCTTCTTCGAGGAGATCGCGCCGTCGCACCGCAAGAAGGCGAACGAGCTGGTGTTCATGGATTGCAGCTACGACGTGATGCTCGACAACCCAGTCACGCGCGTGCTGATGGCAGACGTCCTGACGCTGACGGGTCGCATCCGCAACCTGTCTCACACCGCGTGGCAGGTCGGCAGCGGACCCGGCCGGTGGAGCGTCGCCGGCTACCTCACCCGCATCGGGCGGCGCAAGCAGTGGGTGCGCGAGTTGCGCACCAGCCCGCGCGGACTGTCAGCGTGCCGCAGAACGGCGAACTGGAGTTCGCCCTGCCCATCGACACCCGCGGTCTGCCGGCCGGCATCTACGAGGTGTGGATCGACATGCTGATGGACCGCCGAAACTGGATGGCGCTCCACGGGGCGGTTCCGGTCGCCGCCACCCTCCGGATCGAGGCGTTCAGCCACGAGATCGCGGTGGACGCCGACGCCGTGACCCTGTCGCCCGGCGGCACGGCCGTGTTGAATGGCACCTTGCGCAACACCTGCGGCAAGCCGTGGCCCGAGGGCGCGGGCGGCGAGCCGCTGAAACTCGGCGCCCGCCTGTTCCGGCAGTCCGTCGAAGGGCGAGGCGGTGCGCGAATTCCGTGCGTCTCCTGGAACGGCTGCCGGAAACCGCGGAGGACGCGGTCGCCTTCCGCCTGGTGCTCGATCCGGGAGAGCTGGAGCGCGGCGACTACGAGCTCAGCATCGATGTCGTGAAGGAGGACCAGTTCTGGCTGGCCGAGAAGGGGGCGACTCCCAGGGTCATCCCGGTGGTGATCGCGTGACGGACCCGGGTGAGCCCGTTGCGAGGAATACCGGAATCGAAGTGCGACTCCGGGACTGGTACATGGACGGGCACGCCTCGCCAAAGTGATGGTGTCCGGCAGATGCCGCGTCGATGCAGCATCGGCCGTGTCCCGTCGCCACTTTCACCACGGGCTGCCAGGGCCGCGACGCCGCGCCAGCGGCAGAGGCCGACAGCACCATTGGCACCGTGAGTAGCGGCACTCCTAGCACCGCCAGCACCTTCAGCTCCGGCACCTTTAGCGCCGCCAGCACTTTCAGCACCGTTTGCACCACTGCCGTTACGGTGTCGTGTAGGGCGGCCGCTGCGGCCGCGACAGCATCGCGTTCGCCTCGTCGTCGTTCTTGAAGCGCTCCTTGAGCGGATCCCAGTACAGCTTGCGCTTCGACTTCATCGCGATGTGATGGATCAGGCACGCCGAGCAGGCGCGGTGCGCGACCTCGACCGGCGCGATCGGCTGCTGCCGCGTACGGATGCAATCGAGCCAGTTGCCGTGATGCTCCTTGCTCTCGTAGAGATGGATCTCGTTCGGCCCGATGACCGACGTGATGATCTTCGGGTCGCTCGCCGCGAGCGCCTTGCTGTCCTTCAGCTTCGCCACCGGATCGCGACGCGGTGACGGTCTCGTTGCCGCGCGACACGAAGATCCAGCCGTCGCGTGCCGATGAACTTGATGCCGTTGGGGAAGTCGCCGCTGACGATCATGTGCACGCCGTTGGCGTAGATCGCTTCGGTCCTGAACGGCGCCGTGGACGTCCCAGAGGCCGTTCGTCGGGAACTCCGCCGTGCCCCACACTTCGATCGGCCCGGTGTACTCGGTGTCCATCCCCCAGTGCGCGCTGTCGATGTGGTGCGCGCCCCAGCCGGTGATCATGCCGGCGCCGAACTGCTCGCAGCGCAGCCATCCCGGCCGGTCGTAGCCGGTCTGCGGATGCACGCGCTTCTCGGTGTAGGGCACGACCGGCGTCGAGCCGAGCCACATGTCGTAGTTCAGGTTCTTCGGCACCGGCATGTCCGGCTCGTCGTCGCCGGACGGATCGCCGGGCAGGCCGACCTCCACGGTCTTCAGCTGGCCGATGCGGCCGTTGCGCACGAGCTCGGCGGCGTAGCGGAACTGCGGCGACGAGCGCTGCTGGCTGCCGATCTGGAAGATGCGGCCCGAGCGGTGCACGGCGTCGCTGAGCGCGCGTCCTTCCGCGATCGTCAGCGACGCGGGCTTCTGCAGGTAGACGTCCTTGCCGGCCTGCACGGCGTGGATGGCGATGATGGCGTGCCAGTGATCGGGCGTGCTGATGACGACCGCGTCGACGTCCTTGTTCGCGAGCAGCTCGTGATAGTCTGCCGTACGCCGGTGACGCCGTCGTACGGCTTGCCCGGTCTTCTTGGTGTAGTAGCCGTTGACGAGCGTCTTGGCGTCGGCGACGCGATTGCTGTCGAGATCGCAGACGGCCATGATCCGCGCGGTGTCGTACTGCCAGAGGCCCGGCAGGTCGTGGACCGCGCGAGATGCGGCCGGTGCCGATCGCGCCGACGTTGATCCGATTGCTCGGGCGCGTTCGCGCCGAACACCGACGCCGGCACGATCGCCGGGAAGCCCGCGAGCACCGACGACGCGCACGATGCCCTTGCCGGCCGCGGCGATGAACGTCGCGCCGCGACGCCGTGCGCGTTGCTGGCCATCTCGCTTCGTCGCGTCATCGATCTCGTCGGCTTCAGACCTTGAACGTCAGCCGCTGCGCCTGCTTCTGCGCCTTCAGCATCAGCTCGGTCGCCAGGAAGCAGTGCGCCTGCGGCATCGCCGTCTCGGTGCGGTTGACGACGTCCGACACGAGCTGCGCGCCGTACGGCAGCGGCGACGTCGCTGGCAGTCGATGTAGCGCGGTCTCTTTCTGATCGACGAGGAACAGGTGGCTGCCGCCCGGCCGGCCGGCGATGTCGATGTTCTTGCGGATCTCGATGAAGCCGTCGGTGCCGAGGATCGTGAGCCGCCCGTCGCCCCAGGTCGCGAGGCCGTCGGGCGTGAACCAGTCGACGCGGATGTAGCCGGTGCCGCCGTCGCCGCGCAGCATCACGTCGCCGAAATCCTCGAAGCCCGGGTACTGCGGATGATGCACGTTGCCGACCTGCGACGCGACGACGTCGGCGCGCGTCGAGCCGGTGAAGTACAGGAACTGATCGGCCTGGTGCGAGCCGATGTCGCAGAGGATGCCGCCGTAACGCGGGCGTGTCGAAGAACCACGCCGGCCGCGTCTTCGGGCGTCATCCGATGCGGCCCGAGGCCGATCGTCTGCACGACGCGGCCGATCGCGCCGGCCTTCACCAGCTCGCCGGCCTTCACCGTGGCGCGGTTCTCGAACCGCTCGCTGTACATGATCGAGTAGATGCGCTTGGTCTCGGCCTGCACGCGGCGCACCTCGGCCAGCTGCTCGAGCGTCGTGATGCCCGGCTTGTCGGCCATGTAGTCCTTGCCGTGCTGCATCACCCGGATGCCGAGCGGCGCGCGCTCGTCCGGAATGCCGGAGCTCAGGACGAGCTGGATGCCGCGGTCCTCGAGGATCTCGTTCTCGCTCGCGCGCGAGCTTCGCCTGCGGGAACCGCTTCGCGAACGCCGCCGCGAGATCCGGCTCCTTCGCGTAGACCGACGACGAGCTCGCCGCCGCCGCGCATGCACGGCGTCGACCTGGCTGTTGATGTGGCGAGTGGTTGATGCCGATGACGGCGAACTTGATTCTTGGCGTCGCGCCCGTGACCGTCGCAGCTGCCTGCTGCGAGCGATCCTCGCGAAGGACGCCGGACGATCCGGTGGCGTGAACACGCCAGCGGCGACGTCATGAGCGCCGCTGAACCCGCAGGGATCCTTGAGGAATTGACGACGGCCGCGGCGTGATGCTCTTCATGATCGCTCACTCTCCGGAAGGCGAGGTCCAACGTACGCGCCAAGTCTACAACGGAGGCCGCCGGGGCGAATGAGGCGTAAAGACGTTCTAGAGGGTCAGGTGCTCGATCTTGCCCGGTGCTGTCGCCGACCGTCTCCGGCCGGCACGCCCATGCGGTCGAGCAGCGTCAGGTACAGGTTCGTCATCGGCGTGTCGCTTCGGGTAGACGACGTGGCGGCCCGGCTTCGAAGCTGCCGCCGCCGCGGCCCGACGAGGAGCACCGGCAGGTCGTCGTGGGTGTGCCGGTTGCCGTCGCTGAGGCCGCTGCCGTAGACGATCATCGAGTGGTCGAGCAGCGATGCCGTCGCCGTCGGGCGTCGCCTTCAGCTTGCCGATGAAGTCGGCGAACAGCTCCACGTGGAACGCGTTGATCTTCGTGACCTTCTCGATCCACTCCGGGTTGCCGCGGTGGTGCGTGAGCGGATGGTGCGGGTCGGGCACGCCGATCTCCGGGTAGGTCCGCAGGCTGCCCTCGCGGCCCATCATCATCGTGACGACGCGGGTGAGGTCGGCCTGGAACGCGACGACCTGCAGGTCGAACATCAGCTTCACGTAGTCGGCGTAGAGCGACGGGCATGCCGGTCGGCTTGTCGATGCGTCGGGCGCGAGGTCGCGCGATGTCCTTCTCGGCCCGCTCGATCTGCCGCTCGATCTCGCGGATCGACGTGCAGGTACTCGTCGAGCTTGCGGCGGTCCGACGGGCCCGAGGTCGCGCGACGAGCTGCGTCGTGCGCGCGCGCGACCAGGTCGAGGATGCTCCGGCGGTGCGCAGGCGCCGGCGCGCGCGCCGCCGGGTCGAGGCTGGTGTCGATCGGCGCCGAACAGGCGCTCGAAGACCAGGCGCGGGTTGGTCTCCGGCGGCATCGGCGTCGTCGGGCCGCGCCAGGAGAGGCTGTTGGTGTAGGCGCAGCTAGTAGCCGGAGTCGCAGTTGCCGACCGTGCGCGAGTCCTCGCAGCCCGAGCTCGAGCGACGCGAGGCGCGTCTGCCGTCGCCGAGGTGCTGCGCGGCGATCTGGTCGACCGAGATGCCGTTCTGGATGTCGGCGCCCGCCGTCTTGCGCGGGTGCACGCCGGTGAGGTACGACGCCGCCGGCGCGGGCGTGGTCGCCCGGGCCGTCGCCGAGCGCGTCGCCGTTCTGGTGCGCGAGGCCCGAGAGGACCAGCAGTGTCCTCGCGGAACGGCTCGAGCGGCTTCAGGATCCGCGTGAACTCGAACGCCGCGCCTTCGCCGTTCGGCGTCCAGTCGGCCATCGACGATGCCGTTCGGCACGTAGGTGAACGCCAGCCGCGCGGCCGGCCGGCCCGGCGCGGCGCCGGCGAAGGCCGGCGTCATCGCGTCGAGCACGGCAGCGCGACGACGGCGCCCATCCCTTGCAGGAACGTCCGGCGCGGCAGGTGCTTGCGCGTGATGATCATGGCTCATGACGTCTCCGTGCGTCTCCGCCGCCGCATCTGGAACGGCAGGCTCTTCACGATCTCGAGCACCAGGGCCGAGAAGCGGTAGTCGCTGCGCCGGCAGTCGGCCGCGATGCGCCTTGACCGTCCGCTTGTCGTAGCGCTCGAGGCCGCGGCCGAGCGCGTAGGTCAGCAGCTTCGTCGGTGAGGCACGCCGCGAAGGCGTCGCGGTCCTGCCTTCAGGATCGGCCTGCAGCTCCGTCGGGCCGTGTGAACGTCGCGGCCGTCGGGCAGCGCGCCCGGACGCGTCGATCGGGAACTTGCCGTCGATCGGTCCGCCAGGCGCCGACGGCGTCGAAGTTCTCGAGCCCGAAGCCGAGCGGGTCCATCCGCGCGGTGGCACGACGCGCAGGTCGGGTTCGTGCGGTGCGCCTCGAGCTGCTGCGCGCAGCGACGCGGCGGTGCCGACCTTGGCCTCGTCGAGGTTCGGGCACGTCCGGCGGCGGCGGTCGGGCGGCGGCGCGTTCAGGAGGTTCTCGAGGATCCACTTGCCGCGCAGCACCGGCGAGGTGCGCGTCGCGTACGACGACACCGTCAGCACGCTGGCCTGGGTGAGCACGCCGCCGCGCGGCGTGCCCGGTCAGATCCACGCGGCGGAACTCGGGGCCCTTGACGCCCGGCGATGCCGTAGTGCCGCGCCAGCCGCTCGTTCAGGAACGAGTACTTGCCGTCGATGAAGTCGAGGATGCTGCGGTCCTCGCGGATGACGTGCTCGAGGAACAGCTCGGTCTCCCGGCGCATCGAGAGCCGCAGGTAGTCGTCGAAGTCCGGAAAGCGCTCGCGGTCGGGCGTCGACCGACTCCAGGGCGCGGAACTGCAGCCACTGGCCGCCGAAGTGCTCCGCGAGCGCCTGCGACCTTCGGGTCCTGCAGCATGCGCCGCACCTGCGCCGTCGAGCACCTCGGGATCGCGCAGCGTGCCGGTGTCCGCCGCGCGTCAGCAGCTCGTCGTCCGGCATGCTGGCCCAGAGGAAGTACGACAGGCGCGACGCCAGCTCGTAGCTGGCTGATCGGCTGCCGGAGCCGCCGGCCGTCGGCCGGGCCGGTCCCGTCTCGATGCGGAACAGGAAATCGGGCGAGACCAGGAGCGCCTGAATGCCGACGGCCAGCCTTCGTCGAACGAGTCGCCTCCTGCTTCTGCGCCGGTCGCACGAGGCCGCACGTAGCGGCTCGACCTCGCCGCGGCGTGACCGGCCGGCGGAAGGCGCGCCGCGCGAGGTCGGTCATGATCTGCGCGACGCAGACCGGCTGATGGCCGCCGTGCAGATGGCCGCAGGTGTAGATCCTGTCGAGGCTCGCGCGCGACGGGCCCGTCGCCTGCGAGTAGGGACCGCCGACCTCGACCGAGCCGACCCGCGCGCCGTTCAGCGGGATCTTCTGCAGCTCCGCCTGCGTCTCCTCGAACTTCTTGCTTCGTCTGCGCGATCTGCTCGGGCGTGGCGTTCGGCGGCGGCTTGAACGCCTGCGGGCCGGCTCCGGCCGCGTGCGACGGATTCGGCCCGCGATAGCTCGCGGGCAGTCCTTCGTAGAGGCGCGGGATGGCGACCGCGACGTGATGCTCGCCCGCCGCCAGCTCGAACCGGAACTCGCGCGTCTGCCCGCCGAAGTCCTGGCGATCGTCGAAGAACGCGCGGCGCCTTCGGGGTCGTACACCTGCGACTGCGACCTGCTGCTCGTCGACCCACAGCGCCACGGTGATCGGCGCCGAGCCGCCGGCCGCGCGCCGCCGAGGACCGACCCGGATCGACGTACTCGCCCTCGACCGGGACGCGGTGAAGCGGCGTGGAACGCGTTCGGCAGGCTGAGGCCGGTGAGGTCGTACTGTCGCGGGGCACGTCGCTGCGCTCGCCCTGCCGGCGCGCCGTCCGAGCGCAGCTGCGTCGAGCGTCGGCTCGAGGTGCGGCGGGCCGAAGAGCGCCGCCGCGCGACCCGCTCCGCCGCCGTGACGTACTTCTCCATCAGCGCGGGCGAGAGCGACAGCACGTCGCCGATGTTGTCGAAGCCGTAGCCCGCGTCGTCCTGCGGGAAGTCGTCGGCCGGGCGCAGGTCGACGCCGAGCAGGTCGCGAACCGTGTTGTTGTACTCCGTGCGGTTCAGGCGCCGCGCCGTGACGCGCCCGGGATCCGGCGGCGTCACCCGATCGATGCGCGCGAGCTCGCGCGCGAGCCAGGTGGCGACCGCCTGCCGCTGGTGCTCCGTCGGCTGCGGCTCCTCGAGCGGCGGCATCTCGCGAGCGCGCAGCTTGCTGACGACCTCGTCCCATCGCTCGCGGTCGCTCGATGAGCGCGTCGGCGGACGTGAAGGACTCGAAGTTCAGATCCTTCTTCGTGCTTCTTGTTGCCGTGGCAGCGGATAGCAGTTCTCGGCGAGAAACGGCTTGACGATCGTGTCGAAGCCGGTCGCCGACGCGGGCGGCAGCAGCCGCGCCGGGGCGGGCGCGCCGTCTGCTTCTGCGCCGATCCGACGACGGCCAGCGCAAAGACGATGGCGCCCACGAGCTGGGCACACGTCACCCCCATTGTGCGTCCCCGGTCGATCGGACTCGGCGCGCCCACCTCGGTGAATTATTGGCCACGACCACCGGGTCTCGCAAGGGCCGTTGAGCCAGACGGAACGACTTATCTATACTCGGCTACATGGACGAATGGGGTGGCTGGTCGAATCGCGCGCAATTCTGGAGGCCGATCCCTAGGTGCTACGGCCATCTTTGGCTTTCTCTTTCTCCACGGGTTCTTCGTGTTTGTTGCGGGCATGTGCCTTCTCGCCGTCCGTCGGCAACGCTCGACGAGCGACGGGAGCAGTGCCGCTGGCTTCGTGGACCACGTTCAGGCAATTGTCCCTTCCCGCGTGCTCTGGCCCCGCGACCGTCCGGCATCTAACGGACGGTTAGGACGCCCGTTTGCGATTACTATTCCCTGCGCATGCGCATGGCGCGCGGGAGCTGGGCCGTTATCGTGGCGATGCCGTGGCTCGGCATCGTGCTGACGGCGGCGTCGGCGTCGACTCCGTCGGCGCCCGGTCAGGCCGCGCCCGCCGCCCCGCCTGTCAGCTTCAACCGCGACATCCGTCCGATCCTCGCGAACAACTGCTTCGCCTGTCACGGGCCGGACGAGAAGCATCGCGAAACCAAGTTTCACTTCGACACCGAGGACGGCGCGTTTGCGAAACGGGGCGTGATCGTGCCGGGCAAGGCGGCCGACAGCCTGCTCGTCCAGCGCATCACGAACCCGGATCCCGACGAGCACATGCCGCCGCCGGACTCCGGGCACGCGCTGACGGACAGGCAGATAGGCCTGCTGCGCCGCTGGATTGATGAAGGGGCGAAGTGGGACACGCATTGGGCGTACGTTCCGCCCAAGCGTGTGGAGCCGCCGGCGGTGAGCCGGCCGCAATGGGTGCGCAACCCGATCGATCAGTTCGTCCTCGCGCGGCTCGACCGCGAAGGTCTGCAACCGTCGGCCGAGGCCGACAAGGTGACGCTGCTGCGGCGCGTGACCTACGACCTGACTGGCCTGCCGCCGACCCCTGCTGAGGTCGACGCGTTCGTCGCCGACAAGGCGCCCGACGCCTACGAGAAAGCGCGTCGACGCGCTGCTGCACTCGCCGCACTACGGCGAGCGGATGGCGGTGCCGTGGCTCGACGCCGCGCGCTACGCCGACACGCACGGCTATCACATCGACAGCCTCCGGAACATGTGGCCGTGGCGCGACTGGGTGATTGCCGCCTTCAACCGGAACATGCCGTTCGACGAGTTCACGATCGAGCAGCTCGCCGGCGATCTGCTGCCAGACGCGACCAGGGATCAGACGATCGCGTCAGGCTTCAACCGCAACCACATGATCAATTTCGAAGGGGGTGCGATCGCGGAGGAGTACCAGGTCGAGTACGTGATCGACCGCGTCGAGGCCACGTCCTCGGCGTTCATGGGGCTGACGATGGGCTGCGCGCGGTGTCATTCGCACAAGTTCGATCCCATCACGCACAAGGAGTTCTACCAGTTCTTCGCGTTCTTCAACTCGGTACCCGAAGAAGGCCTCGCCGGTCAGAAGGGGAACGCGGAGCCCGTCCTGCCGTTGCCGTCCGCCGCGCAGCAGGCGCAGCTCGACGAGCTGACGTCGGCGATCGAGACCAGGAAAGCCGCGCTGACCGACGACATCGTCGCGCCGCTGCAGCGCGAGTGGGAAGCAGACGGTCTCGAACGCGCCGCCGTCGATCGACACGACGGGCCTGATCGCGCACTACGAGATGGACGGCAGCTTCTCGGACATCTCCGGCAGATACCAGCATGGTCGGACCATCACCGGCGACCCGACGTTCGACGATGGCCCGATCGGAAAGGCGGCGTCGTTCGACGGCGACACGGAGGTCAGCTTCGGGAATGTCGGTGCCTTCGATCGCGCGTCTCCCTTCAGCGTGGCCGTGTGGCTGAAGGGCCGCGGCAACCTGCCGATGAGCATCTTTCAGAAGCTCGACGATCCGGAGCATCGTCGTGGCTACGAGTGGCGGTTCGAGGACGTGACGCTCGTGGGGATCCAGAAGTATGCGGCGCAACTGGCAATCACCTTCGCGTCCGACGCGGGCAGCGCCATCAGAATCCGCACGCACGACCGTCTCAGGCTGGGGCAGTGGTATCAGGTCACGCTGACCTACGACGGTTCCGGCAAAGCGTCCGGCGTCAGGCTCTATGTTGACGGCCAGCGCTACGACGTCGACGTTCAGCAGGACACGCTGATTGGATCCTTCGGCACCGCCGCGCCGCTGCGGGTGGGCAGCAAGGCGCTCGGAAAGCCCTTCTACGGAGCGATCGACGATCTTCGGCTCTACAGCAGGGTCCTGACGACCGATCAGATCCAGCAGCTCGCGATTCATTACCGGCCGCGCGTGATCGTCGCGGGCCTCGCCGGCAAGCGCTCGAAGGAGGAGGCCGACGACATCCGCGAGTATTTCTTGACCTACGTCGCGCCCGACCCGCTGCGAACGCTGCACGGCGAGCTCGTCGCGCTGCAGGAACAGCGAGCCGATCTCGAGGACCAGATTCCGACCGCCATGGTGATGGCCGAGATGAAGAAACCGCGCGACACGTTCGTGCTCGAGCGCGGTGACTATCGTAATCAGCGAGAGAAGGTCAGCCCCGGCGTGCCGGCCATGCTGCCGCCTTTGCCCACCGACGCGCCGCTCAACCGGCTCACGCTGGCGAAGTGGCTCGTGCAACCCGGTCATCCACTGACCTCTCGCGTCGCCGTCAATCGGTTCTGGCAGATGTATTTCGGCGTCGGTCTCGTGAAGACCCAGGAAGACTTCGGCGTGCAGGGCGAGCCGCCATCGCACCCGGAGCTCCTCGACTGGCTCGCCACCGAATTCGTGCGGACCGCGTGGGATGTTCGCGCGATGCAGCGTCTGATCGTCACGTCCGCCACGTATCGCCAATCCTCGGTCGTGACGCCGGCTGCTGTACGAGAGAGATCCAGAGAATCGGCTGCTCGCACGGGGTCCGCGCGGGCGACTGCCGGCGGAGATGATTCGCGACACGGCGCTGTCGGCAAGCGGGCTGCTCAACGATCGCATCGGCGGACCGAGCGTGCTGCCGTACCAGCCCAAGGGACTCTGGGAGGAGATGGCGTTCGGCGATGGCTTCTCGGCCCAGGCGTACGAGCAGAGCCATGGTCGCGATCTCTACCGCCGCGGCCTGTACACGCTGTGGAAGCGGACGGTGCCGCCGG
This sequence comes from uncultured Acidobacteriota bacterium, assembly GCA_963786615.1. Taxonomy (GTDB): domain Bacteria; phylum Acidobacteriota; class Vicinamibacteria; order Vicinamibacterales; family 2-12-FULL-66-21; genus CAWAZT01. The sequence goes on from CAWAZT010000004.1 coordinate 12,118, forward strand.
CGTCACTGGCGACGTTCGATGCGCCCGACCGCGAGAAGTGCACCGCCCGGCGGGTGACGACCAACACGCCGCTGCAGGCCCTGGCGATGCTGAACGACCCGACGTACGTCGAGGCGGCGCGCGCGCTGGCGCAACGCACGATGGAAGAGGCCGGCAAGGACGAGAAGAGCCGCGTCGTGTACGCGTTCCGCCTCGCGACGGCGCGCGTGCCGACGGGCAAAGAGATCGATGTGCTGCGGACGCTGTACAAGGGACGGCTGGAAACCTACCGCAAGGACCGGCCGAGCGCGATGAAGCTGCTGCGCGTCGGCGAGTCGCCGCGCGACAAGCAGCTGGACGTCGCCGAGCTCGCGGCGTGGACGACGGTCACCAGCGTGATCTTCAACCTCGACGAGACGATCACCAAGCAATAGCGCCCGCGAGCGGACTAGGGACGAAGGACTAGGGACGCAAGGACTCTGCCATGGACTTCCAACGCGAGCTCGATCTGCACCTGACGCGGCGGCAATTGTTCGGCCTGACGGCGAGGGGCATCGGCGTGGCGGCGTTGAGCTCGTTGCTCGGGCCGGAACTCCTCGCGGCAGGAGTTGGATCAGGCGCGCGATCCGAAGACGGGCGGGCTGGTCGGGCTCCCGCATTTCGCGCCGAAGGCCAAACGCGTCATTTTTCTGCACCAGTCCGGCGGACCCTCGCAGCTCGAGACGTTCGACTACAAACCCGGGCTGGCCAAGTATCAAGGCACGCAGATCCCGGACTCGATTCGCCAGGGCCAGCGCGTGGCGCAGACGATGGGGCAGTCGACGCTGCCGGTGGCGCGCTCGCAGTTTTCATTCGCGCAGTACGGGCAGTCGGGGACGTGGGTGAGCGAGCTGCTCCCGCACACCGCGAAGATCGTGGACGACATCACCGTGATCAAGACGATGAACACGGACGCGATCAATCACGACCCGGCCATCACGTTCATCCAGACCGGCTTCCAGCAGCCGGGACGCCCGAGCATGGGCGCGTGGCTCAGTTACGGCCTGGGCAGCGAGAACCAGAATCTGCCGTCGTTCGTGGTGCTGTTGTCGCAGGCGCACGCGATCAACACGGACCAACCACTGTTCTCACGCTTGTGGGCGAGCGGCTTCCTTCCATCGAGCTACCAGGGGGTCCGCTTCCGCGCCGGCGGCGCGCCCGTGCTGTTTCTCGAGGATCCGCCTGGCGTGAGCAAGGTCACGCGGCGCGTGATGCTCGACGCCGTCGCGAAGCTCGACGCGATGAAACGCGCGAGCTACGGCGATCCCGAAATCGACACCCGCATCGGCGCAGTACGAGATGGCGTACCGGATGCAGACGTCCGTGCCGGAGCTGATGGATCTCTCGAAGGAGCCCGACTGCGGTCTTCGAGATGTACGGCCCGGAGTCGCGACGGCCGGGCAGCTACGCGGCCAACTGCCTGCTCGCGCGACGGCTCGCCGAGCGCAACGTCCGCTTCATCCAGCTCTATCATCGCGGCTGGGATCAGCACACAGACCTGCCGCGCGATATGACGCTGCAGTGCCGCGGCACCGATCAGCCCACCGCCGCGTTGATCACCGATCTGAAGCAGCGCGGCTTGCTCGACGACACGCTCGTCATCTGGGGTGGAGAATTCGGCCGGACGGTGTTCAGCCAGGGCAAGCTGACCGACGCGAACTACGGCCGCGACCATCATCCGCGGAACTTCTGCATGTGGGTCGCCGGCGGCGGCATGAAGCGCGGGTTCGTGCTCGGCGAGACCGACGAGTTCAGCTACAACGTGGTGTCGGACCCCGTCTCGGTCTACGACCTCCAGGCCACCATCCTGCACGCGCTCGGCATCGACCACAAGAAGCTGACGTATCGCTTCCAGGGACGCGACTTCAGGCTGACCGACGTCCACGGCGAGGTGGCGACGAAGATACTCGCTTAGGAGGTCGGAGGTCGGAGGGCCGCGAGGCGCAGGCGTCAGTGGGCGGTCGCAGGAGGTCTCTCAGGCGACGGACATCATCGTTGACGCAGCCGTTGGTCGCAAGCCGGAGACAGCTGCGGGATCGCACCGAATCCGGATCGTGGCGGCGCCCGTCCGACGTGCCGACCTCCATTCCACCCGCGTCGCACAGCCCGCGCGCCACGATAACGGGCGTAGCATCGCGGTTCGGTGAACGCGGCCGCCAGAGATGAGCGCTGCCGCGAGCTGCCCGGCACCGGTCGGAGCGCGCCGAGATCGCAGCCGCGACGGCGCCGTCGGGATCGCGCGCGAGCGCCCGCCGTCAGCCGCTCGCCTCGGCCAGGTCGCCAGCATCTGTTGCAGATACGCAAGCCGCACGAGCACATCCGCGTCGTCCTGCCCGGCCTGCAGCGCCTGCTGCAGGAGTCGAAATGCTTCGGCGCGGCGAAGGCGTTGCCGCCAAGAGCGACTTCGCCGACGCGCGCCCAAGGCCCGCGCGGACGGCGACGGATTGTCGAACTGCACGATCCGCGTCACCGGCCGCGTCGCGGTCGCCTGGGGCCTGGGATGCCGAGGATGCGATGATCGGTCACCATCGTGTGGCTGATGTCGGCACTCGACAGTCGAGGCATGTGACACGACGTGCAGTCGCGTGCTTCGGTATGGTGGGTGTCCGCCAGCGTCGCGTGGCAGGTCAGGCACTTCGCACGGTAGTGCTCCGTCCGCCGGGCTGCGAGACCTGGACGTGAGGCTCGTGACAGCTGGTGCACGTCAGTGCGCCGCCGCTCTTCCTCCTGCACGCGCTCAATGCCAGCGCTTCGAATTGGCTGACCGCGCCCAGCCGATCGCTGGCGGCGTCCTGACGCACGAAGATCGCGAGGTAGTCCGACAACGTGTCGCCGGGCCGATAGTCCACCTCGCGATGTCCCGCGACCGTGATGCGGCCGACGCCTTCGAGATGACACTGCATGCAGACGTCGTCACGCCGGCGCTCGTCAACTTTGCCGGATTCACGATCGGTCCACGCCGTGCCGCGTGCTCGCCACCAGGTCCGTGACAGCGCTCGCAGCCGACGCCGTCCTGCAGAAAAGGCGCGCCTGAGAACCGGTTGATCGTGCCCGGCGCTCGCGGCTGGGTGCGGCTGGTGTGGCAGAACAGACAGGTGGCGTCGGCGGGGTGATTCAACTCCATCTCGTGGAGTTCCGCGTCGCCCGGCGCCATGTCCCACGCGTGCTTTCCGACGTAGTAGTTGATCGGCGCCTGATAGAGGAAGCCGTCGACATCGAAGAGAAACGTCCTGCCGCGAGTGTTCGATCCGATGTAGTACGTCAGTTCCTGGACCCGTGCAGCTCCGGCGGCGTCGAACGGTCGTACGAGAGCATCACGCGTGTGCCGTGTCGGTGCACGTGGTACGACACCCCCGAGACTGCGTCACGATACGAACCTTCGACGATCGCCGGCAGCGCGGGACCGCTGGTGCGCCCATTGCCGTCGCTGCGTAGCTCTCGACGATGGACTTGTGGCATGGGACGCAGGCGTCGTTGCCAACGAAGTCAGACGACGGGCGCTGGCCGGCACGCCCGACGCCGGTCATCGCCAGCGCGACCGAAAGGCAGAACGGGACGACGAGACCAGACGAACCGGAACATGCGCCCACCGAAGGAATCAGCTCCGGCCCGTGGCCTCGGCAATCATCGTCTTCACCTCGCCGAACGGGATTCCGTGCGTGGCGCGCGCGGTGTCGCCGTCCGCCAGTTGCTTTGCCGCCGCGCGCAGGTCGCCCATGACACGCGTGTAGAGCGCGACGCCCATGCTCATGCGCTTGATACCGGCTTTCTGCATCTCCGTCCATGGCACGGCGCCCTGCATCGTGCCGACGACGAGGTTCACCGGCTTCGGCGCGACGGCCTTCACGATCGCTCTGCACCGCATCCATGTCGGTCGGATAGGGCGCATACAACACGTCGGCGCCGACCTCGGCGAACGCCACGAGACGTTTGATCGTGTCGTCGAGATCGGGACGGCCTTGAAGATAGTTGTCCGTGCGTCCCGTGAGGACGATACGGCCCTTCGCCACTTTCGCGGCCGCGCGCACGCGCGCGACGGCGTCGTCGAAGTCGCGGATCGGCTTTGCCGGATCACCGCTCGTGTCTTCGATGCCAATGCCCGCAAGGCCCGCGGCAACCGCGGCTTCGACGGTGGCGGCAACGTCGGCTGGTGTTTGACCGTAGCCGTCCTCGAAGTCGCCGTTGACCGGCAGATCGGTCAGCCCGCCAATCAACCTCGCGTTCTCGATGTGCTCATCGCGCGATACCGCGTGCCGGCCGTCGAGCCGTCCCAGCGCTGAAGCGATTGCGGCTGACGATGTGCCGAGGGCCTCGAAGCCGGCGTGTTTGAGGAGCAGCGCGGACGTGCCGTCCCACGCGTTGGGCATGATGAAGCCGCCCTCGCGTGCGTGCAGGGCGGCGAAGCGTTCGTAGAGCTCGCGTTGATGCATGGCTACAAGCTTACGGCAGTCGCGGGCGCCCGCCGCACGACTCGCGCACGACGAGCGCTCCGTGGAGGCGAATGTCGCGCGGGGGAAGATCGCGTCTCGCGACGCGCGCGAGCATGGCCTCGAGCGCGGCGTCGCCAATCTGCTGCGTCGGCTGGCGAAGGCTCGTCAGCGGCACCGGCAACAGCGCGGCGTAATCCACGTCGTCGATGCCCACGAGCCGTACGTCGTGAGGAATACGATAGTCCAGCCGCCGCAGGGCGTGCATCAGCAGCCCAGCCGTTCGATCGTTCGCGCAGACAATCGCATCCGGCGCCTGCGATGTCATCAGATCCTTGACGGCGTCCGCGTCAGTGCCTCGCAGCCGTCGGCTCAACTCGGTGGTCGACCGACGACGCCGGCGTGGTACAGCGCCTCACGATATCCAGCTTCGCGTTCATCCACCGTGGCCGCCGCGTTGTCCGCGCCAACGAACGCGATTCGCTTCGCGCCAAGACTGAGCAGGTGTTCCGTCACCACAAAGCCCGCACGGCGGTTGTCGATCCCGACGAGATCGTAGCTGATCGGACTCAGGATACGCGGCCAACCCTCGATCGAGCAGGACGACCGGGATGCGGGCCGCCTCCAGCGCCGCGGTGATCCGCCGGTTCGCTTCGTCCCGTGATGGGCTCTGCTCGAGCGGCGCGAAGAACACGCCCGACACGCGGCGCTCGATGAACTGGCGGCAGAGGGTCCACGCCTGCTCGTCCTTCGATCCGGACGGGCTGATCGCACTGCCCCACAGCAGCACGTGATCGCGGGCCAGCGGGGAGGCCATCATTCCACGGCAGATCGGTTCGAAAATCTCGGTCTCGCCGAGATCGGGAATCAGCAGGCCGAACGTCAGCCGGCCGGATGTGTCGCGCGGCCGAACGAACGTGCCGGCGCCGCGGCGCCGCTCGACCAGCCCCTCCCTCTCCAGATCGCGGACGGCGCGCGCGACCGTGATGCGCGACACGCCGAACTGTTTCAGGAGCTGGCTCTCGGTCGGAATCTGGTCGCCGGGCTTCCACCGCCCGGTCTGCAGCTGGCGGAGCAGCGCCGCATGCACGTCCTCGTACTTGCTCCGCGCGCGCTGGACTCGAGTTGTCATCTTTGTAAAAGATATAACAATTATGTACGATGTTTTCAAGTGAATATCTAACTGCTTTTGACCTGTAATGCGACATTTGCTATACTTGTAGTGCGTCATGGATATATCAATTGCGCCCAAGCATTACCTGCTGGCGTCGGATTTCGATCAGACGCTCAGCTTCAATGATTCCGGGTTCGTGCTGAGCGAGCTGCTCGGCGTGCCGGGCTACGAAGAGAAGGTGAATGGCCTCGCGACCAGCAACCTGGTGCAGCAGGGCGGAGAACTGGCCTATCTGATCCGTCATGACCCCGAGTTCCGCGGGGTTCGGCGCGAGCACCTGATCGAGGCGGGCCGCCGGGTCCGCCTGCGCAGCGCGATTCCCGCGCTCGTGACGTTTCTCGAGCAGGGCCTGGACGGGTACCGGTTTTCCTACTTCGTCGTCTCCGCCGCGCCGCGCGAGGTCGTCGAAGCGGCACTCGACGGGATCGTGCCGCCCGATCACATCTACGGAACGGAGTTCAGCTACGAGGCGGGCTCGGGTGAGGTCCGCGAGATCCGGCGGGTGCCGGCGGGATACGGCAAGGTTGCGGTGCTCGACGAGCTCGCGGATCGACTCGACGTGCGCGCCGTCCCGTGTGATCTACATCGGCGACGGCAGCTCGGACGTGCACGTGATGCTGCACGTGAACAACGGTGACGGTTTCACGATCGCCGTCTCGGAGAACAAGCAACTGGCACGGATCGCGAAGAGCACCGTGCTCAGCGACAACGCGTTCAGCGTCCTGGTGCCTGTCCTCGATCAGCTCTTCGGCTGGCGGCCGCCGCAGATCAGGAGCCTCTTCGAGACGCATGGCTTGACGCTCAGAGACTGGGAGAAGGCACGGACCGATCGCGTGATCGTCGACGTGTCGTCGCCGCTCCCTCAACCGGCGGCGTGAGCCGAGGGGATGTCATGCTCGAGTATCTTGGATGGACGGCGACGCTCGTGTTCGTGTCGTCGTACCTGTGCACCCAGGGCGCCCGGTTGCGATTGGTGCAGGGCATGGGGGCCTCGCTCTGGGTTCTGTACGGGCTGGCCATTCGGGCGTGGCCGGTCGTCGCCGCGAATGTCCTGGTGCTGATCGCCGCTGTGTGGACGACGACCCGTGGGGAGCGGCCGCAGGTCAGTTCTTGACGCTCGGGTCAGGCGGAGGCACGTATCGCGCGGTGCGCAGTACTTGCTCGAGTCGATGCGCGTCCGGATATCCAGAGCGCAGCAAACTGCGCACTTCACTCTCGACGTCGTAGTCTACCCGCCTGATGACGGGAACGCCCTCGTCCACCAGCAAATAGGAGGCACGCGGATCGCCGTCGAACGGCATGCCGACGCTGCCGCAATTCGCGACGATACGGCGCGGGCCTGTCCGGGTCACGTCGCGGACGAACGGCAGATGGATGTGGCCGTACGCGACGACCGCGCGATCGAGCGGTCCGTACGTGGTCGCGAGCTCTTCGTCCGTGGCGTCCGCCAGTGGCGACCGCCACAGATTCCCCGGAGCCGCGTGCACGACCGCGAAATCGTCGCCGCGCCACTCGAGCGGGCATCTGCCGCAGCCACGCGATGCGCTCCGCGCCCAGGAGCTCCCTCGTCGCCGGCGCCTGTTGCTGGAACACCATCGTCCAGACCTGCCGCAGCTTCGGCATCGTGCGCATGAACTCGTCGAACAGCTCCGGCTTCCAGAGCATCTCGTCCGTGTTTCCCTGCACGCCGGGCCAGCCGCATTCACGCACGCGTTCGAGGACCTCGACAGGTCGATGGCCTCCGGCGACGAGATCGCCGCCGTGCACGACGAGATCGGGTGCGACCTTCTGCAAATCCTCGATCACCGCGTCGAGCGCCGTGAGATTGCCGTGGATGTCGGTGACGACCGCGATTCGCATCTTCTGATTCTGCCATTCGATGCGTCCGGCCGTCTCTTGACATCCCCGGGAACAAACCCTACGCTTCTTTCGTCCATCGAAAGAAGACAGGAGAGACATGGCCAAGGAACGGGGAGACCTCCTGCAGGGCACGCTCGACATGCTGGTGCTCAAGGCGCTGCAGCTCGAGCCCATGCACGGATGGGGCATCACCGAACGTATCGAGCAATGGTCGGAGAGCGTGCTGCAGCTGGGCCAGGGCACGTTGTATCCCGCGCTGTACCGGCTGGAGCGTCAGGGCCTGATTCGATCCGAATGGAAGGTCACCGAGAACAATCGCCGCGCCCGCTACTACGGGCTGACGCGTGAGGGCCGACGCCATTTTGGCGACGAGCTCGCCCAATGGCGTCGGATGTCTCGCGCCGTCAACCTCGTGCTCGATGCCACGCTGAACACCTGAGACGCATCATGAGATGGATCACCGAAAGCTGGCAGTGGATTCGTTCCATCGGCCGGAGCCGGACACTCGAACGAGGCCTCGACGAGGAGATTCGCTTTCATCTCGATCAGCAGACCGAGAAGAATCGCCGGGCCGGCATGAATCCAGCCGAGGCACGACGCCAGGCCCTGATCAGGTTTGGCGGGCAGGCGCGCGCCAAAGAGAGCACGCAGGACGAAATCCGGCCGGCGCTCCTCGCAGACTCGGTCCGTGATCTCCGGCACGGTTTTCGTGCGCTGAGGCGGGCACCTGGCTTCACCGCGGCGGCGCTCGTCACGCTCGCCGTAGGCATCGGCGCGACCTCGGCGATCTTCAGCGTGGTGCGCACGGTGATGATCGAGCCGCTGCCGTACCATGATCCCGATCGCCTCGTCGCCGTTTGGGAAACCAACCGCGGCGCTACGCAGAAGAACGTGATCTCCGCGGCCAACCTCGTCGCCTGGCGGGAACGTACGCGCACGCTGGAGAATCTGGGGATGGTGGGACCCGTGACGCGCGCGATGATCGTCAACGGTCAGCCTGACCAGATCGAGGGGTACGCCTTCTCGCCCGACGTGTTTCGCGCGCTCCAGGTGCAGCCCGCGCTGGGCCGTGCGTATACGGCCGAGGAGGATTTCGGCGGCAACCCGGTAATCGTGCTGAGTCACGAATTCTGGCAAAGCCGGCTTGGGGGCCGCCCGGACGTGCTGGGCATGACGCTCACCACCGCAGGCCAGCGCCGGACGGTGATCGGCGTGATGCCTCCAGGCTTCACCGTCGTCGGTCAGAAGGCTGCGTTCCTGATTCCATACGGCCTCACGGTGGAGCAGCTCCGCTCGCTGCCCGGCCGGGGCAACTGGTACGGCCTCGGGCGGCTGGCCGAAGGCGTCTCGATCGAGGGCGCGACCAGCGAGATGCGGGGCATCTTTGCCGATCTTGAAAAAGAGTTCCCGCAGCGGAATGCCCGACGGACGGTAATGCTCTTCACACTGCAGGAACAGATGGTCGGGGAGCTCCGGCCGGCCGTGTTCGCGCTCGTGGGCGCGGTGGCGCTGGTGCTGCTCATTGCCTGCGTCAACGTCGCGAACCTGCTGCTGGCGCGAAGCGCCGCGCGTGAGCGCGAGCTCGGCATGCGGGCAGCGCTCGGCGCCCGGCGCGGTCGGTTGGTCCGTCAGATGCTCACCGAGAGTCTGGCGCTCGCGGCCGTAGGCGGCGTCGGGGGGCTGGCCGTCGCAGCGCTCTGCCACCGCGGCCTCCTTGCCGTCGTCGCGGATCGCATTCCAGTGCCGCGACTCGACCAGCTCAGGCTCGATCCGCCGGTGGTGGCATTCACGATGCTGACCGCGCTGACGACGGGCATCCTCTTTGGTCTGGTTCCCGCATTCGTTTCCACCAGCCGCGCGAGCGATGCGTTGCGCGACGGCGGACGTCATGGCGGCGGGCGCCGGTTGCACCGCGTCCTCAGTGTCCTGGTCGTCGCGGAGGTCGCGCTGTCGCTCGTGCTGCTCACCGGCGCCGGCCTCCTGATGCGCAGCGTTCTCAAGCTGCAGAGCAACGACCCTGGTTTCCGCGCCGCTGGGGTGCTCACCGCGGGCGTGCAGCTTCCGCCCACACGATACGACGCCGCCCAAGCCAATCGTGTGTTCAGCGACGCGCTGACCCGCGTGTCCGCGCTGCCTGGCGTGCAGGTCGCAGCGGGCGCCGCGTGCCCGCCGATGCCGGGACCTTGTATCGGCACGAGCTATTGGCGCGTCGACCTGGCAAAGCCGCCGGATGGCCAGCTGCAATCCGGCCACGTGCGGCCGATCACCCCTGGCTATTTCAAGACGCTGGGGATTCCACAGGTGGCGGGGCGAGATTTCGCCGCGTCCGACGTTCTGGACTCGTTCCCCGTCGCGATCGTCAGCGAAGCGCTCGTGAAGGACCGTTTCGCTGGTGAAGACCCGTTAGGGCATCGCCTTCGAGTGAACGTCGGTCGCCCCGATGGCAAAATGGACACGGAATGGACGATTGTCGGCGTCGTCGGCGACACCAAGACGTCGCTGGACGCGCAGCCTCGGCCTACCATCTATCTTCCGATCCCCCAGCTTCCGGACCGCTCCATGCGCCTCTTCGTCCGCGCCGAGCCGGATCCCTCGTCGCTCGCCAGCAGCGTGAGAGGAGTCGTGCGCGCGATGGAACCGGAAGCGCCCGTCGAGGTCAGCACGCTCGAGGACATTGTGGGCACCACGATCGCCCGGCCGCGCGCGATCTCGATGCTGGTTGCCGTGTTTGCGCTGATTGCGCTCGCACTCGCGGCGGTCGGCGTCTACGGGGTGATGGCGTACTCGGTGCGCGAGCGCACGCAGGAGATCGGCATCCGCATGGCGCTCGGCGCGACGGCGACCTCGGTATTTCGGCTGGTCATTGGCCAGGCCCTGCGGCTGGCCTTCATTGGCGTCGCGACCGGGTTGGTCGCAGCAGGGATGCTGACGCGGGTGCTCGAGCGATTGCTGTACAACGTCGCGCCACTGGATCCATGGACGTTCGCGGTCACGACCTTCGTCCTGCTCGTCGTCGCCACTGTCGCGTCGTACGTCCCCGCGCGCCGGGGCATGCGGATGGCTCCCGTCGACGCGTTGCGGACCAACTGACCAGCCGTAACGCCGACATTAGGTCGGCCTCCGTCCTGCGGGCAGGCCTGAACGCCTGCGCTGCGACTGAAGCCGCGCACTCAGCGGCGCCGCTTGTTCAATTCGTCGAGCGCGTGCTTCAACTGATCCAGCTTCTGGCCGGCTTCGCCCAGCTTGCCCTCGGCGGTCAAGCGCTGATAGTCCGCGAGCGCGCGGGCGGCTTCGGCTATCAAGGCATCCACATCGGTTGCTGCCTCGCCGGCCTGGGCGGACGGCCTGGGCGCCGCCGGTGTTCCCGGCGTGGTGGACGTCTGGGTCGGTGCGGTCCCCGCGTTGCCTAGCAGGTTGGCGAGCGCGCCTTCGAACGTCGGCGCGTACACGAGACGATCCTGCAGCGCGAGGACGACGAGCCGGAGTTCCGGCATCGGGCTGCGCTCCGCCTGGAGGTAGATCGCTTCGGCGTACAGCAGCGCGCGGCCGATCGGGATGACGAGCAGCGCGCCGCGTCGCACGTGGGAGCCCTGCTGGTTCCAGAGCGACAACTGTCCCGACAGCTGCGCGTTCTGATCGATCCGCGCTTCGATTTGCAGCGGGCCGTCGACCAGCCGTGTCTTGGGGAAGTCGTACACAATCGCGTCGCCGTAGTGGGTGTCGTCGCTCCGCCCGGCAATCCAGCCGATCATGTTGTTGCGGTTCGCTGGCGTGAACGGCAGGATCTCGACGAACTCCATGTTCGACTCCTCGGGCAGCTTCATCAGCACGAAGTTCGGTTCCATCGGCTGGGTCGCCCTCTCGCGACCCTCGGTCGCTGCCACGTCGCTGGCCACCGTCCAGAGATCCTCCCGGTTGTAGAACACTTCCGGATCCGTCATGTGGTACAGGCCGTACACCTCCGCCTGGAGCGCAAGCAACAGCTCCGGATAGCGGACGTGCCGCCGGAGGTCCGCCGGCATCGCCGACGCATCCTTGAACAACGTCGGAAAGATCGCGCGATACGCGGTCAGGATCGGATCGGCCTGGTCGAACACATAGAACGTTGTCGAGCCGTCGTAAGCGTCGATCACCGCCTTGACGCTGTTGCGCAGGTAATTGACGCGCACGTTCTGCAGCCGGTACGGCCGCGAGTAGGGGTAGCGGTCGGACGTCGTGAAGCCGTCCATGATCCACGACAGCCGACCGTCGTCGCCGACGACGATGTAAGGATCGGGATCGAACGTGAGAAACGGAGCGAGCTCCGCCACACGCGCACGGACGTTCCGTCGCATCAGCAGCCGGCTCTCGGCGGTGACGTCGTCGCTGAACGGGAGCTTGCCGAGATCGCCGCGGTCGAACGCGATCAGCAGCCGGCGCGCGAAGCCGCCGAGCACGATTCCGCCTGTGCCCTGATAGGACGTGAGATTGTTGGTCTGTCCCTGCGGATAGTTGAACTCCTGCTGCCGCGTCTTGACGTAGACGTCGGTATTCGTCATCTCGCCGAAATAGACTTCGGGTCGCGTCACCTTGATCTCGGGCGCGCTGGACTGGATCGGCATGTCCCTGAGGATCAGCGTCGGGAGGCCCTCGGGCGTGAACCCGTTGACCGGGTTCATCGTGATGCCGTAGCCGTGGGTGTAAATGAGCTTTTCGTTGATCCAGTTGCGGCTGCTCTCGGGCAGCTTGTCCACGTTCAGCTCGCGCGTCGCCAGCATCACCTGCCGCAGCGCACCATTGACCGTGTAGCGATCGATGTCGATGTCCGGGAAGTCGTAATACGTGCGGATTTCCTGGAGCTGCCTGAGCGTGTCCTGCAGCGCGCGCCAGTCCCAGAGCCTGATGTTCTGGAGGGTCGACTGATTGTTCGCGGGGTCGACGGCTTCGACCGTCGTCTCGGCCGGGAAGGCACGCTGCGAGATCCGATTGAGCCCGTATGCCTGTCGGGTCAGCTCGATGTTGTGCGCGATGTAGGGCCGTTCCTTCACCAGTTCGTTCGGTTTGACGACGAATGCGTTCAGGTACGCGCCGACCGCACCGGTGGCGAGAAACGCGAGCGCAGCTGGCACTGGAGCTGCGACGAGCCACCGGAGGCGCGGACCAGCGAACGCGCTGACCGCCGCGCCGAGCGCGCCCAACGCGAGCAGACCGGCCACGATCAACATGCCGGTCAAGGTCACGTGGGCTTCGGTGTACGTGACGCCCGCGAAGATCGTGTGGTCGTCGAGCAGGCGCTCGAATCGGCCAAGGTATATCTGGGCCGCCATCGCAAGCAGCACCAGCGCCCACGCCAGCGCAACGCCGCGCAACGTCGAGTTCGCGCGCGGGTCCAGCCGGCCGCGCCGAACGGCACCGCCGACCAGCGCAAAGAACCCGGCGATCGCGATGACCAGGATTGCGAGCGTCATCAGCCAGTCGACGATCAGGTTCCACGCAGGCAGCGTGAAGAGGTAGAACGCGATCGATCGGCCGAAGATCGGGTCCGTTGGCACGCCGGCCTGAACGCTCCCCGCACCGTACCACCAGAGCGCGAGCTCAGGCCAGTTGGCCATCATCGCCGTTCCCGTCACGAGCGCGGCGATCAGCGAGATGACAAGGGCGAGCAAGCGCAGCATCGGACCAACCGGCAGCGACACCGGCTGGCCGTTGATGACGATCACGTTGCCGATCCCGCGCTCGCCGAACCCCGGCGGCTTCAACGCGAGGAACGCGCCGTACAGGATGAGAAACGTGAGTGCCGCGAAGGCGGTGAAGACGAAGGCCTGGATATTGAGGGACTTCCAGAAGACATCCGCGTAGCCGAGCGAGGCAAACCACAGCGCATCGACGTAGTAGGAGACGGCCGTACTGGCCGCAAGCCACAGCCCGGCGATCAGAAGCAGTAGAATCCACCCGACGCGGCGACGTCGGGGCGGTGGCGGCGACAAATCGGTGGGGACCCCGAGGCGATTATCAGGCACTGCGGTCCGACACTCCGCGCGGACCCGTCAAGCATAGGCGATCCACGGAGCCGTTCAGCGAAACGGCGCACGATATCCTCCGTGGTCCCGTTATGATCTCCGAAGTGACTCCAGCCCCCACAAAGGCTTCAGCATGTGGACTCTTTCCGTTCCGATCTGGGAACTCATCGTCCGCTCGGTGCTGGTGTATGGATTTCTTCTGATACTGCTTCGCCTCACCGGAAAGCGCCAGGTCGGGCAACTCGCGCCGTTCGAGCTCGTCTTGCTCCTCGTGCTGTCCAACGCCGTCCAGAACTCGATGAATGGCGGGGACAACTCCTTGATTGGCGGCCTCGTCTCCGCGACCACGCTTGTCGGGCTCAACCAGGCCATCGGCCTGGCGACGTATCGCAGCAAGCGGCTCGAGGCGCTGATCGAGGGGCGTCCGCAGGTCCTCATCCACAACGGTCAGCTCTACGACACTGTCTTGCAGGACGCCAAGCTCACGCAACACGAGCTGCACGCCGCGCTGCGCCAGAACGGGTGCGACTCCGTGGACGACGTTCACCTGGCGGTGCTGGAGAACAACGGGTCGATCAGCGTGGTGCAGCGGAAGCGCGGTGCGGCGGGGATGGAGTAGCTCGCGTTCCCGATTCTCGCGACCGGCGGTCCATTGGGTTTCACAGCTCGCTCGGCTGAGCGCGAACCTCCACCTCTCCGGCTGTTCCTCCAGCCTCGGCGAGCCTGCGGATCGCCGGTAGCTCCCTGGCGCGCATCGACGGCTGTTCGACCAGCAAGTACAGGATGGTCGCGCCTGCGAATGACATCACGAGCGCAATCAACGCCGCCAGTGCCATCGTCGTGTGGGCACCGAGCGCTGGACCGAAGAGCACGGCGGTCTTGGGGAAGAGCCAGAGCATGACCATCTCGTGAACAAGGTAGAGCGAGTACGAGACCTGCGCGATCGGAAAGAGCACCTCGCCAGGACAGCAGACGCCGGAGCCCCTGACCCACGAATCCGGCCGAGTGCATCGCGGCGAGCACGAGGAACGTGACCGCGAGCGCAAAGGCGTCACGGTGATGCGAATAGTAGAGGATGCGCACGCTGACGGGGACTGCGGTGAAGAGCGGCGAGGACATCGCAAAATAGCCGGTCGGGATGATCACCGCGACGCTCGCCACGGCGAGCGCGTCCACGACACGCGTGCGCGCGAAGAACCGGCCCACTCGCTCTCGGTGGAACACCATCAGATAGGCGCCGATCACACCAGAGAGCAGCGCGCCGTAGCGCGTATAGAGATTCTGATACTCGATCGTGAACCGGTCGACCCAGGATTGCATGTTCGGCAGATCGAGGAAAGGCGGCACGAAACCGTGCCGCACGATGACGATCCACCTGATGATGCCGGCGAGCACCATCAGGCTCCCGAGGATGCGCATCGGCTTGCCGACCCGCATGACGATCAGGATGAAGGCCGGCAGGATCAGATAGAACTGCTCCTCGATGGCGAGCGACCAGCACCATCCCATGTACTGCCGGTTGATGGGCAGGAAGTTGTTCACGTAGACGAAGTTCGCCCACATGTTGTTGGCGTTCATGAAGGGCGGGAACTCCATGAGCACCGCTTCGCGCGGGATGTTGTGCACGAAGTACAACCCCACGATCATGGCGACCGTGTAGACCGGCATCAGACGCAGGAAACGCCGAATGTAGAAACGTCTGATCTGCAGCGTCCCTGATTTCCGGTACTCGCGCAGCAGGATCGTGCCGATCAGATACCCGCTGATCACGAAGAAGAGATCCACGCCCATGTCGCCGCGGCTCGTCCACTGGGTCCAGCGGCCTGTCGCGATTCCAATCGCCTCGGTCGTGAACGATCCCAGATGAAACAGCACGAGGTGATAGGACATGACCCAGAGAATCGCGATCGCGCGCACGCCATCGACAACGGGGTCATGGAACGGGGGACGTGCGAAGAGTGCCTTCCAGTTCCGGCGCACGTCGAACAGGCGGAAGCTCTCCCGGGGACCGGCGGGGGTACGCGTGATCATGTGTAGTGGGTGTGGTGAAATTATACGCCCTGTCCTGGGTGCAGGCACTTTCTGGGGCGGTGGCAGGCGTTCCTGGATGTATAGTGCACGCGGGCGTTGCGGCACACCCTCACAGGATGACTCCGACCTCGTTCGGGCACTACCGCGTCGACGGACGCATCGGCGGTGGCGGCATGGGCGAGGTGTTTCGCGGGTTCGACACGCGACTCAACCGGTCGGTCGCGCTCAAACTGCTGCGAGGCCCAGCCCGCGAGGAGTCGGATGCGGTCCAGCGCTTCCTGCGCGAGGCACGCGCCGCGTCGGCTCTCAACCACCCGAACATCGTCACCATCCACGAAGTCGGCGAGACGCCGGACGGCGAACTCTTCATCGTGCAGGAGCTCATCGACGGGCGGACGCTGCGGTCGCTCATCGAGAGTGCGCAGACGCTCGCGGTGACGGTCGACATCGGGCGGCAGGTGGCTCGCGCGCTGTCCGCAGCGCACGCCGCAAGCATCGTCCACCGGGACGTCAAGCCGGAAAACATCATGGTCCGGGCCGATGGCTATGTGAAGGTGCTCGATTTCGGGCTCGCACGGGTCGTCGACCACCAGGCGGCCGAACAATCGACGGTCGCGAACCTGGACACGGCGCCGGGAACCGTCCTCGGCACGGCGGCCTACATGTCGCCGGAACAGGCCCGAGGCACGCAGGCTGGCCCAGCGGCGGATATCTTTGCGTTCGGCGTCGTGCTGTACGAAATGGCCGGCGGACGTCGGCCGTTCGTGGCGCCGACCACTATGGGGATCCTCGCGGCCATTCTGTCGGAGCAGCCGGCGCCGCTCGTCAGGCTCAATCCGGCGATTCCACCGGCGCTCGACGCGCTGGTGCTTCGGATGCTCGCCAAAGAGCCGGAGCGGCGGCCGTCCGCTCGTGACGTGGACGAAGAGCTCGCCGCCCTGCAGGGCCGAGACGCGCTGCCGGAGAATTCCCGCGCGACGACGGCCGCGGCGCGCAAGACGGTGGGTCGCGAGGCCGAGCGTGCGGACCTCCGTCGCTTCTATGCACGGGTTTTGGACGGTCAGAGTCTCATCCTCGGCGTCTCCGGCGAGGCGGGCATCGGCAAGACGAGCCTGATCGAGGACGTCCTTGTCGAGCTGTCGTCGCGGCCCGAGCGCCCGATCGTCGCCCGCGGCCGATGTTCGGAACGGCTGGCGGGCGCGGAAGCGTATCTGCCGATCCTCGAAGCGCTCGACAACATCCTTCATCGCGCCGGAGGCGAATCGCTCCAGACCCTGATGAAGACCGTGGCGCCGACGTGGTATCTGCAGGTGGCGACGCGGTCGATCGAGGAGTCGTCCATGGCCGAGCTCCGCGTCGAGGCGCTGTCGGCATCACAGGAGCGGATGAAACGTGAGGTTGGCGCGTTCTTTCAGGACGTCTCGAGCTCGCGTCCCGTGGTCCTCTTTCTCGACGACCTGCACTGGGCTGATGTGTCGACGATCGACATCCTGAACTATCTGGCCGGCCGGTTCGCGGACATGCGCGTGCTGGTCCTCACCACCTATCGGCCGGCCGAGATGGCGCTCGCGCAGCATCCTTTTCTTGGGATTGCCAACAACCTTCGATCCCGCGGCTTGTTCGAGGAGGTCGCGCTCGGGTTTCTCGGGCCGGCTGACGTGGACCGCTATCTCGCGCTGGAGTTTCCCGAGCACCGCCTGCCGGCGGACTTCTCGGCGCTCATTCACGCGAAGACGGAGGGCAGCCCCCTCTTCATGGCCGATCTGGTGCGCTACCTGCGGGACTCGGGCCGGATCGTCGAACAGAACGGCAGCTGGGTCCTGGCTCGGTCGATGTCGGACATGCCGCGCGACCTGCCCGAGTCGGTACGCAGCATGATCGCGAGAAAGATCGAGCAGGTCGAGGAGCGCGACCGTGCGCTGCTGCTCGCCGCGAGCGTGCAGGGACCCGAGTTCGATTCGGCGATCGTCAGCGAGGCCATCGAGATGGACCCCGCCGACGTCGAAGAACGGCTCGACGTGCTCGAACGGGTCCACGTGTTCGTGAAGCGGGGCAGCGAGTACGAGTTTCCGGACCTGACCCTCACGCTGCAGTATCAGTTCGTGCACGTGCTGTATCAGAACATGCTCTACGCGTCGCTCCAGCCGACACGACGAACGGCGCTCAGCGGACGCGTGGCCCGCGCGCTCGTGGCGCACGGCGAACACGCGCCCGCGAGCGCGGCGCGCCTGGCGATCCTGTTCGAAGCGGCTCGAGATTTTGCCAGCAGCGCCCATTACTACTTCGCGGCGGCACAACACTCGGCTGGCCTTTTCGGATTTCGCGAGGCGCTGTCTCTCGCCGAGCGCGGGCTGAAGAGCACTCCGCGGCCTGCCTGACGGTCCCGAACGCAAGCAGCAGGAGCTGGGCCTGCAGATGATCCGCGGCCTGGCGCTGCGGATGATGAAGGGTTGGGCCGCCGCCGAGCTCGAGCCCGTCTTTGCGCGCGCCCGCGAGCTCTGTCGCGAGCTCGATGACCCGCCCGAAGTGTTTCCCGTGCGATGGGCGCTGACGCTTTTTCACGCCATCCGCGGCGATCTGCGCGTCTACCGCGAGCTCTCGCAGGAACTGATGATTCAGGCCGAGCGATCGGGAAATCCCGCGCATCTGATGGCCGCTCATCACCTGGTCGGCGTGTCGCTGGAGTTCCTGGGGAACATGGTCGAGTCGAGTCAGGTGCTGGATCGCGGCCGGGAGCTGCACGTGCCAGCCGAGCACATGACCTACACCGCCATGTACGGCCTCGATCCGGGCATGATCGCGCGAGCGATGTCGAGCCGTCCGCTCTGGGTCCTCGGCTATCCGGATCGTGCCCAGCAGCGCGCGCAGGAAACCTTGACTCTGGCGCGCTCTCAGCATCAGCCGATGACCCTCGCGTTTGCCCTGGTCGTCGCACAGGGCATCCATCTGTATCGGGGCGCGGCGGCGGAGGCCGTGCGGATGGGTGACGAGATCATCGCGTTGTCGCGCGAGTACGAGCTCAAGCAGGAAACGGAATGGGGCCGCTCGTTTCAGGGCGTCGCCCTTGCCGCGCTTGGTAAGACCACCGAAGGGATTGACCAGTTGAAGGACAGCCTCGCCGTCCAGCAGGCGATCGGATCAGGGCTTGTCCGCACCGCATTTCTCGCGCTCCTTGGGGAAATGCTCGCGAATGCGGATCGGATCGAGGAAGGGCTGCGGGCGGTTGACGAGGGCTTCGCGCACGCGGAGAAGACACTCGAAGGGGGATATCTGGCCGAGCTCCACCGGGTCCGTGGAGAACTGCTCCGCCGTGCGGGCAACGTCGCTGCAGCCGAGGAGAGCCTGCGCCGCGCCATGGACCGCGCCATCGCGCAGCACGCGAAGTCCTTCGAGTTGCGTGCGGCCACTGACCTCGCGAACCTTCTGATGGCCGCCGGCCGACGCGAAGACGCGCGCGCGGTGCTCGCGCCCGTCTTCGAGTGGTTCACCGAAGGACACAGCACGAAGGACCTCGTCGCCGCTCGAACGACCCTTGCCGGGATCGGATCGTGACGGAGAGCGGAACACCACCACTGCTGATAGAGCAGGTGCTGGACGAGGAATACGCGTTCCTGCACGCAATACCGGACGCGCCGGCCTCTCCCGAGGCGGTCGCGCTCACGCCGGCGGAGATCGTTCGGCGGCACGCCCGGGCCAATCACGCCGCGCTGTGCCTCTCGGGCGGCGGCGTTCGCAGCGGCAGCTTCGGCCTCGGCGTCCTCCAGGGCCTGGCGCGCGCCGGCGTGCTCGGCAATTTCGACTATCTGTCCACGGTCTCGGGCGGCGGCTATATCGGTGGATGGCTCACCGCGTGGCGGCTGCACGCGCGCGAGCGGAGCGAGGCTGATCCGGCTGAACAGCTCGGACGAGATATCGAGCCCGACCCGATCACGCGCCTCCGCAGCGTGATCAAGTTCCTCGACCCGAGAACCGGACTGCTCTCGGCAGACGTGTGGACGCTCGGCGGCACGATGTTCCGCAACCTGCTGGTCAATTGGATGGTGCTCGTGCCCCTCATCGCCACAGCGGCGATGCTGCCCAGAATCTATCTTGGTCTTCTCGGGCTGCCGTCGCAGCCCGAGCTCGTGAGCCCAGCCACCCTCGACTGGTGGTACCTCAACGACTGGATTCCCATCGTCTTCTTGATCGCCATCGCCACCACCTACGCGGCGGTGCAGCTGCCGAGCCTCGGGCATCGAGCGGCAGGCTCCACGAGCTTCGCGATCTGGTTTCTGACACCAGTTCTTCTGGTTCTCTTTCTGTTCTCGGTGCACCGCTTCTGGGCGTGGCGCTTCGGCGATGACGTGTCACTCGGCGTCGAGCTTCTGATCTCGATAGCGGCGATGGTCCTGCCCTGGATCATCGGCGGGGCCTTCAGCGATCGTTGGTGGCGTCCATGGACCTGGGTCGCGGCGGCAACGGCCGGCCTCGTGGGCCGCCTCGTGGCCTCGTGGGTGCATCACTTTCTCACCGCGCTCGCGCGTCACGATCCCCAGGTCTTCGTGGTCATCGATCTGCCCACGTCGCTGGTGCTGCTGTTTCTGCAGATCACCGTCTTCATCGGTCTCGCAAGTCGCGACATGTCCGACGATGACCGCGAGTGGTGGGCTCGTGCCGGCGCCTGGATTCTCATCATTGGATTGTCGTGGCTGGTCGCCGCCGCAATAGCAATTCTCGGACCGCTGGCCCTCGACGCGGGGCTGGCCGCACTCGGGTTCTCCCATGGCGGTGGACGCGTGGGGTTGGGACTTCTCACGATACTCTCGGGCGGTGCGGCCTACCGGATGATCGCGGCGCTCGCGTCGCAGGCCAGACGATGGCGCTTCGCAACGGGACTTGCACTGTGCCTCGCCGCGCCGGTGACGACGGTCCTGCTGATCGTGCTCGTTTCGGACGGCAACCGGCTGCTGCTTCAGTTCATTCACGACCTCCACCTCTTTCACGAGCGCCCGCACCCGGTGGGCGCGTCACTGCCCGAGGATCTTCTGGCGTTCCTCGGCCTGCTCGCACTCGGCACCGGTCTCGGGCGCGTCATCTCGATCAATCAGTTCTCGCTGCACGAGATGTATCGGAGCCGGCTCGTGCGCACGTTTCTCGGGGTAACGCGTACGAAGACCGACCGCAACCCGAGCGCCTTCACGGGATTCGATGCGGCCGACGACATGCCGTTCGGCCGGGTTCAGGACCTCGGTCGCCCGCTGCACGTCGTCAACACCACGTTGAACCTGGTGGCCGACAATCGCCTCGCGGTCGCCGAGCGCAAAGCGACGTCGTTTACGATGAGCCCGCTCCATGCCGGATCGCGGCAGCTTGGCTATCGCCCTGCGGCGACTTATGCATCGGGTATCTCGCTTGGCGAGGCATTGACGACGTCTGGTGCCGCCGTCAGCTCGAACATGGGCCCCGATGCCTCCCGCGCGATGACGTTCCTGCTGACGGTCTTCAACGCGCGGCTGGGCGTCTGGCTTGGCAACCCCGGTAAGCATGGCGATGCGACGTGGACGCGCGAGGCACCGGCGTTCGGTGTCGAGCCGCTCGTCAGCGAGTTGCTCGCCAGGACGACCTACACCAACCCGTACGTGCTGCTCTCAGACGGCGGCCACTTCGAAAACCTCGGACTGTACGAGATGGTGCTTCGTCGCTGCCGCTTCATAATCCTGAGCGACGCCGGATGCGACGGCGGCTACACGTTCGGTGATCTGGCCAACGCCATCAGGAAAATCCGCATCGATTTCGGTGTCGAGATCGAGTTTCCCGCAGGACTGCATATCGGGCCTTCCGAGACGGCGCGCTTCGCTGTCGGCGCGATTCGGTATCGTGCGGTCGATCCCGATCTCGACGACGGCGTCCTGGTGTACTTGAAGCCGACGGTGACCGGTGACGAGCCGGTCGACGTCGCGAACTACGCGCGTACCCACGCGACGTTCCCCCACGAATCAACGGCCGAACAGTGGTTCGACGAGGCGCAGTTCGAGAGCTATCGCATGCTCGGACTGCAGACGGTGAACACGCTGTGCGGCGGCAAGCAGTTCGCGAGTCCTGAGGATCTGTGCCTCGCGGCGCGTCAAGGACAGTCATGACCATGCGGAATGCGGTGATCGCGAGCGGTATTTTCCTGGCCGGCCTGGCCGGCGGCTGGATGCTGAGATCCGGTGGAGTCCCATCGCAGGACACGCGCGAGGCGGCCCCACTTCCGGCCTCGCCCCGTCCCGAAGGCCAGAATGGCCTGTCCGAGACGCAGCGAGAGAGCTTCTATCACCTGTCGGAGGGCGGCGAGCTCTATCCCCTCGACTGGCTGCTCGCTCTTGATGTCGAAGTACCCGCGAGTGACGGCAGCGTCGAGGTCCGACCGTTCCTCGACAACGTCGAACGATTCGGTCTACTCCCCGATGGCAAGAGCGCGGGCAACCCGTACGGACTGCCCGTCGGAGTGTCGCTTGCCCGCTCGAAGCTGAATGGCGCGCAGATGATCGGGCTGAACTGTTCAGCGTGCCACGTCGGCCAGGTGCAGTACCAGAATCATGCGGTCCGGATCGACGGTGGCGGCAACATGGCCTACGTGAACAAGTTCCTCGAGCATCTCGCGTTGGAGACTGAGGGCACGTTCAAGTCCCCGCACCGCCTGGCGCGCTTCTGGGATCGGCTGCACGCGGTGCGGCGCGCACGGCGGTCGGGCAGCGCCGCGCGCGACGAAGCCGACGTGGCCGAGGACGAGAGGTTCAGTCGGCGCATCATTCAGCTGTTCACCGGCAATCGCGGCCTGCTCGAAGCCCAGGTCAGAGCGTTGCGGAGCGTGCCGGCACTGAAACGCACGCTGGCGATCAGCACACAGGAAGGATACGGCCGCCTCGACGCGTTCGGGATCGGTCGCGACGAGCTGTTCGGTCGATCGGCCCCAACAGCCTGCCTGCCGACGGGCCGGTCAGCATTCCCCACATCTGGGGCATGGAATACACGGGTTGGCTGCAATGGGGCGCGAATACGAACTCGGTCATGGAGCGCAACATCGGACAGGCCCTCGGCGTCGGCGCGCTCTACGATGCGAAGACGTTCTCGAGCACAGTCCGGATCGACAACCTCCATCAACTGGAGACGCTCGCATACAACATCGTCCCGCCGAAATGGCCCGAGAGCTTCCCTCCGATCGACACCGCGCGTGCCGACCGCGGGCGGTCTTTGTTCTACCAGTACTGCGCCGGCTGTCACGAGACGTTCAAGACCGACGGCCGCGTGCGCATCTATAAGCTTTTCTCACTCGACGAAGTCGGCACCGATCCGATGACGGCGCTCAACTTCGAGCGGCAGGTCATGCTCCCGGACGGCACGACCCGCCCATTTCCGAGCGCCGCGCTCGACCTGATCACCCGGATCAAGCAGAAGGCGTATCGGGAGCAGCACCTCGACCCGCGGACGATCGCGCAGTGGGAGCAGCGCCAGCTCCGAAGTGGGCCGCAATGGGCCCCGACGTTCCGCGCGCCACTTCTCGATTCGGATAAGTGGGACGACACGCGTGGCCGCAAGGTCTATCGCTCCAAGACCCTCGTCGGCATCTGGGCGACGGCGCCGTTCCTGCACAACGGCTCGGTCCCGACGATCTACGACCTGCTGAAGCCCGCGTCCGAGCGGCCGGTGACCTTCCCGACCGGCCAGCGCGAGTACGATCCGGTCAAGCTCGGGATCCAGACCGATCGCGCGAAGTACGCGCTCCCACCGGGCCTGGCCGGATTCCTGATGGACACGCGGTTTCCGGGCAACTGGAACACCGGCCACGAGTGGTCCTTCTATCCCTCGCTGACCGATGACCAGCGGTACGCCATCATCGAGTTCCTGAAGACGTACACGTCGGAACCGCCATACCCCGGCTCGCCGCCAAAGGTCGCGGCTGCCAAGTGAGTCCGACACTCCGACGCCGCTTCGTCGTGGCGATTGCCGTTGTGCTGCTGCTCGTAGCCGTGCTGGTGTGGTTCAGCGTGCCCGACCTCGAGACGATCAGCCGGACCGAATCAGCGGACATCACCGCGATCGTGAACGGCATCCTGACGATCCAGTCAAGCGACGCCGCCGACCAGTATCGACCGCTCGCGCGCGGCACGCACGCGAAGGGCGTGTGCGCACGCGCTGTGTTCGAGGTCTTCGACGTCATGGCGAGCATCTCCGATAGCGCGCTCGCCGCCAGACTGGCCAGGGGGCTGTATGCGAAGGCAGGCCGCCATCCGGCCACGGTCCGGTTCGCGAACGCGGACTCCAACATCAACAACGACTCCAAGGCCGACGTGCGCGCGATGTCCTTGGCCGTCGAGCCTCCCGGCGGCACGCGTCAAGACTTCTCCACGAACGACCAGAATACATTTCCCATCAACGACGCGCACGCGTTTGCCACGACGGTCAAGGTCGTCACGGCGCCGACGATGGCGGCGGGCGTGTGGGCATTGCCCTTCAGGGACAAGTTGTCCTTTGCCAGGACTGCCGTACTCGGCGCTCGACAGCAGCACCAGGCCTTGCTCCCGTACCAGAAGCGGCGCTACTGGAGCACGGTTCCGTTCCGTCAGGGCCCGATCGACGTCATCAAGTACTCGCTCACGCCGTGCATCGGGAATCCCGCGGCCGATCTGCAGCCCGACGATCCGAATACCCTGCAGGACGAACTGGTGAGGCACCTCGAGACCGACACGACGATGAGTTGCTTCGACTTCGGCCTCCAGCTCCTGGACACGCAGAGCATGACGTACTGGGGGCGGCGGAGGGACGCTGCGTTCTGGATCGAGAACGCCAGCGTGGAATGGAAGGAATCGCAGGCGCCTTTTCACACGGTGGCGCGCCTCACCCTCGTGCCGGCGTCGGAGTTGCCGGCCGCAACCTGCGAGGCGTGGCACATCGACGTCAGGGAGCACTCCACATCCGACAGCGCGCCGCTCGGCAGCATCAACCGCGCCCGCTGGCGCGCCGAAGCGGCGAGCCGCAAGGCCAGGCTGGGGCAATAACCGCCGACTGGCTGGCGAGTGATCGAGGCGGTTCCATTCAGGAACCCCGCAGGAACGCGATGACGTCCGCGACGTCCTGCGCGGTCAGGCCCAACTGCGCGGCGCTCATCATCAGTGAGCCCGGCATCCGGCGGCGCGGCGGCCACGCGGTCCGTGGGGATGATCTGGGTGATTCCGCCCATGCTGCGCATCATCAGCGGATCGCCCTCTTTGATCAGGATCCCCTGAATCGTCAGCCCGTCCTTCGTTTTGATCTCCGTGCCCTCGTAGCCGTGGGCGATCTCCGCGCTGGGCCGGATCAGCGCTGTCGCGATCACTTCGGCCGACTTGCCGCGCCCCCATCCATCCAGCCCGGGACCCACCTCGGCGCCCGCACCTCCGATGGCGTGGCACATGAGGCACGCGGTGACCTTGTTCTTCCCGCGAGCGGCATCGCCGATCAGGCGGGAGCTCCCCTCGATCGAGAGATCGGGAAGACCCGCCGGCGGCGGCGGCACAACCGCCTCGCGTAGTTTCAACGAGTCCGGATCATAGATTCCGGCTGTCTTGAGTGCCGGCCGCAGGCCGTGATTCGCCCAGTCGTTCGACATGCGGTTCAGCAGCCAGAGCGTCGCCGGCTCACGCAACGGTCCCTCCGCCTGCGCGAGGCTCAGCATCGCCGTCGACGCAGCCGGATCGTTGATGAACGCCAGCGTATCCAGAGCGCGCCGGCGGTCGGCGATGGACAGCGTCGTTGATTGCGCGCGCGCCGACAGGTCCGGTACAGCCGCCGGCACGTGCAGCCTCCATGCGATCCACGTGAACGTGACCGGCCATGCGATTGGATCATCTTTCACGCCGAGCTCGCGGTGCAGCCGCTCGTAGAGCGCCGCCTCTTTTCCGGTGGCGCCCGTTCCCAGCGCTTCCAGGTAACTGCGATCCTGCCCATCGAAGCCGCGCGCGATGTCGACCAGGATGTCCAGCGCCTTGTCGGCGGCCTGGTCGCGCATGGACACTGACACCTCGCGCCGGACGCCGGGATCCGTGTCGCGGGCGAGCTGAGAAGCCACCGGCATGATGTCGAGGCCCGCGCGCCGCATGGCACGGAACGCCGCAATGCGCAGCGCCGGCTCGGCGTACGACTCGGGCGTTCCTGCGCGCTGACGGCCCTCGGGACCGAGCTGATACAAGAGGAAGATCGCCCGGCCGCGCACGTAAGGGCTGGGATCGGTGAGCAAGGCGGCCACGGCATCCACGGCGGACGCGCCACGCGCTTTCAACCCGTCGAAGCCGATCGCGCGCACGTTCACCGCGGGTGATCGCAACGCCGTGATCAGGCCGTCAATCGTGGCGGGGTCGAACGTCGGGACCTTGGGGACGAAGCCCTTCGGAGCGATCCGGTAAATCGCCCCCGACAGCGTGGCGTCCAGGTCCTGGTGTCCTCCCACCCGCGCGTCGATCCAGTCGCTGACATACAGCGCGCCGTCGGGACCGACGGCGACGTCTGACGGCCGGAAGAGTGTCGCGATCGCGTTGGTGACGCCGGCGCTGCCCATCACGAAATCGGACCCGGCGTATTGTTGCTTCACGTTCGAGGTGAGAAAGACTTTTCGTTCGAGCGCGAAACCCGCGCCCTGTGGGGCCGGCTTGTACGAGAAGATCTCGTTCCGCCCCGCGTCCGCGGCGAAGAACGTCCCTTCCCAGGACGGGCCGAGGCTGCCGCCCTCGTAGAAGACGTTGCCGGTCGGCGATCCGCCGCCGTAGACGTCACCTGCCGGCATCATCCCCGGATCGTCCTGCCGCCACTCTGCGACTGGCACGGACTGGCCGGGCCGCCGGTCCGCCTCCCACGTCCGCTGGCCATCGTTCGACGAGAAGCCGAAGTTGGCGTACTCCATCACCCAGCTCACGCGACACGCGGGCGGATCGTCGTTGTCGTTCTGGAAGACGTCACCCAGCGACGTCATCGATTGCTCGTAGCTGTTGCGGTAGTTCGAGCCGATGATCTCTGCGCCGGTGCCGTCGGCGTTCATCCGTACCGTGAAACCGCCCACGTACACGTGCCCGTCGTCGCTCGGCTTTCCGGCATAGACCGCGGGGTCGTTCGGGAACTTGAACGGCCCGACCGGGTCGGGACGGTACGATCCGAAGATGCGGAACGTCTTCCCCGACCGGTCCGTGAACATCGCCCCGGTGTTGCCGGCGTTGAAGACCCACTTGCCGTCCGGGCCGACGGTGACCGAGTGGAGCGAGTGGTCGTGATTGATGCCCTGGAAGCCAGTCAGGAGCACCTCGCGCTTGTCCACCGCCGGATCGAACCGCAGGTTCCGATCGACGTCCGTGTAGACGATGAGATCGGGCGGCTGCGCGACGACGACCTTGTTGTCGATCACGGACACGCCGAGCGGTGCGATCAGCGCCGGTTCCTGCACGAACGTATGCGCTTCATCCGCTTGACCGTCGTGGTCGGTGTCCTCCAGGACGACGATGCGATCGCCTTCTGGCTGGCGGGCATGGTGCGATCGATACCGGACACCTTCCGCCACCCAGATGCGTCCGTCTCGATCGATGTCGATGTTGGTCGGGTTGTGCAGCATCGGCGATGCCGCCCACAGCGTGATCTCGAAGCCGTCCGGTAGCTGAAAGAGATCGAGCGGAATCCGCACCGGCTGCAGCGTGGACGCCTGGCCCGCCTGCGGCGCAGGCGGTGCGGCCTGCTGGGGTGCGACGCCCCCGAGCACGAGGACGAGCATCAGGATGTGCGCGGACGTCGTCAGTCTCGGCATGTGGTCTCCTCACGGAAGGCGCGGGGAATTCTCTTTCACACACGCACCGCGCGGGCGATAAGTCTACTCCGGACTCCTGGCGCAAGACTCGCGGCGCGTGCGCATCCAGGCGACGGCCTTATTTCGGGTCGGTGGGGAGTTGCGACACGTCCCAGCCGCCGCCGAGCGCCTTCACGAGCTGTACGCTGGCCATGTATCGCCGGGCCAGCAGCGTCAACGCCGTGCGCTCATCGGTGAGCTCCTCGCTCTGCGCGGTGACGACCTGCAGGTAGCTGACCAAGCCGGTGCGGTACTGATTCAAGGCGATCGCGGTTGATTGCTGCGCCGCCGCGACGGCCGCCTGCTGTGTCCGCGACTCGTCGGCCAGAATGCGAAGCTCGGCGAGGTTGTCTTCGACGTCTCCGAACGCGCCGAGAACCGATTGACGATACGCCGCGACGGCCGCGTCGTACCCAGCTCGGGCCTCGTCGCGGGCGGCCGCGCGTGCGCCGCCGTCGAAGATCGTCTGCGCGAGCGACGGACCAATCGACCAGAATCGGCTCGGCACCGAGAACCAGTCCGCGAGACGCGAGCCTTGAAAGCCGCCGCTCGCCGAGAGCAGGACAGTCGGGAAGAACGCCGTCGCCGCAACCCCCACCTGCGCATTGGCGCTCGCGACGCGACGCTCGGCTGCCGCGATATCGGGTCGTCGCTGCAGGAGGAGAGACGGCAGCGCCAGCGGAATGGCGGGCGGCGCCTGACCGGTGAGCGGAGCGTATACGAGCGAAAAGTCCGACGGCACCTCGCCGACGAGCACGCCGATGGCGTGCTCCAGCTGCGCGCGCTGCACGCCGATATCGATGGCCTGCGCCCGCGTCGCTTCGAGCTGGGCCTGAGCCTGGGCGACATCGCCGCGCGACGCGACGCCCGCGTTGTAGCGATTCGAGGTGAGCTGTGCCGCGCGCTCGAACGCCTCGACCGACGATCGCAGCAGCGCTCCCTCGGCATCGAGCGCCCGCAGCTGGAGATAATCCGCGGCGACCTCCGCGTGCACGCTCAGCCGGACCCCCTCGAGATCCGCCGCGCTCGCCTGCGCATCGGCACGTCGCATCGCGACCGTCTGGCGGATGCGTCCCCACACGTCGGCCTCGTACGAGGCGTCCACGGGAAGTGAGAACTGCGTCAGCGTCGCGGAGCGCGCGATCTGATCCGACCGGTTCACCGACAGACGTTGTTCGGTGATCGATGGGTTGACGGTGACCGTCGGGTAGTACTGCGACCGGCCCTCCTTCACCAACGCGCGCGCCTGTCGGAACTGGGCGTCCGCCTGCGCAATCGTCTGGCTCGACACGTCCACGCGGGCTTCGAGCGCGTCGAGCTCCGGATCGCCATACGGTCTCCACCACTCGCCGCGGTCTGCGGCGTCGCGCGGCTGCGCGGGTGACCAGGTCCGCCCGGCCGCGTCGGTCGCCTCCTTGAATGTCGACGGTGGGCTCCACCACAGGAGGTTTGTACGCCGGGCCGACCGAGCACGCGCCGGTGAGTGCAAGGGCCGCAAGGGTTGCTGGCTGCAGAGCACCGAGCGCGATCGAATTACGCCCTCCTCATGACGTTCCGCTCCTAGGCTTCCGAGAGTCGAAGGTCCTGTGCCGACGCGCGGCGCCACCGCAGCCGGTCCAGGACCGTGTAAATCACCGGGGTCGTATAGAGGGTGAGCAGCTGACTGACCAGCAGCCCGCCGACGACCGCAATACCCAGCGGCCGCCGCATTTCGGCGCCCACGCCGGTTCCAAGGGCCATGGGCAGCGCCCCGAGCATCGCCGCCATCGTAGTCATCAGGATCGGGCGGAATCGAAGCAGGCAAGCTTCGTGAATCGCGGCCTCCGGCGTCAGCCCGCGCGTCCGCTCGCGCAACGAGCGCGACGTCGATCATCATGATCGCGTTCTTCTTCACGATCCCGATGAGCAGGATCACGCCGATCAGCGCGATGATCGTGAACTCCGTCCGGCACAGCATCAGCGCCAGCGTCGCGCCGAGCCCGGCCGACGGAAGCGTGGACAGGATCGTCAACGGATGAATCAGGCTCTCGTACAGGATCCCGAGGACGATGTAGACCGTGAGGAGGGCGGCGAGAATCAACCACGGTTCGCTCGCGAGGGAGGACTGGAAGACGCTGGCGGTGCCCTGAAAGCTGCCGTGCACGGTCGCCGGCACGCCGAGGTCGCGCATCGCGGCATCGATCGCCGTCACGGCGTCGGAGAGGGACGCGCCCGCGCTCAGGTTGAAGGTCAGGGTCGTCGCAGGGAATTGCGACTGGTGGTTCACCGACAGCGGCGCGGTGTCCGGTTGATACGTCGCAAACGTGCTGAACGGCACGAGGGCGCCCGACGTCGATCGCACGTAGATCTGCTGGAGGCCATCGGGACGCTCCTGGTCGTCGGGCGCCGCCTCCATCACGACGTGATACTGGTTCAGCGACGTGTAGATCGTCGAGACCAGCCGCTGGCCGAACGCATCGTACAGCGCTTCGTCGATCGACCGCGCCTGGACGCCCAGCCGGGCGGCGGCGTCCCGATCGATCGCGATCGTTGTCTGAAGGCCGCGATTTTCCTGATCGCTGCTCACGTCGGTGAGCACGGCCGTCTGCCGCAGCCGTGTCGCGAGAATCGGTGCCCAGTGATTCAAGTCGTCGAGATTGTCGGCCTGCAGCGTGAACTGATACTGCGCATTGCCGGTTCGGCCGCCGACGCGGATATCCTGCACGGCCTGAAAGAACAGGCTGGCCCTGGGCTCCCGGCCGAACCGGCGCCGCAGACGCGCGATCACCGCGTCCGCGTGCTCCTTCCTCACCGCAAGCGGTTTGAGCGCGATGAACATGCGGGCCGAGTTCGCGCCGGTCCCGCCGCCGCCGGTGAACGCGACGACGCTGTCGATCGCCGGATCCGTCAGAAGCGTATGGACGAAGTCCGTCATCATCGCGGAGAGAGCGTGATACGAGGTGTCCTGAGGCGCCTGCACGGTCCCCGCCAGCATGCCGGTGTCCTGCTGAGGGAAGAACCCCTTCGGAATGGCGATGTAGAGCGCGACGTTCACCGCGACGGTCGCGATCGCAATCGCGAGCGTGAGCTGCCAGCGCCGCAGCATCCACGTCAGGCTGCGATCGTAGGCGCGCAACAGCCCCTCGAATGCGCGCTCGCTCGCCCGGTAGAGCCGTCCGTGACGCGTCTCCGACTCCGGGCGCAGCAGATGCGCGCACATCATCGGCGTCGTCGTCAGCGAGACCACCATCGAGACCGCGACCGCCACCGACAGCGTCACCGAGAATTCGCGGAAGAGGCGGCCGACGAGACCGCCCATGAGCAGGATCGGGATGAAGACCGCAATCAACGACGCGCTCATGGAGACGACCGTGAATCCGATTTCCTTGGCGCCCAGCAGGGCGGCGTCGATCGGCGCGAGGCCGGCCGCCAGATGACGGTTGACGTTCTCGATGACGACAATCGCGTCGTCCACGACGAAGCCCGTCGAGATCGTCAACGCCATCAACGAAAGGTTGTCGAGGCTGTAGCCGAGAAAGTACATCGCGCCGAACGTCCCGAGCAGCGACAGCGGAACCGCAACGCCTGGAATGATGGTCGTGCGGGGACTGCGCAGGAACACGAACACCACGAGTACGACCAGAAGGATGGCCAGCACGAGCGTACGCTCGACGTCCGTGACCGAGGCGCGGATGGTGGTCGTGCGGTCGATGGCGACGTGGAGATCGACCGCGGCGGGGAGCAGCGCGCGAAACTCCGGCAGCAACGCCTTCACGCGGTCGACCGTCTCGATGATGTTGGCGCCTGTCTGGCGGAACACCTGCAGCTGGACCGCCGGCTTGCCGTTCGTGAGCCCGGTGACGCGGATGTCCTGGACTGAGTCCTGGACGCTTCCGAGATCGGCGAGGCGTATGGGCGCGCCGTTACGGTACGCCACGATCAACGGCTCGTAGTCGGCCGCCTTCATCAATTGATCCGTCGCGCCGATCTCGAACGTCGTCGTCGCGTCGGAGACCTGACCTTTGGGACGGTTCGCATTCGCGGCGCCCAGCACGGTTCGAACCTGATCGAAGCCGAGGTCGTACTTCGCCAGCGTGCGAGGGTTGAGCTCGACCCTCACTGCCGGGAGTGCTCCACCTCCCACGTTGACCTGACCGACGCCTTCGATCTGCGACAGCCGCTGCGCCACGACTGACGAGGCGAAATCGTACAGGCGAGCGCGCGGCACGGTGTCCGACGTCATCGAGAGGATCATCGCGGGCGCGTCGGCAGGGTTCACCTTCCGATAGGTCGGGTTGCCGGGAAGGTCTGGCGGCAGCTGTCCGCGAGCCGCATTGATGGACGCCTGCACGTCGCGCGCTGCCGCGTTGATGTCGCGATCGAGCACGAACTGCAGCACCACCGAGGTCGAGCCCAGCCGGCTGGACGAGGTCATCTCGCTCACGCCTGCGATCCTGCCGAACTGTCGCTCGAGCGGCGTCGCGACGCCAGACGCCATCGTCTCCGGACTCGCCCCGGGCAGGCTCGCGTTGACGACGATCGTGGGGAAGTCCACTTGCGGCAGCGGCGAGACCGGCAGCAATCGGAACGCGAGCACGCCGGACAGGGCGAGTGCTGCCGTCAGGAGCGACGTCGCGACAGGGCGACGGATGAAGGGCTCCGCCGGAATCACTGCCGATCCTCGGCTTGCGACGGCGCGTCAGTGCTGCCGGCGCCGCCGCGAGCCCGCGTCGCGAGCCGATCGAACGCGAGATAGATCACCGGCGTGGTGTAGAGCGTGAGCAACTGGCTCAGCAGAAGGCCGCCAATGATGGTGATGCCCAGCGGACGGCGAAGCTCCGATCCGACACCGTTCGAGAGCGCGAGCGGCAGCGCCCCGAGCAGCGCCGCCATGGTTGTCATCATGATGGGCCGGAAGCGGAGCAGGCACGCCTGATAGATGGCCTCTTCCGGCGAGCGGCCCTCCTCGCGCTCGGCGTCGAGCGCGAAGTCGATCATCATGATCGCGTTCTTCTTCACGATGCCGATCAACAGCACGATCCCGATCAACGCGACGACGCCGAGATCCATGCGGAGGAGCATGAGCGCCAGGATGGCGCCCACGCCAGCCGACGGCAGCGTCGAAAGGATCGTCAGCGGGTGAACGTAGCTCTCGTAGAGGACACCGAGGACGATGTAGACCGTGACGATCGCGGCCAGCAACAGCCATCCTTCGTTCGCGAGCGAGGACTGGAAGGCCTGGGCGGTTCCCTGGAACCCGGCTTCGAAGCCCTGCGGAAGGGCGATGCTCCGCTCAACGCCTTCAATCGCGCGCACGGCCTGTCCCAGCGCCACGCCTGGCGCAAGATTGAACGACAGCGTCACTGCGGGAAACTGACCCTGGTGGTTGATCGCCAGCGGAGCCGACACCTGATCGAGATGCGCCATCGTGGTCAAGGGCGCAGGCGATCCCGGTGGTCGTCGGTACGTAGATGTCCTTCAGCGCGACAGGATTCTGCTGATACTCCGGTCGAACCTCCATGACCACGTGGTACTGATTCAGCTGCGTCAGGATCGTGGAAACCAGCCGCTGACCGAAGGCGCTGTACAGCGCATCGTCTATCTGTTCCGCGGTCACGCCGAACCGGGCCGCCGCGTCGCGGTCGATGACGACCATGGCCCGGCGCCCGCCGTTCTGCTGGTCGCTGGCGACGTCGGTCAGCTCCGGGCGCGTCCGGAGGGCGGTGAGCAGCCGGTCCGACCATGCCGAGAGCTGGGCGGGGTCGGGATGCTCGAGGCTGAATTGATACTGCGTCCGGCTGACGCGATCCTCGACCGTCAGATCCTGAACCGGCTGCATGTACAGCGTGATGCCGGCGACGTCGGCGAGCGACGACTGCAAGCGGCGGATCACCGCGCTGGCGTCGATGCGCCGCTCATCGAGCGGCTTGAGATTGATCTGAATCCTCCCGCTGTTCGGCGTCAGGTTCACGCCGTCGACGCCGATGAACGACGTCAGGCTCTCGACGGCCGGATCGCGCAGGATGAGCGCCGTCAGCGCCTGCTGCCGATCCGCGAGCGCATCGAACGACGCGGTCGCCGGCACCTCGGAGATGCCGACGATCACCCCGGTATCCTGAACGGGGAAGAATCCCTTCGGCACGACGATGTAGAGCAGTATCGTCGCTGCAAGCGCAGCCACGAACACCAGGAGCGTCAGCGTCTGGTGCCGCAGCACCCATCGCAGCGACGTCGGAATAGCGCTCGATCCAGACGTTGAAGAGACGCTCGGACGCACGCGCCAGCCGTCCCTCGCGCTCCTCGGGCACGTGCCGCAACAGCCGCGCGCACATCATCGGTGTGAGCGTCAGCGAGACGACTGCCGAGACCAGAATCGAAACCGCGAGGGTAATCGCAAACTCCCGGAACAGGCGTCCGACGATGTCGCCCATGAAGAGCAGCGGAATCAGCACCGCGATGAGCGACACCGTGAGCGACACGATCGTGAACCCGATCTGGTCGGCGCCCTTCAAGGCTGCAGCCAGCGGCCGCTCGCCCGCCTCGACGTAGCGCGCGATGTTCTCGATCATCACGATGGCATCGTCCACCACGAACCCCGTCGAGATCGTGAGCGCCATCAGCGTGAGGTTGTTCAGGCTGAAGCCGAGCAGATACATCGCGCCGAACGTGCCGACGAGCGACAGCGGGACCGCGATCGCGGGAATGATCGTCGTCGCGAAGGTGCGCAGGAACAGGAAGATCACCATCACCACGAGACCGACGGTCAAAATGAGCTCGAACTGGACGTCGTGGACCGAGGCGCGAATGGTGGTGGTGCGATCGGTCAGGACCGAGACGGAGATCGAGGACGGCAGGCCCGCCGTCAGCTGCGGAATGAGCTCCTTGATGCTGTCGACGACCGTGATGATGTTGGCGCCGGGCTGCCGCTGAATGTTCAGGACAACCGCAGGCGTCTGGTTCACCCACGCGGCCTGCCTCGTGTTCTCGACACCGTCGATCACGTCGGCGACGTCCGAGAGCCGGACCGGACCGCCGTTGCGGTAGGCCACGATGACCGATCGGTAGTCCTTGCTCGACGTCAGCTGATCGTTGGCGCCAATCGTGGACGCCTGGCGGGGTCCGTCGAAGGATCCTTTGGCCATGTTCACGCTGGCGCTCAGGATTGCCTGCTGAACCGACGTCAGGCTCAAGTCGTAGGCCGCCAGCGCGGTCGGATTCGCGCGAACGCGAACCGCCGGCTTCTGGCCTCCGCTGATCGTGACGAGGCCGACGCCCGGGAGCTGCGAAATCTTCGGCGCCAGGCGCGTATCGGCCAGCGACTGCACCTGCGGCAGCGGGAGCGTGCTGGACGTGAGGGCGAGCGTCAGGACCGGCGCGTCGGCGGGGTTCGACTTCGTGTAGATGGGCGGGTTCGGCAGATCGGTGGGCAGGAACGTCGAGCCCGCGTTGATCGCCGCCTGGACTTCCTGTTCCGCCACATCGATGTCGAGCTTGAGATCGAACTGCAGTGTCACCACGGAGCTGCCGAACGAGCTCGTGGATGTCATCTGCTTGAGCCCCGGGATCTGCCCGAACTGGCGCTCGAGCGGCGCGGTCACCGACGAGGCCATGACGTCCGGCGCGGCACCCGGGTAGAGCGTGACGATTTCAATCGTGGGGTAGTCGACCTCCGGGAGCGCCGACACCGGCAGCTGCCGGTACGCCACGATTCCCACGAGCAGAATGGCCGCCATGAGCAGCGACGTGGCGACAGGTCGAAGGATGAACGGACGCGAGGGGCTCATGGCATGGTCGTGCTCGGGGGCGGGGACGATCCGCGTGTACTCTTCGATCGAACGTCGACGTGCACGCCGTCGCGCAGCCGATCGGCGCCTTCGACGACGAGCGAGTCGCCGGCGCTGACGCCCGACGCGATCACCACATCGTCGCCATCCGAGATACCGGTCTTGACGTCACGAAGATGCGCGGTTCCACTCGAGTCGACGGCGTAGACGAACGGGCCTCGCGTGCCGTGCTGAACGGCGACCGACGGAACGACGATCTGCGCGTGCTCGGTTTCCGCGAGCAGCCGGACGTTGACGAACTGTTCGGGAAAGAGCACCGAGTCCCGATTGTCGAAGACAGCCTTGATCCGAAACGTGCCGGTTGTCGGATCGATCCGATTGTCGAGCGTCAGCAGATGCCCGCTGGCGAGCTTCACTCGTCCCTGGCGATCGAAGGCATCGACGGGAAGGTCGCCGCCTTTCATGTTCTTCAGGACCAGCTGCAGTGAGTCCTCGGGGAGCGTGAAGAGGACCGCAATGGGCTCGAGCTGCGTCAGCACGACGATTCCGGTGGTGTCCGCCGCGTGGACCATGTTTCCAGGGTCCACCTGACGCAGGCCCGCGCGCCCCGTGATGGGCGCGATGATCCGGCTGTAGGTCAGGTTCAGTTGCGCGCTCGCGATGGCAGCGCGATCCGATGTGATGGCCCCTTCCAGCTGACCGACCATCGCTACCTGTGCATCGAGATCCTGCCGGGCGATGGAATCCTGCGACCACAGCAGCTGGTAGCGTGAGAGGGTGGTCTTGGCGTTCACCAACTGCGCGTCGTCACGGGCCAGCTGACCCTTGGCCTGATCCAGCTGGACCTGGAACGGACGCGGATCGATCTCCGCGATCAGCGAACCCTGGTGCACTATCTGTCCTTCGCGAAAATCCACGCGATCGAGCTGGCCGTCCACACGGGTCTTCACCGTGACCATGTTGTAGGGGGTCACCGACCCGAGACCGTTGAGGTACACGGGCACATCCCTGCGCCGCGCCACCGCGACGACGACCGGGATGTTGCTGGGTGGCGACCGAGACGGCGGTGCTGTCTCGACCGTGCGGATACGCCGTGCGATGAGCGCCACGCCCGCAATCAGCGCGATGACCCCAATCCATCTCCAGGCTCTGCTCAGCCGCAACCACGCCGCCGGATGCGATTTGGACAAAGGCGGTTGCCATGGCGGTGTCGCGGCTCGCTCGAGCGCACGATCTTCGTTGCTCATCGCGACCAGACTCCTTGCGACGCGCGTGCCTGTCTCTTGATGATTGACGACAGCCGTGCCTCGCGCGTGTCACGAGAGATCGCGACGCCGACTCGGAGTCGCAATTGCCGCACTCGCGCAGGATCGCCTCAATCGCGAGATGTGGCGAAATCGTGACTGGGCAGGTCAGCTGTCAGCTGGCAGAAGGCAGAAGGCAGAAGGCAGAAGGCAGAATGCAGAAGGTAGAAGATAGAAGGTGGGGGCTGAGAACTAAGAGCTGCCAGCTGAGAGCTAGCGAGGCACGGGCTTGTCGAGTGAATCCCAGTTGTAGGCGGCCTCGACGCGAGCCTGGAATCTCGGCGTTCAGACGGCCGCCGCTGTCGCTGTTGGTCATGACCGCCAAGCCGTAGCCTTTCAGGCGATGCGCCTGAAGGTTGCACTGAAACCCCCAATTGCTGCCGCCGTGTCCGAAGTACCATCCCTCCTTGCGCTGCTCGATGCCGAAGCCAACGGCATACGGACCGGTGCCGACCGGCGTGATCATCTCCTGCGCCGCCGCGCGCGACAGCATCCTCGACTCACCGCGCAGTGCCTTCTGCACTTCGATGGCCAGCTTCGCGAGATCCGTTGGCGTCGTCCATAAGCCGGCGGGCGCCTGCTCGGGATAGACGTGCCACTTCGCATCCATCGCGCGGCCGCGTCCATCGTGCGCGCGCGCCGCGTTCGAGTCGCGCTGCGGCGGAAGCGGCTGCTCGTAGGTACTGCTCGTCATCCCGACGGGCTCGAGCACCAGCTCACGCATGATCT
Source organism: uncultured Acidobacteriota bacterium (assembly GCA_963786615.1). Taxonomy (GTDB): domain Bacteria; phylum Acidobacteriota; class Vicinamibacteria; order Vicinamibacterales; family 2-12-FULL-66-21; genus CAWAZT01. The sequence continues at coordinate 49,247 of CAWAZT010000004.1, forward strand.
CGTGGAACGGTTTACCGAGCGTATCGGTCAGCAGCAGCTGCACCACGACGGTGCCACCGCCCGAATACTTGTACGCGGTGAACGGCGGCCGCTCCCAGAAGACGCGTCCGACGTTTGACGGCTTCTCGCCGTTCAGGACTTGCACCAGCGTCGGCCGTTCAGCCGACGGTGCATACCCGGGAAAGCCGAACCCGTCACCCGTGCCGGACGTGTGGCTGAGCAGCGCCCGCAGCGTCACTGGACGTCCGTGGGTAAACTCGTTGTCGGGAACCTTCCACGATTTCAGATAGCGGTTGACGTCTTCGTCGAGCGAGAGCTTACCCGCGTCAACGAGGCGCATGACCGCGAACGCCGTAACCGGCTTGCTGATCGACGCGGCTTGAAACAGCGTCTCCGTTGTGACGGGCGACTTGGCGGTCACGTCGGCCTGACCGTATCCCTTCGCCCAGTGAATCTGATTGTCCCTGATGACCGCGATGCTGACGCCGGGTACTTCGAAGCGCTCCATCAGTTCTTGCAGGGTATAGGGATCCCAGCCTTGACGGTTCGGTGTTTGCGGTGCCTCGATGCGCGCGATCTGGGGCGCAGCCACGTCCTGCCCACGCGGCACGGTACCGAGCAGGGCGCCCGACAACACGAACACGGCCAGGACAGCGTTTCGCTTCACGCGGCCACTCTCCAATGCATTGGGACACCGATTCTATCTCGTCCGGTATTCGGTGGACGGAATCTCACAGAAGCGTCCTCGCGTAGTCGACCTCCTGACGGACCTCGTCCTCGACCGGTCCGTCATGTTCGTACTCAATCGCCACGAGGCCGCCGTAGTTCACGTCTCGCAGGGCCTTCATGACGTCCGCAATATGCGCGATGCCGGTTCCCAGCAGCACGTTGACTTCACCGCCGGACGCCTTCACGTCTTTCAGGTGCACCATCTTGAGGTACGGCGCGAGACGACGGACCGCATCGACGGTATCGAAGCCGCACGACGCGATGTGCCCGACGTCGAGCGACGCACCCATCGCCTGCGATCGTCCGGCCACCGCCTTCAGCACGTCGTCTGCGCTCTCGTACGCGAATTTTTCCTTGAAGTAGTGATTGTGGATCCCGAACGTCAGCCCTGCCTGGCTGAAGCGCTCGTCGATGCGCTGAAGCATGCCGCCGGTCGCATCACCGGTGACGTTCGTCGCTCCAAGGAGCCCGGCGAACCGGAGGGCGTTCTCGAGATCGGTGTCGTTTTTGATTGTCGCGCTGTAGTACGAGCACGCAGCGGATGCCTGCGCGATCGAACTTCGTCTTGACTGCCTGGAACTGTTCGGGCGTCGGGCGGCTGAACAGCATGAACTCGCCGCGAGACATCTCGATCTCGGTGATCTTCAGCCGTATCAGCTGGGCGATCATGTCGTCGATCGACAGGTTGTGGTACGTGTACGTGCCGATGCCCAGTTTGAGCGGCCGGCGTGCTAACGGCGCCGTCCCGGCCACGACAATCGATGCCATCGCACACGCAAATTGCCGTCGGGTCATCGACGCCATCAGCGGTCCCCACCTGACGGCGCCGGCCTTGGCGTGACGTCGGCGTCTACGAGCCCCAGCGCCCACTTGATCGCGCCGGTCACCATCGTTTGCATATCCGCCTTGTCCCAGTTGGCCTCGACGTGGCCGAGCGTCGTGTAGAACACGCGTCCCTTGCCGTACATCTTCGCCCATGCCACCGCGAAGTCCCGATCCGTCCGATGCACGCGCGGGTTCTTCAAATCGAGCTTCGAGGGATCGAGCCGCAGCAGCACCCGCGAGGTCGCACGGGAGAACATCTTGATCTGGTAGATCTCGTCGGTCAGCGTGAAGGACGGCTTCCACGACTGCATTCCGGGAAACAGCGGGTCCTCGACGACAATCGGCGCGTCGAACGTGTTCCAGGGATGCTCGTCGTAGTAGCCGCCGATCATTTCTCCGTAGGCCGGCCACTGGGTGAACGTGATCGCCGCGCTGTGGATGCCGATGAAGCCTTTTCCCTCGTCATGGACGAAGGCGATGAAGTCGGCCTTCTTCTGATCGTCCATTTCCAGCGTGCCGCCGGTGTAGAAGAGGACCGCGTCGAAGTCGTTCAACGTCTTTGCGTTGTACTCCAGCTTCGTCTTCGTCAGCGGTTCGGTGTCGGTGCGGATCACGGTATCCCACAACCCCGTCTCGCGCCCGAGCCGCTCGATCGTCACCATCGCGTGCGTCACCGCTTCATGCCGGTATCCTTTTTCCTCCCCGATCACGAGCAAGTGCTTTCTGGGTGATCCGCTCTGCGCGATGACGGTGGCGGTCAGTGCGCCGGTCAGCGCGACGCGGACAACCAGGTGAGAGAGCGGCATGCGGAAGCGCGTCACGGTGGAGTGAATACTACACCTGACGGAATGATCGATGAGCTGACGGCCGGACGTCGCGTGCATCGCGATACACTCGATGCACGATGGCAGATCGATTCGAAGTCGGCCTCGATACGTTCGGAGACGTCACGGTTGCCGGGGACGGTACGCGTCAATCACAGGCCCGCGTGCTTCGCGATGTCGTCGACGAAGCCGTTCTGGCGGATGAACTCGGTCTCGACGCGTTTGGCGTCGGCGAGCACCACCGAAGTGATTTCGCGATTTCGGCGCCCGAAGTCGTGCTCGCGGCGATTGCCGGCCGCACGCGGCGCATCCTGCTCGGCTCGGCGGTCACCGTTCTCAGCACGGACGATCCCGTCCGCGTGTTCGAACGTTTCTCGACCCTCGATGCTGTCTCGAACGGGCGCGCGGAGGTGATTCTTGGCCGCGGGTCCTTTACCGAGTCGTACCCGCTCTTCGGCTACGACCTCTCGCGCTACGAGGAGCTCTTCGAGGACAAGCTGTCGTTGTTCGCCGAGCTGCTGAAGGGAGGGCCTGTCACGTGGAGCGGGACCACGCGCGCGGGGGTCTCCAGCATGTCGGTCTATCCGCCGATCGAAAGCGGGAGGCTCAAGACCTGGATTGGCGTGGGGGGAAGCCCGGAATCGGTGGTGCGCGCGGCACGCTACGGTCTGCCGTTGACGCTCGCGATCATCGGCGGCAGTCCGGTGCGATTCCGGCCCTTCGTCGATCTCTATCGCCAGGCGCTCGAGAAGCTCGGTCAGCCCATGCTGCCTGTTGCCGTGCACTCGCCCGGATACGTGGCCGCCACGGACGAGGGGGCCAGGAACGAGCTCTGGCCGCACTACGAAACGATGATCAACCGCATCGGCGGTGAACGCGGCTGGCCACCCGCCACACGCGCGCAGTTCGAACGCGAAGCCGGCCCGGATGGATCGCTCTACGTTGGCTCTCCGGCGACGGTCGCGTCGAAGATCGTCCAGACGGCCCGCGTCCTCGGAGTCTCGCGCTTCAATCTGAAATACAGCACCGGCACGCTGGCGCACGACGCCTTGATGAACAGCATCGCGTTGATCGGCACCGAGGTGGCCCCGCGTGTGCGGGAGACGATGCCATCTGACGATTAACGCTGTCGCAGGTGCGCGTCCAGAAACGCGAAGACGTCCGATTCCCAGGTGGGCACCGATCCGAAGATGAGATTGTGTCCGGAGCGCTCGTCCGCGCCGAACGGCGGATAAATCTTCACGGCCGACAGCTTTCCATGCCGTTGCATCTCGGCGGCAAGCGCCGGGCCGGGTGCCGTCGAGTAGTCGTTTTCTGCATGAATGAAGAGTGCGGGCACCGAGAGGCGTCCCGCCGCGGCGAGCAGGTGCTCGCGCAGGCCTGGGGACTGATTCCAGCTGCCGGCCGCGCCTCCGAAAATCACGACCGCGTGGATCGTTGGATCCTGCGCCGCCATCAAGATGCTGAGCGAGCCACCAAAAGAATGTCCCACCAGGCCAATGCGGCCGGCATCGACGTCGGCGCGCGCGCGGAGCCGCGCGAGCGCCGCGGTGGCTTCGTTCATTTCTTCGTGATCCAGCAGGTGCAGCTGCACCCGATTGCGGGCTCGCTTCCTCCCGCCTGACGAGCTCGGGTCATCTGGTCGCCTGCCGACACACCTTGATCGCTCGATAGTCCCGTCCCCTCACGATGCAGCCACAGGAAGAGATAGCCGTGGCGCGTGAACAGCGTCCCCAATGTTTCCGGGTCGGTCGTCGGCAACGGGTCAGCTGTGCTGTAACTCCCGTGGTTGAACAGCACGGCTGGAAACGGACCAGTGCCCGAAGGACGCCACACCTGAGCGCGCAGCGTCAGTGGTCCGCTCCGCACGTCCACCACTTCCGGCGCAACAGCCACCATGCCGAGCATCAAGACGGCCGCCGCTGCTCGTGTCACGGTTTCGGTATATCACGCGCGTCGTCTCATCGATTCGCTCCACACCTGGAATGAAGCCCGTTTTAGGTCGTGCCGCCTCGCGGCAGGGTGCTAGCATCGCTAGGGGGACGAAGAGCCGTTGGTGCAAGGGGATCGACGGCACATCAGGGAGGGACGCATGAACATCGACCATTACAGACGGCTCTTGCTGGCGCTCGAGCAGAGACTCGTCCAGCGCGTTAGCGCCGAAGTCGCGACCGCGCGCGACGCGCGGGACGATCAGCCTGACGTCAGCGACCTCGCGCACGTCGACGAATTGAAAGAACAGTACCTCGATCTGGCCGAGACGAATTCGGCCATCCTCGCTCAGGTGCGTGCCGCGCTCGCGCGGATCGATGACGGGACGTATGGCCGGTGCACCGTCGACGGCGCCCCGATTGACGAGAAACGGCTCGATTCAGTGCCGTGGACGCCGTATTGCCTGAAGCATCAGTTGGAGCTCGAAGAACGAGCGCAAACACGGATGCCCTCGCTGTAGGTGACGAGTCGCCTGCTCCGGATCTATCCACCGTTGCTCGCCTTTCTCGAGAACGCGCTGCCCCGCGTCCATGAGGCTGGGCAGCCCGTCACCAGAATTCAGTAGCGGCCGTCACACCCTCTTTAGTGCTTATCCCATCTTCCGGGCCGATCCCGCCCCTATCGATCGCGTTTAGCTGGCATCGCTATTGATGTGTTCCTCGACGATGAGTCAGGGCCACACGCATCCAGTCGGATGCCCTTCAGGAGGAGCAATGTCAAAGGTTCATGTCGCGCGTGTCGTGACCGTCGTCGCCTGTCTAGTGGTGCTGGGGTCGGCCTTCGTGCGGGCGGCCGACCACCCGGACGCGTGGATCACGATGACCACCAAGGTCTCGCTGATGACCACCGACGGCGTGAGCACCAAGGATCTGAACGTCGACACCGTCAACGGTGTGGTGACGCTTCACGGGAAGGTCGCGACCGAGGCCGAGAGGGCGAAGGCCGGTGCGGTCGCCGGCAAAGTCGATGGCGTCAAGGATGTGAAGAACATGCTGCAGGTCGTGCCGGAAGCGCGCCGCGACATGGTCGAGCGCGCTGACGACGAGATAAAGAAGGGTGTCGACGACGCGTTCAAGGCCAACAAACGCGTCAACGACAGCGGGATCAAGGTCGCATCGGTGAACAAGGGTGTCGTCCTGCTCTCGGGTCAAACCAAGTCGATGGAGACGCATCTCGAGGCGATCCAGGTCGCCGACGCCGTGAAGGGCGTGCGTCGGGTGTCGACTGAAGTGCAGGTCGAGCCGTAGGGGGCGTCATCCCGCCAGCGTCGCCCGCTGGTGGAAGAGAAGGACAACCGCCTTCTTCGTTGGCGAGGAGGGCGGTTGTTCCCATTACCGTTCGTCACCCGCGTCATCGTCATGGGCCTGGGAGAGCCGTCGGCCAAGGCAACGCACCCGAATTCAGGCTCATAACTCACCGAAGAACGCCGCGATATCGCGGGCGAGCAACTCCGGCTCCTCGACTGGGGCGAAGTGACCGCCGCCAGGCATCGGGGTCCACCGGCGCACGTTGTATAGGCGTTCGGCCCATTCACGGGGAGGTGTCCCCTCATCGACAAAGGTGTTTGCGAAGACCGCGATGCCAGTTGGCACATTGACGAAGTCCTGTGGTCCAAGCGTGACTCGGAACCGCCTGTTGTCGTTGTCGAAGTAGTCCCGCATCGAGGATGTGATCGTCTGTGTGACCCAATAGATCGTCACCGTGGTCAAGAGGAAATCGCGAGAGAAGCGCTGATCGAGGTTTCCGGCAGAATCGGCCCAGGAGCGCCACTTTTCCAGAATCCAGGCGGCGAGCCCGGCCGGCGAGTCGTTCAGCCCGTATCCGAGTGTCTGTGGTTTCGTGGATTGGATTGCCTTGTAGCCATGTTCCGCCTGCCAGAATGCCTCATTGCGCTCGAGATACGTTTTCTCCGCTGCGGATAGTGGCCGCGCCTCTGGTCCGGTGTAAGGACGAATCTCCAGATTACTCAGGTGGATGCCAATCATTGGCGTGGGATCTTTCATTGCCATGAACGTGGCGATCCCGGCCCCGAAGTCTCCGCCCTGAGCTCCGTAGCGCTCGTAACCCAGCCCACGCATAAGCCGATGCCACAGCCCGGCGACGTGCTGATAGTTCACGCCCACCAGAGCAGGCCGCTCGGAGAACCCATAACCCGGCAGCGAAGGGATGACCACGTCAAAGGCGGGACCCTCGATACCGTGGGCGTCAGGATCGGTCAGGAACGGGACGAGCGGAAGCAGCTCGACGAAGGTGCTGGGCCAGCCATGGGTCAGGATCAGCGGGATGCCGTCTCCGTGTTTCGCCCTTACATGAACGAAGTGAATGCGGACGCCGTCGAGCTCGGCCTGGAACTGATTGGTGGCGTTCAGTGCGCGCTCTTGCGCGCGCCAGTCAAATTCGTCGGCCCAATACGCAAGCAAGCGTCGCAAGTAATCAAGATCGGTCCCTTGTTCCCAGGCCACGCCTGGTGCCGAATCAGGCCAGCGCGTGTTGCGGATGCGCTTTCGAAGGTCAGACAGAGTCTCTGCGTCGATGCTGATCAAGAACGGAGTGATCTGTGGGGGGATTTCCATCGTAGGTCTCACTCTATAGGCTGGTGTGGCGCGCTGCTGAAAAATGCAGTTTGAATCGTCAAATGTTGTATGCGTGGCCTGTCCGCAGGATCTCGGCGATGTGCGGATGTCCTCTCGTCTCCGGCCATGCGGCGGCTTGGCGCAGCGCCGGGTCAAGTCGTAGGATGCTCGGTCATGGCAGACGTGCACCTCCCGAATCTCGAGGCCGACGATGACGGTGACGCGGAGGCGGCGACACCCAGCCACCCGCCGCCCGCGAAATCCCGCCACCGCGGCATCGGCAGGCTCCTGCTCGAGGTCGTGCTGATCAGCACGGGCGTGTTTCTTGGCCTTGCGGGTGAGCAGTGGCGAGAGAATGCCCGCCATCACGAGCTCGCGCGCGAGGCGCTCCGGCGGTTCCGATCCGAGATCGCAGCGAACCGGAAGGCCGTCTCCGGCGTGAAGGACTATCACGTCGACATGCGGACGCGCATCGAGGCTTACCTGGCGGCCGACGCCAACACACGCAAGTCCCTCAATGTCGTCATGCGAGGCGTGCAGCCCGTGACGTTCGAGCACACGGCGATGGACCTGGCGATCGCGACGCAGTCGCTGACCTACATCGACCGCGGTCTCGCGTTCGATCTGTCGCGCATCTACAGCGCGCAGGACGACTACGCCGTGCTCTCGCGCGCCGTCCTGCAGGCGATGTACCTGCGTCCGCCCTCCGAGAACCTGGATGGGTTCTTTCGCGCGGTCGCGCTCTATACGATGACGTCGTGCTCAGCGAGCCGAAGCTGATCGAGATGTACGACGCGATGCAGCCCCGGATCGACGGAGCGCTCGGAGAATGACGGCGATCAGCCGGCCGGCAGCGCCGCGTGGTCCAACTGCGTCCTCGGCAAGTACCGCTCCGCCCGGGCCCCGGCGAAGGTCGATCCCTTCCGGTGCGCCGTGCCGCCGGCACTAGGCAACGCCATGGACCGGGGTCGCCGCGGCGGCGCTCACGTCCCGGATAATGTTGACGCTCTCGGTCAACAGCGGCGGGCACCGTCGCCGATGGGAACGTCAATCCGTGCATCGGGGCCGCGAGCGTACAGGGCTTCAGGGCTGAAGAGTCGGGGGGGGAGGGGGCGAGCTGCCGCTTGGTGTTGTCCGTGTACGGAACGTAGTCCATCAGCACGGGTGACGCCTGATACGCTCTTGAGGGCGTGGCGATAGCGGCCCGTGATGTCGCCGGTGGTCGTCGGCTCGACGTCGCCGATCTGGTGCAGAAGATCCGAGCACAGCAGCACACGCTCGGACTCCTCGAGACAACATGCCCGCGTCCCACCCGTGGGGGGCGAGGGATGGGGGGTGGGCGGGAGCGAAGCGAGGGAATCGATGGCGGCCGGTGGCTTGGAAAAGGGGGAAAGATTCTCGTCCGGCTTCAGCGCGCGGGGCGGCCGGTTCGCGAAGTCCGCGATGTTGATCATGGCGCCCAGTGCTCGCCGCAGACCGGCGCGGCCTTGGGTGCGATGGCCAGCCATTTCATTCAAGGCACCACATTCATCGACCTCGAAGTGGCTCCAGCTGATCCACCGCAGGCTTGCCGGGTCAATCAGTGACGCCACCGCCTCCCGGACGGCGGGAAACATGCCGCGGGAAGCCGGTATGAAAGAGCAGCGGCTCCTCGTCGCGGATTAGGAAATGATTGAACTGAAGGTCGAACTGGGGGACATACAGGCTGATCCGAAACAGGTCCGTGGCCACTTCGTCGATACGTGGGGTCATGACGCCTCCTTTCGGCGCCGTTCGAGCGCCGCGTCTATCCAGGAAGTGTCATGACCCGCGGCTCGTTACACCGGCATGCTGTCCCCGTCTCCGGCGGAGATCGATCAGCCCTGCCAGCGTGCGCTCCGGGCTCGGCGCACCCGGCGGAGGCATCCACTCGACCGGCGAGCCCGCGGCGATGAGCAGCCTTGCCACGGCAACGAAGTCGGCGCGTGGATCGCGGCTGTTGCCCCGGCCCTCGACGGCCCACACGAGCGGCGGCGCCGCGAACATTCCATCGAGCGCGTGCACGTCCGCTCCATGTGCCAGCAGCACCCGGACGGCATCGGCATGGCCACCCATCGCCGCCCGTTGCAGCGGCGTCACACCGTCCTTGTCCCGGGCCTCTGTCATGAACCCGCACTCAGCATCGTGTCGAGAACGTGTGCGTTGCCGCTTTCGGCCGGACGATGGAGCATCAGGTGGTGCTCGGGTCGTGAGCTCCGATCGAAGCAGTCGGATGCGCTGCCAGGATCGCGTCGGCTGCGGCACGGTCGCCGCGCGCACACGCCGCGACGAAGCGCTCGAGCGGCGACAGCTCGTCCACCGCGCCATGTGCGAGCAGCCACGCTGCGACGTCCGTATTGCCCGAGAGCTCGGCGACGGTGTGCGGAGTGGCGCCGTCGCCACGTCGTCGCGAGACATCCGCACCGTGCTCGCACGAGGCGCTCCACCATCGGCACGTCCCAACGGCGGGCCGCGACATGCAGCGGCGCGTCGTCGGGCTCGCCCCAGGCGAGGTTCGCGTCGGCCCCGTGCTCCAACAGCCAGTACGCACCCACTGGCGTGTCGGCCCACTGCATCATGTGAACGAGCGGCGGGACGCCGCCCGGAATGCCGTCCACGCGCATCCCGTAGCGCGCGAGCAACTCGAGCGCTTCGAGATTGCCGCCACCGCCGGCAATGTGCGCCGTCACGCCATCGGTCGGATTGGCGCCTGCCTCGAGCAGCACCTCAGCCAGTGGAAGGTGCTGGACCTCGCAGACCGAAGCCCAGAGCGCTGTGCGGGGCAGCTCGGGATGCCAGTTCCAGTGGTACTCGGCGTTTGGATTTGCGCCAAGTGCGCACAGCCGCCTGGCGATCGCGACGAGTCCGGCGACGCGCGCAGGATCGCCTTTGTGCATCGAGGTGTGACACGCATACAGAAGCGGCTCCCATTGCTGCGGGCCGCCCGGGCGCGGTCGCGAGCTCGGGATGACGCGCAAGCCGGGCTTCCACAGCGGCTGCGTCGCCGAGGACGAGAGCCGTCTGCAGCGTCGCCGTCGCAATTCGCGGGTACAGCGCGAGGAGCCGTTCCGCGCGGCCGCGCGCGCCGCCAGTCGCGCAGCGGATGAACTCGTCGACCGCGGCTTCGAACGAGAGCGTTCGAGACTCGACTTCCTCGCGCAGCGCGTTCCACGAGTCAAAGCCGTGCTCGCGCGCGATGGCCGACTGCGCGTCGTGCAGCGCGAGATCGGTGGCGGCGATCGCCTCCAGCGGCTTGCCTGCGAGCGCAGGCAGCGATCGCGAATCGATGCAGTGCCTCCGGGTCGCGCGCCTTTGCGGCATCGAGCAGCGACTTCGCTTGCTTCTTCAGTTGTTCGAGATTCGGACGGGCAGGGAGCTCGCGGGTCGGCATACAACCTCCATGCTCAGCCCTGTGGTTCGCAGACAGGCGGCACGGCGGTTTCTGCCGATGGTCGAGCAGCGATGACGGTGGGCTTGGCCCTTCGCGCGAACCCGCTGGCGCCCTTTGCGCGCCACGATCACGGTAGTCCCGGGGTCCGCGGTGTCAATGACGTGGCTGTCCTGAGCACAGGCGCGATATGCGACAAGATGATCAGGTGAAGCCG
>CAWAZT010000005.1:0-117268 GCA_963786615.1 uncultured Acidobacteriota bacterium
TATTTCGAGCCCGCTGTTGAAAGACAGCGGGCTCTTCTCTTGTACGCCGCGTGATCTGCGGACTCCGCGGCCTTATCGCTGCGTATTCCGCAGCCAGCGGCCGGTACGCTAGCATGCCGGCGCCATGCGCCGATCCGCCACCGCCCTGATCGTCCTCGCCGCCGGACTCGCGACCCTTTCGGCCCAACCCCCGACCGCCGCGAGCCGCATCAAGGCGCTCGTCGGCGGCACGCTGATCGACGGCTACGCCGGTCCGCCCATCAAGAACAGCGTCGTCCTGATCGACGGCGACCGCATCAGCGCGGTCGGCCAGGTCGGGAGCCTCGCCGATTCCGCAAGGCGCCGAGGTGATCTCGACGGAAGGCATGATCGGTGCTGCCGGGCCTGTGGGACATGCACGTCCACACGATGATCGTCGGCCACGCCGACTACGACCACTGGGACAAGGCCTATGCGTCGCAGTTCGAGTCGGTGATCATGCCCGCCGCCGCGAAGCAGCTCTTGATGGCCGGCGTGACGAGCGCGCGCGATCTCGGCGCGCCGCTCGAGGCCAGCATCGCAGTCCGCAACCGCATCAACAGCGGCAAGATTCCCGGCGCGACGCTCTACGTCTCCGGCCCGTTCATCCAGCACGCGCCCTATCCCGACACCGAGTCGTATCGCTGGGGCGTCAACGGTCCCGACGACGGCCGCGCGAAAGTGAAGCAAGATCGCCGACGCCGGCGTCGACGTCGTCAAGCTGATCGATCAGGACCAGATGACGATGGAGGAGGTGCGCGCGGTGGTGGACGAAGCGCACCAGCGCGGCAAGCCCGTCGTCGCGCACGCTCATCGGCCCGAAGAGATCCGCCGCGGCCTTGCGGCCGGCGTCGACTGCTTCGAGCACACGGGGCTGGGGACCGCGCCCGGAGTATCCCGACGACATCATCGACGATGATTCGGGAGCGCACCGCGAAGATGTCGCCTCGGGCCGCTCTTCTGGACGCCGACGATCGAAGGGCTGCTCAACTACGAATACCTGCGCGACAACCCGGAAGCGCTCGACGATCCGGCGTGGCACGAGGGTCTGCCGGACGCGATCGTCGCCGACATCAGGAAGTCGCTCGAGCATCCCGACCGCCTGCCCTACTTCCAGCTGACGGCGGCGCGGCGGCCGACGCTCGCGCACAAGTTCAAGCAGCTGCAGGACGCCGGCGTCATGCTGCTGATCGGGACCGACAGCGGCATCCCGATGAACTTCCACAGCGCACTCGACCTGGCGCGAGCTCGACGCCTGGGTCAACGACGCTCGGCGTCGATCCGATCACGGCGATCCGCGCCGCGACCTACTGGCCGTCGGTGGCGATGAAGGTCGATCGCGAGGTCGGCACGGTCAGCGCCGGCAAGTACGCCGACATCATCGCCGTGCGCGGCGACGTCCTTCGCTACATCTCGCTGCTGCAGCGCGTGGACGTCGTCATCAAGCACGGCACCCGCTACAAGTAGTTCGGGCCCCTGGCCTTCGCCGTTGGGCACAAACCGTCGCGATGCCGGTACCCACCAGCAGCATCGACGCCGGCTCCGGCGTCTGGGCAACATCCTCGAACCGATTGATGGTCGTGAACGCCACGAGCGGCAGTTCCGGCAGCGGCGTGCCGGCCGACGTGGTCTGCACGTGAATCTGCGCTTCTGTCGTGCCGCGTCCGAACAGGTCGTAGCCGGCAATCGGGCTCGCGCCCGAGTCCCTGTCCGTGAGCGACGCGAACGTATCGACGTGCCCGGTGAAGGTGAACGGCGCGAACACGCTGAAGGCGTTGGGCTGCGCCAGCACGTCGTCAACGGACGGCAGTGTCACGTCGCCCGCGGCGAACTCGAAGTTGGCGCGTCCGGGTAGGTCGACTCCGCCGATCATGAAGTGGCCGAGGTCGCCAACGTATGTCATGGAGAGGCTCACGACCTCTCCGGAGAAGCCCGAGATGATCGGCGGGATGCTGACGCCTTCCTGCTCGCCGCCCATCGTGCCGGACGTCGTTTCTATCAGGAAGTCCGTCACGGCCGCGCCCACTTGAATGTAGCCGCCCGTCACGCGAATCGGCTCGGCGCGTATGGCCGTGGCCAGGCCGCACGAGAAGAGCATCGTGAACGCTAGGGATTTGAATCGCTGGCTGCTCGGATTCATTGGGGGGCCTCCCTGTGTGTTGTCGAGCTCAGGTCGCCCGCCGCATGCGGCGCAGCCGCCAGCGGCCCGCAAGACCGGCGATGCCTGTCCCGAGGAGTACCAAGCGACGTCGGCTCGGGAGTCGCGGCCCCCGCCGGCTCGAAGTTGTAGACGATGGCGTTGCTCTCGTCGCCGAAGCCATTGCCCGGCGACTCCAGGAAGAGCCTCGCGAACGCGGTTCCCAATCCGACGAGTGCCTGGCGAAGGATTTCGTCCCCGCCGCTCGTCGCGCGCAAAGTGCCGCTGAACGTGAACGGAGTGGTGGGATCGACGAACGATTGCTCAGGCGGCACGATCACCGGCGAGGCGACGAACTCGCCGTCGAGAAAGATGTCCGCGCCGTTGAACGTGGTGCCCTGCGCGGTCACCGTGCCCGTGCCGATGAAGGCATCGCCCTCTGTGGAGCCCCCCATCTTGAGCGAATCGCCCGGCAGGCAGTGATTCCCGACGCGGCCGCACCAGTCGAAGAAGTCGGGGACGAGGTCGAAGCCGTTGTTGAAGGGGTTGAAGAAGACGCTCGCGCTGAACCCGGGACCCGCGAGGTCGAACGAGGGACCCTCGAGTACGTTCATCGAGATGCTGCCCGTGACGGTGACCGGATCAGCCTGGGCTGCTGACACCGAGAGGGCCAGCACGGCCGCAGCGCAGACGCATCGACCGAGGCCAGGCGGACGCAACATTTTTCTCATAGTGCTCCTCCCTTTTCCGAACATTCCGGACCGGTAGGCCAATATCCACCCGCCGAAGGCGGCTGGAGGGGCGGTCAGCAATTCACCTGACCTCGAGCAGAGATCCCGAATTCGTAATTTCGCCCTCAAGGATGGATGCGCAGGCAAGCGCCCACACCCGAAATTCGCGCGATTTCGCGCTTCCCGGCTGGAATATCTCTTGCGACGCGCGCGGGCACAACCAGCAACTTCAGGAGAGCTTCATGAACAACGGCGCGCACGTGGGATCGTCTGTCGTAATCAAGGGAGAGCTGTCGGCCAAGGAAGACATCCGCATCGCGGGCCGGGTCGAAGGACGTGTCGACGTCGACGGCTACACGGTGACACTCGAGGAGAGCGGAGAGATGCACGCGGACGTATCGGCCGCGGGCATTGCCGTCGCCGGCGCAGTGAAGGGATCGCTCGTCGCCGAGCGCCGAATCGAGCTCCGGCCCACCGCCACGGTCGAAGGGGACATCGCCGCTCCCACCATCCGTGTCGAGGACGGCGCGCTGGTCAACGGGAAGATGGATATCGAAGGATCGCGGAAGGCGTCGCTTGCGAAGGCGTCGTAGGCGACTCTAGTGTTCGAGGTTCGAGGTTCGAACCCCGAACCCCGAACCCCGAACGACAAGTTACTGCTGATAGATATCTGCGCGATACGTGATCGTCTGTCCAGGCTGCACGACAACGTCGAACGCAATCGGGTCGTAACCGGGCTCCTGGATCTCGATGTGGTGCGGACCCGCCTCGAGATTGACGTGTTGGAACACGCCGTCGAAGTCGTTCACGATTCCGACGTAGTAGCCGTCCGCGAACACCTGCGCATCACGCGGCGCGCCGGTGATGCGAAGCCCACCGTAAGGCCTCCCAGGAATCGGGTCGTAGTAGCCGCGGGGCGTGTAGCCGTACGGATACGAACCGCCCGCGCCGTAGAGGACGCCGAGCGAGAAGCTCGGGTGATACACGTACGGCCGATACGGGACGACAGTGACGACGCGCGGTCGAATCACTCGCGGCACGAACACCGTCCGCGGGACGTACCCCGGACGGTACGAGGGCCGCGCGTAGGCGTAGTTGCGATACCCGCGGTTGTTCCGATAGTTGCTCTGATACCGCGGCGCCACGACGACGTTGTTCCGTGGTGCCACGACAACGTGCGGTGGAACAGCCGAGTGCGGAACAGTCGGGTGCGGAGCGGCCCGCTCGCGCGTCGCAGCCTGTGCCTCGTGGCGGCCTCGATCGCGATCCCCGCCCTGTCGATGCTGTGTGTCTGCCGCAAAGGCCGGGGCGGCGGCCAGCGCGGCCGCGAGAACCATTCCGGTAATCAATCGTGTGGATGCCATGGGTACTCTCCCTGCCACCCTATTGATCAACTCCCATGCCATCGATGTCCGGTAAAAACATTAGGAATTTCGCACGGTACGGGCGCTTTTCTCCTGCTGAGGACAGCCAACTGGACCGGTCAACATCTCAGCTGGACGAGTCAGGACACCGGCGAATTCGCGCGGCGGAGCGCCACCGGCAGGAACTGATCGATCTCTTGATCGGAGTAGTGGCCTTTCTGTCCGGCGGCCAGCGCCTTCCGGGCGATCTCTGACGTCTGTCGATCGGCAGGCGCCGCATGCTCGAACGCCTGCCCGGTCTCCCGCAGGAGTGCGTCGCGACGCGCCGTCATCGCGGGAACGTCCAGGAGCTCGTCGTGAATCTCGGTCAGCAGCGCCCGATATTTCTCGCAGAGTAGCCAGAGCCTCGCGGCGGTGGCGCGATGCGCGTACGCCCGTGGTTCGGGATCGACCGCGACGTAGATCGCCCAGACCGCGAACGCGAGCGCCGCGCTCGCCGATGCCATCACCCGGAACGGGTCCCCGACGAGCTGTGCGACCAGTGTGGCCGCCGCGGAGAGGGCGAGGATCACCAGCATCGCGACCTTGGAATACCAGGCCCATCGCGTGAGGCGGGCGGCCACATCCGCGTGGCCGTCATGGCCGCTCAGCACGCCGGCAAAGCTCAAGCGGATGTGATCGATCAGTGTGAGCTGAAACATCGGATCTCCCTCGAGGAAGTTTGCAGGGTCCACCGATCCAGCGACGATAGGGCCGAACGATGCAAAGGGAACGCCAGAGCCGTGATAAAACATCGGCCACGGGAAGCGGCAGAAGGAAGGGTAGAAGGTACAAGGCAGAAGGCACAAGGCACAAGGCACAAGGCACAAGACAGACATGAGGACTCAAATGATGGCCGCGCTCGCGGCTGTATGGCTGACCGCGACGATCGGTGTCCGCGTGCAGGCGCACGCAGGCGCCTCCGCGTCCTGCGCCAGAGATGGATCCGGCGCGCGCGGAGCGGCTGTATGTCAGTACGGACCCGTCGGATCATTCGACCGGCTATGACTTCACGCGTGACGTCGATCGCAAGGCCGTCGTGGACAGGCGGTACGCAGATGTCACGAAAGGCGTCGTCGCCTACAGGAAAGTGACATATCGCAGCCGCATCGGCGATCTCGACATTCCCGCGTATTTGTTCGAGCCGCTCGAGAAGCGCGGTCCGAAGGGCCATGCCGCGATGGTGTGGGTCCACGGCGGCGTCCACGGCAACTGGGGCATCACGCATGTGGCCGTTCGTCAAGGAAGCCGTCGCGCGCGGCTACGTGATCATCTGTCCGGAGTATCGCGGCAGCACCGGTTACGGCGAGGCGCTTCCACAACGAGATCGACTACGGCGGCTACGAGATCGACGATGTGATGAGCGCGGTGGACTACCTGAAGACGCTGCCGCACGTCGACCCGGATCGCCTCGGCGTCATGGGCTGGAGCCACGGCGGCTACATCACGCTGTTCTCCGTGTTCCGCGACCAGACGCCGTTCAAGGCGGCGGCGGCGATCGTGCCGGTGACGAACCTGGTTTTCCGCCTCTCGTACAAGGGCCCGAGCTATCAGCGCGACTTCGCGACGCAGAAGCGCATTCAGGGGCTGCCGTTCGAGAAGCCTGACGCACTACATCCAGCGATCGCCGCTCTATCAGCGTCGACAAGCTGAAGATGCCGCTCCTCGTGCACGTCGCGACCAACGACACCGACGTGAACTTCGTCGAGGATCAGCAGATCGTGGACGCGCTGCGGTCGCGCAAGCCGGATCTCGCCGAGACGAAGATCTACGTCGATCCGCCGCCGGGCGCGGCCGGCGGCGGCCACACGTTCAGCCGGCGGGTCGACCGAAGACGCTCGAGCGGCAGGACTCGCCCGAGCAGATCGATTCGTGGAACCGGACGTGGGCGTTCTTCGAGTGGCACCTGCGGCCGTATGAGGACAAGTCGAAGACGCTGTGCGCTAGCTGTAGGTCTACTTACGGCTTCTGAGCCGCGATCAGCTTCTCCATCTCGTCCATCACGCGGTTCATCTTCTGCAGCGTGAGCTGCAGCGGCTCGTCCGTCGTCATGTCGACGCCGGCGTCCTTCAGCAGGTCGATCGGATACTTCGAGCCGCCGGCCGACAGGAACGTCGAGGTAGCGCTTCGTCGCCGCCGGGATCGCCGGCGAGCACCTTCTCCGACAGCGCGGCCGACGCGGTGAACGACGTCGCGTACTGGAAGACGTAGAAGTTCAGATAGAAGTGCGGGATGAACGCCCACTCGTGCGCGACGTAGTCGTCCACGACGCAGACGCCCTTGTCGTGGCCGTAGTACTTCTGCGTGATCTCGAGGTAGAGCTTGTCGAGCGCTTCGCCGGTGATCGGCTCGCCCTTCTCCGCCATCTCGTGGATGCGCAGCTCGAACTCGGCGAACTGCGTCTGGCGGAACACCGTGCCCTTGATGTTCTCGAGATAGTTGCCGAGCAGCGACAGCCGCGTGTTGTCGTCCTTGATCGTCTTCAGCATGTGGTCGATGAGCAGCGCCTCGTTGAACGTCGAGGCGACTTCGGCGACGAAGATCGGGTAGTTCGCCAGGGGGAACGGCTGCGTCTTGTTCGACAGGTAGCTCTGCATCGTGTGGCCGAGCTCGTGCGCCACCGTGCTCATGTCGGTGTACTTGCCGTTGAAGTTGATCAGCATGTACGGGTGGACGTCGTAGGCGGCGCCGTTCGAATACGCGCCCGACTTCTTGCCTTCGTTCGGCAGCAGGTCGATCCAGCGCTCGTTGAACGCGCGCTTGATCGCGGCGACGTAGTCGGGGCCGAGCGGCGCGAGCGCCGCGAGGACGTTTTTCTCCGCCTCCTCCGGCGTGTAGCTGAGATCGGCCGACGCGACGAGCGGCGCGTAGAGGTCGTAGTAGTGCAGGTCGGGCAGGTTCATCATCTTCTTCCGGAGCTGCAGGTAGCGATGGAACGTCGGCAGGCCCTGGTTCACGCCGTCCACCAGGCGCGTGTAGACCGAGGTCGGGATGTTCGCGCCGTCGAGCGCCGCGTCGAGCGCGGTCTCGTAGTGGCGCGCGCTGCGCGTAGAACTCGTTGGACTGGACCTGGCCGTTCAGCGTCGTGCCGAACGTGCCCTTGTACTCGCCGAGCGTGTTGAAGAACGCCTCCATCACCTTCTGGCGATCGTCGCGGTTCGGGCACGCCGCGATAGAGGCTGAACGCGGACGAGTCGAGCTTGACCGTCTTGCCGTCGCTGAGCGTGACGGACGGATACGGGAAGTCGGCGTTCGAGAAGATGTTGTAGATCGACGACGGCGCGGTCGCCGACGACGCGACGAGGCGGCGAGCAGCCGTTCTTCGGCGTCGCTGAGCGTGTGCGGCGCGCGCCGCTGGATGTCGTCGAGGTAGAGCGTGTAGGTCTTGAGCCGCGGCTCCTGCGCGATCCACTTGTCGAGCGTCGCCTTGTCGATCTTCAGGATCTCCGGCTCGATGAAGGCGACCTCTCGCCGAACTTCGCGCCGAGCTGCTGCATCTCCTGCTGCATGCCCTGGTACTTGCTGACGCGCGTGTCCTGGTCGGACATCAGGCTGGCGTAGATGCCGAGCCGCGCCATGTCTTGCTGCAGGCTGCGCGGCGAGATCCAGCGCGTCCGCGAGCCGCGGGCGAGGACGCCAGCGTCCCGGGGAACTCCCGCATCCTGGGGATCTCGGCAGCCAGCTTGTCCTTCGCCTCCCTCCAGGCATCGTCGGATGGATAGATGGCGGTGAGGTCCCACTTGTATTTCGGGAATCTTGCGCGGTCCCGCTCCTGCGCGACCAGGGGAACGCCAACGGCCAGAGCCAGGCCGGCCAGCGCCGCACACGTCTTGTTGAGTTTCATCGCGGCAGGATACCGTTGCCGCGGCTGGACACACAAGCGCGCTGGGACGAGATCGGTGGGGAGCGCCCCTCAACGTTCGGTAGCTCGCCGATCGGCGCACGCCGTCCACGATGATTTCGGTGAGCACGTCCATGGTGTGGCGTTCAGCGCCACCAGGCTTTCCTCGCTCAAGGCATAGGTGTTAATGATGTTTACCAGATGCCAGGCGGAGAGCGCGCCAAGCTGACTGCGGAGCACGTGCTCTCCTTTGCGATAAACCGAAAACGGATTGAGCACGCTGACGCCGTTCGCCCGCGGAGGCTCGTCTCCCGCCGGGCCGTCGAAGAAGGGAACTGCGGCTCGCTCGGTGACGACCGGTTTCACCGCCGGGCGCAGCGTCCGTTTCAGTGCACCGTCGAGATACACCGGTGTGAGGCCAGTTGCCCAATAGAGCGTGTCCTGACGGTTTGGCTGCGTCGTCGCGCGAGCCGAGCGCAGCGGCTCGTCCGCCTTCCACAGGTACGAACTCGATCCACCCTTGCCACAGGCCGCCGGCCATTTCGCTGCCGCATGCACGAGCGACGAAAGCCCGGCCATCCTCCGAGATGACAGGCTCGCCGAACTCCAGTAGTACCTCGGCCACGTGATCACTCCCATCAGCCATTCACGGCTCCTCCAGACGTAAGCAAGACGTTGTCCACATCCCACGTTGGCGCCAGGTGTGCATCAGGTCGATGTGGAGGCATGTGAACATGAGACTCTGCTATACGGCACTGGCCCTCGTGCTGGCGTCCGGGATTGCGATCGCGCAGGACGTGGATCAGAAATCCAAGACCAAGGTGAAGGTTGACGACGGCAAATCGACGACGGTGACGGGATGCATCGAGCGAAATGCTGACGGCGGGTTCATGCTGACGAACGTTGCCGGCAAGGATGGCGCCCGCGGCAGCTACCTGCTTGCGGCAACAACCGACGACAACGATCTGGACGACATCCACAAGCATGTAGGCGAGCGCGTCGAGATCACCGGCAAGGCAGCGGACCAGGGCAAGGGGAAGTTGAAGGTCGAGACCAAGGCCGAAGGCACCAGCTGGCAAGACCGAGAGCAAGTCGGAAGTGTCCGGCGATTTGAAAGGGCTGCCCTATCTGGGCGTGAAGTCCTTCCGCGTGCTCGCGTCCGTGTGCCCGTAGCGCGCTGCGGATCGATAGAGCCTGCAGATGACGTCGACGGTGCGTCGCGATTCGGCGAGCGTAACGCGCTGCGGTTGCCCATCGAGGGCAGCCGCGGCGAAGTCGTCGACCTCACCGGTGTAGGACGCGTCAGGCTCGAACGGCACGGTGGCCGTCGCGTCGCCGCGCGTGAGGAGCAGGCGACTCTCCGGGCCTCCCTTGAAGGCCCGTTCGACGCGAAGAGAGCCCGTCGGTGCCGACGATCTCCATTTCCGCGCGGAAGGCGGCGCGGAAGCCGGCGTCGAACTGGGCGACGACGTCATTCGAGAAGCGCAGCATGCCGGTGAAGGCCGAGGTCGATACCGCCTGGCGCGAGCTCCTGCCATCCGGCGACGTCGATCGGCGCCTCGCCGGCCAGCATGCAGCTGTAGCTGACCGGATAACACCCGACGTCCCAGAGGGAGCCGCCTCCGAGCGCGGCGTCCAGGCGGATGTCTGCGCTCGCGCGTCAGGGGAAACGTGAACGCGCCGCGGATCACGGCGCACGGTGCCGAGGCGTCCGTCGCGCACCACTGACTCGGCGGCAGCCGTCAGCGGGTGGCTCCGGTACATGAACGCCTCGGCCGCGATGGTCCCCGAGCGAGCCGGCGGCCTCCACGATCCGGTCCACGTCGTCCACCGTGAGCGCGAGGGGCTTCTCGCAGAGCACGTGCTTGCCCGCGTCGAGCGCGCGGACCGTCCACTCGGCGTGGAGGCTGTTGGGCAGCGAGATGTAGATGGCGTCTACGGTCGGAGTCGGCGAGGAGCGCCTCGTACGACCCTGTCGCCCGCGGGATGTTCCACTCCGCGGCATACGCCCGCGCGCGATCGAGGGCGCGGCTCGGCCACCGTGTCGAGCGAATGGCGCGGTCGACTGCTTGCAGGACGGGAATCAGTGCCCTGTTGATCCGCGCCGTGCCCAGGAGTCCCCACCGCAGCCGCGTCATCGGTTCATCTCTTTCCCTGGGGTCAGACCCCAATTCGCCGTCCCCGGGCACCGGGATGGGGTCAGACCCCATTCCGAGGTGCCGGCCGCCGGCCTGCCGAGATCTGCGGCCAGAGTATAGTTCCCGGGCGACATGTCGAGACTGGCGTCCCTGGTCGATCTCGGGTCGGAACGGCTCGGCGGGGCTGTCCTGGCCGCCAATGACGAGTTCTTCGCCCCGAAAGAGAACCTGCTGAAGCCCGCAGCCGGCCGTCTCCATGCCCGACAAGTACACCGACCGCGGCAAGTGGATGGACGGGTGGGAGACCCGCCGACGGCGGACGCCGGGTCACGACTGGTGCATCATCCGCCTCGGCCTGCCCGGGCGTGATTCGCTCCACTCGTCGTCGACACGGCCTTCTTTCGCGGGAACTATCCGTCGCACTGCTCGGTGGACGCGTGCGGGGACGTCGGCGCCAGCACTACGTCGATTCGCCTCGTGTGGCAGCCTCTGCTGGGCCAGAGCGAGCTGCGTGGGGGACGCGGAGAATTCGTTCGTCAGTCGAGCGCTCGCACCGCTTCACGCACCTCCGGCTCAACATCTTTCCCGACGGCGGGGTCGCGCGACTTCGCGTCATGGGCGAGGCGATGCCGGACTGGCCGGGTGTCCTCGCCCGCTCGGCCGAGATCGATCTGGCGAGCATCGTAAACGGCGCGCACATCGTCGACGTCAGCGATCGTTTCTTCAGCGAGCCCGCGAACATGCTGATGCCCTACCCGGCGCTCAACACCGGTGACGGCTGGGAAACCAAGCGGCGGCGAGGCCCCGGCCACGATTCGGTGGTGATCCGTCTGGCGACCGACGCCGCGATCACGCGGGTCGAGACTCGATACCACGCACTTCAAGGGGAACTATCCCGAAAGCTGCGACATCGAAGCCGCCGTCGTCGAGGAGCTGGCCGGCAGCGTGTCGGCCGATCTCACGTCGACCGTGATCGGCCACTGGAAGCCGCTCGTTCGCGCGCACGCTCCTGCAGCCCGATCACGTGCACGTGTTCGAGTCCGAGGTGACGCCCAGGCACCGATCGCGTCGCACGTGCGGCTGAACATCCATCCGGACGGCGGCGTCAGCCGCCTGCGCATCTTCGGCGTCCCGACCGCGAGACGGACGACGGCGCGCGGCCCTGCGCTTTCTCGAACAGCCTCGACGATCGCGACGTCCGTCGCGTGCTCGCGGATTACTCCGCCGCACCGGCAGTGGATCGAGAAGATGGCCGCCGCGCGTCCGTACGAGACGGCCGGCTGCGGTGATTGTCGGCAGCGGACAAGGCAGCCGACCGGTCTTGGACGCGAGGACTGGCTCGAAGCTTTCCGCCACCATCCTCGCATTGGCGAGCGCACGGCGGAGCGTGCCCAGTCGGCGGCAGCGCAGACGGCATCGGCGAGCGAACAAGTCAGCAGTGGCGAACGCACCGCAGCGGGTCAGCTCGACGCGCTCGCCCAGGCGAATCGCGAATACGAAGCGCGCTTCGGTCACGTGTTCATCGTCAGCGCGGAGGGAAAAACCGCCGACCGAGATCCTCTGCGCAGCTACGCGATCGGCTGAAGAACGATCCGAGCACAGGAGCTGGCGCGTCGCCGCCGCCGAGCAACGGCGGATCACGAAGCTTCGACTGGAGAAGCTGCTCGGATGACGATCTCGACGCACGTCCTCGACACCTCGATTGGCCGTCCCGGCCGCGGCCGTCGACGTTCGCGTTGCTTGCGCGGCAGGGCGACGACTCGTGGCTCGAGGTCGGCCAGATCGACGACCGGGCTCAGACGGCCGAGTGGCGCGTTCCGCTGATCCAGGGGCGCGCCGATGCCGGCATCTACTCGCCTGAGATTCGACGTCGGCGTCGTACTTTCGGCGGCCGAGGGCGTGGACCTCGTTCTATTCGATCGTCAACGTCGAGTTCAACGTGACGCGACCCGGCCTCGCACTATCACGTGCCGCTCCTCGTCAGCCCTTACGGCTACTCGACCTATCGCGGGAGCTGATCGTGCCGTACACCGTCTCTGAGTGGGCTGAACCTCGATCGTCCGATGGGCGCACGTGTTCTCCGCGATCCTGTGGGTCGGCTCCACCTACTACTTCACGTGGCTCGACGGCCAGATGCGCCGCGCGCAGCGGCAAGCCGGCGTCTGGATGGTGCACAGCGGCGGCTTCTACACCGTCGTCAAGCAGAAGACGCTGGGCGTTGCCGCCCGGCGAGGTGCACTGGTTCCGCTGCGAGGCGCTCGTCACGTTGCCTCAGCGGCTTCATGCTGCTGAACCTCGTCTACTATCACGGCGGGCTGATGGTCGATCCGATCGATCCGAAAGTCAGCCCGCTCGCCGCCGGGCATGATCGGCGTCGGCATCGCTGATCGTCGGCTGGACCGATCTACGACCTGCTGGTCGCGCACGCCGCTCGCCAGGCCACGAGGCTCGCGTTCGGCGTCGGTGGGGTTCGTCGCTGATCATCGGCGCCGGCTTACGCCTTCTCGGGCAGGTGATGAGCGGGCGCGCGGCCTGGATGCACATGGGCGCGCTGCTCGGCACGCTCATGAACGTCAACGTCTGGAACCGCATCATCCCGGGCCAGGAGCGCATGGTGAAGGCGATCGCCGCGGGCCAGGAGCCCGACGCCATCCCGGCACGACCTGCGCGAAGCAGCGCTCGAAGCACAACACCTTCATGGTCGTGCCGGCGGTGCCTGATCATGGTCAGCAATCATTTCCCGACCGCCACCTATGGAAGCCGGTACGATTGCCGCTGGCCGCTATTGTCGCGGGCTGGCGCGCAGTCGGTCGTCCGCCGCGCCTGACGTTCGATGAGCGGGCGGAGGCGGGCTGCACGAAGATCCAACCAGTGGACGTCTCGTTCATCGGCCGATCGACCCGCCGCAAGGAAGGCCGCGCGAAGGTCACCGGCCAGGCGCTGTACGTCGACGACGTGTCGCCGGCCGGGGATGCTGCACGGCGTCACCGTGCGCAGCCCGGTCGCGCGCGGGCGCATCACGGACATCCGCTTCGATCCCGGCGATCCCCTGGGACGAGTTCACCATCGTCACCGCCGCCGACATTCCCGGCGCCGAACCCGTCGAG
Source organism: uncultured Acidobacteriota bacterium (assembly GCA_963786615.1). GTDB lineage: Bacteria > Acidobacteriota > Vicinamibacteria > Vicinamibacterales > 2-12-FULL-66-21 > CAWAZT01. The sequence continues at coordinate 13,376 of CAWAZT010000005.1, forward strand.
CTGATCCTCGACGATCAGCCGTACCTCGCCGACGACGTCGTCAATCACCCGAAGAGCCGGTCGTGCTGCTCGCGCATCCCGATCGCGCGCGCGCCGACGAAGCGCGGCGGCACGTCGACGATCGACATCGAGCCGCTGCCGGCGGTGCTCACGATCGACGACTCGCTCGCGGGCCGCGAGATCATCTGGGGCGCCGACAACATCTTCAAGAGCTACCCGGTGCCAAGGGCGACGTCGACGCCGCGTTCGCCGGCGCGCCGCGATCGTCGTCGAGGGCGAGTACGAGACCGGCGCGCAGGAGCAGCTCTACATCGAGCCGCAACGGCATGATCGCGGTGGCCGATGCCGACGCACGGCGTCACGGTGTGGGGCTCGATGCAGTGCCCGTACTACATCCACAAGGCGCTCGCGGCGCTGTTCGACCTGCCGCCGGAGCGCATCCGCGTCGTGCAGATGGAGACCGGCGGCGGGTTCGGCGGCAAGGAGGAGTATCCCGTCGATGATCGCCGGGCACGCCGCGCTGCTCGCGTGGAAGGCGGGCCGGCCGGTGAAGATGATCTACGACCGCGCCGAGGACATGGCGGCGACGACCAAGCGCCATCCGTCGCGGACGCGGCATCGCACCGCGGTCGACGCGCGACGGGCGGCTGGTCGCGATGGACATCGACTTCGTCGATCGACGGCGGCGCGTACTGCACGCTGTCGCCGGTCGTGCTGTCGCGCGGCACGATCCACGCGGCGGGTCCGTACTGCTGCCCGAACGTGCGCGTGCGCGGCCGCGCGGTCGCGACCAACGTGCCGCCGCACGGCGCGTTCCGCGGCTTCGGCGCGCCGCAGAGCATCTTCGCGCTCGAGCGGCACATGGACAAGGTCGCCGCGCGCCGTCGGCCTGGCGCCCGACGAATTCCGCCGCCGCAATTTCATCACGTCCGGGCGACACGCTGCGCCGTCGGCCAGACGATCTCGCGAGCCGGTCGACATGGCGCGCGCTGCTCGATCGCGCGCTGGCGCTGTCGGACTACCACGCAGAAGCGCGCGGCGATTCGCGCGCGACGAACCCGGGACGCGCCGCGTGAAGAAAGGCATGGCTTCGCGACGTTCATGCACGGCGCCGGCTTCACCGGATCGGGCGAGGTCCACCTGGCGTCGGTCGTCGCCGTCGAGGCGCACGCCGGACGGCACGCGTGCGCGTGCTCGCCGCGAGCACCGAGATCGGCCAGGGCACCAACACGATCTTTTCGCAGATCGCCGCCGAGGCGCTCGGGCATCGACTGCGACGACATCGAGGTCGCGCAGCCGGACACCGCGCGTCGTGCCCGACAGCGGGCCGACCGTGGCGTCGCGCACGTGCATGGTCGTCGGCAAGCTGGTCGAGACCGCCGCGCTCGGCGTCAAGCACGCGCTGATCGACGCCGGCTACCTGCCGGCGTCGTACACGCGCGCGGAGTTCCAGACCGCGTGCAGGCGCTACGTCGAGGCGTTCGGGCCGCTGCGCGCACGAGCCAGTACCAGCCGCCGCCGGGGCTAGTGGGACGACGAGAAGTACATGGGCGACGCCTACGGCACGTATGGCGTGGGCGGTCTACGTCGCGGAAGTGTCGGTCGACACGACGACCTGGGAAACGCGCGTCGACGACTTCGTCGCGGTGCAGGAAGTTGGCAAGCGTGATCAATCCGACGCTCGCGGCCGGCCAGATCGAAGGCGGCGTCGCGCAGGGCGATCGGCTGGGCGCTCTACGAAGACGTGGTCTGGCGCGACGGCCGGATGATCAACGCGCAGATGACCAACTACATCATGCCGACGTCGATGGACCTGCCGCCGATCCGCGTCGTTCTTCGAAGAGGTGCCGTATCCGCTACGGGCCCGGCCGGCGCAAAGGGCATCGGCGAGCTGCCGATGGACGGCCCCGCGCCGGCGATCTTCAACGCGGTCGCGCACGCCACCGGCGTCGACGTGACGCGGCTGCCGCTGACGCCCGAGCGCCTGATGGACGCTGATGGAGGCCGCGCGTGGCTGACGCCGCATCCGCGCGCGTCACCTGCACGCGTCAACGGCCGGCCGCCGTCCTCGAAGGGCATCCGATGGCGCGGCTGCTCGACGCGCTGCGCGCGATCGGGGCTCACCGGCACCAAGGAAGGCTGCGGCGAAGGGGAGTGCGGCGCCTGCGCGCGTGCTGCTCGACGGCGTGCTCGTCAACAGCTGCCTGACGCCGCTGGCGCAGGCCGAGGGCGCGTCGATCACGACCATCGAAGGCGTCGCCGACCGACGGCGCGCTGCACGCCGATCCAGGAATCGTTCCTCGAGTGCGGCGGCGCGCAGTGCGGCATCTGCACGCCGGGGATGGTGCTGGCGGCGCGTCGAGCTGCTGTCGCGGAACCCGGATCCGACCGAGGAGGACGTGCGCGTCGCGCTCGCCGGCAACCTGTGCCGCTGCACCGGCTACATGCGCATCTTCGCGTCCGTGCTGCACGCGCGCGCGCGAGCGCTCGCGATGATTCCGCGTCCTCGATCGCTACGAGCTGTGACCCCGGCGTCGCTGGCCGCGGCGCTCGACGATCTCGCGCGGCATCCCGGCGCGCGGCCGTTCGCCGGCGGGACCGATCTGATGGTGGTGCTCGAAGCGGGGCACCTGCCGCCGGGCCGCTACGTCAGCCTGTGCGCACTGCCGGGAGCTGCGCGGCATCGACGGACCGCGGACAGCCGGCGGACGTGTCGATCGGCGCGCTCGACCACCTACACCGCGATCCGCACGTCGGCGGCTGTCGACGCGCGGTTTCCCGATGCTGGTGCCGCGGCCGCGCGAAACCGGCGGCCTCGCCACGCAGAACCGCGGCACGATCGGCGGCAACATCGCCAACGCGTCGCCGGCGGCCGACACACCGCCCGCGCTGCTCGTCTACGACGCGGAGCTCGAGCTCGTCTCGTCGAGCGGCACGCGCCGCGTGCCCTACGCGGCGTTCCACCGCGGCTACAAGAAGATGGACCTCGCGCCGGGCGAGCTCATCGCCCGCGTGATCCTCGCTGCCTCGCCGCGTCGACCGCCGACCGCGGCTGGCGCGACTACTACCGGAAGGTCGGCACGCGCCGCGCGCAGGCGATCTCGAAGGTCTGCTTCGCCGGATCGATCCTGATGGACGGCGATCGGTCGTCGAGGACGTGCGGATCGCGCTCGGCAGCGTCGCCCCGACCGTCGTCCGCGCCACCGGCGCCGAAGAGGCGCTGCGCGGCAGGCCGCTCGACGCGGCCACGATCGCGGCCGCGCCGGCGGCGCTCGCGTCGGAGATCGCGCCGATCGACGACATCCGATCGACCGCGCAGTACCGCGCGCGCGTCGCCGCCAACCTGTTGCGCGAGTTTCTGTGTCGCCGTTCGTCCTGTCGCAGCCAGTCTGCGGGTGAGAGGACCGCCGTTGACAACCGCACACGCGGAGCCTGCTGACGGTAACGTGGCCGTGGAGCTGACGGTGCCTCGTACTGAGCTGTGCGAGAACGCGAAGTCCGGACGGATGTGCCAGGACGCCCGCGTGACCACAGCGTCGATGGCTCTTACGACCGGCGGTTTCGGCTTTCGGCCGCGGCCTTCCTAACCTGATGATGTGCTTGAGCATCAGTTCGCGGACCGCCGCGTCGACCTCGCGGCTGCCCAGCCGCGACCCATCCTTCGACGGCGTCGTGTCGGTGTTCATCGAGATGAGCTATGCCGTCGCGGGAGGACGGTGCAGGTACAGGTGCGAGATGAAGCCGTTCTGGTCGCCGCTGTGGCCGATCGAGCTCCACGCCGTTGTGGCGCTCGACGAAGAACGACAGCGCAGCCTGCGAGTCGCTGCCGTTGACGCCTTCCCCCTCGATCGCGCGGATCTGCGGCGTCCACATTTCTTCGAGCGACGGCGCGCTTGAGCACGACCTCGTAATCGGCGCGCTTCGGATCGCCGATCAGGAATGAGAGGTATTTCGCCATGTCGTCGAACGGCGAGTTCAGGCCGCCGTTCGAGACCGTGATGCCGGTGTCGAAGTCGAAGCGCGCCTCGCGCAGTCCGGCCTCATCGCGAAAGTAGCTGTGCGAGCGGTGCGGCAGCAGGTAGTACGGCGCGCGATCGAAGAACGTGCTGCGCATCCCGAGCGGCATCAGGATGTTCTTGGTGACGTAGACCTCGTAGTCGTCGCCGGACAGCAGCTGGATGATGCGCCCGAGGAAGATCACGCCGGGGTTCGAGTAGCTGTACTTCGATCCCGGCGCGAACTGCACGTCGGTGTACGGCAGCATCGCGACCAGCTGCTCCCAGGACGTCGGCTCGAACGGGTGCCACGGCTGGTCGCCGCCCCACGGCCAGGTCGAGGCGCGGAAGCCCGCGCTGTGCGACATCAGGTGCCGGATCTTCACCTGGACGATGTCGCCGAACGGATTGTGCGCGAGCCGCAGCTCCGGCACGTACTTGACGACCGGGTCGTCGAGCGAGAGCAGGCCGCGATCGCGCAGCTGCATGATCGCGATGCCGGTGAATGTCTTCGTAATCGACGCCCAGTGATAGATGGTGTCGTTGGTCACCGGCTCGCCGCGGTCGCGATTCTGCGACCCCTCGTTCTGGCGGGCGACGATTGCCCGTCGCGGACGATCATCAGGCTGCTGCCCAGGATCCCCCCCTGGCCGGGCGCTTTGATACCCCTCGCCACGGCCGGCCAGCCTGGGGGCGCGGGTCGACTCTGCCGTGGCGGCACCGACGCGCACGGCAGCGCGGCCGCTGCCAGCAATCACGCGCCTCACTGGCGCCGTATTCTCTGGCATGCCGGCGGCTTGCACGCTGACGCACCTGCTGGCGCGATGATGGGGCATGGCCGACCCCATCGATCCACGCGTCGACATCGGGCACGTCCACCTGAAAGTCGCCGACCTCGACCGCGCGCTCGCGTTCTACCAGGGCGTGCTCGGGTTCGAGGTGACCGCCCGCATCGGCCCGTCGGCCGCGTTCCTCAGCGCCGGCGGCTATCACCACCACATCGGCCTGAACACCTGGGAGAGCCGCAACGGCGCCCCGCCGCCGCCAGCGACGGGCCTGTATCACGCGGCGATCCGCTATCCCGATCGCGCGGCGCTCGCCGACGCGCTGCGCCGCCTGGTCGACGCGCACATGCCGCTCGACGGCGCCTCGGATCACGGCGTCAGCGAAGCGCTCTACCTGCGCGATCCCGGACGGCAACGGGCTGGAGCTGTACTGGGATCGCCCGAAGGACCAGTGGCCGCGCGCCGCGGACGGCTCGATCCAGATGACGACCGAGCGGCTCGACGTCGACGCGCTGCTCGAAGAGGCGCGCCGCATCCGAAGCCGCGCGACCGGATCCGAGCCCGCGCCGCTGTCGGCGGCGACGCGCGCGCGGCTCGCCGATCTCCGCCTCGCGCCTGCTCGCGCTCCACAAGGCGCTGCTCGACGACGCCAAGGTCGCCTACGAAATGGATCGCGGGCGCGATTCCGTCGACCGGCGCGCTGCTGCAGCTGGTGATCGGCGATCCGTGGTTCGCCTGGCTCCAGCAGCTCTCCGGGCTGATCGTCCGGATCGACGAGATGACCGCGCCCGAGGCGAAGGCGACCGAATCGGACGCGCGCGCGCTGTTCGAGCAGGTCGATCGGCTGCTCATTCCGTCCGAAACCGGCGCCGACTTCGCGCGACGCTATTTCGAGGCGCTCCAGCGCCAGCCGGCGGTCGTGCTGGCGCATGGCGACGTGAAGCGGGTGCTTGAAACCGCAGCTAGGCGCTCTGACCGCGCGCTGGCACGAGCGAAGTGCTGGAACGCGGAGTCCGGCGGAGGAGTCGCATGCGCTGGAGTACTGGGATCGCGGCAACATCGACGACGAGAGAGGGCAGTCGGGGGGCGGCGCGGGGCGATGATCCCGCTCGGCATCGGCGGTTTCATCGTCGTCGCGCTGCTCAGTATGTTCACCGGCGTGGACTTCTTCTCCATGCTCGGCGGCGGCGGCGGCTCGCCCCAGCCGACCGCGGTCGGGACGTCCGGGCAAGGTGCAACGCCTCGCCGACTGAAGAGAAGATGGTCGACATGGTCGACGCCGTCGCGCGCGACGTGCAGCAGACCTGGAGCGAGAAGCTCGGCAGCCGCTACCAGCCCACCAAGGTCACGTTGTTCCGCGACTCGATCCAGTCGGCATGCGGGTACGCCGGCGCGGTCAGCGGGCCCGTTCTACTGTCCCGGCGACGCAAAAGGTCTACCTCGACCTCAGCTTCTTCGACGAGCTGCAGCGCCGCTTCGGCGCGCCCGGCGATTTCGCCCAGGCCTACGTGCTCGCGCACGAGTTCGGCCACCACGTCCAGAAGCTGACCGGCACCGAAGCGCGCGTCCGCGAGCAGCAGCAGGCGGATCCGCGCAACGTGAACGCGCTGTCGGTGCGGCTCGAGCTCCAGGCCGACTGCTACGCCGGCGTGTGGGGCCACGAGGCCGCCCAGCCCGGCCGCGCGGCCAAGGGAGAAGTCGAGCTCGATCCGGGCGATCTCGAGGAAGCGCTGCGCGCCGCCGCCGCGATCGGCGACGATCGCCTGCAGAAGCTCGGCACCGGCCGCGTGATGCCGGAGAAATTCACCCACGGCACCTCCGAGCAGCGCATGACCTGGTTCAAGCGCGGCTTCGACAGCGGCGATCCGACGCAGTGCGATACGTTCGGCAATCAGCGGGAACGCCGCGTGGCAGGACGGTAGATCGTCGATCGGTCCGGATCAATCCCATAGCCCCGCCGCTTCAACGAACTCGACTCGATCGCTCGATCGTCGAAGGGCCCATCGCGCGCGCCGTGTGGCGCCTGGCGTGGCCCACCGTGATCCAGAACATGATCGGCGGCCTCCAGGGCATCGTCGATCACGTGATGGTCGGCCACTACGTCGGCTTCACCGGCAACGCCGCGATCGGCGTCGGCTGGCAGATCTTCCTCGTCGTCGTCGTCTTCATCTCGTCGCTCTTCACCGGCATGGGCGTGCTCGTCGCGCGCTACGCCGGCGCGAACGAGCCCGACAAGGTCAACCGCGTCGTCTACCAGGCGTTCCTGACCGCGGTCGTCCTCGGCGCTCGGCGTGCTCGCGCCGCTCGGCTACGTCGTCTCCCCCTCGGCTGCTCGACTGGTGCACGCGTCGCCGGAGGTCCGCGCGGCGGCGCTGCCGTATCTGCGGACGATGTTCGTGTGCAGCCTCGGGCAGCTGCTCTACTTCATGATCGCCGGCGCGCTGCGCGCGGCCGGCGACGCGCGGACCGGCCTGCGCATCGGGATGTGGATCGTCGGGCTGAACGTCGCGCTGAACATGGTGCTGATCCGCGGGCTGGGGGCCGATTCCCGGGTTCGGCGCGCAGGGCGCGGCGCTCGGCACCTCGATCGCCTCGACCATCGCATCGGGCGTGGGCATCTGGCTGATGGCGACCGGCCGCGTCGTCGTGAGCTTCACGAGGCGTGCCGCGGCGGCCCGACTGGACGCATCATCCGCGCGCTGTTCCGATTCGGGCTGCCGGCCGGCGTGCAGGGCGTCGCGATGAACGTCGCCGGCGTGCTGCTGCTCCGGTTCATGGGATCGCTGCCGTACAGCGCCGAGGCGCAGGCGGCGTACGCGGTCTGCTACACCGAGCTCTTCTCGTTCATCACGTGGACGTCGGTCGGGCTGATGGGCGCGGCGGCGGCGATCGCCGGGCAGAATCTCGGCGCCGGACGTCCCGAGCGCAGCGTGCAGGCGGTGCAGGTGGCGGCGCGCTTCGGCCTGATGATCGCCGGCACGATCGGCGTGATCTTCCTGCTCTTCTCCGATCAGCTGCTCGCGTTCTTCGGCCTCGACGGATCCGACGGTCGTGCTGATCGGACGGCAGCTGCTGCGCTACCTGAGCGTGTCGGGTCTCTTCATCACCGTCGCGCTGACCTACACCGGCGGACTGCAGGGCACCGGCGACACCAAGAGCCCGCTCTTCATCACGCTCGTCGCGCAGATCGCGTCCCGCTCGGGCTCTGCTTCTACCTCAGGCGGCCGGCCAGCTCCAGGCGTCAGGGATCTGGCTGGCGATCGTGCTCGGCCACTTCACCCGCGCTGCGTGCTTCTCGGCGCGGGCGCGCGTTTCCACCAGGGAAGTGGAAGCACATCGCAGACATCCCCGAGACGCTAGATGCCCGAGTGCCTGATGCGCGATCAGCCGTGATCGCTACTTCACCGGCGCAGCAGCAGATCCTGGAAGTCGAAGCTGAAGTCGGTGTCGGGCGAGACCGCGCGCATCTTCACGGTGTCGATCGTCCGTCCGGCGTCAGCGCGAAGGTGACGAACGCGTCGGCGCGCAGCTCGCGATCGGTCCAGCGCGCCACGAACGTGTCGTGCTGCCAGTGCTCGAGCGTTCCCGTGAGAAGCGGCGTCGGTCGAACTTGATCGTCGAGCCCGCCGCCCGCCGCCGCGATGGTCATGTCGCCGTACCAGGCGTCGCGATACGGCCGGCGTAGACTGCGAGCGGCAGCGACGGCTTCGAGCCGCGTCGCGCGCGGCGTCGGCGGACTGCATCGTCGATGCGGCCGCGGCCGCGGCGCGCTTCTCGATCGCCTGGTAGGCGGCGATCCAGTCCGAGGTCTGCGCGCCGAGATAGCGTCCATGATGTGATCCGCGATCGCCTCGAACGCCGCGGTCGATTCCTGGTTGGTCAGGATCGCGATGCCGAGGCGCGCGTCCGGAATCATCGCCACCTTCGAGACGTAGCCGGGCAGCCCGCCGGTGTGGGTCAGCAGCTTGTGGCCGCGGTAGTCGCGGACGCCGAGGCCGAGGCCGTAGCCGGTGAAGTTCGGACGCAGATCGTTCAGCTCCGGCGCGCCCTCGCCGATCGGGATCGGCGTGACCAGCGTGCTCAACTGACGCGCGGTCGCCGGCTTGATGAGCGCGTGGCCGTCGGCGAGCTGTCCCTCGGCGAGCTGCACGAGCAGCCACTTCGCCATGTCGTCGGCGTTGGAGTTGATGCCGCCGGCGGGATTGGTGTTGTCGCTGTCGAACGGAGCGATCGGCCGGACCTTGCCGTCGACGGGCGCATGCGGCGTCGCGACGTTCCCGCCTTTGTCGCGTCGGAGTGGCGCACGTTGCTCGTCGTCATGCCCACCTTCGCGAGGATCGCCGACTGGACGAAGTCCTCCCACGACTGCCCGCTCACCGCCTCGATGACTTCACCGGCGACGAGATAGAGGACGTTGTCGTAGGCGTAGGCGCTGCGGAAGCTGGTCGCCAGCGGAAGATAGCGGAGCCGCTGCGCGATCTCCTTGCGGTTGTAGGTCGAGGCCGGCCACCACAGCAGATCGCCGGCGCCGAGCCCGAGGCCGCTCCGGTGCACCAGCAGGTCCCGGACCGTCATCTCGCGCGTGACGTAGGGGTCCGACATCTGGAACCACGGCAGGTAGTCGATGACCGGCGCGTCCCACCGGACCTTCCCTTCGTCAACCAGGATGCCGAGCGCGGTCGCGGTGAAGACCTTGGTGTTGGACGCGATGCCGAAGAGCGTCCGGGCGTCCACCGGCTCGGCGCGCCCAGCTTGCGCACGCCGTAGCCCTTGGCGACGACGACCCGGCCGTCCTTGACGACGGCGAGCGAGATGCCGGGCACCTCGAACGCTGTCATGGCCCGCTGCACCCAGGCGTCCAGATCGGCCGGCGCGCCGGGCGCTGACTGGGAGGTGGGAAGCGACGAGCAAACAAGGGCTAGTATCAGCAGGGGCGATTCATCGGGCGCCTATCGTAACTGAACCGTGGGCCCGCGAGTTGCCGGTTGCAAGTGGAAGCAAGTCGTGTTCAAGCCGCGCCTGATGAGGCCGCCCGGTGGTTCATCGGCATCGTCGGGGGCCCCCTCGTCGGGCTGTGGATCGCCCTGCTGGTATCGCGCGCCCGATCCTCAAAGAAGCTGGTGGAGGCGCTGAACGACAAGCTCGACGCCGACGTCGAGCTCGGAATTTCGAGGTCAAGACCTTTCCGCTGCTGCGGATCACGGCGACAACCTCAAAGTGCGGCTGAAGAGGCCGCAAGAACGTCCCCTCATCGAGGTCCGGCACTTCGAGGTCTCCGCCGGCCTGTTCGGCCTCCTGCGGCCGCGCCGGATTCACCTCGGTCGTCTCGGGGCTGCGCATCACCATCCCGCCCGACCCGGACGACAACGAAGCCGGCAAGGAGAAATCCGGTCTGCGACGAACCCCGGGCCCGTCCTCATCGAGTCCGTCGAAGCGAAGGACGCAGCTCATCATCGTCCCCCGAGAGCCCGTAAAGCGCCGAAGGTCTTCGCGATCCACGACTGAAGCTCGAGCGGTCGGTTTCAACCGGGCGATGCCGTTCATCGCGACGCTGACCAATCCCCTTCCGACGGGCAGATTCAGGCGACGGGCACGTTCGGACCCTGGCGGTCAAAGCTCCGGGGCTGACGCCGCTCAACGGCAAGTACGAGTTCAAGAACGCCGACCCGAAACGATCAAGGGCATCGGCGGCATCCTGAAGTCGCTCGGCGAGTTCTCCGGGCATCTCGAAGAGATCGACGTGAAGGGCACGACGACGACGCCCGATTTCAGCATCGACGTCAGCGGCACGCCGATGCCGCTGACACCACCTTCCACGCGGTCGTGGACGGCACCAACGGCAATACCTACCTGAAGCAGGTCGACGCAAGCTGCACCGAAGCCGACGGCGCGAGTGGAGTCAGAAGCCGGGCGTGAAGGGGCGCACGGTCAAGCTGGACGTGAAGATGATCGACGGCACGGCTCGAAGAGTGCTGAAGCTCGCCGTCAAGACCAAGAATCCGGTGATGATCGGCGCGATCGCGCTGCAGGCGATGCTGTGATGCCGCCGGGCGAAGCCAAGGTGATCGATCGCCTGCAGCTCGACGGCCGCTTCGCGCTCGAGAACGCCCGGTTCACCGACCGGGACGTGCAGCGGAAGTTCACCGCGCTGAGCCGGCGCGCTCAGGGAAAGAGCGACGAGCCTCCATCGAAAGGCGTCGAACAGATTCAGTCGGAGATGCGGGGCCGGTTCACGCTCCGCGACGGGATAGTGCTCTTCCGTCCGCTGACGTTCGACGTGCCGGGCGCGGTCGTGACGGTCACCGGGGGCTACGGGGTGCGCGGAGGGCAGCTCGACTTCACGGGGACGGTCGCGATGGACGCGACCCTCTCGGCGGCGGCGGGCGGCGGGTCAAAGGCCTCCTCCTGAAGCCGTCGATCCGATCTTCCAGGACGGCAAGGGGCGCCGTCATTCCAATCAGGATCAGAGGGCCGCGCGAAGATCCCAATTCGGAGTTGGGCATCAAGAAGGCGCTCCACAGGAAATAGCCGCTTTCTGAGATACTGAGATATGGCCGAATTCGCCGTAACCAAGACCGACGAAGAGTGGAAGAGCATCCTCACGCCCGAGCAGTCCCAGGTGTTGCGCCAGCACGCGACGGAGCGTCCGGGCAGCTGCGCGCTCAACACCGAGAAGCGCCCGGGCACGTTCTACTTGCGCGGCTGCGGGCAGGAGCTCTTCACCAACGAAACGAAGTTCAACTCGGGCACCGGATCGCCCAGTTTCTTCGCGCCGAAAGCGGGCTCGACCGAGACCACCGAAGATCGCTCGTATGGCATGTCGCGAACAGAAGTGCATTGCGCGCGCTGCGGCGGACATCTCGGTCACGTCTTTCTCGACGGTCCGCCCCCGACGCAATGAGCGCTACTGCATCAACGGCGTCGCGCTGAACTTCGTCCCGAGCGAGCCGGAATGATAACGTTATTTCGTAGCCCTGGTGATCGTGAGGTTGGTCGTGATTCGAATCACCAGACCACCAAGAACCACTAAGGGCGCCCAAGGAAGAACTAACTATTACTAAGAGTGATCGAACAGGTGACGCAGCAGCCCGACGACGTCTGATCCGTCCACCAGATCCCACCCCGACATATCGGTCGGGGTGGATTCGCGGATGGCCGTCTGTTGCAAGCCGCGAAGGCGGCCTTCTTCCTCCTTCAGATCCTCCAGTTGACGCCGCCGCGCGCGCTCGAGCCCGCCGTCGCGAATGAAGGCCACGATCTGATGGAGCTCTCCGCTGTCGAGGAACGTGCCATGTCCCTTGCACACGTCGACGACGGTGCCAGAGAGCTTGCCGAAGTTGATCCGGTTCATCATCGCCCCGCAGGAGACGCACGGGCGGTACCGAACGACGGTGTCGACGCGACGCTGCGGCGTCTCCGGCCAACGGTGAAGAACGCCAGCCTGGGCTTCGCTGTCCGCACACAGATGCTCGAAGGTGTCGGCGTCCACCCAGATCCCCCCGCACTTGTCGCATTCGAGCAGCGCCGCCTGGCCGACCTGCACCTGCCGCATCTTCCCCTTGCAGGCAGGGCCGGGTGCGGTCTGGGGGCCTCCCGTCGACCGGGCGCGTTTCGCCCCGCATTTCGGGCAATAGATGGCGCCGTCGAACATCAGGGCGAAGCATTTGGGACAGCTCCGGGTCGCCAGCTCGGCGTGACAGTACCTGCCAGCCACGTCTCCGGGCGCCGCCCGGGCCACCGCAATTCGGGCAATGCAGGCTCTCGGCCGATGAGGTCACGGGTTGATAGAATAACCCGACTGACGGGCCGCCCAACGACCCAGCGACAGCGAGAAACTAACAGACTGGCCGACTAAAAACAGGAGTTCACCCAATGGGTCTGATGGATTTCATCAAGGGCGAGCTGATCGACGTCATCGAGTGGACCGATGACTCGCGCGACACGCTCTCGTTCCGATTCCCCGACGACGACAAGGCGATCAAGAACGGCGCCCAGCTGATGGTGCGCGAGTCGCGCAGGTGCAGTTCGTGTACCTCGGCGAGTTCGGCGACACGTTCGGTCCCGGCAAGTACACGCTCACGACCGACAACATTCCGGTCCTGACGAAGCTGAAATCCTGGAAGTACGGCTTCAACTCGCCCTTCAAGGCCGACGTTTACTACGTCACCACGCGGTCTTCACCGGGAACAAGTGGGGCACGATCAACCCGATCATGATGCGTGACAACGACTTCGGCATCGTCCGGGCCCGGGCTTTCGGGACTTACGTATCCAGGTCGATCCGAGGCTGTTCCTCAAGAAAGTCGCCGGTTCGGCAAACTTCATGCTCGACGAGTTCTCCGACACCATGCGGTCCCGCATCGTCAGCATCTTCACCGACGCACCGGCCACGGCAAGATTCCGGTGTTCGACGTGGCGGGCCGCTACAGGAGATGGGCAGGCGTTCCTGCCGTATCAAGCCGGTGACCTCGGCGAAGTACGGCCTCGAGATGCCGAGCTTCATCTCGAGAACGTCTCGGTGCCGCCGGAAGTGGAGGAGGCGATCGACAAGCGGTCGAGCATGGCCGCGGTCGGCAATCTCAACGATTACATGAAGTTCCAGATGGCGCAGGGAATGGAAAAGGGCGCCGGCGCCGGCGGCGTGGCCACCGAGATGGCGGTCGGCCTCGCGATGGCGCAGCAGATCGTGCAACAGCAGGGAGGCGCGTCGGTCGTGGCGCCAAAGCTGGCGCTGCAGCGGCGGCCGCCGGCGCGCTGCCGGAGCTCTGTCGCCGGCCGATGCCGCGAAAGCGCTTGGCGTCTCTGAAACCGATGTCGTGACGATCCTCGAGTCGGGCGAGCTCGCGGGCAGAAGATCGGCACGTCCTGGCGCATCAAGCGATCGGCGCTCGACGAATACCTCGCGAAGTGACCGAGCCGGCCAGCTCCGAAGTGTCGCACTGTCGAAGCACCCGTGTCCCGCGTGCGGCGCGCAGGCGGAATGGGACCCGGCCAAACAGAAGCTCGTCTGCCCGTTCTGCGAGACCGAGGCGCCGTACAACGTCAGTCCGACCGGACAGATCGTCGAGCTGGATCTCGTGCGCGCGCTTCGCGAGATGCCGGACGAGTTGCGCGGGTGGCAGACGGAACGCCGCACGGTGCAATGCCGGAGCTGCAAAGCCGTCTCGGTATTCGATCCCACTCGCGTCGGACAACGGTGCGAATTCTGCGGTTCGCCGGAGCTCGTCGACTATCAGGAAATAAGTCGCCAATCCGGCCGCAGAGCCTATTGCCATTCAAGGTTCCAGTCACGGTCCGCGATCTGATCCGACGATGGTACACGAGCAAGTGGCTCGCTCCAGGACGACTGAAAGCCCGCGCCCTCGTCGACACCGTCCACGGCGTCTACATTCCGTACTGGACGTTCGATGCGCAGGTCGTCTGTCCGTGGGAAGGGGAGGCAGGTCACTACTACTACACCTCCGAGACTTACCGTGACAACCAGGGCCGCACCCAGACGCGCCAGGTACAGCACGTGCGATGGGAACCCGCGTCGGGCGTCCTCGAACATTTCTTCGACGACGAGCCTGTGCCGGGCACGCGCGGCGTAATTTGGATTGCTGCGGCAGATCGAGCCGTTCATGACCAACGAGCTCGTGCCATGCCACGTCGTATCTCTCGGGGTTCGTGGTCGAGCATTATCAGGTCGTGCTGCTCGATGCGGCAAAGGCATCCGAAGAGCCGATGGTCCAGAAGCTCCGGGAGCTCTGCGCAGCGCAGATTCGTGGGGATACGTACCGCAACCTGGTCATCCATCCGACGTTTTCCGCGCGGACGTTCAAGCACATCCTCGTCCCGGTCTGGCTGCTGACGTACACCTACGGGCCCAAGGTCTATCAGGTGCTGGTCAACGGCCATACCGGGCGCATGGCCGGACAGTATCCCAAAGAGCCCATGGAAGGTCGCTCGTCCTCGTCATCGGGATTATCATCGTCGTGTTCATCCTTCTCCCTGACCATGAACAACCAGTAACCGGAGCGCCCCGGGCGGCGTCCAAACTGAACATGTTCGACAAAAAGCTGAAGCTGCCGACCCGCGACGAAGCGCTGAAGGGACGCGCCGAGCGCATGTCCGTTCCTGCGAAGCATCACGTCCTCGATGCGCCACTCGAGCCGCCGTTTCCCGACGGCCTGCAGAAGGCGCTGTTCGGCCTGGGCTGTTTCTGGGGCGCAGAGCGGAAGTTCTGGCAGCTGCCCGGCGTGTATACGACCGCGGTGGGGTACGCGGCCGGCGTCACGCCGAACCCGACGTATCGCGAAGTGTGCAGCGGCATGACAGGGCACACCGAAGTCGTGCTCGTCGTGTTCGATCCCAAGCGCATTTCGTACGAGGATCTGCTGAAGACGTTCTGGGAGAGCCACGATCCGACGCAGGGCATGCGACAGGGGAACGACGTCGGCACGCAGTATCGTTCCGGCATCTACTACTACGACGAGGCGCAGCGTGTAGCGGCGGAGCCGTCGCGTGATGCCTATCAGCCGCGCTGACGCGCGGGCTACGGCGCGATCACGACCGAGATCTTCCCGCGCCCGAGTTCTACTACGCCGAGGACTATCACCAGCAGTACTTGCCAAAAACCCGGACGGCTACTGCGGCCTGGGCGGCACCGGCGTGGCGTGCCCGACGGCCTGACGGTGTAAGCCGTCATCCGCTTGGCGCGACGATCGCGGGCGTCCTGCTGTTCGCGATCGGCGTGGCGATTGCTGTCGGAACCTATGAGACGTCCTGGCAGAATCGCGAGCGCCGGCATCAGCTTCTGAAAGCCGACGGCACGGTCGTCGCGGTGGTCGGCGGCACGAATGCCGGCCGCCCCGTTGTATCGTTTGCGACCGCCTCAGGCGAGCGACTCGGCTTCACCGATCGTCGCGCCGGGATGTACTCACCAGGCGAGCGCGTCGCCGTTCTGTATCCACCTGAAAATCCAGCCGCGGCGATCATCGACGACGGCGGCGGGAGGGCGAAGACACTGCTGCCGACAATGGCGGGACTCCTCGTCGCCGTGTTCGGCGCGTACGTGGCCTGGGCAGGGAGGCGTTCACAGTTGACCTTCACGGAAGAGCCATAGTTTTTACAACCGCGCGATTCGGCGGTCTAAATCTTGAAAGTCGATCGGGTGGACCGGCCGAGTCTCGGCGTGCCAGCGCCGGATGTCAGGCAAGGAGCTACTATGCCCTCGCGGTGGATTGCATGCGTCGTAGCCTCGACGGCGTCGGTCTGGATGGTGACGTCAACGCTGGCCTTCGCCGATCCGCCGGCGCGGGTCGCGAGGATCAGCTTCAGCACCGGCGCGGTGTCGTTCCGGCCGGCAAGGGTGGACGAATGGAGCACGGCGTCGCTGAACTATCCGCTCACCATTGGCGACCACGTCTGGACGGACACGCGCGCTCGCACTGAGCTCCAGCTCGACATGGCCGTTCTGCGTGTCGCACCGGCAACCGAGATGAGCGTGCTGAACCTGGACGACCACGTCGCCCAGATCCGTCTCACACAGGGCACTGTCTCGGTTCGTGTGCGCGCCGTCGACGCCGGCGACACGATCGAGATCGACACGCCGGCGGGCGCAGTGTCGCTGCTCGAACCAGGACTCTATCGTCTCGACGTGAACGATGCGGGCGATGCGACGGTCATTACCGTCCGGCAGGGTGAAGCCGACATGGCCAACGGTACCACCGATGTCATGGTGCACAAGAGCCAGTCCGTCACCATCAGCCTCGATTCGGCGCAACCCGACGTGCGGCCCGCGATCCACCTCGACGAGTTCGAGGACTGGGCGCTCGCGCGCGATCGGCGTTCGGCGAACGTCGAGACCGCACGCTACGTGTCGGCCGCCACGATCGGCTACGAGGATCTCGACGCGAACGGCGCGTGGCAGACGGTTCCGGAGGACGGCGCCGTTTGGGTGCCGCGCGTCCGCGGCGAATGGGCCCCGTACCGCTTCGGCCGATGGGCATGGGTCGAGCCGTGGGGCTGGACGTGGGTCGACGACGAGCCGTGGGGATTCGCGCCGTTCCACTACGGCCGCTGGGCGTTCATGCAGACCCGCGGCTGGGTCTGGGTGCCCGGCGCGGTCGTCGCCCGCCCTGTGTATGCGCCCGCTCTGGTCGCGTTCGTCGGCGGACCCAATTGGAGCGTCCGGTTCGCTCGGGCGCACCAATCGGATGGTTTCCGCTCGGTCCGCGCGAGGTCTATGTGCCGTCGTATCGCACGACGCCCGTCTACGTGCAACGCGTCAATGCCGCGCACGTGACCACGTGACCAACGTCAACGTCACGAGGGTGGCTTACGTGAACCGCAGCGTGCCAGGCGCCATCACCGCAGTGTCGCGCGAGACGTTCGTTCGATCGCAGCCCGTGGAGCGGGCGACGGTTGCCGTGACGCGCGAACAGGTCCAGAGCGCGAAGGTGATCTCCGGAACGGAGGTGGCCCCGGAGCGCGTCAGCGTGACCGGCACCGTGGCGGCTCGCGTTCAGCCGCCGGCGCCGGCCGTGAGCCGGCAAGTGATGGTGAAGACCGCGCCACCGGCGCCGAATCCGCTGGTTCGTGCCGTCGTTCCCGCGCGCCCCACCGCGGCGCCGGCCGCCCGCGTCGCGCCCGCGCGCGACGACGAAGCCAGCGCCCCCTCCGCCAGCCCCCACTCAACCTTCAGCCGGTACGACCACTGCACCACCAACGCCGCCAGCACCCGGTCCGCATCCCGGGGCCCAGGCGGGGCAAGCGCCAGGCGCGCCGATCAAGCCTGCCGCGCCGCCGGCGAATGCGCAGTTGAACCAGCGCTTCGCGCAGGAGCGCGCCGACATTCAATCGCGGCATGCCCAGGAGCGGTCGGCTTTGCAGGCCCGCCATCAACAGGAGCGTCAGCAGCTGCGCGATCCGCACAAGCGCGCAGAGCTCCAGCAGCGACAGCAGCAGGAGACGAAGGCTCTCAACGAGAAGCAACGTCAGGAGCGCGAGGCGATGGTCAAGCGTCAGCAGGAGGAGCGCACAAGCAAGGGCAAGGGCGGCGCTTGACGTTCACGATCACCCGGCGGTCACAACGCCCGCAGACGCTCCGCCGCGCGTTCCAGCGTGTCGTCCTTCTTCGCGAAACAGAAGCGCAGCGCCTTGGGCGGCGGCTGCGTGTAGAGGAAGGCCGACGTCGGGATGGATGCGACGCCATGTTCCTTCGTCAGGCGCAGCGCGAAGTCCATGTCGCCTTCGTCGGTGATCGCCGAATAGTCGAGGAGTTGGAAGTAGGTCCCGCGCGAGGGAGCGGACGGAAGCGCGATCCGGCGATGAGCGACAGGAAGAGATCGCGTTTTCGCTGATAGAACGCCGCCAGCTCCGGATAACCGCGGCGCTCGGCGACGAACTCGGCCAGCGCGTACTGCATGGGCGTGTTCGTCGAAAACGTGACGAACTGATGGACCTTGCGGAACTCGGCCGTCAACGCCGCGGGCGCCACCGTGTAGCCGATTTTCCAGCCGGTGGCGTGGTACGTCTTTCCAAACGATCCGACGATGAAGCTGCGCTGACGCAGGGGCTCGATACCTGGCCATGCTCTCGTGACGCTGGCCGTCGAAGATGATGTGCTCGTAGACCTCGTCGCTCATGATCAGGATGTCGGTGTCCTGCACGAGCCGCACGAGCTCCTCGAGGTCGGCGCGCGACAGCGTCGTCGCCGTCGGATTGTGCGGCGAGTTGAACATCAGCATCCGGGTGCGCGGGGTGACGGCGCTGCGGACCTCGTCCCAGGGCACCGCGTACTCCGGATAGCGCAGCGGGATGACGACGGCGCGTCCGCCGTTCAGCTCGATCGCGGGCACGTACGAGTCGTAGCACGGCTCGAACACGATCACCTCGTCGCCTGGCTGCACGACCGCGGCCACGGAATCGAAGATCGCTTCCGTCCCGCCGGATGTGACGGTCACTTCCGTCTCGGGATCGTAGACGGCGTCGTACAGCTCGGCGAACTTGCGCGGCGATCGCCTCGCGCAGGACCGGCACGCCCTGCATCGGTGCATACTGGTTGCGACCCTCGCGCATGTGGCGCGCGATGGCCTCGACAAGCTCCGGGTCGCAGTCGAAATCGGGAAAGCCCTGCGACAGGTTGATCGCGCCGACGTCTGCGGCCAGCTTCGACATCACCGTGAAGATCGTCGTGCCCACGGAGGGAAGCTTCGAGGCGACGGTCAACGGCTTCAGGAGCGGCGTTGGTTTCATGGTGTCACCGAAGAAGTCAGATGGTTGTTCGCTCGAACACGCCGGTCGCGCGGTTCTTCCGGCAGGCGTCCCAGGCGAAGTGCTGGCCGTTCATCGCGATGTAGACACCGGGCGGCAGTACCTGCACGAACGACAGCGCGCTCCCGAGATTGAAGAGCCCATCGGAGCTGCCGAAGGCGTACGGCACCATCGCGCCGGTCAGCACGACGGTCTTGTCGGCGAGGTGCGCGTCCGCGACGGCTCGCGCCGTGTCGATCATCGTGTCGGTCCCATGGGTGATCACGACGCCGCGCTCTTCGCTGTCGCGGCAGCGCTCGACGATTTGCGCCCGGCACTCGTCGTCCATCTCCAGGCTGTCGATCATCGTGACGGTTTCGACGACCAGATCCAGGCGTGCCCGGCCGAGCCGCAGCATTTCCGGCACGTGCGTCTCGCGAAAGAACAAGCGGCCTGTCAGCTCGTCGTAGTTCTTGTCGAACGTTCCACCGGTCACGAGCACCCGAATCGGCATGTCTCCGCGCGCCTCACCATTCTGCAACTGCGCCGACGAATTCGTTCGACGCCCGTCGGCCCCGGCCGCCGTCGGCCGCCGGCCCGCCCCCATCATCATCTCGCAAGCCCGGATCGCGCAATGGGTTAGCCGATTCGCCCTCGTTCGGGGACAGTGGCGGCACCCTGCTTGCCGTACCAGGCTCAGGGAGGTCTGAATGCTTCCGTTGTTCTATATCGTGCGCCGGTCATCATGGGTGGCCTGAGCTTCGTCTACCTGAAGAAGCGGCGCGCACGCAAAGCGTCGCAGTAGGTACGCCGCGCCGCGGATGGCTCGTCCCTCGGGTCGCAGGGGCGATCCGTGGCGTCGTGCCGGTGCGATCGCATCGCATCACCTCACCGCGCGGCGCGGAACAGGTCGTCTGCCGACGACAGGATGATGCGGCGCAGCCGATCCGGGTAATCGGCGGCAGTCGATCGAGGAACGTGCGCACGATGGTCGCGGCCGACGGCGAGCTGATAGCCGCCGAGCGTCGCGTCCATCCAGCGCTTCGGAAAGAAGATGTCGCCTGTACGCTGAATCTCGACGAGCATGTCGAGGCTCGTCGCGATGTACTGGCTCCGACGCGCTCGCGCGCAGCGGATGGTGAAGGTATCGCAGGCCCTCGAGCACCCACGGTTCGCGACGGCGATTGCCGGGTCGCCCAGCGACGCGAACCACGCGTCGCGTACCGGCGCGTCCGCGGAGAGCGCGGGACGGACGAACGCGAATTGCGCCTTGCGATCGGGATTCGCCGTGCGTTCGAGCTGCGCGGCGAGCATGTCCTGCCGCGTCCGGCACGTCCCGCACGGCGAGTTCTTCCGCCAGCCTGATGTAGTCCGTCTCCGACAGCGTCAAGCCCGGCACCGTTTCCTGTCTGCTTCCAGACCCGCGTCAGCCACGCCAGCGTGTCCGGCGTCTGCGCCGTGTCGCGCAGCGCGGAGAACCAGGCCGACTTCAGGCTCGGTGACGCGGCAGCGTCAAGGCCCTCGCGCAGCACGCGCTCGACGCGCGGCGCCAGCGTCCCGCGCGGGCTGCGGGAGGCGTGAACGTCCAGTAGGCCTGATGCGTCAGATACGAGAGCACCCGCTGGACGTTCAGCTCGTTGGGCTCGCGCGGCAGCGCGCGGAGCGCGAGCGCGATCAGCGCGTCCGCGCGCGCCTCGCCGTCGAGCATCGCGTCCCACAGCGTGACCCACGCGCTTCCCCTCGTCAGCTCGTCGTCGATCGCCGGCAGGTTGGTCATCAGCCACGACAGGCTCGTCGGGATCGAGGTGCGAGCTCGCCGTAGGCCAGGCCCGCGCCGTTCGGCAGGACGAACTCGGCGCCGGCAAGCCACGCGCCTCCGCCACGTCGACGCGCGCCGCGTCCAGCTTGACCGGCAGCAGCGTCACGCTGCGCGAAGCCGTTGCCCGTGGCCTCGTTCATCGCCCTCACCGATGGCCACCTGGATCCGTTGATTCCAGATCAGCCCGCGCTCGCGATCGGATCCTGCTGCGTCAACACCAGGCGCTCGATCCGGCCTTTCGAGATCGTCAGCTCGGTCCGGATCGTCGGACGCCCGCGCTTCGTCGACCCACGCGCGGCTCCACGCGCGCGAGATCCTCCGGCGTGCGCCCATCGAGCAGCGCGATCAGATCCGGCCAGGTCGCGTTCCCGAACGCGTAGGTCGTTCAGGTACTCGCGCAGGCCGTCACGGAATGCCGTCGGCGCCGAGGATCGTCTCGAGCTGACGCATGACGATCGGCGCCTTCTGGTAGATGATGGCGCCGTACAGCGTGCCGGCGTCGTCGAGGTTCGTCGAGCGGCTGGCGGATCTCGTTCGTCCCGGCGGTGCGATCGACGTCGTAGGCCGCCGGATAGTACGCCAGCAGGAAGCGCAGATCGTGGTTGATGCCCGGGAACGACGGATTGACGATCTTCGCCGCCATGAAGTTCGCGAACACCTCTTTCATCCAGACGTCCGAGAACCAGCGCATCGTCACGAGATCGCCGAACCACATGTGGCTCGTCTCGTGCGCGATGAGGCTGGCGCGACCGAGCTTCTGATTCTGCGTGGCGCTCTCGTCGAGCATCAGCCCGGTGGCGTTGTAGAAGATGGCGCCCGGCGTGCTCCATGCCGCCGAACTGAAACGCGGGACGAGCAGGAAGTCGAACTTGCCGAACGGGTACGGGATGCCGGTGTACTGCTCGAGCCACGCGAGCGCCGCGGCGTGCAGATCGAAGATCGCGTCGCGATTGCGCGCCACCTTGGCGGCGTCGGTCTCGCGATGGAACATGCGAAACGTCCGGCCGTCGCGCTGGGCCGTCTCGACCGAGAACCTGCCGGCGGCAAACGCGAAGAGATAGGTCGCAAGGGGTTGCGTTTCGGCGAACCGCACGCGAATCCGCCCGCCCTGGGCGTCGCGCGCGACCTCGGCGCCGTTGCCGAGCGCCTCCCAGCGTGTCGGGAACTTCGAGCGTCAGCGACCAGCGAGCCTTCAGGTCCGGCTGGTCGAAGCACGGAAACGCCAGGTGCGCCCTGGCCGGCACGAAGAGCGTGTAGAGGAAATCGGCGTTGCGGTTGAGCGGGGCGTTGCCGGCGTCGAACGTGAAGGTCAGTCGGTTCTCACCGACCTGCAACGACTCCTTCGGCACGATGATGTGGCCGTTGACATGACGGACGCTGACCTGCTCCTCGCCGCGGCTGACCGCGCGAAGCAGCCCGGCACGATCGGGCGCGAAATCGAACGCCAGCGGCGCGTCCGCATCCCCGAGCGTGAACGTCGCGGTGATGCGTGCCGGCACTCGGCAGTTGCCTGTCGGCTGGGATCGCGAGGGACACGTCGTAGCGGACGTTCGACACGCGATGTGCTCGCTCGCGCGCCAGCGCCTCGCTGACACCAGCATCCGGATCCGGCAGGCGCGGCGTCGCCCGTGACGCCTGGCGATCAAGCGCGCACGCGAGTGCCGGCAGCATCAGCAGGAGATGCAAGTCCGCATGGGTCACCTATGCCGCCCGGCGGAATCGCAGCGTGATGAGCGCCGCGATCTCGACAAGGAAGCAGAGCGTGATTGCGGAGCTCGCCATGAACGCCGCGTAGGCCTCGCGACCCATCACGTCGTAGATGCTCAAGCGCGACGACCGCGATCGCCGCGATGGTCGCGATTCGGAGCCCGCGGGGCAGCAGGCTCAGGCGGTCGATGATCAGCATCACCGCGGGCGTCGCGATCAGGAACACGTAGTCCCACCCCTGCGGTGAGATGAGCGGAATCAGCGTGAGGAGGAGCGCCGCTTCGAGCGGTTCGGGCGCCGGCAGTCCCGCGCGCGCAGCGATCACGATTCCCGTCAGCCCCACGAGCAGTGCGATCGCCAGCAGCGTCAGCGTCGGCGCCGCCGAATCGGGCCCCATCCATTTCGTGAACATTCCCGCCAGCGACACGTTGTCCTGATTCAGCAGGTTGGGTGCCGTGGACGTCCGGACCGTCGTCCACCAGTCGCCGAGCAGATGAAGATTTCCCGCCCAGCCATAGAGCACTGCCGGTACGAGGAGCGCGGTCCCGACGGTCGACCAGCATCGCGGCAAATGCCGCTTTCCGCGGCCGGACCGCGAGCCACGGCGCGAACAGCGCCGCGTACGGTTTGACGACGACGGCAAGGCCGAGCAGGACGCCAGCCATCACCTCGCGTCCGCGCCGCAACTGAACCACCGCGATCATCACGACGACGGCGAACAACAGGTTGTCCTGGCCGAGCACCAGCTCGTGGGCGTAGAACTTCGCCATCGCGAGAAACGTGATCACGACGAGGAGAACCAGCGGACGTCGTGGCCGGCGAGAGCGCGAGCGCGCTCAGCCACAGCAGCACGACCATCAGCACCGCAGACATCGCGAACCAGAGGGCCTTCGCCATCTCGAGGGGCATCAGTCCCAGTGGCGCCGCCAGGAGGGCGAACGCCGGCAGATACTTGAATTGATAGTGCTCATCGTCCACGCGATAGAGCGGCTCGGCGGCGACAGCCCGCTGACCCACGATCCAATAGACCTGGAAGTCGGGCATCTTGCGCGAGACGCGCGTGGTGAAGACGGCCAGGAGGGAGACGGCCGCGAGGACCGCCAGCAGCAAACGCGTCCGCACGCTGCTTCCGCGGTAGCCAGGCATGGCGCGACGATATCATGGGCCGCGGATTGGCCGCGGACGGCCGCGGAAGCAGAACGTTTTGATTGGCCGCGGAAGACGCGGACAGACGCGGAGCAGACCTTTGATTGGCCGCGGAGAGACACGGATCAGACCTTTGATGGGCCCGGGATCGCAGAGACAGGCGCGGACCGGTGGAGCGCTTGGGTTGGCTCGTTGGTCGGTTCTTTGCCATGTTCCGCGTGCGGCGCGCCGGTGAGTTGCCGGCTATCCGCGTAGTCCTGAGTCCGCGGCCTCCGCGTGCTCGGCGGCTCCTGGGGGCTTCGCGTGTTCCGCGTCCTGCGGCCTGGAATTGATGACTGTCCGCGTCTTCCGCGGCCCCTACTCGCCTCGCAGGGCCGCGGCCGGATCGATGCGGGTGGCCCGGACGGCCGGGACGTAGGAGGCGAGCAGCGCCATCGCGGCCAGCGCGAGCGGCACGACGACGAAGGTGACGGGATCGACGGCCGAGATCCCGAAAAGCAGGCTGGAGACCAACCGCGAAACGGCCGCCGCCGCGATCAGGCCGAGCACCACGCCGATGCCGACGAGCATCAATCCGCGGCCGAGGACCAGGCGAAGAATGTCGGCGCGTGCTGCGCCGAGCGCCATGCGTACACCGATCTCCTGCGTTCGCTGGCTCGCGGCGTAGGAGACGACGCCGTAGATGCCGACGAGCGCGAGCGCCAGCCCGAGGAATCCCATCGTGCCGCCGAAGAGCGCGCCCATTCGCAGGAGGAGGAATCCGTTGGGTCCTTCGAGCATCCGCTGCATGGTCGTGACATCGAACACCGGCAGATCCGGGTCGAGCACGCGGATCTCGCGCTGCACCGGCGCCGCAAGCGCGGCCGGGTCGCCGGCCGTTCGCAGTTGCAGGACGCGAAGTGACCGGTACGTCTGCGCGAGTGGAACGTAGAAGTACGGGGATGGATCGGAGAAGAGTCCGGTCGGCTTGCCGTCGTGGACGACGCCCACGACCTCGATCCATTGGTTCGACAAATCAGTCGAGCGGAACCGCCGGCCGATTGGATCCTGCGTGGGCCAGAAGCGGTTGGCCATGTACTCGTTGATCACTCCCACCAGTCTCGAGCGCTCGTCGTCCTGCGCTGTCGATGAAACGCCCCTTCACCATCTTCATCCGCATCGTCTGCTGGTATTCGGGTCCCACGACGTTGTAGCCGCCGAAGGGCCGTCGCGTCTTGTCTGACGGAGGCTGCCCTTCGATCTCGAGGTAGGCCGACACGTTGTAGTAGCCGAGCGGAACCGAGTATGCCAGGCTGGCGGATTCAACTCCCGGCAGCTGCCTGGCGCGCCGCAGGAGCTCGTCGAAGAACGCGCGGCCACGCGCTTCGTCGTATCCCTGCTGCGCGACATCGACCGAGGCGTTCAAGACGTGTGACGGATCGAACCCGAGATCGACTGTGGCGGCGTGCATGGCGCTGCGGACGAACAATCCGGCAGCGACGAGCAGCACCAGCGAGATCGCGACCTGTCCCACGACGAGCGCGCTCCGCACGCGCTGACGGCTGCTCCCATCGGACGATCCGCGTCCGCCCTCGCGAAGGACCGCGTTCAGTTCCGTCTTCGAGGCGCGAAGCGCGGGCAGGATGCCGACCGCCACGCCGGCAAACACCGCAACGGCCGCAATGTAGCCGAACACGCGCCAGTCGAACGAGAAGTCGAACCGGAAAGGCAGATCGCCCGGCAGCTGGATCCGGCTGAGGAGGACGATGGCCCAGCGTCCGAGAATGGCGCCCGCGATCCCGCCGAACAGCGCCAGCAGCAGGCTTTCGGTCAGCAGCTGTTGGATCAAGCGCCGTCGTGCGGCGCCTAATGCGGCTCGCACGGCCAGCTCGCGCTGACGAACGGTGGCCCGCACCATGAGCAGGTTGATGACGTTGACGCACGCGACGAGAAGCACGAGCCCGACGAGCACGAGGAAGATCCCCGCCACCGCCGGCATCGAGTCCGCATTGTTGGCTTCGGGCCGCGCCTGGCGTTCCGGAATCAGCCGGGCGCGCACGGTCTTGTTGGTATCGGGGTACTTGGACTCGAGCTGCCTGGCCTGCACGTCGATCGCCGCCTGCGCCTGCGCGCGGCTCACGCCCGGCGCCAGACGACCTATCACGTGCAGTGAATGCTGGTCACGCTTGGTGACCATGTCTCGATACTGGTCCGTCGGCAGCATCGACACGGGCAGGTACGCGTCGAACTCGACGAGCGCGTACACGCCCTGAAAGGCCTCGGGCACGACGCCCGCGATCGTGAACGGCTGCCCGTTGACGACGACTCGTCGTCCCGCAACCGTTGGATCCTCGTTGAAGCGTCTGCGCCAGTACCAGTGTCCCAGCACGAGCACGGGGTCTGCGCCAGGCCGTACGCCCTTCGCTCGGCTGCAGCAGGCGGCCGAACGCCGGCGACAGGCCGAGCATCGAAAAGAAATTGTTCGTGACGTAGCTGACGGCAATCCGCTCGGCGCGTTGGTCGGTGCTCAGCCCGACGAATCCGATGTCGTACGCCGCCAGATCCTGGAGGACCGGGTTCGCGCGGTAGTCCTCGTAGTCCAGCCAGGACACGTTGTGTGGCGAGAGGTTACCCTCGTGCGCGACGGTGAGGACCTGCAGCCCGCCGGGATCGCGCACCGGCAGCGGGCGCAGGAGCAGGCGATTGACGATGCTGAACACGGCAGCGTTTGCGCCGATGCCGAGTCCGAGCGTCAGGACGACCGCGGCCGTGAACAGCGGCGACTTGAACAACGCACGGAGTCCCAACCGGACGTCCTGCCAGAGTGCATCCATATCGAGCGGGCCGTGCTACATTACTACTCTTTTGGGGCCATTCGTGCGGCGACCGATTCTTCCTCCTTCCTACGAACGAAATCACGGGCACGCGCGGCGGATCGAGCTCGCATCGGATCGCCAGATCCGCGCGCGCAACAAGATCCGCTACCGCCTGGCGCACTGGCCGATCTGGATTTTCGTCTTCTTCATCGCGCCGGGGCCGATGACGTTCGACCTGTTCGCGCACGGCATCAGCCGGCGGATGCTGATCTGGCTGGGCATCGTGCTGCTCGGCACGGGGATCGCCGGAGTGTTGGGGAAGCTGCCCGGCGTCGAGCCACGGCCGTACATCATCCGGTTCACCGAGGACCGACCGAATCCGCTGTACCGCCGGATCTGCTACACGCTCGCATGGAGCGAGGCGATCACGTTCGCGGTCCTGAATGTCGCCGGCATCCTCATCGCGATGGTCACGGGCCGGTGGCACATGCGGGAGATCTATGACGCCGCGTACTTTCCGATCGCCAGTCACGATCTGGGTGCTGGGCGCCTTCGGCCAGCTCCCTCGCGTGAAGGCGTCAACGAAAGGTGAGGGGCACGAACGGCGCTACTTCTACGGATCCGTCTGGGCCGTCTGCGTCGCGCAGCCCATCCTGTGGGTGCTCTGGAAGTTTCTGCCCGAGACACGATCGACCGGCGCGTTGAAGCTGGTCGTCTTCATCGGCATCCTGATCTGGATCGGCAACCGCGCTCGGCGCGGCCTCCTCCCTCGAACCCGCCCGATCGTCCCCGGGGAGCTGGCGGTTTCCGACTGAAACAACCAGAACCAGCTCAAGCACCTCCAGCACCTCTAGCACCAGCACCTCTAGCACCAGCACCGTTAGCTCCGCCAGCACCCAGAGCACCCTTAGCATCTCGCGCTATCATCAGTAAGAGGGTGCACTCATGGCAACGACCGAGCGCCGACACGAAACGCCCAGCCAGCCAGATCGATCAGAAAGGCGTGATTGTGAGCTGTCCGTCGTGCGGACAGCGCAATCGGATCCCGTTTGCCCCGCCCGCCGCGGGGACGCGCTGCGGCAAGTGCAAGACCCCGCTCACGCTTCCTGGCGAGCCGATCGAGATTCCCGATGCGGCGACGTTTGACGCGGTGGTGAGCCAGTCGTCGATTCCGGTGGTCGTGGATTTCTGGGCGCCGTGGTGCGGGCCGTGCCGTATGGTGGCACCCGAGATCGCGCGCGTGGCCGCGTCGAACGCCGGCCGCTATCTGGTCGTGAAGGTCAACACCGACGCGGTTGACGAGCTCGGGATGCGTCTTGGCATCCGCTCGATTCCCACGATGGCCGTCTTCGCGCGCGGACGGGAGGTTGCGCGGACGGCCGGCGCCCGTCCCGCGGCGGATATCGAGGCGTTCGTGGCTGACGCGCTCGAGCGCTGATCGTCCGCCCGCTTCCGAGGTTCGCGCCTCCCTCTTCCGCGTTTATGATGGCTGCATGATCCGCACGTCCGTTGGCGCGCGGCCGTCGCTCGCTGCGCGCCTGGGCGCATTCGCCCTCGAACGATTTCCGTTTGCCTGCACGGTCGTGACCGACGCGCTCGACGCGATCGGCGACGACGACCTGTCGACGGCCGACGCCATCGACGGTCTGCGCCCGCGTCTGGAGGCGGAGCTGAGACGACGATGGGCGAAAGCGCCTGGACGGGTCGGCCGAGCCGACCCCAGGAGTGAGCAGCGCGACGCGATGGTCCGCCGCGGTCGACGAACTGGTGTCCACCTGCGACGGGTTTCTGCGTCGCGCCTCCATCGAAGCCTCGCTGACGGCCGACGAACGCCGCGAAATCCTGCGCGGCATGGCGCTCACGCGGGCAACGGACAATCGCCTCAAGGCATTTTTCACGAGCGGCGAGGTCCGCTACGGTGATGCGCCGTTCCAGGGGAAAGGGTTTCGATCGCTGGGTCAGGAAGCGATCTACGCGGCGGCGATCCGGTTCCGCCGGGGCCCGGCATTTCAGCGCGACGGCGTCTGGCACGGCGACATGATTGCGCCGCTCATCCGCGATCTCGGCGCGGTGCTCGCCATGTCTCCGCACGCGACGATGGTGCGCTACGTCCTCTCCGCGCAGATGGCCAAAGCCGGACCGCCGATGAACGGCAAGGACCTGCACGTCGGTGATATCTCGTGGGGCGTGCTGCCGCCCGCGGCGCCGCTCGCGATCGGCACATTGACCATGGCCGGCATGGCGATGGCGTTCGCGCGTGACGGCAACGAGCGGCTTGCCGTGTCGTTCATCGGTGAAGGCGGCTCGTCGCTGGGCGAGTGGCACGAGGCGATCAATCTCTGCGCGGTCCGAAAGCTCCCGGCGATCTTCTGCGTGCAGAACAACCAGACGGCGCTGTCGACGCCCGTTCGCGAGCAGTCGGCCGCTCGCGTGTTCGCCGACAAGGCCGCTGGCTATGGCATACCCGGGATCACGATCGACGGCACCGATCCCGACGCGATCGCGGCCGCCTTCACGTGGGCGGCGGAGCGTGCCCGCGGCGGACTGGGCCCGACGCTGATCGAGTTGATCAGCATGCGCATGTGCGGTCACGCCCATCACGACGACATGTTGTATCTCGGGAAGGATCCGCAGCCGGCCTGGGACTATCCCACGGTGAGCGAGCAGGGATACGCGGACCGCGAATTGTACGTGTACTGGTCGGCACGCGATCCGCTTCGCGCCTACGCCGCCCGCCTCGAGTCCGAGGGGGTGATCGCGGCAGGCGATCTGGCGCGAATCAAGAGCGAGGTGGAAGCCCTCGTCGAGGAGCAGGCGCGCGCGGTTGTTGCCGCGCCCTGGCCAGATGCCGGGGATGCCGGCAAAGGCGTGCTGACGAACGAGCCCGCGCGCGTTCGAATCGACGTGCTCGATCCTGCCGTGCGCCTCGACGACGGGACGGGAGCAGGCGGCGCTGCCCCCTCTCGATCCGAATGCCCCGCATGACCCGAAGGGCAGTACCTTCCTCGAAGCCGTCATGATGGGCATTGGCGACGCCCTCCGCGCCGACCCGCGCGTCTTCGTCTTCGGCGAGGACGTTGGCGGCGCCTACGGCAACGCGTTTCTGTTGCTGCGGCCGTTGCTCGCAGAGTTCGGCGACAGAATCCTGAACGCGCCGATCGCGGAGGGGGCGGTGATTGGCGCGTGCGTGGGCGCGGCGCTCGCCGGCCACCGGCCGATCGGCGAGATGCAGTTCAACGACTTCGTGGCGACCGGCTTCAATCAGCTCGTCAACAACGCTGCGAAAATCCGCTACCGGTGGGGCGGCAGCGTGCCGATGGTCCTGCGGATGCCGTGGGGAGGTCTGCGACACGCCGGTCCGTACCACAGCCAGAACACGGAAGCGTGGTTCTATCGGACCCCCGGGTTGAAGATCGTCGTTCCGTCGACGCCATCCGACGCGAGAGCCCTGATGGCGAGCGCGGTCGCAGATCCCGATCCGGTGCTGTACTACGAGCACATCGCGCTCTACCGCGATCCGCGAATCAAGGAAGCGCTCGGCGGGCAGGCGCCGACGCCCGTGCCGATCGGAACGGGCGGCGCTGCGGCGCGCCGGGGATGATCTCGCAATCATCTCGTACGGCGCATACGTGTGGCGCGCGCTCGACGTCGCGGACCGTCTTGCCGCGGACGGGGTGAGCGCCGCGATTCTCGATGTGCGTACGCTCGCGCCGCTCGACAAGGCGTCGATTCTGGCGGTCGCACGCCACTGCAGTCGCGTCCTCATCGTCCACGAGGACACACGGACGGGCAGCATCGGCGAGAGCATCGCGGCGATCATTCAAGAGGAAGCGTTCGAGTGGCTCGACGCGCCCGTCCGCATCCTCGGGGCCCTCGACACCCCCGTGCCGTACTCGCCTCCCCTCGAGGCGTTCTTCCTGCCCGGCGACGCCGAGATCGAGCGCGCAGCCCGGCTCCTGCTCGCGTACTAGGCGCCCATGCCGGAGCTGCCGGACATCGAGCTTTATCTGTCCGCGCTGCAGCCGCGCATCGTCGGCCAGTCACTTCAGCGGGCGAGAATCGTGAGCCCGTTCTTCGTCCGCACGTTCGATCCTCCCGTCACCGCGCTCGAGCACCAGCGCGTCGTCGGTGTGCGTCGAATGGGAAAGCGTCTGGTGTGGAGCGTCGGCGCCGATCTGTTCGCCGTGTTCCACCTGATGATTGCGGGCCGGTTCCGGTGGACGCCTCCCGGGGCGCCAATTCCCGGCAAGGTCGGTCTGGCCGCATTTGATTTCGACGAAGGCACGTTGATCGTCACAGAAGCCGGCTCGCGCAAGCAGGCGTCGCTGCACGTGGTGCGCGGCGAGGATGCCGTGGCAGCGCTCGATCCCGGCGGTCTGGAAGTCTTCGGCCTGACCGCCGCGCAGTTCGCGCACGCGCTGCGCCTCGAGAATCACACGCTGAAACGCGCGCTGACCGATCCACACCTCTTCAGCGGCATCGGCAACGCCTACTCGGACGAGATCCTCCACGCCGCACAACTGTCGCCGTTGAAGTTGACGCAGTCGATGACGGACGAGGAGATCGGCGTGCTCCTGGACACGACGAAGCACGTTCTTCGCGGCTGGACCGAACGGCTCATGCGCGAGACGGGCGATCGGTTTCCGGAGAAGGTCACCGCGTTCCGGCCGGAGATGGCGGTGCACGGCCGCTATGGCAAGCCGTGCCCGCGATGCGGCTCGCCCGTTCAGCGCATCGTCTACGCGCGGAACGAATCGAACTACTGCCCGACGTGCCAGACCAACGGTCGCCTCCTCGCCGATCGAGCGCTGTCGCGCCTCCTCCGCGACGACTGGCCGAGGACGCTGGAAGAGCTCGAGCGCAGCAGAAACCGCTGAGCTCCGCTGCAGTCCGGCGAGGCCTGCCGGAACTCGAGCCCAGCGGGTTGTATCACCAGGGATGCAACTTCTTGTATCCCAGTTGACACAGCCGTAAGAACCGGCGATAATCGGCTCCTCCCCACCAAAGCTGCGCCATATCAGGAAGTTCTCTGCCTGGGTCTGGGACCCAGAGGGCGAAGCTTCGTCCTGTTGACCGTCCGGTTCTTTTCCGCAGCACCCAGACCTATGCCGAACACAATTTCTGTCCGCGTGGCGACCCCACGCGCGGTCGGCCGCGCGCTTCCAGCGGTACTGGTGGGAGAGTCCGGAGCCGTCCGGCGAGCGCGCGCGTCGATCGATGCCGCCGGCCCCGGTTCCGTGCTCATCCTGGCTGACGACGGGCTCGAGCCCGCGTCCGTCGCGCGATACCTTCATGGGCGCTCACGCGCGGGGCAGCCCTTCGTCGAAATCGACTGCGCGCAGGGGAGCGCAGAGGACATCGAGGCCGTCCTGCTCGGTAACCGGCCGCGCGCTGGGTCCGGCGACCTCGAGACCGTCGGTGCCGCGGCCGCCGTGCTGGCCGCGCGGCGCGGCACCCTCTTCATCGATCATCTCGGCGATCTGCCGGCAATCGCCCAGCGGCGCCTCGCACGGATTCTTCGCGACGGCGAGGTCCGCACCAACGGCCGCGACCGCGTCCGGATGGCCGCGCGAATCGTGGCGGCCGCCACCCCGTCGCTCGTCTCCGACGCTCGCGACGGTCGTTTCCGCGCGGACCTGCTCCGCCGGTTCGGTGGTCAGCCGATCACGCTGCCTCCGCTCAGCATGCGGCCCGAGGACGTGCCGGCAATCGTGCCGCATCTCGCCGCCGAACTTGCGGCCAGTGCGAACCGGGTGCCTCCGTCGTTCACGCAGCCCGCGCTGACCGTGCTCTCGGCCTTCCAATGGCCGGGGAACCTCGCGGATCTCCGAGCGGCGCTCGAACGTGATTCTCAAAGATCTGCCGGCGTCGATCGTTCGTCAGGAGGACGTGCTGCCGACGATGCCGGTGGAGGGGATTGCGGCGGGCCGGATGACGCCGCTCATCAGCCTTCGCGAAGCGCGACGGCGATTCGAACGCGAGTACATCGCCACCGTGCTCGAACAGCATCAGTGGCGGATGAGCGATGCCGCCCGCACGCTTGGCATCGAGCGCGCGAACCTCTATCGCAAGGCCCGTCAGCTCGGGATCTCGCGCGAGGAGACGAGAACGGAGCGGACGCGATGAGCACGGCTCCAACGCGCGCCGCTGCGTTCGTGATATTTGCCGCGCTCTGTGGGACGCCTGCAGCGGCGCAGCCACCCGCGAGCGTCAATCCATCCGACAGCGCGGCGATCCGTCTCGGTCCCGTCGGCATCAATCCATCGCTGGCGCTTCCGCGACATCGGCGTCGACAACAACGTCTTCCACGATGCCGACGACCCGAAATCCGATTTCACGTTCACGGTGACGCCGCGCGCCGAGGTCCTCTTCAGTCCTCGGCGCCTTCGTCTCTCTGCGGTGACGGCCGTGGATTACGTGTACTTCCAGACCTACGACACCGAGCGCGGCACGAATCAGGCATCCGAGCTCAAGGCCAACGTGGATCTCGGACGGCTCCAGCCGTATGTCTCCATCGGCGGAACGAACACGCGTGAGCGCTACAACAGCGAGATCGACACACGCGCACGCCATCACGATCACACATACGCGGGAGGTGTCGGGTTGAAGGTCGCGTCGCGCACGACACTCTCGGCAGGCGTGCGGCGGACGACGACCAATTTCGACGACGCCGCGGAATTCCGTGGGGAGGATCTGGCGCGTTGTCCTCGACAACACCCTGGACGGCGTGGACGGGACGTTCGGCATGCAGCTCACGCCGTTGACGTCCGTCAGCCTGGTCGTTTCTCAGGAATGGCAGCGGTTCGACCTCTCGCCCGATCGTGACTCGGACACGTCTTCGAATCACGCCGACGGTGTCGTTCAGCCCTGGTGGCCTGCTGAATGGAAGCGCCGCGGTCGGATATCGACGGTTCAACGGCCGATCGGCAGAGCTGCCCGACTTCAGCGGGCTCGTGGCGGTCGTCAACGTCAGCGCGACCATCGTCGGACGCCATCGTCTCGACACGTCGTTTGCGCGGGATCTTCGCTACTCCTACGAGGACGTCACGCCTTACTATCTGTCCACCGGCGGAACCGTCACCCTGACGACCCAGGTGAGCGAACCGTTCGACGTACGCGTGACCGGGACGCTCCAGTCCCTCGACTACAGTCGAATCGAACGCCGGCCAGACGGCCGATACCTTCACGTCCTATGGTGGAGGCGTGGGGTACCGGATCCGCCAGACGCTCCGCGTCGGCATCAACGCCGAGTGGTCGCACCGCGCCTCCGATCAGCCCGAGCGCGCGTTCAGGAACAATCGGATCTTCGGGACCTTCACGTGGGGAACGGCACCATGATCATGATCCTGCTGTTGCTGCTGGCCGGCAGCGGCCAGACACAGGCTTCTTCGACACGCCGGCCAGCGAGTCGGCGCGGCAGTCGACCACCGACTACGTCGTCGGCGCTCAAGACGTGTTGAAAGTGACGGTGTTCGGCGTACCGGAGCTGACGCGTGACGTCACGGTCGATACCGACGGCACGTTCGATTTTCCGCTCGTTGGTCGAATCAAGGCCGCGGGGCTGCCGGTGCGGGCGGTCGAGACCGAGCTGAAGGCCCGTCTGTCGAACGGATTTCTCGTGAACCCCACGGTGAACGTGGACGTGGGCGCGTACCGATCGCAGACGGTGTACATCCTCGGCGAGGTTCGCGAGCCTGGCCGGAAGACGCTGGCGGGCAATGCGTCGATCATGAGCGCGCTCGCCGAGGCGGGCTTCACGACCAACGCGGGGTCGTACGTGATCGTCTCGCATCGACCGGCGGGCGCGGGCACGGTCGAGGGTCCTGTCCTTCCCGCCGACAACACCGCGGGCCAGATCAGGGTCAGCAGAAAAGATCTCGAGATGGGGCGCGCGATGAATATTCGCCTGCAGGATGGCGACACCATCTTCGTGCCCAAGGCCGAGACGTTTTTCATCAGCGGCTTCGTCCGCTCGCCTGGCTCGTATCCGATTGATGGCGACCTCAACGTCCTCCAGGCACTTGGCGCTGGCGGGCGGCGCGACCGAGCAGGCGGCGCAAAACCGCATCACGATCGACCGCATCATCAACGGGCAGCTGACCCACGTGAAGATCAAAGGCCTCACCGATCCCGTGAAGCCGGGCGATACGATCATCGTGCCGCGGCGATTTTTCTGATGCGCGCGCTCCATGTCGTGGCGGGCAATCTCTACGGCGGCGTGGAGCGGATTGCCGTCGAGATTGCGTCTGGCCCGACGACGTGGCAGCACGAGTTTGCGCTGTGCTTCGAAGGACGGCTGCAGGAGGAGCTCACGGAACGCGGCGCGCCGTGTCACATGCTTGGCGAGGTGCGCTTCAGCCGGCCAACGACGGTGTGGCGTGCACGCCGGCGGCTCGCCACGATCTGCGCGACGTCGGCCTTCGACGCCGTCGTGTGCCATTCACCGTGGACGTTTGCGGTTGCGGCGCCAGCCTGCGCAGCGCTGCGGCGCATTCTCTGGGCGCACGATGCGCTCGACGGCACGCACTGGACCGAACGGCGCGTCCGCCGCGCGCCGCCCGATCTCGTCATCTGCAACAGCGAGTACACGTCGAGCGCAGTCTCCACGTGGATGGATGCGACCCCGCGCGCCGTTGTCTATGCGCCGGTCGCACCGGATCGGACGCCGCCCGGCGCCCGCGACGACGTGCGACGAGAGCTTGGCGTGAACGACGGCACGACCGTCATCCTGATGGCCAGTCGGTTCGAGGAATGGAAGGGTCACCAGACGCTCCTCGAGGCTGCGTCGGCGCTGACAGGCGAGTGGTCGATCTGGATGGCTGGCGGCGTGCAGCAGGAACGTGAACAGCGTCTCGCGCGCGCGCTTCGCGAGGCCGTTCGTGCCCGCGGGCTCGACGAGCGTGTGCGCCTTCTCGGGGAACGTCGCGATGTGCCGCGCCTCCTGCGCGGCGCCGACATCATGTGCCAGCCGAACCTGCGCGCGGAGCCGTTCGGGATCGCGTTCGTCGAGGCGCTCTACGCGGGTGTGCCGGTCGTCACGACCAATCTTGGGGGCGCGCGAGAAATCGTCACCGCCGAGTGCGGCGTCCTGCTGCCAGCAAGTGATGTGCCCGCGCTCCGCGCGGCGCTGCAGGAGCTCGTCGACAATCCAGCGCGGCGCACGCGCTTGGGGAGTGCCGGTCCGGCTCGCGCGCGTACCGATGTCTGATCCTCGCGTGCAGATCGCGCGCCTCGAGCGCGTGCTTGCGGCGCGGCGTGCCGAGGCGCTGGCATGACCACCGCCGCCGTCACCGCCGACGTCGAGGCGCGTGCGCGATTGAGCTTGGGACGCGGTCACCTCGCGATTCACGCGATGGTGGCGCAGGTGCTGGCGTCACGCGACGCGAGCGGGACACTTGCTGATGTCGGCTGCGGTACCGGGGACTTGTGGCGGGCGGCGAACATCCGATTCTCGCACTGTGTGGGCCTCGACGCCGTTCGCTATGAAGGCCTGCCGGGCGACGTCGAGTTCCAGTCGGTCGACCTCGACACAGGCCCGCTTCCACTCGCTGATCAATCGGTTGACGCGGCGGCAGCCGTGGAAGTGATCGAGCACCTGGAGAATCCGCGTGGTTTCTGCCGCGAGCTGGCGCGCATCACCCGACCCGGCGGATGGGTGGTGATCACGACGCCAAATCAGGTGAGCGTGCTCTCGCTGCTCACGCTCGCGGTCAAGGGCCGCTTCGCCGCCTTTCAGGACAGCGAGTATCCGGCCCATCGCACCGCGCTGCTCCCGATCGACCTCGAACGAATTGGTATGGAGTGTGGGCTCCGCGAGGTCACGATCGTATACACGCGATGGGGCCGCGTGCCGTTGACGCCGTGGCACTATCCGGCCGCCGTCGCGTCACTCTGGCCCGGCGGTCTCTCCGACAACGTCGTGATGGTTGGCCGGCGATGAGGGCCACGGCACGGGTCCGGTCCCGGCGATCCATTCGAACAATCGGCAGCTCGGGCGGGCACTCGCGATCGACGGACGCTCGCGTGACGGACGTTCGGTCGGCGCCGCCGTGGATCCGCGCCTTGGGTTCCGTGGTGCGGCGACTTCCTCGCGGCCGCTATCAGATCGTCTCGTCGCTGCGCTCGTCGGCATCGCCGTTTGTCAGCACGCTCGGGCGTGAGCTCGGCGCGGCCAGGTTTGCGTGCGATCTCTCCGATCTCATTTCGAGGGAAGTCTGCCTGACCGGCTGTTATGAGCCCCCCGTCACGCGACTGCTTCAGCGACGACTCGGTCGCGGGGGGACGATGGTGGACGTCGGCGCGAACTGGGGCTACTTCACGCTCCTCGCGGCCGCCATGGTCGGACATGAGGGTCGCGTGATCTCGCTCGAGCCCGATCCTCGCCACTTCGATGCGCTCGAAGCAAATGTGCGTTTGAACGGCTTCACGCAGGTACAGTCGATCCCGAAGGCGGCGGGCGCGACAGACGGTGTTGCGACCCTCGCGGGCTACGACGATCGGGCCGGCAATCGCGGGGTGTCGCGTCTGGGGCCCGCGTCCGACGGCCAACGAACGTTCCAGGTCGAATGCGTTCGGATCGACCGCGTGACGGCGGGTCGTGTGGACGTCCTCAAGCTCGATGTGGAAGGGGGAGAGCTCGACGCGCTGGAAGGAATGCGCGACGGCCTTGCGGCGCATCGCTATCGAGCGGTGCTGCTGGAACTGCACCCGGATCTGCTCCGAGCGCGCGGGAGCTCTCCCGAGGAGTGCGTCCGGACACTCCTCGATGCGGGCTACGCCGGGTGGACGATCGATCAGACGCCGGACGCCTATCGCCGCGCGGGCGGTGCCGGCTTGGAACACAAAGAGCACTGCTGCGGCCCTTGGCGGACTGGCCGAGTCAGGCCTGGCCGCATCTCCTGTGGCTGGCGCCAGGCGAGGAGCTCGCCTGATGCGGATCGCGTTCCTCAGCGTCTCGTCGGAGCTTGGCGGATCGGAGACCAGCCTGCTCCTGCTCGTCCGGAGCCTCCGTCAGCTGGAGCCTGATTGGGAACTGACCGTGCTGGTGCCGCGTGACGGACCACTCGCGCGCCGCGTGCGCGAGGCTGGTGCTACCGTGCGGATACTGCCGTTGCCTGCCGCGCTGGCGCGGCTGGGTGAAGCGGGCGGTGGGGGAGGCGCGGCGGTCGCCCGTCGCGGCGCCGCGCTCGTGGCCGCGGCAGGGTCGCTCGCAGGATATCGGCGCGCGCTTGCGTCGACGCTCGCCGAGATCGGCGCGCAGGTGGTGCACACCAACGGCTTCAAGCTCCACATCCTCGGCGCCTGGGCGGCGCCGGCGGACGTGCCGGTCGTGTGGCACGTTCACGAATACGTGAGCCCGCGTCCTCTCACGCGCAGGCTGCTGAAGCGGTACGTGTCCCGCGCCGCGGCAGTCGTCGCCAATTCGCACAGCGTGGCGGCGGACCTGAGGCGCGTGTTTGGCAATGTCGCGCCGGTGAAGACCATCTACAACGCGGTGGATCTCCAGGAGTTCTCGCCGGACGGCGCCCGCGTCGATCTCGATCGGCTTGCGGGCCTGCTTCCCGCGCCCCCAGCCACGATTCGTGTCGGTCTGCTGGCGACCTTCGGGCGGTGGAAGGGCCACGAGCCGTTTCTGCGCGCGATGCAGCGGGTGATGCGCACGTCGGCGGCCCGCGCCTACGTGATTGGCGCACCGCTCTACGACACCAGCGGCAGTCAATACACGATGGACGAGATCCGGACGCTCGCCAGCGATCTCGGGATCGCGGAGCACGTGGGGTTCACCGGGTTCGTCGAGCGGCCGGCCGCGGCATTGCGCGCGCTCGACGTGGTCGTCCACGCGAGCACTCAGCCGGAGCCCTTCGGGCTCGTCATCGCCGAAGGCATGGCGTGTGGCCGGGCGGTGATCGTCAGCCGTGCCGGCGGCGCAGCGGAGCTCGTCGACGAGGACGTGACGGCGTTGACGCACACGCCGGGCGACGCGGCGGATCTCGCCGCTGCGATCGAGCGCTGTGCCCGAAGTCCGGAGCTGCGCCAACGCCTCGGCGAACACGCCCGGCGAGCGGCGGTGACGCACCTTCGATGCCGGCGCGTTTGGCCGGGCGTTCGCGGATCTCTATCGTGAAGTCCAGCCCGCAGCGGCGGTGGCGCGATGAGCGTGGCACGCGACGCGCTGGCGATGCCGCCGCTGGCCGAGTCGACGCCCGCGTCCGCGCCCTGGGGATTCGCCGAGCTGTTCGTGATCAGCCAGACCGCGCTGCCCGCGCTGTTGTACCTCCCGGGAACGCAGCCGTTTCGTCTTCCGATTCGGGTCTCCGCATTCGCATCAGCCTCGCCGCGTTCTGCTGGTGGTTCATCGAATACAAGAGCCGCGTCCGGCGGCCGCGCGCGCAGGCATGGATTACCGCCATCATGGCGCTGCTGATGGCGATGATGTTCCATCCGCTGACGACGTCCGCGGTGGGCGGGCTGGCGCACATCGCGGTGTACTTCGCGGTGATGGCGCCGCTGTTCTGGGCGCCGATGTTCGTCTCGTCGCCCGAGCGCCTTGCGCGTCTGCTGTGGCTGCTGCTGATCTGTTCGGGCATCAACTCGGTCGTCGGCGTCCTGCAGGTATACGACCCTGGCCGGTGGATGCCGGCCGAGTTCTCCCGGCTGATTACGGAGAACAAGGACCTCGGGCTCGGGCCTCTGAGTTACATCGGGGCGCACGGCGAACGGCTGGTACGGCCTCCGGGCTCTTCGACACGCCGGGGGCGGTCGCTGGCCCGGGCATGTCGGCGGCCCTGCTCGGGCTCGTCTTCGCGACGAGCGGGATCGCGATGTGGAAGCGGGCCGCGTCGCTGGCGTTTGCGCTCGCGGGCTTCGCGGCCATCTACCTGAGTCAGGTCCGGATCAGCCTGGTGATCGCCGCGGTGATGCTCGCCGTCTACGGCGCCGTCACCTTCCGGCAGAAGCGCCTCGCGCGCGCGAGCCAGTTCGCGTTGCTCGCGGGCGGCACGGTCGTCGGCGCGTTCGTGCTCGCGCTCACGCTCGGCGGACCGAGCATTCAGGAACGCGTGATGACGCTGTTTGCCGCGGACCCGATCAGCGTCTATCACAACGCTCGCGGCGTCCAGCTGGACCTCACGTTTCGCGATTTGCTGTATCGAGTATCCGTTTGGCGCAGGTCTCGCGCGCTGGGGGATGGCCGCGGCCTATTTTCAACCGACCAACCTCGATAGTCCTCCCTTGTGGGCGGAGATTCAGTTCACGAGCTGGATGATCGACGGCGGGATCCTGCTGATCGCTCTGTATGTCGGCGTGCTCATCGTCAGCGCGATGGCCCAGTGGAACGTCGCGATGCTCCAGCGCTATCCGCGGCTCGCAACGTGTGGCGCGGTCGTGCTGAGCCTGAACCTCGGTGTGGCGGCGTTGATTTTCAGCTTTACGCCGTTCAACACGCAGATCGGCCTTCAATACTGGTTTCTGGCGGGCGCTCTCCATGGCGTCGCCTCGCGTCACGGTACCGAGGGCGCATGAGGCCGTGGCTCGTGGCCTCCGGCGACTTCACGACGCTTGGCGGGATGGACCGCGCCAATCACGGCCTCGCGCAATATCTGGCCCGCAGCGGCCGTGAGGTCCACCTCGTTGCGCATCGCGTCGCCGAGGATCTGGAGCGCCTGCCAGGTGTGACCGTTCACGCCGTGCCGCGTCCGCTGGGCGCGCACATGTTCGGCGCGCCGCTGCTCGCGCATGCGACCGCTCGACGCGCGCGGGCGCTTGGCGGAATGGCATGCGTGCTCGTAAACGGTGGCAACGCGCGACTTCAGACGGCGACCTGGGTGCACTATCTCCACGCCGCGCACGCTCCGGCCGCCGGGGGATCGGCGCGCACGCTGATCTCGTCCACGCTCGGACGCCAGTACTACCTGTCGCAGGAACGCGCCGCGCTGGGGGACGCCTCCGTCGTGATCTGCAACAGCGAGCGGACGGCGTCGGACGTGGAACGCTTCTACAGGATCGATCCGTCCCGCCTGCGTATCGTCTACTACGGCGTCGACGCCAGCGACTTTCGGATCACCACGGACTCGGAGCGGCGGGCGGCGCGCGAGGCGCTCGGCATCGGTGACCGGCGCGTGGCCGTGTTCGTCGGCGCGCTCGGCGATCGTCGCAAGGGTTTCGACGTCCTGTTCGATGCCTGGCGCGGACTGGCCGCGGATCCGGCATGGGACGTTGATCTGTTCGTCGTTGGTGCGGGCGCGGAGCGGGAGGCCTGGATGCAGCAGGCGCGCGAGGCCGGCCTCGCCGAGCGCATTCGATTCCTCGGCTTCCGATCCGACGTCGCGTCGGTGCTGGCGGCGGCGGATGTCCTCGTGCACCCGGCGCGCTACGAGCCGTACGGTCTGGGCGTGCACGAAGCGATTTGCCGGGGGGTCCCCGCCATCGTGACCTCATGTGCCGGCGTCGCCGAGCGCTACCCGAAGACGCTCGCCGGCCTCATCGTCAGTGATCCGCCGCGTGCGGAGCCGTTGATGCACGCGCTGCAGGCCTGGCGCGCGGAGCAGGCCGCCTGGCGGGAGAGAACGGCCGATTTTGCCGCGCTCTCTCGGCGAGATCGTGGGGCGACATGGCCGCCGACATCGTGGCGGTCCTCGAATGACGTCAGCCGGGTTCGTGGATGTCGATCGCTGCTGGGTCTGCGAGGGGACGAAGCGTGCGCCCGTGCACGCCGCGTCGTTCGACCTGTCCGAGTACGCGTCGCAGGATCCGGAGCTGGCCGCCTATTCAGGCGCGTCGGTGCCGATCGTTCGCTGCTCGCAATGCGGGTTTGCCCAACCGTCGCAGGTGCCAGCGCTCCCGCGCTACTTCGATCGGATGTACGACCAGCGCTGGTCGGAGGACTGGATTGTCCGTGAGCATCACGCCGGCTACAAGGATCTGATCTTTGCCGACATCCTCGACGCGCTCACCGCGCGGCTGGCATCGGGCCGCCGCCGACTGCTCGACGTGGGCGCGCACGCGGGCCGGTTCGTGACGCTCGCACGCCAGCGTGGCTGGCAGGCGGAAGGCCTCGAGCTGAATCCGAAGACGGCGGCGTTCGCACGTACGGCCAGC
Organism: uncultured Acidobacteriota bacterium; assembly: GCA_963786615.1. GTDB lineage: Bacteria > Acidobacteriota > Vicinamibacteria > Vicinamibacterales > 2-12-FULL-66-21 > CAWAZT01. The sequence goes on from CAWAZT010000005.1 coordinate 54,953, forward strand.
GGCGCACCGGTGCATCAGGGCAACGTGCACACGTTCACCCTCGTCGATCACGCCTACGACGCGATCACGCTGACGGACGTCCTCGAGCACGTGCCGGAGCCCCGAGCCATCCTGCAGAAAGCGCATCGACTCCTCGCGCCCGGCGGCTGGATTGCCGTCAAGGTACCGAATGCGCCGGCGCAGCGCATCAAAGAGGGGACGCGCGCGCTGGTCCGGCGCGGCTATCGTCCATCGCTGGCCGACAATCTCGTTCATGTGAATCACTTTTCGCCGGCATCGCTTCGGCTCGCCCTCGAGCGTGAACGGTACACCAGCGTAGCTGTGTACGTCGGCGCACCGGAGCTGGCCGACAACGGCGCTGCGTCGTCTCTCGATCGCCTGTTGCGGCTGGTCGCGTTTCGCTCGGTCCGCGTGCTGCCTGGCGGCATTCATACGCCCCTCGCGTTCAATCTTCAGGCTTATGCCCGTCGTGGCTGAACCGGCCAACGGCCATCGTCCCGTTCTGAGCGTCGTGATGCCGACGTTCAACAACGAGGCCGTGCTGCGCCGCGCGGTCGATTCGTGGCGTCGCTTCGGCGGCGATCTCATCGAGTTGATCGTCGTCGAGGACGGCTGCAAGGACGGAACCGCGGCGTTCCTCGAACAGGAATCCGCCACACCGTGGGGGCGTACGCACTTGAGATGGCTGCACGAGGACAACGTGCACGAGTTGCGCTGCACGAATCGAGGATTCGAGGCCGCGCGCGGATCGCTGCTGGCTGCCTGGCAGGACGACATGTTCCTGCAGTCCTCGTGGTTCGTCCCCGAGCTGCTGGCGACCTTCAGCGCCTACGCGGACCTGGGCCTGCTGTGTCTCAGCCGTGGACTGAACTGCGTGCCCTGCGCCGATCCGATCGAGCGCTGGGAGGACCTCACCGACTGGCGACGGCTGCAGAGCACGATCGGGCCCGCGCCGACCAACTGGGTGTGTCTCCAGGAAGTCGACGCCGTGCTTCGTCCGTGGGTCGTCCGGCGCGCATGCCTCGATCGCGTGGGCCTGCTCGACGAAGCGTTTCGCCCGACGGAGTGGGATGAGGCCGACCTGGCGTTTCGCATTCGCGAGGCGGGCTGGACGGTCGCGACGCACGGCTACGAACGTCTCGGGGCTTACCTGCATCTCGGCAGCACGACGATCGGAACGCCGTCGCAGGCGTATCGCGATCGCGTCCTTACCAACGGCCGGTTGTTTCACCAGCGGTGGGACGTGGTGATCGAGCGCACGCACGCACGCGCCCGCCGCACGTGGCGCCGGCAAGCCACCGTCGCAGGCTGGGCCGCCACGCTGCGACGATGCATGCGCATGGCCACGACGCGGGTGTCGGGAGCCGCATGAGCCGGACCGCGAAAGCCACGATCGCGGCGGCGTTCAGCTACCTGCAATTCGGCGCCGCGCTGGTCGCGGGCCTGTGGCTCGTGCCGTTCACGCTGCGGCATATCGGGACACGACGGTACGGCCTGTGGCTCGCGTCGGGCGAGTGGCTCGCCTACGCCGGCCTCGCGGAGCTCGGCGTGCTCGTGACGCTGCCCTGGCTGATCGCTGAGGCCGACGGTCGAGGGGATCGCGCCCGTATCCGTCATCTGGTCAGCACGGGTGTCGCGGCGGGGTTCATCACGACCGTGGTCTACGCTCTGCTGGCGCTCGGCCTCTGGCTGTTCCTGCCGTCGCTGCTGCACCTCGGTGGTGCCGAACGCGACGCCGTGCTCGGCCCGTTGCTGCTCGTCGCGATCTCAGGCTGCGTCGTTCAGCCGTTGCGCGTGTTCGGCGCCGTGCTGAGCGGTCTTCAGGACGTGCGCTTCAACGGTCTGGCGAGCCTCACGAACTGGTTGCTCGGCTTCACCGTGACCGTCCTGCTGCTGCCCCGCGGGTACGGACTGTACGCGCTCGCGCTGGCCGCGGTGATGCCGTCCGTCGCGGGCGGCGCCTGGAACCTGATCCGCGTGATCGCGATCGCGCCCGATCTGCTGCGCGAATGGCCGCGTCCTCAGTGGCAGGACATTCGCCGGCTGTACTTCGAAGGCCTCGGCACATGGATCGGCGGATGGGGCTGGCGCATGGTTGCCGCGAGCGACGGCCTCGTGCTCGCGGCGCTCGGGCGCCCGGCGCAGGTCGCCGCGCTCGCGTGCACGAACAAGCTGGCGCAGTCGCTCTTGCAGTTCTCGTGGATTCCCTGCGACAACGGGCTCGTCGGTCTTGCGCAACTTGCCGGAGAACAGCAAGCCGAAGCGACTCAAGGACGCCATCGTCGTCATGGTGCGCGTCTACCTGGCGCTGGCCGGGGCTGTCGCCTGCGTCGTCCTCGCCGCGAATCCGTCATTCGTCCGCCGCTGGGTCGGACCGGATCTGTTTGCCGGGTCGCTGGCCAATACGCTGATTGCGATCCTCGCGATCGCGATGACGTTCGGTCATGCAGTTGCGGTGATCCCGTCCGTGCTCGGTCAGCGGCTGCAGATCGGCATGGCGACGCTTGGATGCGGCCTGCTGCACGTTGTGCTTGCGATCAGCCTCGGCATGCGCTTCGGCGTTGTCGGTGTGCTGGTGGCGGGGGTCGTCAGCCACGGCATCGTGTTCGGCGTTCTCGCGTGGCGTCCATTCGCGCGCGCGACCAAGATGTCGGAAGCGGGATTGATCACCGATGTCGTGCGGCCCTGGATCATCCGTGCGGCGCCGATGATCGCGCTTGCCGTCGCCCTCGACTGGTTCGTCGCGACACCGCCGCTTCTCGTCACGGTGGCCGCGGGGGCCGCCCTGGCCGCCCTCGTCATCTGGCACATGCGCCCGCTGTATCTGGAGTTCGGTCCGGTGCGCACGCTCTACGACCGTGTCGTTCGGTGGCCGCTGCGCGCCTCGCGGGGAGCCGAAGTCTCGTGACCGTCGAGACACGGCTTGGACGTGCGGACCGTTTCCGCAACCGGAGCTGGCTGGAGCGCTGCATCGACCGCATGCGAGCGTCCCAGGCCGTGCCCGCACCGCGCTTCCTGCGGAAGCTGCACGAAACGGTCCTCGATCGCTGGCCTGGCGACCACCTCGTCTCCACGTTGCCCAACGGCGAGCGCGTTCGTGTCGCGGCGCGGCATCGCGGCTTGTGCTGGAATCCGGATGAGTACCGGGCGTTTCACGAATCGGTTCGAGCCGGGGCCGTCGTTTTCGACGTGGGCGCGAACCTTGGCGCATACACGCTGCTCTTCGCGCAATGGGTTGGCCCCGCAGGACGCGTATTTGCGTTCGAGCCTTCACCGCCCTCGGTGGTCGGCCTCCAGCGTCACCTCGCGCTGAATGCTCTGGACGATCGTGTCGAGGTCGTGCCAGCCGCCGTCTGCGATCGAACGGGCACCGCGACATTTCATCTTCATCCACACGGCGGGGCGAGCGGGCTCTACACCAGCACGGACGGCGCGTCCATGGACGTCGAGACGACGTCGCTCGATCAGTTTTGCGCCGATCGCAGGCTCACGCCCGATGTCCTCAAGATCGACGTCGAAGGCGCCGAGCTCGAGGTTCTTCGCGGCGCGCGAAACATCCTGGCCTCACCGAACGTGACGGCCTTCGTGGAGTTCCATCCCTCGATCTGGGCAGAACGCGGCTTCACGGCCACTGACGTGGCGCGGGAGCTTCACGCGATGGGCTTCGTTGCGCAGCCATTGGATCCCGGTTTCGACGTCTGGACCATGGAAGGTGTCTGCGCCAGGCTCGTCAGACGCTGATGCGAATCCTCATCGCGAACGACTCGAGGATCGACGGCGGCGGCGTCGGCACGTACCTGGCGTCGCTGATCACGCTGCTCGAAACTCACGGCCACGCCGTCGCGCTGCTCCACGATGGACCGGACGATGAGACGAGCGCGAACCGGTTGCGGGTCGGCGAGGCCTGGAGCATCTCCGACACGGGCCTCGACAAGGCGCTGGCGAACGTCCGGGCCTGGCGGCCTGACGTCTGCTATTCGCACAACATGCGCCGGCTCGAGGTCGACGAACGGCTGGCCGGCGAGTGGCCGACCGTGAAGATGATGCACGGCTACTTCGGGACGTGCGTCAGCGGCCAGAAGGCCTTCTCGTTTCCGCGCGTCCAGGCGTGCGCGCGCCACTGCGGGCCCGCGTGTCTCGTGCTTGTATCTGCCACGACGCTGCGGCTATCGGCATCCGGTCGCGATGATGTCGCAGTACGCGTGGGCCGCACGGCAGCGAGCGCTGTTCGATCGCTATGCAGCCATCGTGGTTGCGAGCGAGCACATGCGGCGGGAGTATCTGGCCCATGGCGTTCGGCCGGATCGAACGCACACGATCCCGCTCTTCGCGGCCACGACGGTTTCATCCACCGCCGGCGACCCGATCGATGTGATCTTTCTCGGGCGTCTGACGAGGCTGAAGGGATGTGACGCGCTGGTGCGGGGGGTCCGATGCGCCAGCGATCGACTCGGCCGGTCGTCTGACCCTGACGATTGCCGGTGAAGGTCCGGAACGCGAGTCGCTCGAACGACTCGCGGCATCGCTCGACGTGCCGACGACCTTCGCCGGCTGGGTCGACGATCGCGCGAAGGCCGATCTGCTGTCGCGCGCGGTGGTGCTGGCGATTCCGAGCCTCTGGCCCGAGCCGTTCGGCCTCGTGGGTCTCGAGGCCGCCGCCTTCGGCGTTCCCGCTGTGGGCTTCGACGTTGGTGGCATTTCGACCTGGCTCACGAACGACGTGAACGGCCGGCTGGTGTCGGCCGCGGCCGGCGCGGACGGTCTCGGCGACGCCATCGCGGCGATTCTGCGTGACGCCGAGTACCCGCGCGCGGTTGTCGTGTGGCGCCCGCGGCGTCGCAAATCGCTTTACCGCGGCCGCACATCTCGCGTCGCTCGAGCGCGTGCTGCAGTCGGCTCGACGTTCATGACTTCGGTAGACGACGAGGTTGGTTCGAGGTTCGTGGGCACCCTGAACCTCGAACCGAGCCCCGAACATGAACCCCGAACCACGCACGACCAGAAAGACGTAAAGTGACCGACAAGATCTGGCATCTCGTCACCGGCGAGTACCCACCCGACTGCGGGGGTGTCGGTGACTATTCGGCACTGCTCGCGCAGGAGCTCGCGCGCGCGGGCGATACGGTCAATGTGTGGGTACCGGGTCGGTGAACCTGACGCGGACGAACGGACCGATGTCCGCTGCCGGATTCACCGTCTGCCGGATCGATTTGGACCGCGGTCCAGGGACGCGCTCGCCCGCGCCTGGCAGCAGCAGCCCGGCATCGTCCTGCTCCAGTACGTGCCGAACGCGCTCGGATTGAAAGGCGCCAACCTGCGTTTCTGTCGCTGGCTGCACGGCATGGCTCAGCGCGGCGTCGACGTCCGCGTGATGTTCCACGAGCCGTACTTTTATTTTTCCCTGGAGCGCCCGTGGCGCAACGTCCTCGCGGTCGTGCAGCGCATGATGGCGGCGGAGTTGATCAAGGCCAGCCGCTGCGTGTACGTGTCCTCTGACTCGTGGCATGCGCGGCTCGAGCCGTACGGGCGGCTGGCGCGAGCGATCACACTGCCAATCCCGTCGACGATTCCCGACGTTGCGGATGCGGAAGACGTTCGCCGTTTTCGGGCGCTGGCCGCGCCTGATCCGTCCGCACCGCTCATTGGTCACTTCGGCACGTACGGTGATCACATGACGGCGATGATCGACGCGACGTTCCCCAGGGTTGCCGAACATCTTCCGCGCGCGAGGTTTGCATTCGTCGGCGATCGCAGCGTCGAGTTTCTCGAGCGCCTGTCGATCGGACATCGTGGGCTGCACAGTCGCGCGTGGGCCAGCGGCCGGTTGTCACAGGTCGACGTCGCGGCCGCCCTTCGAGCCTGCGATCTGCTGGTGCAGCCATACCCCGACGGCGTCACGACCCGCCGAACGTCGATGATGGCCGGGCTGGCGAACGGTGTGCCGATCGTCACCACGGATGGCGCGCTGACCGAAGCCGTGTGGCGCGAGACCGGTGCCGCGGCGCTCGCGCCCGCAGACGATCCGGGGCATCTGGTCGACGCGGTTCGCCGATTCATTGACAGGCCAGCCGATCGTGCCGCGCTGGGGCGACGCGGACAGCAGGTCTACGCGACACGCTTTTCAATCGAGCGTACGGTCGAGACGCTCCGGGAACGTCCGGCACTCGAGGTCGCTGCCGGATGATCGCCCCAGACGCACTGTCGATCCTCCTTGTGGGCGACTACCCCGACGATCCGACGCTGGGATCGCCGAAGGTCCTGTTCAAGCTGCAGGCGGAGTACCGCGCGCTCGGCCATCGGTGCGAGATCATCTTCGATCGCGAGATTGGCGGATCGCGCATTCGACATATCCGTCAGCTGATGTCGCCCTGGCGGGCGGGCCAGGCGATCGTTCGTCGACTCGAGCGCGAGCGATTCGACGTCGTGGACGCCGCCAGCGCCGAAGGGCTCTGGCTCGGCGTCCTGAAGAAAGTCGGCGCGTATCCGCGAACGTTGTACGTCTGCCGCTCGAACGGCCTCGAGCACTTGAACTACCGGCGGATGCTCGACGATCACGACGCCGGGCTCCTCTGGAAGCCATGGACGCGCCGCATCTGGTATCCCGCGTCGAGGCTCTCGCAGGTTGCGGCCGCCGCGCGCATCGCGGATCGCCTGATACTGCTCAACGAAGGCGATCGGGAGTTCGCGTTGGACCGTGGCTGGCAGCCACCCGATCGCGTCGACGTCGTGCCTCACGGGGTCTCGCAGGAGTTTCTCGACGACGACCCTGCACCGCGGACGCCACGCGGCCACGGTCTCCTGTTCTGCGGTTCCTGGGATCAGATCAAGGGCATCACGTATCTGATCGCGGCGTTCGAGGAGCTTCACGCGACCTTGCCCGACTTGCGGTTGACGATTCTCGGTCCAGGCGTGCCCGAGACGACGGTGCTGGAGGCATTCCCCGAGCGGCTGCGCCAGTTCGTGACCGTCGTGCCGCGCGCGCCCGAGGCGCAGGTAATCGAGATGTATCGACGCCACGATCTTCTGATCTGGCCGTCGACGTACGAGGGCTTCGGTCTCGTGCTTCTCGAAGCGATGAGCCAGCGGCTGCCGGTCGTGGCGACGCCCGTCGGCTGCGCCCGATCAATCGTCCGTGACGGCCAGACCGGAATCATCGTGCCGATTCGCGATCCAGGCGCCATTGCCGCCGCCACACGTCGCCTGCTGTCGGACGACGGGCTGCGAGCGTCGATCGGCGACGCCGCGCGAGCGGCCGTCGCGGGCATGACGTGGCGCGCCACGGCCCTCCGCACGCTTGATCTGTACCGGCGCGCTCGAGAGGAGCGGCGCGCGGCGTGACGCACGCGCTATCGATCGGCGTGACGACGAAGGATCGTCCGGCATCATTGCGCGCCTGCATCGAATCCCTGGCGCTGCTCGATCATCTCGAGCCTGACGTTTTGATCTTCGACGATCAATCGGCCGTGCCAGCCGAGCGGCAGTTGGACGGCCTGGCGGACCGCGTGCGCGTGTTGTCGGATCCGTCGGTCGCAGGCTACATCGGCGCTCGCAACCGTCTCGTCGCCGCGGCCGACGCTGACCTGGTGCTCCTCCTCGACGACGACGCGAGGCTGCTGACGGCGGAGGCCGTCGAGCGTGCGATCCAGACGCTGCGCCTCGATCCGAGAATCGGCGCCATCGCCTTCGCGCAGGCCGAAGCGGACGGCCGTCCGTGGCCGGCGGCCATGCAGCCGTCGCGCGCCACGCGCGACGTCGTGGTGCCAAGCTTCATCGGGTTTGCCCATCTGCTCAGGCGACGCGTCTTCCAAGAGATCGGCGGGTATCGCGAGTCGTTCGGCTTCTATGGCGAGGAGAAGGATTTCTGCCTGCGTCTCCTGGAGGCCGGGTACCTGACGGTCTACCTGCCTGATGCGCTCATCGCGCACGTACCGGATGGCGGCGGTCGAAGCCAGCAGCGGTATCTGCGTTTCGTCGCGCGCAACGACTGCTTCAACACGCTCTACAACGATCCGATGAGCCGCGCGATCTGGATGCTTCCCGCGCGCTTCGCGCTCTATTTCCGCATGCGGCGGGCGTGGCGGATCCACGATCCCTGGGGCTGGGCGTGGCTGTTGCGCGAGCTCGTCACGGGTTTCCCTGACGTCGTCGCGCAAGCGCCGGCCAGTGTCGCGGCGGACGATTGCGGCCTGGCGAACGCTGAAACGGACGGAGACGGCGTACGCGGCGCCTGCGGCCGATGCGGGTGGACACGTCGGTGGCTGATGCGCATGCGCCGGCTGCTGACGATCGGTCATTCGTACGTCGTTGCGAGCAACCGTCGCCTCGCGCACGAAATGGCGCTGCAGGGCAGCGGCCGCTGGCAGGTGACGGCCGTGGCGCCTGCGCGATTTCGCGGTGACATGCGGGAAATCGCGATCGAGCCGATTGCCAATGAGGCCTCGACGCTGCGTCCGGCGTCGATCCGCGTCGATCGAAGTCCGCACCTGATGTGGTACGCGAAACGTCGAGAGTGTCTGCAAGGAGACTGGGACGTCGTGCACTGCTGGGAGGAGCCGTTCGTGCTGGCGGCGGCGCAGATCGCCCGGGCGGTTCCCGATCGCACGGCGTTCGTCGTGTCGTCCTTTCAGAACCTCGACAAGAGATATCCGTGGCCCCTGAGCGCGTTCGAGCGCCGCGTGCTCCGGCGGGCGAACGGGTGGATTGCGTTCGGCGAGACCGTCCACGACACGTTGATGCGGCGACAGGTGGGCTATCGAGACCGACCGTCGCGCGTGATCCCGCCAGGCGTGGACACCAGCGATTTCGCGCCGAACCCGTCGGCTGCGACGGAAATGCGCCAGACGCTTGCGTGGTCGGACGAGGTACCGACGGTCGGGTTCGTCGGACGGTTCGTTCCCGAGAAAGGGCCGCTGATGCTCGCGGCTGCGCTGGAGGCCGTCACGACGCCATGGCGCGCGCTCTTTGTGGGCGGCGGTCCGCTCGAGGCCGATCTGCGGCACTTCGCCGCGGCACATCCGGACCGCGTGCGGGTCGTCACCGGCGTGCCGCACGACGACGTTCCACGGTGGCTGAACGCGATGTCGGTGTTGTGCGCGCCGAGCCAGACCACCATCCGATGGCGGGAACAGTTCGGCCGCATGTTGATCGAGGCGATGGCCTGCGGCGTGCCGGTCATCGCGAGCGACAGCGGCGAGATCCCGCACGTCGTTGGCGATGCCGGACTGCTCGTCCCGGAAGCAGACGCCGCCGGGTGGACGCGCGCCATCGAGCGTCTTCTTCGTGACGGAAACCTGAGATGCGATCTCGCGCGGCGCGGCCGGGCGCGCGTGGAGGCGAAGTTCGCGTGGCCGGTCGTCGCGCGACAGCATTTGGAGTTCTTCGAGTCGCTGCTCACGGCTCGGGCGCGGGGGGTGTGACGTGCGTCTGCGTGTTGCGGTGGTTGCCGACTATCTCGAGGAAGGCTGGGCCAGCATGGATCTGGTGGCCGAGATGCTGCTCGAGCATCTCCGTCACGAGCATGGCGAGGCGATCGCGCCGACGCTGGTCCGCCCGCCAATGCCGCGTCGCCTGACGCGTATGGCCGTCGTCGGTCGGGACAAGGCGTCGGTGATCGATCGGCTCATCGCCCGTCAGTGGGACTATCCGCGGGCCCTCGCCGACGTCAAGGGCCGCTTCGACGTCTACCACGTCATCGATCACTCGTACGCGCACCTCGTTCACTACCTTCCGCAGCGCGCAGACGCTCGTGACGTGCCACGACGTCGACGCGTTTCGATCCGTGCTCGAGCCGACGGAGGAGCATCGATCGGTTCCGTACCGCTGGATGTCGCGCCGGATTCTCGACGGTCTGCGCGAGCGCGTCGCACGTCGCATGCGACAGCGAGGCGACCAGCCTCGCGCTGACGCGCCTGGCGGGCATCCCCGCCGATCGGTTGACGGTCATCCCGAACGGATCCGACGCGGGCCGTGCGCCAGGAGTCCGACGCGTCGGCCGACGTCGAGGCCGCACGGCTCGTCGGGTTCCGAGGCGGCGTCGAGTTGCTGCACGTCGGTACGACTGTGGAGAGAAAGCGGATCGACGTCCTGCTTGGCGTTCTGGCCGCCCTTCGTGCGATTCGGCGCGACGTGCGCCTGGTCCGTGTCGGTGGACCGCTGACCGCGGCGCAGCGCGTGCATCGCCCGCGATCTGAACGTGCTCGACGGACTCGTCGAGCTGCCGTTCGTCGATCGGACGACGCTGGCGGCGCTCTACAGGCGTGCGACGCTCGCCCTGCTGCCGTCGGAGCGGGAAGGCTTCGGCCTGCCGCTCGTGGAATCGCTCGCCTGCGGCACGCCCGTCGTGGCGAGCGACATCCCGGCGCTGCGTGAAGTGGGCGGAACGGCGGCGTCGTATTGTCCCGTCGCCGACATCAACGCGTGGCGTGATCGGATACTGCGCGCTCCTCGGCGAGCGCGACAAGGCGCCCGCCGAATGGCGTGCGCGCCGGCAGGCCGGCCGCGAGCGGGCGGCGGAGTTCAGCTGGTCGCGCTATACCGATCGCGTGGTCGCAGGTGTATTACCGGCTGGCTGGCGACGCACGCCCGACCCGCGAGTCGCCGGCCACGCAAACAGATCGGCTCTTCATCGGAGGCCTCAACGCGTGAAGCGCGTCCTGCATCTCGGCAAGTTCTATCCACCGGTGACCGGCGGGATGGAGCGCGTCCTCCAGACGCTGTGCCTGGTCAGCGCCGGCCTGGTGGAGAGCCAGGTGCTCGTCACGCACACGGGACGAGAGGACCTGCACGAGGAGGTCACGATCGGAGAGACGGACGGATTGCCTCCGGCGACGGTCGACGTCACCCGCGTGGGCACGCTCGCGAGGTATGGATCGGTGAACGTGGCGCCGGGCTTCGTGGCGGCGCTTCGGCGATCGCGCGCGGATCTGATCGTCCTTCACGAGCCCAACCCGTGGGCGCTGCTCTCGTACGCGATCGCGCGTCCGTCGGCGCCGCTGGCAATCTGGTATCACAGCGACGTCGTGCGGCCGGCGCTCCAGTACGCGTTGTTCTACGCCCCGCTCGCACGGTTCGCGTACAACCGGGCCGAACGGATCGTCGTGTCGTCGCCCGCCCTGGCCGAGCAGGCGCGCGCGCTCGCCCCGTACCGCGATCGCGTGTCCGTGATTCCGTTCGGCATCAACCCGAACGACGTGGTCGTCGACGCCGGTCGATCGCGATCGAGCCGGGCGGACCGAAGATCAGATCGGCGGTCCGTTCGTGCTATTTGCCGGCCGCCACGTCCCCTACAAGGGCGTCGACGTGCTGCTGCGCGCGCTGTCGCACGTCTCCATCCGCGCGGTCATCGTCGGCGACGGTCCCGCTCGCGCCGAGTGGGAGACGCTCGCGTGGCGAGCTCGGCCTCGCGGACCGCGTTCGCTTCGAGGGGGAGGTGTCGCCGCCGCGGTTGCGAGCGCTGATGCAGGCGTGCGCGGCGTTCGTCCTCCCCTCGGTGACGCGCGCCGAGGCGTTTGGCTACGTCCAGCTCGAAGCCATGGCGTGCGGCAAGCCGGTCGTGAGCACGGACGTGCCGAGCGGCGTGTCCTGGGTCAATCAGCACAACGAGACCGGACTGGTCGTGCCCGCAGGTGATGCCGGAGCGCTGGCGAATGCGCTCGCGACGCTGATGGGAGACGCCGGGCTGCGCACCCGCTTCGGCGACGCGGGCCGGCAGCGCGTCGAGCGGGAGTTCACGCTGGCCGCGCTCCGCAGCCGCATGGCGACGTTCTACGAAGAGCTCTCGGTGCTCGAGGCGCGGAAGGCAGCATGCTGAAGCGCAGCTTCGATGCCGCGCTCGCCGGCGTCGGTCTCGCGGCGTCCGCGCCGCTGTGGGTGGTGATTGCGGTCGCGATCAAGCTGGAAGATGGCGGACCGATCTTCTATCGGCAGGAGCGCGTGGGCCTCGCCGGCCGGACGTTCAACGCGCTGAAATTTCGATCGATGCGACCGGACGCCGAGTCGATGACGGGCGCGGTGCAGGCGTCGGAGAACGATCCGCGCGTGACGCGCATCGGGCGCGCCATGCGCGCGACCGCGATGGACGAACTGCCGCAGCTCTGGAACATCCTGCGCGGCGACATGAGCTTCGTCGGACCGCGCGCGCTGCGTCCAGGCGAGATCGAGGCGGCGGGCGACGGACGCTTCACGAAGCTCGAAGACGTGCCGGGCTTCGAAGATCGGATCCAGGTGCGCCCGGGGCTGACCGGGCTCGCGCAGATCTACGCGCGGCGCGACGTGCCGCGGCGTCAGAAGTTCCGCTACGACCGCGTCTACGTGAATCAGCGATCGTGGACGCTCGATCTGCGTTTGATTCTCATCTCGTTTTGGATTAGCTTGCTGGGCACATGGGAAGCGCGTGGGCGCAAATACTGAGGGGCCGACGTGCGTGATGTCGCAATAGTTGGCGCCGGCCCTGCCGGCCTCGAGTCCGCACGCGACCTCGCCTCCCTCGGTCACGACGTTCTCGTCCTCGAAGAACATCCGACGGTTGGCGTTCCTGTTCATTGCACCGGCCTGTTCGGCCTCGACGCGTTTTCCGAATTCGACATCCCTCGCGAGTGCGTGCTCGGCACCGCCGACGACGCCGAGTTCGTCGCGGCCGACGGCAGCTCCGTGGTGGTGGCTGCGGACGCAGTGCGTGCTGTGGTCGTCGATCGCGCCCGCTTCGATCAATCGCTTGCCGACGCGAGCGTACACGCCGGGGCTGAGCTGCGCGCTGGCGCGCGCGTGCGATCGATCACAGTCGAATCCACGCACGTGGTGTTGACGTTCGACGATCAGCCGCCGGTTCACGCGCGCGCATGCATTGTCGCGTGCGGCGCCAGCTATCGTCTCAACCGCCAGCTCGGGCTTGGCGTGCCGCGAACGTTCGTGCAGAGCGCCCAGCTCGAGCGGCCGTTCGAGGGGCCCGACCGCGTCGAGGTCCACCTGGGCCGCGAGGTCGCGCCGTCCGGATTCGCATGGCTGGTGCCGTTCACTCGTGCGGGAAAGCCATTCAACCGCATCGGCCTGATGTGCGACACCCGCGCCGCGCCGCGATTCCGGGCGTTCGCCGGTCGCGTGCGCGACAGGTTCGGCGTGCCGGAGGACGGCTGGCCCGAGCCGCGATTGAAGATTCTTCCGCTCGGCCCGGTCTCGCGAACGTACGGCACCCGCGTGCTCGCCGTCGGCGACGCCGCGGGACTGGTGAAGCCGACGACTGGCGGCGGGATCTACTACGGTCTGATCAGCGGCCGGCTTGCCGCCAGCACGCTCGACGGCGCGCTGCGCGAGAACGATCTGAGCGACATCGAGGCTTCGCGCGTACGAGTCCGAGTGGCGCGGCCGTCTCGGCGCGGAGATCCGAACCGGCCTCGCGTTCCGAACGCTCGTCGCTCGCATGAACGATCGCGCGATCGACGCCCTGATCGAACTCGCCCGGATCGACGGCGTGATCCCGCTCCTGCGCCAGACCGCCGACTTCAACTGGCACCGCCGCTCGGCGTTGGCGTTGCTGCGTCACGCGCAATTCCGCCGCATCCTGCTCTCGTCGATCTGGTCGTGAATGTCGAGGGCAACGGAGTCTGACTCCGTTACCTCCTCCATTGTCCGCACTCAGCTCTGATTCGTTGCTCCGCGTTGAGGCTGGAACGCGGGAATCGGACGGACCGCTCGCGGATTTTCCGGGAGCGTCTGCGTACCCGGCGGTGGCGAGAACCAGTCGGCCAGCCGGAGGATTCGCCCACGCTTCTGCGGTAGCACGTCGTTCAACCGTTCCAGCACGGTGACCGCTTCCGCGAGCGTGCTCACCACGCCGATGCCCCGGTTGATGGCGTGGTCCCGCGCTCCGGAGTCCGCCGATCGCAGCATCAACACCGCCTTCGAGGTCGAGGCGCTCACCACCTCGACGCAGTTGATCAGCTGATCGTCCACGAGCAGGTCGAGCCGCAAACCGTTCGCAATCTCGCCCCGCGACCCCGGCACCGTCAACACGGCCGGCAGATAGAACCCGAAGCGCTCGATCCACCACTGGGTCTGGAACTGCACGGAGTCCCCGGCGCTCGGGGGACGCTTCGTCAGGAAAAAGACCTCCCACCCCGCCGCGCGCGTGATCGCGTAGAGTCGCGCAATCTGCTCCGGCTCGAAAGCCGGCACTTCCATCCACCAGTTCGGCGTCTTCCCGATGAACTCCCAGACCCGGCGCACGTCCTTGAGCGTCAGGACGTTGGGCGTGTCGGCCGACTCGGACGAATCGTCGACCTCGCGTCGCAGACAGCGAACGGCCGCCTCGCGGAACGCGGTGCGGAAGTCCGCGAGGACCCCGTCGACGTCGAAGCCAATCCTCAACGACATGTCAGCGGGCCGGTTCCCGATGATCCTCTGCCGGGTACACCGCGATGGCCGCGGCGAGAGCGGCGAGGATCGCGTTGGCCGGGGCTGTCAGGCCGGTGTCCCACACGCTCTGGACGGCGACGCCGACGAGTCCACAGAGCGCCCCGGCCCTGACCCAGTACATGCTCGACGCGTCCGCCGCCGCTCTCTTCGCGGCAACGAAGCCGTAGGCCGCCAGGGCGAGAAGGACGGGCACGCCCAGGAGCACGCCTCCCTCCGACGCAAGCTGCAGATAGTGATTGTGCGCCTGATTGAAACGGACCCCGGGCGACGATCGCTGATAGACCAGCATCGCCGTTTCATACGTGCCCGCGCCGGTTCCCGTCAACCAGAAATCGCGGACAATCGGCAGCGTCTCGCGCCAGATCACCAGACGGTCCGCCGCGGACGTCCGTGCCGACGCGAACCGTCGGCCGAGCAGAACCGGATCGATCCGCGACATCGCGAGCAGCAGAACGATCGCGCCGACGGCCACGAGCCAGGACCGCCCGGACCGGCCGGCGATGCCCCGTCGCCCTCCCAGATAGGCCCCCAGCCCGATCACCACCGCCATGCTCACCATGCCCGATCGTGACAGCGTCGCCAGCAACGCAATCATCATCACGCTCACCGACACGGCGATGAAGATCGCCCGCGCGTCGAGCGCTCCACGCACGCGCGCCGTCCATCTGCTCCCCGGGTGCGCCTCGCGACGGTGGGCGTGTGCGTGCGCCACGAGATAGCCGCTACTGAGCGGCACCGCCAGCAGCACCCACGTTGCGAACGAGTTGCGATCGACGAATGGGCCAAACGGCGGCGCACCTTCCTGGAGCGGCGCCGTGTGCCAGTACATCAGTCCGTGCCCGGAGGCGTCTTGCGCGAGCCCTATCGCGGACAACACGAGGCCGATCGCCGTCAGGCCGCGGACGAACAACCGCACGCCGCTCGAGTTCAGCAGCCGCCTGGCCGTGAGGAAGATCACGAGCGTGCCGATCCCCACCATCGCGGCCCACGCGCCGGATCTCGGGTCGATCGTGACGGGCAGCCAGGAGGGCAGCCGCAGGAAGATGCGCTCGCGGGTCGGCCGCAGCGCCGGCGACACGGCGTCGGCGACCGCGGCGGGAAGCGGAACGAGCTGCAGAATCAGCGCGCCGGCGACGAGCGCGAGCGAGCAATCGAGCAGGAGCGATCGCTCGTCCGGCGCCGCCCACGGTCGGCCGTCGAGCGCGAGCCACAAGCAGACGACGGCGGGGAGGTAGAGCGTCCACGCGTACACGCCGGCAAACGCGAACGCGGTCCAGCCAACGAGCAGGAGGTAGAGCGGAACGGCGAAGCGTGCGCGCGCCCTACGCGGCACCCGTGCTCTGACTGCTGTCTCCGTAGTAGCTCTTGTACTGGTAGCCGTAGTAGCGCGAGTAGTAGGTACTTGTTGCGGTCGAAGTCAACCCGGTTCAGCACGGCGGCGACGCTGCGCGGACGGCTTGCGCGGAGCGTCTCCAGCGCGCGGTCGGCGTGCACGCGTCGGGTCATCTCCGATCCAATGACGAAGACGACCGACGACAGGTGAGGCGCCAGGATGACGGCGTCCGTCACCGCGAGCACCGGCGGCGTGTCGACGATCACCCAGTCGAACGGACCGCTGGCCAGGTTCGAGAGGAAGCTGGTCATGCGCTCGGAGGCGAGCAGCTCCGACGGGTTCGGAGGCGTGCGGCCGGCGGTGATCACGACGAGATTCGGCTCGGACGTGCGCTGAACCGCCTCGCGGACGCGCGCCTGGCCCACCAGCAGGTGAGACAGTCCGATGTTGTTCTCGAGCCCCATCGTGAGATGAAGACCCGGCCGACGCATGTCCGCATCGATGAGCAGCACGCGCGATCCGCCCAAGGCGAGCGCCAGCGCCAGGTTCGCGGCCGTCGTCGTCTTGCCCTCCAGCGGCTGACTGCTGGTCACGCCGATGATCCGGGTCCGCTCCCCGCCGCTCGTGAACACCAGCGATGTTCGGAGCGAGCGGAACGCTTCCCCGAAATCGTGCGGTACGGCACCGGTGAGGATCGCCACGCGCTCGCCCCGAATCGCCGGCACCAGGCCGAGCAGCGGGATCTTGAGCCGGCGCGTGATGTCTTCCGGGGTCTTGACCGTGTCGTCCAGATACTCGATCCCGAACGCGAGCCCGAGCGCAACCGTCAAACCCGCCAGGATCGCGGTGATCCAATCCCGTCGCGGGTTGGGCGAGATCGGGAACTTCGGCACCTCGGCGCGCTCCATCACCTGCACGTTGTTGGCGCGGCTGTTGGCGACGACCCGGAGCTCCTTCTGCTGCGCGAGCAGCGATTGATACACCTGGCGATCGCTGTCCGCCTTGCGCTGGAGGATGCGATAGTCGCCGCTCTTCCGATCGAGATCCATCGAGGCGCCCTTGGCCTCCTCGAGCGATCCGGACAGGTTGCGCTCGTCGGCGAGCGCCGCGTTGTATTCGTTCTTGACCGATTCGATCACGTTCGTCCGTTCGGCCACGAGCTGGCGGTGTGCCGCGGCGATGGCGGCCTCCGCGGTCTTCATCGCCGGCCATTCGGGCCCGAAGTTCCGGCTCACGAGCGACGCTTTCTCGGCTTGCGCGGCGAGCAGCTTGTTCCTCGCCTCCACGACCCCGGGGTTCGCGCCGACGATCGGAAACGCGTCGATGGAATCGTTGTTGGGGTTCGCCCCCTTCAACTGGCTGTACGCCGTCTCCTTGCTGAGGCGAGCCGTGCGCGCGCGCGTGACGGAGTCGTTGAGCGTGTTCAACCGTTGCACGACGATGTTCTGGCGGTCCTCGAGCGACAGCGCGTTCCGCGACTCGCGATACGTCGTCAGATCTCCCTCGCTCTTGCCGAGCTGATCCTCCTGGCGTTTCAGCTCGGTCGTGATCCACGCGAGCATCTTGTCGGTGTTCTGCAACCGGAGGTCGAGGTTCTGCTGCGTGTACTCTTCGGCCAGCGCGCTCGCCGCCTGCGCCGCGAACTCGGGGTTGCTGTGACGGTAGTAGAGCGTCACGAGCCGTGTGCCCTGCTCGGGCACGACGGTGACCCCGCCGAGGAACGCGCTGACGAGCGCTGCCTGCTCCGAGTCTTCATCGGCGCCCGGCGGCGGCACGACGGCCGGCGCCGGCTTCGACACGAGCGATCGGATCCAGCCGCTCGCCGCCGCACGCGCCTGACGGATAAGCGAAATCGGGTCGCGCGGACGCGGACCTGCGCCGCTGAACTCCGGGTGGTGCGCGAGATCGAGCCGCTTCACGACCCGCTGCGCCAGCCCGCGGCTCTGGAGGATGCTGTACTGCGTCTTGTAGTACTGATCCGCGTCCTGCCAGAACGCCGGGTCGTTCGCATTCAGGTTCACCACCTGCGTCGTCCGCTCGTCCTGAATGAGGACCCTCGACGAGGCCTGGAAGATCGGCACCGTCGAGTACGTCTGGATCATCATCAGCGTGACGACCATCACGAACGAGGTCGCCGCGAGACGTCGATGCTTGAAGACGGCGTTGAGGCGGTCGAGCAGGTGAACGGGCTGCGGCGGCGGCGCGGGCAGCGAGACGCTGGAGGCGGGAATCTCGGTTGCGGGCAGTTCCTGGGTTTCGAACATCAGCGGTTGATGTGAACCATCCCTCACTGCTTCCGCGAAACGGGACGCGCAACAGGCGCCAGGGCGGTCACGCCCTCAGCCGCCGCGGCGGTGATGGCCGCTGCGGCCGCGTTGCTGAAGAATCCAGCGATCCAGGGGAGCTTTGTGCCGAGTCGCACGAACGTCGCCACGGTTTCGCCCTGGTTGATCGTGAAGACCTGACCGACGGCGAGCAGCTTTGTGGACTCGTCAACGAGCTCGATGAGATAGGATCCGGGAGCCGCGTCGAAACGGAACTGGCCGAGCTGATCGGCGATGACGGACGCGGCAATCTTGCCCGTCGAGACATTGCGCAGTCGCAGCCGCGCGCCCGGAATGCCGGAGTTATCGGCGTTCCAGGCAGAGCCTACGACGGATCCCGCGTTGCTGACGGCGGGCGTGGAGACGGATGGCGTGGTCGCGTGCGTCTGCGCGGCCGGGCGGACGCCGGCCGACATGACGATCAGGCCGATTGCGGCGGCACACGCGAGCGTATTCCTCGAGATCATCGCAGGCCAGCGCCTCCTGCGCGCCAGCTCCGCCGGTGCGCGCTCGGTGTCAGGTTCCGGGAAACCTATAGATTCAGCCTGTGAAATAAACATGGATCGTACCCGGCCTGCCCCCGGGGAACAACCAAGAAAATGCACCCAGGGCGGGGGAGACTGTTCCGATTCGGCACACTCGTGTATGAAGAATGTAACCGCCGGACGTCTCGATCGGCCTGCTGATGGCCACTCGTACCCGTGAGGGCTGGGAAGGCTGGGACGACTACGCGACGTTCTACGACTGGGAGAACGCGCAGACCGTCCAGCGGCGTGACGTCAGGTTCTGGGAGCGGCTGGCCGCGGCGGCTGGCGGACCGGTGCTCGAATTGGGCTGCGGGACGGGCCGGATTCTCGTGCCCGTCGCCAAGAGCGGCGTTCACCTCGTCGGCATCGATCGATCCGTGTCGATGCTGACACGTGCGCGGCGGCGCGTGGTCCGCGCGAGACTCCAGGACCGTGCGTTGCTGGTGCGCGGCGACATCAGGGCGCTGCCGTTTCCCGACAGCCAGTTTCGATTGGTGATGGCGCCGTACGGCATCCTGCAGTCGCTCGTGCGCCCGAGCGATTTGACGGCTGCTCTCGCCTCGATCGCGCGCGTCGTGTCGAAGGGTGGGCGCTTCGGGGTGGACCTCGTGCCCGACCTGCCGCGCTGGTCCGAATACGAAGGGCGCAAGACGCTCTCGGGCCGCATGGGCCGGGACGCGCTCGTGACCCTCGTCGAATCGGTCCGTCAGGATCGGCCCCGCCACCTCACGACGTTCGATCAGCGCTACGTCATCGAGCGGCGCGGGGAGCGGCACGTCAGCCGGTTCTCGCTGACGTTCCGGACGGTCTCTGTCCCGCGGATGAGCAGCCTGCTCGAACGCGCCGGCTTTCGCGTGGACGCCGTCCTGGGCGACTATCAGGGCGGTCCCTGGGACGAGCGCGCCGACGTCTGGGTGATTCTCGCGTCGCGGCGACTGAGTCAGAGGTCAGGGCAGAAGCCGAGGAAGTCGAGGATCCGAGGTCAGGTGTCGGATGGTAGTTGGCTCGACCCCGGACCTCGACACCTGACATCTGACATCTGACATCTGTCATCGGCCACTCGCGCCCGTGTTAACATCAACGGTCCTTTTTCTCTGCTTTTCCTGGGAGTTTCAGCCATGTCCGGCCATTCCAAGTGGCACACGATCAAGCACAAGAAGGGGGCCGCGGATGCCAAGCGCGGCAAGATCTTCACCCGAATCATCAAGGAACTGACGGTTGCCGCACGCAATGGCGGCGGCGATATCGACACCAACCCCCGCCTCCGCACGATCGTCGCCGAGGCCAAGTCCGTCAACATGCCCGCCGACAACATCAAACGCGCGATTCAGCGCGGCACGGGCGAACTGCCGGGCGTGTCGTATGAAGAGATCACATACGAGGCGTATGGTCCGGGTGGCGTCGCGATCATGATCGAGGTGCTGACCGACAACAAGAACCGGACGGTCGGCGAGATGCGTCACACGCTCTCGAAGCACGGCGGCAACCTTGGCGAAGCGAACAGCGTCGCCTGGATGTTCGAGAAGAAAGGCTACATCGTCGTCGAGAAGAGCAAGGCCGACGAAGAAAAGCTGCTCGCGGCGGCCATCGACGCCGGCGCCGACGATGTGAAAGACGATGAGGACAATTGGGAGATCGTGTCGTCTCCCGACAGGTTTCAGGCGGTGCTCGATGCCGTGAAAGGCATCGGTATCGAGCCGGCGGCCGCCGAGGTCGCGATGCTCCCGCAGAACTACATCAAGCTGGAAGGAAAGCCCGCCCAGCAGATGGTGAAGCTGATGGAGACGCTCGAAGAGCACGAAGACACCAAGAAGGTGTGGACCAACGCCGACATCGAGGAGAAGGAGATCGAGGCTTCGTTGGCGTGAGAATCTTCGGGATCGATCCCGGCTCCGAACGCACTGGCTACGGCTGCCTCGACACCGACGGCAGTCGTCACCGGCTCGTCGTCTGCGGCGCACTCTCGACACCCGCGGCAACCTCCTTCCCCGACAGGCTCCTGGCTATTCACGCGGGTCTTGCGGCGCTTCTCGCGGCGCATCGTCCTGACTGCGTCGCCGTCGAGAACATCTTTCACGCGCGGAACGTGCGCAGCGCGCTGAAGCTCGGCCACGCCCGCGGCGTCGCCCTGCTGGCGGCGTCGGAGGCGCATGTGCCGATCGTCGAGTACGCGCCGACGGAGGTCAAACGGGCGGTCGTCGGGTTCGGGCGCGCCGAGAAACATCAGGTTGCAGAGATGGTGAGGCTGCTCCTGGGACTCGACGCCGTTCCCGCGCCGCACGATGTGACCGACGCGCTCGCGGTGGCGATCTGCCACGTGCACAGCGCGCGGGGACCGGTGGCCGAGGCCATCGCCGCGCAGCGGCCGTCGACCGCGCTCCGCAGCTGGAGGCACTATCGCGCGTGATCGCCCGTCTCAAAGGCACCCTGATCGAAAAATCTCCCAACCGCCTCGTCGTCGACGTCGGCGGTGTCGGTTACGACGTGCTCGTGCCGCTCTCGACCTTCTACACCCTTGGGGAAGCCGGCAGCGGCGTGACGCTGCGCGTCCATACGCATGTGCGCGAGGACGTGATCGCGTTGTACGGCTTCGGCACGGGGTTGGAACAGGATCTGTTCGAGCGCTTGATCAGCGTCAGCGGCATCGGGCCGAAGCTGGCGTTGGCCGTGTTGTCGGGAATCGATTCGGCGAGCTGGTGCGGGCCATCCGCACGCAGGACGTCGCGCGCCTCACGAGGATCCCTGGCATCGGCAAGAAAACCGCCGAGCGGATCGGGCTGGAGTTGAAGGATCGGCTGGCGCACGTGCTGCAGCCGGCGGCTGCTGCGGCTTCCGAGGACACATCCGGCGATCAGCGCCGCGACGATCTCTTGTCGGCGCTGACCAACCTGGGTTATCAACGCCAGGCGGCCGAAAAGGCGATCGACGCCACGCTGAAGCGATCGCCGGACGCCTCGTTCGAGGATCTCCTCCGCGACGTGCTGCGTGGGATGATGGGGCACTAGGAAGACAATGCTGACCGGCCCCCCGACGCTATGAACGATCGCCTGGTGAAAGCATCGCGCGACGAGGAAGACGTCCAGTACGAGGCGGGCCTCCGGCCGCGGACGCTCGACGAGTACATCGGCCAGGATCGCGTACGCGAAAACCTGCACGTCTCGATTGCAGGCGGCGAAGCAGCGCGGCGAGGCGCTCGACCACGTCCTGCTCTACGGCCCTCCGGGGCTGGGAAAGACCACGCTGGCCACGGTGATCGCCAACGAGCTCGGCGTCGCGATTCGTCCGACTGCCGGTCCGGTGATCGAAAAGCCGGGCGACCTGGCCGCGATGCTGACGAACCTTCAGGCGCGCGAGGTGCTCTTCATCGACGAGATCCATCGCATGAGCCCGGCAATCGAGGAGATCCTCTATCCGGCCATGGAGGACTACGAGCTGGACATCATCATCGGGCAGGGGCCGAGCGCGCGGTCGGTGAAGGTCGCCGGTGCAACGCTTCACGCTGGTGGGCGCGACAACGCGCACCGGGCTGCTGACGGCACCGCTGCGCGCGCGGTTCGGCATCGTGCACCGGCTCGACTTCTACACCGAGCGCGACATCCACGAGATCGTGACTCGATCGGCGCGCATCCTCGGCGTCGGCATCGACGCGGACGCCGCGAGCGAGATCGCGCGGCGATCGCGCGGCACGCCGCGCGTGGCCAACCGGCTGCTGCGACGCGTCCGGGACTACGCGCAGGTCCGCGCTGACGGGCGGATCAGCCACGACGTGGCGTCGCGCGCGCTCGCGCTGCTCGAAGTCGACGAGCACGGCTTCGACGAGGTCGATCGCCGGCTCCTGCGGACGATCATCGACAAGTTCAACGGCGGACCGGTCGGCGTCGCGAGCCTGGCCGCCGCGTTGAGCGAGGAACGCGACGCGCTCGAGGACATCTACGAGCCGTTCCTCATTCAGATTGGCTTTCTCGATCGAACGCAGCGCGGACGTGTCGCCACGCCGCGGGCGTACGAATATTTCGGCCTGACGGCCCCTCAAAAGGACAGATTGTGGTGAACGCTCCCGTCACGCAGCCCTTTCGGGCTCGCTCCCTGCGCCCCGTGAAGATCGCCGGCCTCTCGACCTACGTGCCCCCGAAGCTGCTCACGAACGCGGATCTCGAGAAGATGGTCGAGACGAGCGACGACTGGATCCGTCAGCGCACGGGCATCCGCGAGCGGCACGTCGTCGAGCCCGGGGTGGCGACGTCGGATCTCGCCAAGGAGGCGTCGGTCGGCGCGCTGGCGGAAGCCGGCGTCACCCCCGATCAACTCGGGTTCATCGTCGTCGGCACGACGACGCCCGATACGATCTTTCCGAGCACGGCGTGCGTGCTTCAAGACAAGCTGGGTGCGCGCCACGCGTGGGGGTTCGACCTCGGCGCCGCGTGCTCGGGCTTCACGTATTCGCTGACGGTCGGCATGCAGATGGTGGCCAGCGGCGCGCACGAGCACGCGCTGGTGGCAGGCGCCGACGTGATGTCGAGCATCATCGACTACACCGATCGCACGACGTGCGTGCTCTTCGGTGACGGCGCCGGCGCGGTCGTGCTGTCGCCGGCGAGCGCCGACGAGCCGCACATCATCGACTTCGAGCACGAGATCGACGGCAGCGGCGGCCACGCGCTCTGCATGCCTGCCGGCGGCAGCCGGCTGCCCGCGTCGCACGAGACGGTCGACGGACGGCTGCACTACGTGAAGCAGGAAGGGCAGACGGTCTTCAAGTTCGCGGTGAAGAAGACCGAGGAGATTTCGCGGCGCCTGCTCTCCCGCAACGGGCTGCAGCCCTGCGACCTCGATCTGTTCGTGTCGCACCAGGCGAACCGCCGGATCATCGAAGCCTCGACCGAGCGCCTGGGCCTCGGCCCCGACAAGGTGATCATCAACCTGGAGCACTACGGCAACACCACCGCCGGCACGATCCCGCTGGCCCTCGGCGACGCGCGGCGTTCGGGGCGCCTGAAGAAGGGCGACCTCGTGCTGCTCGCGTCCGTGGGCGCCGGCTTTACCGTGGGCGCGGTGCTGTTGCGGTGGAGTCTGTAGGGGCGAAATGTACTTTCTTCGTCAGCGTGTTTCCGTCATCGCCGCCCACGTCACCCCGGCGTAGAACATCAAGACGAACATCGCTGGCGCGAGGAGACGGGTCGTCGGGAAGAAAATCGTGTAGACCAGCGCGACCGATCCCGCCACTGCCAGGAGTGCCTGATCGTCGCGCAACCGGCGCCGCCGGAGCCACACACCTGCACCGCCACACACCAGCAGCAGCGACTGGACCGCTGTGTGCGCCGCTTCGTCGAGCCATGGACGCCTGACGAGGCCTTCGAAGCGCACGGCGGATCCGGTGACGACCGCGCGCGCGGTCGAAGTGGCGCGCGAGCACCAGGCACGTCACGAACGCCACGAGCGTCACGAGAAACGTCGCGCGCGTGAGGATCAGCAGCCCGAGCCACAGGCCGCAGAGCGCGGCGCCTTTGATATTCTCGATGCGGACGTACTGCCACGCTGCGCCGATTGCGAGCGTCGTGGCCAGGCAGACTTCGATCCACGCGCCCGTCTGGCGGACGTAGTACGGGTCGCAGGCGTACAAGACGGCCGCAGCGAATGCCGCTCGAGCGCCGGAGAGACGTTCGGCGCAGCGCCACAGCAGCACGCCACCGAGCGCACCGATCGCCGCCTGCAGCAGACCGATCGCGACGGGGCTATCGGCGCTCAGCCGTTTGAGGAACGGCGAGCAACGCGGGATAGAGTGGCTCGATGAACGTCACGGGCTCGCCGTCGAGGGCGAACCCGTGGCCGCGCGCGAGACTGTCGGCCAGCTCCCAGTAATAGGTCGACTGGGCGGGCCAGAGAAAGACGGCCGCCGCGCGCGGCAAGGCACACATGGCAAAGACCAAGATCGACAAGCGGAAACGGGCGTCCACGCGCCGGCATCGTAGCGCGCGGCCGCGGACGGCGGCAAAGGCCGCGGAACACGCGGAACACGCGGAGACCAAGGATCACCGGGCCGCGGCACACGCGGGCAGGCGGGCTCGTGCGCAGCCGACCGGACGCGTGTTCCTTCTGTCGCCCGCAAACTGCAACGGGCCTCGCGCGAAGATCGTGCTGTCGCCGCGGGCGACGTTCGACCTGGCCGTGCGTTTGAGGAGCGACAGCGGCGTTGCCCTTGGAGAGGTCTTCGCGTTCGTGAGCGGCTTGTACTTCAAGGGCAAGCTGGCGTACGCGCTGACGTTTGCGCGCCCGCCCGAGCCTGGTGCGCCGATTGCCGGGAGCGGCGTGCTCGTGATCACACCGAATGCCGGATTGCGCCCTGCCGAGACACGCGTAACTGGTGACGCCCTGCATGGGTTTGCGGGCGTGGACATCGCCGCCAACGATCCGCGCTACCGCGCGCCGCTGCTCGCGAGCGCGCGGGCACTCGACGAGGAAATCGGCGCCGAATGTGAGGTCGTGCTGCTCGGCAGCATCGCCTCGGCGAAGTACGTCGACATCCTGACGGAGGTCTTTGGCGACCGCCTGCTCTTTCCGATCGACTTCGTCGGCCGCGGCGACATGAGCCGCGGCGGGTTACTGCTGCGCGCGGCCCGGAGCAGCGAGGAGCTGACTTACGCCCCCGTCGTGGGCGCCGTCCGCCACGGTCCGCGCCCCCCCAGACTGGCGCCGCTGCCGGGAATCTCGATGACGGCGTTCAAGATGCCGACTGACTGAGCACGTAAGAAGGCAAAAGGCCCTCTGCCTTCTCTCATCCCTCCGCCACCAGAACTGCCACCGGTAGCGTCTGCAGCGCCTGGCCGGCAAAAATCCACGACCCGTTCGTGCCGTTCTCCGGACGCACGGTCGCGCCCGTGAAGACGTCGCGGAAGCTGCGTCCGCGCAGACCAGCGGGTAGGAGCACGCGCGAGGTCTTCCAGCGGTCGCCAACCGGCAGAGGATGGTCCGCGTCCATCAGACGCGATGCCAGGCGCGGGGCGATCGCAATCAACGCGCGCTCGTCGAGCACGCGCGCAAACGCGACGATGTCGGCATGGACGGTGACGTCGACGTCCAGTGGGACGTACTCGCCCTGGATGAACAGGTCTGGCGTGGCGCGCCGGAGTTCCACCCCGCACGCCGTGACCAGCATCTTGATCGTCCCGTCAGGCCAGCGCGAGAGCAGATCCGCGATTGCCGCCGTGCGCTGATGGCAGGGCAGCGCCATGATCGCGTGGACATCGGCCAGTGCCTGGCGCCGCCGATCGAAGTCGACGGGCCGCCGGTTGTCGGGATCGACGAGATGGAGATCCCAGAGCTCGGTCCCCTGATAGAAATCGGGAACACCGGGAGACGCGACCTTGAGGACGACCTGAGCGAGCGAGTTGACGAGGCCGACACGCGCGACACGCTGCTGGAAGGGGAGAAACGCGGGGAGGAACTTCGCGGCCGAAGGCCCTGACAGCACGGCCGCGACGAACCGCGTGACGGCGGTCTCGTACGCATCGTTGGGGTTGATCCAGCTCGAATGGAGCTTGGCTTCCTTGACCGCCTTCGTCATGTAGGCCTGGAGCCGCTCGATCAACTCGACGGGGGCCGCCTTGCCCTTGACGGGATCGGCAGGCCACGCGCCGACGAGCGCCTGGTAGAAACGGTACTCGTCGTTGCGATCCGGTGCGGGCTCGCCGTCCACGATGGTGCGCTCCGCGCGGTTCAGCCGCATCCAGCGGGCGACGTCGCGACCCCACTCGTCCGGCATCTCCGAAATCGCATCGATTCGCGTGCGGACGTCCTCGCCGAGCTTGGTGTCGTGTGTGGACGTGGCGAGCAGCTCGTACGGCCAATCCACACGCCGGCGGCGATTCAGCTCGTGGAACTCCGTCGATGACGATCCGAATCGCGACGGATCCCCGCCAACCTCGTTGAGCGACAGCAGCAGGTTGTAGCGATAGAACGCGGTGTCCTCCAGCCCTTTCGCCTGGAGCGGGCCCGTGTACTGCTGGAACTTCATGGCGAATCGGAGGCGCTCGGCACCCTCCGTCGCATCGACCGGCGGATAGCCCTCGCGCCGTTCGTGCTGAGGCTGCACGCTGCCGGCGACCTCTGGATCGCGCGGCAGCAGGACCTCCCGGAAGAAGTCGAAGATCGTCGCGTCCATCGCCGGATTCCGTCGTCTCGCCCGGTCGATGGCTTGCGCGATCACCGCTCGATCTTCCGGCGTCCACCCGCGCGTCGTGATGTACGTGCGGTAGACGGGAAAGGACGCGACGACTTCGACGATCGCGTCGCGAAGGCTGTTGAGCGTGAAGTCGCGCGAGCGGCGATTGCTCTCGCTGATCCGGTTCAGCGTCTCGGCGAGCACGTTCAGTTCGCTCGCCATCGACGTATCCATGATCACCTTCTTGCTGTCGTACAGCAGATCCTCGAGGCTCTCGGTCAATCCGGTGTGTCTCGTGTAGACGCGACCCATCCGTCGTGCGTGGCTCGAGTCGACGAACAGTCCGTTGACCTGATTCAGGAAGTTGTAGCCGGTGGTTCCGTGCACGGCCCACCCCGACGGCAGGTGTTCCCCTTCGGAGAGAATCTTCTCGACGACAACGTAGAGGGGGCGCTCGTCTGGTGTTCTGCTGATGCCCCAGGCTGTGCCGGCCAGATCCTGGAGCCACTCGAAGTATCGCGCCGGATCGAACAGGCCGTCCACATGGTCGATCCGGACGCCGGTAACGCGGCGTTCCGCGAGCAGCTTCGCCAGCAGCTGGTGAATGGCGGCAAACACATCCGGATCCTCGACACGAAGGCCGGCCAGGCTGTTGATGTCGAAGAACCGCCGGTAGTTGATTTCGTGCGATGCCGTCCGCCAGTACGAGAGCCGATACACCTGCTCTTCGAGGAGATCGTGCAGAAGATTGAACGACGCGGGATCGCCAGGCGCGCCGTTGAACGTGCGGACCGCGTTCTGGATGTGCTGCAGAATCTGAGGCGACCTCGAAGTCAGCTCCCGCAGCCGGTTCTGCGCCACGACGCTCTCGCGGTGCCGCTCGGCGATCCCGTCAGGCGACGTGTCCGTGTACGGAGGCATCTTCTGCAGCGCCGTGATGACGCTCTCGAGCTCCAGCAGATCCGGATTCGACGCGCCCAGATGCGCGGTCAACTCGTCGAGGCCGGTGCGATAGACGCGCGGTGCCTGCCGCGGATTGACCGGCAGCTCCATGTCAAAGTACCGCAGCAGCAGCCGTCCGTCCCGGAACTCGAGTTGCAGCTCGCCGCGCTCGAGCACACGCCCGTACTGATCTCCGAGAATCGGCAGCAGCAGCTTGCGCCGCAGCTCGCGCTTCGCCGGGAACCAGTCGATGTCGAAGAAGCGTCCGGCCCGCGCGCTCGGCCCGTTCTCGAGGACGTCCCGCCACCAGGGGTTCGTGGACGTTGCAATCCCCATGTGGTTCGGCACGAAATCCACGATGTGCTGAAGATCGTGCTCCCGCAGGGTGTCGGTGAACGCCACCAGCGCGTCGATCCCGCCGACCTCGACGTTCACCTCGTTGTGATTGCTGACGTCGTACCCGTGCGTGGTTCCTGGCTGCGCCGCGAAGTAGGGCGACGTGTACGCCGCGCCAATGCCGAGCTGGCTCAGATACGTGGCGATCTCACGCGCCGCGAGCAGGGTGAATCCGCCGTACACCTGGAGGCGATACGTGCTCGAAGGCACGAGGCGCGGACGCTGGCGGACCGCGGCGTCCATCACGCGCCCCCTTCCGTGGCGCAGCGGACAATCACGGCGCCGGGGCGATGAAACGTGATCATCCCGTGGTCGAGATCGATGATTGGAGGTTTCGAGTCTCGCACAAACAACGGATCTTCCGTCGTCAACAGCGTGGTGGCGCGTCCGATGTCGACGAGAACCGTACCTTCGCCACGAAGGCGCGCGCAGATGACGAACACGCTCGTTCCATCAGGGCACGGCCGCGTGAGCAGGACCGTAGCGGCGTCCAACGCCAACGCCCGGGCGGTCGTCGCATCGCTCGCTTGAAGCGCGTGATGATCGGCGCGCAGGCGCAGCAGCGCGCGGTGGAGCGCGAGCGCGCCGGCGTGATCGGGCGCCTGGGCCTCGTCCCACCGCAGACGGCTGTTCTCGAACGTGCTCTCTGCCTGCGGACTCGGCAGTCGTGCCGCGGCGTCGGGTGTGGCGAATTCCGGAAACGCGCGGAATTCCCCTCGCCGTCCCTCGGTCACTTTCCGACCCAGGTCCGGCTCGAAGTCGGTGAAAAACTGGAAAGGCGTGCTGGCCGCCCATTCCTGCCCCATGAACACGAGCGGCGTCATGGGCGATGTCAGCAGGAGCGTGACCGCAGCACGCCACGCCGCCGGGTTGGCTGTATGGTGAAGCCGGTCGCCGAAGGCGCGATTCCCAACCTGGTCGTGATTCTGGATACAGATGACCGATGCGCGCATCGGGACGCCGGACGGGTCGGTCCCCCGCGCCTCCCGTCGATGCTTGGACCTTTGCCCTGCGAAGAGCCATCCCCGGCGGAGGATGGTCGCCAGCTCCTCAGTCGTCCCCTCGTAGTCGACGTAGTACCCATGCGCATCGCCAGCGAGCATGCGCCGGACGACGTGGTGGAAATCGTCGGCCCAGAGACCATCGAGTCCCCACCCCTCGTCCTCGATCGCCTTCACCATCGTTGCAAGATTGCGATGGTCCTCCGCGAACACCATCGGACGCGGATCGCGGGCGGCGTGCGCAGCGCGCGTCAGCTCGAGCACGAACGGCGCCGGACCCTCGTCGAACAACGCATGCGTGGCGTCGAGGCGAAGACCGTCGGCGTGGTACTCGTGGATCCAGTGCAGCGCGTTCTCGATCAGAAACCGGCGGGTGATCGCAGACCCGTCGCGGTCGAGATTCACGGCATCTCCCCACGGCGTCTGATGGGCGGTCGTGAGGAACTCCGGGCTGAAGGCCGGCAGGTACGCGCCTTCAGGGCCCAGATGGTTGTAGACGACGTCGATGAGGACGGCGATGCCGAGAGCATGCGCGCGATCGACGAGCGCGCGCAGATCCTCCGGGCGGCCGTACGCGCGCGATGGCGCAAAGAGCGACGCACCGTCGTAACCCCAGTCGCGGCGTCCCGGGAAGTCCGCGAGCGGCATCAGCTCGATCGCGGTGACGCCCAGATCGCGGAGATACGGGAGACGTTCGGTCACGCCCGCAAACGTGCCTGTATGCGAGAAGGTGCCGACGTGCAGCTCGTAAACAACGAGCCGGTGCGCGTCGATGCCGCGCCATGAGCCATCGGTCCATGCGAAGGTGGGATCGATCACCTCGGACCAACCGTGCACCCCGTCCGGTTGGAACCGGCTCGCCGGATCCGGCAGCGGATCGCGATCGTTGATCGCGTAGGCATATCGCGAACCCGGCAGCACTCTGGCCGCCGGCAGGAAAAGCTCCCATATCCCGTCGCGGACGCTCGCCGGCTGCCACCGCTGCACCACGTCGCCGTGCCGCACGAACAGGGTGAGCCTCCGGGCGGCCGATGCCCACACGCGGAACTGCACGCCATCATCGACGCGAACGGCGCCGAACTCAGGATTCCAACGCGGACGATCCAGGCTGCCTCGAGATACGGTGCGCGGCTGATCCGACATTACGCGAGCAGATCCTCTATGCCACGAAGCGGGATTCGCAGCCAGTCCGGACGGTTGTTCAGTTCGTACTTCAGCTCGTACAAGGCCTTGTCCAGCAGGAACAGATCGAGCAGCGCGCGTTGCTGGGCGGGCGCGGCCGGAAGGACGGCTGCCGTGTGGATCGCCCCCAGGTAGCCCCTCAGGAACGCGGCACTCGCCCAGGTCTGCCAGACGCGCGTCCATCGTTCCAGACGCTCGAACTCGGACTTGCGCGCCGCCGTGTGTGAGAAGAGCGCCGCGTACGCCGCGTAGCTGAACGACCGGAGCATGCCTGCGACATCTCTCAACGGGGACTCCTTCATCCGGCGATCCTCGAGCGAGCGCGACGGCTCTCCTTCGAAGTCCAGGATGTAGAAGTCCCCCTCCGCCCACAAGACCTGACCGAGGTGGTAGTCGCCGTGCACGCGCGTGCGGGCGCCGGTCAGATCGGGCACGAGCCCGTGCGGACCCGTGAGTACCTGCTCCGCTCGGGCGAGCAAGGTGATCGCGGAGTCTGCGAGATCTGGCTGGAGGTCGGCACGCTGCCTGACGAAATCGAGCGCGCGCCGGGCTTCCGTGCGGGCTTCCCGGACCAGCCGATCGACGTCGGCTCCGGACAGAGGCTCCGGCGTGAACGCTGGATCGGTCGAACGCCGACGCAAGCGCCAGGTGCAGCTCTGCGGTACGGCGACCGAGCGTGTGTGCTGTATCAATGAAGGCGCCCGCGACATCGCCCACGGCCGCCGGCGTGGGAGTGGACATCAGATCCAGGACGTGGTCCGACGGCAACGCGCCTTCGGGCGGCTCGCCGTGCCCCTCGACGAGATCGAAGAAGCGGCCAAGCTCCGCCAGCGCGTGCGTCCAGCCGTCCGCCTGGCTCGACACGAGCTCGTGCACCACCACGAGGTGGGAGAGGGGTTCGCCCGCCTCCTGATACTCGAACGCGCCGGCCACCCGCGGCGCCCGGCGGAAATCCGTGTGGACCGTGAGGTGCTCGCCGATTTCCACATCGGGATTCGGTCCGCGTTCCACCCGCCGGAACAGCTTGGCGATCAGACGCCCGCCATAGGCAATCGACGTGTTGCTCTGCTCGAGCGTCAACCGGTGCGGCGCGAGCGTGCCGCCACCGCGGAGGACGTCGAACACCGGTGTGCGATCCGGATGGATCACGGCACGCTTCGTCCGGACGTCCTGCTGCTGCTCGAGCGCCTGCAGCACGGCGGCCGCGAACTCCTCATCGGTGCCGGCGTCGGTGATGAGGCCCTTCCGCGCGCCCGTCACGCGCGCCAGCGCCGCGAAGGGTGTCTCAGCCATGACGCGCTCGGCGAGGTCCGTGCCGACGATCGTCAGCGGCACGAAATACCGTTCGGCGCCGCCGTCGTCGTAGGTCACCTCCACGATCGTGAGAAACATCGGCCGGCCGCCGCGCCGCAGGAGACCCCAATCCACGAATCGCGCGGTACGGATCCGGCGCGCCTTGCCGCCAAACCAGCGCTGACGTGCGAAGAACGGGGCAAGCGCTTCGCGCTCGATCAGGGTCCGGACGTGGCCATCGAGCAGCGAGTCCCACGCCGCTCCCATGAAGAGGACGGGCAGGGGGTCTGGCGACGGCGCGGTTTCCGGCGCGAACCGCGCCGCGATCGGCGCCGGCGATTGCTGCAGGCGGAACCAGTACGAATGATAGGGCGCGAGCGTCAGGAAGTACGGCAGGTCGCCCACGCGCGGGAACTCGGTCAGGCCGAACATTTCGACCGGCGTCCTGCCCTTGAACGCGGAGAGGTCGAGCTCTACGGGCTGCAGCGTGCGCGCGAGATTCGAGACGCACAACACCGTTTCGTCTTCGTACCTCCTCAGATAGGCCAGGATCTTGCGATTCTGCACGGGAAGGAATTCGAGGGTGCCGCGGCCGAAGACCTTCACCTGCTTGCGCAGGCCGATCAGCCGCTTCATCCAGTTCAGCATCGAGTACGCGGACCGCTCCTGCGCTTCGACGTTCACCGCCTGGTAGCCGTAGACCGGATCCATGATGGGCGCGGCGTAGAGCCGCGCCGGATCGGTGCGCGAGAACCCGGCGTTGCGATCGCTCGTCCACTGCATCGGCGTCCGCACCCCGTTGCGATCGCCGAGGTAGATGTTGTCGCCCATGCCGATCTCGTCGCCGTAATAGATGACCGGCGTGCCGGGCAGCGAGAACAGCAGCGAGTTCATGAGCTCGATGCGCCGCCGGCTGTTGTCCATCAACGGTGCCAGGCGCCGGCGGATTCCGACGTTGATCCGCATTTGCGGATCCGCTCCGTACGACAGGTACATGTAGTCGCGCTCTTCGTCGGTCACCATCTCGAGCGTCAGCTCGTCGTGGTTGCGAAGGAACAGTCCCCACTGGCAGGTGTCGGGGATGTCTGGTGTCTGCCGCAGGATCTCCGTGATCGGATGACGATCCTCCTGTCGCACCGCCATGAACATCCGGGGCATCAGCGGGAAGTGGAAGGCCATGTGGCATTCGTCGCCATCGCCGAAGTAGGGTCTGACGTCGGCCGGCCACTGGTTGGCTTCCGCGATCAGCATCCGGTCGGTGTATCGGGCGTCGAGCGCGGTGCGAATCTGCTTGAGGATCTCGTGCGTCTCCCAGAGATTCTCGCAGATCGTGCCCTCGCGCTCGATCAGGTACGGCACCGCGTCGAGCCGCAGCCCGTCGACGCCGCGATCGAGCCAGAACTGCATGACGCCAATGACGGCCTGGATCACACGCGGGTTGTCGAAGTTCAGATCCGGCTGATGATGGAAGAAGCGATGCCAGTAGTACGCTTTCGCGGTGTCGTCCCACGACCAGTTCGACGTCTCGGTGTCCGTGAAGATAATCCGAACGCCCTGGTACCGCTGCTTGCTGTCGCTCCACACGTAGAACTCGCGCTCGGGAGACCCCGCCGGCGCGCGCAGCGCCGCCTGGAACCACGGATGCTGATCCGACGTGTGGTTGATGACGAGCTCGGTGATCACGCGGATGTCGCGCTTGTGGGCCTCCTCCATGAAGCGGTCGAAATCATCGAGCGTGCCGTAGCTCGGATGGATGCTCTGATAGTCCGCGATGTCGTACCCGTCGTCTCTGAGCGGAGACGGATAGAACGGCAGGAGCCAGAGGCAGTTGATGCCGAGGCTCTGCAGATAGTCCAGCCGGCTCGTGAGCCCTGGAAAGTCGCCGATGCCGTCGTTGTTGCTGTCGAAGAAGGCGCGGACGTGCGCTTCGTAGATGACCGCGTCTTTGTACCAAAGCGGATCGGACATCAACCGCATCACCATCACCATCACCAAATCACCAATCACCAAATCACCCGATTACCAAATCACCCGATTACCAGATCAATTGGAGGATGTGCGCGACGCGGTACTGCGGATCGAGCCGGACGTAGTTGCGTTCGCCCAGCCAGTAGTAGCGCTCGTCCGACAAGAGGTCGACGGCCTCGATCGTCTGCGACGGCAGCACGTTCCATGCGTCGAGCGGCAATCGGATCCAGCCGTGCTGCATGTTGACGGGATCGAGGTTGACCACGACCAGGATGAGATCGCGACCATCAGGCGCGTGCTTGCTGTAGCAGAGCAGCTGATCGTTGTCGGTATCGTGAAAGGCGAGCGACCAGTCCGACTGGAGCGCCTGGTGCGCGGCCCGGATGGCGTTCACGCGGGTGATGAGCTCCGCGAGGCTGTCGGCGCGCTCGAAATCCCTCGGCCGGATCTCGTATTTCTCCGAGTCCAGATATTCCTCGCTGCCGGGCCGGACAGGCACGTTCTCCATCAGCTCGAAGCCGCTGTAGATCCCGTAACTGGCGCCAAGCGTGGCGGCGAGCACCAGGCGTGCCTGAAACGCGGGGCGTCCGCCGGTCTGCAGGTAGACGTGCAGGATGTCGGGCGTGTTTGCAAACAGGTTCGGGCGCAGATATTCCCTGACCGGTGTGGCGGTGAGCTCGGTGAAATACTCCGTCAGCTCGGCTTTCGTGTTCCGCCACGTGAAGTACGTGTAGGACTGCGAGAAGCCGGCCTTGGCGAGGCGCCGCATGATCTTCGGCCGCGTGAACGCTTCCGAGAGGAAGATCGTGTCCGGATGCCGGCTCCGGATGTCCGCGAGCGCCCACTCCCAGAACGCGAACGGCTTCGTATGCGGGTTGTCCACGCGGAAGATCCGGACGCCGTGATCGATCCAGAACTCGATCACGTGCACGAGCTCGTGCCAGAGCGCGACCCACGCGTCGGACTCGAAGTCGAACGGGTAGATGTCCTGATACTTCTTCGGCGGGTTCTCCGCGTACTTGATCGTCCCGTCGGGGCGATGCCGAAACCACTCCGGATGCGTGGTGACGTAGGGATGATCGGGCGACGCCTGAAACGCGATGTCGAGCGCAATCTCGAGGTTGTTGCGCCTCGCTGCGTCCACGAAACGATCGAAGTCCGCGAGCGTCCCGAGGCCTGGCTCGACCGCCGTGTGACCACCCTCCGCGGCCCCGATCGCCCAGGGGCTCCCCGGATCGTCGGGCGACGGGGCTCGTCGAATTGTTGCGTCCTTTGCGAAAGCTCCGGCCAATCGGATGAATCGGCGGGAGATAGAGGACGTCGAAGCCCATCGCCGATACGTACGGCAGCCGTGCCGCCGCCTCGCTCGAACGTCGCGCTGCGCGTGGGATCGCTGCCGGCCGAGCGGGGGAACATTTCGTACCACGCGCTGAACCGCGCGCGTTCGCGCTCGACGAGCACGCTCAGGACCCGCTCGTATCGTGTGGCCCGGCTCCGATCTGCTGCCGCGGCCATGTGCTGCGCCAGCTCGGGCGACAGCGCGACGGTCAACCGCGTACGGCTCGGGCCCGACGTGTCCTCGAGCGTCGCGACGGCATCCGCCAGCAATTGTCGACGCGTCGCGGCGCGCGTCCTGCCATGCGCCGCCCGCACGAGCGCCGCGCCTTCGAGCAGCTCGCTCGACACGTCCTGGCCGGCCGCCGCCTTCTTCGACAGTTCCTGGCGCCAGGTTTCGAAGCCATCGATCCAGCCTTCGATCGGTGTACTCGTAGGCAGCCAGCTCGGCGATCGCGAAGTGAGCCCTCCAGCGATCGTTGCCCAAGGGGTCCATGACCACGTCGTTCCACCGCTCCGCACCCCGCACCCGCCACAGCAGCGCGGCGACGGCGATGTCGTGGCCGTCGGCGAAGACGTCCGCCTCGACCGTGACCGTTTCACCCGGCGTGCGCTTGATTGGGAATCGACCGCCGTCGACCTCCGGCGCGACCGACTCGATCACGATGCGGCGCTGGAGCGCGGGATCGAGCGACGGACCGACGCCGGCAGGCAGGCTATCGGGAGCAGTGAAAGGTCGTCGCCGTCGTTTTGCCATCGAGCAGGTTGCTGAAAAGGCACCCGATCAGAGGACGCCCTGGGGTCCCCAATCGGCTCCGCGCCGCGCATCGTCGCGCCGGTTGCCGAGCGTCAGCACGGCCATCGACCGGCCAAGCAGGTCGTAGCGCTCACCGGCGCGAAACCGGCGTGGAGCCTGCCACGGATCCGCCGTGTCGAGCAGCGTTTCCCATCGCTCGATCGGCGACGTCGTGGGCAGCACGAACCGGATCGCGGCAGCGTCGGCGTTGAGCAAGACCAGCAGCGTATCGTCCACGATGCGATCGCCGCGCTCGTTCACGTCCTGGATCGCGTCGCCGTTCAGACGTACGCCGAGCGCGCGCACATCCGGAGAGTTCCAGATCTCGTCGGTCATCTCCGCACCCGCGGGATCCAGCCACGCGATGTCCTGCACTTCCGCTCCTCGAATCCGCCGCCCCTGAAAGAACTTGCGCCGCCGCAGCACGGGGTGCGCTTTCCACAGCCGAATCACCATCTTGACGAAGTCGAGGAACTCGGATTGCTGCGGCGTCAGATCCCAGTCGTGCCAGCTGATCTCGTTGTCCTGACAGTACGCGTTGTTGTTGCCTCTCTGCGTGCGGCTCAACTCGTCGCCGCCGCTGATCATCGGCACGCCCACCGACAGCATCATCGTGCTGATCAGGTTGCGCTGCTGACGCGCGCGCAATTCGATCACACGCCGATCCGTCGTGGGTCCCTCGACGCCGCAGTTCCAGCTCCGGTTGTGATTCTCGCCGTCCGCGTTCTGCTCGCCGTTCGCCTCGTTGTGCTTCGTGTTGTAGCTGACGAGATCCGCAAGCGTGAAGCCGTCGTGCGCGGTGATGAAGTTGATGCTCGCGTACGGGCGCCGGCCGCTCTGTTCGTAGAGATCACTGCTGCCCGAGAGTCGCGTGGCCAGCTCCGAGACGCCGCCGCCGTCGCCACTCCAGAAGCTTCGCACCGTGTCGCGATACTTGCCGTTCCATTCGGTCCACTTGGTCGGAAAGTTTCCGACCTGGTATCCGCCTTCGCCGAGATCCCAGGGCTCAGCGATGAGCTTGACCTGCGACACCACCGGGTCCTGATGAATGATGTCAAAGAACGCGCCGAGCTTGTCCACGGCATGCAACTCACGAGCCAGCGCGCTCGCGAGATCGAAGCGGAACCCGTCCACGTGCATCTCCATCACCCAGTACCGCAGGCTGTCCATGATCAGCTGCAGGACGCGCGGGCTCCGCATGTTCAGCGTGTTGCCGCACCCGGTGAAGTCTTCGTAATAGCGCGGCGCGTGCGGCTGGGGACGGTAGTACGACGTGTTGTCGATCCCGCGCAGCGACACGGTGGGTCCGGTGTGGCTGCCTTCGGCCGTGTGGTTGTAGACGACGTCGAGGATGACTTCGAGACCGGCCGCATGGAGCGCGCGGACCATCGTCTTGAACTCGCGCACGCATTCGAGCGGCGACGACGACACGGCGTAGCGGACGTCGGGCGCGAAGTACGCGAGCGTGTTGTAGCCCCAGTAGTTCTTCAAGCCGCGCTTCACGAGGTGCCACTCGTCGAGATGTTGATGCACCGGCATGAGCTCGACTGCCGTGACCCCAAGCGACGTGAGGTGGCGAATCGCCGGCTCGGTCGCGAGGCCCAGATACGTGCCCCGGAGCGATTCGGGCACGTCGGGATGCCGCGCCGTGAATCCACGGACGTGCAGCTCGTAGATGATCGTTTCGTGCCACGGCGTCCGCAGCGGTCGATCGTCTCCCCACGTGAAGGCCGTGTCGACGACGGCGGCGAGCGGGGCATGCGCGGCGCTGTCTCGCGCGTCGAATGTCGTGTCGTCCTCACCGGATCGGAATCCGAACAGGGATTCGTGCCACTGGAGCGGCCGGCCGACGACCTTGGCGTACGGATCCATGACGACCTTGCACGGATTGAAGCGAAGCCCGCGATTGGGCGCGAACGGGCCGTGGACGCGATAGCCATACAACTGGCCGGGCCTCACGTCCGGCAGGTAGCCATGCCAGACCATGTCGGTCTGCTCGGTCAACGGAATGGTGAGCGATTCGCTGTCGTCCTCGGGCGAGTCGAAGAGGCACAGCTCTACGCGCGTCGCATGTTCGGAGAAGATCGCGAAGTTCACGCCGACGCCGTCCCACGTCGCGCCGAGGGGGTACGGAGTTCCGGGCCAGACACGCATTGAACGATTGGGCACGGAGAGTTGGTACCACGCAGAGTGCGGCGAGCGCAATCCCGAGCCACAGACACCACAGACCGAGCAGCCACAGAGACCACAGGTAGTAACAGCGACAGACAACACAGACAACACAGAGAAAACCGCGGTCCCCGCCCCTCGATTCTCTGTCCTCGAACTACAATCGCAGGCAGTGCAAACCGACACGTTGCGGAGGCTGACGGCGCTGTTCGATAGTGCGTTCCGCATTCCCGGGACGCGGGTGCGGTTCGGGCTCGATCCGATCCTTGGTCTCGTCCCCGGGGTCGGCGACATGGCGTCGCCGGTGCTGGCG
Source organism: uncultured Acidobacteriota bacterium (assembly GCA_963786615.1). Classification (GTDB taxonomy): domain Bacteria; phylum Acidobacteriota; class Vicinamibacteria; order Vicinamibacterales; family 2-12-FULL-66-21; genus CAWAZT01. The sequence continues at coordinate 93,099 of CAWAZT010000005.1, forward strand.
CTGTTGCTGATCTGGCAGGCGACGCGTCAGCGGGTGCCCAAGCCGGTGCTCGCGCGGATGGTCGTCAACGCGGTCGTCGACGCCGGCGTCGGCGCCATTCCCGTTGTCGGCGATGCGTTCGACTTCGTGTGGAAGGCCAACGATTGGAATCTGGCGCTCCTCGAGCGTCATGCGAAGCCGGGCTCGCGTGCGACGGCCAGTGACTGGTTGTTCCTGAGCCTGTGCGGCCTCGTGCTCTTCGGGCTGGCGCTGCTGCCGGTGCTGATCCTCTTGTGGATTGGCCGGCGGCTGATCTGACGGATCGGCGGAGACAGAGCACGAACGATGGCGGAGTAGACGGAGCCGTGGTCTCCGGAACCTCCGTGAACCTCCAACCGTGAAAGTAGCCGACTTCGACTTTCATCTTCCGGACGAGCTGATCGCGCAGACCGCCGCGCCTCGCGGCGAGTCGCGGCTGCTCGTGCTGGATCGGGTCAGTGGCGCGGTGACGCACGCGCGGATTCGCGATCTCCCGCGTTTTCTTCGGCGCGGCGACCTGCTGGTCGTCAACGACACGCGTGTGTTTCCGGCGAGGCTGCTGGGACGCCGCGTGCCGAGTGGCGGGGCCGTCGAATGTCTGCTGCTGACTCGTGACGAACCGGACGGCGCGTCGAGCGGCACCGACGATCAAGTCTGGTCCGCGCTGGTGCATCCCGGGCAGAAGTTGAAAGTCGGTGCGTGTCTGCGATTCGAAGGCAGCGACCCTGACGCCCCGGTGATTCATGGCGAGATTCTGGAGCGCCAGTTCTTCGGCAAGAGGCGCATTCGACTCTGGACGGACGCGGACGTCGGCGTCGACGCGGCCGTCGACGCGATCGGCCACGTTCCGCTGCCTCCGTACATTCATCACCCCGATTCGCCGGAGGACCGCGAACGGTATCAGACGATCTTTGCATCCGCTCGCGGCTCGGTGGCGGCTCCAACCGCGGGCCTGCACTTCGATCGTTCGCTCTTCGAGTCGTTGGACGCGGCGGGCGTCTCCCGCGCGAGCGTGACGTTGCACGTCGGCTACGGCACGTTCAAGCCCGTGCGTGTCGACGATGTCGAGCAGCACACCGTGGATCCCGAGCCGTACTCGATTGCGCCGGCCACCGCAGACGCCATCAACACCGCGCGCGCCGATGGCCGGCGCGTGATTGCCGTGGGGACAACGACAACGCGCGCGCTCGAGGATGCGGCGCTCCGCGGAAGCGGGAGCGTCGTATCCGGAGCGGCCGAGGCCACCGTCTTCATCCATCCCGGAGTGGGTGTCCACGTCATCGACGGCCTGCTCACGAACTTCCACCTGCCGAGGTCGTCGCTCCTGATGCTCGTGTCGGCCTTCGCCGGCCGCGAGCGCGTGCTGGCGGCGTACCAACAGGCGGTTGCCGAGCGATACCGGTTCTACAGTTACGGGGATGCGATGCTGATCGTTTGAGGCCGAGGGTCGAGGGCCGATGGCAGATGGCCGATGGCAAGAGCTCGCCATTCCTGAAGTCGTTCGGCCAATCTGCGTTTTGCCTTCTGCCTTTGCCTTCTGCCTTCGTCCTCGTCATCCCCTCTGTCATCCGATCCTCTGTCATCTGTCATCCGCTGTCATATAGTGTCCCCGCCGTGAAATTCACGTACGACGACTTCGACCTGTCGGGCATCCGCACGTATCCGCTGGCGTCGCGGAAGAGCAAGGCGAACGCCGCGGACTTCGCGACGCCCATACGCGCCGGGCGCCGGCGTGGCTGGCCTGCTCGCGTCGATGCCGTCGATCCTGGCGGCAGCGGATTTCAAGCGCGTCGTAGGCGCGCTTCGACGCGCGCGCGAGGGCGGCCGGGGCATCCTCTGGGGCATCGGCGCGCACGTCCTGAAGACCGGGCTCTCGCCGATCCTGATCGATCTCATGGAGCGCGGCTTCGTCTCGGCGCTCGCGACCAACGGCGCGGGCTTGATTCACGATTTCGAGCTCGCGCTCTCCGGATCAACCTCTGAGGACGTCGACGAAACGCTCGGGACCGGTCGGTTCGGGATGGCTGAAGAGACGGGCCGGCTGCTGAATCAGGCCATCAACGACGGGGTCGCGAGAGGCCTCGGTCTCGGGCAGGCGGTCGCGGAGTACCTGCAGTCGACCAACCCGCCGCACGCGCGCACCAGCGTGGCCGCCGCGGCCGCGCGGCTGCGGATTCCCCTCACGATCCACGTCGCGATCGGCACCGACATCATCCACATGCATCCGGATGCCTCCGGCGCCGCCATCGGCGAGGGCAGCCTGCGCGATTTCCGGTACTTCGTGTCGAACGTCGCGCGGCTGGAGCAGGGCGTCTATCTGAACTGCGGATCCGCCGTGATTCTGCCGGAAGTCTTCCTGAAGGCGGTGGCGCTCGCGCGGAACCAGGGCCGCCCCCTCGATGGCCTCACCACCGTGAATCTCGATTTCATGCGCCACTACCGCCCGCAGACGAACGTGGTCTCCCGCCCGGTGGCCGGCATCGGCACCGGCTATTCGCTGGTGGGCCATCACGAGATTCTCATTCCGCTGCTTGGCGGCCGCGCTCATTGACGGATGACAGATGGCGGAAGCTCCTCCCGCCTGCCGTCCGCCGGCAGATCCGGTACGACGCGGATCCGATACCTGAAATCTCGCGTTCCGCGATCCCGGGCATCCGCATTCCGGCGCTATAATCAGAAATTCCCGCCGGTGTAGCTCAGTTGGTTAGAGCACGCGGCTCATATCCGCGGAGTCCGGGGTTCAAGTCCCTGCACCGGCACCAATCTTTGCTTCGCTCAAAATGCTCAATGTTTCAATGTGAATCGCTCAATCCGCAGCATTGAACATTGAGCATTGAGCATTGGACATCGAGATGGCGCTACACGGGCGCGTGCTTCGCGCGCTCCGCGAGACACGCGCTCCGCGGAGCCGGGAGTCGTGTGCTCGTGGCGCTGTCGGGCGGCGCGGATTCGGTGGCGCTGCTGCATCTGCTCCGCGACCTGGACGAGCGCGGCGAGCTGACGCTCGTCGGCGCGGCCCACCTGCACCACGGCCTGCGCGGCGACGCCGCCGACGAGGATCAGGCTTTTTGCGCGGCCCTGACCGCACGGCTCGGCGTCCCGTTCGAGACCGCGCGCGTCGACGTGGCGGCGCTGGCGCGTGAGCAGAAGCGATCCGTCGAGGACGCGGGCCGCCAGGCACGATACGCATTTCTCGAGGAGGCCGCCGATCGCCTGTCGGCCGACACGATCGCGACCGCGCACACGCGCGACGATCAGGCGGAGACGTTTCTCCTTCGCCTGCTGCGCGGATCCGGCACTCGCGGGCTTGGCGGCATCAGGCCGCGCGTCGGCCGGGTCGTGCGGCCGCTGCTGGACGTCGAGCGCGCCGATCTGCGGCGCTATCTTGCGGATCGATCGGAAGACTTCCGCGAGGATGCCTCGAACGCGGATGTCACGCTGCTTCGCAACCGTGTGCGACACGAGCTGCTGCCGTTTCTGCGAATCACGGTTTTCGCCCGGGATCACAGATGTGCTCGCGCGCGAGGCCACCCTTGCGCAGCAGGACGAAGACTTTCTTCGCCGTCAAGCAATCGAAACGGCCCGTGGGATCGTCTTAAGTGATAGCGGACGGTCCGACGACAGCCTCCAAATTGATGCACGGGCGCTCACGTCGGTGTCACCGGCGCTCGCGTCGCGCGTGGCACACGACGTGCTGAGCCGCCTGGCAGGCCCGAGGCCCATCACCTTCGATCACGTTCGCCGGTTGCTGGATCTCGCGGGAGGCGGGCACGACCACGGCACGCTCAGCTTGCCGGGCCAGCACGCCGAGCGCGCGGGGAATGTCGGTGGTGTTGAGGCGCGGCCGCGGGGCCGAACGGCCTGTGCCGAACACTTTCGCGTTTCCGCTGTCTATTCCAGGTGAGGTGGCGTCGGCGTCTGACGGCTGGGCCATTCGCGCGGAACTGACCGGGTCGGAGTCGGTCGGACGTGACCGTCTCACGTCGCGCGGACCCGAAGTTGCGGTGGCGGCCGGGTCGCTGACCCTGCCGCTCCAGGTGAGAAATCGAGAGCCCGGGGACCGGTTTCGGCCGCTTGGCGCCCCTGGGATGCGGAAACTGCAGGACTTTCTCGTCGATCGGAAGGTGCCCCGCTCGGAACGGGATCGCCTGCCGCTCGTCGTCGACGGACAGAATCGGATTGTCTGGGTCGTCGGGCAGTCGGTGGCGGAGGGTTTTCGGGTCCTCGACCCCTCGCAAGGCGTGATACTCTTGAAAGTCAAGCGTTTAGGAGGTCCAGGTTGAATTCGACCCTCAAGAGCTTGCTGTTCTGGATGGTCCTCATCGTCGTGGGGGTCCTGATCTGGCAGTTTTCGACGGGCTTACAGCGCAACGAAACGTCGATGACGTTTTCGCAGTTCATGAAGCACGTCGACAACGGGGAAGTGGCGCAGGTCACCATGACCGGCAACGAGCTGACCGGCACGTTGAACAACTCGGTCAACGGTGACGGGAGCAGCAAGTTCCGCCTCTACGCCCCGCCCCAGTACGAAGGACTCGCCAACAAGCTGTCCGACAAGGGCATCCAGATCACCGCAAAACCCGAGACAACCAGTCCCTGGGCCACGCTGCTCTACTCGTGGGCGCCCATCCTGCTGATGATCGGCTTCTGGCTGTTCATCATGCGGCAGATGCAGAGCGGCGGGAACAAGGCGCTGTCGTTTGGAAAGAGCCGCGCGAAGCTGTCGTCGAGCTCGCAGAAAAAGGTGACGTTCAAGGACGTCGCCGGCGTTGACGAGGCGAAAGAGGAGCTCCTCGAGATCATCGAGTTCCTCAAGGAGCCGCAGAAGTTCCAGAAGCTGGGCGGGCGCATTCCGAAGGGCGTGCTCCTGATGGGCCCTCCGGGAACCGGCAAGACGCTGCTCGCGCGCGCGGTGGCGGGCGAAGCCAACGTGCCGTTCTTCTCGATCAGCGGTTCGGACTTCGTCGAGATGTTCGTCGGCGTCGGCGCCTCCCGTGTCCGTGATCTCTTCGAACAGGGCAAGAAGAACGCGCCGTGCATCGTCTTCATCGACGAAATCGACGCGGTGGGCCGTCATCGCGGCGCCGGTCTCGGCGGCGGGCACGACGAGCGCGAGCAGACCCTCAATCAGCTGCTCGTCGAGATGGACGGCTTCGAGTCGAACGAGGGCGTGATTCTCGTCGCGGCGACGAACCGTCCCGACGTGCTCGATCCCGCACTGCTCCGTCCCGGCCGCTTCGATCGACGCATCGTCGTGAACCGGCCCGACGTCAAGGGGCGCGAGGGCATCCTCGCCGTTCACACGAAGAAGATCCCGCTGTCCGACGACGTGAACATTCATGTGCTCGCGCGCGGCTCGTCGGGCTTCTCCGGCGCGGACCTGGCCAACCTGGTGAACGAGGCGGCGCTCAACGCCGCACGCTACAACCAGAAGGTCGTCCGGATGAACGACTTCGAGTTCGCCAAGGACAAGGTCCTGATGGGCTCGGAACGGCGCTCGATGATCATCTCCGAGGAAGAGAAGAAGGTCACGGCGATTCACGAGGCCGGACACGCGCTGCTGGCCGTCGTCCTCCCGCACGCGGATCCCATTCACAAGGTGACCATCATCCCGCGCGGCATGGCGCTCGGCGTCACGATGCAGCTGCCCGAGGGAGACAAGTTCAACTACACGCGGGACTACCTCAACGATCAGATCGCCATCCTGCTCGGCGGCCGCCTGGCCGAAGAGCTCACGAACGGCGGCATGACGACGGGCGCGGGCAACGACCTCGAGCGCTCGACCGAGCTGGCGCGCAAGATGGTGTGCGAGTGGGGCATGAGCGACGCCATGGGTCCGCTGACCTTCGGCAAGAAGGAAGAGCAGATCTTCCTCGGCCGCGAGATCGCGCAGCATCAGGACTACAGCGAGGACACCGCGATTCGAATCGACCACGAGATCAAGCGCTTCGTGACGATGAACTACGAGCGCGCGAAGGAGATGCTCGAGACGCACCGTCCGGCGCTCGATCGGCTTGCCGAGCAGCTGCTCTCACGCGAGGTGCTCGACGCCGACCAGGTCCGCCGCATCGTCGCGGGCCAGCCGCTCGAGGAGCAAGGTACCGACGGCGGCCGTGGCGGCAAACGAGGACGCCGCGCGCAAGTCAGCCAAGGAACGCCCGGCCATCGTTCCGCCGCTGCCTCCGCTGAACAAGCCGCTGACGCAGGAATAGTGCGGCCTACGCCGTCGAGAGTCAGGCTGATGCTACCAAGGGGTTCTGGTGATCTTCACACTCTTCGATCCGGAATCGTGCCAAATCGTGATCACGTGATCGCCACGATCGCCCTACCTGCGTCCCGCTGCCAGACGGCCGCCGCTGCAGCTTGGTGCCCGTACGCTGGTCATGGGCATCCTCAACGTGACGCCCGATTCGTTCGCCGATGGCGGACAGCACCTTGATATAGACCGCGCGGTCGCGGCAGGTCTGCGGATGGCCGCCGACGGCGCGGACGTCATCGACATCGGCGGCGAGTCCACGCGTCCGGGCGCCGATCCGCTGCCGGCGGCCGAGGAGATGCGCCGCGTGCTGCCAGTCGTCGAGCGTCTCGCGGCCGAGACGTCCGTCCCGCTCTCGATCGACACCTACAAGGCAGTGGTCGCCCGCGAAGCCGTGGCGCGCGGCGCTGCCATCGTCAACGACATCAGCGGCCTGCAGTACGACCCGGACTTGGGTCGTGTGGCGGCGGATGCCGGAGTCGCGGTCGTCCTGATGCACACGCGCGGTCGTTCGCGCGACATGTACGAGCGGGCGGTGTACGAGGATGCCGCGTCGGACGTGGCGGCAGAGCTCGCGGAGGCGGTCACGCGGGCTGAACGCGCTGGCGTGGCGCGCGACGCCATCATTGTCGATCCCGGGCTGGGCTTCGCGAAGCGAGCCGAGCACAGCTTCGACGTGCTGGCGAAGCTCGATCGGATCGCCGCGCTGGGTCGGCCGATTCTCTGCGGCGCCTCCAGAAAGTCGTTCCTGAAAGCCGCGCTCGGCGACCGTCCGCCCGACGAGCGGGAGTGGGGAACCGCGGCGGCCGTGGCCGCCAGCATCCTCTTCGGCGCCCACATCGTTCGCGTTCACAACGTCCGGGCCATGATCGACGTGGCCCGGGTTGCCGATCGCATCCGAGCGGCCTGGACACGAGCCCCTGTAGCACCCTTAGCACCAGGACAGCGCACCTTTAGCACCCCCAGCACCCTCAGCACCAGCACCCGTAGCACCCTCAAGCACCCTCAGCACCTTCAGCACCTTGGGTTAAGCTACCGTCCGTGCCGGACTACCTGACCAACGTCCTGCGGCGGCCTCCCGTCGGCTGGTGGGATCTGCTCGACATCGCGGCGGTGTCGCTGCTGATCTACGAGTTCCTCAAGCTGATTCGAGGTACGCGTGCGGTCCAGATGGCGGCCGGATCGCTGCTCGTCGTTCTGCTGTTCTATGTCTCGCAGCTGGCGCCGCTGCAGACGCTCAACTGGCTCGTCCGGAACATGCTCTTCTACGTGGCGTTTGCCGCCATCGTGCTGTTCCAGTCCGACATCCGCCGGGCGCTCGCGCACTTCGGTCAGGCGCCGTTCTTCCGGTACTTCTATCGCCAGGAAGCGGCCAACGAGACGATCGAGGAGGTGGTCGTTGCCGCCACGCTCCTCTCCGGCCAGCACGTGGGTGGAATCGTGGTGCTCGAACGGGAGATCGGGCTGCGCAACTACATCGAGAGCGGCATCCCGCTCGACGCAACGCTCACTTACGATCTGCTCGTGACGATCTTTCAGACGTCATCGCCTCTTCACGATGGCGCCGCGATTCTCCAGGAAGGACGGATTGCGGCTGCCGCGTGCTTCCTCCCGCTGACCGTGAACCCGCGCCTGAGCCGCGACCTCGGTACCCGCCACCGCGCGGCGATTGGCCTCACCGAGGAGAGCGACGCCGCCGCTATCGTGGTCTCCGAAGAGACCGGACAGATTTCGATCGCCCTCAACGGGGAGATCGAGCGTGGTCTCACGCCCGATCAGCTTCGCGAACGCCTCCGCAGCCTGATCGTGCTTCGACGCGGCCGCGCGGCGGCGGCCGAGGCCTGATGCGCTATCGGCCGTTCCGTCATTTCGGCCTCAAGGTGCTGGCGATTGCGTTGGCGGTGCTGCTCTGGTTGACCGTCGCCGGCGAGCACACGGTGGAGCGGAGCCTTCGCGTCCCGCTCGAGTTCCGAAACGTTCCTCCCGCGCTCGAGATCGTGGGCAACGCGCCCGACAACGTCGACGTCCGCGTTCGGGGATCGTCTGCGCTCCTGAGCCGGCTGCAGGCAGGTGAGATCGTGGCCGTGCTGGATCTTGGTAGCGCCCGCAGCGGCTCCAGGCTGTTTCACATCCGGAACGATGAGGTGCGCGCGCCGTTTGGCGTCGAGGTCACGCAGGTGCTGCCCGCGACGCTCGGGATCGACCTCGAGCGCTCCACGCGGCGCACGGTGCCCGTGAAGCCTGCCCTGGACGGCGAACCCGCGGCGGGCTACGTCATCGGCCGCGTCTCGTCAGAACCCGCAACCGTGGACATCGTCGGACCCGAGTCGCGAGTGAAGCAGATCACGGACGCCACCACCGAGCCGGTGGCCGTCACCGGCGCCCGCGTGCGCGTGCGCGATGTCCTGACGATCGGGATCTCCGACGCGTCGGTGCGGCTCGTTCAGCCGCAGGCGGCGACGGTCATCGTCGAGATTTCCCCGGCGCCGGTCGAGCGCGAGCTCAAGGCGGTGCCCGTGCGCTGGAAGAATCTCGGCGCCGACCTTCGCGCGCAAGTGACCCCGTCAGTGGTGCGCGTGACCGTCCGTGGCGCACGCGAGGCCCTCAATGCCTTGACCAGCGACGGCGTCCGCACCTTCGTCGACCTTGCCGGCCTCGGACCGGGCCGGTACAATCTTCGGATTCAAGTCGAGCCGGCCGAAGACTTCGGCACCACCTCGATCGATCCGGCAACGGTGACGGTAACGGTGCGATGAGAGCACACACGAGGTGCTAAGGGTGCTGACGGTGGCTAAGGGTGCTAATGGTGCTGGTGCTGGAGGTGCTACACGTGCGAAGGGTGCTTGTGCTAATGGTGCTACAGTGCTGAACGAGTCTCGTAATACCAGCACCTTTCGCCCTGCAGCATCAGCACCTTTCGCCCCTGCAGCACCAGCACCCTTCGCACCCTTAGCACCGTCAGCACCAGCACCGTTAGCACCCTTAGCCACCGCCAGCACCCTTAGCACCTCGTTATACAGCAATGGCCCAACTTTTCGGTACTGATGGCGTTAGAGGCAAGGCGGGCGTTTACCCGCTCGATCACGAGACCGTTGCGCGTCTGGGCGCCGCCCTCGTCCGCGCCATGCGCTCGCCGGCCTCGTCTCTCGATCGCGAGGCGGAACGGGCGCCGCTGCGGTTCCTTGTGGGGCGCGACACCCGCGAGTCAGGCGAATGGATCGAGCGCGAGATAGCACGCGGCGTGCATTCGGAGGGGGCGGCCATCACCACCGCCGGCGTGATTCCGACGCCCGCCATCGCGTACGTGACGCGCGCGATCGCCTTTGACGCGGGGATCGTGATCAGCGCCTCGCACAATCCTTTCGAGGACAACGGCATCAAGGTGTTTTCCGGCCGCGGTGAAAAATTCACCGAGACGCTCGAGCGGCATGTGGAGGCCATCATCGCCGATTCGACCTGGCAGGTGCCGGCGAGCGGCACACCGCCAGTCGAGCGAACCGACGTCCTCGACGCCTACATCGGCCACACACGCCTGGCGTTTCCCAGTCCTGAGCGGCTGGGTCACTTCAAGATCGGCATCGACACCGCGAACGGAGCGACGACGACAGTGGCGCCGCGGCTGTTTGCGGATCTCGGGTACGACCTCACCGTGATCGGAAACGAGCCGGACGGACGGAACATCAACCTCGACTGCGGGTCGACTCATCCGGAACGGCTGGCGGCGCTCGTGCGGAGCGAGCGGCTCCGGATGGGTGTCGCGTTCGACGGCGACGGGGATCGCGCGATCTTCGTGGACGGCGAAGGACGGATCGTCGACGGCGACGCCGTCCTGTTGCTGTGCGCCAGGCACATGCGGTCGCAAGGCCGGCTGAAGGGCAACGCGGTCGTGGCGACCGTCATGAGCAACATCGGTCTCGAGCTGGCGCTGCGGGAAAGCCACATCGAGCTCGTGCGGACTCCGGTCGGCGACAAGTACGTGATGGAGGAAATGCTGAAGCGCGATCTGTCGATCGGCGGAGAGCAGTCGGGTCACATCATCTTTTCCGATCATCTCTTCACCGGCGATGGCATTGCGACGGCGCTCAGCGTGTTGCGCGTGTTGGCAGACACGGGCCGCGAGCTGGCCGAGCTGGCGGCGGAGCTCGTCTCGTACCCACAGGTGCTGGTGAACGTTCGCGTACGCGAGAGGCGAGAATTGCGGGACGTCGCCGAGATCGCCGACGCCATGGATCGTGTCGAGCAGCGCCTGGCGGGTCAGGGCCGGCTGCTGGTGCGCTATTCAGGCACCGAGCCGCTGCTCCGCGTGATGATTGAAGGCAAGGATCAGCAGGAGATCCAAGGCTGGGCGCGCGAGATCGCCGACAGCGTCAAAGAGCACCTGGGATGACTTCGCCGGACGCCACGGGTCCTCGCCTCAGCGTCAACGTGAACAAGATTGCGACGCTGCGCAATTCGCGCGGCGGGTCGGTTCCGTCCGTCGTCCAGGGCGTGAGCGTGTGCGTGGCGGCTGGGGCCACCGGTATCACCGTGCATCCGCGGGCCGACGCGCGACACATCACCACGACCGACGTGCACGCGATCGCGAGCTATCTCGCGCCGCGGCGCCGGACCGTCGAATACAACATGGAAGGGGACCCGCGGCCAGACTTCCTCGCATTGGTTCGCGAGGTGCGTCCCCATCAATGCACGCTGGTTCCCGTGAAGCCCGGTGAGATCACGAGTCAGGCCGGGTGGCCCGCCGACACGCCGACCGCTGACATGCGTGAGATTGTGGGCGACCTGCGGGAACGCGGCGTCCGCGTCAGCATCTTCGTGGATCCCGACCGGGCCGCCGTCGAATGGGCCGCCTCGGTAGGCGGCGATCGCGTCGAGCTCTACACAGAGCCGTTCGCGCACGCCTTCAAGGAAAGCGCGGAGGCCACGGACCGCAGCTTCCGCGGCTACATCGAAGCGGCGAACGTCGCGCACGCGCTGGGACTCGGGGTGAACGCGGGGCATGACCTCGATACGGACAATCTACCGCTGTTTCGGACGCTGCCGCACCTGGATGAAGTATCCATCGGCCACGCGTTGATCAGCCGCGCGCTCTTCGTCGGCCTCGACCGCGCCGTGCGAGAGTACCTTGAGGCGTGCCGTCTCTGAGCTGGCGCCGACGCTGCGCTTCGCGGCGGTTGCGGCGCTGGCCGCCGCGATCCTCCTGACGCGTCCGCTCACGGCCGCAGGCCGGAGCGTCACGTTTCGGACCGATGACGGCGTGACGCTGGCAGGCAATTGGTACGAACCGTCCGGTCGTACCGGTCCCGCCGTGATTCTGGTCCACATGTTCCACCGTACACATCGCGACTGGGATTCGCTGGCGTCGCGGCTGGCCGCGGAAGGGATTGGCGCGCTGGCCTTCGACCTGCGCGGCCATGGCGACTCGACGGGTTCGATCCCGGCCGATGGGCAGTTCGCGGCGTTTCAACAGGACGTCGCGGCCGCGCGACGGTTCGTCGCCGCGCGCGCCGATGTGACACCGCACCGGATCGGCATGGCCGGCGCCTCGCTCGGCGCTGCCCTGGCCGTGCTCGATGCGGCCCAGAGCGGAGCGGTCGGCTCCGTGGCGCTGCTCTCGGTCTCGACCGAGTATCGTGGGCTGAGGATCGACGCCGCGATGAAAAAATATGCGGGCCGCGCGCTGCTCGTCTACAGCGACGACGATCCGTACGCGCAACGATCCGCGCGCGACTTGATCAAACTGCAGGGTTCGAGCGGCGCGACGCGCGAGACGCTGACGCTCCCGCACGCCGGCCACGGTACGAACATGCTCGGCACCGACCCGAGCCTGCTGCCCGCCCTGGTGGACTGGTTCAGGCGGACACTATAATCATGTTGATGTGGTGCTAAGGGTGCTGACGGTGCTGAGGTGCTGTAGGTGCTGGTGCTAGGGTGCTGGCGCGCTAAGGGTGCGAAGAGCACCTTTGGCACCTCAGCACCATTAGCACCCCCAGCACCCTTAGCACCAGCACCTATAGCACCATCAGCACCTGTAGCACCGTTAGCACCTCTGAAATGCGATCAGACTCTGTCATCGTCGGCATCGCCGGCGCGTTCTTTGGCGTTCTCGTGGGATGGATTATCGGCAGCCAGCAGGCAGCCGGCCGTCCCGCGCAGCCGTCTGCGCCGGCGGCGCAGAGCCCGGCCGCGGCGACGAGCGGGCAGGCGGCGCCTGCCCTGGACGAATCGCGGGCCGCACAACTGAAAACCGCGGCGCAGCAGGCGCCCAACGATGCCGCGACGCGAATTCAGCTCGCGAACATGTACTTCGACGCGGAGCGCTTCCAGGACGCCGCGGAGTGGTACGAGGCCGCGCTGAAGATCACCCCGAAGGACGTCAACGCCAGCACCGACCTTGGCATCGCGTACTACTACATGAACCAGCCCGACAAGGCGCTCGCGCAGTTCGACCGCTCGCTCGCCATCGATCCGTCGCACGGCAAGACGTTCCTGAACATCGGCATCGTGCGCGCGTTCGCGAAGCAGGATCTCAACGGCGCCACCGACGCCTGGCAGAAAGTGCTCGAAGTGGCGCCCAACACCGAGGAGGCGCGCGCGGCGCGTCAGGCGCTGGACGGCGTCCGTGCGGCGCATCAGAACCTCGGTGGAACGGGCAAGTGACATGCTTCGCGCGCTCCTCGGCCTCATCCTCTTCCTGATCATCGTTCGAGCCGTCATGCGCCTGCTGCACGGGATTGCCGAGGGAATTGCGCCGCCGCGCCAGACGCCGCCCCCGGCGGTTCCGCTGCAGCGCGATCCTGTGTGTGGCACGTACGTCGTGCCCGCGCGCGCGCTGTCGGCCGGCACCGGATCCTCGATGCGGTTCTTCTGCTCCGAGCGGTGCCGTGACGCGTGGAGCCGTCGATGAGGCCAGGCGGACGATCCGAGGCCACGCTGCGCGCTGAGATCGTGGAAGTGGGCCGCCGTCTGTACGCGCGTGGCTACACCGCGTCGAACGACGGCAACATCAGCGTGCGGCTCGACGACCACCGGTTGCTCATGACGCCGAAGAGCGTCTGCAAGGGTTTCATGGACGCCGCGATGATGTGCATCACCGACCTGTCCGGCACGAAGCTCGCCGGGGATCGCGATCCCTCGTCGGAGATGCAGATGCACCTGGAAGTCTACCGGCAGCGGCCGGACGCGATGGCCGTGGTGCACGCGCATCCGCCCACGGCGACCGGCTTCGCGGTTGCCGGCATTCCGCTGGATCGCGCAGTGCTCGCCGAAGTCGTCACGACACTCGGCAGCGTGCCGATTGCCGAGTACGCGACGCCGTCCACGAAGGAGCTACCCGAGGCCGTCCGCAAGTACGTCAAGGCACACGACGGCATGCTGCTCGCGAATCATGGTGCGCTGACGCTCGGGTCCGACTTGTTCTCGGCGTACTACAAGATGGAAACCATCGAGCACTTCGCGAAGATCAGTCTTGTCGCGCGGCTGCTCGGTGGCGAGCGGCTGCTGTCGCGGCAGGAGGTCGATCGGTTGCAGGGGTTGCGTGGAATGTACGGGATCGCCTCGCCCGCGCCGATCTGTCCGCCGGACGATGCGCTGGGCGATCCGGCGAGCTGCCAGACGGTGCTGGCGCCGTCGAGCGAGGGAGCGCGGCTCGTCGGCGACCGCCAACGTCCGGTGACATCGATGGATGGCGACGGCGAAATTCGGCTAACATACCGCGAGCTTTCCGCCCTGATTGAAGCGGCGGTGCGAGAGATAAAGTAGGAAGTGGCTCTCAGGTCTCAGTTGTCAGCTCTCAGCTCTCAGCTCTCAGCTGACCTCTGATAGCTGACCTCTGATAGCTGACAGCTGACAGCTGAGAGCTGCATCAAAGGAGCAATGCATGGGTGAGGCACTCGGAATGGTCGAGACCAAGGGTCTGGTCGCGATGATCGAAGCGGCGGACGCCATGGTGAAGGCCGCCAAGGTCACGCTCGTTGGCTGGGAGAAGATCGGCGCCGGATACGTGACGGCCATCGTGCGTGGCGACGTCGCCGCGGTGAAGGCCGCGACCGATGCCGGCGCCGCCGCCGCGCGCCGCGTGGGCGAGCTCGTGTCGGTCCACGTCATCCCCCGGCCGCACGCGAATCTCGAAGACGCGCTGCCGATCGGCAAGGCGGCGGGTACGGCTAAGTGATTCTTGCCAAAATCGTGGGGACGGTTGTCGCGACCCGGAAGGACGAACGGCTCGTCAGCAGCAAGCTGCTCGTCGCGCGTCCCGTCGATCCGCGTGGAAAGGCCGAGGGCACGTACCTCGTCGCGGTCGATACGGTCGACGCCGGGTTCGGCGAGACCGTCCTGATCGTGAGCGGCAGCTCCGCGCGGATGGCGTCGGGTCTGAAGGACTGTCCCGTCGACGCGGCCATCGTCGGCATCGTCGACACGGTCGAGGTGCACTCTTCGGACGCCTGACATGCAGCTCGCCCGAGTCATCGGCGAAGTCGTGTCGACCATGAAGGACGCCAACCTTGTGGGTCTGAAGCTGCTGGTGTTGCAGCCGCTTGCTGCATCAGGTGAAGCGTCCGGCCGGACGCTCGTCGCGATCGATTCGGTTGGCGCCGGCGTCGGCGAGAACGTGTTCTTCGTACGCGGCCGCGAGGCGGCATTTCCCTTCTATCCTGCCGAGCCGCCGACCGACGCCGCGATAGTCGGCATCGTCGATCACTGGGACACCTAGCATCGATGCAGATCGCCCGGGTCGTTGGCACGGTCGTGGCCACGCAGAAGAACCGGAAGCTCGAAGGGGCGAAGCTGCTGCTCGTCCAGCCGGTCACGCTGGCGGATGAGCCGCGCGGGACGACGCTGCTGGCCATCGATTCCGTTGGCGCGGGCATCGGCGAAAAGGTGCTCGTGGTGCTCGAAGGCAAGTCCGCGGGCGACGCGCTCGGCAAGAAGGCGGCGGCGGTCGACGCCGCGATAATCGGCATCGTGGACGCGGTGGAGTACGAGGAATGAGCAGACTCGACGAAGAGGCGCTCCGATTGCTCGTGCGCGAGACGATTTCTCGGCTCGACCGGCCTCTTCCGCGGACCGATGATCCCCGTCCGATCCACGTGTCCCTTCACCCCAGTCATTACCGCTACGGTCTGCCGCCATCCGACGGTCCATGCGTGATCGAGCCCGGCGTTCGCTGCAACCACTGCGGTTACTGCGAGAGCCACGGACATTGACACGGCCACGCGTTCTTCTCACACGAAAAATTCCCTCTTCGATCCTTGCGCTGCTGGCCGATCGCTGCGAAGTCGATCTCCACGACGGCGACGGTGGGCTGCCGCGAGACGATCTGAAAAGGCGTGTCGCCGACAAGGATGCACTGATCGCGGTCCTGACCGACAAGATCGACGGCGAGATCATGGACGCCGGCGCGGCGCTCAAGGTGATCGCCAATATCGCCGTCGGCTACGACAACATCGACGTGCCGGCCGCGCGGCAGCGCGGCATCATCGTCACGAATACGCCGGACGTGCTCACCGGGGCCGTGGCCGAGCTGACGTGGGCGATGATTCTTGGACTCGTTCGCCGTGTCGCCGAGGGCGACCGATTGATCCGCGCAGACGGCTGGAAGGGCTGGTCGCTCGACTTCATGCTCGGGACCGAGCTGCGTGGAAAGCAGCTCGGCATCATCGGGGGCGGACGCATCGGCCGTGCGGTGGCCGCGAAGGCGCCGGCGTTCGGCATGACCACCGCCGTCGCCGCCAGGCGTGGCCGCTCCGACGGCGCGATGTCGCTCGACGAGCTGCTGGTGACGTCTGATGTGATCTCGATTCACACACCGCTCAACGGCGAGACCCGTCACCTGATCGATCGGCGTGCGCTCGCGCGGATGAAGCGGTCGGCGTTTCTCGTGAACACCTCGCGCGGCCCCGTCATCGACGAGGACGCGCTCGCGTGGGCCCTCGGCGAGCACCTGATCGCCGGCGCGGCGCTCGACGTGCACGAGCGCGAGCCTGAGGTCCATGCGGCGCTCAAGACACGCGAGAACGTCCTGCTCACGCCGCATCTCGGAAGCGCGACACGCGAAACGCGCACCGCGATGGCGGAACTGGCTGTCCGCAACGTGCTGGCCGTCACCAACGGGGAAGACGCGCTCACGGCTGTCAGGTAGTCAATGCAAAATCAGAATGCAGAATGCATAAGATATTGATCTAACAACCGCATTTTTGCATTCTGCATTCTGCATGACCTGAGATGCCTCCCAAAGCCCCTGTCGCTGCCGTCATGCGCCGGCTCGCCAAGGCGATTGACGGCCTCGACGAGCCGGCCGTCGAGAAGATCGCCAAGAAGCAGCAGGAGAACGCGTTCCACGTCCTGATTGCCACGATGCTCTCGGCGCAGACGAGGGACGCCGTGACGCACGCTGCCTCGACGCGCCTGTTCCGCGTGGCTCGCACGCCACGCTCGATGGCGAAGCTCACGACCCGCCAGATTCAGGATCTGATCTATCCGGTCAGCTTCTACCGCCACAAGGCCGTGCACGTCCGCGAGACATGCCAGCAGATCCTGTCGCGCTTCGGCGGACGCGTGCCGTCGACGATGGAAGAGTTGCTGACACTGCCGGGCGTCGGCCGGAAGACCGCCAACCTCGTGCTGATCCTGGCGCATGGGAGCGACGAGAACATCTGCGTGGACACACACGTCCATCGCATCTCGAATCGCATGGGGTGGGTGCGCACCCGCGCGCCGGAAGAGACCGAACAGGCGTTGTACAAGACCACTGACCGCCGCTGGTGGCCGATCATCAATCTCTACCTCGTGACGTGGGGGCAGAACGTCTGCCGGCCGGTGTATCCTCTGTGTCCCCAGTGCGTGCTGGCCGACATCTGTCCGAAAGTCGGCGTCACGAAGGTGGGGAAGCTTGTGAAGCGGCTGACGGAGGATCGGACCATGTTGAAGAGCCTTTCGGTGGGACTTGTGGCGCTCGTGGCGATCGCGCTCCCGCTCCGCGCCGACGCGCAGCAGAAGTCGCCAGGCGCCGGACCCGTGATCGTGCTCGAGACCTCCAAGGGCACGATCGAGTTCGAGACGTATCCCGAAGAGGCGCCGAAGACCGTCGCGCGGATCGTGGAGCTCGTGAAGAAGAACTTCTACAACGGCCTCAGGTTTCACCGCGCCGAGCCCAACTTCCTGATCCAGGTTGGCGATCCGGCGACGCGGGACATGAGCCGCGAAGCCTACTGGGGCAGTGGCGGATCCGGCACGGCGATCGGCGTGTCGGAGGTGACGAAGAAGCGGCGCAACCTGCTGGGTGCGGTCGCCATGGCGTATCCGGGCACGCAGAGGCTCGCGGCCGACAGCCAGTTCTTCATCCTCCGCCGCGCGGCGCCGGAGCTCGATGGGAAGTACACCGTGTTCGGCCATGTCCTCAAAGGGCAGGACGTGGTAGCGAGGATTCAGAAGGGCGACCTGCTCAAACGAGCGTATCTGAAGGACGAGGCGGCAAAATCCTGACGATGCCTTTCAAGTCCGGGTAGCGATCGACGAAGGTCTCTGGGTACTCGCCGGGGAGGGGTTGTCCCAGCTTGTTCTTGATCGTCGCCGCGTTGGCGACCGATTTCGCGGAGAAGTGATTGTTCGTGTAGAGGTACGCTTTCTTGACGTGACGTGAGGCTTCCTCCGCCGCATCCACGAACGGTTCCAGCTCGCTTGCCGAGTAGAGGTAGTTGTAGCGGTCCTCGGATTGATCGTGTTTCCACCACTGCGCGGCGTTCCGGCCGTGCAGCCGCATGTAGTAGAACGTCGTCACGTTGGGCAGCAGCGTCTGGCGAATCGACAGCCTGAACTTCGGCTCGTCGATCTGGACGAGCGCCGCGCCGAGCTCGCTCAGCAGCCGCAGGGTGCCCTCGGGATCGTCGCTGAAGCTCCTGTGCCGCAACTCGATCGCCAGCGGGTAGCCAGTGAACGCCTCGACCAGCCATTCCAGGTAGCCGCGCGCATTTGCATCGTTCTTGAAGCTGGGCGGAAACTGCGCGAGCAGCGCGCCAAGCTTTCCCGCGTTCGCGATTGGATCGATGGCCAAGCGGAAGCCATCCACGTCGCTCGTGTCGAGCGCCGAAGGATCCTGTCCGGTCGCGCGATGGAACATCTCCGGATGTGTAAACTTCTGGTACAGCTTCAGCGAGAACTCGAAGTTCGCCGGCGTGCGCTCGACCCACCCCTTGGTCGCCTGCACTGTCGGAACGCCATAGAACGTGGAATTCACCTCTACGGTGTCGAAGTGCTCAGCATAAAAGGCGAGGTCGTCGAAGCCTGCCGTTCTCTTCCTCGACCTCCCCGGCGCCGTCGGATAGAAGATTCCGTTCCAGCTTCCTCGGCCGCTGGGGTAGCTCCAGCCGGATGTCCCCACACGCACGCGGCTCATGTGAACTGTGCGTAGGCCTTCCGGTCGAATCCAAACGTCACCTTCGATCCCTTGATGAGGATAGGACGCCGGATGAGATTGGGCTGCTCCATCATGAGATCGATGGCTTCTTTCTTGGATTGAGGAAGGGGTCGGCCCTTCCAGACCGGGCTGCGCGTGCTGACGAAATCCAGGAACCGGGATTCGTCGACGTGCTTCTCGAGAAAGGCACGGTCAGGCGGGGTCTTGTTGATGTCGACTTCTTCGACGTCCACGTGATGCGTCTCCAGAAAACTTCTGGCGTTTCGGCACGTCGTTCACGTCGGCTTCCAATAGAAGGTCACGCGGCTCATGGACCGATTGTAACGTGACCCGGCCTCCGTCGTTGTCCGCCCGGAGCAGGCCGGAACGTCAACGTGCTGGCCGTGCCAGACGCTCGATTGCGTCGGATCGCCCGCTTTCCGACGGCCACGAGCGGCACGTTACAATAATAGCCACGGACAGCACAGACACCCATAGCCACAGACAACACAGAGATCACAGACACACAGGTACACTGGAAACACCAGCACCACCGGATGCTCACGATCAACGAAATTTTTCACTCCATTCAAGGGGAGTCGACCTACGCTGGCCGGCCGTGCGTGTTCGTGCGCCTGACCGCCTGCGATCTCCGCTGTTCGTGGTGTGACACGCCGTACGCCTTCCATGAGGGCACGAAAATGGCGGTCGACGATGTGATCGAGCGTGTGCGGGGGTATGGCTGCGATGTCGTCGAGATCACGGGGGGCGAGCCGTTGCTGCAAAAAGACGTCTATCCGTTGATGCAGCGACTGCTGGACGAAGGGCACACCGTGCTGCTCGAGACCGGCGGGCATGTGAGTGCGGCCCAGGTGCCAGCGGGCGTGGCTCGCGTGATCGACGTCAAGTGTCCCGGCAGTGGTGAGGCGGCGAAAAACTGCTGGGAGAATCTCGACCAGCTTCGGCCGAGCGACGAAATCAAGTTCGTGATCAAGGACCGCTCCGACTACGAGTACGCCCGCCGGATCGTCAGCGAGCACGAGCTGACGTGCCGTGCTGCGGCAGTGCTCTTCTCGCCGGTGCACGGCGTGCTCGAGGCGAAACAGCTCGCCGAATGGATCCTGGCGGACAGGCTCGAGGTCCGGCTCCAGCTTCAGGCGCACAAGTACATCTGGGACGCGCAGACGCGCGGGGTCTGACGCGTGCGGGCGGTGCTGCTTCTCAGCGGCGGGCTCGACTCGTATACGGCGGGTGCGGTTGCCCGCGCCGACGGGTACGAGCTCTACGCGCTGACCATCCGGTACGGGCAGCTGCATGCCCGCGAGGTCGAAGCCGCTCGTGACGTTGCGCAGGCTCTCGGCGTCGTGCGGCATCTGGAACTCGACGTGCCGCTCTCGAAGATCGGGGGCTCCGCGCTCCTCGGCGACGGAGCCATCCCGAAGGATCGATCCCTCGACGCGCAGGACATCCCGTCGACATACGTCCCCGCACGCAACACGGTCTTCCTCTCGCTGGCCCTGGGGTGGGCAGAGGTTGTCGGCGCCGACGCCATCATCATCGGGGTCAACGCACTGGACTACTCCGGCTATCCCGACTGTCGCCCGGAGTACCTGCAGGCGTTCGAGCGGCTCGCTCGGCTTGCGACGAAAACGGGCGTGCAGGGTCGATCGCTGCGCGTGCTCGCGCCGCTGGTCCAACTCTCGAAGGCCAGCATCATTCGACGTGGCGTCGCGCTCGGCGTCGACTACGGCCTGACGCACAGCTGCTACGATCCCGCGCCAGACGGACGTCCGTGCGGTCACTGCGACAGTTGTGTGCTGCGCGCCCGCGGCTTCAGCGAGGCGGGCATTGCCGATCCTGTCGTGAAGCGGAGCCGTGCGTGACGGAACGGCTCTATTACACCGATCCCTATGTGCGGGAGTTCGACGCCGCCATCGTCGAGCGCACATCTCACGACGGCCGGCCTGCGGTCGTGCTCGATCGAACGGCGTTCTATCCGACGTCTGGAGGGCAGCCGTACGACACCGGTTCGCTCGGCGACGTGCGGGTCGTCGACGTCGTCGACCGAGACGATGGATCCATCGTCCACGTCATCGATCGTGAGGTGGCGGCGGCGGCCGTTCATGGAACGATCGATTGGGAGCGGCGCTTCGATCACATGCAGCAGCACACCGGGCAGCACGTGCTGTCGGCCGCGTTCGATCGCGTGGCGGGCGCGAGGACCGAGAGCTTCCATCTGGGCGTTGACTACTCCACGATCGACCTGGGGCGCGAGGTCGTCGCCGCCGACGTCGGGCGGGCCGAGGACGAGGCGAACCGGGTGGTCTGGGACGACAGGCCTGTGACGATCAGGTTCGCGACCGCCGGGGAGGCTGCGGCGCTGCCGCTGCGGAAGGAGCCCAAGCGCGAAGGCACGCTGCGCCTCGTAGACGTGCAGGAGTTCGATCTGTCCGCGTGCGGCGGCACCCATGTCTCGCGGACCGGCGCGATTGGGACCATCGTCGTCTCCGCAACCGAGCGGTTTCGTGGAGGGACCAGGGTCACGTTCCTGTGCGGTCGGCGTGCCGTGAAGGGGTTCCGCGCGCTACGGGATGCGGTCGCCGGAAGCGTCCGTGCCCTGTCCGTGCTGCCGGCCGATCTGCCGGCCGCCATCGAGCGGCTGCAGGGGGACGGCAAGGAACTTCGCCGGCAGGTGAAGGACTTCCAGTCGAAGGTGGCGGCGCAAGAGGCCGACGCGCTGGCGGACGGTGCGACGACGGTCGGATCGGTAAGGCTGGTGGCGGGGGCGCTGGCCGGATGGGACGCGGCCGGCCTGAAGACCATCGCCTCCCGCGTTGTCGAGCGCCCAGGACATCTCGCGGTGCTCGTGTCGGATCCTGCGCCCGCGGCAATCGTCATCGCGCGAGCGTCCGATCTGGCGCACGACGCCGGCGCGCTCCTTCGGGCCATCGTCGCGCGACATGGCGGCAAAGGTGGTGGGCGCCCCGAGATGGCGCAGGGCGGAGGGCTGACCGCGCCCGCGCCGGAGATTCTCGCCACCGCGCGCGAGCTCGTCGCCCGGCCCTCCTAGGCCCCAGGCCCCCGGCACGACAGCGATAGATAGAATAGGCGCGTGCGCCGCGTGCTCGCGTTGCTCGTCCTTCTGACCGCGGCCGCGGGCGCCGCGGCGTGGTACTACAGCGGCGGCGCTACGGTCGTCCGCAAGATCCCCATCGTCAGGAACGAGGATCGGTGGCTGGACGACCTGGCGAGCCGCAGTCCCAAGGACGTCGAGGCCGCGTCGGCCGAGCTGCGGGAGCGGGGAGCGGCGGCCGTCCCGATCATCCAACGCACCCTTCAGAATCCGTCCGCCGATCCGGCGCGAAAAAAGGCTGCGCTCAAGGCTGCGGCGATTCTCGGCGTTCGAGCGATCGATACCGTTCCCGACATTGCCGCGCTGCTGCGTCATCCCGAATACGCCCCGGAGGCGGCACTCGCGCTGAGTTTCATGGGCGCTGCCGCCGTCGAGCCGCTGCGCGACGCGCTGACGTCCGACGAGACCGTGGTCCGGCGTGAAGCGCTGCGCTCGCTCGGCAAGCTGCGGGAGCGCGCCTCCATCGATCCCCAGATCATCATTCCCGCGCTTCTCAACGCGCTTGCCGACCCGGAACCCAGCGTTCGCGAGATTGCCGTCACCTATCTCGGGATCGTTCGCGACGATCCGGCGAAGGCAGTTCCGGGGCTCATCGAGGCGTTGAGCGACGAGGATCCCGCGGTCCGGCGATCGGCGGCGACAGCCCTGGGCGCCTACGGCGTGCAGGCAAGGGCAGCCATTCCCGCGCTTCAGAAGGCCGCGGCCGACCCGGACGAAGACGTGCAACGGGAAGCCGGCCGCGCGCTGGTTCAGATAGCGGAGGGGAATAAGTAACGGGCCGAAGACCGAGGGCCGAGGTCCGACCCTCGACCCCCGGATCTACTTCCGGCTGAACTCCGCGAGCTTCTCGACCGCGAGGTCCGTCATCCAGTTCACGGTCGCTGCGGGAGTGGTGAAGTCGGTTGCCAGAATCGAGAAGGCCAGGACCAGCGTCGCGTCGTCGAACGCGTTGTCGTCGCCGCCACGCACGATGAGGTCGCCCGCCAGCGTACCGCCTTCCACCGGCGCTGCCGTCTCGAGCGTCGTGGTGAAACAGTAGTCCCAATCCAGCGTTTCAGCAGCTGTCGCGAGCCTCACGATCTTCATGTTCGGCCGCCATTCCTGGCCTTCCGAGCCGATAGCCGCGCCGGGCGATCATGTCGACGGCGTTTCGCGGCCTACTTGAGGGCGTCGACAGCTTTTACGATGGCGTCGAGGGTTGACGCATCGATCTTTGCCGCACCGCCATCGGGATCACGCCGTGCGAACGCGTCCGACCCCTTCCGGCCGAACGTGACATGGTCCTGTTTTGCGCCGTCCTCGTACTTGAGCGTGACGGCGAGCTCCGGCGTCTCGAGCCCCGTCGGCGTCGCCTTGTCGACGAACGATGTCGCTCGCGCGTTCGTCAGCGCCGTGAGCAGTGCGTCCACCTTGGCCGCGTCGACGTCCTTCGATGCGGGCGCGACCTGCTTCCAGACATCCTTGGAAGGCTCGGTCCCCTTGGCTGGTGACTTCGATTTCTCGTAGGCCGTGGTCTGGCCGGCGCGAGCTACCTCCACGCGGGTCGTGTTGAACGATCGCGCGTCGAACAGATCTTTAATCCGGAAGTCATCCGCGGGTTTCTTGAGCTCGTCGGCGATGGCGGATTCGATGGTGAAGATCATCGGCCGCGAAACGTCCTTCGCGTAGACGACCCCGTCGCCGGCGCTCTTGCCAATCACCAGGCCAGCCTGTGAGCTTCCGGATCCGAGATGGACCGTGACGGCTGGCGTGTCGAGCCCGTATTCCTTGAGGTCCCCGCCATCCGCGGCCGTGATGGCTTTCATCTGCGCGGTGTTCAGCCGTCCGATGATCGCTTCGACCGCACTGAAGTCGGCGCGCGTGTCGACCGGCGCCGCCATGTGCCAGTCGGACCCGCTCTTGGTGAACTTGAGCGTCCGTTCCGGCGTAGCGACCTCGACGTTGTCGACCTTCTCGCGGTCGACTTTCAGGACGGTCTTGTCGCGCAGATCAAACGCGGACTTGTTGAACGTCGAATCCAGATACGAGGAAATGAGGAACACGCGCGGCTTATCGGCGAGCCTCGCATAGAGGTCGGTGCCGGTCGGCGTTTTCTGCCCAATCAGGAGGTGGCGATCCTGGCCACCGACCTTGAACGTCACGTCCAGGCGCGCGGGATCCAGACCGTATTGCTTGTAGTCGGACGCCTGCTCGTCGACGACTCGCTGCACCTGGAGCGAGGAGAGATTGCTCGTCAGTCCCGAGATCTCCCCTTCGTCCGCTACGGCTGACACGGGCGCGGTGAGTTGCCACTTGCCGTTCTGCTTCTGGACGGTCGCGCGTTCACCCTTTTCGGACTTGATGGTGATGTAATCGACCTTGTCGGCGTCTAC
>CAWAZT010000006.1:0-121984 GCA_963786615.1 uncultured Acidobacteriota bacterium
TCACCAAGTTCGTGATTGACGGCACGCTGAAGAAGCTCGGCATGAACATGGAGGGCGTGACCCGCGGCCGGTACGCTGATTGCTGATTCGCCGGTACGCCCCTTCTCGCCTGACGAGCGCGCCCTGTGTGTTCGAGAACATGCAAGCCGACCTACGATATGTTCGTCGAGAAGGCCGCGAAGGACGGACTACGCTGATGATTTTGACCATCGGTCAGGGACGCGTGTGGACCGGCCGTCAGGCGAAGCAAATCGGCCTGGTCGACGAGCTGGGCGGCCTCGATTGCGCCATTGCCCTCGCGAAGCAGCGCGCGCGGATCCCGCAGGAATCCGAGGTAGAGCTGGTGATCTATCCGCCGCGACGGTCGTTCTACGACTACGGTGCGCAGCCCGTTCGGGACCGCGGACGGCAGCAGCACGCTCGCGTCCATGCTCGGGCTCCGGAGTCCCCACGTGGTGCAGGCGCTCACCGCTCCGCTCCAGGTCTTCCGCCGCGGCGAGCCGCTGGCCCTGATGCCGAACATTTTTGTCCGCTAGGGGTACGATCTCGATTTTCTATTTTTCTGGTCGAAAAATAGAAAATCGAGATCTCTCACCCCGCCCCGGAACCCTCAGTCCTGCTTCAGGGCCACGGCCGGAACCGTCAGGGCTGCGCGACGGGCCGGGAGGTAGCCGGCCAGCGAGGCGACGGCGATCAGCAGCAGGGCCGTGACCCCGATCGTCGCCGGATCCCATGGGGCGAGGCCGAACAGCAGCGTCGAGACGTACCGGCCACCCCAGAGCGCCAGCGGGATGCCCGCGACGACACCGAGAACGGCCAGGACAACGGCCTGTCGCAAGAAATCCACAACACCTGCGCATACCGGGCGCCGAGCGCCACGCGGACGGCAATCTCGCTCCGCCGTCGCCCCACACCGTACGAGAGCGTGCCGTAGAGCCCGACCCACGCAGCGTCAGCGCGAGCGCGCTGAAGGCTGACGTCAGCCGCGCGAACAAGCGTTCCTGCCACAACGAATCGCGGACCTGATGGCGCATCGAATCCATGTCGATGATCGCGATCGAAGAATTGACGTTCTGGAGAACGGTACGGACCGCGCTTGCGATGTCGGTCGGGTCGGCGCTCGTTCGCACGTGCAGACATGCCCTGGAGCGCGCTGCGTCCGGCAGTGTACGGGCCGGTACGCCGTTCGGGAAAGTCACCGCGCACCTGGCTGTACTTGGCGTTCGAGACGACACCGATGATTCGTATTCCTCAGCCGGGTCTGGGCGTTTCGCCGAAGTTGAAGCGCTTTCCAACGACGTTCAGATCGCCGAAGAAGTAGCGCGCCATCGCCTCGTTGACGACGACGACCCGTCGCTTGCTGTCGATGTCACTCCAGTCGATGTCTCGCCCGCTCAGCACGCGAATCCCGGTAGTCCTGGCGAAGTGCGGGCCCGACGGTGTTCGACTGCGCGTTCAGCGAGCTCTTCGGGGTGATCCCTGGAACGGAGATCGAGCCGCTGCTCACCCAGCCCGAGAACAGACGGAGACGCGCCGCGCTGGCCGACTCGACGCGAGGTATGGCCTCCAGACGATGAATGAGGTCGCCGTACAGCGCAATCAGCCGATCTCCCGAGTATCCGTTCTGTGACGGATCCACGCCGAACACCAGCAAGCGATCGTCGTCGAGACCGAGCGACTGCGCTGCAGATTGGTCAGCGTGCGCACGAACAACATGGCGCCGACGAGCAGGACGAGCGAGAGCGCCACCTGGACAACGACGAACGAGGTCGACCAGATCTTGTGTGCGGGATGATCCGACGTCACTGTCCCAGAGGCCGTCTGTTTCAGTGCGGGCAGCACTTCCACTCATGTCGCGAGAAACGCGGGTGCGAGGCCGAACAACAGCGCCGTTCCTGCGGAGACCGCGGCCGCAAAATCAGGATCGGTACATCGATTTCGGTACCCAGCAACGGTCGGCGCTCGGCGGGGACCAGGAACAACAGCGCGCGCGACGTCCATCCGGCGCACAACACGCCGAGCACGCCGCCAGCCGCCGCCATGAGGAGACTCTCCGTCAGGAGCTGCCGAATCAGGCGCGCGCGATCAGCTCCGAGCGACAGTCGAAGCGCGAGCTCCCGGCGTCGTGCCATTGCACGCGAGAGCAGGAGGACGGCGACGTTGGCGCACGCAATCAGCAGGATCAGCGCGACCATTCCCATCATCAGATACAGCGGTTCCTTGTACGTCGAGCGAAGCATGTCGAGCCCGCCGGCGGCTGGCTCGAACCCGATATGGGGCGGATGGTCGCGGCTGACGAGCGGCAGCGCGTCGGGCACGTAGTGCTGGAACAACGCGTCAACGGTCGCCCGCGCCTGGGCTTCGCTGACGCCGGGCTTCAGCCTCGCTATGACGTGCGCCCACCAGTAGTCGCGGACCGCCAGAAGGGACTGCGTGCCCGCCGGACTGTAGCCCCAGGCCGCCAGCTGCGGCGCCGCGACCATGCAGATGAACACCTCGGGAGAGCGACCAGGCTGACGCCGAAGAACTGCGCGGGCGCCACGCCGACGATGGTGAAGGGCAGGTTGTTGATGGTGATGGGCTTGCCAAGTATCGACGGGTCGCTACCGAAGCGGCGCGTCCAATATGCGTAACTGATCACCGCGACGTGCGCATCGGCGCGCTCATCGTCCACCGTGATCGTGCGGCCGATGGCCGGCCGGACGCCGAGGCCACGGAAGGAGTCGCCGGAGATCATTTCGCCATCGACGCGTTCCGCCGTGCCGTCGGCGGCCAGCGTGGTGTTGCCTCGGCGCTCGCTGCCGAGCGGAGCGAAGGCGAAGACGGAGTCGAACACCGACGTGCTGTCCGCGATCTGACGGAAGAATGGATAGGCGCAGCGAGCGGCTCGCGGCTTTGTACGCGGGGTTGTCCGGGCCGCCGCTGCCGCTCTGGTTCAGCCCATGCGGCCACTCCTCGGCGAACCAGTGGAGCAGGACGAGCTGGTCGGGGTCCTGAACCGGCAGCGACTTCACGAGGACGGAGCGGATCAGGCTGAAGATGGCCGTATTGGCACCGATGCCGAGCCCGAGGGAGAGGGCGATTACCAGCGCGACGGCCGGACTCCGCCCCATGTTCCTGATCGTGAAGCGCAGATCGCGGATCAGTCCCTCCACCATTCACCTCCGGTCCCGTTGCTGCGAACAACAGTCGCAGGGACGCACCTGTTGGGGTCAGATCTCGATTTTCTATTCCAGGTCGCCGGTTGGGCAATTTTGCTCCAAAAATCGATAGAAAATCGAGATCAGACCCCCGGCGCCCCGGCGCCCATGGGGTCAGACCCCAGGGCAGGCAAAGAGGGGACCAGGCACCGGCGGCTATTCCGTTCTCAGGGCGACGACGGGTTCGATGCGCATGGCGCGCCGGACAGGGCCATAGCTGGCCGCCAGCGCGATGAGGGAGATCCCCACGATGGCCCCTGCGAGGATGAGCGGATCGTGGGACGTGACGTTGAAGAGCAGCGCGTGCGCGGCGCGGCCGCCCAGCAAGGCGAGCACGACGCCCGCGCAGACGCCCAGGACCAGCAGAAGCGTCGTTTCGCGGAGGATGACGTGGGCGACGTCGAACCGCGTCGCGCCAAGTGCGAGACGCACGCCGATCTCGCTGGTCCGGCGGGTGACGGTGTAGGCGATCACGCCGTAGAGACCGACGATCGTCAGGACGGCTGCGAGCGCGCCGAACCCCCCCGACAGCGTCGCCAGGAGCTGCTCGCGCAGCAGCGTGTCGCGAATGTCGGTCGTCATGACGGATACGCGACCGCGATCCGCGGATCGATCTCGCCGAACGTGGCCGTCAAGGCGCCCGTGACCGCTGACGGCGGAAGATCGGAACGCACGAGCAGCTGTGCGAAACCGGGCGCCGGTTCCTGGGTATCGGCCATGAACGCCACCGGCGAGGCCTTCTCTTTCAGGTCGAGGTACTTCGCGTTGCGGACGACCCCGACGATCCTGAACGTGCGCTCCGGCCCGAGGGGTGTCGCTTCACGCGTCAGCCGCGTGTCGAGCACCGGTTCCCCCTGCGGGAGCAGCGCGGCGAGCGCCTCGTTCACAATCACCACGGGCTCGGATGACAACGAATCGCGATCGTCGAAGTCACGTCCCGTGATCAGAGGAATCCGGAGCGTCCCGAAATATCCGCTGCCAACGCTCGCGCGCAGAGTGTTGATCCGTCGGGATCGATCGTGCTCCGGCCACATGTCGTTCCCGCTGGCGTTACCGCTCAGCGGGACAACGCTCGCCGTGGCGGCCGCCCGCACGCCGGGCACCGCGCGCACGCGATCGATCAGCTCGCGCCTGAACATCTGCCGGCGGTCGGCCGGCAGCTCGAGGCGACGATAATTCAGCCCCGCCACAACGATGCCGTCAGGCCGGAATCCCGGATCGACGATCATCACATTGCGGAGGCTTCGCGCGAAGAGCAGCGATCCGAACAGCAGCGTCAGCGACAGCGCCACCTGGGCCACGACCAGCGCACGCCGGAGCGCGACCGGCTCACGGCCCGACGTGTTCCCGCGACTGGCGGACCGCATCACCGCTCCCGCAGCCATCCGCGTGCCTTTCAGCGCTGGCGCAAGACCAAAGAGCGCACACGTCAGAATCGCGAGCAGGACAGCAAATCCCAGGACGCGCCAGTCGAGCGTCATCTCCAGACCCACGTCGAGAAACGCGACGAGCGCGCGGCTCGAGACGCCCGCGATCGCCACGCCGGCCATCGCGCCCATCGACGCGAGCAACAGACTTTCCGTGAGCAGTTGCCGGACCACGCGGCCGCGCGAGGCCCCCAGGCCGAGGCGGATCGCGATCTCGCGCTCGCGCGCGGTCGCACGCGCGAGCAGCAGGTTCGCCAGATTCGCGCACGCGATCACCAGCACGAGACCGGAGAGCCCGAGGAGCAGCCAGAGCGGCGATTCGTACTCCTCCCGCAGCGACGACAGGCCCGTTCCGGCCGAATAGGCGCCGAGCGTGAATTTCCGGTATTGGTCCACGCTCGAGGGCGGATACGCCGCCGGCAGCGTCGACTGAAAGATCGGCGGAGAGATGGTCGCGAGATGCGCGGCGGCCCGCTCGCGCGTCCATCCTGGCTTCAAGCGGCCGAAGACGCTCAACCACCACTCGGTGCCGGCCTCCATCCGTCCTTTCTTGTCGTCGCTGAACGTCGCGTCGGCGCACACCGGAAGAATGACGTCGAAGCGGCGGCCCACTTCGAGGCCGAAAAACTCGGGTGGCGTGACCCCGATGATCTCCGCGGTGTGGCCGCTGAGCGTCAGCGTCTGTCCGACCGCGCCGGGATTGCCGCCGAATGTCCGCTGCCAGAACGCGTAGCTCAGGAGAACCCGCGCCGGGCACCCGGGACGGTCGTCCGCCGGACCCAAAGGGCGTCCGACGAGAGGCTGCACACCAAGGACGTTGAAGAACTCGCCGCTCGCCCAGAGGCCCGTCGCCGGACGAATCTCGCCGCCGGTCGCCAGGTTGAAGCGATCCAGGCCCCACACGAAGACGCCCGAGAACGCCTGCTGCCGCGCCGCGATCTCGCGCCAGATGGGATACGTGACCGCCGGGCGCCACGTCTCGAAGCTGCCGCGCGCGCCGGTCATGTCGACGATGTGAATGTCGACGAGGCGGCCGGGATCCGCCACCGGCAGCGAGCGCAGCCGTACGGCATCCACAACCTGGAACAGTGCGGTGTTCGCCCCGATGCCCAGCGCCAGGGACACGACGGCGACGACCGCAAACCCGGGATTCCGCGTAAAGACACGGATCGCGTAGCGCGCATCCTGGACGAGATGCTCCAGCCATCGCCAGCCCCAGACGTCGCGCGTGGCTTCCTGAATCTGTCCCACGTTGCCGAGATCGCGTCGCGCCTTCGCTACCGCGTCGCGTCGCGACGTGCCGCGCGCGACATCGTCCTCGGTTGCGAGGTCGAGATGCGAACGGATTTCAGCGTTGAGGTCGTCGGGTCGGCGCCACCAGCGGAAGAAGGCCATGATCGGTACCTCGGCAAGGGAGTAGACAGTCTATATCCATGGGTGAAGAGTGTCTACAGCCTTCGGCGGTTCGGAGTTCGTGGTTCGGGGTTCTTGATTCGGGCGATCCTGTTGCGCCCGGCTCCTGGGGTGTAGGCTCTCGGTAACCGAAGGCAGAGAGACAGGTGGGTCGTCGGCAACACGAAGCAGGCGGACCTGCGTGAACCGTTCGCGCCGATGGTCTACCTGCCAGACGATCAGAACCCGTCGCCGGGCGCGTTTGCCCAGATCTTGCTGGCTACGCGCGGATCCCTGGCCGAGCCGCGGTCCGAGGTCGCGTCGGGATCCGTCTGGCGCTCGGTGCGATCGATGTCAGATCATCCTGATGTTTGGCACGGCGAGCGCGGCGGTTCTCTCGGTCGGGTCACGGTGGGCGCCGCCGTGGCCATCGTGGCGGACCGGTTTGCGGATTGCTCTTGTCCGGCGTCCGGTCGTACGATGTTGCCACGCTGACGTCGGCCGCAAGCCTGCTGGTTCTTGCTGCGCTGACAGCGACCGCGTTGCCGGCGCGCCGCGCCTCGTGGATCGATCCGGCAACGGCGCCCTGCTGCGAGTGGCGGTCTACGCTTCGCACTCTCCAGGTCGCTGGAGGATGCCGGCCATCGCGTCGACCAGCCGCGCCCACCGGGATCGCTCCGAGGTCAGCTGCTGGCGGCCTCTCGTCGTCAATCGATAGACGCGGGTACGCTGCTTGTTCGGGGAGAGTTTCCAGCTCGCGGCCACGAAATTCTGCTTTTCGAGCCGATGGAGCGCGGGGTAGAGCGATCCGGTGTCGACCTGAAGCACATCGCTGGATCCGGCGCGGATCGCCTGGGCGATCCCGTAGCCGTGCTGCGGCCCCCACTGCAGCGTCTGCAGGATGAGCAGGTCCAGCGTGCCCTGCAGGAGCTCGATCCGGTTCTGGAACCGCGCGGTCTTGGGCATGGGTGTAGGCAGTCTACCCCACTGGCTGTAGGGTGTCTACGGGCCTCGGACGACGCGGCGCACGTGGGCCGCGGAGAACGCGGACAAATACCGGGGGCTTGGGGCCGCGGACGACGCGGAAACGCGGATAAACATTAGGTTCTCGAGGCCGCGGACGACGCGGAAGAACGCGGACAGACAACCGCGTCGCCGTTTCACAGGGCGCTGTCCCGCGGGATCTGCGTCCTCCGCGGCCTTCTTGAGACGGCCGTTGTCCGCGTGATCTGCGTCCTCCGCGGCCCTTTAGAGATGGCTGTTCCGCGTTCCGCGTCCTCCGCGGCCCTTTAGAGATGGCTGTTGTCCGCGCCTTCCGCGTCGTCCGCGGCCCTTTAAAGATCGCTGTTGTGCGTGTTCTGCGTCCTGCGCGGCCTGACACTCTCCGCGGCCGGCGTCGTTGACAGCCCTTGTCGAACGTCGATAAGATCGTTTCGTCTCATGCGCATCGCCTGTTGTCCCTGTATCTGTACGACTCCCCAGTGGGAGAGAGGGACCGACATCCGCACGTGCGCTGATGCGGATTCAGACTCGAGTAGTCAGGCCCCTCTCTTGCGAGTGGGGCTTTTTTTTTGAGCGTTCTTCACCTGGGGGAGCCGCACATGAACGATTCGACGCCGGCTCGCCTCATCCGGGCGGTGGCGGTCTCCGGAAGCCCGTCCCGCGAATCCCGGTCCCGGCGGCTGCTGGCGCATGCGGTGGGCCGGTTCGCCGCTGCCGGTGCCGAGACGCGCATCCTCGATCTGTCCGATGTCCCGGCGGACGATTTGCTCGGGAGGGCGCGCTCGTCCACGATTGCCGCTGCGGTCTCAGAGGTTGACGCCGCCCACGTGCTGATTGTCGGGACACCCGTGTATCGCGCCGCCTACAGCGGGCTGCTGAAGGTCTTCTTCGATCTGCTGACGCCGGACGCGCTCGCGCACAAGGTCGCGGTCGTCGTGGCGACCGGCGCCGGGCCCGGGCATCAGCTCGTGATCGATCACGCGCTCCGGCCGCTGCTGGCGAGCGTCGGCGCGCTGGTCGTCTCGACCGGAATCACCGCACCGATGCGCAGTTCGGCGTGGATGGTCCGGACCCGACGCTCACGCGCGCCTCGAGCGTGCCGTGGCGGAGGCGCTGGTGCTGGCGGGATCGCTGTCGTCGCCGGACGTGCTGCCGGCCATTTCCCATACGTCGAGGTAACCACGCATGTCGCAGTCCGGTCCAACCCTGGGCATCTACTACGAGCACCCGACTGGTTCGGCCGCTGTTTGCCGAGCTCGACCGGCGCGGCGTGGCGTACGAGAAGCTTCACGCCGACGAGCACCGCTACGATCCCGCGGGACGCAGTCGCCGCCGCTGGTGTTCAACCGGATGAGCCCGTCGGCATACACGCGCGGCCGCGGCGACGCGATCTTCTACACGTCGCAATACCTCGCGCACCTGGAGCGCCTCGGCGTGCGCGTGATCAACGGCTCGGCCGCGTTCAGGACGGAGATCTCCAAGGCATCGCAGCTCACGCTCTTCGAGCGCTCGGCGTGCCGTTTCCGAGGTGCGGGTGATCCATCCGGCGCGCAGGCGCCGGCCGCCGAAGGCCTCCGCTTTCCGGTCGTCGTCAAGCCGAACATCGGCGGAAGCGGCGCGGGCATCAGCGGTTCGACACGCTCGAACGGCCGCGCGCGCCGGACGCGGGACGCCCTGCATCTCGGTCTCGACAGCACCGCGCTGGTGCAGGAGTACATCCCGGCCGACTCCGGACGGATCGTCCGGGTCGAGGTGCTCAACGGCCGGTATCTCTATGCGATCCGCATCTACACGCCGGCGACAGTTTCAATCTCTGCCCGGCCGACGTCTGCCAGACCGTGGACGGCGCCGAGCTGGCCGGGCCGCGTGCCCGGTTGATGCGCCGAAGAATCAGCTGCGGGTCGAGGCACACGCCGCCGGACGACATCGTCCACGCCGTGGAGCGCATCATGGCGGCGGCCGGCATCGACATCGGCGGCGTCGAGTACATCGTCGACGCGCGCGACGGACGGAGCGCTACTACGACATCAACGCGCTGTCGAACTTCGTGGCCGAGGCCCGCGCGTGGTGGGCTTCGATCCGTTTGCCCGCCTGGCCGACTGGCTCGAGGGGGAGGTGCGCCTCGTCGGCGAAGGCGGCCGGGAGGCCGCCTGATGCGCTTCGGATACTGGCTGCCCGTCTTCGGCGGATGGCTCCGCAACGTGCCCGACGAGAAGATGGCGGCGACGTGGGACTACGTCAGCCGGCTCGCCCGGCGGAGCGAGGAGATCGGCTTCGACCTCACGCTCGTCGCCGAGCTGAACCTCAACGACATCAAGGGCGTCGAGGCGCCGTCGCTCGATGCGTGGAGCACGGCGGCGGCGCTGGCGGCGGTCACCTAGCGACTCGAAATCATGGTCGCGGTGCGGCCGACATTCCACGATCCGGCGCTGCTGGCCAAACAGGCCGCCAACATCGACCACATCAGCGGCGGGCGGCTCTCGCTCAACGTCGTGTCGTCGTGGTGGGCGGAGGAGGCGAGCAAGTACGGCGTCCAGTTCGAACAGCACGACGATCGCTACGCGCGCACCGCGGAGTGGCTCGACGTGGTCGACGGCCTGTGGAGCGAGCCGGGCTTCTCGCACGAGGGAAGGTTCTACACGCACGAGGAGCGGTGCTCGAGCCGAAGCCGGTGAGGCAGCCGCGGCCGACGGTGTACGCGGGTGGTGAATCGCCGGCGGCAAGGACCTGATCGCGCGGACGTGCGACGCCTACCTGATGCACGGCGATCCGCCGGACGTCGTCGGCCGAAGGTCGGGGACATGCGCGAGCGCCGCGAGGCTCCGGGCTCCCGCCGATGACCTTCGGGTGGCGGGATACGTGGTCGTGCGAGACAGCGAGTCGGAAGCGCGCCGCGAGGTCGAGCGGATAACCGACGTAAGTCAGAGCGCGCCGGTTACGCCAACTACCAGGAGTGGATCGCCAACACGCAGCTGGAGCAGCGGGTGAGCCTGGAGGACTACTCGGTCTCGAACCGCGGCCTGCGCTCCGGACTGGTCGGCACGCCGGAGCAGATCGCGGACCGGGTGCGGCGTTCGAAGCCGCCGGGGTGGACCTGCTGCTGCTGCAGTGCAGCCCGCAGCTGGAGGAGATGGAGCGGTTCGCGGAGGAGGTGATTCCGCTCGTCAGCGGCAGCCTAGTGCCTGATGCCTGATGCCTACTGCAGAGGGCTCCTGACCCCCTGATCCTCTGAGTCCGTGTTCGTCGTCTGCTTTGTGACGAGCCGCACGGTAGGATCGTCACATGACCGACACAGATCGTTCCTCGCCACAGGACCAGCTGGCGGCGGCGATCCGGTCCAACGACAGCGACCGGGGTCCGGCAGACGCTCGCGGAGCATCCCGCGCTCGGCGCGGCCATCAACGATCCGCTGCGGGGTCTCGGCTTCGGCGCGCCGCCAATTCTGGGCGCGGTGGGTCAGCGCAATCGGGCGATGATCGAGGTGCTGCTCGACGCCGGCGCCGACGTCAACGCGAGAAGCGACTGGTGGGCGGGCAGCTTCGGCGTGCTGGATTCGGCCGACCCCGAGCTCGTGCCGTTTCTCATCGCCCGCGGCGCACACGTGGACGTCCACGCGGCCGCACGTCTGGGCATGCTCGATCGCCTGCGCGATCTGGTGTCGGCGGATCCGGACGCCGTGCACGCCGCGGCGGCGACGGCCAGACGCCGCTGCATTTCGCGGCGACCCGGAGATCGCCACCTTCCTCCTCGATCGAGGCGC
The DNA here is from genome assembly GCA_963786615.1 of uncultured Acidobacteriota bacterium. Lineage (GTDB taxonomy): Bacteria > Acidobacteriota > Vicinamibacteria > Vicinamibacterales > 2-12-FULL-66-21 > CAWAZT01. The sequence goes on from CAWAZT010000006.1 coordinate 10,782, forward strand.
ACCAATCGATGCGCTGGACATCGATCACGAATCGACGCCGGCGCAGTGGATGATTCGCGATCGGCAGGACGTCGTGCGCTACCTGATCTTCCGCGGATGCCGGAGCGACATCCTCATGGCATCGGCACTCGGCGACATCGAACGCGTAACTGACTGCCTCGACGCGGATCCGTCGGCGATTCGCACCGAGGTCTCCGAACGCTACTTCCCGAAGAAGAACCCACGTGCGGGTGGATCGATCTATATCTGGACGCTCGGGGCTCACAAAACTGCGCACCACGTTGCGCGGGACTTCGGGCACGGCGAACTTTTCGCGCTTTTAATGAAGCGAAGTCCTGCCGCGCTCGCCCTCGCAGTCGCCTGTGAGGTCGGCGATGAAGCGATGATGCACTCGCTGTCGGCCGACCATCGGGCGATCCCGGAGGAGGATCGAGCCAGGCTTGTTGCCGCGGCGTTCGCGAACAACGCGACGGCCGTGCGCCTGCTCCTCGAGGCCGGGTGGCCGAGCGATGCGTCACGTCCGGGTGGCGACACCGCGCTTCACTGGGCGGGCTGGCACGGCAACCCCGAGATGACGCGTGATCTGCTGCGCCACGGCGCACCGGTGGCCGCGAGCGATCGGGAGCACCACGCCACGCCGATCGGCTGGGCCATCCATGGATCCGTGCACGGCTGGCACCCCGAAGGCGGAGACTACGCGGCGACGATCGACGCCCTCATTGATGCCGGCTCGAAGTTTCCGTCGCCGGCCGGGTCACTCGACGCGTCGGACGCGGTGCGTGCCGTGCTCCAGCGGCGCGCGAATCAGGGCGGACACTAGAGTAGTGGGAGTTACCGGCAGAAGTTGGACGGCCGCGGGGAACAGCGGCGCGCGGCGCAGGCGATCCGCTTCGCTGACAGAGGTTCACGCCGAGACGCAGAGACGCCGAGACGATAGGCGAAGGCCCTCACCGCCCCGCGCTTCCGCGTGAGACTTACTCCGGTCGTGACCTCCGTCCCATGCGAGTGGCAGGGCTTCGGCGAGTACACGGCCAGCCTCGTCGTCGAAACAATTCGATGGATTCGGCGCGCGGAACATTGATTTTCGCGCGGGGTCCAACCTCATAGTCGATCGCCTGTCGGATCGCCGCTAACGTCACAAGACGACGAGGGTTGCCGAGCGCGTCGCGGCGCTTGCCGTGGACGTGCGCCACGCGGCGGCGCGTTTGCATTCACACATCCGACGCCCCCGCGACGACCGCAGTGCATCCTTGCTGGCGGAGCCGACGCTGCCAGGGTGCGCCGATTGCAGATCTGCAACCGGTGAAGTCGATCCGGCAGAACGGACGTGTCGTGCGTCTGAAGGAAGAGCACGCGTTTCGCGCGCGCAGTCTTGGAGGCCGCACATGGGTCGATCAGCGTTCGCTGTCGTCGCCGCGCTTCTCACCGCCCATCTCGCACACGCTGTACAAGCCATTCCCAGGGTCACGACCTCACCGGACGCACAGGACCTTCCGCGCGCCGACGGCTGGGTCGTGTTGTCCGTGGAGGACTACCGCACGCTGCGGGCGCGTGCGTTTGCGTCGACGCCAGAGCCGCCGCCTCCCGTCGATGCGGCGCTCACGCGCATCGACTACGACCTGCGACTCGCCGGCGACACGGTCACCGGCGAGGCGCGGCTCACGATCGACGTCTTGAAACAAGGCTGGGTGAGCGTGCTGGTGCCGCCCGGCGTGCTCGTCCGCGATGCGCGCCTCGACGGCCGCCCGACCGCGATCGTCGACGGCGATCCGCCGCGCGTCCTGATCGCGCGCCCCGGCCGATCGTCGCTGAAGCTCGGTCTCGTGGTTCCGCTCACCGCATCCGCCGGGACTGAATCGATCACGCTTCCGCCGAGCGGGTCGGCCTTGTCGGCGGTGTCGCTCGTGATTCCGCGAACCGGCGTGGATCTGTCGGTCACCGGCGGCCTGGTGGCCGATCACACCGAGAGCGCGACCGAGACGCGGTGGACGTCTACGGGCGCCCCGGCGGCGCGCTGACGTTCTCCTGGAAGCGCAAGGCCGACGATCATCGCGCGACGCTGCCGCTCAAGACGCGCGCGCGCATCACCGAGCTCGTGGCGCTCGGCGAGGACTCGACACAGGTCTCGACGAGCGTCCACCTCGAGGTGTCGCAGGGGCTGGCGCGGCAGGCGGTGCTCGCAGCTTCCGCCCGGGCTCGTGGTCAACCAGGTCGCGGGCGCGACCGTCGCCGACTGGAACGCCGACGCGACCGGCCTCACGGTGACGTTCCTCGAACCGATCGCGACCGACACGTCGTTCGTCGTCACCGGCGAGATGCGCGCGCCACGCGAGGGAGCGGTGGTCATTCCGATCGTGCGCATTCCTGCCGCCGAGCGGGAGACCGGCGGCATCGCCGTGGACGTCGTCGGCGCCGGCGAGATCAACGAACGGCAGCCCAGAAACATGGAGCCGGCCGACGCCTCCGATCTCGGCGACATCATCGCCGGCCACGAATCGCCGTCGATGGCCGCGTTCCAGTTCGCGCCGCTGGCGCAGGCAGCGCGTCGAGAGCGCTCACCGTCAACGTGTCGCGATATACCCCGCAGGCGGTTCTCGTCGCGAACGTGGAGGAAGCACGATACGAGGCGCTCGCGGGCGAAGACGGCAAGATCGCTCGTGCGGGCGCGCTACGCGGTCCGCAACAACCAGCGGAGCTTTCTGGCGGTCACGCTGCCGCCGCAGGCGTCGCTGTGGAGCGCGTCGCTCGCCGGACGTCCGGTGCGTCCGGGCCTGACGGCGGACGGCGGCCTCCTGCTGCCGCTGCAGAAGGGGCGGTCAGGCGAAGAGGCGCCGACGTTCATCGTCGAGCTGACCTACATCCAGCGCGGCGCCGCGTGGACGGAGAAAGGCGACGCGCACGTCGAGCTGCCGACGAGCGATCTTCCCGTCTCGCGCAGCGTGCTTGCGCTCCATTTCTCACCGCGCTACGCGGTCGATGCCCGCCCAGGCCCATTTCGCGTCACGACGGATCCCGGACCCTGGCGCGGAGACCTGCGGCTGTCGTCGTCGACGCCGCGTCGGTGTCGGCCGCCGCGGCGCCCGGCACGCGCGCGGAAAAGGATCTGCAGGCGTTGATGGATCGCTACAAGAAGGAGAGCGGACGCAGCCGCCAGGGCACCGTGCCCATCGCGATCGATTTCCCCGCGCTCGGCCCATCGATCTATCTCGCCGCGGAGCTCACGGCGGAGGCGCACGCCCCGTCGATCGATCTCGCCTATCGCAGAACAGGAGGCCGGTGATGACCCGCAACTCGACATCTGCACTGCGAATGGTCGCGCTGATCGCGGCGATCGGTGCTCCGGCAATCGCGTCCGCGCAGGACCCGCCGCGAGGATCGGTCGGGCGCTGGGCACCGTCACGCTGACGCGCGCCGACTACGACCGGCTGATCGATCTGGCGAATCGCAAGCCGGCCGGCCCTGAAGCGCCGCCGGTGGCGGGCGCGCTCACGCGCGCCGACATCCGCGCGCGCGTGGACGGCGTCGTCGCACGCGCGACGATTCACGTGGACGGCGAGGTGTTTCGCAACGGCATGACCAAGGTGCCGCTGATCAAAGGCGCGACCCTGCTCGATGCGCGCGCCGACAACCGGCCGCTGCCGGTCGTCGCCGAAGGGGACACGCACCTGGCGGTGCTCACCGGTCCCGCGACGTTCAGCGCCACGCTGGAGATCGGCGCGGCACTGTCGCTGACGCCAGGTCGCGGCGCGTTCACGCTTCCGGTCCCAATCGCTGGAAGCGCGACCGCGACGATCGATGTGCCAGGCGAACAGACCGACGTGCACCTGTCGCGCGGCATCGTCCTCCGGCGGAGCTCGGCTGGCGGACGCACGTTGATCGAAGCGACACTCGATCCCGGTACGCCGACGCAGATCTGGTGGTCGACGAGGGAGAGCGCGCCCACACAGGCGGGCGCACGCGACGTGCAGCTGCTCGCAGACGTCAAGACACTCGTCACGATCGGCGAGGCCGACGTGCGGCTGGTCACGTTGCTGGACGTCACGATCGTCCAGGGAGAGCCGGCGGAGATCGTCGTCTCGCTGCCGGCGGGATACGAGGTCAACAGCGTCAGCGGCGCGTCGCTCGACCACACCGAGGTCCGGGCCGATCGCGTGGCGTTGTTCGTGACCGATCCGGCGCAGCGCCGGCATCAGTTCCTCGTCAGCCTGGAGAGACAGAACAACGGCGGATCGTTCAAGCTCGAGACGACGCTTGCGTCCATTGCGGCAGCGCGCCGGGAGACCGGTGAAGTGGCCGTCGAAGGACTCGGCACGCTCGAGGTCGTCTCGCCGGAGGTTCCCGGGTTGCGGCGCATGGACGTCCGCGAGGTGGATCCGGCGCTCGCGTCCGCGGCGCGGCAGGCGCTGCTCGCGGCCTATCGGTACCAACGCACGGCCGACGTGCCTCCGACGCTCGCGCTGGAGGTCAGGCGATTTCCCGACGCGGCGGTGCTGGCGGCAGTGGCGACGCGCGCAGTCGCAACGACGCTGGTCACGAGCGAAGGACGCGCGCTGACCGAGATCACGCTCTGGATGCGCAATCGCGCGCAGCCATTCATGAAGGTCGCGTTGCCGCCGGGCGCGTCGATGTTGTCGGTCGAAGTCGGCGGCGCAGCCGCAAAGCCGGTCGAAGGCAAAGACGGTACGCGCGTTCCGCTGCTGCGTCCAGGATTCCGACCCGACGGTCCGTATTCCGTCTCGTTCGTCTATCTGAATGCCGGCATGCCCTTCGCGAAGAAGGGCGACATGCAGATGACGCTGCCGAAAATGGACGTGCCGGTGAACGTGCTCGAATGGGAGCTCTTCGTGCCCGACCGGTATCGCGTCGATCACTTTGACGGCAACGTGCTCTCGGCGAGTCTGTGGGAATCGGACGACATGATCGTCGGGCGTTCCGGGCGGTGTGGTGGGCGGGGTGGTCGGCGGCGTTGGTGCCGGTCTCGCCTCTGGCGCGGGCGGGGGTCTCAGCGGCCCCCGGACAGATTGTCGGGCGCGTGGTCGATCAAAGCGGTTCGCCGATTCCTGGTGCGACGGTGATCGTCGAAGGCGCAGGGCAGAACCAGGCCGTGATCACCGACAAGAACGGAAACTACTTGCTGTCGGGCCTGCCGTCCGGTCCACTCGTCGTGAGTGGTCAGCTCCCGGGGTTCGCGACCCTCCGGCAGACCGTGGCGTTCGATCAACGGCCACGGCGGCTCGACATGACGTTGAGGGTGGGCGAATGCTGTCCGAGACGGTACAGGTGACCGCCGAGGCGCCCGTGATCAACACGTCGTCGTCAGAAATCGCACAGACCTTCAGGGCGGACGACGCGAAGAGCGTGCGTCAGGCGGCTCCACGTCCCTCGAACGAACCATCGGTCAACGTCCAGAGCCTGCAACGGCGCGCCTCGGGCGTGCTCCCGGTTCGGATGGAGGTTCCGCGAGCGGGTACATCGCACCGCTTCGTCAAGCCCCTGGTCGTGGACGAGCCCGCGCTTGTGTCGTTCAGATACAAACGGAATTGACCCTGAGGTCAACCGCCCCGCCGCCGATCACGTCTAACGAACCATGACGTCGCTCAGGCAAGCGGGGCGGGCCCTCGTCCGTCGCCCGGTGTTCACCCTCGCCGTCGTCCTCACCATGACTGCCGGGATTGGTGTGACGACGGCGTCGTTCTCGATCGTGGATCGCGTGCTGCTGCGACCCCTGCCGTTTCCCGACGGGGACCAGCTCGTGAGCGTCTACGAGGCGAGCCCGTCGCGGCGCGAGCGTCTCAGCCTGGTGGCACCCGCCCGTCTGGGCGACTGGAATCGGCTCAATCGCACGTTCGACGCCATTTCCGGCAGCTACTCGGAGAGCGTGACCGATACGAGCAGCGCCGAGCCCGAGCGTCTCGAGGGCCGCCGCGTCATGCCGCGATTCTTCGACGTCTTCGCGATGCCGGCGCTGGTCGGACGCACATTCGTCGATCAGGAGGAACGGTTCGGCGGTCCGGCCGCCGCGGTCATCAGCGAGCCGTTCTGGACACGCCGCTTCGCTCGGAATCCTGCGGCAATCGGCCAGCGGCTGACGATCGGCGGTAAGGGCTACACGATCGTCGGCGTGATGCCGAGCGCGTTCACCAGCGGCCTGGGCGGCACGGCGCTTCGGACCGCGATCTCGATCGATCTCTGGATCCCCGCGCAGATTGCGCCGCGCCTGCTCGAGATCCGAGAGGCGCGTTTTCTCGGCGCCGTCGGCCGGATGCGGCGCGGCGTCACACTCGATCAGGCGCGCGCCGATCTCTCTCGCGTTCAGCAGCAGCTCGGCGAGCAGTACCCGAAAACTGACAAGGACTGGGGCGCGATGCTCCTGGATCTCAAGGAAGCGCGCGTCGGCGACTACCGGCGGGCCTTGCTGCTGATCTTCGGGGCGGTTGGCTTGCTGTTGCTGATTGCGATCGCCAACGTTGCCGGCCTGATGCTCGTGCAGCTGCGGCGGCGGGCGGCCGAACTGGCCATCCGCAGCGCGATCGGTGCGTCGCACCGTCAGGTGGTGATGGTGATTGTGCGAGAGGTCGCGATCCTGGTGATCGCCGGCGCTGACCGCCGGAGCGCTGGTGGCGGTCTGGCTCACCGGAGCCATCGCGACGGGCTTTTCGATTCCGCGCATCTCGGAGGTGACGATCGACCGGCGCGCGCTGGCATTCGCTGCGGGCATCAGCGCGCTGTCCGCCGCGCTGTTCGGCCTGCTGCCCGCGATCTACACCACGCGACGCGGCCTCGCGCCGCTGCTGTCGTCCACAGGACGCGGCGTCTTCGGCGGTCGTCACCGGCTTCAGGGGGCGCTCGTTGTCGCGCAAATTGCGCTGAGCGTCGTGCTGGCGGGAGCGGCCGGCCTGCTGGTCCGTAGCTACAGCGCGCTCTCCAGGGTGCCGACAGGGTTCAACACCGACAACACCATCACGTTTCACGTCGGTGCGGCATGGGACGAAGATCGTGACCCGCGTCGGCCAGCTGCAGGAGCGGCTGGTCGCCGAACTGCAGCAGCTTCCTGGCGTTCGTGCGGCGGGATTCACGAACTTCTTTCCCGCCACCGGCGCCACGCTTCGATATCAGGTGCGCGTGGACGGCATCGCCGGACCGGAGAGCGATGGCCATCTGACCGTCGGCGAGCGCACCGTGACGCCGGGATATCTGAAGGCGCTCCAGGTACCGGTCCTGGCAGGCGAGTGGTGCCCGGACCTGCGCGCTGGTCCATCGGCGCCGATGACCGCCATGGTGAACGCGCGGTTCGTCGACGTGTACGCGGGCGGTCGGAACCTGATCGGCCGGAACCTGATCATGGCTCAGGGACTCGGTTCCTGGCGGCATCGTCGGCACGCTTGCCAACATCATCGAGGACGGACCGTCCGCGCCGGCGGCACCAGTACGTGTACGTCTGCATGCCCGCGGGCGGCTGGCCGGATCCCGAATACGTCGTTCGCGTCGACGGCGATCCGCGGAGCGTGATGCCTATGGTGCGTCAGCTCGTGCGGTCCCTCGATCCCGCGCGTCCGTTGTTCGGTGTCCGTGGCGTGGACGAGATCATCGGCGCGTCGCTCGACCAGCCACGTCTGAACGCGCGTTTCCTGACCGTGTTTGCCGGGGCCGCGTTGGCGCTGGCCGCGCTCGGTCTCTACGGCCTCTTGACGCTCCTGGTAGCCGATCGACGACGAGAGCTCGGCGTCCGCATCGCTCTCGGCGCGTCCTCTGCTGATCTCGTGCGGCTCGTGCTCGCCGGCGCCGGCCGGCTCATTGCGCTCGGGATCGCGGCCGGCCTGTTGTTGACGGTCGCCGTCACCCAGGCGCTTCGCACGATGCTGTTCGGGGTGACGGGCCACGACGCGCGCGCCCTCGCCGGCGGCGTGCTGGCCCTGACGATCGTGTCGCTGCTGGCCATTGCGATTCCGGCGCGGCAGGCCGCGAAGATCAACCCGATGGAAGCGATACGTTAGCAGCCGTCAGCTCTTCAGCTATCAGCTGCAGCTAATGCAGACTGATGGCTGATGGCTGAATGGCTGATGGCTGATGGCTAACCCAGTTACAATTCCCGCATGTTGCACTCCATGCGGCTGAGCATTGGCTCCCTCGTCGTTGCATCCACCGTCCTTGCTGTTCTTGCCGCGCGAACGCTGACCGCGCAGGACGCCGCCGCGTTGCAGCGGAGCGATCCGCCGCCGAATGGCGTCTGGATCGACAGCCTCGACTTGAGCAAGGCGCCCCTCCGGCGCCCACGCGCGGGACGTGGCCAGCCGACGCCCCCGCCACTGACCTTCGCGCTTGGTGGCATCCGCTATCCGCATGCCGTGCCTCTTCAATCGGACGGCGATCTGACGATCCAGCTCGGTGGCGCGGCGATCAAGTTCATGGCCATGGTTGGGATCGACGACAGCGTGAAGGACGGGCCGGGCAGCGTGATCTTCGGCGTGTGGGTCGATGGAAAGAGAGTGACGGACACCGGCGTCATGCGCGTCGGAGACGCGCCCAAGGCGCTGTCGATCGATCTCACGGGCGCACAGCGTCTCGTGCTCGCGACGATAGATGCGAACAACGGCACGCAGGGGGACAGCGCTGATTGGGCCGGCGCCATCGTCATCATGAAGCCCGGTGGCCAGGCGCCTCGAGTGGTGCCGCCCGCCGCCGAAGCGGCACCGACGATCGCCTCCAGTCGGTACTCCTGAGCCGCAGATCAACTATCCGCGCATCACCGGCGCGACGCCGGGTCGTCCGTTCCTGTTCAGGATTCCTGTGAGCGGCGAGGCGCCGCTCGCTTTCAGCGCGAAGAATCTACCGGCTGGCCTCACGCTCGATCCGGTCACGGGCGTCATCACCGGATCGCTCACCCAGCCGGGGCGCACGGTCGTGGACATCACGGTGAAGAATGCGAAAGGCTCAGCGTCAGGCGGGATCACGATCGTCGGCGGCCCGGACGCGCTCGCGTTGACGCCGCCTCTCGGATGGAACTCGTGGAACGTCTGGGCGGAGAAGGTCGACGATCCGAAAATCCGCGCCGCCGCCGACGCCATGGTGTCGTCGGGCCTTGCGGCTCAGGGCTACACCTATATCAATATCGACGATGCGTGGGAAGGGACGAGGGCGGCCGACGGAGAGATCACGTCGAACGGGAAGTTCCCCGACATGAAAGCGCTCACCGCGTACGTACATGCGAAGGGACTGAAGACCGGTCTGTATTCGTCCCCTGGTCCCAGGACGTGCCAAGAGAAATTTGCCGGCAGCTATCAACACGAGGAGCAGGACGCGCGAACCTGGTCGAAGTGGGGCTTCGACTACATCAAGTACGACTGGTGTTCGGTACTCGGACGTCGAGCCGGCGGGGCAGAAGACGCCGCTGCCCGGTTTGCAGAAGCCGTACAGCTTGATGCGTGCGGCGCTCGACAGGCTCGATCGTGACTTCGTCTACTCCTTGTGTCAGTACGGATGGGGAGACGTGTGGGAATGGGGCGATCAGGTCGGCGGCAATCTCTGGCGCGTGACGGGCGACATCACCGACACGTGGCCGTCGATGTCGGCGATTGGGTTCCAGCAGACCGGTCACGAGAAGTACGCAGGGCCCGGACACTGGAACGACACCGACATGCTCGTCGTCGGCATGGTCGGATGGGGACGCGGGAACACGCCGCGTCCAACGCAGCTGACCCCGAACGAGCAGATCACGCACATCTCGTTGTGGGCGCTGCAGGCGGCGCCGCTCCTCATCGGCGCGGATCTGTCACGGGCCGATGCCTTCACGATCGATCTGCTCGGCAACCGCGAAGTCCTCGCCATCGATCAAGACGCGATGGGGAAGGCCGCGCACCGATTGTCGAACGACGGGTGGACGGAAGTCTGGGCGCGTCCGCTCGAGGACGGCACGACCGCGGTGGGGTTGTTCAATCGCAGCCCGGAGCCGGCGCAGGTCAGCGTCAAGCTGGCGGATCTGAGCCTGAGTGGAAGCCAGCCGGTACGTGATGTCTGGAGCCATCAGGACCGTGGGACGACGACTGACGGCGTGTTCACGCGCGACCGTTCCGCGGCACGGCGCGGTTCTCGTGAAGCTGGGTCGTCCCTCGTCCGGCAGTCGTTAGGGATCAGTGGCCGCGACCTGAGACAATCGGCTCGCGAAATCCCATCACGACGTAGACGAACGCCGGTACCGCATGATCCGCGAGGCGGGCAGGCGCGAAGTTCCATTGCTGGGCCGCCTGGAGCGCGGCTGAATCGAAGCCACCGCCCGAGTGGACGACCCGCACGTTGCGCGGGCTCCCGTCCGCGCCCACCTCGATCTCGAGCACGACCGTCCCGTCGCCGCGTGCCGTCGGCGGATACGCGGGCGGCGTCAGCTCCCGCGGCAGCGGAATCGAGGCTGACGGTTGGGCCACGTCCCTGGGTGTCTCTCCCAGACTTCCACCGAGATACATCGCGGGCGAACGATAGACGGCCGCCACGAGCACGTGGGATTCCGCCTTGCGGCGGCCTCCCTCCTGGGTGGCGACGTCCGCGGGGCTGAAGCGCCAGTCCTCCACGGCCGTGGCCACCAGATCCGTGTAGGGCGGGGTGACCCGCAAGCGGGCAATGCTGCCCACCTGACCGTCGGTTCCAATCGTGACGTCGAGCAGGACCTCGCCGCCACCGACGATCATCTGCCCAGGCGGCGCTGGGCCGGGACCCTCCACCAGCCGCGCGGGGACAAACGGGTCGGCCGGGCCGGCCTGCCCGGTTGTCAGGACCAGCATGACGACGGCCGCTGCCAGGAATCTCATCGTCGTTTTGTTCGTTTCGGTCGGGAGCGACGTTGTCTCATGATAGCGCGGTCCCGCCTCCGGGTGAGGTGTGGCAGCGGGCAAGGGTAAGTGTAAGAATCAGTGCTATTATCCGGCCTTGTTGCGGGTGTTTTCCCGCAGTCCAGTCCCACGCCCGATGGAGGCTGCGCTCCTTCAGGCGAGGACCCTCCATCCATGCAAACGATTGGCCGCTATCAGCTCCAGGAGAAGCTTGGGCAGGGCGGCATGGGTGTCGTCTACCGCGCCTTCGATTCGCTCATCGAGCGCGTCGTCGCGATCAAGGTTATTTCCAGCCCCATCGAGCCGAACCCGGAAATGCGCGAGCGCTTCTTTCGGGAGGCGCGCGCGGCCGGTCAGCTGTCGCACAAGAACATCATCACCATCCACGATCTCGGCGAGCACGAGGGGCAGCCCTACCTCGCGATGGAGTACCTGGACGGGGAGGATCTCCAGCGGCGGCTGCGGCGCCCCGAGAAGATGAGCCTGTCGAGGAAGCTGGATCTCGCGATCGATATCTGCGAAGGGCTCGAGTACGCCCACAGCCGCGGCGTCGTGCACCGCGACGTGAAGCCGGCGAACATCTTCATCACCGAGCGCGGCACCGTCAAGGTCCTCGACTTCGGTCTCGCGCGGCTCGTGACCTCGCAGCTCACCAATACGAACATGTTGATGGGCACGCTCAACTACATGGCGCCCGAGCAGGTCCGCGGCGAGCGTGCGGATCAACGGTCCGACATCTTCTCGGTCGGCGTCGTCATCTACGAGCTGCTGTCCGGAAAAAAGGCGTTCGAAGGTGATTCGTTCGCGTCGACGCTCTACAAGATCCTGCAGGAGGTTCCGGAGCCGCTCTGGAAGATTGACTCCACGCTGCCTCGCGAGTTGATCGCCATCGTGGAGCGGTCGCTGGCCAAGCCGAAAGACGAGCGCTATCAGCAGATGAGCGAGCTGCGCGCGGATCTGGTGACGTACCGGCAGATCCTGCACGCCGACTCCATCGTCACCGGACCGGTGTCGGTGCCGTCCCGCCCATCGTCTGACGCAAAGCGTTTGAGCACGGTCGATGCGGACCTGACGCAGCCGGTCGATGCCGCAATCACGCCGACACCGGGTGGCCCCGGGAGTGGTGGACCAGGGTCTGGTGGACCAGGGTCTGGCGGACCAGGGTCTGGCGGACCAGGCACTGGTGGACCAGGCACTGGTGGACCAGGGACTCCTGGACCACGGACTCCTGGACCCGGGACCGGCGGTCCGGGGAGCGGTGGCCCAGCCCTCGCGGTGCCCGCGAGTGGAGGCGTGCCGACCACGGAGTTGTCCGCCGCACAATCGCGCCTGCCACTCATCGCGACGATCGGGGTTGCGATCCTGGCGATCGTGGTGGTGTGGATGTGGATCGCGGAGCGGCGATCGACGCCCCAGCCGCCGCCAACGACCGCGACCGCGCCGGAAGCGCCCGTCGATCCGACGGCCGCGGCGCTGCGGCAGGCACGAGCGTCGCTCGAGGCGAAGGACTACGCGTCCGCGCAGAAGTTCGCCGAAGCCATCCTGGTCACCGTTCCCGATCAGGCAGAGGCGCGGAAGATTCGTGACACCGCGCGCGATCAGCTGGTTCAGGCCGCGCTTCGGACGGCACAGGAGCATCTCGCGGCGGGCGATTTTGCGGAGGCCTCGCGGGCGGCGGGCACCGTCCTCGCGCTCGATCCAGGGAACGCGGAAGCCAAGCGGATCACGGAGCAGGGAAGTGTTCGCGAGCGCACCCGCGCCGCCGACGAAGGGCGAGCCCGCATGAACGAGGCGCGCGCGTCCGCGCTCGCGGCGGGGGCCACGCGGCTGGCGCCCGCGGCGTTCCGTGCGGCAACGCGAGTCGACCAGGACGCGCTGCGCCTGTACAAGGCTGGGCGTCTCTCCGAGGCGATGTCGCGGTTCTACGAAGCCAGCGGTCTCTATCGCAGTGCCGAAACGACGGCGAACAGCGAAGCGGCGCTGCAACGGTCCACGTCGGCGCAGCCGCACACCCAACCCGCGACGCCTCCGGCATCGCCGCCGTCAATCCCGCCGCCCTCGGCGTCGCCGGCCGTTCCAGCACCGACGGTCGAGGCGCCGCAGGAAACCGCAAAGCCGCAGGTGACCGCGCCCGTGACGCCAGCTCCGCAGCCGGCCGCGAAACCGCCGGAGCCGCTGCCGCCGCCACCGGCGGCTCCCGCGCCGTCCACGCGGCCACTGCCGTCACCGCCGGTCGCGCAACCGCTCGACCTGCCCGCGCGATCGCCGACGGCCGAAGAGCGCATTCAGGAGCTGCTGTCGCGTTACAAATCAGCGATGGAGTCGCGCAGCCTCGAAGACCTGAAACGGATCTGGCCGGGACTCGGCGGCGCACAGCTGGACGCGTTGCGCCGGCAATTCCAGGAAGCCTCGAGCATCTCCGTCGACGTGATCGATCCGCACATCCAGTTGACGGGGGCGACCGGCACGAGCGCGACCGTCACGTTCACGCGGCACTACGTTGTCACGTTCTCCGGCCAGTCCAAACCGGAGCAGTCAGACTCACGCACGGTCATGGAAGTGCGGCGCAACGGCAACGCATGGGTGATCGACAGCATGCGTTTCCGATAGCCGAACCCGTTTCGAAAGGACTTGTAGATGCGCATCACCGCGGCCTTGTTCTGTGTGTGCTGGCTCTTGATCTCTGGCAACGTCGCCGCGCAGACGCGGCCCGCGTCGCTGTCCACGCTCTTCGACGACGTCTACGGGCCCAACGGCCTTGTCGTCAACAGCGACGAGCAGTTGCTCGACGGCACGACGCACGCGGCCCACTTTAATAGCGCGTTCCAGTCGGACTTCCGCCTGATCAACATCGCGCTCGCCAGCCAGCTGACCTCGCTGCCCGTTCCGTCACCCGCGTCAGGCTTCATTTACAAATTCGATTCGGCGACGGGTACGTTCGTGCGATCGACCCGCAGCTTCGGCCCGATCCTCGCCGACCGCGGTGAAACGATCGGGAAAGGCCAGATCTCGTTCGGCATCAACTACCAGTATTTCTCCTTCGATCACCTCGACAGCGTGCCGCTCACCGAGGTTCCGGCCGTCTTCCGTCACGACGACTACAAGTCGACTCCGGGGCGGTCGGACGTCATCGCGACCATGAACACGATCAACGCCACCGTCGGCCAGACGACCGCGGCGTTGACCTACGGCCTCACCGACCGCCTCGACTTCTCGATTGCGGTTCCCGTGATCGCGACGACGCTGTCGCTGCTGTCGAACGCGACCATCGAGCGCGTGGGCACGGGTACGAATACGCACACGCACTACTTCATCGATCCGAGCGCGTTCGAGGGCCGGGGTAGCACCCGCCAGTTCTACTCTGCCGGATCGGCAACCGGCATCGGCGACATCCTGGTCCGCGCGAAGGGCACGTTGATGAAAGAGGGCGGCCGCGCGCTGGCGGCGGGCGTCGACATCCGGTTCCCGAGCGGCGACGAGGAAAACCTGCTCGGGAGCGGCGCGCCAGGCCTGCGCCCGTTCGCGGCGTACTCCGGGTCGCTCGGCGCGATGGCGCCGCACGTGAACGTCGCGTACCAGTGGAACGGCAAGAGCCTGCTGGCCGGCGACGTCGCCGCGCGGCGGAAGGCGGACCTGCCGGATCAGTTCGTCTATGCGGTCGGCACGGACCTCTCGGTGAATCAGAGGTTCAGCTTCGTCCTCGACCTGCTCGGCCAGCGCATCATCAACTCGCCGCGCATCTCCACGTTCCCCTTCACGGCGACCGGTCCATTCGGCAGCGTCGCACTGCAGGACGTCACGTTCAGCTCGGAGTCGTATTGGACGAGCAACGGCTCGGTCGGCGTGAAGGCCAACCTCGCGCCGCGGCTGCTGATCAACTTCAACATGCGCTTCGCGCTCACCAACAGCGGTCTGACGGATCGTCTGACGCCGCTGATCGGCGCAGAGTGGGCCTTCTGAGCCACAGACACCACCGTTGGCGTTTTAGGAATTCTTGTCGACCAGCAGGGCACTCACGAGCCAGCTCACGAGGCTGACGACGAGGGCCCCGCCGAGTGCTGAGGTGAAGCCGGCAATCGAGAAGCCGGGCACGAGCCAAGCCGTCAACGCAAGACAGATCGCGTTGACGATGAAGATGAACAGGCCCAGCGTGATGAGGGTGAACGGCAGCGTGAGCACGATGAGCAGCGGGCGAATCACCGCATTCACGAAGCCGAGGACGATGCCGGCGATGATGGCGGCGCCAGGACTGGCGAGTCCGATGCCGGGAACGATCCGGGCCGCGACGACCAGCGCGAGCGCGTTCAGCAGGAAACGCAGCAGCAGCCGCATGGTGCGATAGTACCCGATTAGGGAGGGGCCGGAGACGCGTGCGGTCTGCTCTACATCAGGCTATCGGATCCACCTGGCGTGTCGACTGGTCGCAGTTCGAAGGGCCGTCGGCGCTGCGCTGTACAGTCGGCGTCGCCATCCCTCTCGTCGCGGGCCTCGTGTTCGGTCGGCAGTCGGCGGGCGTCTTTGGCGCTGTCGGCGCGCTGTCGGTGGGGTTCGGATCCTTCCAGGGTGTCTATCGCAGCCGCGCGACGATCATGCTCGCGGCGGCCTGCGGCATGGCGCTCTCGATCTTCGTCGGATCGGTGGCCGGACGATCGGGCGTGGGAGCGACAGCGGTCGCGGCCGCATGGGGGTTTGGCAGCGGGCTGCTCGTTTCGCTCGGCCCGGCGGCCTCGTTCGTGGGACTGCAGTCCGGTGTGGCAGCGCTCGTGGCCGCGGGATTTCCATCGGATGCGAGCGACCGCCTTCGGCCGACTGCTCGCCGTGCTTGCCGGCGGCGCCATCCAGACCATCCTCGTCGTCGTGCTCTGGCCACTGCAGCGGTTTCCCGCCGAGCGGCGCGCGCTGGCGATCGTCTGTGCCCGGCTGGCGGAATACGCCTTCAGGATCCCGGATGGACCGTCAACATCGCCGGATCCCTATGCGCTGGAGGAAGCGCAACGAGCATTCCGCGATCCGCAGCCGTTTGCCAAGACGTGGCAGGCGCTCGCGCTGCGCTCGCTGCTCGACGAGGCGGAGCGGATCCGCGCCGAGCCTGGCCGCGCTCGCGCTACATCGCGGCCGCCGCGCGAGCGAGGATGACGCGTCGGCGTTTGCGAGCTTCGCCGAATGTGTCGGGCGTGCGCTGATCGAAATCGGTCGTGCGCTCGACGAGGCACGGGAGCCGCGGGCCGGTGATCTCTGGGACGCGCTGGACGCGTCGGCGCGCGAGGTGCGGCACGATCGCGCACTGGTCGACGGTCTCCTCGGCCAGTTGCGGGCCGCCTGGCGCCTGGCGGGCGTGATGACCGGTCCGCCGACGAGCGATCTCGAGACCGCCGCGCCGATTCGTTCGCTGCGACGGCTTCCACCGATTCGTGATGCGCTCGCAACGCTTCGCGCGAACCTGACCCTGGAGTCGACGGCGTTCCGCCACGCCGTCCGCCTCGCGGTCACCCTCGCGATCGCAACGGCCTGGTACAGGCTTGCCGCGCTCCCACGTGGCTACTGGCTGCCGATGACCGCGCTCGTCGTCCTGAAGCCGGAATTCCAAGGCACGTTCGCCGCGGGGCTCGCACGGGTTGCGGGGACGCTGCTCGGCGCGGTTGCCGCGACGCTCCTGACGGTTGCGCTGGTACCTGGTCCGGTGACGCTGATCGCGCTCGCGCTCGGATTCGTCTGGTGCGGCTACGCCCTTCTTCCGCACGAACTACACGGTCTTCGTCTTCTGCCTGACAGGGTACGTCGTCTGTCTGCTGGCGATCGCGGGCCTGCCCGAGCGCGCGGCAGCCACCTATCGAGCCGAGACCACCGCATTCGGTGGAATGCTGGCGCTGCTGGTCTATTCGGCCTGGCCGACCTGGGAGGGAGCGCACGTGCGCGATCGCCTTGCCGACTTGCTCGACGCGCATCGGCGCTACGTGGCCGTGCTCTTCGGCGCGTTGATCGCCGGATCGAAGCCGGATCGCGCACGGGTCAACGCGCACCCGCGGCGCGGCGCGGCTGGCGCGATCGAATGCGGAGGCGTCGGTGCAGCGGATGCTCGGCGAGCCCGCGTCGCATCGATCGATCGATGCCGACGCTGCCGTCGGCGTCCTCGCAACGACACGGCGTCACGCGCTCGCCGCGCTCGCGCTGCAGGCGCGGATCGAACGGGAAGACAATCCTCCGCGTCCGGAGCTCGAGCCTCTCGCCAAACAGATAGACGAGACGTTTCGCGCGCTCGCCCACGCGCTTCGAACCGGCGCGCCGCCTCGAGATCTTCCGCCCTCCGCGCGACGCAGGAGGCGCTTCGAACCGTGACCAGCAGCTCGATCGTCAATGAGACGGACGTTATCGTCGACAGCTTGAATACGATTGCGGCGATGCTCCGAAAGCAGGAGGTAGTGAAGGTCCCCTCCGTTTTCTCTCCTGATCGAGGACCGAATTAAGATAGGCACGTATCTACGCATTGGAGGAGTTGGCCATGATCCGACGGGCGTCGTACTCGCTATACGTTCTGGTCGCCGCCGCGACGATGGTGGTCGCGATACCCGGCGCATTCGCACAGGCTCCGCCGGCGCACACGCATTACGCGAAACCGCCCGGATACGACCAGGCCGCGGCTCCCGGCCAACCGCTCGCGCCGCGCCTGCAGAATCTCGGCGTCCACGTGTTTCCGGTGACGACGAAGGTGTCGCGGGCGCAGCTGTTCATCAATCAGGGTCTGAATCTCGCGTACGGGTTCAATCACGCCGAAGCCGGCCGCGCGTTTGCCGAAGCGGCGCGCCTCGACCCGCAGTGCGCGATGGCGTACTGGGGTCAGGCGCTCGTGCTCGGCCCCAACATCAACGCGACGATGAATGCGGAGGACGAGCCAAAGGCAAAGGCGCTGGCCGACAAGGCGGTGGCGCTCAAGCCCAGGGCGAGCGCCCGCGAGCGGGCGTACATCGACGCGATTGCGGTGCGCTACACCGGGCGCGCCGAAGATCGCGCCAAGGCGGACCGGGCGTTTGCCGACGCGATGCGCAAGGTCACGCGTCGCCTTCCCCCGCGACCTCGACGCGAAGACGATCTTCGCGGAGTCGCTGATGGACCTGCGTCCGTGGAACTACTGGACGCGTGACGGCGAGCCGTACCCCGAGACGCGCGAGATCTAGAGCAGCGCTCCAGCAGGTGATCGCGGCGAATCGGAATCATCCGGGCGCGCTGCACTACTGGGTGCACCTGTGGGAGTCCACGCACCCGGAGCGCGCGGAGGCCGAGGCCGATCGTCTTGCTTCCGCTGATGCCGGGCGCCGGCCACATCGTCCACATGCCGGCGCACATCTACATGCGCCTCGGCCGCTTCGCCGATGTCGTCTCGTCGAACGAGAAGGCCGTCAAGGCCGACGAAGACTACATCGCGCAGTGCAAGGCGCAGGGCCTCTATCCGCTCGGCTACTACCCACACAACATTCACTTCATCTGGATGGGCGCGAGCGCGGCGGGCCGCAGTCATCTGGCCCTCGAGTCCGCGCGCAAGGTCGCGTCGGTCATCCCCGCGGATGCGCTGAAAGACGTTCCCGTCCTCCAGGGCTTCGTCGTCGTTCCGTACTGGGCGATGGTGCGGTTCGCGCAGTGGTCGGAGATCCTCGCGGACAAGGGGCCGACCTATCAGTCGCCCTTCACCCGCGGCGCGTGGACGTTCGCGCGGGGCATGGCGCTCAGCGCGACCGGACGGCTCGAGGACGCCGAGAAGGAGCTCGGCGAGCTGAAAGCGATCCTCGACGATCATGGCGCTCGATCAGCCCGTCACCTCGTCGGTGAACAGCGGACGCGCGATCCTGCGCATCGCGCCCGAGGTGCTGGCGGGCGAGATCGCGGCGAAGAAGAAGGATTGGGACACGGCCATCCAGCATCTCGATCGCGCCGTCCGCTACGAGGACGCGCTGGTCTACAACGAGCCGCCGGATTGGCCGGCGCCCGTTCGTCAGACGCTCGGAGCCGTGCTGCTGGCGGCTGGCCGGCCGGGTGAGGCGGAAACGGTGTACTGGGATGATTTGCGGAAGAACCCGGGCAACGGGTGGTCGCTCTTCGGCGTGGCGCAGGCGCTGAAAGCCCAGGGTAAGACCGATGACGCCACCGCCGCCGAGACTCGCTTCCGCGCCGCGTGGAAGGACGCCGACGTCACGCTCACCGCGTCGCGGATGTGAGACTAGCGGGGCTCGCGGTCGAAGGCTGAGGCTCGGGGCGTCGCTAAGGGCTGGAGACAAACCCACAGCCCTACTGGCCCAGAGCGCGCAGCCCTCAGCCCGACAGCGAAGTGCTCTAGAACATGATCCTGAACCCGAGCTGTCCCACTCGCTGCTCCGGTTCCTGGAAGTCGCCGGCGTAGGTGGCCGGCTGCAGGAACAACGGATTCGGCGACGTCGATCCGTTCGCGTTGATCAGCAGGCGCGGATCGGTGAATTGCGTGCCGGGACCGAATCCCGACGGGTTCTTCGAGTTGAACAGGTTGAACACCTCCGCGATGGCCTCGACGCGCAGCTGACCCGCGATCGGGAAGGTCTTCGACACGCGCAGGTTCAATTGCGACAGGCTCGCGCCGCGTCCGCAATTGATCGACGTGCACTCGCCGACGTCCTTGGCCGGCTTGCCCACCCCGTCGAACGCATACGCGCGCAGCGGAATGTCGTCGTTCACGCCGTCGTTGTTCAGATCGACGCCTTCAATGATGTTGACGGGCAGCGCCGACCGGTACCGCCAGATCGGCGACACCTGGAGGCCCCAGGGAAGGTTCGCGATGGCGCTGAGCGTGATGCGGTGACGCGCATCGGACCGGCGGGCCGGGCCGAGCTGCACGTCGTTGAACGGATCGGCGGAGTTCTGGATGTTGACCAGATCCAGCTCGTCGCCGCTGTTGCCGGTCGTGCTGAGCGATCGCGACAGCGAGTACCACGCCGAGAACTGCACCCCGTGGTTCATCCGGCGACGCAGGCCGAAGCTGACGCCGTCGTGCCGGCTCTCGCCACGGCTGATCGCGATCGCGATGTCCTCGGGGCTCGGCACGATGCCGAGCTCGGCGAGCGGCCGGATGGGATCGCCCGGGTGCCGCGCGTTCAGGCGCGGACGCCACGCGATGTCGCTGCCTTCTACGTGGACGTAGTCGACGTCGAGCACCGTCACGTCGCCGAACTGGTGCGACCAGCCAGCCGAGATCTGATCCGTGTACGGCTGCTTGATCCGCGGCGACGCCACGTGCCGGTTCAGCGGCAGCGCGCCGCCCGCCTCGTTCTGCGACTGGATGTTGTCGATCGGATCGCCGACGGCGAAGAACGAGCCGTTCGGGTTCCGAATCCCGCTCGCGTCGTTCACCTCGAAGACGGTTCCCGCGCCGATGCCGGTCGCGTTGATGGCCGCAAAGAGGATGTTCGAGTTCGTGTAGCCGAAGTCGAAGTACCGTCCGTAGCCCGCGCGCAGCACGTCACGGCCGTTCCCCCGCAGATCGTAGGCGAGCCCGGCGCGCGGCTGGATGTTGTCGTAGTCCTCGCGCGGGGTCTTGCCGAAGTCTTCGAAGCCTGGCAGGTTGACGAGCAGTCCCGCGCGTCCGGCCGCGTCGAGCATCGCGTAGTTCGGATTCTTGCTCTGATCGATCGCGAAGCCTGTGTTCAGGTCGTAGCGGATCCCCAGATTCAAGGTCAGCTTCGACGTCACGCCGCCAGTCGTCCTGGAAGTACGTCGAGAACTGCTTGGTCGGGATGTTCGCTTCGGCGGATCCGCCCTGCAGTGTCACCAGCGAGATGGGCCCGTTCAGATCGTTGTCGAGGTGCTGGTAGGCGTAGTCGCCGGTGCCGGTGTTGAACGTGATGAAGAGGCGCGGCTCGTTGACGAAGTTCGCGCCGGCCTTGAAGTCGTGGCCGAGGCCGCCCATGCCCGCGCCATGCCACGAGAAGTCGTCGCGGAACTGCCACTTGCGCTGCTGGGTGATCTGCGGCGTGTTCGGATTCTGGCCGACCGTCACGCCGTTGGGAAACTGCTGAAACGGATCCAGGCTGTTGGCCGTAATCGCGTTGCCGAAGTCGGCGTACTGGAAGATGAACTCGTTGAGCCGCGACCCGCCGAGCACCCAGTTGTGGTTCGCGTTGATCGAGTTGAACGTGTTCGAACTGACGCCCCAGTTGTTCACGACCGCCTGCGGTCCCGCGCCGTACGGCTGCGAGTTCGTGTTGCGGCCGTAGCGGACGGTCAGGTACTGCGTCGGCGTCAGGTTGGTGGTGCCCTTCGCGGTCACCAGGTTCTCGCGGACGGGCGTGGTGAAGATGCCGTCCTGGCCCGGAAACAGCCCCAGCGTGTCGACGGTCTGCTTCGTGTCGAGCTGCGTCCGCTCCGCCGCCACGAAGAAGTGCGCCCGGTTCTGGACGATCGGTCCGCCGAACGATCCGCCGTACTGCCATCGTCTGTAGTCCTGCTTGTCCACGCCGCTGAGCTTCTCGGTCTCCGTCTGCGCGTTCATCGAACTGTCGCGGAACATCGTGAACCAGCTGCCCTGATACTGGTTCGTGCCGCTCTTCGTGACGATGTTCATCACGCCGCCGTTGCTGCGGCCGTACTCGGCCTTGTAGCGTGCGGTCTGGAAGTTGAACTCCTGGATCGCCTCGAGCGGGAAGAGCTGCAGGAGGCCGCCGACGGTATCGTCGTTGTTGTCGCCGCCGTCGATCTGATAGTTGACGTTGCGTCCGTTGCCGCCGCCGATCTGCGGCGAGAACTGCGTGCTCTTGGTCGGGTCGCTGTGGAAGCCGAGGCCAACGCCCGGGATCGTCGCCGCCAGGTTCGCGAACTGCCGCCCGTTGAGCGGCAGGCTCTCGATGTTCTGCACGTCGACGACGCCGCCGACAGAGGAGGCGCTGACCTCGACGAGCGGCGACGTGCCGCTCACGTCCACGCTTTCCGCGACCTGAGCCACCTGCAACGTCACATCGATCGTCAGCGTCTGACCGACGCTCACCGTCAGGTTCTTGCGCTCGAGGCCGGAGAAGCCGGAGAGATCCACTTTCAAATCGTAGGTGCCGATGGGCAGCGCGGACAGGCGATACAAGCCTTCGCTGTCGGACACCGCCGAGCGGCTGAAGCCGGTCTGCCCGTTCGAGGCCGTGACCGTCGCGCCGGGTACCGGCGCACTCTGCTGATCGACGATGCGGCCGTCGATGTTGCCGGCCGTCTGTTGTCCGTATGCTGCAGGTGCGAGCGCCAGCATCAGTGCCGCCGCGCCCAGAAGCCGCAGCGGTCTCGAGTGACTCGCCATAGTCATGCTCCTTCTGAGGATCACGTAAGGTCCACGCGCAGCGACTCCACTCGTGCGCGCACGGGCGGTCCATTGAGCAAGCGGTGCGCCTGATCCATTGGGACGAATGCGCATCGTGCGGTTTCGCACTGCGTGGTGTCGAACGACGTCGTCACGGTGACGAGCGGGTCGGAGCGATGACCAGGGACAAATCGTGTGACGATTCGCCTGGGACGAATGCTGGATGCATTCAGGTGAATTCAAATTCGTGAACGTGGCTGGTTCAACCGCTTGGACAGGATCGCGTTCGATATCGTCGTTGATCACCAGCGATCGAGGCAGTAGATTTGTGGCCATGCTGACAGCTCTCCTGCTCTTGTTCATGCCAATCGTCTCGGGTCCGGCGAGCACCGCCGATCTGGCGTGGCTCAGCGGCTGCTGGGATCTCACGCGCAATGGACGTCACGTCATCGAGCAGTGGAGCGCTCCCGAGGGCGGCACGCTCATCGGCATGTCGAGAACCGTCGCCGACGGCGTCACGAAGGAGTTCGAGTTCGTGATGATTCGGGAGGGATCAGGAGGGCAGTTGGAGTACGTGGCGAAGCCGTCGGGTCAGCCCGAGGCCACCTTCACCGCCATCCGCGCATCCGGCAGCGAGGTGGTTTTCGAAAATCCGCAACACGATTTCCCGACGCGCATCATCTATCGGCGGAACGCCGACGGCAGCCTGCTCGCGGCCATCGAAGGGACGCGGAACGGGCAGACGAAGCGGGTCGAGTACCCGTACGTGCCGGCGACCTGCGGTCGGCCGCAGACAGCGCAGACACGTTAGCCACAGACACAGGACTGGCTGGTGTCGTCTGTGGCCTATCGCCCTGAGGCCAGTGCGGCCTCCACCGCCGCGAGCAGTGCCTCGGCCGAATCGACGGAGGTGACCGCGTGCACGTACGGCGCTGCCACGGACTCGGCATGCTCGCCGATCACGACGACGCGGAGCCGGGCGTGCGCGAAGCGCCGCCGCAGCTCCTGGACCTGTATCCAGCCGGGGTCGGTGGCTGACGCGGCGTCGACCAGGACCACGTCTGGCGAGGTCTCTCGGACGAGACGCTCCGCGCCGGTCACGCCGTCCGCGCCATACCAGAGCCAGGCATGGTGCCCGGCGCGGGCGATCCACTGATACCAGAGCGGACCGGTGTCCACGTGGCCGATCACGACGATCGTGAGTCCGCCAGCTTCCTCCGGGGAGCGATTCGGACCGCGGTCGCCACGATCTCCGGTGACCTCGCACCTCTTCACACTACGGGTCGTCACCGGGCAGCACCAGCGAAAGCTCCGCCCTCGATCGATGAGCGGTGTTCATAGGCCACCCGGAATGCGCCTTCCCCGTCTAAGTGACCGGGGTTGCTCGGCATTGGCGGGGCTGAAGCCCTGGGCTATGAGCTGGCGTTCGACGTTGCGGTCGCGGGCAACCGCTACAAGGCGGACGAGCAGCAGTCCCTGTTCCGCGATTCGGACGGCGCTGCGCGTGCGGCGTCGAGCCGTCGGTCGCCGAGCCACCTGCCGATGTACCGCTTCGGCTGGAACGGTGAAATGAGCATCGAGGGGGGAAATCCCTGGAGCCCGCGCGACGCGCCGCTCGTCGAGAACCGGTGGATCGCAGGGGACTACTTCAAGACGATGGGCATTCCGCTCGTCCAGGGCCGCCTGTTCGACGTGCGCGACAGGAAAGGCAATACGCAGGTCGTGATCATCAATCGCGCGATGGCGGAGAAATTCTGGCCCGGCCGCGATCCCATCGGACGCCGTCTGGCGTCCGGCAGCACGACCGACTGGTGGCAGGTCATCGGCGTCGTCGGCAACGTGCGCTCGTTCGGCTTGGCCTCGAAGGTCCCGTACGAAATGTACCGGACGATCGAGCAGCAGCCGTTTGCCGCGATGACCATCGTGGCGCGCACGACGAGCGGCGATCCGGATGCCATCGTCGGGAGCGCGAGACAGATCATCAGATCGATCGACCCGCTGCTCGCCGGTGACCAACGTTCAGACAATGGAGCAGGTCGTGAGCGCGTCGGTTGGACAACCGAGGCTGCTCTCGGCGCTGACCGCATTGTTCGGCGGGCTCGCCGGGCTGCTGGCTATGGTGGGCGTGTACGGCGTCACGTCGTACAACGTACGGCGTCAGCGCCGCGAGTACGGCATCCGCCTCGCGCTCGGCGCGGACCCTGGCGTCGTCCAACGCCTGATCATCGGGCGTGGCGCCGCGGTGGCTGCCGTCGGTGTGGCCATCGGCGCCGTCGCCGCCGTCCTGCTTACGCGAACGCTGACGACGATGCTCAACGACGTGAAACCGACCGACCCAACCGTCTTCGTCGTGAATGCCGCGATGGTGCTGCTGGTCTCGATCGCGGCGTGCTATATCCCCGCGCGATGGGCCGGGCGCGTCGATCCGGTGGAAGTGTTACGGGATATTTAGTTGGGGTTCGGGGTTCGGGGTTCAGGGTTCGGAGTTCGGGGTCAGGCTCGGGGGGCAGGGTTCGTGGGCACGAACGCAGGACTCGAACACCGAACCTGCGAGCGTCCTCGCTCGAGCTGGTTGGACGGCGTCTACCCCGTAATCCTGAATCCGATCCGCTCCTCGGCTTTGCCCGACGTTCCAGTCGCGATGACGTGCAGGTAGTAGTCACCAGGCGCCAGCGGGGCGAGCTGCAGATCGAACTGCGTGACGCCATGCTGCGGCTCGCCGGGGAGCGGATCGATTTCACGCATCAATTGGCCGATGCGGTTGAGGAGGCGGGCGGTGACGCGCGGGTCCTCACCCGCGGTCGTGTAGGCCGGGACCCGAATCAGGAGCCGCTCCGTCCGGCTGAACTCACGCAGCGGGGAGGGAGCGGCGTTGAGGTCGGCGGTGACGTCCCGAAACTCGCGCGCCGAACGCGTGGCCAGCACCACCGGCGGCAGCAGCACCAGCGGCGTCGGTCCTTTGAGGTTGGGCACTTCCAGGTCGCGCGCATCGATGTCCAGCTTCTCGCCCCGCTCGCCGAAGATGGTCATGTCGAGCTGCACGCGCCCGACGGGCGCGTCGAATTCCGCGCGATCCGCTGGCACGCCGCCGCCCTCGATAGCGCTGCGCATGGCTGCGAGCGTGCCGTCGTAGAGGACCTTGCCCTCCTTCGTCGTCGCTTTGAGCGTGACGCTGAATGCCGGAGACTTGGCGTTGCTGCCCGGGAGCCGCCCTGGTTCCCAGGTCACCACCACGCGACCGCTCGCGTCGACCGCGCGCGTCACACCAGCCCATACGTCAATGAAGGAGCTGCGTTTCAACATGCGCATCGGTTCCGACGCGACAGACGCGCGCATGGCGCGCCGCATTTCCGCCGACGGAGGTGAGACGTAGCCCGCGCGCGTCCGCACCTCCGCATCGCGGCGCAAGGCGCGGACCTTGATCGTGTGAAACTTCCCGTCGTCACCGTGTGCCGGCCTGTAGGCGAGGACGTACCCGCCATCGAGGTCGCGGTTCATCAGCTTCAGGCCCGTCGTGATGTCCGTCGCGGGAAAGAAGGCACCGCCGGTTTCCTGGACGACGCGCCTGAGCATGGCTTGCGGCTCGTCGACAGCATCCGACGGTGCCTCCTCGCTCGGATCGCAGACGTAGACCGGCACGTCGTAGCGATTGGCCGACCGCTCGACGATCCCGAGGTCGGGGAGCGCACGCGCCTGCATTTCACGAGCGATCGGCACGAACCCCTCGCTGACGAGGAGGATGGCGGCGCGGCCGGCCACGCCGCCAAGGCGCGTGGTCAGCGCCCGCATCGCCGACAGGACGATCTGGGCGCGCGCGTTCTCGGCCATCATCGGCGATCGACCGACGGTCTGCTCCTCGAGCGCCGTCCGGGGCTCGTAGGTTCCCGCGCGTCCCTCGAACGAGGCGATCGCCGCGCGGATCTCCGCGCGATCGTTGGTCAACCGGATGGACGGCAGGGAATCGAGCGGCTTGAAGACGACGACCAGATCGTCGGGTCGAAGCTCGTGATCGACGTACGTCGTGAGCACCTCGCGCATGCGCACCGCGGCAGTTTCGCTGACGTGGAACTCGTCGAGCAGCACGGCGAGACGGCGAGGTTGAGGCGTCCGCTGTTCCACCGAGTCCAGATGCTGGACCTGATCATCATCGCGAAGCTCGAAGTCCTTGGGCGTCAGGCCCGACACGGGCCGGCCGGCTCGATCCGTGACGACCACGGAAATCCGCACCGGCTTGGCGTCGTCAGGTGTTGAAGGGGAAGGGCGGGCGGCCTCCCGCTCACCTCGCGGCGTCTGGACGCCCGCGAGGAAAAGGAACAGCATGGCCACCGCTGTCGGCTTCACGACGGATCTCTGGTCCGATCTTGCTACATCCGGGGGACTTCAACAAGGCGCGAGGGACTGGGTTTGGGGAGCCGGGGTTGGGACGGAGCGGCGGCGCGCAACGCGCGCCTGCGAGGGAGCGGCGCGGGGCGCAGGGGTCCCCGCAAGCGACCGAGCCGGGGTTTGGGGCGGAGCCCCATGTCAGAAAGGAGAGGGCCGTTCCCGGCATCGAGTAGAGCCGCCGATCGGGAGGAGTCGCGGTGACTATTTCGAGCACCGGGAGACGGCCCGTCTCCTTTGTTTGATTTGACCTGCGAGTCGTGTCGAAAGCGTGGCGCGGATGTGAAGTAACGGTGGTGAGGCGTCCCCAACATCTGACGACAGGCTGTGCTCGGCCGAGGACGCGGAGCACTGATCATGGTTTTGCGCGCGTTTTCACTGGTATCCTGGCGGCACCTACGTTGCTTGTCTGAGGCCACAACCTGCCATGCGGAGGTACTCGTGAATCCCAAGCGGCTGATGGTGAACGCGCTGGCCTGCGCGGCGCTCGTCGTGCTGTGGCCATCCACCGCCGCGGCGCAGTGGCACGGCAGCCACGGCGCATTCGTTGTGGTCGGCGGCGGCTTCTACCAGCCGTTCTATCCGTTTTATGCGGGTTGGGGCTGGTATCCAGGGTGGTATGGGGGCTATCCGTTTTATCCGCGCCTACGGCGGCTACTGGTACGGACCGTCGTACGCGTCGATTCGGGTCCAGGTCACGCCGAAGCAGGCGGAGGTCTATCTCGACGGCTACTACGTCGGCGTCGTCGACGACTTTGACGGCACCTTTCAGCGACTCGACGCGCCGACGGGCCAGCACGAACTGCAGGTCTACCTTCAGGGCTACAAGACGATGAGCGAGAAGATGCTGTTCAGGCCCGGACAGTCCTACAAAGTCCAAGCGGTCCTGCAGCCGCTGGCCGCCGGCGACCCGCCGGATCCTCGCCCGGTTGCGGCGCCGCGCCCGCAGCGGTACGAGGCTCCGCCGCGCGGCGAGTACGAGGCGCCTGAGGGTCCGAATCCGCCGCCGCCACCGTCGCGACACACGCCCACCGAACGCTGAAGGCGGGGAGCCGGCGCCCAACGCGCAGTTCGGAACGGTCGTCATTCGCGTCCAGCCCGCGGACGCTGTCGTCGTGATCGATGGCGAGCGGTGGGACAGCCCCGAGGGCGGCAGCCGGTTGCAGGTGCAGTTGTCAGCGGGTCCGCATCGCGTCGAGGTCAGCAAGGACGGCTACAAGACGTACTCGACGTCGGTGACCATCCGTCCGGGCGATACGCAGACGCTGAACGTCAGCCTGTCGACTGGCGGAGGCCCGACCGGCGCGGCGGTCACGGGGCCTCCCGTAGACTCGGCGGAGGGCTGGTCAGGCCTCCCGTACACCGCTCACCGCCAAGTGCGCGTCATCTCACGTCAGTGCGCGTGCAGCAGCATCTCGATCTGCGCGCCACCGTCCTCGGCGTTCGAAGCCGACACCTCTCCATGATGGCGCGCCACGATGGCCTGCACGATCGACAGCCCGAGACCGCTGCCTGACGGGATCGTCGTCCCCGCACGCGCCGCGTCGGCCTTGTAGAACCGATCGAAGATGTGCGGCAGGTGCTCGGGTGGGATGCCGGGGCCGCTATCGGTCACGGTGATCCGAATGCGATCGTCCACGCGCTCACCTCGCAGGACGATGCGCCCGCCTTGCGGCGTATGGCGAATCGCATTCGCGGCCACGTTCTGCAGCGCCTGCTCGAGTCGCGGCGCGTCGCCCCAGACCGTCAACGAGCGATCGGGCAGCTCGGTCGCGAGCAGGATGCCGCGCTCGGCCATCGCCGGGACCATGGCGGTCGGCAATGCGCCCGAACAGATCGGTGACGTTGACCGTCGTCGGCTTCAGCGTATCCGCGCCTCCTTCGAGCCGCGCGAGGTCCAGCAGGTCGCCGATGATGGCTTCGAGCTTGTGCGTTTCCTCGTGCACGATATTCAAATAACGCTGCCGCGTGGCGTCGTCGAGGGTCAGCTCGGGCATCGAGAGCGTCTCGATGTAGCCGCGAATCGCCGAGAGCGGAGTCATCAGCTCGTGGGAGACGTCCGCCAGGAGTTGCCGTCGTGCTCGGTCGGACGCCCCGAGCGCTGACGCGCGGCTCTGGAGATCGTCGGCCATCCGGTTGAAGGTGCGCGCGAGCTCCGTCACCTCGTCGCCGCCCGTCTCGCTCGCGCGGACATCGGTTCGCCCCTCGCCCAACGCGCGCGCCGCCTCTTCGAGCGTTCGGAGCCGCTTGTGCGTCGGCCGGAAGACGAGCAGTGCGGTGGCGCCCGCACCGATCGCGAGCAATGTGAGGCCGACCCACGTCAGCGTCGGCGCCAGCTCCCAGAGGCCGATGAAGACCGGCGGCGGCACCGAAGGCACGGCGACGACGCCGACGACGGCGCCGTCAAGCTCGATGTCCGCGAATTCTTCACGGACCGGCCGCACCCGAACCGCCCGGTCCTGCAGGTTGCGGTCCTCCCGCAACAGGTGACGCCTGGCGGATCCGATCAGCAGTTGCGGCGCGGCCGCGGGCCGGTTCGATCCGGCGCGGCCGTCACGCAGGGCCACCGCGAAGGGTTGATACGCCCGGCCGTAGTGCGATCGCAGATACGGTTCGACCTGGAGGGCGGGATCGTGCGCGAGCTGCGCGCCCATGTCAGCCGCAACGGTCGTGGCCAGCTGCGCGGGCGGGTGATTGACGGAGTTGCGCGAGAACCGGTTGGTCAGCCAGAGAAAGAGCACCGTCTGCGCCAGCAGCACCGCCGCCAGCAGCGCGACGAAGCCGAACGCGATGCGCCAATACAGGCTGCGAAACCAGATGCGGTTGGCCATTAGGAACAGCTACCAGTTACCAGTTACCAGTCTCCAGTTCCCAGCTGTCCAGCGTGCTAGCCGACAAAGTGTCACCGCTGGACACTCGAAGTCCTCGGAAACTGGATCTCTACGCATCCGCGAACTTGTACCCTGCGCCCCAGACCGTCAGGATCATCCGCGGATCGGCCCCATCGTCCTCGATCTTCTTTCGCAGTCGCTTGACCAGCGTGTCGACGCTCCGCGTCGTGATGTGCGTGTCGGCTCCCCAGACCCGCTGGACGAGCGCTTCGCGGCTGAACACGATCCCGCGATTGCCGGCGAGCACGTAGAGCAGATCGAACTCGTGCGCGGTCAACTCGATGTCGCGATCGACGAGACGCGCCATCCGTCTGGACGGGTCGACCGTCAGCCCGCCGGCGCTCACGGGCGCGGCGTGCGACGAGCGCTCGAGCCTGGCCGAGCGGCGACGAAGGAGCGCGCGGACGCGCGCAATCAGCTCGCGGACGCCGAACGGCTTCGTGAGGTAGTCGTCGGCGCCGCTCTCGAGACCGAGGACCTTGTCGGCCTCTTCGCGACGCGCCGTCAACATCAGGATCGGGACGTCGGTATTCTCGGCGTCGCGGCGGATGGCGCGACACACGGTCACACCGTCCAGACCGGGCAGCATGAGGTCGAGCACGACGAGGTCGAAAGGTTCGCTCCTGGCAAGACGAAGGGCTTCGGTGCCGTCGACGGCGCCGGTTGCCGCGAGTCCTTCCAGTTTCAGGTGCAGGAGGACCAGGTCGCGAATGTGCTCGTCGTCTTCGACGACGAGGACCCGCGCCCGGGAGGTGGTGCACTGGTGGGCGTATCAGCGGAGAGCATACTTCGAGTGTAGCGGGCCCACGGTCGCCGCCGGGCTCCCCCGGCCGCTGTCATGATTTTTTCACGAATCGGGGTCAGATCACGACGGGGACCACAAAGCTCACCAAGAACACCAAGACCACCAAGAACACCAAAAACAGTAAGGATCTTAGTGGTCTTCGTGCTCTTAGTCGCCTCGGAATCGTACATGTCTAACCCCTCAACACCCTGACAGGGTCCACCCGGGCAGCCCGGCGGGCGGGGATGTAGCTTGCGACGGCCGCGACGGCGATGAGCAGAAGGGCGACCTCGCCAAACGTGCTGGCGTCGTGTGGCGTCAGGCCATACAGGAACTTCTGTAACGTGCCCGCGAGCCAGAACGCGCAGAGCAACCCCGCCGCGAGGCCGGCTCCGGCGATTCGCAGCGACTGCCAGACAACGAGCCCGACGATGTCGCGAGGCTGCGCGCCGAGCGCCGCGCGGACGCCGATCTCGCGCGACCGTTGCGCGACCGTGTAGGACAGGACACCAAACAGTCCGACGCCCGCGATCGCGAGCGCCAACGCGGCGAACGTTCCCAGCAGCACGGCGTACAAGTGCGGACGCGCCAGGCTCGCCGAGATCAGATCCTCCAGCGTCCGGATGGATTCCACGGGAACGGCCGGATCCTCCTCATGAACGATCGATCGGACCGCCGGAACGATCGCCTGCGGATTGGACGTCGTGCGCACGACGAGCGCGATCTCGGAGTCGTCGAGCGGCTGCTGCTCGAGGCTCATGTAGATCTCAGGTTGCGGCACGTCGGTGACGCTGCGCCGCGCCGCGTCCTCCACGACGCCGACAATCTGCCGGTCGGCCTGATTGCCGGGCATGACCCAGCCCAGCGCGCGACCGTCGAGATACTTTCGCGCGAACTCGCGATTGACGATGATGACCGGCGCGGCGGTCTTCGTGTCGGCCGGCGTGAATTCGCGTCCCTCGACGACGCGCTGGCCGAGCGCGGCGAAGTAGCCCGCGCTGACGCTGCGCACGCCCGTCTGTACCGGCACGCGACTGCCATCGCGCCGTCTGAGCGGAAACGACGAGAGCGCCATCCGCCCGCTGAACGGCAAGACCGTGCCGAACGAGGCGTGCGTGACGCCCGGCGTCGCCGGAGAGGCGCTGCGCGATCCGGTCCAGCGTCTGGATGCGCCGCTCCGGCGTGTACACGCCATCCGGCAGCGACAGGCGAGCCGTGAGCACGTTGAGGCGGTCGTACCCGACGTCGGTGCCGAGCAGCCCGATGAAGCTGCGGATCAGCAGGACGGCGCCGACCAGCAGCACGCTCGCGAGTGCGACCTGCATCGCCATGATCGTCGCGCGCGCGCGAGACGTATGGGATCGCATGCTCGCGCCAACGGGCGCGAGCGCATCGTCGGTCAGCGCTGGAACGAGATTCTCCCGCGACGCCTGGATCGCCGGCAGCAGGCCGAATCCGACGCCGGTGACGAGGGCGACGGCCATCGTAAAGAGCTGCACTCGTGCGTCGAACGCGACGTCCTCGAGGCGCGGAAAGTCCGCAGGCAGCAGCGACGGCAGCGCCGCGTGCAGCGCCGCCGCGAGCGCCAGATCCCGCGCACCCACCGAGCAGACCGAGCAGCAGATTCTCGATCAGGCATTGACGCGCGAGCCGGCCCGACCCGGCACCCAGCGCCGATCGGATCGCCAGCTCGCGGCGCCTGACCGCCGCGCGCGCGAGCTGCAGGTTCGCGACGTTCGCCGTTGCGACCACGAGGAGCAACCCCACCGCGGCGAGCATCAGGAGAATCGCCGGCTTGACGTCGCCGGTCAGCGCGTCGAGCAGCGGAACCACCGTCACCTCGACCGGGCCGTTGCTGCCGAAGACCGCCATCGTCACCGGGCTGCGTGTTCGGCAGCGTCCTGCCGCGAGTGGTGCCTTCGGTGGCGGCCTGCGCCGGCGTGGCGCCGGGTGCCAGGCGGCCGATCGCCTGGAACAGCGAGAGCGAGGAGGTTCCCGGATGACTCGGCGAGGTCACCGGCCGAATCGCCATCGGAATCCACGCCTGGGTCTCGTGGTCCGGAAACGCGAATGACGCGGGCATCACGCCAACGATCGTGTAGCGACGTCCCGTCGAGGTGCAGCACGCTGCCGACGGCGTCTGGACGTCCGCCGAAGCGGCGCTGCCACAGTCCATACGAGAGGATGGCGATCGCCGGCCGTCCATCGTCTTCCTCGCCAGGCAGGAACCCGCGCCCGAGCAGTGGATTGGCGCCGAGCAGCGGCAGCAGGCTCGGCGTGATCTCGCCGACGGTGAGCCGCTCGGGATCGGCGGTGCCCGTCACCGTGAGACGGTCGCCCGACCACGCGGCCATGCCGTCCAGCGTCTTCATCGCGTCGCGCCAGACGAGATACGTCCCGTTCGTCATCATCGGGCGGAACCGTCCTGTGCTGCCCTGACGGTTCTCGTAGAGTCGAACGAGCCGTGGCGCGTTGGCCCACGGCAGCGGCTTGAGCAGCACGCCGTAGGTCACGCTCGCGAGAATCGCCACCGCGGCAATTCCAAGCGCCATCGTCGCGATCACCACTGCGGAGTAGCCAGGTTGACGGCGAAGCAATCGAGCGGCGTACCGCAGATCGTGCACGACGCCGGCGAGGCGCGGCGCTGTGGCCGCTGGTGGACCGACCGGCGTCCGGCGCGGCGGGCCGGCGAAGCATCGACGCGTCGTGCACCCAGAGCATGCACCTGTTCGTCAACGCGACGGCGTGCCTCGTCTTCGTCGCAGCCATCCGCGCGCGCGGCGTCGTAGGTCGCCGCGGCGTGTTGGGCGAGCTCGTCGATGACGTCGGCGTCTGGAACGGCGTCGGCAAACGCGGCCCTGATATGGGCGTGCCAGTCCATGGTGCACCTCACGCGTGACGGATGCGGGCGACCCGGTCGAGCGCCATGAAGAAGGTGTCCCACACGCTGCGCTGTCGCGCGAGCATCGCGCGCCCGGTGCGTGTGAGCCGGTAGTAGCGCCGCCTGCGCTGACCGGCCTTCTCCACCCAGCGCCCTTCGATGACGCCGCGCTCCTCGAGGCGGTACAGCGTCGGGTAGAGCGAGGCGACGTGAAAGCTGATCGTGCCGTCGGATCGCTCGGCGATCAGCCGGCTGATGTCGTAGCCGTGGCGCGGCTGCTCCTCGATCAGCGCGAGGATCAGCAGTTCCGTGCTGCCGCGCTTCAGCTCGCGTCCGAGCGCGTCCTTGAGCATATGTGGGCACGACAAATATGCCGGAGCTGCGCGCGCGTGTCAACGGCGCCCGGCTTGACGCGATTCGCCTAAAGCCGGACACTACACAGCGTTTTCAAGGAGCCCCAGTGCCTACTCTCGATCTCTGGTCGATGCTGTTCGTGTTCATGCTCGCGACGTTCGTCGGGTTCCAGGTGATCCAGAACGTCTCGCGCCTGCTGCACACGCCGCTGATGTCGCTGACCAACGCCATCTCCGCCATCGCGGTCGTCGGATCGATCCTGATCGCGGGCGAACAGGAGTCGACCTTCACGACGATCCTCGGCACCGTGGCGGTCGCCGCGTCGATGACCAACATCGTCAGCGGCTTTCTGATTACCGACCGCATGCTCCGGATGTTCCGCGAGAAGGAACGGCGGCCGCAGCCGCCTGCCGGCGGGTAGCTGGACCCGGAGCCGGCCGATGATGGACAACCTCATCGAGCTGGCGTACCTGATCGCGGCGGCGCTGTTCATCCTGTCGCTCCGCTGGCTGAACCATCCCCGTACGGCGCGGCGCGGTGTCGCCGCCGGCGTCGCCGGGATGACCGCCGCGATCATCGGGACGCTGATGGCGCCGGAGATCATCGGCTACAAGTGGATCACCCTCGCGGTCGTCGTGGGGATCGTCGCCGGTGTGCCGCTGTCGTGGGTGCCGCTCACGGCGGTCCCGCAGCGGACCGCGCTCTCGCATGCGTTCGGCGGCCTGGCGGCCGGGCTCGTCGGCATCGCCAAGTACTCGCTGTGGCTGGATCAGGGGCAGCTGACGACATTCCGGACGTCGGCGATCGCGCTCGAGGTGATTCTGGGATTCCTGACGTTCACCGGCAGCCTGATGGCGGCAGGGAAGCTGCAGGAAGTGATCCCGACGCGGCCGATCACGTATCGCAATCAGAATCTCGTCAACCTGTCGCTGCTCGCGCTCGCCATCGCCTCAGGGGTGTACTTGTCGATGCGACCGGAGTTCTGGCCGGCGTTCGCGGCGTTGATCGTCCTGTCGCTCGTCTTCGGCGTGCTGCTGATCATTCCGATCGGCGGGGCCGACATGCCGACGGTCATCTCGCTCTTGAACTCGTACGCCGGACTGGCGGCGGTCGCGATGGGGTTCGTGCTGTCGAACAAGCTCCTCATCACGGCCGGCGCGCTCGACGGGTCGTCGGGCCTGATTCTTTCCGTGATCATGTGCCGCGCGATGAACCGCTCGTTCACCAACGTTCTCTTCGGCGCGTTCGGTCAGGTGCAGGCTGTCGCAGCAGGCGGGGGAGGAGAAAACGGTCAAGAGCGCGACGCCGCAGGACGTCGCCGATCTCCTCATGAACGCCGACAGCGTGGTGATCATTCCGGGGTACGGCATGGCTGTCGCGCAGGCGCAGCACCGCGTCCACGAGTTGTACGACCAGCTCACGAAGCGCGGGGTGGACGTGAAGTTCGCGATTCATCCGGTCGCCGGCCGGATGCCGGGCCACATGAACGTGCTGCTCGCCGAAGCGGAAATTCCGTACGAGTCGCTCGTCGAGATGGACGACATCAACCCGGAGATGCCGCAGACCGACGTGGCGCTCGTCGTCGGCGCCAACGACGTCGTGAATCCGGCCGCGCGTCACGACACGGGCAGCCCCATCTACGGCATGCCCATCATCGACGCCGACAAGGCGCACACCGTCATCGCGATCAAGCGATCGATGAACCCGGGGTTCGCGGGCATCGAGAACGAGCTGTACTACTCCGACCGCACGCTGATGGCGTTCGGCGATGCCAAGCAGGTGCTGGGCGACGTCGTGAAGGCGGTGGCGGGCGAAGGCGTGGCCGCGGCGCACTAGGCGCACAGAGACCACTCCCATCGCCGGTTTTGCAATGCCAGCCACAATTCTGCCGCTCAGCCCGACGGAGGCTGACCGAGCTATCGTCAGGGTTTTCTATAAGTTGCAGCGATTTCGAGTTGGCACGGGTGCGGCATTTAGGGAGCGCATGCGCTCCGCCGCGCAACCGCAACTTCCGCCCGGCACGGCACCGGCGCTGGTCCTCTTTATCGACGATCAGCCCGACGCCAAGGGCTTGTACCGCGAGTACCTCGAGTTCTGCGGGTTCAGGGTGACGATCGCGTCCGGCCTCGACGTCGTGGTCCGCACCGATGCGCATCTGCCGGACGTCATCGTCATCGACCTCGCGGGTCCGCGGATCGACGGATTCGAAACGATCCGTCAGCTCAAAGCGCACCCCTCCACGTCGCGCATTCCGATGGTGGCGTTGAGTGGCTTGTCAGGCGAGCACATCCCGCTTGCCCGCGCGGCCGGCGCCGATGTCTGCCTCGCGAAACCCTGCGTCCCGTCCCAGGTCGCCCGCGCCATCCAGACGCTGCTCGTCTGGCAGCGATCCCGCCCGTCCGTGTAACCCGTTCAGTCGCGTCCGTCCGCGTGATCCGCGGCCCTGAACAAGCTGATTGTCCGCGTCCGTCCGGCGTGATCCGCGGCCTTGAGCAAGCTGATTGTCCGCGTCCGTCCGCGTGATCCGCGGCCCTGAGGAACTGACTCTCCGAGCGTGTGTCCGCGCCATCCGCGGCCCTGAGGAACTGACTATCCGCGTGCCTCCGCGCCATCCGCGGCCCTGAGGAACTGACTATCCGCGTGCCTCCGCGCCATCCGCGGCCCTGATCCTGTACTGTTCTCCGGTGTCTGTGTGGTCCGTGGCCTAGAACAGCCGCCCGCCGAGCGGCACCTCGCGCTCCGGTCTCACCAGCACGACCGCCCCGGAGGGATCGGGCACGCCGAGCGTCAGGACTTCGGACATGAACGGTCCAATCTGACGCGGAGGAAAGTTGACGACCGCCAGCACAAGCCGGCCGATCAGATCATCGGGCTGATAGTGCGTCGTCAGCTGCGCGGAGGACTTCTTCACCCCGAACTCCGGGCCGAAGTCGATGCGAAGCTTGAACGCCGGCTTTCGCGCTTCCGGGAAGCGTTCCGCCTCGACAATCCGTCCCACTCGAATATCCACTCGTGCGAAGTCGTCGAAGGAAATCATGCGTGGCCGCGACATCATACAACCTGAGCCGGCCCGACTCGTCCGGGTGACGAGGGGCACGTCGCTTGCGTCGGTGGCCGAGGGGGCCGCTGAGGACGCGGAATACGCGGATCGAACACACGCGGGCCTGCGGATATGAGTGGGTAGGGAGAGGGTATGAAGAAGAAGGCGCAGAGGTTCGTCGTGGGACTGGCGGCGGGCGCCGGCGTCGCCATGGCGCTGACGCGCTTGTCCAGGGCGCGTTTGGGAATCTCGTTCGAAGATCGCGTGGTCGTGATCACCGGCGGTTCGCGGGGTCTCGGCCTCGTGATGGCCAGGC
Source organism: uncultured Acidobacteriota bacterium (assembly GCA_963786615.1). Classification (GTDB taxonomy): domain Bacteria; phylum Acidobacteriota; class Vicinamibacteria; order Vicinamibacterales; family 2-12-FULL-66-21; genus CAWAZT01. The sequence goes on from CAWAZT010000006.1 coordinate 47,544, forward strand.
TGTTTGCCGCGGAAGGCGCGCGCGTCGTGCTGCTGGCGCGCGACCTGGGCGAGCTCGATCGCGCCCGGCGGGACATCGAGGACCGCGGCGGACGCGTGCTCACGCTGCGCTGCGATATCCGTCGTCGAGCGGACGTCCGCGCGGCCATCGACCGGATCGTCGAGGAGTACCGGGCGATCGACGTGCTGGTGAACAACGCGGGCGTCATTCAGGTCGGACCGCTCGAGCACATGCTGGAGGAGGACTTCGAGAACGCCAGCGCGACGCACTTCCGCGGTCCGCTGAACCTGATTCTGGAGGTGGTGCCGATCATGCGCCACCGCAGCTTCGGACGCATCGTCAACATCGCCTCGGTCGGCGGACGCATCGCGGTCCCGCACCTGGCGCCGTACTCCGCCAGCAAGTTCGCCCTGATCGGCCTGTCGGATGCGATACGCGCGGAGCTGGACGAGTACGGCATCCGCGTGACCACCGTGGCACCGGGACTGATGCGGACCGGCTCGCCCCGACACGCGATGTTCAAGGGACAGCATGCCGCCGAGTACACGCTGTTCAAGACGATCAGCTCGATCCCGGGCCTGACGATTTCGGCGGAGCGCGCCGCGCGAAAGATTGTCGAGGCCTGCCGCTACGGGGATCCGTCGCTGACGATCACACCGCAGGCGAAGCTCGCCGCGGCGCTGAACGCGGCCATCCCCGGCGCGACGGCCCGCGCGATGATGCTGCTCTCGAGGCTGCTGCCGCGGCCGAATGGTGTCGACGGCAACGTCAGCCTCAAGGGACGTGAGGTCGACCGGCACGGTCCGTCACTGGTCGGAGCGCTGACCGATCGAGCGGCCGTCGCAAACAACGAAATCTGGGCCCGGAACAGGCCGACGGAGCGCGGTCGATCAGAGCCTAGCGCCGGGCTGTGCCCTCGGTCGGCGTCCACGACGGCGCATCGCTGGCGGGAAACGACTCGTCCGATGCGCCCGACACGATATCCTTCTCGCGCCATCCGCGTTCGTTGAGCGCGCGTGTCGACCAATGGCGCGCCATGGCGAAGTCGTGACGGCCCATGGCGGCGCGCAGCGCGATCGTCGCGCCGAACGTTGCCAGCAGGCCCCCAAGGAATCCGCGTCGGCCTGCACCGATCACGGCAAGCGCGCCTCCCCAGGCGGCGGTCATCCAGCGCTCCTGGTCGTAGCTGGCCATCGCGGACGACTGGCGGTCCCACACGCTGGGTTGGCTTCGCGAAACGGTCAAGTTCATGGAGCTTTCAGGCATGGACAGACGAACCTCCTGGGCGAGGCGGGCTGCACAACGCGTGCCCTCCGGAGGCGCGGGCGCACGGGCACAAACTGCCAAGTAGCTGCGTATCCAACGAAGAATCCGTCGACATGCCGACGTTGCCGACGCAATCTACAACGGCACGGACGAGTCGGATCTTGACACCGCCTGCCGCCGTATGTAACCATCCATCCGGATAGACGGATAGATACATCGTTGTGACCCACGCTGCCATCTTCGACGACCTCACCGCGTTGTCCGACGCGACACGGAGCCGCATGCTCCTGTTGCTCGAGCGTCACGAGCTGACCGTGTCGGAGCTCTGCGCGGTGCTGCAGCTTCCGCAATCGACCGTCAGCCGCCATCTCAAGACGCTGGCCGACGCCGACTGGGTCACCTCGCGCCGCGATGGAACGAGCCGGTACTACACGCTGGCTCTGGACGAGCGCAACGCGCCGACCCGGCGTCTGTGGGCTGTGCTTCGCGATCAAGTCGGCTCGTCCGTCGGGGCGGATCAGGACGCGCGGCGGCTCAAAGGGATCCTGGCGCGCCGGCAGACGAAGTCCGAGGAGTTCTTTGCCTCGTCAGCAGGGCAGTGGGATCGCTTGCGCCAGGAGCTGTTCGGCCGGGCGTCCTCACTTCACGCGCTGCCGGCGCTGTTCGATCCGCGGTGGGTCGTCGGCGACCTCGGCTGCGGCACGGGCCAGACCAGCGAAGCGGTGGCGCCGTTTGTCGCAGGGTCGTCGCCGTCGATCGCAGCAGCGAGATGCTGCAGGCCGCCAAGCGACGGCTGCGCGATCAGCCGAACGTGGACATCAGGCGCGGCGAGCTGGAAGCGCTGCCCGATTGCCGCCGAGGAACTCGACGTCGCGATCATGATGCTCGTGCTGCACCACGTTCCGGATCCGCTGGCGGTGCTCCGGGAGACCGCGCGCGTGCTCCGGCCCGGCGGGCGCCTCGTGCTGTGCGACATGCTGCCGCACGACCGCGAGGAGTACAAGCAGCAGATGGGGCACGTGTGGCTCGGCTTCGCTGAAGAGCAGCTTCGTCGCATGCTGACGGTCAACGGCTTCGACACGCCGCGCATGGTCCAGATGCCGCCCGATCCGGTCGCGAAAGGGCCGTCGCTGTTCGTTGCGTCCACGAGCAAGATCACCACTCAGTAACTGAATACAGGAGTACGAAGACAATGAGCACTGGCGTCAGCGAACTACATGCCTTCGACGCGGCCGTCAACGCGGGCCGCGTGCCGTACAAAGTGAGAGACCTTGCGCTCGCCGAGCTGGGCCGCAAGGAGATTCGACTGGCCGAGCACGAGATGCCCGGCTTGATGGCGATCCGCACGCGCTACAAGGGCCAGAAGCCTCTGGCGGGCGCGCGCGTGATGGGCAGTTTGCACATGACGGTGCAGACGGCGGTGCTGATCGAAACGCTGGCCGACCTCGGCGCCGACGTGCGCTGGGTCTCGTGCAACATTTTCTCGACGCAGGACTCTGCGGCGGCCGCCGTCGTCGTCGGACGGCCGGAGACGGGCGGAACGATCGAGCACCCGAAGGGCACCCCGGTGTTTGCCTGGAAAGGCGAGACGCTCGAGGAGTACCTGGTGGTGCACGAGCGAGGCGCTCCAGTGGCCCGACGGCAGCGGCCCGACCCAGATCGTGGACGATGGTGGGGATGCGACGCTGTTGCTGCACAAAGGCGTCGAGTTCGAGAAGGCGGGACGCGTGCCGGCCTTCAATCCGGACAAGGAGCCCGAGGAGTGGGGTGTCATCCTCGACCTGCTGAGGGCCGAGCTGAAGGCCAATCCCTCACGCTGGACGAAGGTCGCGGCCGCGATGCGCGGGGTCAGCGAGGAGACCACGACCGGCGTGCACCGGCTCTATCAGATGATGGAAGCGGGCACGCTGCTGTTTCCGGCGATCAACGTCAACGACTCGGTCACCAAGAGCAAGTTCGACAACATCTACGGCTGCCGGCATTCGCTGATCGACGGGTTGAACCGCGCGACCGACGTGATGATCGGCGGCAAGGTGGCGGTCGTCGCCGGTTACGGCGAGGTCGGCAAGGGCTGCGCGCAGGCGCTGCGCGGCCAGGGCTGCCGCGTGATCGTGTCCGAGATCGATCCGATCTGCGCGCTGCAGGCTGCGATGGAAGGCTACGAGGTGAAGCCGGTCGAGGACGTCGTGTCGACCGCGGACATCTTCGTGACCGCCACGGGCAACCTGAACATCATCACGGTCGATCACATGGCGCGGATGAAGCACAACGCGATCATCGGCAACATCGGTCACTTCGACAACGAGATCGACATGGCCGGCCTCAAGAAGCGCGGCATCGAGCGCATCCCGATCAAGCCGCAGTACGACGAGTTCCGGTTCCCGGATGGCCACAGCGTGCTGATCCTCGCGGAAGGACGGCTGCTGAATCTCGGGTGCGCGACTGGCCATCCGAGCTTCGTGATGTCCGCCTCGTTCACCAACCAGGTGATCGCGCAGCTCGAGCTGCACCAGCACAACGACAAGTACGAGAAGAAGGTCTACATCCTGCCGAAGCACCTGGACGAAGAAGTAGCGCGGCTGCACCTGGCGCATCTGGGCGTGAAGCTCACGACGCTGACACCGGAACAGGCCGCCTACCTGGGTGTGCCGGTCGAGGGGCCGTACAAGCCGGATATCTACCGGTACTGATCGCTCACGGCGACGCCAGACCGAGCTCGCGTTTCAACCAGGCCTGTCGATCCCGTGTGGCCTCCGCGTTGAGCGCGTGCTCGGCGTCGTAATACTTGACGGTTTTCGGCGAGCCCGTGGCGTCGGCCATCGACGCCGCGGCCTCGTTCGAGACGAACTTGTCCTTCTTCCCAAACTGCAGCAGCACCGGCCGCGGGGCAATCCGCGGCAGGAACGCGATCGGATCGAGTGGCGCGAGCGTCGCGATCACGCGTGCGCGCGCGTCCCCTTCGCGCTTCGGCGAGTACAGGAACCAGTCGCTGAAGGATCGCGTCCCGGCCATGAAGACGAAATGGGTCAGCCGGGGATCGGCGGCGGCGGCGATCGCGCCATACATCGCGCCGAAGTCGTGCCCCACGCACGCCACTTTGGTTCGATCGATCCCCGGTTGCGCCAGCAGCACGTCAACCGCCCGGCGGATCTCCTTCACCTGCCCGACCGACATCTCGTAATCTTTCTCGCTGTCACGCGTCGGGAACCATTTCGGGTTCGACCAGGGCGTGTCGATCAGCAGCGAGACCGTCCCCAATCCTCCCAGCTCCACCGCATCGTCCACGAACTCCGTCCGATTCGATGTCGGGTTGGGCGGTTCGTACCAGTGCACGAACAGCACAGCGGGATGCTGAGCTGACGCGGGCTTCGGCGGGATTACCAATGTGGCGGCATTCCGACCCTCACCGGCCTTGGCGTACGTGATCTCCTGAACCGTCACGCCGCTGCGGTCGTTCGACGACACCTGACGGACATCAATCGGCCGCTCGGCCGGGTAGTCGAAGGAAGGTGCTGTCTGCGCCGCATCGAGCAGCGGCATACCGAGCCCGATGGCCGTGAGAGCCGCGACGACCGAGATGTATCTGTGCATGACCGGCTCAATGTTGAATGTTCAATGTTGAATGTTCAAAGGAAAAATATTGGTCACCCGCAGTCGGCCATTCGACCCTCGAACCCCGAACTTCGAACCACAACCCCGAACCCCGAACCCACGAACCCCGAACCTGGTTCCCTTGACACTATGTAGAATTCGACCTATATAGTCTCTGTGCCCTACATCACGCTGCCGACGACGCTGGTGCTGCAGGCGATTGCGGACGGCGCACGATATGGCTTCGACATCGCCGACAAGACCGGCTTGCAGACCGGCACGGTGTATCCGTCGTTGAGACGCCTGGAATCGTCGGGCCTCGTGCGATCCAGTTGGGAGAGCGACAAGGTCGCACGACGCGAGCAGCGCCCAGCCCGGCGCTACTACGAGATCACGCGTGCGGGAGAGGCGGCACTCGAAGTCGCGCTGAAGCGATTCGCGGGTCTCGGTCGCCTCCGCTCACGCCCGCGCCATGTCTGAGATGCTCCGCCGCTTCATCGCGTGCGTGTCGAGGCTCGTGCCGGCGTGGGGCCGTCGCGAGTTTCGAGCCGAATGGGAGGCGGAGCTGGCCAACGCGTGGGTCGAGCCAACGACGCCGCGGTCGTGGCGGGAGCAGCGGCGCATCGCACGCCGAGCCCTGGGCGCTGTTCCGGACGCGTGGTACCTGTTTCGTCAGCAGTGGAGACCCGAGATGATTCTGCAGGACATTCGCTTCGCCCTTCGGCTGATGCGGCTGCGCGCCGGTTATACGGCGATCGTGATCGTCACGCTCGCGCTCAGCATCGGTGCGACGACGGCCATGTTCAGCGCGATCCATGCCGTGCTGCTCCGGCCCTTGCCGTTCAGGGAGCCATCGCGCCTGGTCAAGGTCTGGGAGAACGATCGGCTGAACGGCAAGCCGCGCTACGCGGTGGCGCCTGCGAACTACGACGACTGGCGAAACCAGACGCGGACGTTCGAGCAGCTCGCCGCGTACATCACGCAAGGCGGCAGCCTCGCGGGCTCGGTCGGCGAGCCGTTCCACGCGAACGTCGGTGTCGTGACGCCGAACTTCTTCGAGACGCTTGGCGTGACGCCGGCGCTCGGGCGGCCGTTGACGGCCGCGGACGGTGTCCCTCCCAACAATCGCATCCTGATCCTCAGCCACGCCGTGTGGCAGACGCACTTCGGATCCGACCGAAGCGTGATCGATCGAACCGTCCAGTTCGGCGGCGAACCCTGTCGGATCGTTGCGGTCATGCCCCAGGGGTTTACGTTCCCTGACCGGTCGATCGACGTCTGGCGGCCGCTCGGGATGCGCCCGGAGACGCTGACCCTGCGCGCTCAACACTTCTTCGACGTCATCGGCCGGATCAAACCGTCAGTCACGCTCGAACAGGCGCGCGCCGATCTCGAGGGCGTCGCCATTGGAGCGCAGAAGAAATACCCGGAGACCAACGATCAGCGCGGCACGACGATGGTGCCGTTGCAGGAGGCGGTGGTTGGTGACGTGCGTCAGGCGTTGTACCTGCTTGGCGCCGCCGTCGGCCTGCTGCTGCTCATCGCGTGCGCCAACGTCGCGAACCTGATGCTCGTCCAGAGCGCCGCCAGGCGGCGGGAGCTGGCCGTGAGGAGCGCTCTCGGCGCCGACCGGTATCGCCTCGTGCGCCAGCTGCTGGTCGAAGGCGCCGTGCTCGCTCTGATCGGCGGCGCCGCCGGCGTGGCGCATTGCCACGTGGCTGACGCGGGTGATCGCTCGAGTGGCCGTCGATTACGTGCCGCGCATGACGGACGTCCGGATCGATCCCACGGTCCTCACGTTCGCGCTCGTGCTCTCGCTCGGGACGGGGTTCATCTTTGCCGTTCTGCCCGCGATGCGGGCGTCGCGCAGCAACGCGCAGCGCGACCTTCGCGAAGGCGCGCGCGGATCGGTCGGCGGCGGGCGCTGGATGCGCAACTCGCTCGCCGTGGTCGAATTCGCCGCCGCGATCGTGCTCGTCGTCGGCGCGGCCTTGTTGCTGGAGAGCTTCTGGCACGTGCTGCGTGTCGAGCCGGGGTTCGCGACGACGCACGTATTGACCGTGGAGACGGAGCTGCCTCAGGGTCGCTACGAGAAAGACGAATCGGTCCGGCAGTTCTATCACGAGCTGATCGACCGTCTGTCGGCCGTCCCCGGCCTCCGTGCCGCCGCGGTCGTCAACAACCTGCCGCTCACAGGTCAGGCATGGACCGCGTGGCTGACGATCGAGAATCGGCCGAAGCCCGCCGGCGAGCCTCCCGAGGTCGGCTATCGCATCGTGACGCCCGGTTATCTCGCCGCCATGCAGATTCCGTTGGTGCAGGGACGATGGCTGGCCGATAGCGATACTCCGGAGTCGATGAAGGTTGTCGTCGTGAACAAGGCGCTCGCGCAGCGGTTCTTTCCGGCCGGCGACGCGATCGGTTCCCGCATTCGCCTGGGACCGAATCCGAAGTCGGCATGGTGGACGATCGTCGGTGTGATTGGCAACGTGCGACACGAGGGACCGGAAATCGAGCCGGCGCCGGAAACGTTCAAGTCGTTCACGCAGGACTCGATGGGCGACCTGACGCTCGTGGTGCGCGCCGAAGGAGACCGCGCGGCCATTGCGTCCTCCGTGAAGAGCGTCGCGAGCACGATCGACTCGTCCGTCGTGCTCTGGCGGATGCGGTGGATGGACGGCATCCTCGACGAGCACCTCGCGCCGCGGCGGCTGTCGCTGTTCCTCATCGAGGGCTTTGCCGCGCTCGCGCTCGGCCTGGCGCTGCTCGGCATCTACGGGGTGATGAGTTACACCGTGAGCGAGCGCGTGCCGGAGATTGGCGTTCGCATGGCGATGGGCGCGGCGCCGAAAGAGATCTATCGCATGGTGATTGCCGACGGTCTCCGCCTCGCGATTCCCGGACTCCTGATCGGTGTTGCCGTCGCGCTGACCGTCACACGCATCGCGCGCAGCATGCTCTTCAACGTCTCACCAGCCGATCCGCTCGCTTTCACCGTCGTCGGGGTCGGCGGCCTGCTGATCGCGCTGATGGCCTGTTTCGTCCCCGCTCACCGCGCCGCGCGCGTCGACCCGCTGCAGGCGATTCGGATGGAGTAGCGTCGGGATGCGGGAAGAGTAAGATCAAGCCACCTGTGAAGCGAGCCTTTGTCCTGGCTTTGCTGGTGGCCGCGCCTCTGACCGCGTGCCGCCGGTCCGGCGCCCCTCCTCCATCGGCATCACACCCGAACATTCTGCTGATCACGATTGATACGCTCCGCGCCGATCGGGTCGGGCGCGGGCTGATGCCGGCCGTCGAAGGACTGGCGTCGCGCGGTGTCCGGTTCACGCACGCGCGCAGCACCGTGCCGCTGACGCTGCCGTCGCATACGTCGATCATGACCGGTACGCTGCCGCCGGCGAACGGTGTTCGGGTCAACGGCACGGTCGCGCCTACCGGCACGCCGACGGTCGCGAGGGTCTTGCACGACGGCGGCTACCGCACGGGCGCATTCGTCGGCGCGTACGTGCTGGATCGACGGTTCGGCCTCGCCGACGGGTTCGACATGTACGACGATCGCGTCGAGCGCGATCCGTCCGGGAGCCAGCAGCTGGAGGCCCAGCGGCGCGGCGATGCCGTCGTCGATGCCGCGCTGAGGTGGCTGTCCGCCTCCGCGGCTGGCGCCGCTCCGTCGAGACCGTTCTTCGCATGGGTGCATCTCTACGATCCGCACGCGCCGTACGAGCCGCCGCCTGAGTATCTGGAGAAGGCGGGGCGCAACGCCTATGACGGCGAGGTGGCGTTCGCTGACGCACAGGTCGGTCGGCTGGTCGAGTGGCTCGCGTCCTCCAACCTGACGGGAGACACCGTCATCGCGATCGCTGGCGATCACGGTGAAGGGCTCGGCGATCACGGCGAGCTCACGCACGGCATGCTCGCGTACGACTCGACCCTGAGGGTCCCTCTCGTGCTGGTCGTGCCCGGTCAGCCGCCGGCGGTTGACGATCAGCCGGTTTCGCTCGTGGAGCTGGCGGGGACGCTGGTGCAGTTGGCTGGGCGTCCCGTGCCAGGCGGCATGCACCCCGGCTCGCTGCTCGCTGGTCCATCGACCACGCACGAAGCGTACGCGGAAACGCAGTATCCGCGGAGCGCTGGCTGGCACTCGCTCGCCGCGCTTGCCGACGACCGGTGGAAGCTGATTCAGTCGTCGGAGCTCGAGCTGTACGACCTCACGGAGGATTCCGCCGAGCGCAACAACCTCGCGGCGTCGAAGGGGAGTGTGGCCGACGCGATGCGTCAACGTATCGCCGCGCTCGACAGCGTCAGAGCATCGGCGTCGGCGGCTGTTCCTTCCGATGCCGCAGAGCGCCTGCGAGCGTTGGGCTACGTCTCCGGTACGGCCGCAGGATCCACCGACAGCGAGTCCGCGCCAAATCCCATGAGGCACATCGCCGCGTGGAACACGTTCGAGCGGGAGCTCACGCGCCTGACGACCGGCGACGCGCGTGGCGCCTTGCCGGGGCTGGCGGGCCTGGCGCGCGCGTTTCCCGATGCGCCAGTGTTCCAGGCCACTTACGCGCGGGCGCTCAAGGACACCGGTCGCGTGCGCGAGGCGGTGGAGGCCTATCGACGCGCGGTCGCACGCTGGCCGCGCGACGCCACGCTGTATCACGATCTCGCGGTGGCCGCCGACGCCGCGGGCCTGTCTGCCGAGGCGTCACGTGCCGAGCAGGCCGCGCTGGCGCTCGAACCGTCGAATCCGGCCGCGGCCAACGGTCTCGGGCTGCTGCAGATTCGCGCGTCGAAGCCGGAGGACGCCGTCAAGTCATTCGAGCAGGCGGTGAAAGGCGATCCGACGAACGCCACGTACTGGACGAACCTCGCGAACGCACGCCGCGACACTGGCAACGCGACGGGCGCTGAAGACGCCTACAAGAAAGCGCTCGATGCGGATCCACGGTCGCCCGACGCCGCCAACGGCATGGGCGTACTGCTGGTGCAAGCCCATCGCGCGGCAGAAGCCGTCCCCTGGTTCGAACGCGCGCTGGCCGGCTCACCGCGCTTCGTGGAAGCGGTCCTCAATCTGGGCATTGCGTATCAGGAGAGCGGCAACACCGCGAAGGCCGCCGAACAATACCGCCGCGTCCTCGAGCTCGCGCCCCACGGCTCGCGCGAGTATCAAGCGGCGGCGACGCTGCTGAAATCGCAGGAGTGAGCTTAAGGAGGATTAGCCGCGCCTTCCCGCGGCGCGGGCACGTCGGTGCCACTGAAAGAACGGCACACCGAACTCGCGAGACGAACTCGAGCGCGGCAGCGGAGTCGGGGACGCATCCAGGGCTACTTGCCGCACCGGTGGCCGAAATGGTGGCAGCCGGAAGGCTTCTACAGCTTCGACTGCAGGCAGGTGAAGAAGCGATCCATCATCATCCGCGCGACACCTTCGAGGAGGCGCTGGCCGACGCGCGCGACGGCGCCCCCGACGTCCGCCGTCGCCGTCACGTCAACGAGCGTGCGGGCCTCTCGCGGCGACAAGGCAATCGACGCGGTGCCTCGCACGAACCCGGTGCGTCCGGTGCCCTGCATCACCAGCCGATACGAGGCGGGCGGGTTCTTGTCCTCGATGCCGATCGTCGCGCCGTAGTTGCCTGTGATTGCCGCGATTGAGACGACGAGCTCGGCCTGGTAGCGATCCTCACCGAGGTCTCGCAGTTCGCGGCAACCCGGGATGCAGCTCGCCAGCGTCGGCGTGTCCATCAGCAAATCCCACACGCGAGCCTGCGGCGCATCGAAGAGATACGACGATTTCAGCTCCATTCCGGCTCAACTCCCGGCGAGCGACGATGTGTCGCCGCGGTCATGGCGCGCTGTCGCGAGCTTCGGCGGCTCCGGCCGCGCGCGGTCGCCGGCTCGCGCAGACGCCGCGCCAGCTGGTCGAGGCTCGCCAGATTGTGCACAGGCAGAAAGTCATCGACGTGCCGGAGCGCCGCCATCATGCCTCGCGTGAGCGGCTCGTAGTTGGCCGACCCGAGGAGTGGGTTGAGCCACACGAGACGCCGGCAGCTTCGTCGCACGCGCGCAACCTCGTGGTCCAGCAGCTCCGGATCGCCGCGATCCCAGCCGTCGGAAACAATCAGGACTACCGGCCCGTTCCGGATCACCCGCCGTGCCCAGTGGAGGTTGAACGCTCGAAGCGCTTCACCGATCCGGGTCCCGCCACCCCAGTCCTCCACGGACCGCGAGACTTTCTGGATCCCGCTCGGGCCACGCCCTGCGATGAGCCGGGTCACGCGGGTGAGATGCGTCGCGAACAGGAAGCTTTCCACACGCCGCGCTCCGCGTGTGAGCCCCCACACGAAGTGCAGGAGCATGCGGCTGTACCGCTCCATCGATCCGCTGACATCCGCGAGGACGACTATCGGACGGGCCTTCTCGATGCGCACCCGTTGCGGCAGGTCGATGAGCTCTCCCCCATGCTTCATGTTGCGGGCGACGATGCGCCGGAGATCGACGGAGCCCGACGACCCGGCAGACCAGCGGCGTGTCCGGCGCACGCCAAGCTCCCATCCAACCTCCGCCAGCGCCGATTCGGCAGCAGTCATTTCCTCGGATGTGAACTCGGCGAAGTCTTTCGTCCGGCTGACGTGCACGGGACTGTAGGCCCCGGCGGCCAATCGAGGCGCGCCGGTCGACCAGCTGGTGGCCTCGTCCTCGAATCTCACCGGCACAGACGGCACCTTCGTCGACACGACGCGCGCACGTTCGCCGAGCGAGAACAGCGGCAGGCCGCCTGTCGTTTCGGTGTGCGCTCGCCAGAAGAGGTCGAAGGCTTCGTCGAAGCGCGCGAGATCATCATGACGATGAACGAGCAGGGCCTTGAGGACGGCACGAACATCGTTTCGTCGTCCGACACCGACCCATTCGAGCGCTGACACGGCGTCGAGAACACGACCGGTATGCACGTCGAGGCCTGCCTGGCGCAGGACACGTGCGAACAGAAGGAGATTGGAGACGAGGGCGCCCTCGGTCACGCGTGCGCGCCGCTGGCGCGGGTGAGCGCGCGGCCGAGAAGCATCTGCAGACGTTCACCGCTGACGGCTTGAATGTCTTCCTGATGCTTGAGCAACACGCCGAGCGTCTCGGCGATGACGTCCGGCTCGAGCAGCTGGCGATCGAGGGCGACGAGCGCGGCGGCCCAATCCAGTGTCTCGGACACGCCCGCGGGCTTGTACAGCTCGATCGTCCTCAGCTCCTGTACGAACGCCGCGACCTGCTGCGCGAGCCGGGCGGACGCGCCCGGCACCTTCGAGCAGAGGATCTGGTATTCCTTGTCGAAGTCCGGATAGGCGATCCAGCAATACACGCATCGACGCTTCAGCGCATCGTGCACCTCGCGCGTCCGGTTCGACGTGATCACGACGACGGGCGGCGTCGCCGCGCGGATGGTGCCCAGCTCGGGAATCGTGACCTGAAACTCCGACAGGAATTCGAGCAGGTATCCCTCGAACTCCTCGTCGGCGCGATCGATTTCGTCGATGAGGAGAACCGGCGCAAGCTCGCCGCGACCATCGAGCGCGCGCAGCAGAGGACGCTTGATCAGGAACGGCGCCGTGAACAGTTCCCTGGCAGCAGAGGTGCGGTCGAGTTCCTGGGCCGCCTCCAGCAATCGGATCTCCAGCAGCTGTCGCGGATAGTTCCACTCGTAGCACGCGTGGCTGATGTCGAGGCCCTCGTAGCATTGCAATCGAATAAGCTCCGTCCGCAGGGCGCTCGCGAGGACCTTCGCCACCTCTGTCTTGCCCACCCCCGCCTCGCCTTCGAGGAAGAGTGGCCGCTGCAGTCGCAGGGCGAGATAGATCGAGACCGCCAGGCCGCGATCGGCCACGTAGCGCTCGTCGGCCAGCGCTCGCTGCAGATCTTCGACGGAACGTTTCAGAGGAAGAGTCTCGGCCAGCGACATCGTGGACACTGCCTCCCCGGGTAGTCTGCCAGTCTCGCTGGTCTGTTAAGACGAACGCTACGACGCCCGAGCGACGGCGGCCGCGATCGCACGCTTGACGTAAACCGGTGCGACAGCCTTTCGGTATTCGGCCGAGGCGAAGAGATCGCCGTTCGCCTGATCCCCCACGTCCTCACCCGTTCGGGCGGCAGCGGCGGCGATCGCCGCGGCATTCGCGGGTTGGCCGGTCAGGGCCTGCTCGACCGAGGGCAGCCGGCGAGCGTGCGGCAGCAGACCGCCCAGCGCGGCACTCACCGCCGAGCAGGTGCCCTGCCGCACGGCGACGAGCGCCGCCGCGCCGACGACCGCATAGCGCGATGCCGGATGCGGAAACTTCGCATACGCGGAGCCCTCACCCTGTCCTGCCGCCGGGACGACGACGAACGACACGATTTCATCCTCCGCGAGGGCTGTCGCCATGATGCCGGTGAAGAAGTGTGCCGCATCGATGGTTCGCTCGCCACGCGGACCAACGACCTGGATATGGGCGCCGAGCGCAACGAGCACCGTCGGCAGGTCGGACGCGGGATCCGCGTGTGCGATGTTGCCGCCGATCGTCCCGCGGTTTCGAACGGCAGGATCGCCGACAAGAGCGGCCGCCTCCGCGAGCGCGGCCGCCGATCGCCGAATGTCGGCAGATGCGGCCAGTTCCGCGTGCGTCGTGAGCGCGCCGATTCGCAGCGATCCCTCGCTGACGGCGATGCCCCGCAGCTCCGGGACGCGGCCGATGTCGATGACCGCGGCCGGCATGGCGAGCCTGAGCTTCAGGAGCGGAATAAGGCTGTGACCGCCGGCGAGCAATTTCGCGCCCGGATTCGCCGCCACCAGCTGCCGCGCCTCCGAGAGCGAACGGGCCCGGTGATAATCGAAGTCTGCAGAATACATCTCACGCACCCTTCTGCCGGTGCATCGCTCGCCACACCCGTTCTGGCGTCATCGGCATCTGAATCGACGACACGTTGAAAGGCTCGAGCGCATCAATCACCGCGTTGTAGACCGTGCACGTGGAAGCGATCGTTCCTGCTTCGCCAATGCCCTTGACGCCAAGCGGATGATGCGGCGATGGCGTCACGGTCGAGAGCACCTCTATGTCGGGCAGGAGGTCGGCGCGCGGGAGCGCGTAGTCCGTCAACGACCCCGTGAGCAGCTGACCGTTCGCATCGTAGACCGCACCTTCCCAGAGCGCTTGACCGATGCCCTGTACGACGCCCCCGTGCACCTGTCCCTCCACGATGACCGGGTTGATCTGCGGTCCGCAGTCGTCGACGGCGACGTAGCGTTTCAAATCCACACGGCCCGTCTCCGGATCGACTTCGACGACGGCGACGTGCGTCCCGAAGGGATACACGAAGTTCGGTGGATCGTAGAAGGACGTGGCCTCGAGCCCGGCTTCCATGCCGGCAGGCAGATTCCACGCGACGTTGGCAAGAAGCGCGATGTCCTGGATGGTCTTGTGCCGGTCCGGGACCCCTTTCACGAAGAACTTTCCGTCGGCGTACTCGATGTCCTCGACGGCGGCTTCGAGCAAGTGGCCCGCGAGCAGCTTCGCTTTCTCCTTGATCTTGCGCGTGGCGACGGCAAGAGCGGCGCCACCGACGGCCGTCGTGCGGCTGCCGTACGTCCCCCAGCCCATCGGCGTGTTGTCGGTATCGCCGTGCACGACCTTCACGTCGTTAACGCCGACGCCGAGCTCGTCCGCGACGATCTGCGCGAAGGTGGTCTCCTCACCCTGACCATGCGGGGAGGCACCGATGAAGACGTTCACCTTGCCGGACGGATGGAATCGGACAATCGCGCTTTCCCAGAGACCTCCCTGAAATCCGACGGCACCCGCAACTTGTGAGGGACCGAGCCCGCAGATCTCGACGTAGGTCGACACGCCGATGCCGAGATACCTGCCCCGCTCGCGCGCCGCCTTCTGCTCGACGCGAAGCGCGTCGTAGCCGATGTGCGCCAACGCCTTGTCGAGGGCGGCCTGATAGTTCCCGCTGTCATATTTGAGGCCGGTGACGACGTCGTGACCGTTGGTGAACGGCGGAATCAGGTTGCGCCGGCGGACCTCGACAGGATCGACTCCGATCTTGTCGGCAAGAAGGTCAATCATGCGCTCGAGCATGAACGTGGCTTCCGGACGTCCCGCGCCGCGGTACGCTTCGACAGGCGTCGTGTTCGTGTAGACGCCGTAGACGTCCTCCTTCACCGCGGGCACCGTGTAGGGACCCGAAAGCATCAGGCCGTGGAGGATCGTGGGAATGCCGGGGGCCGCGGTCGAGAGATAGGCGCCCATGCCTGCCCACACCGTGCAGCGCAGCCCAAGGATGCGACCGTCTTTCGTGGCCGCCATCTCCACGTCCTGCACATGATCGCGGCCGTGCGTCGTCGACACGTAGTTCTCCGAGCGCGACTCGGTCCACCTGACGGGGCGTCCCAGCTTCATCGAGCAGAACACGGCAATGAAGTCACCTTGAATCTGCGCGATCTTGCTGCCGAATCCGCCGCCGACGTCTGGCGCAACGACACGAAGCCGATCTTCGGGCACGCCTGTGACCAGCGACATCGCGAAGCGGACGATGTGCGGGTTCTGCGTGGTGTTCCAGAGGGTCAACTCGCCGGTCACCGGCACGAAATGCGCGAGCGCGCTGCGCGGTTCGATCGCCGTCGGGATGAGGCGCTGTTGAATGATGCGCTCGCGGACCACGACCTCGGCATTCTTGAACGCGGCGTCGATGTCGCCACCGGCGACGGTCCAATGAAACGCGACGTTGTCGGGCGCCTCGGCGTGAAGGACCGGCGCGCCTGGCTTCGTCGCGGCTTCCGGGTCGACCACGGCTGGCAGCGGCTCGTAGTCGACGTCGATCAGGTCGAGCGCGTCGTACGCCTGATGCGGCGTCTCGGCAACCACGACGGCGAGAGCGTCGCCCACGAAGCGGACGACGTCTTTGGCCATGGCGGAAAAGGGTGAGGTCTTCAGGTCGCTGTTTGGCACGAGCCACAGACATGGGATCGGGTTCAACGCGCTCTCGCTGTCGGCGCCGGTGAACACATCGACCACCCCTGCGGCGGCTTTGGCGCGGGACGTGTCGATCCGCTTGAGACGTGCGTGGCCGTGCTGGCTTCGAAGGACCGCCGCGTGAACGATGCCGGGCAGCGCGATGTCATCGGTGAAGCGCGCCGTCCCCGTGATGAGCCGCGGATCCTCGCGCCTGCGGATACCCGATCCGAATACGCGCGACGCCGTCGTCGGGGTGCTCATGACCCGACTCCCACGGCAGCCTGGCCCGCCCGCGAGGCGGCCTGCTGAACGGCACGGACGATGTTCTGATAGCCGGTGCAGCGACACAGATTGCCTTCGAGGCCGTGGCGGATCTGGTTCGCATCCGGCGTCGGATTCACCCGCAACAGTTCGTGCGCGGCGAGCAGCATCCCGGGCGTGCAGAAGCCGCACTGCAGACCGTGTGTCGCCCAGAAGGCTTCCTGCAGGTAGTGCAGCGTGCTCCCCGAGGCAAGACCCTCGACCGTCGTCACTGACGCCCCGTCGGCCTGCACCGCAAGGCACGTGCAGGACTTCGTGGCGACCCCATCCAAAAGAACGGTGCACGACCCGCACTGACTGGTGTCGCAGCCGACCTTCGTGCCCGTCAGCCCCGCCGTGTCGCGGAGGAAGTGCACGAGCAGCAGCCGCGGTTCGACGTCCTGCGTGAAGGCTTTGCCGTTGACCGTAATCTTGACGGGATACTTCATGGCGTCACTCTCCGGTGGACTGGCGCAGCGATGGGGGAGGATGGAATCTTAGTGACCCGCCGCGCTGTAGTCAAAGCGGGGCCCTCCTTGGCAGCCGAGCGCAAGAAGGAGACTCATCCACTGGTAAGGCCTGCCCTTTAGCCGCGTCTTCCCGCAGCGCGGGCACGTCGGTGCCACTGAAAGAACGGCACACCGAGCGCCACCATCCCGACCCCGAGCAGCGACTGGACGGGCCGCTCCCGAAGGGTATTCAGGACCAATCCCGTCATCGCTATCAGGAACAGTGCCGGCACCCACGGGTACCCGACGACCCGGTAGGGCCGTGGGGTGTTCGGTTGCTTACGTCGGAGGGTGAACAACGCCAGGGCCGTAATTGCGTGGAAGATGAAGCTCGAGAAGAGTGAGTACTCGAACAGCTGCTCGTAGCTCCCCGATAAGACCAGCAACATCGACCAGAGGCCGAGCGTCACGATCCCGGCCGTCGGTGTCCGGTAGCGAGGATGAATTCTGGCCAGCCATCGGAAGGCCGGCGCGTCTTGCGACATCGGAAGCCCGAGACGCGACGCACCGATGATCGACGACGAAAGGCAGCCGAAGATCGACACCAACACGCCCGCAGCCAGGAGCCGGCCGGCGGTCGGACCGAGCAGCGCGGTGGTGGCCTCTTCGCCGATCCGGGCGGAGGCCCCGACCTCGGCCAATGGCATCGCACGGAAGTAGACCAGGTTCACCAGCAGATAGAGCAGACCGACCAGCAAGGTGCCGCCGATCATGCCGAGCGGGAGATTCCGCTCGGGGCGCCTGATCTCGCCGCCGGAGAGCGTCGCCTGGTACCACCCGTCGAAGTTGCCGAGAACCGCCACGACTGCGAGCCCCATCGCAGCCAGGAGGTTCCCCGGCGGCAGCGGCGCGGTCCAATCCAGTGAAACGTTGGCCGGCGCGCTCAGGCCGAAACCGATCAGGCCTGCGACCAGCAGGAGTTTGATCGCCGTCAGAAATCCCTGGACCGCAGCGCCCTGCTTCGTGCCGAAGTAGTTCACGGTCGACAGCACGGCGATCGCGGACACCCCGGCGAGTTGAGCGGTGTTCGGCTCCCACGTCCACGGCCCCAGGGCAATCGACGCGATCGCGTGCTTGGACGAGAAGAACGGCACGAACGCCCCGAGATACTCGCCAAATGCCACGCCGAGGTAGGCCACCGGTCCCGCTTGGATCGCCAGCAGCGACGTCCACCCAAACAGGAACCCCCACAACGGACCGAAGGCCTGTTTGAGGTAGTTGATACTGCCCGCCCGCCTCCGGAAACATGGTTCCCAGTTCGGCGTAGCTCAGTGCGCCGGCTATCACGATCAGGCCACCGGCGACCCAGGCGAGCAGCACCAGAGTGGGATGGGGGACCGCGCGGGGCACGAAAGCCGCCGCGACGAAGATGGCAGAGCCCACGATGGTTCCGGCCGTGATTGTGGTCACCTCCCACAACCCCAGCGCCCTTTTGAGGCCCGGGGATTCCGGTTTGCCCACTACGTCGTCTTGAACTGCCGCCAATTGTGACGTGAGCATACCCTGATAATGCTGTGGTACCAGTGTGTTTCGCCTGGACATACGGAGCGAACGGATCGGTTAACGCCGACTGATCGTCAACACAATGAGCGTACGGTCCGCGAAGACGACGGCATTCAGCTCGATGTGGCTAGGAGCCGGCGAGATAACCGGGCCGCGCCTTCACGATCGCGCGGCGATTCCTGACGCGTACCGCGAGGCGATGCCATCCAGTAGTTGTGACACTGCGCGGCGAGTAACTCACGAGATAGCGATGTCGGAACTCGTCAAGAATGTGCAGGAACGTCGATCGAAGATCGCCGGACGACACGATCTGAATCAGGGAACCGCCGGTGAAGGCGCTCAGGTCGCGCAGGAACGGCGATGCACCACCCGCGAGGTGCTTCGTGTCGTGATTTTCGCTCACGATCATCCAGGCCGACGTGGCACGATACCAGTCGTGCACCATCCGATCGCGCTCCGGGTGGGGCACTGGCTCGCCTGGCGTGCGCACCGCGTCGAGTAACGTGCGTCCGATGTCCCAGTTGACACCGACGAGCTGTACGTTACGGTCGATCCCGTCCGAGGTGGTGACGCGCACGGACTGGGGAGCAATCGTCCGCACCGCTAAATGCGATGCGGGCTCTGCGGCGGCGGAGGGCGCCCACATCGCGACATCGGCGTGCAGCAGGGCGGCGCGCCGAAGGATGTAGTTGTCTTCGTCACCCGCCTCCCGACTGGTGGCGGCGTGCTCCGCAAGCCGAGCGGCCTGGCCGTCTAACGCGCCCTTCGCATCGATCGCGAAACAATCCCGATCGTCGAGCAGGCCGCCAGCGGCGCAGGCCAACACCGTCATCCGTTGAAGGTCCGCCGGCTTATAGATGATCCGTGTCCGAAGAGGCGGTGGGCCGCTCGCGGCTTGGAACCCCGAGGTCTTCCGGTCGCGCATCAAGGCGACAAGCGCCTGCGCATCCACCCACAGATCGCGGAGGGTGGTCTCAGAGAACCGGCCGATCTCGCTCGCCGCGTCGTCGATCTCGCCGGGCTCGTGCTGATCGACGGCCTTCAGCCAGCGCTCAAGGCGATCGACGCGATCCGTCGACACGATGATCTCACGCTGCGCGGGAAGCGCCCTCGGGCCGACCTGCAACTGCCCCACGACGACGTGAACCGTGAGAGGGAGGAAGAGCAGGGCGACGCTGGCGCGGCCCATGACAGGGCGCATGCTACCACTCGTGTGCATCGCTCTCCACGCTGCGGATGATCGCGTTCGCTCAGGCTGCAGCGAGACATTTCGTTCACCCATCACCACCGTAGCGCTCGGTTCGTAACGATC
Organism: uncultured Acidobacteriota bacterium; assembly: GCA_963786615.1. GTDB lineage: Bacteria > Acidobacteriota > Vicinamibacteria > Vicinamibacterales > 2-12-FULL-66-21 > CAWAZT01. Next base: position 66,992 of record CAWAZT010000006.1, read on the forward strand.
AGTCGCCAAGGGCGGACGTTCGGGACGCCCGCCCTGGCTTCATCGCGTCACACGGTGGGCTCTGGTTCGATGCCCAACGTGTCGTTCACTGCGACTCGAAGCCTCTGCTTGCACCCAAGGTACCGCTCGGTAGTCTGGATCGAGACATGACCAAGTTCAATCGGACAGTGGTTCTCGGCTATCGCAGTCACCTCGTGCAGCGTCACTATGCGCCCGCGACGATCAACCTGCGGCTGGCCGCCGTCAGGCGTGTCGCCTACGAGGCCGCTGATGTCGGCCTTCTCAGCCCCGAACTCGCCGCGGGCATTCGGCGCGTGAAAGGCGTTCGGCATCTTGGCGTCCGTTTGGGCAATTGGCTCACCGCCGATCAGCCCCGTCGCTGACTCAGACACAGCGACGTCATGACCGTTCGTGAACGTCGCGATCATGCCATGCTTGCCGTGCTGATTCGCTGCGGGCTGCGACGTGGTGAGCTGCTGGCCCTCAGGCTCGAGTCGCTCCAACGGCGCGAGGAGAGCACTGGGTCGTTGCGGATCTCGCCGGCAAAGGCGGACACGTCCGCACGGCGCAATCTTTCGTGCGATCAACAAGACGGGCCGGATTTGGGGTGACGGGATGACGCCGAAGGTGCTCTGGGACGCGAGGCGCGGCTCAGAACAGTACCGCGCGACGAACTCGCTGATTGCGTGGTCGTACGTCCGCTGACCACTGGCACACGTGAGGCTGTTCAGTACCGCCGTCTTGGCGAGTTCGAGGTCGGGCAAGGCGAGGACACGCTTTGGCGGCTTCTTCTTGGGAGATTTCGTTTTGGCATCGGTGACGGCCTCCCTGACCGTCGCCGATGCCTTTACCGAATCTTCATCCCTGCTGCGTTAATCAGGACTAATCGCGTCCCGCCGACTGTCCGGCCCTATAATCACGCTATCTTTGGCTCTCACCCCCGGCACCCGTCTCGGTGCCTACGAAGTCACGGCACAGATCGGCGAAGGCGGGATGGGCCAGGTCTATCGGGCGACCGACACCAGGCTCAAACGCCAGGTCGCGATCAAGATCCTGCCGCCCTCGCTCGCAGCTGACCCGGATCGGCTCGCGCGTTTCCAGCGCGAAGCAGAAGTGCTCGCTTCGCTGAACCATCCCAACATTGCCGGCATCTACGGCCTCGAGGAGAGCGGGGGCATGACCGCCCTCGTGATGGAATTGGTCGAGGGCGACGATCTGTCCCAGCGCCTCGCGCGCGGAGCCATTCCGGTCGATGAGGCACTCCCGATCGCGAGACAGATCGCCGACGCCGTGGAGGCTGCGCACGAGCAGGGCATTATCCATCGCGATCTGAAGCCCGCGAACATCAAGGTGCGGCCCGACGGCACGGTGAAGGTGCTGGACTTTGGACTGGCCAAGGCGCTAGAACCTGCGGGGAATGCGAGCGCGGATCTGACGAACTCGCCAACAATCACGACACCCGCGATGACACAAGTGGGAATAATTCTCGGGACGGCGGCGTACATGAGCCCCGAGCAGGCCAAGGGCCGATCGGCTGACAAACGCAGCGACGTATGGGCGTTCGGGTGCGTGCTATTCGAGATGCTGACAGGGCGGCGTGCGTTCGCGGGCGACGATGTCAGCGAGACGTTGGCGGCCATCCTAATGCGCGAGCCCGACTGGACCGCGCTGCCTACAGGAATTCCTCACCACATTGCGATGGTCGTCCAGCGCTGTCTTCAGAAAGATCGTAAGGCGAGGATCCCCGATATTTCAGCTGCGCGTTTTTTGATGGACGAGGCGTCTGGTTTCCTCGCTGTGCCGGCGGCCGTTGTCGCGATATCGCGGCGACGCGCAGTCCAGTGGAAGGCCGCGTCCGTCGTGGCGGCGGCGACGATGCTGGCGCTCGCGGGCGTGGCATTCATTCACTTCGGCGAGAAGGCGCCTGCGTCGCCCGAACTGATGCGACTCGAGGTGCTGCCGCCAGACAAGACAATGCTCCAGAAGTTTGCCGTCTCGCCGGACGGTCGCAAGATCGCGTTCTATGCGGTCGGAGCCGACGGTGGCGGAAGCGTGTGGGTCCGATCGTTCGACTCGGTGGAATCGCGGCCCTTGGCCGAAACAGGACCTTCACCGTCCATCACGTGGTCGCCGGACAGCCGATTCGTCGCGTTTCCAGGTGGGGAAGCGCTGAACAAGCTGATGAAAGTGGAGGTGTCGGGCGGGCCTCCGCATACGATCTGCGAGATCAAGGGCATCATCACGGGTGGATCGTGGAACCGTGACGGCGTTATCATCTTCGGCAGTTTTGGCGGCGGTACATGGCGCGTGTCTGCTGCCGGCGGCGCAGCCTCGCCAGTGACGGCGATTAGCGTGTCCCGCCAGGAGACGGGACACTCCACGCCAGTCTTTCTGCCCGATGGAAAGCACTTTCTGTACTTGCGCGAATCGGGCCTCTCCGAGAACATGGGGATCTATCTCGGCGCGCTGGACGCGACACCCGAGCAGCAGGCGTCAACGCGCCTAGTCGCGACGGGCTTCAGCCCGGTTTATGCGCCGTCGCCAGATCCGAGGATCGGGTACGTGCTGTTCCTTCGAGACAGCGATCTGCAGGCTCAGCCTTTCGATTTGGTCAGACTGCAAATGGCCGGAGAGCCAACGCGCATCGCCGACCACGTGAGGAGCATCTTCGAGTTCGGGTTCTTCGGCGTCTCCGCCAACGGCATCCTCGCGTACCAGACCGGCGACGCGATCAGACCGAACCTGCTGCAATTGACGTGGTTCGACCGGCGGGGCGCGAACCTCGGCGCGGCTGCGGTGCCAGGGTACGATGGGTCTCTTCGGCTGTCCCCCGATGCTTCACGCTTGGCAGTCACGCGGATGGATCTTTCGAGCGTCAGCTCGAGCATCTGGCTGGACGAACTGGCACGGAATACGCTCACCCGATTCACATCGGCCAGGGTCGGGGACGCCGATCCTGTCTGGTCGCCGGACGGCGCGCACGTGGCCTATGCCTCGGAGCGTTCAGGCCGCACCGGTCTCTATCAAAAGGCGGCGAACGGCGCGGGTGGCGAGCAATTGCTGCTCGAACCGAGCGGCAGCAGAAATCTCGACGACTGGTCGAGGGACGGCCGTTTTCTGCTGTACTCCCAAGTCGACTCCAAGACCAGGTCGGACCTATGGTTGATGCCACTCGCCGGCGACCGTAAGCCCATGGTGTACGTCAACTCCGAGTTCAACGAGACGCACGGGCAGTTCTCTCCCGATGGCCACTGGATCGCGTACGCGTCGGATGAATCCGGCCGCCCGGAGATTTACGTCCGTCCGTTCCCACTTACGGCAGACAGCGGCAAATGGACGGTCTCGAGCGGCGGCGGCGTCACGCCGCGGTGGCGACGCGACGGCAAGGAATTGTTTTTTCTGACAACCAAAGTTCATACCGTAATGGTGGCGAAGGTGAGCTATACGCCGACGTTCACAACCACCGTTCCGGTCCCTGCCTTCAGCACGTCGATTCAGAACAACGTGGCCACGGGCAGCGGCGGTCCGGACACCTTCAACTGGGACGTCACGGCGGACGGCCAGAAATTTCTGCTCGCGACGGTTGCCACCCAGGAGCATCCTCCACAGCCGCCTATCAGCGTTGTGCTGAACTGGACGGCTCTCCTGAAGAAGTGAGCCGAGACACGGCGAGGCGAGCACTGCCGTCTGGGTCAGTTGATCGACGGCACACGGCGCATATTGGGATCCATCACGGCCACGTCGGCGGATTACTCCTCCCTAGTCGCCAAGTGCCGACGAATCTCGGCGAGCCTGAGGCAGATCGTCCCTGCGGCGTTTATCGCTCGTAACGTTCGCGGCTTGAGCGGCGGCGCACTTGCGATAGTTCCGCGCCGCCGGCTCCAAGCCGGTGTTAGGCCTTGGTCGTTTACACCAGGGAGATGCCTTGGATGGAAACGAATGTGTTGGACGGAGCGGCTCAAGTTCGTGACCGATTTCGAGAGCGGGCAGTGGTCGATGACGGAGCTGTGTGAGCGCTACGGCGTGACGCGCCCGACGGGCTACAAGTGGCTGGCGCGTCATCGGACGGGCGGGCCGCGCCGGCTTGATCGACCGGAGCCGTGCCCCGCATGAGTGTCCGCACCGGACGAGCGACGGCGACGGAAGCGCTCATCGTGGAGGCGCGCCAGGAGTACGGCTGGGGAGCGAAGAAGCTCCTGCGGGTGCTCCGGACGCGGCACCCGAACGGGTCGTGGCCGGCCGCAGACCGTCAACGACGATCCTCGAGCGCCACAACCTGCTCCGGAAGAACCGGCGCCGCGCAGGTGGGCGCACCCGGGGGCGACCCGGTGCAGACGCGACCACCCGAATCAGGTGTGGCCGGCCGACTTCAAAGGGCAGTTCAAGACGGGCGATGGCGAGTACTGCTATCCGCTGACGGTGACCGATCATTTCAGCCGCGGCCTGTTGGTGTGTCGGGGACTCCGCTCGGTGAAGACGGCGCTCGCGCAAGCCCGTGTTCCGAGCGCTCTTCCGGGAGGTCGGCTTGCCCGACGCGATCCGCACCGACAACGGCGCCCCGTTCGCCTCGACCGGCATCCACGGTCTGTCCCCCCTGAATGTCTGGTGGATGCAGCTCGGCATCGTCCACCAGCGGATTACGCCGGCGAGTCCCCAAGAGAACGGCCAGCACGAACGGATGCATCGCGAACTCAAGCGCGAGACCACGCGTCCCGCCGCGCTGGAGCCAACGCGCCCAGCAATATCGCTTCGAAGCGTTTCGACGGCGCTACAACGAAGAGCGTCCCACGAGGGCATCGGCGATCGCACGCCGCCTCGCTCTGGACGCCCTCGACGCGTGTCTATCCCGGAGCGCATCGTGCCGCCGGTCTATCCCGCGCACGTGGAGGTCCGTCGCGTCAGTAGTGCCGGGACCTTCCGACTCCGCGTCGCAGCAGCCCTTCTTGAGCCAGGTCCTCCGCGGCGAAGACATTGGCCTCGAGGAGGTCGGCGATGGTATTTGGAACATCGTGTATTACAGTACGTTGCTCGGGAAGATCGATGAACGCAGCCTACAGAATCACCGGGATCAAATAACGTCGAATAGGTGTAAAGGATGCTGCCGGACTTTCGTTAACGATCAACCCGTCCGTTCGTCTACTCCGCGGCCTTACTACACCGCGTCAAGATGGACTCTCGCAATGCCGCGATCGCGAGCAACACGAGAAGGAACCCGGTGAAGTCGGACACCCGAGCACTACTCGCACATTCTTCGGCTCACCGCGACGCAGCAGGCGCTCGATGTCCCGACGAATCTCGATATTGCCCTCTTCCTAGGCACCGAATTGACGAAGATGATGATCCGCATGACGGTAACTGAATCTGCCCCATTCCGCGGCCGACAGGGCGCCAAACAACGGATGGTCTCCTGAGAGCTGCGCTTCCGGGCCACTAAACCGGTTAATAAGACCACGCAATTCATCGACGTCGCGCGCAAACTCGGTAGGACGAGTGCCCCCGATTTCCTGATCGGCCTCCGGCACGGTCCTGACGCCCTGCGGCCATTTGACCTTCGTGTGTATTGCCAACCACCTGATCACGGTGCGCTCCCAGAGCGTACCAATGACTGGAACCCGCCGCTCGCCCAAGGCCGCGCGACACGCATCGCTCAGATGACACACCATCTGATGCGGATTCATCCTGCCCCACCTGCGTTCGCTCCGCGGCGTGAGTGCCTCAATCCGTCGCAGGATTTCCGCCCGTGCTTCCGGATGCAACAGAGTCCCGTTCTTCATCGCAGCCACGCGCGCCTGCCGTGGGCCTAACTAACAGTAGGACGACCAGCATATCTCGGTCGACCTAGTGGCTTGTACCCGCTGAGTTGATACCTGGTACCCTGTCGCGCCATATGGCGCTGACGTTGACATCTGATGAACGTGACGAACTGGAACGCCGGGTCCGTAGTCGTAAGATTCGCGCGGAGGACGCCCGTCGGGCGCGCGTGGTGCTGATGCTCGCCGCCGGTGAATCGTACGGCACGATCGGCGCGACCCTCGGGTGCTACCCGAATTACATCAGCCGATGGAAACATCGCTTTGAGACCGCATCGGCTCGAGGGGCTCCGCGCCAAATACTGCGGCCAGCCGCCCACCGTCCGGACGCCGGCGATGGAAGCCCGCATTCTCGAGAAGACGCGGCAGCGGCCGCCCGATGGCAGCACGCACTGGAGTACGCGCAAACTGGCCCGAGCCCTCGGCGTCGGTCATATGTTGGTGGCCCGCGTCTGGCGGCGAGCCGGCCTGCAGCCGCATCGATTCGAGCGCTACATGCTCTCGGATGATCCGGACTTCGAGCGGAAGGCCGCGGACGTCCTCGGCCTGTATTTGCACCCGCCTCGTCACGCCGCCGTCTTCGCCGTCGATGAGAAGACGGCGATTCAAGCGCTCGACCGACTCGACCCCGTGCTGCCATTGTCGCCCGGTCGCGCCGAACGTCACGGCTTCGAATACTACCGGCACGGCACGCTCTCGCTGTTCGCGGCGCTCAACACGCGCACCGGCGAAATCGTCGGACAGACCGTGCCGCGGCACACCAGTGCGGCCTTCGTCGAGTTTCTCGCTGACGTGGTCGCCACCCAACCGCGTCGACGCGAAATCCATGTCATCGCGGACAACCTCTCGACGCATAAGACGAAGGACGTGGAGACCTTTTTGGCAGCCCATCCTTCCGTCCATTTGCACTTCACGCCGACCTACTCGTCTTGGCTCAACCAGGTCGAACTCTGGTTTGCGAAGATCGAACGGGATCTGCTCGCCCGGGGGATCTTCACATCAGTCCCCGACCTGGCGCGGAAGATCCGACGCTACATCGCGCGCTACAACACCGACCCGAAACCGATCCGCTGGACCTACAGCAATCCGGCGCATCGCATTACTACTCGCTCAGCTGGTACGGTCCACTAGCGAGACCCGCAGCATAAGCGAATCCAGCGGAGAATCAGAATCTTCGGAGAGTGTTGAACGGATTGCGGTTCCTGGCGGATTGGACCGCAGTCGTCACGGACTTAGGCTGGTCAGCATAAGGTCCGCCGAGGTCTGCCGCCCGCGCGTCCCGCTTGTCCGCGGTTCTCGCTCCTCATAAGTCGGCAAGTGTTGACCTGTCGGCCCGAAGGCCCCACCCAACGAGCGCATCGGGGTTTTGTTACAGGCTCTTAGTGTCCTTGGTGCCTGGATCGTGACAGCACAAAAAAAGGGCGGCGCCGAAGCGCCGCCCTTTGTGTTGATCCGGTCGTGAACCGGTTAGAACGAGAACCGGAATCCGATCTGTCCAATCCGCTGCTCCGGCTGCTGGAAGTCGCCGGAGTACACCGTCGGACGCAGGAAGTCCGGATTCGCCGTCTCGCTCGTGATCGTCCCGAGATTCTTCCGGCCGATGAAACCGCCCGGATTCTCGGCGTTGAACAGGTTGAAGATCTCGCCGATCGCGTCGATGCGCGAGCGGCCGATCAGCCTGAACGACTTGGATACGCGCAGGTTGAACGTCGACAGCGCCGCCCCGCGGCCGCAGTTGATCGTCTTGCACGCGCCGATGTCCTTCACAACCGGGTTGTGGCTCGCGTCGAACCCGTCGAACGCAAAGGCCTCGGTCGGCAGGTCCGTGTTGGCGCCGTTCTGGTTGAGATCCACGCCTTCCGTCAGCGCGACCGGCAGGGCCGAGCGGTAGCGGAAAATCGGCGAAATCTGGATGTCCCACGGCGCCTGCAATGTGGCGCTGATTGTCGCCCGGTGCCGCGAATCGGTACGACCTGAGGGCCCGAACTGGACATCGCTGAACGGATCCAGATGGTTGACGATGTTGCCCGTGCTGAGCTCGTCGGCGCCGTTGCCCGTCGTGCCCTTGGCCGACGACGAGCGAATACCACGCGGTGAACCCCACGCCATGGCGCACCGGCCGGCGGACGCCGATGTTCACGCCATCGTAGCGGCTCCTGCCGTTGCTGATGTCGATCGTGAAGCTGGCCGGGCTGAACGTGCCGTATGGCGCCAGCAGCACCGAATAGTGACGCGGTCCTGCCGGATTGCCGTCGCGCTGGTTGAGCGCGGGCCTCCAGCCAAGGTCCTTACCGTCGGAGTGAATGTAGTCGACGTCGATCGCCGTCACCGCGTCGAGCTGGTGCGACCAGCCCAGCGACGTCTGATTCGCGTACGGCTGCTTGATGCGCGGTGACGCGATGTGCGAGTTGAGCGGCAGCGCGCCGCCGGCTTCGTTCAGCGACTCGATGTTGCTGATCGGATCGCTCACCTTGAAGAAGCTGCCGTCCGGGTTCTTGATCCCGTTCGAGTTGTTCACGGAGAAGACCGTGCCGGCGCCGATGCCGGTCGCGTTCACGGCCGCGAAGAGGATGTTCGCGTTCGTGTAGCCGAAATCGTAGTAGCGGCCCCAGCCGCCGCGGATGACATCCCGGCCGGTGCCGCTCAGATCGTAAGCAAAGCCCACGCGCGGTTGGAAGTTGTTCTTGTCTTCTGTCGGCGTCTTGCCGAAGTCCTCGAAGCCAGCGATGCCCGCGAGCGCGCCGGCCTTACCCGCCGTGTCGAGGATCACGAAGTTCGGATTCAACGACTGATCGATCGCCATGCCGGTGATCAGGTCGTAGCGGAATCCGAGGTTCAGCGTCAGCTTGTTGCTCACCCGCCAGTCGTCCTGGATGTACACGGCGTACTGCTTCATCGGCGTATTCGCTTCCGCCGAGCCGCCGTTCAGGCTGACCGCAGAGAGCGGTCCGTTGACGTCGTTGTCCAGGTGGGTGTACGAATACCCGCCCGTGCCCGTGTTGAACGTCAGGAACAGGTGCGGCTCGTTGATGAAGTTCACGCCGGTCTTGAAATCGTGACCGAGGCCGCCCATGCCGGCCATGTGCCAGGAGAAGTCATCACGGAACTGCCACTTCTGCTGCTGCGTCGCCTGCGGCGTGTTGAGGTTCTGGCCGATCGTCACGTTGTTCGGGAAGGTCTGCGCCGGATCCAGGCTGTTCGCCGTGATGGCGTTGGAGAAGTCGGCGTACTGGAAGATGAACTCGTTCAGCTTTGCGCCACCGAGCACCCAGTTGTGGTTCACGTTGAAGGAGTTGAAGCTGTTCCCGCTGAGGCCCCACGCCGGCGGCGGTGAGTTCGGCGTCACACCGTACGGCTGCGAGTTCTTGTTGTACCCGTAGCGCACCGAGAGGTACTGCGCGGGATTCAGGTTGGTCGTGGCTTTGGCCGTCACCAGCGTCTCGGTATACGGGCGTCGGGTATACGCCATCTCCGGGGAACAGGCCCTTCAGGTCGACTGCCTGAAACGTGTTCTGGTTGCGTCCGTTCCACCGCGCCGAAGAAATGCGCCTTGTCCTTGACGATCGGGCCGCCGAAGCTGCCGCCGAACTGGTTGCGGCGGTACTCCTGCTTGTCGACGTCGGTCAGCTTTTCGGTCTCCGTCTTCGCGTTCATGTTCGTGTCGCGGAAGAGCTCGAAGAAGCTGCCCTGCAAGTTGTTCGTGCCGCTCTTGGTGACGATGTTCATCACGCCGCCGTTGCTGCGGCCGTACTCGGCCTTGTAGCGCTGCGTGATCATGTTGAATTCCTGGATCGCCTCGAGCGGGAAGAGCTGGAGCAGCCCGCCGACCGTGTCGTCGTTGTTGTCGCCGCCGTCGATCTGGTAGTTCAGGTTGCGGCCGTTGCCGCCCGCGATCTGCGGCGAGTACTGCGTGCTCTTCGTCGGATCGCTGTGGAACCCGAGGCCGACGCCCGGAATGGTCGCGGCCAGATTCGCGAACTGCCGGCCGTTGAGCGGCAGGCTCTCGATACGCCCGATGTCGACGACGCCCCCAACCGATGAGCTGCTCGTCTGGATCAGCGGCGATTCCGCCGTGACGCTGACGCTCTCGGAGACGCCGGCCACCGTCAGGTCGATGTTCACATCGGCCGTCTGCGAGACGTTCACCACCAGCCCCTTCCGCTCGTACGGCGCGAATCCGGCAAGCTCCGCGTGCAAGTCGTAGGTGCCGACGGGCAGCGCGTTGAGGCGGTAGATGCCTTCCGCGTCGCGTGACCTCAGAGCGGGTGAACCCGGTCGCCGCGTTCTTCGCCGTCACGGTGACGCCCGGGACCGCCGCCTTCTGGTTGTCGGTAATGCGTCCTTGAATGTTGCCCGTCGTCTGCTGTGCCGCCGCGGGAATCGCCGCGCAGGCGCAGAGCACGATCATCGCAACGATGACCTTCTTCATGCCTTCAAGCCTCCAAAAAATAGGGGAGAGCGGTATACGCCCGCTGTGACGAACGACAGAGCAAGGGTTGAACCACAATCCAATGGGATGAATTGCAGTGGCGATGTGCTTAGTTGACAGTGATTTGTGACGAGCGGTCGGTTTCGAACAAGCGTGAAAACCCGGTCAGCTGATCCAATGCCTTGGTTTTATGTGGGACTGGTCTACGGTTTTCCGTGGCGAACGGCCGTTTTCAGCGGACGGCCGCGAGCAGGCGCTCGACCTCAGGACGCTGGGGCGCGTCGGGGGGAAGGCGTCGAAGGAGCTCGGTTGCCTCGCGCGCCGCGTCCGCGCGGCGACCGAGTCGCGCGTAGGCGACCGCGAGCGCAAAGCGCGCCTGATGCAGGTCCGGATCGAGCGAGAGCGCGCGCTGCAAATAGGTGAGAGCGTCGGCTGGGCGCCGCGGTGTCCGACAGCACGATCCCGAGGTTGGCGCTCACCACCGGGCTGTCGGGTTCGACGGCATCGGCCTGACGCAGCGTCCGTTCGGCGCCGGCCGGATCCTTCGCGGCAATCTGGCACCCGGCAAGACCCAGGTACGCATCCGCCGTCGGAAATCGATCCGCGATGGCGCGGCTGAAATACGGCACCGCCTCGGGGCAGTGGCCGCTGTCCATCAGCACATAGCCCAATCGGACGTTCGCCTGCGGGTTCCCGGGGTCTTCCTTCAGTACTGTGCGGAGCGCCCGCTCCAGCGCGGCGCCCTGCAGCTCACCGGAAGTGATCTCCGCGATCCGCGCCGCCACTTCCCGGCGATCTTTCGGGTCGGCCCTGGATTCAGACGCGGACCGGCGGCCCGCCCGTATACCCGAGCGCCTGAAGGCGCGCGATCGCTTCCGGATCCGCGGGGCCGCTTGCGGCGGCCAGCGTTGCAGGCGAGATCGCGTCGGTCTTCTGCGCCATCTCCGCGGCGCGCTGCGGCTCCGCCGAGATCTTGTTCTGCGTCTCTCCCGGGTCGTCGCGCAGGTCGTAGAGCTCCGGGTGCGGCGCTGCGATGTACTTCCAGCCGCCGCTGCGCAGCGTGCGGAGCGGGCTCCAGCCGAAATCGAAGAGCGGCGCGAACGACTCCGCGTAGAGCGCGCGCGGCGCGAGCGCCTGCCCGCTGAAGGTCGGCGACAGATCCACACCGTCGGCATCGAACGCCCCGGCGCCGGCGATCTTGACGATCGTCGGGGCGACGTCCACGAGCGACACCGGATCCTTCACGACGACGTCGTGCCCGGTGACGCCGGCCCCCGACATGATGAGCGGGACACGAAGGGTCGTGTCGTAGGTGAACAGGCTGTGCGTGATTTCACCGTGTTCACCAAAGGCTTCACCATGATCCCCCGCAACCACGACCAGCGTCGTCGCGCGCACGTCGGCCATGCCGTCGAGCAATCGGCCCACCTGTCGATCCGCCTCCGCGACATCGTCGTCGTACCGCTCGCGCGCAGGGCGTCGCGCCTGGGCCGGATCCTGCGGGTTGCCGTACGGCGAGTGAGGTTCGAACAGGTGCACCCAGAGGAAAAATCGCTCCTGATTGTGTTTGGCGTACCAGAGGAGCGCCTCGTCCACGACCAGGCGGCCGGGCCGATCGTTGGCGAGCCGGCCGTCCGGCCCGCGGGGCATGCGGTCGCCATAGGCGTGGAATCCCTTGATCAGGCCGAATCGGCGGTCGAGCGGAAACGCTGCGATGAAGCCGCCGGTGGTGATGCCCGTGTGACCCAGCGCTTCGGCGAGCGTCGGGACGGCGAGGTCCATCCGCAATCCGTTGTGGCGCGCGTGATGGCCCGGCGGATACCGTCCGGTCATGAGGCTCGCGTGCGAGACGAGCGTGATCGGCGCGGTCGCAAACGCCTGATCGAATCGCACGCCGGCGTGCGCGAGCGTGTCGAGCGTTGGCGTCCGCGCCGCGTGATGCCCGTACGCGCCCACATGATCGGCGCGCAGCGTGTCGATCGTGATCACCACGACGTTTCTGGCGAGCGCAGGTTGGGGGGCGGGTGGCGGCTCGGAGCGCGTGCAGCCCGACAGCAGTCCGGCGGCGACGATCCACGGGATGAGAAATGTCCTCACGAAAGACTTCGGCAGGATAGCATTGCCGGATGGCTCGACGAGGATTCCTGCACGTGCTCAACGGCGACTCCGTGCGCGTGCCGCTGGAGCGGTCCACGGTGCCGGGCGTGCTGCTCGTCTACCCGGACATTCTGCACGAGGGTCCCACGCCGCTCGTCACGGGCGATGAATGGCGCCGGGTGCGGAGCCGGTTTCTTGCCGACGGCGATCCGGCACGCGAGCAAGCGATTCTTCAAGGCTATCGAGAGACAGACGCCACGCTCGAGTCATATGGCGACGTCGACGAGGTCGTGTTCTGGTTCGAGCACGATCTCTTCGATCAGCTCCTGCTGATTCGCCATCTGCACTGGCTCTCACGTGTGGCGGACCGGCGTGGCACCCGGTTCAGCCTGATCTGCATCGGAGAGTTTCCCGGTGTGCCGGGCTTCGCAGGTCTCGGCCAGCTCAACGCCGAGCAACTGGCATCGCTGCTGGAGCCGCGAGTCCCGATCACCGATGACCAGGTCGCCCTCGGCGCACGCGCGTGGGAAGCCTATTGCGCGCCGGACCCGGGCGGTCGCGAAGTGTTTGCCGGCACGCCCTCGTCAGCGCTGCCGTTCCTGGCGGGCGCGTTCGGTCGCCACCTGGAGGATTTTCCGTCGACGCGCAACGGGCTCTCGCGGAGCGAACGGCAGATTCTCGAGGCGGTCGGCGATGGCAAGGTGTCGCCCGGCGAGGCGTTCATGCGCGCGGCGCGGATGGAAGAGGCCGTCTTCATGGGCGACTCGACGTTCTGGACGATCGCGACGCGACTCGCGTCAGCGCCGCATCCGTTGATCGCGCTCGACGTGCAGCCCAGGCCGGAGCGCCTGCCCGCGGGCAGCCTGCGACTCACCGACACCGGCCAGGACATCCTGGCCGGCCGCGCCGATCACGTGACGCTGAACGGCCTGGATCGCTGGATGGGCGGCGCCCACCTCACGCCGTCACGGTACTGGCGATGGGACGGGCAGAGACTCAGCAATGCTGAATGTTGAATGTTCAATGTTCAATGAATTGGACATTGAGCATTGAACATTGGACATTGCGCGCGGTCGCCGCTAGCGTTTTTCTCGAGGCGGCTGCGGCCGCGCGGTGCCGCGCTTGGCGTCCGCCAGCAGTTTCCGGGTCTTTGCCCGGCGAAGCACGCCGCGCTTGCGGTTGATCTGATACCGGGACTTGTCGCCGTTGTGTGAAGACATAAAGGGATCTGGTGATTTGGTGATTTGGTGATTTGGTGATTTGGTAATTCAGGAATCTGGTAGTTCACGAATTTGCTAGTCGAGAATCACTAAATCACTAAATCGACCAAATCACTAAATCACCAAATCACCAAATCACCAAATCACCGGATTACGCTCTCAGCTCTCGGCTGTCAGCTTTCGGTCGATGTGCGGGGTCGCGCGTTCCTCGAGCAGGCGCACCAGCTCCGGATCCAGGAACAGATACCGATCGGGAATGTTCAGGCAGATCACGCGCTCGACCGCCGCGTGCGACGGGAAGTCGCGCTCGAGCGTACGCTTCTGGTCGTCGTCCATCGTGAAGATCACGTCCGCCCATTCGAGCATCCGGGCGTTGACCGGGACGAGCGCACCGGGCTCGGTGCCGGCCGAGCGTACGTCGAGCGCCGGATCCTTTCCGAAGATCCTCTCCGCCGTCGCGCTGCGGCGCCGGTTCTGACGGCAGATGAACAGGACGTGCAGCGGTGGGGCCGCCGGCTCGCGCATGAACTTCGGATAATCTTATCAGCGATGAATTCAGGGATCCGATGGCTGCCGGTTGCGGCGGCGCTGTGTGCGGCAGGCCTGTCCTCGCCGCTGGCGCGCGGCGGGCAGGATGGGATCGCCGAGCGGCACCTTCGCAACATCCGGCAGCTCACCTTTGGCGGCGAGAACGCCGAGGCCTATTTTTCGCCAGACGGCACGCGGCTCATCTTCCAGTCCACTCGCGAAGGGCACGCATGCGATCAGATCTACACCATGAAGATCGACGGCAGCGACGTGCACCGCGTGAGCACGGGCACTGGCCGAACGACGTGCGGGTACTTCTATCCGGGCGGCAACGACATCCTGTTCGCGTCCACGCACAAGGCCGGAGCCGACTGTCCGCCGAAACCCAGTTACGAGCGGGGATACGTCTGGCCGATCTACGACAGCTACGACATCTATCGCGCCAACGTCGACGGCACGAACCTCCGGCCGCTCACGACGTCGCCCGGCTACGATGCGGAGGCGACGATCGCGCCGGACGGCGTGATTGCGTTCACGAGCGTCCGCGATGGCGACATGGAGATCTACACGATGAAGGCGGACGGAACCGACGTCCACCGCCTCACGCACAGCCCTGGGCCGGACGGCGGGCCCTTCTTCTCCTGGGACGGAAAGCGCATCGCCTACCGCGGTCGTCCGCTGACGCCGGGTCCGGAACTGACCGACTTTCTGGCGCTGCTGAAGGAGCACCTCTGGCGGCCGACGAAACTCGAGCTCTACGTAATGGACCGCGATGGCGCGAACGCGAAGCGCATCACCGACATCGGTGCGGCCAGCTTCGCGCCGTCATGGCACCCTGACGGAAAACGCCTGATCTTCGCATCAAATTTCAAGGATCCGAAGCAGCGCAACTTCGACGTCTTCCTGATTGGTCTCGACGGCACCGGCCTCGAGCAGGTGACCTTCAATGAGACATTCGACGGCTTCCCGATGTTCTCCCCAGACGGCACACATCTCGTGTTCGCGTCGAACCGCAACGCGAAGGTTGAAGGCGAGACGAACGTGTTCATTGCTGACTGGATCGAATAGGCATCAGCTATCAGCTCTCAGCCGTCAGTCCTGATAGCTGACAGCTGATAGCTGACAGCTGCTCCTCAGTTCACGGCCCGATGGCCACCTGATCGAACGTGGCCGTCGCGAGCGTCGCTGCCGAATGACTCGACACGGCAAGGCCGACGAACACGCTCGCGGGCATCGCGATCGTTGCCGTCCCCACCTGCGACCACATGTTTCCGTCGCTCGACTGATACGCGGTGATCAGATTTCCCACGCGCGTCAGCTTCACCCAGTACGGTGCCACAACCATCGCGCCGGTCGTGCTCACGCTGGCGCCGCCAGCGATCGGCCGACGCTGGAAGTTGTTGCCTTTGCCCGGGGTGACCATCATCATCGCCTGCGCCGAGCCCGCGCTGAGGTCCGTGCGGATCATCACGCCGGCTTTGACCCACGCGTTCGTGTTCTGGACCGTGGCGACCCGCGCGACGATCTGTCCGTCGCCGCTCAGCGTCTGGTAGACGTAGCGGAACGCGTCCGCGGTGCCCCAGATGTCGGCGCCTGCGCCTGTGACCGAGAACGTGCGGGTGCTCGACGCGAAGGATGCGCTGCCGGTCTTGCCGACCGCCCCCACGTCCTTCGTCAGCCACGGCGACGGCAGGCCCGTCGCGGGCGGGTTCACCACGACGTGTACGCCCGATGAGGAGGTCATCGCGCCGTCCGTGTCGAGCGCGCGGGCCGTCAGGGTGTAGCTGCCGGCAGGAACGTTCGTCCAGGTCACCGTGTACGGCATCGCGGTGGCGCTGCCGATGAGCGTGCTCCCGTGGAAGAAGTCCACCTGCTGGATTCCGCCGTCCGAGTCGCTCGCGTTTGCCGTCAGCTGGATGGAGGCGGGCGCCGTGTACTGCGCCTCTGCCGCAGGCGCCGTGAGCGTCACGGTTGGCGGGACGTTCTGGGGTGGTCCGGGCGTTCCGGCCGGCGGCGCAATCTTGATGTCGAAGGGCGTATAGTCCACGCGATCGAAGACCTGCAGCTCGCTCACGCAGACGGTGCGCTTCGGCGAGATGTGATAGCGCACGTACCGCGCGGCGACCGCGGTCGGCAAATCGAGCTCGAAATTCCACGCCGTGGCGGTCTCGTCGTCCTGCAGCATGTAGTTGATCGGAACGTCTTTCTTCCACAACGACATCTGAAGGAATCCCTGGCTGGCGAATGTGACACCGTCGAGCGACGTCAGCACTTCGACGACGTCGAGCACCTGGCCCTTCAGGGCATCCCAGAACGGGTAGCCGAAGACGTGCGCGCGGGCGGCGCCGATGGACCGGGAGGAACCGAGGTCGACCTGCAGATCGACTGGCTGGTTCGCCGTCCAGCATTGCCCATGCCAGGTACCAGACACCCCCGGTGACCGGACTGCCGACGATGCCGTCGGTCAGGATCGTGGTGTTGGTCGCGGGCGCGGACTGCTGGAATCCCGATGGCGCCCTCGAGACCGTGAATGGCTTGTTCACCGCGAGGTTCGTCCCGTCGGCGCGTTTCCTGTAGAGAAACTTCACTCCGCCGACGTCCACACCGTCGCCGTAGCCCGACGGCGAACCATCACCCGCCGCGTTCGCGCTCGTCGTGAGCGACGTCATGATCGGGTGATCCACGCCGCCGACATTGATGATGTATGTGAACGGAAATTCGGCGACGACTTGTTTGTGACTGCGGGCCACGGTGCTCCGGTTGGCCTTGACTTCGAGCCACTTGAACGTCACGTCGATGGGCGCCATCGCGGCGACGGCCGGCTGGTGACCGACCTCCATCCGCGCCGAGTACAACCCGGTCGCGTGCGATAGGGTCGTCCCGGTGTTGTGAAACAGGTACTTAAAGAGCACCGTCCTCACGCCCGGGGGCACGTTCGTGACGGTCTCGTAATGGATGACGTCGTATGGCTTGCTGACGTCCGTGAGCCGGTAGCTCCGCGTCCACGTCGCGCCGTTGTCGAAGGAGTGGAGGAAGTCGATGTACGAGCCGGGGCCGTAGTTGTAGAGCCGTCCACCGTACACGAGACGCGTGATGTCTGTTGGTGCCTGCAGGCGGTACGTGAGATACGCGTCGGTGGTCAGGACAAAGGGGTAGACCACAGCGCTGTACGTCCGGGCCACCGGGATTCCCTGCGACGCGATGTTCGACGAGTCGTAAACGTCCTTCTGCCAGAGCGTGCCGCGCAGATCCGGCCACAACACCATCGTGTCTGATGGATCGCCGGCCCCGACGTAGATCTCGTTTCTCCCGATGTTGAGGTGCGGCAGCGCCTTGGCGTTGACCTGCGTAATCGTATCGATCGCGAGCCCGGTGAGGCTGATGCCATCAGGGACCGCCGCGGTCGTCACCATCTGAATCCGCACGAGCGTCTCGTATGCGGCGTTGACCTCGTTGCGAAGGTCGATCGCGACGGGGACGTTTCCCAGCGCCGTGCCGGCCGCGCCGACATGCGACCAGGTGATCCCGTGATTCGTGCTGATCGAGATCGTCGCGCTGGCCGCGGCGTCAGTCCTCAAGAATTGCGCCTGCATGTGTTGCGACGTGATGGCATTTGCGGCCTGGATCTTGTACACGACCTCGGCGGTCGTTCCGGCGACGGCAGGGCCCAGTCCGCCCGTGGACGCCGGCGCGATCTGGAAAAATCGATACGCGGAGCGCGTCCACCCGGTGGACGAGAGATCCGGCACGAACGACCACTTGCCGTTTCCACGCAGGCCGAACCTGTTGGCGGCGTCGTTCTCGAACGTGTCGGCTGGATTGCCCGCCCCGACCTTTTCACTGCTCACCCAATAGTCGGTTGTTGTGCCGAGCTGACTGAAGTAGCGCGTGTATGACTCGTCCCCGCGAAGGTTCAGCACGTACCGGTGTCCGCGATCCCAGTTGTAGAAGTAGTCGCGGAACTTGAGGGCGGTCTCGCAGAAGTCCTGGTAGAACCCGTACCTCACGGCGCCGCTCACCGGATCGATCAGGTTGGCCAGGTTGCGCTTGGTGTCGCTGCCCGTGAGGTAGCCGTCCGGGCTGGTCGAATACAGGCTTCGCTGCCGCACGAGCCGCGCCGAGTTTGCCGCGGCCTGCACCACCGACGCCAGCGTCACACCATCGTCCAGCGTGACGAGATTGGACATGGAGCTGTCGACCATGTGGAACGCTCCGTCGTACTCGACAGCCGACACCGTGTGGTTGCAGATGTCCCAGGTACCTGGTGGCGCAGGCCGATGAGCTCGTAGAGCGACTGGTTGATCCCGGTCACCGTGCTGCACATCGTGAAGCCGAAATCCGCGAAGTTCCTGACCGGATCGGTCACCTCGAAGCCATGGAGCACGATGGGGCTGCTCTGACGCTTGAGGATGTGGCTCCAGTAGTACACCGCCCACACCTTCTCGCGCGGCGTGGTCCAGAGTGACGTGGCGCTGTCGACCAGGCTCCGCACGTCCGTCAGATCGGGCGACGCGTCGGTCGCGATCCTGATGTTGTAGGCTCCAGCTCCCGGGAGGGTCGTCGCCTGCACCGCGTTCGAGACGGATGCGACTGCCGCGCTCTGGATCGCCGACGCCGACATCGCTTGCGCGGTCGACACAGTCGTGTCCGCCGCCGTCGCGCGCGTCGTGACGCGCGCTGACGCCGCGAGGTCGAGAAGGACCGGCGAGCCGCTCGCCATGATGACCGACAGGGCGTTTGAGGTGTCGGCCATCGTGACGCCGACCGCGCCCTCGCGCCCGACCTGCAGCGTCCCGACCGTGACGTTTCGATACCCATCGATCACGGTGACCGTGTCGCCGCTCCCAGGCCCTCTCGCCGGCGTGCTCGAGTTGGCGACGTAGATGCGATTCGACAGGACGTCCACCGCGAGACCCGCGGGCCGATCGCCAACGGGAACGACGGCAATCAGCGCGTCGGAAAATCCGTCGAGCACATTGACGCGGTCCTCGTCGATCGACGACGCGTAGATCCGGTTCGTCGCTTCGTTCACGACGATGTCGGGATTGCCGAAGACGGCTGGTAGCGAAGCCACGATCTGGCTCGTGGCACCGTCGATCACCACGAGCCCGCCGACCGTGCCGACGTAAAGTCGGCTCGTGATCGTGTTGATGCCGATCGCCAGTCCGGATTGTCCGACGGCAATCGTGCTGGCGACACGATTTGTGGCGCCATCGACGATGCTGACGATGCCGCTGCTGCTCAGCGCGTACACAAGATCGGTCGTGGGATTGACGGCGACGTCGACGGCATGGCCAGCGACGATGATCGTCGCGATCGTCGCGCCGCTGGAACTGTCGCGTCCGGCACGCGGCCGTCGCCCGACGGCGTGTCGTGTCGCCGCGACAACATGGTTCACTGCGGGCGCTGGCCGAATGCGAAACTCAGACGGCGATGCCTTTGTGCGATCGATACCGATGGCGATGCCGAGTGCGCGAAGAGCAGCGTGTGTGGTCTGGCGACTAGCGCCATGAGCCCGACGACGACAAGTGATTGAACTTTGTCGTCGACGCGCGTCGACATAGAACCTATCGAGACCCCTACCGCCGCGAGACCAGGATTCCCGTCTCGGTAGAAATTAGTTGTCGAGCTGTCGGACCGTGCCGGAAGGTAATGAAAAGGATACGACGGCTCGAGCCAAAACTCATCGATGATTGGACCTCAGCGCGCGAGAATTCACGGTCGAAGGCCGTCTCAAAGTCGATGCTGAATGTGCCGCGCCGAGCCGACGGACTGGAGGCGTGCGATCGCCAGCCGTGCGGCTTTGGTGGTGAGGTAGTTCCGCTCGGGAATGCTCGTCGTGGCTCCCGCGGCGGCCTTGTAGTGGAGGATGGCCTGCTGATGGTCGCCGGCCATCTCGAGCAGATGCGCGCGAACGGCGTGGAGACGATAGTGACCGCTCAGTCGCGTGTCCGCCTCGAGGGTGGCGACCAGCTCGAGCCCGGCCTTCGGCCCCTCAACCATGGCCACGGCGACCACGTGATTGAGCCTCACCATCGGGTTGTCCGACATGCGCTCGAGCAGCTTGTACAGCGCGGCGATCTGCGGCCAGTCGGTGTCTTCGGCCCGCGCGGCTTCGTCATGAATCGCCGCGATGGCCGCCTGCAGCTGATAGCCGCCAACCGATCCTCTGGACAGGCTGGCGGTGACGAGCGCGACGCCTTCGGCGATCGCGTCTCGATCCCACAACGAGCGGTCCTGTTCGGCGAGCGGGATCAGTTCGCCGTCAGGGCCCGTGCGCGCACGCCGGCGCGCGTCGGTCAGCAGCATCAACGCCAGCAGTCCGGCAACCTCCGGGTCGTCCGGAAGCCGATGATGAACGGCGCGCGCGAGCCGGATCGCCTCGTTCGAGAGATCGACTCGCTGCAGCGCCTGGCCGCTGCTGCTCGCGTACCCCTCGTTGAAGACCAGATACAGCACGTGCAGCACCGCGCCGAGGCGATCGGCGCGATCGCGATCCGTCGGCATCGTGAAAGGCACGCCCGATGCTTTGATTGTCTGCTTCGCGCGGCTGATGCGCTGCGCCATCGTCGCTTCGGGCACCAGGTAGGCCCGCGCGATCTCGGCGGTGGTCAGGCCTCCCACAGCGCGCAAGGTGAGCGCGATCGCCGTTGGCCGCGTGAGCGCCGGATGACAGCACATGTACAGCAGGATGAGCGAGTCGTCCTCGTGCTCGATGGTGGCGCTGTCGGGTGCGGCGACGACCTGTTCGTCGGCCGTCCACGCGTGGACGGCTGTCTCACGTCGTCGGCGGGCGAGATCGCTGCGCAGCTGGTCCGTCATGCGCCGCGCCGCGACGTGAATCAGCCATCCGCGCGGGTTGTCGGGTACCCCCTCGTCGGGCCATTGCATGGCGGCTGCGAGGAGCGCGTCCTGCACCGCGTCCTCGGCCGCGGCGAAGTCGCCGAAGCGGCGCATCACCGCGCCAAGAACCTGAGGCGTCAGCTCGCGCAGCAGAGTCTCGGCGCTGAAGGCCATCGCGATCAGAGATCGTTGACGGGTGGGGCGCTCATGACCTGACGTACTTCAATGGCCATGTTCAACGGCGCGCCGCCCTTTCCCGGCGCCGCGGACGCCCGCGCGGCGATCTCGTAGGCGCGCCGAGGCGTCTCGCAGTCCACGATCCAATAGCCCGCGAGGAACTCCTTGGTCTCGGCGAACGGCCCGTCCGTCACCTCCGGCGAGCCGTCCTTCTTCGCGCGAACGATCCGCGCCTGGTCCGGCCCCGCCAGTCCCTCGGCGCCGACCAGCTCACCCGATTCGGCCAGCTCCTTGCTGAACTGGATCATGAACCCGATGTGCGCCTTGAGGTCCTGCGGCGGCCAGTCGAGCACCGCCCAGTCGCCCTTGCCGCCCGGAGCGTGCATCATCAACATGAACTTCATCTCTTGTACTCCTCACTCTGTCACGCCCAATTTGGCGTGTCACAGGTAAGTCGGAGCCGCCCGCCGTTTCTCGACATCGCGGTCGTTGACGCGATTTGGGCGTGTGCCCGATGTTCGCAATTGGAGTCTGTCGGGCCTCCATCTTCGATGCTCGCCCCTGTTAGCATCTCCCGACATCATGAGCCCGGACATCAGTATCGAAGACTGGGACCCCGATTCCCGCGACGCCGCTCTGACCGCGGATCTCGACGCCCTCAGCGACATTCTCCACGCCGTCGTCCACAACGGCGCCGGCGTGAGCTTCGTCGTGCCGTTTTCGACGGACGAGGCGAGGACATTCTGGACCGGGAAGGTGTTGCCCGGATTACGGAACGGCACAAAGCGCGTGCTGGTGGCACGGCAGGGCGGACGGATCGTCGGAACTGTTCAGATCGATCTGTCGGTGCCGCCCAACCAGCAGCACCGGGCGGAAGTGTTGAAGCTGCTCGTGCACCCGACCGCGCGCCGGCAGGGGATCGCCCGGGCGCTGATGATCGCACTCGAGGGCGTCGCGCAATCGGAGCGCCGGACGCTGCTCACGCTCGACACGTGGACCGGCAGTGCTGCCGAGACGCTCTATCGCTCGCTCGGCTACGTCGTCGTCGGCGTGATTCCGCGCTACGCGCGAGGGTCGCTGACGCCCGGTCTCGAGCCCGCGACCATCATGTACAAGGAGTTGAGCGCTACGCCTTCATCGTCTTGACGAGCGCAACGAGCTGATTGAGCGCCTTGCCCCAGCCGTCGTGGAATCCCATGGCTTCGTGACGCTTGCGAACGTCTTCGCGCCCGTGGATGGCGACCGCCGTGTACTTCGTGCCTTTTCCGTGCGGTTCGAGCGTGATCACCGCGGTGAACGGGAGCCCGTCGGGCTGCGAAATGGTCTTCGACGGGCGGTAGCCGGCTTCGAGCACGCTTGTAAAGACGAGGCGCTCGTTCGGCACGACCTCCAGGTAGCACCCCTCGTTCGGGAAGTTCTGTCCCTCGGGCGACTGCATCACGGTTCGAAAGTGGCCGCCCGGCCGGAGATCGATCTCGCAGCCCACCGTCTTCCACGGCGCCGGCGTGAACCATTTCAAGATGTGCTCGGGTGTCGTCCACGCAGCCCACACGAGCTCTCTCGGCACGTCGACGACGCGCTCGAGGACGAGGTCGAGGGTTGAATCGGGCGTCATCGATATTCGAGCGGGTCATCGTTTCTGCTCCTTCATCGTCTGCAGGAATTCGTCGAGTTGATCGAGCCGGCGCTCCCACTTCGTGCGCTGCGTCACCATCCAGTGTTCCGCCATCCGAAGCCGCTCCGGCGCGAGCCGGTAGGTGCGCACACGGCCGTCCTTGCGTGATTTGACCAGGCCGCAGCTTTCCAGGACGTCGAGGTGTTGGCAGAAGGAGGGCAGCGCCATGTGGAAGGGGAGCGCCAGCTCGCTGACCGGTGTCGGTCCTTTCCCCAGCCGTTCGAGCACCGCGCGCCGCGTCGGATCGGCGAGCGCCCGGAAAACCCGATCGAGCTGTGCCGATTGCTGAGGCATTGACCTAACTATAGCGGGTGCGTGAATGGTTAGGTCAATGCCTGTGTATGTGGAGAGCGCGCTCTAGCTCGTCCTCCGCGGTCACCTTGCGTGGTTGTTTCCCGCGCAAGGCGGACCGAAAGCTCAGCCGATAATCTTACGAGATCCTTACATCTCTGACACGCCAATCGCAGGATGTTCGGTCCGCTCCCGGCTATCGTTGACAGAGCCATAGGTCAACTCGAGCGCTGCGGAGATCCGGTTGCGTCGCGCTTGAAAGGAGTCGGAATGTTTCCCAAGAGCGTGGACGTCACTGGTATCACCGGTGCGCAGGTCGTAGGGCCTCCGGTCAGCTGGCAAACTCCCAACGGTCCGTTCAACGTCGAGCACGTCGCGGCCGTCAATGCGGCGAACGAGCTGCTGGCGTTCTGGTGGTCACCGCAGCACGATTGGCAGGTCGTCAACCCGACCGCCAAGACAGGCCAGGCCGTCGTCGGAGGCGTCGCCGCCTGGCAGACGCCGAACGGCCCTTTTCTCGTCGAGCATCTCGCCGCGCGCAGTCCCAACGGCGATCTGATTGTGTTCTGGTGGTCGCCGCAGCACGACTGGCAGGCGGTCAACGTCTCTGCGAAGACCGGCCGGCGCGTCGCCGGCGCGCCCGTGAGCTGGCTCACCTCGGACGGTGCTCAGACAGTCGAACATCTCGCCGCGCGCGGACTCAACAACGAGCTGCTCGTGTTCTGGTGGTCCCCCTCGCACGACTGGCAGGTCGTTGACGTGACCGCGAAGACGGGCCGATCCGTCTCTCAGGACCCGACCGCGTGGCTTTCACGCAACGGCCCGATGGTCGTCGAACATCTCGGCGCCGCGTCGCCGGACGGAACGCTCTCGGTGTTCTGGTGGTCGCCGGCGCACGACTGGCAGGCGATCAACGTCTCGGCGATTGCTGGCGGCACCGCGGCTGGCCGCACCGTCAGCTGGCTCGCGGGTACCGTCGAGCACGTCGCGGTCCGCGGCAGTCAGGACGAACTGTTCGTCTACTGGTGGACGCCAGCGACGAATTGGCAGAGGGTTGACGTCACGGCAATCACGGGCATCCCGATCGCGGAGGTGAGCGGGGTGTATCAGCTCGGAGAAGCCGGCGAGAACTCCGAGATTCTCGTGGCGCGCGGGGTCGACGATGCGCTGCTTCGCTTCTGGTGGCGGCCGAGCCGCGACTGGCAGGCCCAGAATCTCTCGCACGCAACCGGCGTCGACACGACCGTCGGTCCCGCGACGTGGCAGACGCCCAACGGCACGGCGATCATCGAGCATGCCGCGGCGGTCACCGCACGGCGGTCGCTGGTTGTCGTGTACGACGACGGGGAGAGCCGGCGGCTGACGGACGCGACCGGTGAGCCGCTCGCGCCGATGAAGCGCCGCAGCGGCCGTTCGCAGGTGGTCGCATTGCTGTGGGATCCGCATCGACCGACCGATCCGGCGCCGCCCGTCGCCGCGGTCGACACCACGATCTTCGGTGCGGCGAGCAGCGCACGCGACTACTACCTGCAGGTCAGCGGCAACGCGTTCACGATCGAGCGCGCGGGCGTCCTCGGGTGGTTCGACGCGAGCCGTCCACCGGACTACTGGTGGGGTCCGCCCGACACCAACGACAGCGACCACGACGGGTGGGTCAATCCGCACGTGCAGAAGTGGGCGGAAGCGATCCGCTTCGCCGATGGTCAGTTCGACTACAAGGCGTTCGACGCGCACCCGCTCGACGGCGCGCTGCGCCCGGACGAGCTCGGCGTGCTCGTCGTGATTCCGCAGAATGGACCTTTCGGCAGCAACCGCGGCGTGGTCGGCCGCGAATACCCCAACCCGATTCCGCTCGTGGTCGATGGCGTCACGATTTCAGTCGTCGCGGAGGCGTATATCGGCGCGCCGCCGAATCTCGGCGTCGTGGCCCACGAACTGGGTCATCTGCTCTCGAATCTGCCGGACCTGTACTTCGCGCTCCCGACGACCGGCATCTGGGCGGGGATCCCGTTCGACAATCCGTTTGCGGCAGGCGACTACTGCCTGATGGATGCGACCTACAACAACGCGCATTTCTGCCCGTTCCTCAGGCTCAAACTCGGCTGGCTCCGGCCGCGGCTGATCCTCAGGTCGGGACACTACGAGCTGCGCGCGATCGAGCAGCAGCGCGAGGTCTGGATCCTGATGGATCCGCAGCCGCGGCACGCGCGAGTACTTCATCGTCGAGAATCGATTCCCGGTCAACAACTACGACATGAATCTGCCCGATCGCGGCCTGGGTGTGTGGCACGTGATCGAGGATCCGGCGATCTACGGGACGCACATCCCACCCGTGCCACCGAATCCACCGCCGGCGTCGCGTCAGGATCTCTGGGCGCAGAAGTGGGCGTTGATTTCGGCGAACGACTGGGGCCGGAGAGGGATCAGGATGATCCGGCCCGTGTGGGATACGCATCGTGGAAATCAGTCGCTGTGGGACGGGTCGGATCCCGCGACCGGCTACGACCTCCTGCCGGACGCCGCGCCGCCGCAGGCCAGCTTGCGCTGGGCCGACGGCACGCCGAGCGGGTTCGCCATCCGGCACATTTCGGCAGCAGGCGCGCTGATGGCCGCGGACATCACCGTGCCGTGGTGAGGGCTTGGGGATCGGCGGGAGGGCGTGGTCGCCCTCCCGCCCGATCAAGATGAGAGCGACGCGAGCCTCGTCATGCGGCGGATTCCGGAACGTCAGGAACCAGGTTGACGGCGGGCGCGGAGATCAGGCCCTTCTCACGATAAATTGGCTGGATGGCCGCATTGATCTTCGGCAGCTCCCGCGTGAACCAGAGCCAGCCCCAGATACACCAGGCGCCCGTCACGATGACGGTGTAAGGCGCTCCGATCTGCTGCGCCATCGTTCCAGCCAGGAGACTGCCGAACGGCACCGCGCCGAAGAACGCCATCGTGTAGTAGCTCATCGCCCGCGCGCGTTTGTCGTCCGGCACGAGCGACTGGATGATCGTGTTGCTCGCCGCCGCGGCCTGCATGAGGCCGAAGCCGACGAACACCATCGCGATGAGCGAGAGCCACAGCGTGTGCGACAGGCCGAAGAGGATCAGCCCGCCGCCGAGGATGGCCGTCGCGATCTGCAGCATGCGCGTCAGGCCGACGACCGACTTGCGAACCGTGAGCGAGAGTCCCGAGGTCAGCGCGCCGATGCCCGATGCAGCGGTGAGCCAGCCGAGGGTGTGCGGGCCGCCATGGAGCACATCGCCGGCGAAGAGCGGCAGCAGGACGATGTAGGGATAGCCCATCAGGCTGGTCAGCGAGAAGAGCAGCAGGACCGTGCGGATCGGACGGAAGGTGCGAACGTAGTCCCAGCCTTCACGCATCTGATCGAGCATGCTGGCCTCGTGACGACGGATTCGCATCGGCCGGAGGCGCATCATCAGCAGGGAAGCAATCACCGGGAGGTAGCTGAGGCCGTCGATCAGGAAGCACCAGCCCTCGCCAGCCGCCGCGATCACGATGCCCGCGATGGCCGGTCCGATCAGCCGGGCCCCGTTCGCCATCGACGAGTTGATGGCGATGCCGTTCCCGAGATCCGCGGGATCCTCGACCATCTCGACGAGAAACGCATGACGCCCCGGCGTGTCGAGGGCATTGATCAGTCCCTGCAACGTCGTCAGCGCGATGATTTCCCAGAGCGTGATGACGTGCGTCAGCGTGAGTACCGCCAAGCGCGAGCGACTGCGCCGCCGCGGCGGCCTGTGTCCACACCAGCAGCTTGCGGCGGTTCAGACGTTCGACCCACACACCCGCTATCGGCCCGAGCGCAAACGAGACGATCTGTCCGGCAAAGCCGACGAGTCCCAGGAGCAGCGCCGATCCCGTCAGCCGGTAGACCAGCCAGTTGGTGGCGACCTTGGTCATCCAGGTGCCGATCACCGAGATGCTCTGGCCGAAGAAGAAGAGTTGGAAGTTGCGGTGCCGGAGCGCCCGCCAGGAGTGCGACAGTGAACCGCCGGTGGGGAACTGGGCCTGTGCTTCTGTCCTCTTCGCGCGCGTCGTCACAATTTCACCAGGCGTTTCATGATCCCGCTCGCGGCGAACAGCGTGTGTTGTTCGTCTTTGCCCAGCTGCGCGATGGCCTGCGCGAGCCACGTGTGCTTCGCGTCCGTCGCCGTCTTGCGGACCGCCGCGCCTTTGGCGGTCAAGGCGATGTTCACCTGCCTGCCGTCAGTTGGGTGAGGCCTCCGCTCGACGAAGCCTCGCTCCTCCAGCGCGGACACCGTCGCGCCCATCGACTGCGGTTTCACGCCCTCCGCGCGCGCCAGGTCGGCGGTCGTCGCGGGGCCGTCGTTGTCGAGCCGGGACATGACGGAGCGTTCCGACAACGAGAGCTCCTGCGACGCGGCCGTCGCGCGGATTCTGCGGATCAGGAGCCCGACGGATTGGTGGAAGTCGAGGATGTCGGTATCTGGCGGCTTGCGTGGCATGGGCTCCGTCTGTGATGATAGCAGATTAACAGTCAGACTTGCAAGTATGACTTGGCAGTGTGGCTTCCGACACGGCCGCCTTTATACTCTGTCGAAATCAGGGAGGCGCATCATGATTCTCTTTGCTCTTGCGCTGATTCTTGCGGTGCCGTCCGCGTCAGCGCCGCAGACGGCCAAGCCGCCGTCCACACTGAAGGGCGTCCTGCTCGAACAGCTTCAAACGACGCACGACAAGAAGGATTGGTTCGCGCCCGCGAGCGTGGCGGTGGAGGGCATCACTGCCGAGCAGGCGAGCTGGAGGGACGGCAAAGGCAACCACTCCATCGGCCAGCTCACGGCGCATCTGGTGTTCTGGAACCGCCAGCAGCTCGCGAAATTCAAGGGCGACAAGCCGGCCGCGTTCAGCGGCGACAACAACGAGACCTTCAACGCCTTCACGCCCGCGAAGTGGGCCGAGACCAAGCGCGAGCTCGATGAGGTGATGAAGGCGTGGGAGCAGGCAGTGCAGAACGCCGACGATCAGAAGCTGGCGTCGTGGGCGTCAACGATTGCGCATATCGGCGCGCACAACGCGTATCACATCGGCCAGATGGTCTACATCAGGCGGCTGCAGGGGACATGGGATCCGGAGAAGGGGGTGAAGTGAGGACAGAATCGACTGCAGCTGGCACGGAACATCATCGAATTGCCCGGATGACCATTGTGGACGAGGTGTCGTCTCCGACGAGGACGATGGGCAAGCGTCGCTCGCGATGCCGCAGGTCGATGCAATGCTTGAGTTGGTGCGCGACCGATGTTTGGGAGCTGAAGACAAATCAGAGACTGGCAGACGACAAATTCGTCTGCGGGTCGGTTTCTTCTCTTTAAAAGACTTGATCAGAGGACGCGGTGCCCGTCCTGGATCGGACTCGACCGACAAGAACGTGTCGGCGTTCGACGAGCCGCTGCTTCTTCCGCGCCGGTCACATCATGGGATGACGAATTGCCCGTCGCACAGACAGGATTTAATGGATGATCTGACGGAAGAGATGACGGAGAATTTCAAGCTCGTGATATGACCGTCGGCCCCGGACCCCATCGCTTCGGATCCATTCGAAGCGTGCTCATCATCGACGACGATCCCGGCGTGCGTGACACCATCGGTGCTGCGTTGCAAGCGGACGGTCTTCGTGTGTCGGTTGCGACCTCTGGCGCCGCTGGTCTTGCCCTGGCACGCTCGGTCCGATTCGATCTGCTGCTCGTCGATCTCAAGTTGCCAGACATGCTTGGGACCGATGTGGTGCGAGCGCTGGGCCGGGAGGGCGAGCTCGTGCGCTTCGCAATGATCAGCGGGTTCCTGACTACGGCGATTACCGTTGAAGCGATGAAGCTCGGCGCGATCGATGTGTTCGAAAAACCAATCGATGTCGATGTCGTGCTCTCGCTCGTCCATCACACTGTACACGTCAGCCAGTCTCGCCGTCCGTCGACCCCGCAGGCCGCCCTGCGTCCTGACCAGACCCTGATAGCGAAACCAGGGTCAGCGGCCGACCGGTGGGCGATTCAGGTGATCAAGGCCTGCGAGTCGGAACGAGACCTCAAGACGCTCGAGGATTGGGCAAGCTTCGTGG
Organism: uncultured Acidobacteriota bacterium; assembly: GCA_963786615.1. Lineage (GTDB taxonomy): Bacteria > Acidobacteriota > Vicinamibacteria > Vicinamibacterales > 2-12-FULL-66-21 > CAWAZT01. The sequence goes on from CAWAZT010000006.1 coordinate 96,150, forward strand.
GCTTGAGCTACTCCAGCCTCCGGGAGATCTGTCGGCTCGTGGATATCCGTCCGCACGATGCGCGCGATTTCATGCGCGTCCTGCGTGCGGTAATGACGTCAGCCCGAACGGGCTATCCTCCAGAAGTGCTGCTCGACGTGAGCGACGGACGTACGCTCAAGGCACTCCTCACCCACGCGGGGATCGAGGCAGGGTCGGCAGGCTCGTCGATTTCGGTCGACGATTTCCTGAAATCCCAGACGTTTGTTCCCAGCAGCAATGCCGGGTTGAGCGTCCTGACCAGGTTGCTCTCGACCCCATCGTAGCCAGCATCGCTCGAAGCCGCCGACGAGGAGCCTGAGGACATTGAATATTCAACATTCAGCATTTGGCATTTTGCATTCAGGCTGCGTTTTTCAGCAGCCTGCTAGGCCGTGACCAGCGCGGCGTAGATCGCGGCGCGCCGGTACACGGAGGGCCGTGATCGCAGCATCCTGATCGACGTGTAGCCTGCGGCAGCGAACAGCGCGATCAACCGGTCGTGCGGCACGGGATGGGGCACCCATCGATTCGCGTCGTTCGTCTCGTACTCGACGATGAGAAAGCGGCCCGGCGAAGTCATGTGCGATTCGCATGCGCGGATGAACGCCGGCTGGTCGTCGACGTAATGCAGCGAGTTGGCCATGAGGATGCCATCGACCGTGGCGAACGGCCACGGCTGATTCGCGAAATCGCCGCGATGCGTCGTGATGCTGACGCCCTTGTGCGCCGACGGAATCTTCCGGAGGACCGAGGCGTCGCGGTCCATCGCGTGGATGACGCTGCCAGGCGCGAGCAGCTCCGCAAGCGCCAGCGTGAACGTGCCGGTGCCACACCCGAGATCCGCCCACGTCGACGGCCCATCGCGCCGCGACGCCGCTGTCGGCAAGCATCTCGATGGCATCACGCAGCTGCACAACGCGATCATATCGAGGGAACCAGATGCAGGTTGCGCTGCTGACAACATTCATCGTGACGAAGAAGGAGCCGCTGGCGGTGCTGCTCGAGCGGATCCACTCCGCATTCCTGGCCGCCGACCTGGGCGAGCCGTCGATTCTCTTCACCTTCTCGGATGCGCCCGTGCCAGGAACTCGTTCGATCATCGATCGGCTGCTCAAGAAGTACCCGGACTTCGCGCGCCTCGCTGGCGAGCGAACCGGGATCCCGAATGTGCCTCCGATTCGCCAGGTGTCGAATCGCCCTGACTCGTCGGGCGCGGGTGAAGTCGTCCCGTTTTCCACGCTGCTCGAGGTCGCCGCGGGCGTCCCGAAGTCCCTGCCGTTCCACGCCGTCTCGATCCATTTCCATTCGCCGGCATTCGGCGTCCAGTTTCCGCTCGGCAACCTGGCGCCCATCGATCCTGGCGTGATGGTCACCGACTCGTGGTGGGTCAACGGACGCAACCGTGGCGTGAGCGCGCTGACGAGCGTCGACGCGGATCCGGCCGGCAAGAAACTTCCGCCGCTCCCCGAGCGTGTCGCCGCCGTGCTCGCCGCGTGCGGGAAGATCAAGAGCACCGTGCAGGTACCGCTCGCCGCGGGCGACGCGCAACAGCGCCTCCGCAGTTCGCGCGGCCGTCGCCCGAGGTCGCCCAGGCCGTGAGCGAGGTCATCACCGATTACAAGGCGCGCCTCGCCGAGGTCGTCGAACGCGCCGCGCTGCCGCACGATCTGCCGCCGGCGCTCGAAGCGCTCCAGACCACCAGCTTTGCCGACACGACGGGACCCAAGAAGCCGGTGCTCGTGCGCGCCTTCAAGCCGATGGGCTACGACTGTCAGGCCGAGCGCGGCACGTTCACGCTGCGCCGCCGGACGCCGGGCAACCTGACCGTCGAGATCAGCCTGGATGTCGGGACGTGGAGCAAGAGCCTGAGCGGCAGCTTCGCCGTGACCGGCGTTGGATTCAGCGCACGGCTGCGGCTCCCGGTCTCGAAGCGCGCGCTCGAAGGCATGCAATACCGGATCGGTGACGCCGCGCACTGGCAGAAGCTCGTCGACAACATGGCGGCGATCGTCGCCGAGTTCGATCGGACGTTCGTGCCCGCGATCGAGGCCGCGGCCGGACCCGCGCCGGAGTGGTTCACGCCGGAAGGGTGAATGAGTGGCGCCTCAGCCGCAGGTGGCCGCCACGCGTTGCAGCAGATGCGCCCGCATCCGGCGGTCGGCGACTGATTCCCGTGGCGGCGACGCGCTGCCCGACGAACTTCGCGAGTTTCAGCGCGTCGTTCGCATCCACGACTTCCAGCGACGACGAGTGCTTCTTCAGAAAGCCCGATTTCCAGCTGCGCGATTGCGGCGCGTCCTCGCCGGAGGTGTCCTTCAACCAGAAGGCGTCATCACGAGCCTGCAGGCACCCCTCAATCGTGACGAGCGCCGCATTCTGACCGAACCGCGTTGGACGTTGGTGCCGGGTGTTCGGCGTCCGGTCTCACGTCAACAGCCGGCGGCTTCGCCGCTTCCGTCGTCCGGGCGCTTCCAGTCGACGTGGCCGTCGCACGCGTCCGCGCATTTGCAGTCGAGACCTTTGCCGCGGGCTTCACGCTGTGGCAGCGGCGCCGCATCTTTCTCGCGCGCCGGTAGGCGTCCGCCGCCATCGTTGCGCTCGAGCGATCAACTTGCTGAGAGGGGCTGCCTACACCAATGAGCGCTGCGATGCCCACCGCGCAAGCGACCCCGCCCACAACCCATCGGTCGATGCGCGGTAAAGAGGGGGACGCCATCGTCACGGGGGCAAGCCTTGGCCGCTTTCGCGGATCGACTCGTCCCGCGTGCAGTGTTCTTTTTCACTCCACTCGATCGCGACGGCTTGTTCGCCTTCTTCCGGCGAACAGATAGCCTTCGCAAGGAGAGCCTTTGAAGGGTCCTGTCGGCGTAGAGCAGATAGCGAATCGATCGCGACGGCGTCGTTGCCTTCTTCGCGCGCACTTGTATCCTCCTCCATGAAGGCTCATTGAGCCCTGGTTGGTGAAGACAGCAAATGCGTTGCCCGCGCGGCGTCGGTCGAGTGACCTCTGTAACCGATAGCGGGAACCCGAGTTGGCGTCACGGCCCGGGGTGTGTCAGCAAGGTACGCGCGCTGGAACCGTCAATTCCGTCATCGCGCGGCGAATGCTGCTGTCGTGTAGCGGTGTTTGCGACGCTTGAAATGGGAACATTACGGGCCCGCATCCGAGGAGGACGCTTCGAGCGGCCGCCGCACTTGCGGTAGAGTGAACCCACAGGTAATTTCCAGTGAGCGATCCTCTCGTCTGGCATCGGCTGCAGTTCGCATTCACGATCGTCTACCACTACCTGTTCCCGCAGCTGACGATGGGGCTGGCGCTGCTCATCGTCGTGATGAAGGCCGCCGGCCTCCGGAGCGGAGACACGCGATGGGACGACGCCGCGCGCTTCTGGATCAGGATCTTCGGCATCAATTTCGCCGTGGGGGTTGTGACCGGCATCCCCATGGAGTTCCAGTTCGGCACGAACTGGGCGGCGTTCTCGAAGTACGCAGGCGGTGTGATCGGCCAGACGCTGGCAATGGAAGGACTCTTCGCCTTCTTTCTCGAGTCGAGCTTTCTCGGCCTGCTCGTGTTCGGTGAGCGCCGGCTCGGGCGACGAGGCCATTTCCTGGCGGCCCTGGTTCTCTTCGCGGGCAGCTGGCTGTCAGGCTATTTCATCGTCTGCACGAACGCGTTCATGCAGTACCCGATCGGCCATCGCGTTGGCGCCAACGGCGCGCTCTATCTGGCCGACTTCTGGTCCTTCCTGTTGAGCCCCTGGACCCTCGCGCAGTACGCCCACACCATGGTCGCTGCGGTCGTGACAGCGTCTTTCGTGATGGCTGCCGTTGGCGCGTACTACGCGCTGCAAGCGAGTCATCAGGATCAGGCCCGTCGCTTCCTTCGTGTGGGTGTCATCGCCGGTGTCGTCTCGAGTGTGCTGGTCGCGTTTCCGACGGGCGATCGACAGGCCAAGCTCGTCGCGCAGCACCAGCCGGCGAGCCTGGCGGCCATGGAAGGACGCTTCGAGAGCGGGCCCATGGCCGGCATCGTTTTGATCGGTCAACCGAACATCAGAGAAAAGCGGTTGGACAATCCGATCGTCGTGCCAGGCTTCCTCAGCTTTCTTGCGTACGGCACGTTCCACGCCGCATGTCGCCGGACTCGACCAGTTTCCCCAGGATACCTGGCCGGACAACATCGAGCTCCTTTACTACACCTTCCACGTGATGGCAGGGCTGGGCACGCTGTTCATCGTCGTGATGAGCGCCGCGGCGCTTCTTCTGTGGCACGACGCGCTGCTCCGGAGCAGGCCCATGCTGTGGATCCTGATGCTCGCGTTTCCATTTCCATACATCGCGAACACGGCGGGATGGATGACGGCGGAGTTGGGACGGCAACCCTGGTTGGTCTACGGCCTGATGCGAACGTCGCAGGGCGCCAGCCCCACGGTTCATTCAGGCACGGTGCTGTTCACGCTGATCGGTTTCGCCGGCTTGTACTTCGTGCTCGGAATCCTGTTCCTCTTTCTGATCGGCCGCGAGATCGCTCACGGCCCGGGGTCGCTCGATGGGCATGGGCCGCACGGGTCAGCGGAGGCGCACCTTGGTTGAGATCTGGTTCGCCATTGCTGCCGTGATGCTCACCGCATATGTGGTGCTCGATGGATTCGACCTGGGTGCCGGCGTCGTGCATCTGTTCGTGGCGCGTTCGGATCGAGAGCGCCGGCAAGTGCTCGGGGCCATCGGTCCCTTCTGGGACGGCAACGAAGTGTGGCTCCTGGCCACGGGTGGAGCCTTGTTCGTCGCGTTTCCGCCAGTGCTCGCATCCGGGCTGTCTGGTTTCTATTTCGCGATCTTTCTGGTGCTGTGGTCGCTCATCCTCCGAGGCGTCGCTATCGAGTTCCGAAGCCACATCGAGGACCCGCTCTGGCGGACGGCGTGGGATTTCGTGTTCAGCGCCGGGAGCACGCTGTTGCCGGTGCTGTTCGGTGCGGCGTTAGGGAATCTGGTTCGTGGGCTGCCGATGGACGCTGAAGGCTATTTTTCCCTGTCACTCTTCACCGATTTCACCACGAAGCCGCCGGTCGGCATCCTCGACTGGTACACGATCCTCGCAGGCGTTTTCGGTCTGCTGGCCCTCGCAGGGCACGGCGCCACGTTCCTGGTGTGGAGGACGGATGGCGCCGTGCAGGCTCGCAGTCGCACCGCCGCCGCCATTCTCTACAGGTACTCTCGCGATCCTTTGGCCCGTGGCGACGGTGTCGACCTGGATCGTCAATCCGGATCTCTTCTTAGCGTTGAGCGGGCGGCCACTGGCATGGCTGCTCGTGCTGGTCGCCCTCGCGGGCCTCGTGACCGTGGGCCTCAGCCTCAGGACACGACGTGACTTGCCCGCATTTCTCGGGTCGTGCGCATTCCTGACCGGCATGCTGACTGCGACTGCCGCGTGCCTCTTTCCAGTGATGCTCAAAGCTATCGACGAGCCCGCGCGCTCGCTGACGGCATACAACGCCAGCGCACCGCACGCGAGCCTCCAAATCGCATTCACGTGGTGGATCCTCGGGTTTCCGCTGGCGGTTCTCTACTTCGTCACACTCTTCCGGATTCACAGGGGCAAAGCTGTGGCTGCGACTGGGCGGGACGGGTATTGACGCTGACCGTGCCGTGATCGGTGTCCGTGATATCCAGGGCCGGCCGACTAAATCATGCCTTCGGGCGACTCAAACGGCTGATTCTTGTCAATGCTCACCGCTCACTGCTCAATGTTGAATGTTCAAAGGCCATTCGCTTAAAGCGTGTAACAAAACCTCCGAGACCTGAACCTTGTCAGCGAGGTGAAAGCGTGTGGCCGCCCGACGATGACCAACGAGGTCCTGGTGACCTTTACGCGACAGACGCTCGACACCTCCTACCAGGACCCGTCGAAGCTTCGGCTCGACGCGCTGAACGTCGATTTCCTGGGCGTCTTCCTCGATCAGAGCGGTCGCGGCGGGCTATCCGCGTCATCTGAAGTTCTCGATCATCATCAGGTCGGATCCATCTCTGACGAGCCGTCCGTACAGGATGGTTCGTCCGTCCGCCGATACCGCGAAGCTTGACGGCAGAATGTCCCACTCGAACTTTTCCAGCCTCCCAACTTCGCGATCCTTACCCGTCGCTGGATCCAACAGACGCACGAGCGGATCAGGGTCCGGCGTTTGCGGGTTGCGCGAACAGGGTATGTAGTAGACACCGGCCGGAGTTACGGAAAACGCCGTGCCGCCCACGCACGCGATTACGGTGTGGGGTGCGCCGCCGGCAAGAGGTTGCGCCACGAGCGGCGACTCCACGGCCTTAGGTATGTACAACAGCGTCGCGCCGTCGGCCGACTCGTGCGCCACGAACCCGCCGCCGCGCGTGACCCGCGCCTTCGACCCGGTTCGAATCTGCGTGCGCCAGATGTCTCGATCATTCGCCCGCGTCCACGAAAAGTAGATCCATTCGCCGTCGCGCGACCAGGTGGGGTCCATCTGGTCACCAGCGTCCCTGGTTATTTGCCGCGGTGTGCCCCCTTCGCTGTCAACCGTCCAGATATGAGGGTGTCCATCCGCCGCCTGCGATTCGAACGCGATCTGCCGGCCATCGGGTGACCACGACGGCCCACACTGAAATGGACCTGGGCCATGCGTCAGCTGCTCCGGCGATGATCCATCAGAGTTGGCAACCCACACGTGCATTGCATCGCCCGATCGCAGCGAGCAGAACGCGATCCGCCGGCCGTCCGGCGAGAATTGCGGGGCGTCGTCCGCCACCGACGACCGCGCGACGGGCTGGGCGGCTCGGCCAGGCTGGAATCGGTAGATGTCGCGGTCATGGCTGACTCGGGAAAACGCCAGGCGATCACCGCTGGGGCTGATCGTCGGGAAGAACGCATTGACGCCCGCCGTCTCGATGCGTTCGGGGGGGTGCTCGCCGTCCACTCCAACCCGCCACAGGTAGTTGAGTTGAACTTCCTCCGCATTGAAGATGACGAAGGTGGCGTCCCGGCTCCAGGCAATATTACTCCTGCCCATCGCGAGCAGGTCGGTGAGTCGACGCGGAGCACCGACCGCGGCAAATGCCGCATCCAATTCCACCACCTCGACATGACAGTAGCTGCGCCAATCGTCTTGACACGAGGCGTACGCGAGGCGATGCCCATCCGGTGAAAACGCGGGCGACTGGTCCACTCCCGGCGCCCGTGGTCGCGTGATGGCACGCGGCTCGCCGCCTTCCACGGGAATCAGATAAATGCCATTCGTGGGGTGCGCCGCGTCGGGCGGCCCCGCGCGCCCTGCCGCCAGGTAGCGACCGTCCGGTGACCAGACCGCCCCCAGCCAGGTGGGGAAATCACTGATCTTGCGATCGGCGCCCCCAAGCGACGACATGACACGGACCTGCCAGGTGCCGGTAGAGGGCGGTCCAGCATGGGCGTACGCGATCTGGCGACCGTCCGGCGACCATACGCTGGCGAGGTCGATGCCGGGATCCGTCGTGAGCCGGCGCACCTCCGGGGACCCTACAAGCTTCACGTAGATGTCGAAGTTGTTTTGTTCCTCGCCGTCCCACGCGAACGTGACCTGACGACCGTCAGGCGAAAACGCGCCCCCATACTCCGAGCCGTTCATCGCGGTGAGGGGGACAACGCGCATCGCTGGCGTGGGGGGCGTTCGAGGGGCTCGATGCAGCCAGACGCTGGCCAGCGCCGCAACGACAACGCCCGCAACTCCGACGACGATCAGGCGGCGAGGCCACCGCTCGAGCCTCCGCGCTTGGCTCTCTTGTGCAGGCAGTAGGTCCGCCCCGTGCGTTTCACTCGTCGGCAGCGTTGTCGGCACCACCTCGCGTTCGCCCGGAAGGCTCTCGACTGGTGCAATCAACCGATAGCCGCTTTTCGGGATGGTCTCGATGACCCGCGGCTGCTTCGGGTCATCCTCGAACAGACGCCGAAGCTCGGAGATCGCACGGGTGAGGACATCGTCGGTGACGGCGGTGTCGGGCCAGGCGGCGTGGAGCAGGCGGTCTTTCGGGACCACGTGCGGCGCATGGTCGGCCAGACACACGAGCACCAGCATCACCTTCGGTTCGAGGCGACTGCTTCCGCCGGGGCCGGTCACGCGGTTGAGCGACGGCTCGACGTGATAGGCCCCGCCTATCCGAAAGCGCGTGCTGCAAGGCGCCTGCTTTGGATGAGGGGGTAGGGCGATGATAGCACCGGCTCGACTGCGGTCTCGAAGTAAAAAAGGTCCCTCCTTTCGATGGAAACTCGCGGCAACGTGCGTGACTGTGCGCGCGTTGCACACGCGATCGCGTCACGGTTCAGCGAGGAACACGGCCGAATCGAGATTCGTCGATCAGTGTGGGTGAACTGAGAGCAAGAAGCGAATGGGAGTTGTGAGGAAACTCGGCCGACGCCATCGCCAAGGAGATCTTCAAACAGCTCTTGCCGATCGGCTTCAAGATCATCTTCCCCGAAGGGAAGGAGATCATCGAAGCGATGACCAAGGTGGTCGAAGGGACGATTGCCGTGGGCGAGAAAGCGCTGAGCGGCACCGAAGGCGATATCGCTCTCTTTCTCGAGAAGTTGCGGACCGCCGAAGAGCTGCAAATCTCAAAGCTGCTCGACATGCCCAAGCAGTACAGCGAAACCCGTCACGACGAATACGCCGCGGCCGTTCTCGAGTACCTCGATGTCCGGCTGCAGGATCCCAAGTTCCTGAGCCCGGACGCGGCGGCCACGCGCGCCACCGATACGGCCAGCGATCCCAAGAGAACGGATCTGCCCGCGACGGTGAAGACGATGCTGACGAACCTGGGCGTGCCGGCGCCCGGATCGAAGACGGCGACGCAGGTCGCCGAAGGTGTCCTCGAATACCACATCCTCGAGATCATGCAGCACGATGAAGACTGGAAGATGATCTGGCCGGTACTCCGAGCGAGAGTTCGCGCGGGCGCACGCGCTGCAGGAGATGGACGCGGCGGGCAACAAGGCGCGGATCTGCCAGACGGAGCGGTCGTGGACGTACTTCCGGACCGTGACGGCCAACGAGTGCGCGCCGCTCTTGAGATAGATCGATTCCGGACCGGGTCAGCTGCTGCGGAACCAGCGGAGAGTCACCACGCGTCCGCCGACGAACGACCAGAACGTGGGCTGCGAGAAGACGGCGACCGGTTGAGAGTAGCTCGACCAGCAGATGATGAACCACTGCGCGCAGACGTCGCGCTTCAGCGCGAGCGAGGTCACCGCGGACTTCGAGATCGTAATCCGCGCGCTCTGCCCCTGAGCCACGTGGAGGTGTTGCGGCGACGACGCGGTCCCGCACGCGGCACCGTTCACGGTCCACAGGTCCTTATCTCCAGGCGATTCGTTCGACAACGCGATGATCGCCTCGTTGATCTTCAGCGGAGACTGCGGAACCGGATCCTGGCGCTCGAGCGCAATCATCCACCCGTTCCTGCCGTCGGTCGTCTGGGCGCCCACTTGAAAGCTCGTCTTGCCCTGGTTCGCCGCTTTGACGCCGAACACCGAATCCGTCGCGCTCTTGGCCGGCAGCACCTCGGCGACAGGCGGGGTACCGTTCCCGACGACGACGTTGTTGACCTGCGAGCTGCAGGGCGTGACCGTGTCGTCCGCCGGCGTTGGACCAAGCACGTTGACGAAGATCGTCTGCTCGCTCGCTCCCATGGCAGGGTGCGAGGCGGAGATCTTGACGGTGTACTGCCCGGGCGCGGCGCTGGTGTCGGCCGCGACCGTCAACGTCACCACCTCGGTCGCTCCAGGCGACAGGTAGATGCCCGGCGAGTAGCCGCGGCCGCGGCCCGCACGTCCGCCCAGCATGGGTAGCCGGAAACTCATCGTCAGGCCGGCAGGCGTGACCTGAGCTCCGGTGGTCGCGTCTACGCAACAACTGACAGTGGGTTTGACGAAACCAGTGACCTTGACCGGTGAACAGCGAGACGCCGACCGAAGTTGTCTGGCCGGGACGGACGGAGAGCGGAAACGGCCCGACCAGCGGGTCGGGTTCGGTGCCGACCGTACTGAAGATCCAGAGACCTGCCGCGCTCGGCGAGACACCCGCCATGGCCGCCACAACGAGCGCGAGGCAACCAGACGCGAACCGTCCGATCCAGCGCGATTGCAAGGGCATGTTGAGTGGGATGAACCCGACTGCGCCGCTTACACTACCATGGGTCGGTGTCCCTGCCCCACACGTCGATCGTCAGCGCAGCCGAATCATTTCCCAATCGCAAACAGCGCCTGGTCCGATCGTACGAACAGGCGTCCGCCAGCAATGGCCGGCGAAGCAAGCTGCCGTGCATTGAGCTGGTTGCGCGCGAGAACGCTTGGTGTCCGGCCGGCGGCGAGCACGATGGTCTCCCCGTCTTTGTACTTCCCTCCGTGCTAATGAGTGGGGAGCGTGGGTTTCCGCACAAGCATCGCCAGACTCGACACCGGATCATGAATATCCGCACGACTTCATACGGATTTCTGGTCATTGTGGACGCTGGTCGTCCCTGCGCGAACTATGAGTTGACAGGGCGTGCCGGGTTGCCGTTCTCCGACTGGCCAAAAAAACGCGAACGGACGCTATCGTCGATTGAAAGCTCCGGCCCGCTCATGATGTGGTCGGGAATCCGAGTAGGGTCCGCGGCTATCAGGGGTAACGCTGTGGCACGCCGCTGATCGGCTTCGGGTCCCTGCTCCTGAAACATCTGTCGTAACCAGCCGCAGGAAGTGTGGATGACGGAAAAATACCGATGGTGTTCCGAGGCGTACGCATTGCCCGCGACATCCCACTGGCTATCGCTCAGAAGCTTTTCGCTGAGCGTGCGTACGTCCCGCAGCGTCAACGACATGCCTTGGCCATACGCGGGGTCGCTGGTGGCGGCCGCATCCCCAATGAGCGCGACACCTTCGTGGTACGGATATTCGACCCAATCTTCGTCACAGGAAAATGACGCGAGGGGACCGATGAGGTGAAGAGGACCATCGTAAACATTGGGGAATGCTGTCGTCTGTCTGGAGTAGTCCAGAAACCGCCGCAGTGATTGCTCGCCCTGCAAACGATCGACGCCATCATCGGGATATGCGAGATACGCGCGAAAGCGATCCGCGCCTTCGTACACGCTGGCCGCAGCCATGGCCACAGCCGGATTGAAGCAGTAGTACGCCACATCGTGCGGCGCAGCGAGACCCTTCAGCAAAGCACCCGCGAACAAGAACGGATGCGCGTCACGCGTGACCGGAAAGCGCCCCCACTTGCGGACACCGGAATGACGACCGTCAGCCCCGACCACAAGGCGCGCAGAGAATGTCTCGAGACGGCTGCCCGGTTGCTGGACCTGCACTTGCGTGGTCTTACCCGGCTCGACAGCCGTAGCCACGGCCTCACGTCGGACGTGGGCGCCAGCACTGACGGCAGCTTGTAGTAGCAGTTCCTGCATTTCAGGATGACTGAAGCCTATGGCAGGCAGACCCTGCGGCGTCGTGCTTGGGAGGTCGCGTGGACGGCCCAGTCCCATTTCGACGGAGGGCACGGTGTGCCCACACTGTCGAAGCAGATCTGAGATGGCAAGCTGCTCCGCCTCGGCCACGCCCCATGGCGGAAGGAATTCTCCACGCACGCGATCTCGAAACGTCGGCTCACGCTCGAGAACGAGGACTCGCGCTCCCGCCCTGGCCATGACCAGGGCCAAGGCCGCGCCTCCGAGGCCACCACCGATAGTCAGGAGGTCATACCCAGAGGTGGACATCCACTATTCCTTCCCCACACTTCGCGGCGCTTCCCAGAACCACCCGATCCGTGGAGGGTTCGAATTCTACTCCTGCAATCGTTGGAAGCGAAGCGTCGCCCGCGGCGCCGAGCTTCGCCGCTCGATGCGCGCCCGATAGAGATCAGCGGGGCCGACCTTACGAACGCGGAGAAGGTGCGCGCTGCACCTGCATGCCGCGTCCGCTGGCCGCGGCACCCAGAGCCTGCCTCACCTGCTCCCGCTCGACGCGCAACTCCACTTCGGTAATGTCCGGCCGGAAGAACAGTGCCACCGTCCAGTCGAGGACGATGCGAAGCCGCCGATCCCAGCGCGGCATCTGGAACAGGTAGTACGTCCGGCGGATCCACCAGGCGGCGAACCCGGTGAGGGGGAGGCCGAAGACGCGCGCAACAGCACGCGTATGCCCGAGCGACGCCATGGTGCCGAGCGGTCGAAAGACGAACGGCGCTGGGGCGCGCCCGTCGATGACGCGTCGGATGTTGTGCGCGAGCTGTCGCGCCTCGCGCACGGTGTGCTGCGCGAGCGCTGGATACGGGCGGCCGTCCGGCCCAGGGATTGCCGCGCAGTCACCCAGTGCCCACACCTGCGGATGGCTACGGCTCCGCATCGTCCCGTCGACGGCGATTCGGCCGCGCGGATCATGTACGACCGGAATTGCGCTCGCGATGGCGCTCGGTACGATCCCTGCGGCCAGCACGATGGTACCCGCCTCGATGTCGTCGTTTGTGAGATGCAGACGTCCGGCCTCGATCGAGCGAACGGGCGTCGCCACACGCACGTCTGCGCCGCGCCGCTGGAGCACGCCACTGGCCACGGCCGCCAGTCGCTCATCGATCTCGGGGAGAATGCGCGGGCCGGCCTCGAACAGCTGGAAGCGGATCTCGTCTCGTCGGATGCGCGGATAGAACCGCAGCACGTCGTCAGCAAACGCGGTCAGCTCGCCCAGCAGCTCCACGCCAACAAGGCCGCCCCCGATCACGGCGACCGTCAGACAGCTCCGTCGCGTCGTCGAATCGGACGCCGCATCGGCGCGTTCGAGCTGTTCGATCAAGTGATTTCTCAAGACCAGCGCATCGGCCATGGTCTTGAACGTGAAGGCATTCGAGGAACCAGGAATCAGCTGCTCGTTGGTAGACGCGCCGAGAGCGACGACGAGGTAGTCGTACGGCAGCTCATATGTGGCACCCTCGCGGCTAACGGCTCGAGCAATCTGCCGCTGCACGTCAGCACCTTCAATCGTTGCCTGGACGAAGCGGGTGCGTCGGAGCGCGGCGCGGATCGGCTGCGCGCAGTGCCGCAGTTCCAACCGTCCAGAGCAAGCCTCGAACAGGAGCGGCGTGAGCACGAAGAAGTTCTCGCGGCTCACGAGCGTGATTTCAACGTCCGCGATCCCTCGCAGGAGTCGCTCCAGGTGGCGCGCGGTCGTGACGCCACCGAATCCGCCGCCCAGCACGACAATGCGCATGGTTCCTCCAGGGTGATCGCCGTCTCTCGACGGATCTCTGGATCATGGCATCTGCTGGACGCGAGTTCGAGCGCGGCACTAATGCGGCTCGACCATAGCGAGCTGGGTGGACCGATGGCAGCGTGAGGTCTAGGCTGCGGCCGGGACCCTTGTGACCTGGCGCTCGAGTCCCTTGGGATCTTCGAGGAAGGCCGATCCCGTGTCCTGACTCATTCTGTCGGAAAGATCTCCTCGTCGCCCGCGATGATGCCCACGACAATCACCCGCGAGGCGAGACGCTCTGATCAGCCAGGGTCATTTCCCGATCGCAAACAGCGCCTGGTCCGATCGTACGAACAGGCGCCCGCCAGCGATGGCCGGCGAAGCAAGCTGCCGTGCATTGAGCTGGTTGCGCGCGAGAACGCTTGGTGTCCGGCCGGCGGCGAGCACGATGGTCTCCCCGTCTTCGCTCGAGAGATAGACCTTGCCGTCGCCAGCGACCGGCGACGCGGTGTAGACGCCTCCGACTCGCTCCTGGTGGACCCGTTCGCCTGACTTGGCGTCCGCAACTGTCAGCACGCCAACGTCGCCGGTCATGTAGATCAAGCCGTCGTAATAGAGGAGCGACGAGATATACGGCGCTCCGGACGCGACCCTCCACACGACGTTCGTTCCCGAGACATCTCCGGTTCCACCGGGTCGGATGGCCATGAATGGGCTGCTTCGATAGCCCCGGCTCAGAAACACGACGCCGTCATGAAAGACGGGCGATGGAACTGGAAAACGGTTCGCCTCTTCGAAGTGCCATCGCCGCTCGCCGGTCGAGAAATCGTGACCGCTCACACCGATGCTGGAGTTCACGATGATTTCGGTCTTGCCGCCCGTCTCGACCACCAGCGGCGTGCTGTACGAGATGACGCCGGCCGGTGCGTCGGCTTTCCACCTCACCTCGCCCGTCCTCGCGTCGAGCGACAGCAAGTACGACGTTTTCTCGTGGTAGCAGAGAAGGATGATTCGGTCCTTGTAGACGACCGGCGAACTTCCATGGCCCCAGTTGATCTCGAAAGGCCCGTAGTCGGCGCCGAGGTGTTTCTTCCACACGAGCTTTCCCGCAAGGTCGAGGGCGACGATTTGCCCGGTCGCGAACCATGCGTAGACGCGCTCGCCATCCGTCACGGGACTCGGCGACGCGAGATTGTGTTTCTCGTGCACCGACGGAAGCGGCCCCTCGGCCGGAAGTTCGAATGCCCACGCTGGACGGCCGTTGTTTCGATCGAACGCGCTGACGATGAACGTGACTTTGCCGGCAGCGTCAGTCGGCCCGGTGCCCAGGGCGCGCTCACCCGAATCAAGCGGATTTCCGCTCTGCACCAGCCGTGGACCCTGGCGCACGACACCGTTCCCGAGCTGCGAGGTCACGAACACGAGGTCCCCCCAGACGATAGGGGAGGAAATGCCCAGTCCGGTCAGCGATGACTTCCAGGCGATGTTCTCGCTATCGCTCCAGCGAACAGGCAGCTTCGGCTCGCTCGAGACTCCGGATGCCGACGGTCCGCGCCAGTCTGGCCATTGCTCGGCGCTCGGTCCGGCGGCACACAACGCCAACAACGCAAACGCGCGTCGTCCACATGCTGCGCATCGCTCCTCCTCGTGACTGACCTGCGTGCCGAATACCCGGGATTTGACCGCCTCGATGAGCTCGCCGGGAGAAGGCTGACCCTGGTAGAGTAGCCGCAAATCAAGTGGCGAGGGAGGAGCACGTGCAAGGCAACTCACACCGACTCGCGCGTGCGCTATCGTTCATCACCGCCGCCATCTCTCTGTTCGCGTTCGCCGCCGGCACCGACGCCGCTGGACGAAGACGGCCAATGGCCGATGCCCGCGAAGGACTACGCATCCACGCGTTACAGCGGTCTGGCACTCATCAATTCGAAGAACGCCACGGGGCTGCACCCCGTCTGGACTTTCTCCACCGGCGTCCTTGGCGGACATGAAGGTCAACCGCTGGTCGTGAACGACACGATGTATGTCGTCACGCCGTATCCGAATGTGTTGTACGCGTTCGATCTGAAGCAGGAAGGCTATCCACTGAAATGGAAGTACCGGCCGGCCGTCAGCCCGAATGCGATCGGCATCTCGTGTTGCGATGTCATCAACCGCGGCGCCTTCTACGCCGACGGCAAGATCATCTACAACCTGCTCGATGGCCACACCGTCGCAGTCGATGCGCGCACAGGGCGCGAAGTATGGAATACGGCGATCGCCGACGTCGGGGAAGGCGAAACCACACCGATGGCGCCCTTCGTGGTGAAGGACCGCGTGATCGTCGGCGCCTCGGGCGGTGAGTTTGGCATCTACGGTTGGGTGAAAGGCCTCGACCTCAAAACCGGCAGGATTCTGTGGACCGCGCACAACATCGGTCCGGATGCCGACATGCTGGTGAGGGCCGGCACCTTCAAGCCACGCTACGACCAGGGGACCGAGCTCGGTCAGTCGAGTTGGCCGAAGGATGGCTGGAAGACCGGCGGTGCTCCTGTGTGGGGCTGGATGTCGTATGACCCGGAGCTCGACCTGGTGTACTACGGCACCGGCAATCCTTCGCCCTACAACCCGGAGCAGCGCCCGGGCGACAACAAGTGGACGTCGAGCGTGCTCGCGCGGCGGCCGTCCGACGGCGCGCTCGTGTGGGCGTACCAGTTCACCCCGCACGACAACTGGGACTACGACGCGGTCGCGACGATGATTCTCGCGGACCTGAAGATCGGCGGCACAGTCCGCAAGACGCTCGTGTCCTTCAACAAGAATGGATTTCAGTACACCCTCGACCGGGCGACGGGCGAGCTGCTGGCGGCGCCGCCGTACGTGCGGGTCACGTGGGCGAAGGAGATCGACTTGAAGAGTGGTCGCCCGGTGCTCGACCCGGCCAAGCAGACCGGTGCATCGAAGGGCAACGTCAAGGACATCTGTCCGAGCCTCGAAGGTGGCGTGAGTCCGGCCTCACCCGGCGCGTACTCGCCGCACACGGGCCTCTTCTACACCTCGACCAACAATCTGTGCATGGACTTCGAAGCCACTCGGACGACACGTCTGCGGGGCGTCCCGTACATGGGAGCCGGATCGCCGTACCACGCCGGCCCGGGCGGCCACATGGGCGCCTTCATGGCGTGGGATGCGGCCACGGGTAAGAAGGTGTGGGAGGTCACCGAGCGTTATCCCGCCTGGAGCGGCTCGCTCGTGACGGCCGGCGACGTCGCGTTCTACGGGACACTCGATGGATGGTTCAAGTCCGTCGACGCCAGAACCGGGAAGCTCCTGTCGAAATTCAAAGTGGGATCGGGCGTCGTCGGCAACCCGATCACGTATCGCGGACCGGATGGCAAGCAATACGTTGCCGTCTACGCAGGATTCGGCGGTGACCCGTTCCTGCTCTCGGGGGATGTGCGCTCGGACGATCCCGCGGATGTGCGGCCACCCGCGGATTTCATGAAGGACATCGGGCGCCATACGAGCCAGGGCGGCATCGTGTGGATCTTCGGGCTGTGAACGTATCCAAACCCAGCGGAGCGAGCCGCGTGCGAGCGAGCGTCGGAGCGAGCCACGCGAACGGAGCGCGCCGGCGAAGCGGCGCGCGAGAGAGCGTGTGGGGAGTCCGGGGGCGAAGCCCCTCGGATAGACTGTCGCGGAGCGCATGAGTCTCGACTCGAGCGACTGGCGCGCTGATTCTGGCGATCTCAGTCTTCGGCATCGGCTGCCGAAAACAGACGCCGGAAACGCCACCATTCCCGCCATCCGCTACGAAGCGCACGTTGCCGCGGGCGGCGTCGCGCCGCCAGCGGGCCAGCTCGTGGTGCCGCCGGCACGGTCCGCGAGCGATGTGACAGCGGGTCAGGGACTCTTCAGCTCGATGAGCTGCGATGGTTGCCACGGCGGTGGCGCTCTCGGCTGGGTGGGCCCGAGCCTGGTTGACGGCCGCTGGCGCTACGGGGGCGCCGACCAGGAAATCTTTCAGTCGATCTTTTATGGACGCCCGAAGGGCATGCCCGCATATGGCGGCGTCCTGGGCGCCGAAGGTGTGTGGATGATCGTGCGCTATCTCAAGGCGCAGCCCGTCCCCGCGGTGGTGCCAACGACGTCATATGAAGATCTCGCGTCGAATGCGGTGCGACGGCGGTTGCGCCGGCCGCGCCAGGTGCGTCTCAACCGGAGGCGGCGGATCCGTTGAGCAAGCTCGCGAAGTATGGATGCACCGCGTGCCACGCGGTGGACACGAAAGTGGTCGGCCCGTCGTTCAAAGACGTCGCCGCCAAGTATCAGGGACGAGGCGACGCCGCGCAGATGCTGGAGCAGAAGGTCCGCGACGGCGGTGCCGGTGTGTGGGGTGACATTCCGATGCCGCCGAACCCGGCGGTGCCAGATGCGGAGCTGCATGCGATCGTGCAGTGGGTTCTCACGTCGCGGTCGAACCGGCAAGGCTGACCAGCGGCCCAGAACGAATTGCTCACACCAGCTTCGTTTTCGACAACGGCAACTCGCGGACTCGCTTTCCCGTTGCCGCAAAAACGGCATTGCATAACGCCGGCGCGAATGGCGGGACACCTGGCTCACCGACTCCGGCGGGCGGGGCGTCGCTGTTCACGATGTGCACGTCGATCTGTCGCGGCGCAGTGTTCATGCGCGCCAGTTGGTATTGATTGAAGTTGCCCTGGTCGATCGTGCCGTTCGTCGCGGTGATTTCACTGAACAGCGCAAGGCTGGTTGCGAATACCGCCGCGCCCTCAAACTGGTTGCGGACGTTGTCGGGAGCCACGACCGTGCCGGCATCAACCGCTGTCCACACATTCGGGATGTGGACCTCGCCCTTGTTGTCGACCTCGACTTCTACAACAGTGGCTGCGTAGGTGAGGAAGCTGCGATGGGCGGCAATGCCCATTCCGCGGCCTTTGCCAAGGCTGCGTTTGCCCCAGCCGGAACGCTCCGCTGCAACTTCGACAACCCGACGCAGGCGGGCGGTATCGAGCGGATATGTCTTTGCCTCTTCGGCTTCGTCACCTTTCAGATTCAGCTCGACGATCCGTCCCGGGCCGATCAAATCGAGCAGATATTGAACGGAGTCCTTGTTTGCCGATTTGGCGAGCTCGTCGGCAAAGGAGTGAATGGCAAACGCGTGATAGATGTTCGCAACGCTGCGCAGCCATCCGATCCGGACATGATAGTCGGCCGGTCCGTTTTCGGCGCGATGGTTGGGGATGTCGAATGGCAGGTTGTTCCATCCGAGCCCCATCTCGTCGTCGGCGTACCTTGTCTTGGCATCGAACGTCGAACCGATGGGTGGGTACGTTGTGCGCTGCAGCCAGGCGGTTGGCTTGCCATCGGGTCCGATTGCAGCTTTCATGTACATCGCCGCCACGGAATGGAAGTAGTCGAAGCGGATGTCGTCTTCGCGAGTCCAGACCACTTTGACAGGCTTGCCGAGTTGCTTCGACAGGACTGCCGCTTCCGCCACCTGGTCGGGCTTCGACTTGCGTCCGAAGCCTCCGCCCAGCAGGGTCACGTGGCAGGTGACATCCTCTTTCTTGATGCCGAGCACGCTGGCCACCGTGTCCTGCACCGCCTGAGGATTCTGCGTGGGCGCCCAGGCGAGCACTTTGCCCTCACGGAACTCCGCCACCGCAACATTGGGTTCCATGGCCGCGTGCGCCAGATGCGGAGTGTAGTAGTCGGCTTCGATGATTTTGCCGCCCTTGGCGAATTCGGCGTCCACATCCCCGACGTTCCGTACGACTTTGCCCGGCTTTCGCGACGTCGCCTCCAGGGTTTTCCGGAAGTCGGCAGAGTTGTAGGAGGAGTGAGGGCTTGAACCCCATTCGACCTTGAGCGCTTTGCGGCCCTGGAATGCTGCCCATGTGCTGTCAGCAATAACGGCGACACCGCCGAGCGGTTTGAAGAGATGTGGCGGCTCGACGGTGGGAATGGTGACGGTCTGGCTGACACCCTTTACCTTCAGCGCGTGCTTGTCGTCGAGTGACTTGACGTTTTGTCCGAGGACAGGAGGGTGTTCGATGGAGGCGTAGACCATGCCAGGCATGGTCGCGTCCATTCCGAAGAGTGCTTTGCCGGTGACGATGTCCGGCAGGTCGAAAATCGCATTGCTCTCTTTCCCGATGTAGCGCCACTCGGAACGTGACTTGAGCGCAACATCCTCCTTCTTCGGAACCGGCAGTTTTGCCGCTGCAGCAGCGACCTGGCCGTAGCCGAGCTTCCGTCCCGTGGCTTTGTGAACAATGGAATGCGGTTCGGTCGAGCACTCCTTTGCGGGAACGCCCCACTGGCTCGCAGCGGCGGTGATCAGCATCGCGCGCGCGGTCCCGCCGACCAAGCGCATCTCATCGAAGAAGCTGCGGACGGAGTGGGACCCGTCGGTATCCTGATTGCCATAGCGTGCGTCGCCGATTGCCTGATCGAGCTTCACCCTGGACCAGTCGGCATCGAGTTCGTCGGCGACGATGAGTGGCAACGCGGTCCGGCTGCCGCAGCCCATCTCGGAGCGATGGGCGACGATGGTCACAACTCCGTCTGGAGCAATGGAGAGCCACAGAGAAGGATTGAACGGGGGAGTAGCGGCTCCGCCTTGGGCAGCCCACAAGGCTTCAGGGACGAAGCGGGCGCTCAGGACGAACACGCTGCCGGCAAGAGCACCGCGCAGGAATCCGCGACGGGAAACATTCTCGATGTTCATGCCGTCTCCTTCGCTGCCTGGTGAATGGCTGCCCGAATCCGCGCATACGTTCCGCAGCGGCAGAGATTGCCGGACATGACGGTGTCGATGTCCTGGTCACTCGGATTCTTGTTGTCTTTGAGGAGCGCGATGGCTTGCATGATCTGTCCGGTCTGGCAGTAGCCACACTGGGGAACCCGGATCTCCATCCAGGCCCTCTGCACGGGATGCATGGGCGCAATGCCTTCGATGGTCGTGATCTCTCCACCCGCAACTCCCTTCAGCGAAGTCGTGCAGGAGCGAATCGCCTGGCCATTGTGGTGGACCGTACATGCGCCGCATAGTGCCATTCCGCAGCCGAACTTGGTTCCGGTCAGCCCGAGCACATCGCGCAGATACCAGAGCAGGGGCATATCGGGATCGCCGTCGAACGCTCGTTCTTTGCCGTTCACTTTCAGACGGATCATGTCTCCTCCGCAGAACAGCAGACGATGTGAAGGGTGAACGTGCCTATCCTAGCCCCAGAGCGGGAAATCCAAAAGGGCAACCCACACTCAAGTCTTCGCTATCGGCCGATTCCGCGCGTCTGGGTCATCGGACGAAACTAGCTCTTTCTGGTAGACGACGAAGTCGCAGGGTGCGGCCAACAGCGGTGCCAGCTGCGGATACCGCTCGTCGATGGTGCTCGATTGCACCGGACGGTAGCCGATGCGTGTGTTTACCAGGCGTGCAGGAACGTTTGGTCGGATGCGTCCATTCGCGGGGGACCAGCAACTCGAGCTGCATGACGGTGAGGCCCCGCTGTCGGCTCGTGTCCTCGGCGAACGCGACCAGCTGACGGCCGATGCCTTCGCCACGATGAACGGGGTCCGCGACCAGCATGCCGAACTCGCCCGGCGATCGTCGAGCTGCTGGATGCGGACCGCCCCTGCGATTAGTCCATCCCGCCGGGCGACCGCGATCTGGCCAGCCGCGATCAACTCCGCCATTTCGTCCATGGTCGTGCGCGTGGCACCCTGGACCCACAGGCCGTCTTCGGCGACGGTGTAGACGCGGTTCACCAGATCGGTGACCTCTTGCACCAGGTCGTCGTCCGGTGCGGCCAGTAACTCGATTTCAATCGAAAGGTTCGTCGACGACATCGCTGGGTGACTGGTCGTGGGCGTGAAGGTCGCTGGGGCTGTCACGTCTCGTGGTCTACTCGCGCGTAGAGGACATCCCAGTGATGGTGCTGCTGATTCGGGGTCTCACGTGTTCCGCTGAACGAATCGTCGAGGACGATGCAGTCCTGAATCTTTGCGATGTCGAGCCATCTCCAGCCGCGGACTTTATGATCTTTTCGCCCAGCTTTCTGCCGCTGATACGCCAACATTTCGGTCCACCGTCCCGCAGCCCGTAGTCGTGCGGCTCGGCGATTCGCACGACGGACTGTAGGTGATCGAATCAGGCGCTTGTTCGCAATCGCGAACCTGAGCTGGCTATCAAGTGTGTCCTCACGTGAGGGTGAGAATGAGAGGACGTTTTTCTTCATCGCGCGCCTCGAGCGTTTTGTCTGCCCGGAGCGGGACGACTGTAGCAGGATTCTTATCGAGAGGACTTGCCGGCCGGTGGCATTGTCGGACCCCCTGCGCCCAAGAGCGCGGTCTCGCGAGCTCCTGCGACGTTATGCGAAACAGCGATTGGTTTCAAGTCTCTGATCCAAAGCAACTTGACGCAGCTAACCGCATGACATAACGCGACCACGTCGCTCGGCGGAACCCCGCTGGAACCCCAAAAAGAGACCACTCTCCCGCCCGCTACAGGGCAATGACCCCCTGTTTTCACCACCCGAATCGGAACGATCGGGTTGAGCAGCGCCACGAAGAGGCTAGATGCGCTTCTTCTTGGCGAGGGATCGATCTTTCGCCATAACGTCGGAGAGTGTGAAGACCTCCGCGATCATTGGATGCCGCCGCAATGCGGGCGAGGACCTGAGCAGCGTGTCGAAGTGCCGTCAGCTTGACCTACTCGTCGCCCCCGCGCGGGCCAATCGGAAGCAAGCGCACTCGAACCCGAGCTGGCTCGAACGTTACGATGCTGCCGTTCTCCAAGGCGTCGACGAGCTGGGGCAGGTTCGCGAGCAGCGTTCGCGCCAGTGCCTCCGGCTTCCGGCTGCCCTCGCCGCGAAATTGGATGACCGACGGCTGTCGCGAGGAACGCACCGCGAGCAGCGTTCCGAAATCAGCATCCGCGGACACGACGATTCGATGCTCGGCGGCAGCGCGCTCGAAGATCACTTCGTCGTCGGCGTGCTGCAATCCTAATTCGCGAACATGGATTGCATCATGACCGGCCTGTTGCAGGAGAGCAGCGAGCGCTGGCGAAAGCGCGTTGTCGATCAGGAACCTCATTCGCCGGCGGCGAGGGGCAACGCTCGTTCGCGGACGGCTTCGGCCGCAAAGAGCAGCGCCTCGCGGACGTCGTCAGCTTCGAGGTCGGGGTACAGCGCGAGGATACCCTCTGTGGTTTGCCCTTCAGCCACGAGGGCAACGACAGTCGCAACGGGAATCCGAAGACCGCGAAGACACGGAACTCCCCCCATCTGGCGGGGATTGGTCGTGATCCTCTTGAACTCCATATTGACAGTGTAGCCCGGAGGCCGCTGATCTGTGAAAGACCGCGCTCCGGCAGCCGTGTTCGTCAAGCCACGATGCGAGGTCCCGAGCGCCTACCAGGCCGTCAGCGATGTCATTCACTGCCTCGCCGTACGAATTTGAGAGGCTCGACCCGTGCTGCTGACTGGCGACGCCGCGCAAGCACCCTCAGGATCGCATCGAGCACAGCATCCAGGTCCTTGCCTACGTCCTCGGCAAGAAAGCGCAGCACGAAGTAGCCGTTCTCCTGCAGCAACTGGTCCTTCCGCCTATCGCGACGATACGCGACCGGATCCGCGAGGTGCTGTCCGCCATCGAGTTCGATGGCAACACGCGCGTCAGCGCACAGCAGGTCGACTTCAAGGGTTCCGAAGCCGTCGAACGGGATCGGCAGCGCCACGTTGAGACGGAAGCGTCCACTGGTCTCCGTCAGCGTGTCCAGTCGCCGGTAGAGGAACGCCTCGGTTGCACTTCTTGCCCGCGCTGCACCCTCGGCGTCTTCCGGCATCGCCCGGGCGGCGTGCACGAACAGGCTCGCCAGCGGCGTGTCGACGCCGTCTCTAATGAGCCTTCGCACGCTACCGGAGTAATCGCGCTTCCAGACCGGATCGGACGGAAGAACGACATCGGCAGGCCATCCTGGAATGGCGCTGGCCGGAAGAAGGATCGTGTAGCCGATAGCCTCATACCCGCGACATCGCCGATCAAACATTCGCGCCAGCATCGGCACGTTGAGATCGGCGTAGTCGTAGATGCGCACCTCGCGTTTCCCGTCGTAGAGACGATGCAGCCGGCCAGCGTACTGCGCGACCGTTCCTCGCCACGAGACAGGAAGCGTCAGAAACAACGTGTCCAAACGTGGGTCGTCGAATCCCTCGCCAATGTACTTGCCGGTCGCGAGGATGATTCGCCCTTCCTGGCGCGGGATGGCGGCGAGACGCTCATTGACCGCCTGCCGCTGCTTCTTGCCCATGCCGGCGCGCAAGACGACAACGTGATCGACACGCGACGTCAGCTCGTGTTCGAAGCGGTCGAGGTGCTCATTGCGCTCCGTCAGGATTAACGGCGAGCGCCCATTGCGAACGGAATCGACAACGTCCTCACAGATTCGTCGAGTACGCGTCTGGTCGTCGACCAACTCCTGGTACAGCGTCTGAAATTCGACGCGCTTGTCCGGATCAGGGCTTCTGTTCGGCTGGAACGACGTCGGCTGAACCAGCACGAAGTGCTCGAACGGGCGGGATGCCGCCTGTGCGCGAGCGTTTACCTGATGTCGAACCGGACCGCACTGCATGAAGATGATCGGATGGTGGCCGTCCTTGCGTGCGACGGTTGCCGACAAGCCAACGACGAATCGGGCTTTGGCTTGGCGTACCACCTGCTCGAAACTGTGCGCCGACAGGTGATGGCACTCATCGACGATCACATGGCCGTACTCAGCGACGCGGTCATCTACTACGCCTTTTCGGACGAGACTCTGAATGATGCCGACGTCAATCTGTCCAGTCGGTCGATTTCGTCCTCCGCCGATTCGTCCGATCGATTTCGCCGGGACATCGAGGAACGTCGAGAGTCGCTCAATCCATTGATCGAGCAGCTGCCGGCGATGAACTAGCACGAGCGTGTTCACGCCGCGCCGGGCGATGAGCCACGCGGCGACGACGGTTTTGCCGAACGCTGTTGTGGCTGCCAATACGCCAGTCTCATGACGCAGCATCGCGTCCGCTGCTGCCTTCTGCTGCTGCCGAAGCTCGCCTTGAAACTTCACCTCCAAACGACTGCCGTCGCGACGTTCGTCGCGAATGGCCGTGCGAACACCAAGATCGGTGAGCGTCTTGCGAACGTCATCGAGGCAGCCGCGCGGCAGTCCGATGTGATGCGGGAGATCCTCGGCGCACGCGATGACGCGTGGCTTGCTGTACGTCGAAAGCCGCATCGCCTGCGCTTTGTAGAACTCGGGATTCTGGAACGCAGCGAGCCGAAGCAATCGGTTTCGAAGTCCCGGATGCAGCCCTTGCTTGGGGATGTAGATCTGATTGCCAAGGACGAGTTCCAACGTCGCTGGCAAATCACCGACAATCGGGGCCTCTCTTCGACGTGACGGAGGTGCAGTCCAAGGCTCTGTTTCTCCGTCGTCCTGCGGTGGTAATCGCACGCCGAGAATGCGGCCTCGTCGTTCAGCGTCCTCGACGATCTGTTCAACCTGCGGCCTCCCGATCTTGCGAACGCTCGCGAGAAACGCCCACTGGTCGGCCCACGGAACAAAGGCGCTATCAAGAAAGACCGTGTTGTCCTGTTTGCGCGCCGCCCTCTGGAGCGGCAGAGCAATCAGGTTTCCGAATCCTCCTTGCGGCATCGTGTCTTGATTGGGAAACAGCCGGTCGTACGAATCGAGCCCGATGTCCGGACGTCTCTCCATGGTCTCGGTGAGGACATGCGATCCCAGTCTTCGGGCAAGCGCGGCCGGAATCGCCTCATCGAAGAAGAACCAGACATGCGCACCTCGCCCGGAGCGTGATCGTTCGAGCGCGGCTGGGAGATTGAGGTGGCGACAAGTGTCAAGAAACGCCGCGGCATCGTCGTGCCAGCCGGCCTTGTCGAAATCGACGGCGAGGAAGAAGCAAGTCTCGTCCTGAAGCAACGGGTAGACGCCAGCGACGAAGGGCTGTCCCTCGGCGTCGCAACCTGACAGGTGCCAGCGAATGACATCGTCAGTGACCGGAAGGAACCGACGGTTGGGACATTCAGCGCATTTGATGCGCGGCTTCTCGCACACGCCACGAACCCACTCGTTGGCACAGGCGGGAGCGTAACCAGACCGGCCCGTCTTGCGGCTCTCGAATCGCCGCGGGTACACGTCGTCGCGGCCTCTGAAGAGCGACCGAAACAGGGTGATCTTCGCCTGCGGCGACGATGTCTGATCGACCGACCCCGAGATCAGGTCCATGAGGTTGATTTCGTCTTCTCAGCGACGGGAAGCCGCCGAGTGTGTCCTCTTCAGGCCCAGCATACGCGCGAGCTCTTTCGTTTTGTAGGTAACGGTGTCGCCTTCGTCTTCGGGCTTGCCCGCCGAGAAGGAGATCTTCGGCGCGGACGGCTTACGCGTGGCCCTCAAGCGTGACGCAACATCGAAGCCGACCGCGTGTGTGAGAGAGGGACTGGAGGCCGCTGGGGACGCACGAGATGGCGCCGTATGTGGAACCCCGCTGGAACCCCGGAAGAAAAGTGGTCGGGGCGACTGGATTCG
>CAWAZT010000007.1:0-276026 GCA_963786615.1 uncultured Acidobacteriota bacterium
CGATCTTCGTGATGAGCGCAGCGCTCCTGGCGCCCGCCGTGGGTGCCACGATCGGCGCCGCGAACGTCGTGTTTCATGGCGCCTCGGAGACATACTGGCGTCCGTGGAGTGCCTGGTTTGTGTCGAACGCGTTGACCGGTCTGCGATGCTGCCCGCGCTGGTTGCGGCGTTCGCATTCGTTGCTGAAGGACGACGTCTCCCAATCGAGCGCCGGCGAATCGGCGAGGCGCTGCTGTTGTCGGCGGCGCTCGGCGCGACGTGCGCGGCCGCGTTCCTCTTTGGCGGTCCCGATCGTCGGGACCTCGTGCTGATGCTCTACGCGCCCCTCCCTGTCCTCATGTGGGCAGCCCTCCGATTCGGCTCCGCCGGCGCGAGCCTCGCTCTTACCGCCGTCGCGTTGCTCGCCATCTGGAGCGTCAATCGCGGCACCGCGCCGCTTCTCGCGCTGTCGACCGACGACAACATCATCACCTTGCAGGATTCGTACTCCTGACCACTGTGCCAGTCCTCTGCCTGGCTGTGGTCGGCCGCGCCCGACAGGCCGTTGCGCAACTGTATCGGGCGTTGCTGGCGTCGATGGAGGATCACGTGGCAATTCTCGATGCACGCGGGGTGGTGCTCGAGGTCAACGACTCGTGGCGGCGGTTCGCCGATGCCACGGACCTTCCTCTTTTTCATCGGGTGCACCCCGGGGCCGATTACCTCGCCACCTGTCGCGCGGCGGCAGAAAGGGGAGATGCCATTGCGGCCCGCATCCTCGATGGTGTGTCGACGTGCTCAACCGGGCGCCGAGACGTTTTCGGATCGAGTACCGACGACGCCCGTGAGGGGCGCCTGGACTGTACGTCCTGTCTGTGGAAACCCTCGAGCGATCCGATGGCGGCGCGGTCGTGACTCGAGCCAACGTCACCGCACGTCGCCGAGCGCAGCTCGAGATCGAAGAGCAGCGCCGCGAACTGTCGCACCTGGCGCGTGTCGCCGTCCTCGGGCAGCTGTCCGGCGCGCTGGCGCACGAGCTGCGGCAGCCACTGACGTCGATCCTGAGCAACGCCGAGGCGGCACGCCACCTCCTGCACCGCGGGTCTGCCGACGTCGAAGAGCTGAGCGCCATTCTCCGGGACATCATCGCCAAGGATAAGCGCGCCTCCGAGGTAATCCATCGTCTCCGCGCGCTGCTGAAGCGTGGTGACGCGCGTCTTCAACCGGTCGACACCAGCGAGTTGATCGCTGACGTTCTGGAACTGGCGCACGCCGAGTTGATCACCCGTCGCGTCACGGCCAACGCCGTCGTGGAAACCGGGTTGTCGCCCTTGCTCAGAACAAGGTGCAGCTGAGCAGGTGCTGCTGAATCTCATCCTCAATGGCTGCGAGGCGATGGATACCATCGCCGTGTTCGAATGGCGGCTGTTCGTGCCGGCCGCGGCCGACGGCGACGGCAGCGTGCACCTGGCGGTCCGCGACCGCGGGCCGGGCATCGAACCGGACTCATCGATCGGCTGTTCGAGCCGTTCGTCACCACCAAGCCGGAGGGGCTCGGCCTGGGTCTCTCCATTGCCCGCACGATCGTCGCGGCGCACGGCGGGCGCCTGTGGGCCGAGAACAATCCTGACGGCGGCGCGACGATACACTGCCTGCTCGCCGTGACGGAGCGCAGCCCCGCCTCGGCCGAGCGCCAGGGGGCGGAAGCCATTCGGGCATGAGTTCCAGTTCGCCGGCCGCGCCCCGTCGAGTCTCCATCGCAATCGTCGACGATGACCAGTCGGTCCGCGTCAGCCTCCGCAGGCTCTGTGAGGTGCTCGACATGAGCGCGACCGCTTATGCCTCCGGGCGGGAGTTTGTCGCGTCCCTCGATGGCGGCGCGCCGCCGCCCGACTGCCGTTGCTCGATGTGCAGATGCCGGAGATGAGTGGCCTCGAGCTGCAACGTCATCTCGTTGCGACCGGACGCTCGATCCCGACCGTGGCCTACACGGCCGATGACGCGCCGGAAATCCTCGCCAACTACATCGCGGCCGGCATCGTCTGCTATCTGCGCAAGCCGGCCAGCGGCGACGAACTGTTTGCCGCTGTGCAGGCGGCACTGACCAGCCGTGGTCCGCGGACGGACGCCGGCTCGTAATGATGGCGCCGCCACGCTGAAGCGTCCCTGAGAGGTACCGCTCGCGACGCCGCGCCAGACCTCTTCTTCATCGTCGCGCTAACCAGGACCATCGTCCACGCGACCCGACAATCGGAATCTACTGCACCACGAGACGTCCACGACAGGGTCACGCCTGATACGCCCGCCGCGATCGCCTCCGCGCGCGCTTTCGCGGCGGCGGAGGGCACGGTGCCCTTGAGCGTCACGACGTGATTCGTGGTGTGCACGTCAATCGCCGAATCCTTCAGCAGAGGCTCGTTCGTAAACCCGGTCTTCACGTGAGTGGTCATCGACGTGTCGCTCATCTTGTCGCCGGTCTTGTCGAGCGCGTCCGCGGTCTTGTCGGCTGCCTTGCCAATCCCTTTCTCAATTTCGCAACGCCCTTTTCGACGCCTTCAGCCGTCTTTTTCGCGCCTTTGGCCGTCGCATCCACCGCCTTGTTAGGCCCACCTTCGTCTTGTCGGCCGCGGCGTCGGTTTTGGACTCATCGACCCTCGGATCGACATCGATGTGATTGACGACGGCGTTCACGCCGGCAATTTTCGCGAGGCCGCCGGCCCGTTCCTTGTCGGCGGTCGTGGGCACGGTGCCCGTCAGCGTGACGACACCGTTCTTCGCCTCCGCGTCGATGTGGCGCGGCGCCAGAATCGAATCTCTCTTGAGCGTCGCCTCGACGTTCGATTCGAGCGTGTCGTCGTCGATCTGTATGGCGGCTGCCGACGTTTGCACAGCGGCCGATGCCTGTCGCGCCCCCACAGGGCCGCACAGCAGAACTCCAAGGCCGGCCGCACGAGTATCTGAGAAACCTTCATTTACTATTCCTCCCCATAGCCTGCAGAAACAGGCCCAATCAATGACGGCGCCGACACACCGGCGCTCTTCGCTGGCTGATTGTGCAAGCTCCCTGCCGGCTCTGGCCCGGCAGGGCTCGAACGGCTGAGCAGATGCGATCAGCGGCTCTTCGACAGGAACGTCAGAAAGAAATCCAGCTTTCGGATCCGCGAAAATCATCGAGCCCGTGCGCGAGCCCAACTCCATCGTGGTGTGCTTGCCCGACTCGTACGCCGGCCAGGGTGGCAGTCCATGCCCGTTGGGGTCACCCGTTTTCGCAAAGTTCGTCCAGTACCGACGAGACGGTGTCCGAGACCTGCCGGTCGATCGGCTCCCACGGGCGATCGAGGCGGTTCAGCGTCTGGAACACGTAGGGCACTTCGAGGTGTGAACGCGCCGAACTCGGGATGCGCCGGCCATGGCAGAACACGATCGAAGAAATAGGTGTAGGCCCGTTGGCTGGCCTTCACCTGTTCGCTCACCCAGAGATCCATCGTCACCCGCACGCGATCGCGGCCGGCCGATTTTCTGGACCGTCGTGACCTCGGAGTCGGCGCTTGCCGGATAGAGCTTCAGGAACGCGGCGGCCCGATCGCCGTAGATGCGCTGCGCCTCGCTCTCGTAGGTGGCGAGCGAGGGGTTGAGGCCGGCGCGAAGCCCCCGCGACGCCAATGTCGTCCGCGACGAAGCCAACCATGAGCGGCACCTGTGTCGGCGGATCGGCGGCCGGCAGCACCCAGCCATCCTTGACCGGACCATTTGGTACGGCAGGACCTCCGCGGCCGGCGGTCTGCCCGAAGAAGGCGGGGGCGGGCAGCGCGCGCAATTCCGCCAGCGAGTGCGCGCCCTTCGATTCGGCGTATCGCGCGCCGGCTGATTCGCGGTCGGCCAGTGTCAGCGTGCCGCCGAGTGCGGCAGGCGGCAGCAGTCCCGGGCCGCTCTGCGCGATCGCGCGAGCGAACAGAGCGCTGGCGAGCGGCGAGCGCATCAGGTCGATGACCGAAATCGCCCCCGCGGACTGACCGAAAATCGCGACCTGGTTCGGATCGCCGCCGAAGGCCTCGATGTTGTTGTGCACCCACCGCAGCGCGGCGATCTGATCGAGCAATCCGTAGTTGCCCGAGACGTGATGCTCGGATTCCCTGCTCAACTCCGAATGGACCAGAAAGCCGAGCGGCCCGACACGGTAATTCACGCTGACCACGAGGACGCCCTTCCTTGCGAGCGACGCGCCGTCGTAGACTGCGACCGAGCTCGATCCCTCGTTGAAGCCGCCACCGTAGATCCAGAACATCACCGGCAGTTTCGCGTTCGCGGCCTGTGCCGCCGTCCAGACGTTCAGGTACAGGCAGTCCTCACCGACAGGCCCCTGCGTCATGAACTCCTCGGTCCACGGGAGCCGCGAGCCGGGCTGATTCTGCATGCAGCTGGTCCCGAAGTGGTCGGCCGTGCGCGTGCCTTCCCAGTGTGGTGCCGCCTGCGGTGGACGCCAACGGAGATCCCCAACCGGCGGCGCGGCGTATGGATCCCCAGGTACGCCGTCACGCCGTCTTTCGTCGGCGCGCCCGATACCAGCCCGGCCTCTGTCTTGATCGAACCGGGCGCCGCGTGGATCGTCGGGATGGACAGCGTGACCAGCGCCACGAACAGACAGGACATCGCACGGAGATACAACCGCATCATGTGGGGTATTGTAGCGACATCGAGGAGACGTGTATGCGCCGCTGGTTTGAAACGGTCACCCAGGATCTTGGTTATGCGCTTCGATCGTTCAAGCGCAGCCCGGCGTTCGTCGGCGTGGCGCTGCTCTCGCTGATGCTCGGTATCGGCGCGACGACGGCGATTTTCAGCGTCATCTACGGGGTGCTCATCGCACCGTATCCGTACGCGAGGCCCGGCGAAATCTGGTCGCCGGAAGTGCGCGCGATCGAGGGACGCGGCGGACACGGGTACACGCTCGACGAGCTTCCGAAGCTGGCCGCTGTGCCGGCCTTCTCGGATGTGATGGCGACGTCGATCGAGACCGTCCTGATGACCGGCGAGTTCGCGCCGGAGAGCTTCAACGGCGTGCTGCTGACGGCGAATGCGTTCAACTTCCTCGGCGTGCCACCGCTTCTCGGCCGCACGATTCAACCATCAGACGTCCGCACGAACGGCGATGCCGAACCCGTGGTGGTCCTGAGCCAGCGGCTGTGGCTCCGGCTCTTCGAGGGGAATCCCTCTGCGATCGGGCGCACGCTGCGGCTCAACGGCCGTCCCTTCACCATCATCGGGGTCATGCCTCCGCGCTTTGGCTGTACGGCAACGCGGGATTCTGGCTGCCGTTGTCTCCCACGCGGACCGACCTCCAGTTCATCAATCCGATCGTGCGGCTCACGCCCGGAACATCCCAGCCCGTCGCAGAAGAGCAGCTCAAGGCCTTGAACGCGCGCCTCGCGCTCGAGACGCCGGCGCGGTTTCCAGCGCGCGGCTTCACGACGACGCTGCGGAACTATCTGGACGTGACCGTCGCCAGCGGCGAAATGCAGACCAGCCTTCAGCTGCTGCTCGGCGGTGTGGCATTCCTCCTGCTGATCGCGTGCGCGAACGTTGCCAACCTGCAGCTGGCGCGAGGGACGGCGCGCGCTCGTGAGATGGCGGTGCGGATGTCGATTGGCGCGGCGCGCTCCCGGCTGCTCCGTCAACTCCTGACAGAGAGCGTGGTCCTGTCACTCGCAGGCGGCGTGCTGGGCGTGATGTTCGCTTTCGTTGCGATCCGTTCGATCGTCAGCCTCATGCCCGAGTTCTACGTCCCGAACGAGTCTCGCGTAGCCATCAACATTCCGGTGCTGTGGTTCTCGCTGGCGGTTTCGCTGCTCACCGGGATCGTGTTCGGACTCGTCCCGGCCCAGCAGACGTCGAAGGCCGATGCGACCGACGCGCTCCGGGCTGGCAGGAGCACTGCCGCCGGCGCGCTCGGCGGCGGAACCCGCAACCTTCTCGTTGTCGTGGAGGTGGCCTTGTCCGTGGTGCTGCTCGTGAGCGCCGGCTTGACGATGCGGACGTTCTTCGTCGTGCAGAAGATCGACCCGGGGTTCAGGGCGGACGGCGTGCTGATCGTCGGCGTGCCTCTGCCGCCTGCAAAATACAAGACTCTCGACCGAGCGGAATCGCTTCGCGCAGGAATTGCTGGAACGCGTCGGCACGCTGCCGGGCGTCGAGGCTGCCACATTCGGCCTGCCGTTTGGGGGTCCCCAGTCCCCGTTCCGGATCGCGGGGGAGAACGCGGACGACTCGAAACGGATCACGATCAACCTGATCGGCGCGGACCACCTTCGGACATTCGGCATTCCGCTGCGCGCCGGGCGGATGTTCGACGTGTCGGAGGTCCGGCGAGGCGACCGCGTCGCGGTGATCAATGAAGCCGCGATGAAGCTCTGGCCCGCGGGGCGAAACCCGATTGGCGCACGGATGCGACTCAACGTGCTCGCGAATCCGCCAGGTGCCGTGCTGATCGATACGACACGCGATCCGGAAGTCACGATCATCGGCATCGTCGGCAACACACGAAACGACGGCTTGCGCGGCGATCCGATGCCCGCCGTCATGCTTCCGTACTCGATCGCCGCGCAGACTCAGCGTACGCTTGCGGTACGGAGCGCCGGCGATCCCAACCTGCTGCTGAATCCGGTCCGCGCGCAGGTACGTGAGATGGACGCCGATCAGCCGCTCGGCCGTCCGATTACGCTTGCCGAGATCCTCGGGCAAGAGGTCATCCAGCCGCGATTCACGATGATGCTGTTCGGCGCCTTCGCGGCGCTCGGCCTCGCGCTCGCCGCGGCCGGCATCTACAGCGTCCTGTCCTTCCACGTCACCCGTCGGACCCACGAGCTGGGTGTCCGCATGGCGCTCGGCGCGCCGCGTCGGCACGTGCTGGGATTGATGCTGGTGATGGGCGGGCGTCTCGTTGCGATCGGCCTGACGATCGGCATCGTCGCGAGCCTGGCGTCCACGCGGCTCCTTCGCAGTCAGTTGTTCGGCGTTGAGCCCGCCGATCCGCTCTCGTATGCCGCGGTTGTCCTGGTCCTCGGCGTCGTGGCCGTACTGGCCTGCTACGTGCCCGCGCGTCGCGCTGCCGCCGTGGACCCGATGGTGGCCCTGCGGCAGGAGTAAGGAGCCGACGATGATCTCACGCGTCTGTGCGATCGTGCTCGCAGCAGGTGTTCTCGGCGCCGCGCACGCGCCGGATCCGCCGGCGGCGTTCAAAGTGATCGGCTACTACGCTGACTGGACCTCGCCGAAATATCCGCTCGCAAGCATACCCGCCAACAAGCTCACGCACGTGAACTACGCGTTCGGCAAGATCGGGCCGGACAACAGGCTGACGTGGAACGCGAGCCTCGCGGTCGACCAGGTGTATCCGGACGATTGCCGCGGTGCCGGTTGTCCGCACGGGTTGTTCAATCAGATCGCGGTATTGAAGAAGAAGTATCCGCATCTGAAGTTCATCATGTCGGTGGGTGGGTGGACCGACTCCGGCCCGTTCTATGAGATGGCGGCGACGGACGCGGAACCGGCAGACGTTCGCCGACTCCTGCGCGACGTTCTTGACGACGTTCCCGCAGTTCGACGGCATCGATATCGATTGGGAGCACCCGGTCGTGGGCGGCCTGCAGCCAGGGCAGCCGCGCGACGCCCAGAACTATGTTCGGCTGCTCGACGACGCTCCGCCGGGCGATTGGCCCCGGCAAGCTGCTGACCGTCGCGGTGGGCGCGGGACCGCGGGCGATTGAGCCGCTCGGTACAGGCGATGGGGAAGGTGCTCGACTGGGCCAGCGTGATGACCTACGACTTTCACACCGGCGATGCGCGAACGGGCTTCAATGCCGCGCTGTACAACCACGACGACCCGTCAGATTCGAAACTCAATCTGCACGACTCGGTTCAGGCGATCATCGCCAAGGGTCTGCCGCGCGAGAAGCTCGTGGCGGGCGTACCGTTCTACGGTCGCGGCTGGCGGGGCGTGCAGTCAGCCGACCCCTGGAGCGAAGGGACCGGCTCGCTGCAAGTCGGCGGGTACACCAACATCGCCGAGACGTTCCTGAAGGCACCCGGCTTACGTCCGTCATTGGGACGACGTCGCGAAGGTGCCGTGGCTGTACAACGCCGACACCAAAGAGTGGATCAGCTACGACGATCCGGAGTCCATGGCGCTCAAAGGGGAGTACATCGCCGCGCAACATCTCGCCGGCGCGATGTTCTGGGAGCTGTCGAACGACGACGGGCGATTGCTGGATGCGCTTCGCACGGGTCTGGGCAGGCCGGCCGATAGAGAAGCGGAATTGATTCGGATGTAGCGCAGGCCTTCAGGCTGCGACGCCTTCAGAAGCCCGGCGGCCGCTCGTCCGCGACGCCGAACGCCTTTTCCATCGCGAGCCCGACGCGCGCTATGGTGCCTTCATCGAAGAGCCGGCCGATGAGCGTGACGCCGTGCGGCACGCGGCGCGGCGGTGAAAACTTCGGTAGCGGATTGTTCGGATCGGGAGCCCAGTCGCTGCGGGCTTCCGACACGTTGACGAAGCCGGCGCGCAGCGTGAGCGACGGATGTCCGGTGAAGTTCGAGAAGGTGAGCATCTCGTCGCGGAGCGACGGCACGAGCAGGAGATCCACCTCCGAGAAGACCCGCGCCATCTCGAGCGCGACGCGGCGTCGCAGCCGATCGGCCTGCACGAAGTCCACAGCCGAGAGGAACCGCGCCTCGCGAAACAGGTTCGGCCACGCGTCGGGGACCTGCACCTTCAGCGTCGCTCATGCCGCCGCCCAGCGTGAGCTCCTCGAACGACGCCGCCGCCTCGCTGAAGAGAATCGGCATCAGCGATCCGTACGGCCAGTCGGGGAGGCTCACTTCGGTGGTCGTCATGCCCAGCTTCCTGACCGTCTCGAGCGCCGCGCGATCGACGTCCGTCGCCGGATTCTCTTTCATCCACGCGGCGACAGTAGCCGACGCGCAGCCCTGACGCCGTGCGCGTCGCATCGAAGTCGAGACGGCTCGGCACGCTCGAGGCGTCGCCTGCGATCCGGTCCGGTGATCGCCTGGAGGACGAGCATCGCATCCTCCACGCTGCGTGTCATGGGCCGAGCTTGTCGAGCGACCAGCAGAGCGTCATGGCGCCCGTGCGCGGCACACGGCCGAACGTCGGGCGCAGGCCCGTCAGGCCGCAGCGCATCGCGGGGGCCACGATGCTGCCGCCGGTTTCGCTGCCGATCGAAAACGCGACCAGACCCGCCGCCGTCGCGGCTCCGGGGCCGGCGCTCGACCCCGACGCGCCCTCCTCGAGCAGCCACGGGTTCATGGTCTGTCCGCCGAACCAGATGTCGTTGAGCGCGAGCGCGCCCAGACTCAGCTTGGCGATCAGCACCGCACCGGCAT
The DNA here is from genome assembly GCA_963786615.1 of uncultured Acidobacteriota bacterium. Lineage (GTDB taxonomy): Bacteria > Acidobacteriota > Vicinamibacteria > Vicinamibacterales > 2-12-FULL-66-21 > CAWAZT01. The sequence continues at coordinate 9,380 of CAWAZT010000007.1, forward strand.
CCTTCAGGCGCTGACGACCGCAGAATCGGCGGCCGGGACGCGGTTCCGGAACGGCTCCGCGCCGTAGGTCGTGGGGATGCCGGCCGTATCGAGCAGGTCCTTCACGCCATATGGGATGCCATGCAACGGCCCGCGATACTTCCCGGCCGCGATTTCCGCGTCGGCCTGCCTGCGCCTGCGCCAGCGCGGCGTCCTTCGTGAGGGTGATCACGCAGCGAAGCGCCGGATCGAACTGTTCGATTCTCTTGAGGTAGATGGCCGTCAGCCGCTCGGAGCGTCAGCGCCCTGGCCTCGATCCAGCGCGAGAGCCTCGTCACCGGTGAGAACGCAATATCCGCGTCGTCTCGCGGGCAGCGGCAGCGCCGTGTCGCGGCTGCGGACGAACCGATCGCGGGACGGGCCGATCGGTGCCGCCCACAAACGCGGGATTCCACTGCGTGGCCGGTGAGACGGTCGCATCGAGCGTGACCTTCCGCGGTCCGACGCGACGCTCGAGAAATGGCGCCATCGACCGCTGCCAACTCGCGGCTGCCATCTCGCGCTCGGCCGGGCTCATCGTCACTTGCGCGAGTTTCTCCGCTTCGGCGAAAGTGGCCGGGGAAACCGGCGGACCAGAGCGTGGCCCCGTCCCGAATGTCGGCGGTGCGCCCGGCGTTGGCGGCGGTACGGCACTGCTTTGCGGTGCCTTGCGGCAGGCCGATGCCATCGCGCTCATCGACGCAGTGATCAGAAATTGTCTGCGCGTGTTCATGGGAGGTCAGAGGTCAGAGGTCGGAGGTCGGAGGTCGGAGGTCGGATGTCGGAGGTCGGATCCCGCATCCCGGATCCCGGATCCCGGAGCGGTCTCCTGACTGTTCACCACGCAATCGCCCGCGTGGCCACCGCGACCGCGGTCATCGCCAGTGTAACGACGAACGCATAGGGAATGGTCCGTCGCTGGTGATCGGCCAGATCGACGTTGGCCAGCCCGACCAGAAGAAACGTTGACGGCGTGAGCGGGCTGACGGGGAAGCCGGTCGTCATCTGGCCGAGAAGGGCGGCGCGTCCGACTTCGACCGCCGAGCCGCCGACCGCGTGCGACGCATGGGCCACGATCGGCAGCAGTCCGAAATAGAACGAATCAGGATCGAAGGCGAGGCTGAGCGGCATCGACGTCACCCCCATCACAACTGGAAGGTGCCGCAGCAGCGCATACGGCAGCGCGTCGACGAGGCTGGCGGACATCGCGCCCAGCATCCCCGACTTCGTCAGGATGCCGGTGAAGACGCCCGCCGCGAAGATCGTCGTGACCATCATCATAGCGGCGTGGCCATGCGCGGTGAGATGTTCGCGTTGCGCTCGAGGATCGGGATAGTTGACGAGCAGCGCCACGGCGGAGGCGGCGATGAACACAATCGCCGGCGGCAGCAACTGGACGAAGAGCGCCGCCAGCGTGGCCGCGGTCAGCGCAAAATTGAAGTACCAGAGAGGTCCCATGCGCCGGGCGATTGTCGTGACGGGCGGGGGCAATCCCAGGCCACCATCGCTCGCAAGCCGCGCGCGCTCGAGACGGCCGAGGCGCACCGCACAGACGAACACGACCACCATACCGGCCACGAGCGCCGGGATGAGGGGCACGAAGAGATCGCTCGTGCTGGCCTGCAGCGCGGCGGCGGCGCGAGTGGTCGGTCCGGTCCACGGCAGCATGTTCGTCGTTCCGGCGGCGAGCGCGGTCGTGCAGGTGAGCGTCAACGGGCTCATGCCCAAGCGCTGATACAGGGGGAGCATAGCCGGAATCGTGACCATGAACGTACTCGCGCCGGCACCATCCAGATGCGCGATGGTCGCGATCGCCGTCGTGCCGACCGCGATCTTGACCGGATCATGGCCGACAGCGCGCACGAGCACGCGAATGATCGGCTCGAACAGTCCGGCGTCGTTCATCACGCCGAAGTAGATGACCGCAAAGGCGAGCAGCGCGGCCACCGGGGTCACGCTGCCGATACCGTCCATTGCGAACGCGCCGATCTGACCTCCGAGGCCGCCGATGAGCGCGACGACGATCGGGACGATAATCAGCGCGATGAGCACGGATGTCAGGCGAAGCAGGATCAGGAGGAGCAGCGCGACGATCGTGCAGGCGCCGAGCAAGGAGAGCATCAGCGTCGTGCTATCGGCGTCCGCGGCGCGTCGTGCGGCGGACCTCCTCGGTGTGCTCGCCGAGCGCAGGCGGAGGTGCTGACGCGAGTGTTGGCACGCCCGACAGCTTGATCGGATTTCCGGGGACCTTGACCGACGATTCGCCGGCGGCGACGTCGAGCAGCATCTGGCGCGCCGCGAGTTGCGGATCCTGGAGGAGCTGATCGATCGTCCGAACGCGTCCGCACGGGACGCCGGCTTTGCCCAGCCGATCGATCAGGGAATCGACGGTCTGATCCCTGAACAGGTCGCGAATGTACTGGTTCAGGATAGGCCGATTCTGAAGCCGATCGGTATTTGTCGCAAACCTTGGATCCTGCTCGAGCCCTTCGGCGCCAACTGCCGCACAGAATCGCGACCAGAGTCGCGGATTGGCGACGGCAACGATGACCTGGCCGTCGGCAGCCGGAAACGGCTCGTACGGCGCGAGCGACGGATGCTCGTTGCCGAGGCGGCCGGGGCTCTTCCCCGTCGCCGCTGCAATGCCGACCGGAAGGCCGAGCACCGACACGGCGGCGTCCAGCAGCGAGATGTCGAGGAACTGTCCCTTGCCGGTCTGCGCGCGGCTGATGTGCGCGAGCAGGATCCCCTGGACGGCGTACAGCGCGGCGAGGCAGTCGGTGATCGCCACGCCGACCTTCGTCGGTCCGGTCTCGGGAAAGCCCGTGACATCCATCAGCGCGGACTCTCCCTGAATCACCATGTCGTAGCCAGGCAGATCGCTGCGCGGTCCGCTTGCGCCGTAGCCGGAGATCGAGCAGTAGATCAGGCGCGCGTTGATGGCGCGGGCGCGGTCGGGTCCGAATCCGAGCCTCTCGAGGGTGCCGGGCCTGAAGTTCTCGACCAGCACGTCAGCGTCCGCGATCAGATCTTCGAGCAGCGCAATCCCGTCAGCGGACTTCGGATCGACGGCAACGCTCTTCTTGTTGCGATTGACGGTCAGGTAGTACGTGCTCCAGCCGCCGACGAACGGCGCCCACGCTCGTGTGTCGTCGCCGTGGGCGGGATCCTCTATCTTCAGAACTTCCGCGCCCATGTCGCCGAGGAGCATCGTGCACAGCGGGCCGGCCAGCACGCGCGAGAAGTCGATCACCTTCATGCCGTGCAGCGGCAGCGCGGCGTCACTCATCCGCAGACCCTGACCGCGACGTGCGTGTCACTGGTTACGCTTGGACGCCAGCGCTTCCACGACGTCCAGCCGCGCTTTGAAGGGATCCGGCCCGGCGACGGGTCCCTTCGTCGTGAAGTCCACGATCGCGTCCTCCGCGGCGGAGTAGCGCGGCCACTTCGGCAGCCCGGCGCCATTCGGGTCACCCGTCTTCGCGAACGCGACCCAATACGCGTTCGTCACCCGTCCGGTCGCTTCGTCTTCCGCGGTCGTGGCATCGCCGTACTTGACCCGTTCGGTGTTGAAGACGAACGGAATCTCCGTCGCGTGCAGGGCGCCGGCGACCTTGCCGCGCAGCGAGCTGGCGACGTACGAGAATCGGTACTGCCACGTGGGCTGTCCCGCCGCAGCCGTCAGACGGGCGAGCATGCGCGCCGGCTCCACCATCGCGAGATCGCTCATCAGCTCCATGCCGATGACGCCCTTGTTCCCCGTCTGCTTGGGATCGTAGGCGGCGAGGGCCTTGTCGCGGTCCGCACCGAACTGCGCGAGAACTTCGTCCGTCCTGTTCGCCGGCACGGGCGCGAAGCCGAACTCGAGGCCGTTCGCTCCGACGATGAACGGGATGCGTGCCTGATGACCGGCCTTGAAGGCGGTGTCCACGTCTTCGACAACGATCTTCCCGTCGAGCATCGGTCCGGCGTACGTGTCGGGCTGTTGCTTCATCAGGTTCATACCGTTCACGAGACGCGAGGCCGGCAGCTGACGCAGAGCGGCCAGTGCTGCCGCATCGTCCCCCTCGATGTTCATCTGCTTCGCGAAGGCGACACCCGCCTGTTCTCCCGACGGTTCGCCCTTCGGGCCCGGCTTGTTGATCGATCGGGTCGCGACGAGGGTCGACGGGCGTCCGCCGCCAGATTCCACGATTGCCTTGTGGAACAGACCCTTCGCCAGCGGCGATGTCATCAGCGCGGTCACGGACATGCCGCCGGCGGATTCGCCGAAGATCGTCACGTTGCCCGGATCGCCACCGAACGCGGCGATGTTGCGCTGCACCCACTTCAGCGCCGCGATCTGGTCGAGATAGCCATAGTTGCCGAGCGGCGCGGACGGATCTTCTTTCGACAGTGCGGGGTGCGCGAAGAAACCGAATCGTCCCAGCCGGTAGTTGGCGCTCACGAGGACGACGCCGTTTTCGGCGAAGTGGGTGCCGCTGTACACCTCAGGCGAACTGCCGCCATTCACGAACCCTCCGCCGTAGATCCAGAACATGACTGGCAGCCGGGTGGTGCCGCGATCCTTGGGGGTCCATACGTTGAGGACGAGGCAGTCCTCGTCGGGCGGCGTGCCGAGCGGCGCGGCGTCGCCGCCGAAGGGCTCCTGCATGCAGTCGTGCCCGTACGCGTTCGCGGCGCGGACGCCGGTCCACGGCGCAGCCGGTTGGGGTGCGCGCCACCGCAGATTGCCCACCGGCGGCGCGGCGAATGGAATGCCTTTGAACGCGATCACGCGCTCGCTCGCCACCCCCTCGACCTCGCCGGTATCGATCTTCACCCGCTCGCCGGCAGCTGCACCGATGCCTGCCGATTGGAACGGAACCAGAACGGCCGCACACAGAACGAGGACGGTCGTGTGCCGGAATCTCAATGACATGTCGCCTCCAGAGGACCAGCCGCCGAATCATCGTCGCAGCGACCTGCTGTCGTCAACACGTGAAACCTTCTACAATGTCGACCGGTATGGCTGGCAGCGGCAACGAGTCTCTTCGGCGGCCGCCGTTCTACGCGCTCGTGCTGCTCGCCGGGTACCTCAGCTATCGCATTCTGGGGCCGTTCCTGGTGCCGCTCGCGTGGGCGGCGGTGCTGGCGATGACGTTTCATCGGCTGCAACTCCTTCTCGCGTCCAGAATCGGGCGGAACCGCGCGGCGCTCGTCACCACGCTGCTGGCCGCCGTGCTGATTGTTGCGCCGGCCGTGACGCTGGTGACGGTTCTTGCCCGGGAAGTGCCGCAGGTTGCCGACTACGTGCAACAACAGTCCGTGTCGGCCCCTCGCCAGATCGCACGGATGTGGGACGCGGCCCGCGCGCGGAGCCCGATCGCGATGCCCGAGGATCCGACGATCCTGCTGCGCGATGGTATGCAACGGGCGCTGTCGTTCCTCGCGCCTCGCGTGGGCGGCGTGGTGGCGAATGTGTTCGCGACGCTCGGAAGTCTCTTCGCCATGCTGTTCGCCCTCTTCTTCCTGCTGCGCGACGGCGACAGCCTCGGCCGGGAGCTGCGCAACTTCTTGCCGCTTCCGCAGGCGGAGTGCGATCGCCTGATACGCGACACCCGCGACCTCGTGATCGCCAGCGTCGGGGCCGGGCTGCTCGTGGCGGCGATGCAAGGCCTCATCGGCGGTGTCGCGTTCTGGCTGCTCGGGATCGGAGCGCCGGCGTTCTGGGGATTGATGATCGCGTTCTGCTCGCTGGTGCCTGTCGTCGGTGCCGCGCTCGTCTGGGTGCCGGCGGCGCTCTGGCTGCTGTTGAGCGGCCACATCGGCGCCGGCGTCGTCATGGCGCTCGTCGGCGTGCTCGGGATCAGCATGGTCGACAACATTCTGCGTCCGCTGCTCTTGAGCGGCAACACATCCGTCAGCGGGCTCGTGATCTTCTTCGGGCTGCTCGGTGGGATCGCCGCATTCGGTTTCATCGGCCTCATCATCGGTCCCGTCGTTCTCGTCACGACCGGGAGTCTGCTGAAGATGTTCGCGCGGCCGGATCTCGCGGAGGGTCCGCTGTGACAGCCCGTCTCATCGATCCCGGTTCCTCGAACTGCGCGAGACACTCAAGGCGCTGACCGCGCTCGAGGAGCTGCGTGTCGCGCAGAATCAGCTCGTCGAGAATCGCTCGCACATGTCTTCGTCTGCGAGGATCGCGCGCGCATCCTGACCGAGGCGTCCGGGCTGGCCGCGCAGCAGGGGTCGGCGGATCTGGCGTTCAGGATGCGGCCGCGGGAGCGCGCGGCCGTCGATGTCTCCGCACGCGTCAGCGGCGACACCCGGTCGCTCCGCTGGTTGATTCGGACGTTGCCGGCGTCGAACGGCGCCCACGCTCGAGCGCTGTAGCCTTCCCGCCGTTCGCGCCACGCATCCGTTCGATCGAGTAAGGTATCGGGAGGCATGCTCCGCGTGATCGAAGGAGCGTTCGCGCTCCTGATGCTCTCGGTCTACTTCGCGTACCTCATCGCCCCTGCTGAGTGCTGCGGTTCGACGTCGCGTGCGGTTCGGCCGCCGTCAACGACCCGTGTCCCAGGCGGCCGCGATTCTGATCCTGTACGGAGCCCTCCTCGTCATCGGCCTGCTGTTCTGGCGGACGTTCAGCGGGGCGGTGATCCACTGGGTTGCGGTGACGGCGCCGTCAACCGTGGACCATCTGTTCAACGGGACAAACGTCGCCCAATTCGAACGAAGCATCAGCCGGGCACCGCTGCCGGCGGGCATGCGCGACTGGCTCGCGCGCGCGGCCACGCGCGTTGCGGGGTCGCTCGAGCACGAGAGCCGGCAGACGCTGGCGGATTGCATCTCCGCATCGCGATACGCCTGGTGGCTTCTCATCGCGCCGCTCGTCGCCTTCCCCTTGCTGACGGGTGCGCCGGCCTTCCAGCGGTCCGCGTTGCGAGTGCTGCCGCGCGGCCACTTGCAATGGCGTGCCGAGGAGTACCTGCGGGATGTGAACAGTGCGCTGGCCGGCTACGTGCGGGCCCAGCTCGCCGCGGCGGTGATCGTCGGCGTGGTGTCCGTCGGCGGCTTTCTGCTGCTCGGCCTGCCGTCGGCGGTTTCGCTGGGCGTGACAACGGGCGTGCTGGAGCTCGTCCCGGTAATTGGTCCGGTGACCGCCCTACTGGTGACGAGCTCGCAGGCGTCCGGACACGTGCTCGCTGTCGTGCTCTTTTTCGGTGGTGTTCGCCTGCTGCAGGACTACGTGGTGTACCCACGGCTCATCCGCCACGGCATGCATCTCTCCACGCCCGCGGTGATTCTGACGATCTGGTGCGGTGCCGCGCTGGCGCGCGCGCCGGGCGTCCTGCTGGCGATTCCCGTCGCGGGATTTCTGTCGGTGAGCATGCGGCACTGGCGCGAGTACCGCGATATCGAACGGCTGGTCCATCCCGCGCAGCCACGCACGGAACGGTCAGGCAGCGAGCCGGCCTTTCCGGCGGCGGATCCCAATCGGCTCGACTAGGATCCGCGCCCCGGCTACTTCTCGAAGACCAGCGTGTCGTTCCGCGCCTGTCCGTCGGGGTTCGTGCCCTTCATCGTGAGTGTCAAGGTCTTGCCGTCCTCCGACAGGCTTCGCGTGACGGCTCACGGCAACCTTGCCGTTCTTCTTCATCGTGCTCTCGCCAGTCCGGGCGTCAATCCTCTTGTACGCGATGGTGTCGGCGTCTGGATTCCCGTGAATCGGGTAATCCTTGCCGTCGTACATCGGCGTCATGTCCCAGTGTTGCGCACCCGCTGGCGGCGTCGAGATCGACCTTGATCCGCACGCCATCTTTGATGGGCGTGTAGGTGACCGTCATGCTCTTCGGCGCCGGACCCGGGCTGAAAGTGGACTTCGCGACATCGAGCTTCCAGGTCCCCGCGATTCCCGACGGTGTCTGAGCCTTCACGCCAGCGGCGAACACGACCGCAATGCACACGACGAGCGACGCGACGCCGACTCCCCAAAGACGACCTCTCATACCGCCTCCTTGTCGCTGAACGAAACGCGCGGCAGTGTGCGTCGGACGGATCGCTTTATCAACGGGATTCGCCGGTTCGTTGCGACTCGCGTGTCCCGAACGGCATGGGATGGTACGGTCGATCGACATACTCGAAGTAGTCGAAGTCTGCCGCCAGCGCCGTGCCGGCCAGGTCCTGACAGCACATGCCCACGAACGCGCCGGTGAAGTTCGGCAGGCCGGGCGCGGTCGCTTCGTCCGACAGGATGCTGGCGTCGAACTGCTGCGGCAGCCACTGCCAGTCCTCGTCTCTCACCCGAAACGCGAACTGCAGCCGCTCGCAGTCCACTTCCACGCGGAAGTGGACGGGAGATCCGCTGCTGATCGATATCGGATCCGTGAACGCATCGGACTGGACTTGATCGGGCACGCACGACATGACGCGCACGTGTTTCCCTACACCCGCGTCGTGAGAGACGTACAGGTAGTGGAACTTGGCGCTGTTGTAGTAGCAGATCAGGCCCGCGGCTTGCTGAAAATGCCGCGGTTCAACATCGACGCTGGTTGATGCGCTGAACGCGTGCGATTGCTGCCGCCGCGCGACGAGCGCTTGACGAAACTGGCTGCCGAGCGTCTCGCGGCCATAGAGCCGCAGGTATCCGGGGCGGGCCGTCAGGCTGAACAACTCCTCCGGCCACGGCGAGCGCAGCCACTGGAAGGCGAGCGGCAGTCGATCGGCGTCGAAGTCTTCTCGAACCGGAGGCGCGGGAAATGGGTGCGCTGGCAGCGGCGGGCCAGGCGCGTCGATCGCTGGCAGCGCGTCTCCGTCAAGCGTGCGCAGCCATCCGTCCGCCGACCACACCATCGGCTGGATCGCCGTCTCCCGACCGAGCGTGCAGCGACCGCGATTCCGAAGCGGCCGCCCGCAGAGATAGACCATGTACGTCTCGCCGCCGGCCGTCTCGACGAGATCAGCATGACCCGCGCGTTGCAGCGCCACGTCCGGACGATGGCGGGCGGTGAGGATGTAGACGCTCCGGATGGAGCTCGTAGGGACCGCTCAGCGTGCGCGACCGCGCCATGGTGACGGCATGGCCCCAGCCTGTGCCGCCTTCTGCGACCAACAGGTAGTAGTAGCCGTTGCGTTTGTAGAGGTGCGGCGCTTCGGTGAAGCCGAGAGGCGTGCCTGTGAAGATCACCTGACGATCACCAATCAAGCGCTGGTCGGCTGGCGAGTATTCCTGCAGCACGATTCCCGCGAACCGATTTCGTCCCGGGCGGTGGTCCCACAACATGTTCAGCAGGTACTTCCGGCCGTCGTCGTCGTGGAAGAGCGACGGATCGAAGCCGCTGCTGTTGAGGAAGACGGGATCGGACCACTCGCCGTCGATCTGCGCGCTCGTGACGAGGAAGTTGTGGAAGTCGCGCAGCGATGCGCCCGCGCTCCCGGGCTGCGAGGTCCGCCCGTATCGCTTGACGTCGGTGTAGACGAGATGAAAGAGGCCATCGGCGTAGGTCAGGCACGGCGCCCAGACACCGCACGAGTCGGGGTCGCCGAGCATGTTGAGCTGACGTGCGCGCGTGAGCGGGCGTGAGAGCAGACGCCAGTGAACGAGATCGCGCGAGTGATGGATCTGCACGCCGGGAAACCATTCGAACGTGGACGTGGCGATGTAGTAGTCATCGCCGACCCTCACGATCGACGGATCGGGGTTGAAGCCGGGCAGGATGGGATTGTGGATGCGTAGCGCCGCGCCCGACATCGATCACGCCACCGCCGCGCGGCCGCCGGACGGCGCCGAGGCGGCGGCCGGCTCCTGCACGAACGTCCAGAGAATGCACGCGCCCAGGAGATCGAGCGCCGCGAGCCCGACGAAAAACGGCGTATAGCCGATGGTGGTCACCAGCGTTCCCATGAGCAACGAAAAGAGCAGAACGCCGGCGTTGCCGCACGTGCCGGCCATGCCCGCCACGGTCGCGACCTCGCTGCGTTTGAAGAGGTCCGAGGACATCGTGATGACAGTCACCGACAGCGTCTGATGTGCGAAGCCTGCCAGGCTGAGGAGCGCGATCGCCACGTACGGGCTCTGGACGACGCCGACGAACGCGACGCCCACCATCAGGCAGGCGCCGACGGTGAAGGCGGCCCGGCGTGCATTGATCAGACGGATACCGAAGCGCTTCTGCAGCGCCATGCTGATTGTCCCGCCGGCCAGGCAGCCGAGATCGGCGGCCAGGAACGGCAACCAGGCAAAGAGCGCGATCTGCTTCAGATCGAAGTGCCGCACCGTTGTCAGATACAGCGGCAGCCAGAACGTCAGCGTGCCCCACGTCGGGTCCGCCAGAAATCGTGGGAGCGCGATGCCCCAGAAGTTCCGTTGTCTGACGATCCTCGCAATCGACGGCCGCGTCCCGTCCGCTTCGAGGTGACGCTCCTGTCCGGAGCGGATGTAGTCGCGCTCCGTGGCCGACAGCGCGGGATGTCTGGCGGGTGATTGATAGAACGCGAGCCACAACACCAGCCAGATCAGCCCCAGCGACCCGGTCATCACGAACGCCGCCTGCCAGTTGTAGGAGAGGATGGCCCAGGCGACGAGGGGCGGCGCGAGCATCGACCCGACGGACGCCCCGATGTTGAAGACGCCGCCGGCGAGGCCCCGTTCCTGCGCCGGAAACCATTCCGACGTTGCCTTCATTCCCGCCGGGTTCGCCGATCCTTCGGCGAACCCGAGCAGCCCACGCAGCCAGAACAGCATCGTCCAGTTGTGCGCCAGCCCGTGCGCCATGCTGATGCACGACCAGGCCAAACCGAACAACGCGAATCCCAATTTCAAGCCGACCACGTCGAGCACGTAGCCGCAAATCGGCTGCAGCATGATCGCGCCCTGAAAGGCGCCAAGGATCCATGAGTACTGTTGCGTGGTGATCGCCAGATCCTTGAGGACGGTCGGCGCCGCCACCGCAAGCGTGCTGCGCGTCAGGTAATTGATGATCGCGCCCAGCATCAACAGGCTGATCATCCACCAGCGGACGGCCTTCATTGTGCGGGATATTACTGTGAAAGGTGCTGAGGGTGCTAAGGGTGCTGGGTGCTGAAGGTGCTGGTGCTAAGGGTGCTGAGGTGCTGAAGGTGCCCAGTCATTTCCGACGGAGCGCGACGAGCGGGAAGTGTCTTCCCCGCGCGGGGTCAGATCTCGATTTTCTAGGTTTGGCACGGCGTTTTCGCAAAGATAGAAAATCGAGATCTGACCCCACACGTCACCCTACTGAATCAGGCCTGAAAACGCGCAGACCGAGGGTCCACGCCGAGGACGCAGCGTCCGAGATTCGTGCGTTTGCGGCCGATATTGGCAAGTCGGATGTCGGGGTCAGATCTCGATTTTCCAATTTTCGCGAACAATTCGCTGCCAAATGTAGAAAATCGAGATCTGACCCCAGTCGCCCGTCACGAATCGCGCAAGGTGACCATCGGGTCGACGCGCGTGGCGCGTTGCGCGGGGACGTAGCAGGCGACGAAGGCGATGACGGCGATGAACGCCGCCACGGTCGTGAGCGTGACGGGATCGGTCGGCTTGACGTTGAACAGCTGCGCCTGCAGCAGCCGCGTCAGGCCGAATGACGCGATCAGCCCTGTGCCAAGTCCCAGGAGCGTCAGCCGCATCCCCTGACCCAGCACCATCCCGAGCACGCTTCCCCGGGTCGCGCCGAGCGCCATGTGAATCCCGATCTCCTTCGTTCGCTCCGTGACGGAGTACGAGAGGATGCCGTAGGTGCCAATCGCGGCAAGCGCAAGCGCGAGGCCCGCGAAAATTCCCAGCAGCTCCGCCAGGAACCGTGGCCGCGCCGCCGAATCCGCGAACACCTGCTCCATCGTTCGCAGCTTGACGATCGGCAGCGCCGAATCCTGCGAGCGAACCGCCTGCTGGATGTCGCGCGCGAGCGCCTCCTCGGGCAGGACCGACCGAACGACGACGTTCATGTCGCCCGGCGCCGAAGTTCGCGACACGTGGCGCTTGATCGTACAGAAAATACAGTTCCGTCCCGGTCTTCTTCGACATGCCTCCCTGTTTCACGTCGCGGACCACGCCGACGATGGTGAAGGGAGGTGTCTTGGGACCGAAGAACGGGTTGAAGCGGTGGCCGATGGCATCGAGGTTGCGATTTCCATAGAAGGTCTGCGCAAGAGTCTCGTTGACGAGCGCGACGGGCCCGCCGGCGATGTCTGCCGCCTCGAATCCACGCCCCTTGACGATGGGAATGCCCATCGTCTTCAGGTAGTCGAGCGACACCGTCTGGAAGTAGTCGACGTTCTCCGCGGGCTGACCCTGAGTCGGCGCGTAGTCCTCGAAGTCCACGTCGTTGGCGTCGACTTCGCGGTTCGGCGGCAGGCCGTTCATCGTCGCGACCCCGCTCACACCGGGGACTTGCCGGAGACGTTCCGTGAGGCGATTGAAGAACGCCACCCGCGACTCCGCTTTCGGGTAGGATGCGCCCGGCAGGACCAGACCGAATGTGGTCAGACGTTCGCGGTTGAATCCGGGATCGACGGTCATCAGCTTCTGAAAGCTGCGCATCAGGAGTCCCGCGCCGACGACCAGGACGACAGCAAGCGCGACCTCCGCCATGACGAGGCTGCTACGCAGCCGCGCTCGCGCCGAGCCGGCGGTTGCCCGCTGCCCCCCTTCTTTGAGCGCGATCGTGACGACTTGTTCCCGCAGATGGAGCAGTGGCGCCATGCCGAAGACCAGCCCGGTCAGGATCGACACGCCGAGCGTGAAGAGCAGGACCTTCCAGTCCAGCGCAATGTCCAGCGTGCGCGGAATGCTGTCCGGATTCGCGGCCAGCAGCGTGCGAAGACCGCCGAACCCGACAGCCGCGCCCAGCGCGCCACCAACGAGCGCGAGCAACACGCCTTCGGTCAAGAACTGACGCAGCAGCCGGACTCGACTCGCGCCGAGCGCGGACCGAATCGCGAATTCTCGCTGCCGCGATTCCGCACGCGCAAGGATCAGGTTCGCGAGATTCGCGCAGGCGATCAGGAGAACGAACCCGACGGCGCCCTGCAGCACCCACAAGAGCGGTGCCAATACTCCCCACCATGTCGGCCTTCATGGGGTGCATCTGAATGCAGATGGATGAAATTGGACGACCGCACGGGGGAATGCCGGTTGCCGCTCAGCGCCCGCCACCGATCGATCATGGTGTCGAGCTCGACCTGGGCCTGCTGGGTCGAGACGCCGTCCTTCAGGCGTCCGATCATATAGAGGTAGTGGCTGCTCCGGCTGTTGGGAAACGTCTTCGGATCAATCGTGAGCGGCAAGTACGCTTCGATCCGCTCGTCGTGGAGATCGTAGCCACGCGGCATGATGCCGACAATCCGCGTCGGCACGCCGTCTACCTGCACGACGCGACCGATGACGCCCTCCTCGCGGCCGAAGTCGTTCGTCCACGTCTGGTACGACAGGATAGCGACGTCCTCCGCGCCGACCACGGAGTCGGCGTCGTTGAAGAGGCGTCCTCGCATCGGCGCCACGCCGAGCACGGTCAGCAACTCCGGCGTGACGATCGCGGAGTTCACGCGCCGGGGACGCTCGGGCGTCCCCAGGTTGACCGAGCCTTCGCGATAGGCGCCCACGTTCTGGAAGGACTGATTCCGTTCCTTGAACTCGGCCCATTCGGGCAGCGACACCCAGAACCGATCGAACCCGAGACTCGGAAACGTGCTCGTGAGAAACGCGAGGCGCTCCGGATGCGGATAGGAGAGCGGCTTGAGCAGGACGCCGTTCACGACGCTGAAGATGGCGGTGTTGGCACCGATACCCAGCGCGAGCGTGAGAATCGTGATGGCGGCGTATGCGGGTGACTTCGCCAGGGTCCTCAGCGCGTAGACGACGTCAGCTTTCAGGGTCAGCATGGGGTTGGATATCACGTAATAGTTCAAGGAGGCAACTATTAGACGTTGACGACCCGCAAGGGGCTTGCTACAAGAAGAGGGTGCGCACCGATCTGGGAGACATGGAGCACCTGGTGCTGTTGGCCATCCTGCGCCTCGGGAAGGATGCGTACGGCATCCCGATCCTCGAGGAAGTGTCTGAACGCAGCGGGCGCGAGGTCTCGCGCGCGACGGTGTACGTCGCCTTGAAGCGGCTCGAGCAGAAGGGTCTGGTGACGTCGCGGCTCGGCGAGAGCACGCCCGAGCGCGGAGGCCGCGCCAAGCGGTTCTTCAGGCTGAAGTCGTCAGGGCTGAAGGCCTTGCGCGAGTCTCGCGAGATGCTCCTCGGATTGTGGCGCGACTACGAGTCGGTGCTGGATCGCGCATGAGTCCCGATCTTCCGCGTGTCGTGCACGTGCTGTCGCGGATCATACCCGATCGCAGACCGCGACGCGATCGTCGGCGATCTCGTCGAGGATGCCGATGGCCGGCATTTGCGCGGCTTTCGGCGCGCCGCGTGGCTGACGCGGGAGTGCGGCACGATCGCGCTCGGGCTGTCGCTGGAACGCACGCGGGGCTGGTTCGTGATGCCGACGATGCGCGAGCTTGCGGCGGGCCTGGCGATTGACGGCCGCTGCGCGCTCCGCGGCGGTCATCCCGCGGCGGCGCTCGTCCGCGCGGCGGTGTTCTGCGGCTCGGTGGCCGCACTCATGGTCGGCGTTGAAGTGCTGGTCGGCAGCCTGCTGTCCGCAGCAGGATTCTGAGTCCCTGGTCCCGCGTCCCTGGTCCTGCTCCTGGTCCCTGGTCTGCATCCGTGGTGCCCCAGCCCGCATTCCGTGTTCCGCACTACTCAGCGCGAAGGGCGACGGTGGGGCTGATCCGCAGGGCGCGCCACGCCGGCAGCAAGGCTCCTCCGACCGCCACGAGCATCATCAACGGCGGCACGATCGCGAGCGCCACCATGTCGAGCGATGGCAGGTCGCGGAGGACCGAGCGGGCGATCCACTGGAGCAGCATTGCGCCCACCGTTCCGGTGACCGCGCCTGCCGCGGTGAGGGACATCCCGTGTCCGAACACGAGCGCGACCACCGTACGTCGTTGTGCGCCCAGCGCGAACCTCAAGCCAATCTCCGGAGTCCGTCGGCGAACGGCATCCGCCATCACGCCGTGCACACCCAGCATGGCCAGCAGGAGCGCGAGAACCGCGCACGCGCCCACGACCGTGGTCAAGACTCGATCGATGATGAGCGCCTGGGCAAGATACCGCTCGAACGTCATCGTCCATTCGACCGTTGCGCCACTGCCAGCCGCGAGCAACTGGTCGCGCAGAGGACCGAGCGCCGGGGTGGCGTCCCCGGCCGTTCTCACGAGCATGTGCATCACCGGCATCCGCCGCTGTGAGAGCGGAAAGTACACGGTCGGCTCGGGGCCGTCCTGGAACATCCGGTACTTGCCGCTCGCCACGACGCCGATGATCTCGACCGAGGTCCCATCAGGCTCGCGCATGTGACGCCCCGCCGCGCCCGGGCCGAAGGACCGGCGGGCAAGGACGTCGTTGATGAGGACGACGCGCGGCGCGAGCGCGCCGTCCGTCGCGGTGAAGCCCCGGCCTTCGACCAGCGGTATCCGCATCGTGTCGAAGTAAGTCGCCGACACGATGTTGGTGTCGGCTTCCGCGGCGTCGACAAGGCCTGGTGCGCTCTCGATCTCGAAGCGCTCGCTCGGGCTCTTGCGCGCGGGCAGCGACATGACCCACGCCGCGGCTTCGGCATCAGGGACGTGACGGACCGCGTCGAGCGCGGCGTTCTGAAACGCAATCCATTTCACAACCTTGCCGCTCTCGGTTTCGGGCGACTTGACGCTGGCAATCGCCAGCCCGCGCTCGCTGTCGCCCAGGTCGCCGTTGAGCGTCGTGGATACCGCGCGCACGAGCAGCCCTGCCAGGATCACGAGCATCGTGGAGAGCGCCACCTGGCTCGCGACGACAAGACTGCGAAACACGCCCGTTCTCGCGCCGGCCGACACGCCACCGGCGTCTGCTCGCAATACCTCGATGTCGATCGCGGTCGTCGCGTGACGGGCTGGTCCGATCGTGAAGGCGGCTCCCGCTGCGAAAGCGAAGACGGTTGTCATCGCCGCCGTGAGCAGGTCGAGGTGCGTATCGAGTACCGCGGCCTCCTCGGTGGCGAGGAAGGACGGAACGATCCTGGCGGTCCAGTAGGCGAGCAGCAGGCCGGCCGCGGCGCCGCCGACCGAGATCACCAGGCTCTCTCCCAGGGCCTGACGGACAAGCGTCGCGCGGCTTGCGCCAAGGGCGACCTTCACGGCCCGCTCGCGCCGTCTGGCCGCACTGCGCGACATCAAGATCAATCCAGCGTTCACGCAGGCGCTCACGAGCAGCAGGCTCGAGGCGCTGAAGACGATGAGGCCGAGGAGCGCGAACCGTCGCGTCGAGTCGGGATCGACCCGGGTATAGGCGCTCACCGTCATGCGACGCGGCTCGGCGCTGGCCGATGCGAGTGCCGCGATTGGTGGCCGGAAACTCGGTTGCCAGGCGCATCGCGAGATCGGTCGGCCTCGCGCTGCGCAGCCGTGACGTCCGCGCCACCAGCCAGACGGCCGAGCAGCGAAAGGCGGCGATCGCCTCTCGAGCGACGGGCATCCACGTCCAGCGGAATCCAGACATCGCAGGCGCGATCCAGACGAAGGCCGCGAAACCCGGCCGGCAGGACGGCGGCCACGGTGTACTCGCGGGCGCCGACACGCATGCGCTTGCCGATGATGTCGGCTGGCTGGCCAACGGTCGTCCACAGATCGAAGCTGATCGCGGCCGATTCGGCGTCGGGTCCATGTTCGTCGAGTCGAGGCACGTGCCCCAGCGATGCCTGGACTCCAAGAACCGGGAAGAACCCGGCTCCCGCGGCCACGATGCGCAGACGGCGGGCGATGCCTTCGAGGTGAGCGACATCGACGGTCGAGTCGTCGAACGCCGCCAGCGCCGCAAGAGCGGGAGCCCCGCGCTCGAGCGAGAAGAAATCTGGATAGGAGGAGAGACCGTAGGTGCCGCCGCTGAACCCGCTGGTGAAGACGTTGACGAGACGCGCAGGTTGGACGACGCCAGCTGGCGGGCGGAAGATCAGGGCGTCCATCGCCCTGTAGAGCACGGCGTTCGCGCCGGTGCCGACCGCGAAGCTCGCAACCAGCACCCCGACCGTCAACTTCGCGCCCCGGAGCCCTCGCAGGGCGTACCGGAGGTCATCGTATAACGATGTCACCGCTGACCGTCACAGCCAGCCGCGTGCCATCCGGGCGTGCCCCGGAACAACGGCTGGACTTCGCGTCCTGTCCACCCCACCGCGCGATGACCGGATCCGTGTGTTCGTTTCCTGGTGCTCGTCGTCCCGCAGGCGAACAATGCGAGTCACCCCGCCGTGGTGCCACGTCGAATGCGCGTGGCGCCCGCCGCGCATCCGGCCTATCATCTGGTCGGCCAACGGATCGCGGGATTCTGTGAGGGTCAACATGTCTGGTCGCTGCACGGATATCCGGTTGCCGTTCGCGCTCCTGACCGTCGTCGTTGCGCTGACGCTCTCGCTTCGCGCTCAAGAGCACGCGCACACGGCCCCCGTGGCGTTGGTGCCCTTCCAACCACTGGCGCTGCAAGCGCGTCGATTGGAATCGACACTCCAATATCTGGGCCAGCCGCTGACGGAGGCGGATCGCCGCGCGGTCAACGACACGCTCGCGCTGAGCGACGAGCGCGCCGCGAGCGCCCGTCTCCAGCAGGTCCTCGACGCGTACGTGCTCGTGACCGTGCACATCAACGCGGAAAGCCGCGTCAGCGTCGAGCAGGGCCCCGCGCGACCAGAACTGATTCAGGGCGGCACCCGGCTGTTCGTCGTCAAAGTCATCAACGACGCGGGGGTCACCGCGCCGCTCACCGTTCGAAGCCCGAACAGCGGTCGCGTCTACGTTCCATCGCGCAACAGTCCCGAGCCTCCCAAGGAATTGACCGACGGTTCAGGTGCGCGAGCGATGGGCGGAGATCTCGATGTACGACAAGTCGCCGATGCGCGCGCGGCTGTCGGGGCTTCCGGTCGAGTACGCGCTGCTGCAGATCTACAGCCGCGATGCGGGACAGCGATCCGCGACGATCGGCTTCGATGTCGGCCAGGGAACACAGGATATCGGCTTTCGGAACGATCTCGACGTCGTGTTCACGGCGCTCCCCGTACACCACGTCACGGTCCGCGTGCGGGACGAGCAGGGACGTCCAACCACTGCGGCGTTCCTCATCCACGACGCGCTTGGCCGTCTGTACCCGAATGTCTCCAAGCGCCTGGCGCCCGACTTCTTCTTCCAGCCGCAGGTGTATCGCGCCGATGGCTCGACAATCGATCTGCCTCCGGGATCGTTCACGATTGTCGTCTCGCGCGGTCCGGAATACGTCGCGCAGACCGCGCACATCGAGGTGCCGCGGACGCAGGAGCTCTCGTTCACGCTCGCGCGCTGGATCGACCCCGCGAGCCAGAGCTGGTTTTCCGGCGACCATCACATCCACGCGGCCGGCTGCTCGCACTACGACAATCCGTCGGAAGGCGTGCTTCCACAGGACATGTGGCCGCAGATCGATGGCGAGGCGTTGAACGTGGCGTGCGTGCTGACGTGGGGCCCGTCGTACTACTACCAGAAGCAGTTCTTCACCGGGCTCGACCATCCGCTGTCGACTCCGACGCGATTGATGCACTACGACCTCGAGATCTCCGGTTTTCCCTCGAGCCATGCCGGTCATCTCGTGCTGCTCGGCTTGAAGGATCAGGATTATCCCGGCGCCACGCGTCTGGAGGACTGGCCCAGCTGGACCTTGCCGGTTCTGCGCTGGGCCAAGGCACAGGGAGCCGTTGTCGGCTTCGCACATTCGGGGTGGGGTCTCGAAGTACAGAGCACGGAGCTGCCCAACTATGAGATGCCCGGCTTCGACGGCATCGGTGCCAACGAATTCATCGTCGACGTCACGCAGCCGAACACCGTGGACTTCATCTCGGCGGGCGACACGCCGTATGTGTGGGAGCTGAACATCTGGTATCACACGCTCAACGTCGGGTTCCGCCCGCGCATCAGCGGCGAGACCGATTGGCCGTGCATCACCGACGACCGGGTCGGTCTTGCCCGATCCTACGCGCGCGTCGATGGTCCGCTGACCTACCGACAGTGGATTGACGCCGTGCAAGCTGGCCGGACGTATGTGTCGGACGGGAAGAGTCACCTGATGGACTTCAGCGTGAACGGGGTCGCACTCGGGACAGGCGGCAGCGAGGTACGTCTCGATCGGCCTGGACGCGTGCACGTCACACTGCGGGCGGCGGCCAATCTCTCTTCGCAGCCGAACGAGGCCATCCGCGAGGCGCGATACGATCAGAAACCGTATTGGGACATCGAGCGCGCGCGGATTGGCACTGGCGTCGAGGTGCCGGTTGAACTCGTTGTCAACGGCGCAGTCGTGGCAACACAACATCTCGTTGCGGATGGCCAAATCCGCACGCTCAGCTTCGACGTCGGAATCGAGCGCAGCAGCTGGATTGCCGCCCGCATCCTGCCCTCGTCGCATACGAATCCCATCTTTGCGATCGTCGGCGGCGCGCCCGTCCGCGCGTCGCGCCGCAGCGCGCAGTGGTGCCTGGACGCGGTAAACCAGTGCTGGTCGCAGAAGGCCTCGCGCATTCGTGCGTCCGAGCTGGAGGAGGCACGACGCGTGTACGATCGCGCCCGCGAGGTGTACCGACAGCGCCTGGCGGAGACGACGGACTCAGGCAGCGATCCACGAGGTCGCGCGCGATGACAGACGCTCAGGTAGACTGACGGGACATGTCGCAGCCTGGCGGAACCCTCTGGTCAACGCCGTGACATCGAAACGTCGGACCAGCTAATTCACCACTGCCCGTACGAGCCGACGAACACCATCAGTGGTCGCGCCGTACACAAGATGCGCAGCAAGCGCCGACGCGTGGGTCGACGCAGGAACCCGGTTCGGTGGTTCGGAGAATCCAGCGGCGGGCACGCCAATCTCGTCCGCGCCGACCCAGACGGCCGCACCAAAGGGCAGACCCCACGCTTTGGCCGTGACCGGCGCGATCTCGGCTGCCGCGCCGTAGAGAGCGCCGATCATCGAACCGAACACGTAGTGCACGATGGGTCCGGCCATCTTTTTCTCGTCTGGTGTCAGCTTGTGGTGGGTCAGCGCCTCCGAAACCGCCGACGCCGCTTTCACCGTCGCATCGGCTCCCTCCTCCTGTTGGTCGTCGCTGGCTCCGCCGTTTTGATGTTCCGCTAACTTTGAGAGCCCGGCCTGAAACCGGTTCATCGTCCACGACGCTGCAAGTCCGCCGGCAAGCCCGGCGAGCAGGCCCTTCCACACGGCTCTGTCGGGCGGGCACTCGTAAATGAATCCTTCGATGATCCCTTCGTCCTCGACGCCGTCGTCCTGTATGACGACGGCCATCACGTCTACGTCCTTGATATCCATGACACGCGCCTCCTGAGCTTCGGCTCGTTTCAACGATTCCCGCCATGGCCTGTGCAAACCCCATGACGTGTACCGCGTGGCCGTCAATCTCGACCGTGTGGATACGCGGCACTATCCGAAACCTGCAGGGCAGAAGCGGTAGAGTGACGTAGGTCATGTGGAAGTCCCTGCGTCGGTTGCGGCTGCGCATCGACCGTTCTGACTCGCAAGGGACACCACCCTTGCCTGTGCGGCGGTCGTTGACGCGGGTGGGTGAGGGGGTGCCTGGCGCGGCCGACGCCCGTTTCCTGGTGGGCGCGAATCTTCCCTGGATCGACTACGGCACGGACTTCGGGACGAGTGCCTGGCACACTTCAGGCGGACTCAGCGGGCGACCGGCGTCGCTCGAACGCCTCGATCAGACTCTACGGCTCATCGCCGCCGACGGTCTCACGCTCGTTCGGGTCTTCGTCTTGTGCGACGGCCGGTCGGGCATCCGTTTCGACGCGAACGGGCTTCCGTCCGGCCTCGACGAGGAGGTGTTCCTCGACTTCGACGCGTTGGTGACGACGGCTGTGCGCCACGGGATTCGATTGATGCCGGTTCTGCTCGATTTCCATCTCTGCAAGCCAGCGCAGATCGTGAACGGCGTGCAGCTGGGTGGTCGCGGGGATCTCATTGCTAGCGCCGACAGCCGGACGGCCGCCGATCGAGCGCGTCGTGCTGCCGATCGTCCAGCGCTATGGCGCATCACGAAGCGATCGCCGCGTGGGACGTCTTCAACGAGCCCGAGTGGTGTCTTCGCCTGCTTCCGTCGTTGTCGCGGACATTCGATCCGTTCGAATCGCTTCAGGAGTTTCTTCGCGCCGCGGTCGATGCTGTGCGCGCGGAGGCGCAACAGCCAGTGACCGTCGGATCAGCCGGGACGTGGCAGCTCGATCTCGTGCGGCCGCTCGGTCTGGACTTCTACCAGATTCATTGGTACGAGCGATTCGGGTGGGCGGCGCTCGAGCAGCCGGTGGCCGAGCTCGGGCTGAATGCGCCGGCGATCCTTGGAGAGTTTTCGGGTCGCAGCGCGAGAACTGCCGACGTCCTGCACGCGGCGCGGCGCGCCGGGTATGCGGGCGCGCTGGTGTGGTCCGTCCTCGCGGAAGACGATCAGTCCGGCTACACGCCGGAGATCGCCGCGTGGGCCCGCACGCAGTCCGGCGGGCCCGGCGACGTGGGGTAGTGGGCTACTTCGTGGAGCCTGCGCCCGTGATCGGCGTCACCGTCACCTTCCGGAACCACACCTTCTCGTGATCTCCCTGGATCATGATCGGACCCGGCTCTGTTTCCTTGGCGTCGAGCGCCCCACCGGTGATGCCTTCGATCTTCGAGTTGTCGTGCACCGTCTGCCCGTTCAACACGGCCGTCACGCAATTCCCGACGATCGTGATCTGCACGGTCTGCCATTCGCCAGCCGGCTTGCTCGCGTTGACCTTGGGCGCGCGTCGCGAGTAGATGGCCATATGGCCGTGCGCCTCCGGCGCCGCTCCCGCATCGTCGAGCACCTGCATTTCGTACCGGCCGCGCAGGTAGATGCCGCTGTTGCCTTTCGGCGAGAGCTTGTACTCGGCGTCGAGTCGAAAGTCCTTGAACTTGTCCTTCGAGACGAGGTTGTTGGCCGGCGGCGTGTTCGTCATCGCGGCGTTCTCGATGGTCCAGTTCTGCGGCTTGTCCTTGAACTGGACGTCCCAGGCGGCCATCGACGAACCATCGAAGAGCGCGACCGGCTTGCCGAACGTGTGTGACGCGTTGGCATCGCACGCCGCCCATTGTGGCGGCCGCACGCCCGTGACCTTGACGCTGTTCGCGGACGTGCCGACGGTGCCCGTCAGCTTGCCGTCCCCCGCGCGAAGCGCGACCGCTGGCGGCTCACCCTGGCCGCCGGGCAACTTGAACGACAGTTCGCCGTTGGCGATCTTCACGTCCGTTCCCGGCACGGGGCTGCCGCCGCGGTTGAGGAACATGGCCGACACGGTCCCTCCTTCGTCCTTGACCTCGAGCCAGTAGACGTTCGCCTGGTTCGGAGGATCGCCCGTGATGTTCCATTTGCCGACGAACGCATTGGTCTGCGCGTAGGCTGGCGCCACGCCGATCACGGCGCCGAGCACGACGAGTGCGATTCGCTGAAGATGCATCCACCCCTCCCTGGAGTCTCCGGCTGTGCGGAGCGGTTCGTATTCTATCGGGTCTGGTCGCGTGATTGGACCTGTCACACGCACCCAATCCACCAGCATCACCGCTTTGTCCGCCTTGATCACATCGACCGTGGACTGCGGGAGCCCAGGATACGGCTCCTTGGCGCCGTTGACGGCCTGCGGGTACGCGCCGCCGATGGCCTGGTTGACGATGACATGTTTCGGCGTGTCGTACGCCCATCGACCGCGCTGTTCGACCATCGCGCGCGTGACGCGATACGCTTCGCGGCCGTCGACGCTGAAGGTCAGCAGCGCCGGCGTCCACGTCATGGAGTAGACGTGCCAGTCGGTAATGCTGTGTCCCGACTGAAAGTACTGTCGCTCGGCCAGGCCGGCGGCGCCAGAATAACCGGGACCGTGAAGAGCGAAATTGGTCCAGGTCGGATCGCCGACGTTCTCGAGGATGTCCATTTCGCCGGTGGCTGGCCAGCGTCCGTTTCCGAGGGTCCAGAACGCGGGCCACAGTCCGGCACCGGCACTCAGCTTCACGCGGGCCTCGGCCGTGCCGTACTTGAAGTCGAACTTGCCTCGCGTGTCGATCCGCCCAGAGATGAAATCGAACGTCTTGCCCTGCGGCGTCTTGAACCCGGGCCTGTAACGGCTGCGGATCTCGAGGGCGCCGTTCACCGCCCCTTGTGCCGCGTCGCCGCCCACGAGCGTCAGCGTCTCGGCGGAATCGACATACGCCTGCTGCTCGTCGTTGACGGTCTCGCCGGTCACGATCACATTCCACCTGGATCGGTCGAGTGTTCGGCCCGAGAACTCATCCAGGAATAACACCGCGGGCTTGGCAGCCGCTGACTGCGAGGTCGCGTCGGCTGGCCCCTGACCGAACCACGCGAGCGCGCCGGTCGCGATTGAAAGGCGCACGATCCACTGCACCGCGGAAACTTCCTGCCGTCGCCATCGGTTGCGTAGTATAACGGCGTCCGTCGAACGGCGGATGCCGGCTAGCGGATGGCAGCGACGTCTGCTTCCAGCCGTCATCTGTCATCCATCATCCGACATCGACCGCCAACTGCAGAGAGGGCCCCCAATGAAGAACCGACGCACTTTTCTCAAGGTCATGGCGGCGGCCGTCGCGGCGGCGGGACCCGGCGTCCGGGCGTCCGCCCGTCAGAGTGCCTCGACCGCGGGTGGGCAGCGATCGACAGGTCCGATCCGCAAGTCCACGTTGATCTCGCTGCTGCCGAAGGACCGTCCCTACGCGGAGCGCTTCGCGATCGCGCGCGATGCGGGCTTCGAGGCCATCGAGATGCAGACGATCGCCAAAGACGATGAGGCGGCGGAGATTCGCGACGCGTCAAAGACGACCGGCCTGCGCGTGCACTCGGTCATGAACATGGATCATTGGCGGCTGCCGCTGTCGAGCAGCGACCCGGAGGTCGTCAACGGCAGCGTGAAGGGGATGGAGACGTCGCTCCGCAACGCCGCGCTCTGGGGAGCTGACACCGTGCTCCTCGTGCCAGCCGTCGTCGACGCGAAGACGTCCTATCGCGACGCCTACACGCGATCGCAGGCGGTCATTCGCGAGCGTCTGCTGCCATTGGCCAAAGAGCTGAAGGTCGTGATCGCCGTCGAGGAGGTCTGGAACAAGTTCCTCCTGAGCCCGCTCGAGTTCGCCCGCTACGTCGACGAGTTCGATTCGCCCCAGCTGCGCGCGTACTTCGACGTGGGCAACGTCGTGTTGTACGCGTTCCCGCAAGACTGGATTCGGACGCTCGGATCACGCATCGTCAAGATTCATCTGAAGGACTTCAACTTCGATCGGCAGAACGGCCGCTTCACGTGGAAGAACATCGGCGAGGGAGACATCGATTGGCCCGCGGTGCGTCAGGCGCTGGCGGACATCCACTATTCCGGCTACGTGACGACGGAAGTGGCGGCGGGCGATGCGGCGTACCTGAAGGATCTGGCGTCGCGGGTCGATCGGTTCCTGGCGGGCGAGAAACCCGTCGCGTGATTGCGACGCAGGCGCGGATATCCTACGCATGTTGGAGGAGGGCTATGGAGCGTAAGAAGGCCAGCGATTTCGATCAGGAGCTGCTGAACCTCTTCGATCAGTACGTCCACGGTCAGATCGACCGCCGGGGCTTTCTCGATCGGGCCGCGAAGTTCGCGGTCGGCGGCATGACGGCCGGCATGCTGCTCGATACGCTGAATCCGGCGTTCGCCTCGGCTCAGCAGGTGCCGAAGGACGACCCGCGACTGAAGACCGAGTCTGTCGAATATCCGTCGCCGCAGGGATCGAGCAAGACAGCGAGGCTATCTCGTGCGGCCGGCGAACGCGTCGGGCAAGCTCCCGGGCATCCTGGTCGTCCACGAGAATCGCGGTCTCAACCCGCACATCGAAGACATCGCGCGGCGGCTCGCGCTCGACAACTTCCTCGCGTTCGCGCCGGACGCGCTCGCGCCGCTCGGCGGATACCCGGGCGACGAGGACAAGGCGCGCGAGCTCTTTCCGAAACTCGATCAGGCCAAAACGCGGGAAGACTTCGTGGCCGCGGCGGCGTATCTCAAGGCCCGGCCGGAGTGCACCGGGAAGATCGGCGTGGTGGGATTCTGCTACGGCGGCGGCATCGCGAACATGCTGGCGACCCGGCTGCCCGATCTCGCGGCCGCCGTGCCGTTCTACGGGAATCAGCCGAGCGCTGAGGACACGGCGAAGATCAAGGCGCCGCTCCTGATTCACTACGCCGAGAACGACGACCGCATCAACGCCGGCTGGCCGGCGTTCGAGACGGCGCTGAAGGCCAACAACGTCCGCTACACGATGTACAGATACCCTGGCACGCAGCACGGTTTCAACAACGACACCACACCACGTTACGATCAGGCCGCCGCTACGCTCGCCTGGCAGCGAACGGTGGACTTCTTCAACAAGGAAGTGCGCGGCGCAAAAGGAGCAGCCATATGACGACGCGTGTTTCGCGCCGGACCTTTCTGGGTACCGCAGCCGCGACCACGGCCTGGAGCGCAGCCGTCGGCGCGAACGCCGGCGGCGCCGCCCCGACACTCGCGCGGCCGGAGCCACTCAAGCTCGGCGTGGCGTCGTACTCGTTTCGAAACTTCTCGCTCGACCGGGCGCTCGAAATGGCCAAGACCCTCGGCGTGAAGTACATGACGTTCAAGGACGTTCACCTGCCGCGGACAGACCCGCCGGAGACGACCCGCGCGCTCCGCGCGAAGATCGAGGCGGCCGGCATCACGATCATGGGCGGGGGCACGATCACGCTGCCCAACGACCCCGCCCAGATTCGCAAGGATTTCGAATACGCGAAGAACGCCGGCTTTCCGCTGATCTTCGTGTCGCCCGATGCGGGGGCCATGGACACCATTGAACAGATGGCGAAGGAGTTCGACCTCAAGGTGGTGATTCACAATCACGGCCCGGAGGACAAGGTCTGGCCGCGGCCGCAGGACGCCTACGCCGCGGTGAAGTCACGCGACAAACACCTCGGCCTGTGCATCGACATCGGGCACACCCTGCGGACCGGGACCGATCCGGTCAAGGCCTGCCGCGAGTGCCGCGATCGGTTGTACGACATGCACGTGAAGGATCTCGCCGCGGCAACGGACAAGGAAAGCCAGGTCGCGGTCGGCCGCGGCGTGATCGATTTCCCGGCATTGTTTCGAACGCTCATCGACATCGGCTATCAAGGGCAGGTGGGGTTGGAATACGAAATCCATCCCGACGACCCGCTTCCCGGGATGATCGAGTCGATCGCGTACATGCGCGGCGTGCTGGCGTCGCTCTCGACGTAGAGGACGGGATCCGGTACCGGGACGCGGTACACGGTGTATGCGGACGGCATCCCGCACCCGCATCCCGGACCCGCGTACCGCATCCCGCCTAGTCGAGGGCGCGTTCCGGCGGCGGGGCGGTTGCGTGGAAGTCGGCGTAGAAGCGCTTCGCGTACGAGTCGAGCAGGGCGCTGACCCGCGCGCCATCCTCGGACGCGACGATCAATCCGGCGTGGTGCCGCTTGTCGATGCGCGTCACGATCTCCGGCTCATCGTAGGCGGACATGTCCGGCGTCTCCTGACGCGCCAGCGAGAGCACGATCCCCGCGTGACGGCGGGTCGGGCGCGGAGGTTCGTATGGCCCGTGCTCGCCGGCGATCTCTATCTGGGCCCACTCGCGCCAGAGATTGACCCCCGTCGCGGCTTCCACGACGTCGACGATGAACGCGCCCCCCACGCGCGCGGAGGTCTCGAGGAAAAACAGCTCGCCGTCGCGCGAGACGATGAACTCCGTGTGCGAGACTCCACGCACGAGCCCGAACGATCCAAGAACGCGCCCGTTGACCTCCGCCAGCGCCCCGGTCGCGAGATCGTCCTCCGGCAACGTCCGGGTCACGAAGATCCCCCCTTCGTGTGCCACCGCCATCGGGGGCGTGCCGTAGCGGCTTGCCGCAACGAACACGACGCGCCGATCGAAGACGAGCGAGTCGACGTGATAGACATCGCCGGCCACGAACTGCTCGAGGACGTAGTCCGCCTGTGTGTCGCCCAGAGCCTCAATGGTCTGCCACAGCACGTCACCGGACGCGATCTTCTTGATGCCGATGGCCGCTGCCTGCGAGCGCGGCTTCAAGACCCACGGCGGCGCCACGCGTGATGTCCAGTCGCGCAGGCTCGCGTGGTTCAGCACGTGGATGAAGTCGGGGCAGCGGATGCCGGCGCTGCGTGCCCTCGCCCGCATCGCGAGCTTGTCGCGAAAAGCGCGGCTGGTCGTCTCGCCCATCCCGGGCACATGCAGGTATTCCCGCAGCATCGCCGCCATCTCGACGTCGAAGTCGTCGAGCGCGACGATGCGATCGAGCCGCTCGTCCCTGGCCAGGTATGCGGCGCCTTTCCGGATATCGCTCTCCGGCATGTCCCGCCGGACGAAATAGAACGGCGTCGATGGAGTCGCGCGGCCAGTCCGAGTCGCGCAACTTCTCGTCGGTGAGCAGGAGGACGCGACACCCCTGCCGCCGGCACTCCCTCAGGAACTCGTCACCCTTTCGATACGTCGCGATGCACAATATGGTCAGGGCCATGGGCAGACTCGATGAGTGTACAACCTCGACCCTCGAAGCCCGAACCGGAACCCTGAACCCCGAACGACGAACTACGAACGCCGATCATGCCTGACGACGTCTCCGTCCACGAGAACCTGGCGGCTCATCGCTACGAGATTCGCATCGGCGACCAGGTCGCCTTTCTCCAGTATCGGAAGCCCGCAACCGGTGCGATGGTGCTGGTGCATACCGAAGTCCCGTCGGCGCTGGAGGGACGCGGTCTCGGTGGTCGGCTCGTCAAAGCGGCCATGGAGGCAGCGCGAGCGGACGGGCGTCAGGTCGTGGCGCGCTGTCCGTTCGTGCGCTCGTATCTGGAGCGGCACCCCGAGTACGCGTCGCTGATCGAGCCGGGCTCCGCATGACCTGCGGTTGACAGCCACGCGGCGAACGCGCTAGAGTCTGGCGACATCATGATTCAGCGCACGTGCACGACTATCGGCCGAAAGCGAACGAAGCGCCCCTGCAGGCCGGTGGTGCACGCGTGCCCTTGATCTAGCGTTCAGCGATCATCTGCACTTCGACAGCCCGCCGGCCCACAAGGTCCGGCGGGTTTTTTTTTGACCTGGAGAAACGAATCGGCATGGCTACTCCGCGCGCGCGTATCGACGTCGGCATCCTCGGCGCGACGGGCACCGTCGGCCAGCAATTCATCCGGATCCTGAAGGGCAATCCCTGGTTCAGGCCGGCCTGGCTGGCCGCGAGCGAGCGGTCCGAGGGACGGCGCTATGCCGAGGCGGCGACCTGGCGACTGTCCGACGAGCTGCCGGCGGAGGTTGGCGCGCTCGTCGTTCAGCCGTGCGCGCCCCGCGGGGCGCCGCGACTGATCTTTTCGGCGCTCGATGCCGCCACCGCGCGCGAGGTCGAGCCGGACTTTGCGAGCGCGGGTCACATCGTCGTCAGCAACGCGAGCAGCTTCCGGATGGCGGAAGACGTCCCGTTGCTCATCCCCGAAATCAATGCCGACCACCTCTCCCAGATCGCCCGCCAGCGCCGGGAGCGCGGCTGGTCCGGTGCCATCGTGACGAACCCGAATTGTTCGACGGTGGTGCTCGCAATGGTGCTGGCGCCCCTGCGGCAATTCGGTCTTCGTACGACGGTTGTGACGACCCTTCAGGCAGTGTCCGGGGCAGGCTACCCTGGGGTGCCCTCGCTCGACATTCTCGGCAACGTCATTCCCAACATCGACAAGGAAGAAGCCAAGATCGAATCGGAGACCCGCAAAATCCTGGGCACGTGCGCGGAGGGACTGGTCTCCGATCATCCCGTTGTCGTGGCCGCGCACACGACGCGCGTGCCGGTGGTGGACGGTCACACGCTGACGGCGTCGATCGCGCTGGAGGCGCGTCCGTCTCTTGACCGACGTCCGCCACGCCTTGACGTCGTTCACGGGTCGCCCGCAAGCGCTCAAGCTCCCGACCGCCCCCGCCGCGCCGATTGTCTACGTCGAAGCGGCTGACCGACCGCAAGCAAGGCTCGATAGCATGCGCGGCGAGGGGATGACCGTGACCGTCGGTCGTCTTCGCGAATGTCCGGTGTTCGACATCAAGCTCGTGGCGCTCGGACACAACACTGTTCGGGGCGCCGCTGGGGCGGCAGTGCTCAACGCCGAGCTGATGCTGGCCGAGGGCGCGCTGGAGACCGATTGATGCGCACCGTCGTGATGAAATTCGGCGGTTCGTCGGTCGCCGACGCGGACGCGATTCACCGCGTTGTCGCCATCGTTCGTCGAGAACGCGACCGCGGACTCGTGCCGATCGTGGTCGTCTCGGCACTTGGCGGCGTGACCGACCGGCTCCTGTCGTGCGCGGCGCGGGCGCGAAGGGCGGAGGGCGGACCACTGGTGCGGGCCGAAGTCGAGGCGCTCTTCGAGCGTCACGCGACGCTCGCGCAAGACGTGCTCGGTGACCGCGCTGGTGAAGTCGTGCCGGATCTGGCGGCGCTCTTCGACGACTTGCGCAGCGTCCTCGAAGCCGTGGCGATCCTGCGCGACCTGCCGCCGCCCGTCCTCGACACGATTGTCGCCGTTGGGGAGCTGTTGAGCAGCCGTCTCGTGACGGCGGCGTTCAACGTGGCCGGCATTCCCGCGCACTGGGTGGACGCGCGTCGAGTGATCGTGACGGACGGGTCGCACACGGCGGCCTCGCCGCTGCTCGACGAGACGCGCCGCGCGGCTGCCGCGGCGCTCCTGCCGGTGCTCGACGGTCAGGGCCTGCCGGTCATGGGTGGATTCGTCGGGGCGACGATCGACGGCGTGACCACGACGCTTGGTCGCGGCGGATCCGACTATTCGGCCGCGATCGTCGGCGCGGCACTCGGAGTCGAAGAGATTCAGATCTGGACGGACGTCGACGGAATGCTGACCGCGGATCCCAGGATCGTCGACGCTCCGCGCGTCGTGGATCACCTCTCGTTCGGCGAGGCGTCCGAGCTGGCGTACTTTGGCGCCAAGGTGCTGCACCCGAGCACGATCCTTCCCGCCATGGCGACCGGCATACCCGGTTCGAATCCTCAACAGCCGCCGGCCGGATGGTGCCGGCACGACGATCACCGCCGCCCCGCCCGGCGACGATCGGCCCGCTGGCCGCCATCGCGTGCAAGCGAGGCATTACGGTCATCGACCTGACGTCGACGCGCATGCTCATGTCGCATGGTTTCCTGAGCCGCGTGTTCGATGCGTTCGAGCGGCACGCGACCGCCGTCGATGTCGTCACGACCTCGGAGGTCAGCGTCTCGGTGACGGTTGACGACGATCGCCAGGTGCCGGCGATCGTCGAGTCGCTGCGCGAGTGCGCCGACGTGAGCGTCGAGCCGCAGATGGCCATCCTGTGTGCGGTCGGCGACAACCTGCGCGCCCGGCCCGGGCTGGCGACGCGCATCGTCGGCGCGCTGGATGGCTTTCCAATCCGCATGCTGTCGCAGGCGGCGTCGCGACGGAATCTGACGCTGGTGCTGGCCGAAGCCGATGTGTCGAATGCCATGACCCGGCTCCATCGTGAGTTCTTTGCCACGGAAGCCCCCGCGGCAGAAGCGAGCACGCGGTGAACGACAGGCGCAGGTTGCTCCTTGTCGGGCGGGGACGAATGGGTCAGCTCGTCGAGGCGCTCTGTCCGGAGTACGGGTTCGAGCTCGTCGGATCGATCGACAGGCGATTGGCGGAGCAACCGGAGCGGTGGCCCGCTGCGGACGTCGCCGTCGACTTTTCCGTCGCAGACGCGGTCCCGGCCATCCTGCCGCGCCTCACGGCGCGAGGCGTATCGGTCGTGGTCGGAACAACGGGCTGGCAGGCGCACGAAGCGTCGCTGCGGGAGCAGGTGAGCTCGCACGACGCCGGCGTCGTCGCCGCGCCGAACTTTGCCCTCGGCGTCAATATTTTCATCGCGCTCGCGGAACGCGCCGCCGAGCTGGCGGCGCACAGCGGCCGCTTCGGCGCCTGGATTCACGAGCTGCCATCATTCCGGCAAGCGCGACGCACCCTCTGGCACAGCGCTCGCACTCGAGCGTGCCCTGAGGCGCGGTGGCCTGACCGGCGAGGTCTCGATGGCCTCCACCCGAGCGGGGTGGATTCCCGGTACTCACACTGTTGGCTTCGACGCGGTGTCTGAGACGATCACGTTGACACACGACGCTCGCGATCGCTCGGTCTTCGCGCGCGGAGCCCTGGAGGCCGCGCGATGGGTGATCGGCCGCCGGGGCTGGTTCTCGATGCGGGACGTACTTGCAAATGTAGGAATCAGTTATCAGCTCCCAGGCGTCAGCTGCATCAGGCTGAGAGCTGAGAGCTGAGAGCTGAGAGCCATAGGAGGGCCGATGCGAGAAGCGTTCACGGGCTGCGGAACTGCGCTGGTCACCCCCTTCAAGCGCAACGGCGACGTCGACGACGCGGCCGTGTCGCGGCTGGCGCGCCGCCAGATCGACGCGGGGATCCACTTCCTGGTGCCGTGCGGCACGACAGGCGAGAGCCCGACACTTTCGGAGGACGAGCGAGTTCACGTCGTCGAGCTGATCGTGGCCGAGGCGAAAGGGCGTGTGCCCGGTTCTCGCGGGCGCCGGCGGGTACGACACGCGCGAGGTCATTCATGCCGCGCAGCGGATGCAGCGCGCGGGCGCTGACGGCATCCTCTCGGTGACGCCGTACTACAACAAGCCGACCCGCGAGGGCCTCTTCCAGCACTACAAGGCGATCGCCGAGGCTGTTCCTCTCCCGATCGTGATCTATAACGTGCCCGGCCGGACCGGCGTGAACGTCGATCCGCAGACGTTGACGCAGGATCGCGGCCCTCTCGAACGTGGTGGCCGTCAAGGAAGCGTCGGGCAACATGACGCAGATGTGTGAGGTCTGCAACGCCGTGCCCGACGACTTCATCGTGCTGTCGGGCGACGATGCGCTCACGCTGCCGTTGATGGCCATCGGGGGACGCGGCATCATCTCCGTCGCATCGAATGCGATCCCGCGCGAGATGTCGCAGATGGTCGAGCGCGCCGACGCGGGCGACTTTGCCGGGGCCCGCCAGCTCCATCGGAAGCTGCTGCCGTTCATGCAGGTCAATTTCATCGAGTCGAATCCCGGGCCGATCAAGAGCGCGATGGCGTCGATGGGGCTGCTCGAGGAAGTCTACAGGCTGCCGATGGTGCCGCCGGAGCCGGCATCGAAGGCGCGAATCGCGGCCGTCCTGCAATCGCTCAACACGCAGGCGCCGGCCGTGACGCGATGATCACGCTCGAGACGCAGATCGCCGATCTCGTCGCCGCCGGAGAGCACGCCGATCGCGCCGCCGCTCGTGAGGTGTTCGCCGCGCTCAGAGCTGCGCTCGGCGAGCGGGTCCGTGCGCGCCGCCGAGCCCGATCCGTCGGTCGCCTGCGGATGGCGCGTCAACGCCTGGGTCAAGCAGGGCATCCTTCTCGGCTTTCGTTTTGGAGAGACGATCGATGCGTCTGCCGATCACGGGCGCTGGCCGTTCTTCGACAAGGACACGCTTCCGCTCAAGCGGCTGCAGCCCGCCGACGGCATTCGCATCGTGCCTGGAGGATCGTCGGTGCGCGACGGCGCGTTCCTCGGCCGCGGCGTGATTTGCATGCCGCCGATGTATGTCAACATCGGCGCGTTCGTCGACGAGGGGTCTTTGATCGATTCGCACGCGTTGGTGGGATCCTGCGCCCAGGTGGGTCGCCGTGTGCACCTGAGCGCCGCCGCGCAGATTGGCGGCGTCATCGAGCCAGTCGGCGCGCTGCCCGTCATCATCGAAGACGACGTGCTCGTCGGGGGCAACTGCGGCATCTACGAAGGCACCGTCGTCAAGCGACGGGCGGTGATCGCGGCCGGATCAGTGCTCACGGGGTCCACACCGATTGTCGATCTGCCGAACAACCGGATGATCGTTCCGCAGCCCGGCGAGCCCCTCGTCGTTCCGGAAGGCCGCGGTCGTGGTGCCGGGCACGCGTCCGATCGCGTCGGGAGTCGGTCGGGAACTGGGCATTTCGGTCGCGACGCCCGTGATTGTGAAGTATCGCGACGAGCGGACCAGCGCGCGGACGGCGCTCGAGCAATGGATTCGGTAGCCCTTCTGGAGTTCGCCCGGCAGCTGATCGACATCGAGTCGACCACAGGTCGGGAGCGCGCGGCGGGCGAGTGGCTCGTCGATCGGCTGGTGTCCCTCGGGTACCACGTGAGCCGACAGGCCGTTGACGCGGAGCGGTTCAACGTCCTCGCGATCATCGATTCGCCGGCCGTCGTGCTCTCCACCCACTACGATTGTGTGCCGCCGTACTTCGCCAGCCGCCTCGAGGACGGGAAGCTCTTCGGACGTGGTGCGTGCGACGCGAAGGGGATTCTCGCGGCACAGGTCGCGGCCGTCGAGCGATTGCGTGCGAGCGGCGAACACCGCGTCGGCCTGCTCTTCGTCGTCGGTGAGGAGCGCGGGAGTGACGGCGCGGCCGTGGCCAACCGCCAGCCGATCGGATCGCGATTCCTGATCAATGGCGAGCCGACCGACAACCGCCTGGCATCGGCGACCCGAGGAGTCCTCCGCGTGCGGTTGCAGGCGCGCGGCCGCGCGGCCCACTCGGCTGCGCCCGAGCATGGCGAGTCGGCCATCGATCGCCTCATCGACGTGCTGATGCGGCTGCGCACGCTGCGCTGGCCCGCCGCAGACGCGCTGGGTCAGACGTTTTACAACGTCGGATTGATCGAGGGCGGCGTGGCGCCGAACGTCATTCCTCCGCACGCGTCGGCGGAGCTCCTGTTCCGGACGATCGGTCCGCCGGAAGACATTCTCGCCGTCCTGAGGACTGTCGAACCGGCGGTGTCGATCGAAGAGATTCTCCGCGTGCCGCTCGTCCACCTGCGTGAGGTGGCGATTGACGGGGTGGAGACGGCGGTGTTTCCCTTCACGACGGACGTGCCCTTCCTGACCAACTGGGGTGAGCCGCTGCTTTTCGGTCCGGGCTCGTTTCTGGTCGCGCACACCGACCACGAGCATCTGGCCGTCGCGGAATTGGAGACGGCCGTCGATAAGTATGTCCAGCTGGCGAGCGTCTGCCTGGGCCTGGGGTCAGATCCCCAATCCGCGAGGCTGGGGTCAGACCCCCAATTGCCTCGCCGCTAGGCCGAGACTACATGTAAAGACGGCCGGTAGTGCATACGCCCGATACACCACCCTCTGGCCTATGCTCGGGCTAACCATCGTCATTTCAGCGATTTGACGGATCGGCTCATCTGGAAGTCGACATGCACTGACCGCCTGCCCCGGAGGTGGCAGGACGTGATCTGGCTCTTCCAACGGAGCGGGGAATACCTCTCGTGCGAAGTGCGGACGTGCCAGCGGGACGAGGGCTACGAGCTCTGCATGATTCGTCCGGACGGCCAGACGATCGAGTGGTACGCGGACGCGAGGAGCCTGGAGGCGCGCTGGGATCAGCTGCGACGCGATCTGCAGGCGGCCGGGTGGGGCGATTTGCACTCGCCCCGCATGTCCGCCTGAGACCGCCTACTTACTGACGATGCGCAGGCCCGCCGGCGCTGATGGTGCCGCGGGTCCCTGACTGATGACGACGGCCTTGCCCGCGATCGTCACCGTGGTTGATCGCGCGCCGTCCCCTACGTAACCCGCGACGTAGTACGGCGCCGTGCCCGAGGCTGTTCCGGATCCTGCCACGGCGACCCAGCCGACCGGGCTGGAGGTCGTCCACGAACATCCGGCCGACGTCGTGATCGTGAACGAACCGGTGCCCCCCGTTGGCGTGAGCGTCAGCGACGCCGGCGACACGGTGAACGTGCACGAGCCGCCCGCCTGATTCACCGTGAACGTGTTGCCGCCCATCGACAGTGTGGCGGATCGCGCGGCCGTGCCTGGATTCGCGCTGACCGTATAGGCCACCGATCCATTCCCCGTTCCCGTACTGCCGCTGGTGATCTTCAGCCACGAGTCGCTGCTCGACGCGCTCCACGCGCAGCCCGAGCCCGCCGTCACCGCCACGGATCCGGATCCTCCGGCGCTCGACAAAGACCTGCTCGTCGGCGAGATCGTGAACGTGCAGGAGGCTCCCGACTGTGTGACCGTGAACGGATTTCCACCGATCGTGAGCGTGCCGTTGCGCGAGGCGGTGCTGGTCCTCGCCGACACGCTGTAGGCGACCGTTCCATTGCCCGATCCGCTCGCGCCGGACGTGATCGTGAGCCAGCTCGATCCGCTGCTGGAGGCGGTCCAGGAGCATCCACCCGGCGCGGTGACCGCAACCGTGTCCGTTCCACCCGACGCCGTGAACGAGCGCGACGTCGTATCGATCGTCACCACGCACGGGGTGCCATCCTGATTCACGGTGAACGTCCTGCCGCCGACAGCGATGGTTCCGGAGCGCCCCGCGGTTCCGGGATTGGCGCGCGACGGTGAAGCTTGTCGTGCCCGGGCCGTTGCCGGCCGCCCCGCCCGTGACGGTGATCCAGCCGTTGTTGCTCGAAGCCGTCCACCCGCATCCAGCGGCAGCGGTCACATCGATCGTTCCGCTCGCGCCGGTCTCACTCACAGATTGCGACGCCGGCGAGATGGAGTAGCTGCAGCTCGCGCCCGTCTGGGTGACGTTGAACGTATTGCCCGCGATCGTCACGGTGCCCGTACGTGATGTGGTGCCCGTGTACGTCGCTGCGCTGAGGGTCACCGTATCGGTGCCCGAGCCGTTAGCTCCGCCCGTGACCGTGATCCATCCCGCGTTGCTCGTCGACGTCCAGGTGCAGCCAATCGGCGCGGTGACCGTCACAGTGCCGTTGCCGCCCGCAGCCGAGAACGTCTGAGAGCCAGGCGAAATGGTGTCGGTGCAGGGCACGCCACTCTGGGTCGCGTTGAAGGTGTTGCCGGCGATGCTGACAGTTCCACTGCGCGGGGTGATTCCAGGGTTGGCCGTCGCGCTCAACGTCACATTGCTGTTACCCGATCCCGTCGCACCGGCCGTGACGGTGATCCACGAGGCGTTGCTCGTGGCTCCCCAGGTGCATCCAGCGGGCGCCGTGACGGCGACGGTGGTCGCTTCGCCGGCAGGTGCGAAATCCCTCGACCCGGGCGCGATCGTGTCGGTGCAGGCGATGCCGGCCTGCGTGGCGTTGAAGGTTTTGCCGGCGATCGTCACCGAGCCAGACCGTGAGGCCGTGCTGGTGTTGGCGGCCGCGGCGACTGTGACCGAGCCGTTCGCGGGAGCCGTGACCGTGAGCCACGAGCTGTTGCTCGTCGCTGTCCAGTTGCAACCCGCCGGCGCCGTGACCGTGACGGGCGTGCTGTCGCCGGCGGTGGCAAATGCCCACGACGCCGGTGAAATCGTGTCGTTACACGTCAGCCCGGCCTGCGTGGCGTTGAAGGTCTGGCCGGCGATTGTCACCGAACCAGACCGTGACGCCGTGCTGGTGTTGGCGGCCGCGGCGACCGTGACCGAGCCGTTCGCGGGAGCTGTGACCGTGAGCCACGAGCTGTTACTAGTAGCCGTCCAGGTGCAGCCCGTCGGCGCCGTGACCGTGACAGGCGTGCTGTCGCCGCCGGTGGCAAATGCCCACGACGCCGGCGAAATCGTGTCGTTGCACGTCAGCGCGGCCTGGGTCGCGTTGAACGTCTTGCCGGCGATGGTGACTGAACCCGAGCGCGAGGCGGATCCCGTGTTGGCCGCGGCGGCCACCGTGACGGTGCCGGGACCTGAGCCGTTGGCTCCCGCGGTGACGGTGAGCCAGGAGCTGTTGCTCGTCGCGTTCCAACCGCAAGCGCCGGGAGCCGTCACCGAGATGTCCGTGCTCTCGCCTGCGGTCGCGAACGCCTTCGACGCTCGGCGAAATCGTGTCGTTGCAGGAAATGCCCGTCTGCGTGACCGTAAAGGTGACGCCAGCAATCGTCAGCGTCCCGTTCCTCGTGGCGGTCGATGTATTCGCGTCGACACCGTAGGTGACCGTGCCGGATCCCGTGCCCGACGGACCCGCGGTGATCGTGATCCAGGACGACGCACTCGTCGCCGACCAGCCACACCCCGCGGCGACCGTTACGGTCGCGTTGAACGTCCCGCCAGCCGACCCGGCGCTTTGACCGTCGGCGAGACGACCGGCGCGCAACTCGGCAGGAAAGAGAACGTGTTCGACATCACACTCGGTGACGAGCCGCCAGGGCCGTTCGCACTGACCCGTCCTTCGTAGGTCACCGCAGCTGCCAGCGGCGTCGTCAGCAGCGAGACGAAGTCGACGCGGATCATTCCATCGGATTCGGGCGTGGGCTTGCCGAGGGAGACCGTCTGTGTCGGGGTGGAGGCACCCGACACGTAAATCAGCAGTGAATAGCTCGAGACCAGCGGGTTGCCCGAGGAATCCACCGCGTTGTGATCCGGCGATGGCGAGAACTCCACCCGTCGCGGATCGGTGATGGTCTGGGCGTGGAGCGCACCACTAAACAGCAGCACGAACGCGAGGGAAACGAGCGCACGCCCAATAGCTTTGGATTTGGCAAACCGAATCATCCAGCCTCACCCGGGGTTCGCAGCCCCCTGGGCGTTGCCGAGCTCTGCAGGATTTGGACCGCTTGTGCTGAGAATGGAAAGTTGCGCAGAACCTTCGAAAACACGAGGTATTTACGCGGCGCCCGTGTGTCACGCGGACACAGATCCGTGCGCATCATGTCAAATCTGCTCATGGGCTCGGCCTCGACCGTTTCCACCGTGTAGATCTGTGGATGCGCGTGTAGATTCAAGGCTGGATCGAACACGGTCCACACGCTGGGTTTGCCGACCCAGCGGTTAAAATTTTTGTGCGGCACACTCCGTGATAGAGGAGAGCGACACATGGCGGGAAGAACGGCCGGGCTTGGAATCGGATGGTTGGCGCCGTACGCGTATGCGGCGATGCGGATCGTTGTCGGGCTGCTCTTCGCCTGTCACGGCGCCCAGAAGCTGCTCGGCGTGCTGGGCGGCCATCGCATGCCGCTCGCAAGTCAGTTCGGCGCGGCAGGCGTCATCGAGCTGTTTGGCGGCGTGCTGATCGCGATTGGGTTTCTGACGTCGTTCGCGGCGTTCATTGCCTCCGGAGAGATGGCAGTCGCATACTTTCAGAATCATGCCCCTCGTGGCTGGTTCCCCATTCAGAACCAGGGCGAGCTCGCAGCCGTGTACTGCTTCGTGTTCCTCTACATCGCCACGCGCGGGGCAGGAGTCTGGGGCATCGATCGCGGACCCGGACCACGCTGAAACGCGTGAACGCCGTCTACGCCGCTGCGGACGGCGACGTCGTGAGGGGATCGCTGACCGGCAGATACTCGCGCTCGCGGCGCCGGATCTGCTGGTAGCGGTGGAAGACCTCTCGCGCGGACTCGAAACCAAGAATCGACCGCCAGCTCGATCCACGGAAGGTGTGCGCCAGCAACTGCGGCGCATGAGCGAGCACGAACCGGGGATAGTGGCGCAACGAGGCAGGCATGTGCCTCAGCTTCATCCAGCGGTCGGCCTTCCACCGCATGAACTCGATGTCCTCGGCCGACAGGTGCTCGGTGCGGACGACCGCGGTCGTCCCATCGTATTCCTCGACGCGGTCGTTGACGATCAGCCCCCGTGCGACGAAATCCGACGTCATCGGTGTTCCAGGGTACGGGGTCGGGTGCTGGATGTACGGCCAGTCCACGTACTGGCGCGCGAAGGACAGGTTGGCCTCGATCGCCTCGCTCGTATCGTCCGGGCTCCCGACGATGATGCCGCCGACCACAAACATTCCCTCGCGGTGCAGATACTCGATTGCCCGTAAGGTCGCGTTTCCGACGCGGCGTCCCCCTGAGCGTTCGTCGTTCTTCGCCGCGGCCTTGAGGAACGCCAGGTCCTGGTCGAGCACGTTCTCGATGCCCAGGAAGACGTACCGGAATCCCGCCGCGCGCATGGCCGGCGCCAGGGTGTCGCCATGCGCGGCAATCGACGACGTCATCGCCTGCACCAGGTAGTGGATGTCGTTCATGCCTGCTGCCGCAATCGCCCGGCACAGCCCCTCGAACCGTTTCACGTTCAACGTGATGTTGTCGTCAACGATGAAGATCGCGCGTGCGCCGCGCGCTCTCGCGTCGGCGATGTCCGCCAGCACCCGCTCGTAGCCGAAGGTGTGGAAGTTCCTGCCGCGCATCTCGATGATCGAACAGAAGCTGCAGTCGTAAGTGCAGCCGCGCGACGTTTCGACGAGATCGATCTGTCGTCCAAGGAACGTGTACCCCGACAGCACGCGGCTGGCCCGCTTCGGGAGACGGACGTCTCCCGACGTCAACGTCGTCGCGCCGCGGTCGGAGGTGTGCCGGAAGCGGGACTGAAACGGCGGACGAAACGACAGGCCCGCAATGTTGCCCGGATCGCGTCCGCTGTTCGATCGCGCGCACGAGCTCACGAAACGTCAGCTCACCCTCGCCCCGCACGAGCCAGTCGATGCCGAGCGACGGGTCCTCGTATTTTTCGGGCGCGAGGCTGGGGTCGTAGCCTCCGAGGACGATACGGACCGACGGCTTGATGGATCGAATCAGCCGTACGACGCGAAGCGCCGTTCGGCGCTGAAAGGTCATCACCGAAAGACCCACGACGTCCGGATCGACCTCGCGCATGAGGCGAACCACCGTGTCGTGAACGCTTCGCTGGACCAGAATCAGGTCGGCGACTGCGACCTCGTGGTGGTCGTCGACATTGCCGGCGAGAGAGACCAGTGCGGCGTTCGGCATCCGCATGGCCACCACCGGGGTGTGCTCGAACGAGTCCGGCATCGACAAAAGCAGGATGCGCATGGCTGGTGCTGGGACGGCCTGATTGCGTTCGCGACGATTATAGGCCTTTCACGCCATCTTCAGAACGCGCTGGATCGCGCCGACCAGCCGCTCGAACTCGGCGCGCTCGCTCTCGAGCTGGCGGCGTCCGGCGGCGGTCAACGTGTAATAGCGCGCGCGACGGTTGTTCTCCGAAGTGCCCCACTCGGCCTTGACCCAACCGTTGAGCAGCAGGCGTTGCAGGGCAGGGTAGAGCGAGCTCTCGCCGACCTGCAGGACGTTTTGAGAGATCGCCTTCAGCCGCTCGACGATGCCGTAGCCGTGCAGCGATCCGGCCACGAGGGTTCGCAGGATCAACAGGTCGAGCGTGCCGGGAAGGAGGTCGGGCGGCTGATTCGTCAGGGCCATGAAGAGGTCCAGTGTCGCACGGCCAAGGTCACTCGCACCGTAAGCGCCTGAATGGGATCGACGCGAGCGGCGCGCCGCGCGGGGACGAGGCCAGCCGCCGCGGCAATGATCATGACGCCGGCGCCCGCCGACGCCAGCGTCACGGGATCGGTAGTGGTCACCCCGTAGAGCAGGCCGTTGTGCTGCGCGGGCACCAGATAGAGGGCGCTCCCGAGCGCTCGCGCGAGCACCAGGACAGACAGGAGTCCCAAGGCCGTCCCCATCATGCCCATCCGCAGCGCCTCACCGATTGCAAGCCCGAGGATCCGACCGGGCCGCGCGCCCAGCGCCAGCCGAACGCCCAGCTCCTGCGTGCGCTGTGCGACGGCGTAGGACATCGCGCCATAGATTCCTACGCCAGCCATCAGGATGGCAACGATGGCAAAGCTGGCAATCAGCAGCAGGTTGAACCGATCGCCTCGGCGCGCGTTGTCGACGAGGTCGGGCATCGCGCTGATGCCGGACACCGGGAGATTCGGATCGACCTGCCCGGCCGCTCGTCGAAGCGGATCGACGATGCTCGCGAGCGGAAGGGAAGTAGTGGCGACGATCTGCAGAGAGGTCGGAGGATGCTGCGCGAGCGGAAGCGAGATGTCGTTGAACTCGACCTCGTTCAGTCCGACTTCTTTCATATCCGAGACGACGCCGACG
Source organism: uncultured Acidobacteriota bacterium (assembly GCA_963786615.1). Classification (GTDB taxonomy): domain Bacteria; phylum Acidobacteriota; class Vicinamibacteria; order Vicinamibacterales; family 2-12-FULL-66-21; genus CAWAZT01. The sequence continues at coordinate 50,445 of CAWAZT010000007.1, forward strand.
ATCTGCACGGTCCCGGGCCGAACCCAGGAGTCGCCGGGTCGCAGGATGGTCAGACGCTGACCGAGAGGGTCACGTCCCGCGAACAGCCGACGCGCGAGGCGCTCGTTGATGACCGCCACACGCGGCGCGGCCTCATCGTCGTCATCGGTGAAGTCGCGCCCGGCCAGCCGACGAACGGCAAGCGATCGATGAAAGCCCGGACTCACGGCGCGAACAATCGCCTTCGGCTCGTCGCCCGGAGCCGGCCTCGGTTGATCCGCGACCACGAAGCGAACGCTCGACGCTCCCGTCAGTGGAACGCTCGTCCCGGCGGCCGCATCGATGACGCCGGGAATGGCCCGAACGTTCTCGAGAAGACGCGTCGCCAGGGCCACTACCTCGTGTGGATCGGCGTAGCGTGCCCCGGTGATCGGCATCCGCATCGTGACGCGTCCACGCGGGTCGAACCCGAGCGGCAGGTTCGTCAGCCGCACGAAGCTGTTGAGGAAGAGCCCGGCGCCAAACACCAGGACGAGGGCGATGACGATTTCGAAGACGACGAGCGCGTGCCTCGCATGGCGTTGCTCGCGGGAGCCGCCGACCGAGCGGCCACCCTGGGCCAACATGGGTTGCACGTCGGTGCGCGCTGCGAACAGTGCGGGCGTGAGGCCGAAGACCAGACCGGTGGCCGCGGTCGCGAGCAGCGCGAAAGCAAACGCACGGCCGTCGAGAACGAGCTGGTCGCTCCGGTAGAGATAGTCCTCCGGCAGCCAACTCGAGAGTCCCTTCAGTGCCCACGTCGTAGCCAGGAGTCCGCCCGTTCCGGCGATCACGGAGATTACAGATCCCTCGACCACCAGAAGCCGGATCAGTGCCCCACGGCCGCCGCCCAGCGCTGCTCGGATCGCGAACTCGCGCTGGCGCGCGAGAGAGCGGGCGAGCAGCAGGTTTGCCACGTTGGCACAACTGAGCAGAAGGACGAATGCAGCCGCCGCCAGGAAGAAGAGCAAGGGGCGCCGATTCCAACCCGTGTACGCGTCGCGGAGTGTCTGAACCCGGACGCCCTCACGGCTGGCGGGCGCACGTCCGTGATCGGCACGCTCGACCGTGGTCCGCGCCGCGGCTTCCGCGGTCGGGACCGAGACCCCAGGCTGCAGCCGCGCGATCACGTTCAGCGGCGCCGCTATCGTGCTCGGTGGTCGCAACGGGTCGGACGTCGAGAACGGAGAACAGGTCCGAATCGCCGATGAACTCGAGACGCTCCGCGGCCGTCACACCGGCGATCACGTGCGGCCGGTCGTCCAGCGTGACCACGGTTCCAACGATCTGCGGATCGGCATTGAAGAGCCGTCGCCAGCACGCGTCACTCAGCAGCACCGCGTCGCGCCAGGATCCGAAACTCTGTCCGACCGCCGCCCGTCGGCCCAGCACCTCGAAAAAGTTGGCCGTCACCGGCCTGACCGATACGGACTCAGGAAGGCCGCGGCCGCGCAGCACACGGCGCTCGCTCCACTGGAATGCCGCCGCGTCCTCGAATACACCCGTTTCCGCCCGCCACGCTCGATAGTCCTGGCGGTCGGCGGCCGCGCTCGACTCTGGCCGGTCCGGCTCGGTTCGCTCCAGGCTGACCAGACGGTCCGGGTCTGCAAACGGCAGCGGCTTCCACAGTTCGGATTCGGCGACGCTGAAAGCGACGGTCGTGACGGAGATGCCCGCGCAGAGTGTGATGATTGCGACGCCGCTCACTGGGGATTGCCTGCGCAGCGACCGCATCGCATACCTGACGTCGCGCGAGAGCTGATCGAACGCCGTCCGGCACCAGACGGCCCGTGCGTCTTCCCGCGCGAGCGTCACGTTGCCAAGCGCCCGTCGACTCGCGGCCGCCGCCTCGTCTCGTCCCAGACCTCCACGTTCGAGCGCCGCCTGCCGCTCGGCGCGATGGAGCTCGATCTCCTCAGCCAGCTCGGCCGCCGCCCGGTCTCGATTCCACCAATAGCGAATGCGCCGCCACAGCTTCATCGGGCCTCCCATCGGTAGACGATGGGAAGGATGTGCCAGGCGGGTATGCCTTGTCAACGGCCGCGGATGACACGGAGTCAAAACAGCCCGCGGACTACGCGGAACACAGGGAACGAAGAAGGCCGCGGACGACGCGGAACACGCGGAATGAAAGGAGGGCCACGGACTACGCGGAACACACGGATTGAAAGGAGGGCCGCGGACTACGGGGAACACAGGGAACGAAGAAGGCCGCGGACGACGCGGAACACGCGGAATCGGGGGAGGCGGAATGAAGTAGGGCCGCGGCGACACAGGAAGCGAATTCGAACACTGTCCGAACAGTCGCCGTTCGGCACCGAGCTCGTCGTGGTCCGCGTGCGTCCGCGGCCTAATCCAAGTGGTCGTCCGCGCGCGGTTCCGCGTGATCCGCGGCCGAGTCAAGGAGTCGTCCGCGTTGTTCCGCGTGATCCGTGGCCGAGTCAGCCTCGTCGCGTACCGCCGCGGCCCGTTGTTCGTCACAGCAGAATGCACGGCGCTGCCAACTTACGTACGAACGTAATCGTCTAAGCCTGTGATTGAGCGGCGCGTCCTGCGCCGCATGGTGATTGCCGCGGAGCGCGTATGCCTGCTGTCCGTCGTACGTCATGCGGCATCCTGCTCGGGATCGCGAGCTGCACGATCGTCTCAGCTCAGTCGCCAGGAGTGCAACTGGCGCTAAATCGCGGTGGTGTACCGCTCGCGATGGAGTCGATGCATGCGAGCCACGTCTACGTCGACGAGGACCCGCGGGCGGCACTCGAATCGATGTCTGCACCCCGCAACCTGGTGACGTCACCCGAGCTGCAACAGCTGGTGATGGCGCTCCTGCGCGCATCACCGACGTTCCGGCGTCAATGCGCGCGTCTGGAAAGCGCGCCGAGTCTCACCGTTACGGTCATGCGAGCGATACCTGCCGGGGAAGGCTCGCTCGCGAGCACGAGAATCATCAACGTCCAGGAAAAACGGCTGTATGCGACGGTTCATCTCGGGCCTGCTGCCGACGAGAGCGAGCTGCTCGCCCACGAACTCGAGCACATCATCGAGCAGCTCGATGGCGTTGATCTCGCCGCGATGGCGAAGCGCAGTGGAACCGGCGTGTGGAACATCAACGGCACGGGCTCTTTCGAGACCGCGCGCGCCAAGGCGGTGGGCCGCCAGGTTGCCGACGAGCGTCGTAGATTCGGGGAGTAGCACTGGCGTGAATGGTTGGCCCACCACCGCGATCCGCGCGCTGACCGTGACGAGCGGCCTCGCGCTGCTCGAGCCGACCGGCGCGTTCGTGACCGTTCGGCAGGCCGACGTTCGGTCACCGGTCACGGGTGTCTCCGCGCCGTCCATCAGCGGCGACGGTCGATTCGTCGCCTTCGTGTCGTTCGTTCGACTCGTGGACGCGGACACGGACACGCTTGGGGACGTGTACGTCCTCGATCGAGTGTCCGGTCGCGTCACGATCGAGACGGAGTCAATCCCTGTGGGCGACCACCGCTACGAGAGCGGCAGCCCTCGCCTCAGTCGCGACGGTCGCATGCTCGTGTTCCAGAGCGAATTCGGAACACCAGATGGCCGGCAGCTCATCGTCGTTCGCGATCGACAAAAGGGCACAAGCCAGCTTGTCGGACCGCGTGAGCGGGCCCCGAATGGACCAAGCCGCCAACCGGCCATCAGCGCCGACGGGCGGGTCGTGGTGTGGGCCTCCAGCGCTACGAACCTCGTCGATGGCGCGGACGCCAATGGTGCCGGGGAGGACGTCTACGCGCTCGACCGGGCGTCCGGGACGATCTCGCGGATCAGCGTCGATAGTTCGGGTCGCCAGCCAAGTGCGGGCGTCAGTTTTGCGCCAACCATCAGCGCGGACGGACGGTATGTGGCGTTCACATCGACGTCGCTCTTCGACGGGTCCGAGCCTGCACCGAATGCGATCGCGCGCACGCCGAACGTGTTTGTCCGCGACACGAGGCGTGGTACCACTACTCGCGTCAGTGTCGGCGCTGCGGGCGCCTCGCTGAACGGCGCGAGCTACGACGCCGCAATAAGCGGAACGGGCCGGTACGTCGCGTTCGTGTCCGAGGCCACCAACGCCGTGTCGCGCGATAAGAACGGGGCAGCCGACGTCTTCTTGCGGGACCTCGAGCAGCAGACGACGACGCTCGTCAGCCGCAGGGCGTCTGGTGGATCAGGCAACGGACCCAGCGGCCAGCCTGCGATCTCAGCGGATGGAGAGGTCGTCGTCTTTCAGTCCGAGGCGTCAGACCTGATCTGCAGCAAGTGTTCGAGTGCCAACCGCGACATCAATCTGGTCTCCGACGTGTTTCTGTTCCGCCGGTCGACCGGCGCGGTGCTGAGTGTCAGCGGCAGCCGTCAGCCGTGGATGGAAGCAAGCGTCAGCCCGGCGATCGACGAGGCGGGTTCCGTCGTGGCGTTCTCGTCGCGACATCCAATCGACTCGCACGATACCGCCAACGACTTCGACCTGTTCGTCTGGTGTGACACGCTAGTCGTGCCGTAGCGCGCGATAGGCCAGCGGCACGAGGTACAACGTCACGAACGTGGAGAGCGCGAGGCCGCCGATGACCGCGAGCGCCAGCGGACGCTGAAGCTCGGCACCCGCCCCGAATCCGAGCGCCAGCGGGAGCAGACCGAACAGCGTGCACAGCGTGGTCATCAGGATGGGGCGGAGCCGCACGGCGCCGGCGATTTCGAGCGCTTCGGTGAACGGATGCCCCTCCGCATTCAGCCGGTGCGCGTAGTCGAGCAGCACGATGCCGTTCTTGACGACGAGACCGACGAGCAGGATGAGGCCCATCGCGGACGCGACATTCAACGAGACGCCGGTCAGGAGCAGCAGGCCGAACGCGCCCGCCAGCGACAGCGGGGCCGCAAGAATGATCAGCACCGCCGGCAGGAACCGGCCGAACTGGATCACCAGGATGATGAAGACGAGCGCGGTGGCAATCGCAAAGACCGTCAGCAGCTCGCGGAACGACTGCCGCTGCGAGGCATACTGGCCGCCAACCTCGGTCGTGAATCCGACCGGCAGATGCAGGCCTGGCAGCTTGGACTGGATCTCGGCGACGGCGGTCCCAAGATCGCGTCCCTCGAGCCGCCCGGTCACGAGCGCCATCTGCCTCAGGTTTTCTCTCTGGAGGATGATCGCGCCTTCGCTCGTGCTGGCCGTCGCGAGGCTGGAAAGCGGAACCGACCGTCCGTCGCGCGATCGCACCGGCGTCGCAGCCATCTGGACCGGATTCAGGCGGTACGCATCCGGGTAGCGAACGCGCACGGGAATCGTGCGGTCCGCAAGCCGTAGTTCCGTTCGGACGCTGCCAAGCCAGGCGTCCGAGAGCTGCGATGACACCTGCGCAACGGTGAGGCCCAGCCGGCCGGCGCCAACCTGGTCGATCTCCCATGTCGTCTCGGGATTGCCCCGCTGGACGCCGACCACGTCCACGACGCCATCGATTCCGCTCAGCAGCTTTTCCGTTCGCTCCGAGATATCCGCCAGCGCGTCGGCGTCGTCGCCGAACACCTTGACCTCGATCGGCGTCGGCGCGCCTTCGAGGTCGCCAATCATGTCCTGCAGGAGCTGAATGAATTCGATCTCGAGCTGCGGCGCTTTCTGCGTCAGCTTCTCGCGAAGATCGCTGATGACCTCGTCCGCAGATCGCCGCCGGTTCCGCGGCACGAGCCTGACGAGAATGTCCCCCTTGTTCTGCTGCGTGGCGAACAGGCCCAGCTCCGATCCCGTGCGGCGCGTGAAGGCCGCGATCTCCGGCGTCTGCTGGAGGATGCCTTCGACGCCTTGGAGGATGCGGTTCGTTTCCTCCAGCGCCGTCCCGGCCGGCGACAGATAGTCGATGACGAATCCTCCCTCGTCCGCCTCCGGCAGGAAACCGGTTCCGACCACTGAAAAGAGCGCCCCGCCCGCCACCGCAAGCAGGACGGCGGCAAGGATCCCGATGGCCGGCCGGCGCATGAGGGATCCCAGACTATCGAGATACCAACGCTCGATGCGACCCTTCTCGTGCGCACGCTGCACGGCCTCGCCGTGCCGGCGGGCCGCGAAACGGGCCAGCAAGGGAATCAAGGTGAGGGCCTGCACGAGCGAGATCAGGACCGCGGCTGCGAGGGTCAGCGAGAGCGCGCGGAAGAACTGCCCGACGACGCCCGACAAGAGGCCGAGCGGGACGAAGACCACGACCGTCGTCAAGGTGGAACCGACGACGGGCGCTATCAGCTCACGCATGGCGAGCTGCACCGATTGCGCCGGCGATTCGCCGCTGTTCAGATGGCGGGAGATGTTCTCCACGACGACAACCGCATCGTCGATGACGAGGCCAATCGCCACGGCGAGCCCGCCCATCGACATCACGTTGATCGTCTCGCCGAGCCACCGCATCACGAGAAAAGTCGTCATCACGGTGAGCGGCAGCGTGATGGATGCCACGAGCGTGAGGCGCCAGTCCCGCAGGAAGATCAGCAGCACGATGACGGCGAGCAGGCCGCCGACGAGGATGGCGTCGCGGACGTTCGCGATCGCGGTGGACACGAATTCCGCCAGGTCGTACGTCTTGGTGATGCGGAGGCCCGCGGGCAACGCGTGGGCAAGGTCCTGCAACGCGGATTCGACGCCTGACCTGACGTCCAGGATGTTGGCGCCAATCTGCTGCGAGATGCTGATGTTGGCGGCGACCTTCCCGTCGCCGCTGATGAGCGCGGTGCGATCGGGCGCGCCCATCTGAACGGTCGCGACATCGGCCACGCGGATGGTCGCGCCGCTCTTGACCACGAGCGGCGTGTGCGGAATGTCGTCGATGGACTTCCACAGCCCTGACGCCACCGACAGGTGCAGCAGACCGCCGGCTGCATAACGACCGGCCGGTTGCAGCTGGTTCGTGGCCTCGAGCGAGTCAGCCACGTCACCGATCGTCAGGTCGGCGGCCGCGAGCCTTCCGGGATCCGCGACGACCTCGATCTCCCGCGTGTCGCTCGACAGCACCTCGACCTGGCCGACGCCCGGCACTCGCGACAGCGCCGGACGCATCACGTAGAACGCGTAGTCGTAGAGTTCGGCCGGCGACAAGCCGCCCGTCAGGTTGATGCTGACGAAGGGAAACGCCGCCGGCGTCAGGCGGTCGATCGTGAGCTCGAGGTCAGAAGGCAGCGACCCTCGAATCTCGGCGATTCGCGCCTGTGCCTGTTGCAGGGCGACGACCATGTCGGTCGATGGGTCGAACTGCGCGGAGATTTCCGTCGCGCCGCGGAACGTCGTCGATCGCACGCGCCGAACGCCCGGCACTTCCATCAGCGCCTGTTCGATGGGACGCGTGACGGTCAGCATCATCGTGTGGCCGGGGGTCGTCCCGCTGTGGCCAATGACAACGACGCGCGGAAACACGAGCGGAGGATAGATGTCGCTGGGCAGCGAGAAGCTGGCCAGCGACACCAGCCACCGCGAGCACAATCGTGACCGTCAGGATTGCGCGGCCGAAGCGATCGATGAACGCGCCGAGGTTCATTGCTCGACGCTGATGGCGGCGCCGTCAGGAAGTCCCTGCTGGCCGCGGACGATGACCGAGTCGCCAGCGTTCAGGCCCTTGGTGACTTCGGCGAGCGTTGGCGTGGTGAGCCCGAGCTCGATCGTCCGCCGATGCGCCTTGTTGTCGGTGCCCGCCACCATCACGTAGGCAGCGTCCCCTTCGTGAAGGATGGCGTCCACCGGAACGGCGAGGACGTTTCGATGTTCGTCCGCGACGATCTCGACGCGCACCGGCGAGCCGACCGGCAGTCGCGTCCGCACCTTGAAGGCGATTCGCACCGAGGCCGACACGCCGTCCGGATCGACGGCGGCCGGGCGGGTCAGGACCGTTCCAGCCTCGGCGTCATCACTGCCCGGCACGAGGATGCGGGCGGCCTTCCCAGCGTCGACGCGCTGCACGTCCGCGATCGCCAGCGCAGCGACGACCTGGAGCCGCGCCGGATCCACGACGCGCAGGATGACATCGGAGGCGGACGCCTCGACCATGTCGCCCGGGTTGTGGCCACGCTTCGCGATGATGCCTGGAAAGCGAGCGCGGACCACCGTCCGCGATTCGAGCACCGCCGCGCTCTGCGATGCGCCCTCGGCCTGACCGCGTGCGGCGGTGGCCTCGGCGAGCTCGCGCCGCGCGTCCTCCAGCTCCTTTTGTGCCGCGACGCCATGCTCGACGAGCGTCGAGAGTCGAGTCACCGACGCCTGCGCGTTTTCCATGCGCGCCTGCGCCTGCTCGAGCTCGGCGCGTCTTGTGGCAAGGTCGGTCTGAATCGATGGAATCTCGAAGCGCACCAGAAGATCGCCGGTCTTGACGGGGTCCCCTTCGGCTTTTGGCAGATCGATGATGCGTGCGGCGTCCGGCGCCGTGATGGTCCAATCGGCTCCCGGCGCCGCTGCTACCGAGCCGGCGGCGCTGACGATGCCCTCGATCGTCTGGGGCGCCACTTTCGTCACGCCGACGGTGGCAGCGGCTGTCGTCTCGACCTCTTCGACAGGATGACTGCCACAACCGGACATCAGCGCAGCGGCGGCAAGCGAAATGGCGGCGAGGCGGAGCGTCATTTGAGTGCCGTCCCGATGGCCCGCTCGAGATCCGCGAGCGCGACCTGATAGTCGAGGCCCGCCTGCAAGGCGTTCAGGCGCACCTGACGGGCCGCCTGGATCATCTGGATCAGCGCGGGGAGACCCGTCTGGCCCGCGCGATAGGATTCGTCCGCCATCTGCTCCACCTGCAGCGATGCGGGAAGGATCTCGTTCTGATAGCGAAGCACGGCCTGCCGCGCCGACGCCGCCCGAGCGACGGCGGACGCGACGGCGCCGGTGATCTGCGCCTGCCGCGCGTCGCGATCGGCAATCGCTCGATTGAGGTTCGCCTGGGCGACGGCCACGTCGGCGCGGCCCGTGGTCAGGATCGGGATCGCGATGTTGGCGCCGAGCCGCCATCCATACGTGAAATCGGGTGGCGAGTCGTACACGAACGTGCCGGTGACGCTCGGGTCGGGGTGTCGCATCGACTGGGCGAGCGCCACGCGCGCGCGCCCCTCGTCGATCTGCTTTTGCAGGACCTGCAGCTCTGCATTGCCGTCGAGCGCCAGCTGCGTGGCTTCCTGCAGCGTCGGCGCGGGACCTGCCTCGAGAGGATCCTGCAACGTGGGCGCGGCCTCGAGCGGATACGCGAGCAGGGCATTCAGCTCCGCCCGCGCTGCGGCAAGCTCGCCTTGCGCGGCCGCGGCGTCGTTCTGAGCCAGCGAGAGCGCCAGCTGCGACTGGAGCGCTTCGAGACGGGGGGCCGCGCCAGCCTGAAACCGTTCCTGCGCGGCGTCGCGGGCACGCGTCGCGATCGTCTCGAGCTCGCGCGCGACCTCGATGCGGCGTACGGCCGCGACAGCCATGAAATAGGCGCGCCGCACGTCGCTCCTGACGTCCGCCGTCGTCCTCGCCGCTTCGGCGTCGGCGACCGCGATTCCCGCCTCCGCGACATCCAGCGCGGCGCTGGCGTTTGCCCGCGATCTCGATGGGCAGCGTGCCGCTGAACGCCCAGTGCGGCGTTTCGCGCTCCGCCTCGACGCCGAGCTCAGGATTGGGCCGCTGGCCGGCGGCCTGGCGCTCGGCGAGGCTGATGGCCCGCGCCGTGCGCGACGCGAGCACCGCGCGATTCGCCTCGACCGCTCGCGCAACCGCGTCCCTCAACGTGAGCGCCGCGGGCACCTGGGCCGCCGCGCATCGTGGGAGGAGCAGAATGGCAAGGATGGAGGCGCTAACAGACGCGCGTGTCACACGCCCGGGCCTCCGCGCAGGCGGAGCACGCGCCGGATGGCTTCGATGAGCACGGCAGGCTCGCTGATTTCCGGGGTGACGGTGATGATCGGCACGTCGGTCATCGATTCCTCGGCCATTCCAGCTCTGAGGCGCGATTCGTCCTTCAGGTTGGCGACGACCAGGTTTGGACGCAGGGCCTGCATCACCCGCAGCGCCTCTTCGGCAGACCGTGCCGGCGCCACGGCAAACCGAAGCCGGCCAGAATCGCTTCACAGCGCCCGCTGGCGTTCACGTCATCGTCTGCCACCAGCACGAGCGGAGCAAACCCGTCGGCGTCTCCCGGCCGACGGCCGCCCCGCGGTAAACGTCGACGATCCAGTCCTGCCCGGCGATCCGGCACCATTGCGCTCATGCCGGGGATACTACTACGCGGCGGCATCAGCCGGGCAATAGCGGATGGTGTTCCGCGGCGCATGAACCGAGGATGACAAGGAGGATACTGTAGTCGGGGGTCGATGGTCGAGGTGCGGTAGTCGGGGGTCGATAATCGATTAATGACCAGTTCATTCGGGCGATACTGAGAATGAAGCTCTTGGAGCAGGCTGGCTGAATGCGCATTCTGTTGGTAGAGGACGAGCCCAGCGCGGCGCGGTTCATCGCGAAGGGACTGAGGGAGGCGTCCTACGCGGTTGACGTGGCGCGCGATGGCAGCGCGGCGGCGGAGCTGTGCGTCGAGAACGACTACGACGCGGTCGTGCTCGACGTGATGCTGCCGAAGAAAGATGGCGTGACGCTCTGCCGCGAGCTGCGGGCGAGCGGCTCCGATGTGCCGATTCTGATGCTGACCGCCCGCGATGCGGTGGAATCGCGCGTCGAGGGGCTCGACGCCGGGGCGGACGGGTATCTGACCAAGCCCTTCGACTTTCGTGAGCTGCTGGCCCGCGTTCGCGCGCTGACCCGCCGGGTGCGGCATCCGCTGGTCAGCGACAAAGTTTCGATCCGCCACATCACGATCGACATGCCGTCGCGTCGCGTCTGGCGCCACGGGGTGGAGGTCACGCTCACCACGCGCGAGTTCGCGCTTCTCGAATACCTCACGCGCCGCGCGGGAGAAGTGGTGGGACGAGCCGACATCGCCGAGCACGTCTGGGACGAGCACTACGATGCGTTCTCGAACGTCGTCGACGTCTACGTGCAGCGCCTGCGCCGCAAGCTCGACGATCCGGCTGGCGAGTCACTCATTCGCACACGGCGTGGGCAGGGTTATCAGCTCCTCTGATCAGTGACTCATGATGCCGGGCAAGCGGCGTAGGGCTTAGATGGCGCTTTCCATCCGCGCGCGCCTGACACTGTGGTATTCGGCGCTGCTGTTGCTGGCGCTGGGTTCGTTCATCGCGGTCGTTCTCGCTGGTGCACTGGCGGCTGCTCGTCAACCAGTACGACGAGTCGCTGGACACGCTCTGCGTGATGGCGGCCAACGTCATCGACGAAGAGATGGAGGAGCACTCCAGCCTGGCGCTCGCCGCCGAGGACACCGAGGAGGTCGTTCGCGCGCCCGATCACATCGTCAAGGTTCTCGACGCCAACGGCCGCCCGCTGAATCCCGAGGAGCCGGGATTCCCGATGGACGGGCCCATACAGGCCCTTCTCACGAAACCCGGAACGGCCACGGTCACCGCCCCCGACGGCAGCTTGTGGCGCTACGTCGTCAGGCGCGGACACGTTCAGGGCCAGAACTACCTGATCGCCGTCGGCGTTCCGTTGAAGGACGTGCGGGAGCACTGGCGCGCGCTGGTGCAGGCGTCAGCGATTGGTCTGCCGGTCGTGCTGGCGATTGGCGTCGCCGGCGGCCGGTGGCTGGGACGCCACGGCCTCCGGCCGTTGACCACCATGGCCGCGCAGGCGCGCGCGATCACCGAGCACACCACCGAAAGCCGGTTGAACGTGCCGCCCGTCAACGACGAGCTGTCACAGCTTGGCGAATCCTTCAATCACGTGCTCGCCCGGCTCGGTCACGCGCTGGCGGAGCAGCGCCGGTTCATGGCGGATGCCTCGCACGAGTTCCGTACGCCGGTCTCGATCATTCGGACGGCCGCCGAGGTGACGCTCAGCCGTCCGACGCGCGAGGCCGAGGAATACCGGGAGGCGCTCGACGCGATCGCCCAACAGAGCGGCAGGTTGGGGAGGCTCGTCGACGACATGCTGGTGCTGGCGCGCGCGGACGCGGGCGGCTATCCGATGTCGACGACCGACGTCGACCTGGGGGAGATCGCGCGAGCGTCGGTGCGCGATCTGACGCTGCAGGCGAACGAACGCCAGATCGTCATGACCAGCGATGTCCCCGTTGCGGCATTCGTGCGTGGCGACGAGGCGCTTCTGCGACGGACGATCGTGAACCTGCTGCACAACGCGATCGTCTACACGCCCGTCGGCGGGCGGGTGGGTGTGAAATTGAGCGGCAACGGGGAGACCGTCGAGCTGAGGGTCTGGGATTCCGGCTCGGGGATTGCGCCGGAAGATCAGGCGCGCGTCTTCGAACGGTTCGTCCGGCTCGATCCCGCCCGCGGCGGCGGTGGCGCGGGCCTCGGCCTCGCCATCGCGCGCTGGATCGTGGACGCGCACGGCGGATCGCTCGTGCTCGAAAAGAGCGGTCCTCGCGGAAGCGTCTTCCTCCTGCGCCTGCCCGCCAGACCCGCCATCACCGAATCGTGACGAGCAGCGGGCGGTGATCCGACACCTGCACGTCGAGAACCTGCGCGCTGATACAACGCACGTTGCCTCGCGAGAAACAGGTAATCGATTCGCTTGACGGGGTTGTCCGCCGGGTAGGTGAACCCGTCGCCCTGCCCGCACTCCACCCAGCTGTCGCGCAGCCCGGCCTTCTGCAAGGGCTGCATCACGGGGTCGTCCGGAGTCGAGTTGAAGTCGCCGCCGACAACGAGCGGTGTGCCTGCCGACTTCTCTTCGCGCACCACGCCGAGCAGCGCAGCGATTTCCTGCGCGCGTGAATCACCGTCGACGGGATCCAGATGCGTGTTGACGGCGCGCCACACGGCACCGTGCACGTCGAAGAAGAGTGCCAGGGCCACGCGCGGTTCGTGCGAGCCGCCCGCGCGCGTCTCAACCGGCTTCACCGGCAGGGGCACGGTTGAACTGTAGCCAATCTCCTCCCGCGACAACACCGCGATCCCGTATTGCCCGCCGTCGTAGTGCAGGAGGCTCGGACCGAACGCCGCGTCGTACTTCGTCATTTCCTGCAGGCGGGCGACCTGATCGACATGCCCGGATCGCGCCGTGCCGCGATCGACTTCCTGCAGCAGGACGAGGTTGGCGTCGGACGAGCGAATCAGTGCAGCGACGGCGTCGAGATTGTCTGCGCTCGTCGCCGTCTTTCCAGCGTGCATGTTCAACACGAGGATTCGAACGGCAGGCGTTCCGCTATGGACGAGCGCACATCCTGAGAGTGCGCTGGCCAGCATGCACGTTGCGAGTCGGCGCATCTTTTGAGATTAGCATCGCGCCCAGGAATGAGGCCAGCTTGACCAGGTCAGCGCAACCGCAGAAGCGGGGTCAGCGACGCAACCCAGGGATGGGTAGCCGAAGCAGGCGAGCCATTGCGAAATAGCCCATACCGAATGTGCCGAGAACGAGGATGCCGCGGGGGATTGGGGCGAGGACGGGAACTGCGAGCTTCACGCCCAGGGCCGGAATGGCCGCGAGGATCGCGGCGGTCCACAGCCTTGCCATGTGGCCGGCGCGCAGGCCGGTCTGGCCGATACGACGGTTGATGCTGGAGCGGAGCAGCGCGAACTCGATCCAGCCCGAGACGCCCGCTGATGCCGTCAAGCCGGCCGCGCCCCAGGCACGCGCGATCCCGAGCAGGGGCGGCAGGACGATCGCGCAGAAATATCCGAGCGTCGTCACCGCGATCAAGCGGACGATGGCGTAGCGAAGCGGACGCTTGGTGTCGCCGAGCGCGTAATGGGCCACCGAGTACAGCCGCGCCATCGTCGTCGCCAGCAGGCCAATCGACGATCCGGCAAGAATCGCCCACACGTACAAAGAATCTTCAGGGCGGAACCGGCCGCGTTGCAGGAGTGCGCTCGCGAGCACGTCGCCGAGCGCCGCAAAAGCGACGGCCGATGGCACGACGAAAAATGCCAGACGGGCGAGTCCCGCGTTGATCCGTCGTCCGAGCGCCACGAACCGGCCTTCCGGTCCCGCATCGCGAGAGGCGTCTCCTGACATGGCGGGGAGCTCCGCCGCCGAGATCGCTACACCAAAGAGACTCACGGGCAGCGTGTAGAGCAGCTGAGCGTTGGTCAGGCCCGTGACGGCCCCCGTCGGCAGCAGGCTGGCGATCATGGCGTCGACGTAGCCGGTGAGCTGCACGGCGCCTCGACTGATCAGGACCGGCAGGAAGTTGCGCACGGTCTGGCGAACGGGAGGCGTCATCGAGAGCGCGCCGCCGCCACGCGACAGGCGCAACGCCAACGGGGCCTGTACCGCGAACTGGAGGAAGCTTCCCGCAACCGATCCCCAGGCGAGATAGATCGCCAGCGTGTTCAGGTCGCTGCCTTGGGCCGAGCGCGACGAGCGTTGCGATCATTGCCGCGTTCCATGCCACCGGCGCCGTGTACGACAGCAGGAATTTTCCGTGGCTGTTCAGCACGCCGAGGCACCAGGCCGACGCGACCAGTAGGCCTGCCCCCGGGAAGAGCACGCGGACCAGACGAACCGTCAGCTCGCGTTTGGCGCCGACGAAGCCGGGCGCAATCACGCTCACGAGCACCGGTGCGCCGAGCACGCCCAGGATCACCAGCACGGACATGGTGAGCGCGAGCAGCGCGAAGACGGTACGTGCAGTATGTGCCGCGGCGTCGTGTTCGCCGCGGGTGCGGAGCGCCGCGTGGACCGGGATGAACGATCCCGAGAGCGCGCCTTCGCCGAAGAGGTTCTGGAGAAGATTGGGGATCCGGAACGCCGCGTTGAAGGCGTCCGCCGCCTCACTGACTTGACCGAAGAACGCGGAGAACAGGCTGACCCGGACCAGGCCCGCGAGACGGCTGACGAGCACGCCGGCGGCCACGGACGTGTCGGGCCGCGCCAGGCGCCGCGCGAATTGTCGAACGCTACTGCCCACGCGTGTCGGCGGGGCGCGGGATCCGCTCAGTGGTGTTGGCGGCCTGGAGCGCGAACCAGGCGAGCACGATGGCGTTCTGCTTCAAGTCCTGTTCGCGCACGCGCTCGTACGTATCGACGTTGGTATGGTGAGTCCGAACGTCGTAGGTCGCGTACTCCTGAACGGCGTTGAACCCTGGAATTCCCACCGCACGAAAACTGAGGTGATCGGTGTTCCCGATTCCTTGCAGGATGTTGCGCCGCATCCCGAGATCGTGGAGCGGCGCCAGCCAGCCATCGAACAGCGGCTTCACGTCCGGCGTGTCCTCGAGATACCACCCGTAGATCGGCCCCGTTCCCGGATCGAGATTCAGGTACACGAACAGCCGATCGCGCGCGGACTTGTGGATGTCACCCGCGAAATGCCGCTCGACGTACGCCTTCGACCCCAGAAGGCCCTGCTCCTCGCCTCCCCAGAGCGCCACGCGAATGGTGCGTCGAGGGTGGGCGTCCACCGCGCGCAGGATGCGCATCGCCTCGAGCACGGCGGCAGCGCCGTCCGCGTTGTCGGACGCGCCGGTCGCGGTGTGCCACGAATCGAGATGCGCCCCGAGCAGGACGACCTCGTCCTTGATCGTCGCATCGGTGCCAGGCATGGTCGCGACGACGTTGTAGCTGTTCGGATCGTCGGTCACGAAGTGCGTCTGCACGTTGACGCGAAGCTTCACGGGCATCCCGCGCTCGAGCATGCGCGCGATCATGTTGTAGTGCTCGCCGGCGAGCACGATCGTCGGCACGGCGGCGTCACCTTGATCGCGGCCCAGCACGAAAACTGTGCCGTGCTCTCCAGGACTCGTGCGGACGATGACACCGGCGCCGGCATCGTGGAGCGTGAGCCCGATGGCCCGGGTGTCCGCCGCGCTCGGCCGCGTGCCCGGATTAGGCGGCGCGCCGATCTTGACGGGGGAGTCGGATGACGTGGGCTGCGGACGATCGGCACGGATGAACTCGGTGGGCGTCTGAGTCAGGACGATAGCGCCGCGCAATCGATCGCGCATCGCCTGGACGTCGGCTGGTGTGCGCCCGCCAATCATCACCGGCGTGCCCACGATTTCGTTTGGGGTGGATGGCGACCAGGCTTCGGCGTATCCGATGAGCGGCATGTAGCGTGGCTCGACGAGCTCAACCTCGAGGCGATCCAGCGCCCAGCCCCGGCCGAACCGCCACGGTTCGAGCGAGGTCTCCGTCAAGCCGAACGCGCGTAATCGGTCGGCGGCCCACTCGGCGGCCTGCTTGTGAGCGGGTGTCCCGGTCAGCCGCGGACCGAACTGGTCGGTGAGCGCCGCGAACAGCGCCTGGACCTGCGATCGTTCGAGACCTTCCTGTCGAATGCTGCCGAGGATCTCCGGCGCTTGAGCCGAGAGCAGGGACGCCGACACCGCGAACGCCACCGAGGTGGCGAGTCGAATCCGCCAACGACGCGTCACGATTGTTCGGCCTGTTCCCGAATCTTCCGGATCTTGGCGTCGCGATCGGTCGCAAAGCGATCGATGTCGCGACGGTATTGCTCCTCGAGCACTTCACGTTCCTGCGGATCGTGCGCAGCGAGGACATGGCTGCGTTGCAGGATCTGCCGCTCGGCCACGCGTGCTTCGTACACCGACCGCGCGTCGGCAATGGCCGCCTTCTGCTCGTCGGACAGCTTCTGCTCGGCGACGCCACTCTCCGCGTCTTTCTTGCGCAGGCGTTCCATCACGAGCTCGAGCGCGCTCTTCGGGGCATCGGTCATGGGTTCGCTCCGGTGCTGCTATTTGGAAGGTGTGCGAAGGGCCTCGGGCAGCGCGACGAGCACGACATCCCAGCGGCGGCCTCCGTCTTTCTTTTCAGCGACGGCAATCGATCGTCCATCGTCCGACCACGCCGGCAGCGTGAAGCCCCCTTTCAGGAGGCGCTGCGATCGGGAGCCATCGGCAACCGCCACCCACAGATCGCCCTTGCCGTCGACGTAGGCGATGCGATTGAGCTCGGCGGGCGACCAGGACCACACCTCGCCGTCGTAGGGCTCGACGTCGGTCTCCCGCTCGTGGAGGATCAGTTTTCCAAGGCGCAGCACGTGCTTGTGCTGTGTGCCGCCCATGTCGACCGCGTCGCCGATCCGCCGTTCGAGGCTGCCCACGCCGTACATCGGCAGCTTCGCGTCCGACCCGCCCTCGATGCGACCGAGTCCCGTCGGGCTGAGCCGGTTGGCTTTCGAGTTCCAGTACGACAGGGATTGATCCGTTTGCTCCTTGAGGTGGCTCAGCGTCGTCCCCTTCGCCGGCACGACCAGGTATCGGCCGGACAGCGAGCCGTCGGGATTTGCGATCACGCCCTGGAGCATCAGCGTCCCGTTGTCCCATGTAATCTCGGACAGGATCCCTCCATCGAGATCAGTGGCCGTGATCGTGAGGACGAGCTGCTTCTCGACCTGGGGATCGAACAGGAGCGGCGTGGCGCCGGCCGCGGCGACACGCCAGGAGCAGGGCCGCAATCACGTGGACCTCTCCTCGGATGCCTCGACCAGCCCGCGTTCAGGATCGATCACGAGATGCGGGGGCTCGAGCTCGATCAGATACTCGAACTCCTTCTTGAACGCCTCGACCGGCATGCCGGCCGTCGAGGCAATCGTGGCCAGCTCGCGCGGATCTTCGAAGTCGTCCCGGCGCAGGCGGATCATGTAGCGGCGGGCGATGCCGTAGCGCTCTGAGTGGATGTTTACCAGGCGCACTTTGGTGCGGCCCGTTCGAGCGTCGATCATCTTCGAGAAGGGGACGGGCACGAAGTGACCGCCCTGGAGCGAGATCATCACCGCATTGCCGCCCGACAGCAGGTATTTCGCCGCGCAATAGCCAAGATCGCGCGTGTATTCCATGTCGAACGGAATCGGGTCCGCGCAGCGAAGCTCGTAGCCGATGTTCTTGGCGGAGATGGTCGTCTTCAGCCCCAGCGTGCGCAGCCGCTTCTGGACTTCCTGTTTCAGGATCTCGCCGATGTTCACCTCGTCGATGCGCAGGTGGCCGTGCGCATCGCGCTCGGCTTCGCCAAGCTCCGCGAGATCGTCCGGATCGATGTCGAGGACGAGCCCTTCAGCGATGACGGCCACGCCGTCCCGCCGGCCGTAGCTCAATCGCTTCACAATCGCGCCGATCAGCGTGTCGACGATGGTCTTGATGCGGACGTTGCGGCCGGAAAACTCCTCCGGAATCAGCGTCAGCGTGGCGCCGGCGGCCTTCCCGATGCCAAGCGCGAGGTGGCCCGCCTTCCGGCCCATCGCGACGACGAAGTACCACCGCGAGGTGGTTTTCGCGTCGACCATCAGGTTCTTGATGATCTCCACGCCGTGATGCCGCGCCGTCTGGAAGCCGAAGGTATCGACGTGCGTCGGCAGGTCGAGGTCGTTGTCGATCGTCTTCGGGACATGCACCACGCGAATGCGGCCGTTGGACTGCGCCTCGACCTTCATCGCGGAGAACGCGGTGTCGTCGCCGCCGATCGTGATCAGCATCGAGACGTTCAGCCGCAGCAGCGACTGGACGACGTTCTCGAGCAGCTCCGTGTTCGTCGTCGGGTTCGCGCGCGAGATGCCAAGGTGCGAACCGCCACGAAAGTGAATGCGGCTGACCTCGTTGATGCCGAGCGGGACGACGTGATCGGTATCGCCGCGCATGATCCATTCGAAGCCGTCGCGAACGCCAATCACTTCAACGCCGTCGAGCCGGCCGCGAATAGTCGCCGCACTGATCACGCTATTGATGCCCGGGGCGGGGCCTCCGCCCACGAGAATTGCAAAACGATTCTGGGGATTCACGGGTCCTGATTGTACGCCGAAACCCGGGCGGCCGCACGATGTCACGGCCAGACGACAGACCACGGAGAAACCGAGGCCACAGACGACACAGAAGACACAGACGACAAGAAAGTCCGTGTGGTCCGTGGCTTCAACCGTCAGCGTTGGTGTGGTCTTGTTTCGGTCGCCGCTGCAGGGGGTGTGGTCTGCGGCTCACCAGCCGGCGGCGGCGTGAATGAGCCCGCGCCACCACGGCGCCAGCGCCCATTTCAGCAGGATGTCGGCGGCGAGACCCGCGAACGCCCACGCGAGCCATCGCCGCTGATTCCTGAGGTGGTACTCGAAATGAAACAGATGTCCGAGCACGGGACCGCCGAGCACGACGCCGAGCGTCACGAAGCTCACGATGCGGATCAACGCCCACGGGACCCAGGCGAGCGCCATGGCGCTGATCGGTCGAAGGCTCGCGGCGCCGAGTGCGCCAACGTAGAACGCCATGTAGTTCATCAACGCGGCGCCAAGTGGCATGGCCAGCAGGCTGCCGGAGGCCAGGGCCAGCGCGCAAAACGCCACCGCGTGCACCAGGTGCTGCGGGAGAAACGCGCGGATGTCTCCCTCCGTGCCCTGCCCCGTCATCACGAACAGGAACATTTCCTTTCGATAGGCCTCACCGTGCAGGAACAGGCGTGCCATCGCCGGCGGCGACACATACGACGCGATGGTCGCCGAGACGCCCAGAGCGGCGGCCCAGATCAACATGCGCACGACGGCCTGGTCGACCCGGCCGCGGCGGAGCGCGCCGATCATGAACGGAAACGCCGGAAGCGTGTTGAGCACGGGCACGAGCGCTGGCACGCCGACGATGGACGCGACCCCGTACGAGAGCGCCGTGCCGACGACAATGAGTACCGGAGCAGCGGCCCGCACGGCCCGACTGTATCTGCTTGCCGGAGCGCTCGCAACGGTTGGGCTTGCGTGGGCTTCCGGCGGGATCTGATTGATATACTCGGGCAGGACGCGCTGTGAACCTTTCACCCGAAGGGCCGCTCGTACTGCTGGTTGAAGACGATCGTCAGGGGCGCCTGATGTACGCAGAATGGCTGGCGCAGGCAGGCTTCCGTGTCGAGCAGGCCCACAATGGCCTGCAGGCCCTCGAGCGGGCATTCGACCTGCTCCCCGCGGTCGTCGTGACCGATCTCAATATCCCCGGGATCGACGGGTACGAGCTGACGCGCCGGCTGAAATCGGATGCGCGGACGAGCGCCATTCCTGTGCTCGCCGTCACCGGGTACGGACCCTTCACGCAGGACCCGGCTCGTGCGGGTCGCGCCGGATGCGACGCGGTGCTGTCGAAGCCGTGCTCGCCGGAGGATCTGGACGCCGCCATTACCGGACTCATCGAAGAGCGTCGCAAACGCCTGGCCTGACACCATGCGGACGAAGCCGGTGATCCTGCTCGTCGAAGATTTCGCGGACGCACGAGAGATGTACCGCGATTACCTCGAGTTCTCCGGCTTCGAGGTGTACACCGCCGGCGATGGGCACGACGCCATCGCCAAGGCGCAACGCCACGATCCGGATTTGATCCTGATGGATCTCTCGCTTCCGGGCCTCGACGGCTGGGAAGCGACGCGACGCTTGAAGGCAGACGGCGCGACCGCGCACATCACCATCGTCGCGCTGAGCGCGCATGCGTTGTCGGCCGAAGGCGAGCGCGCGCGGCTGGCGGGGTGCGACGGCTTCATCGCGAAGCCGTGCCTGCCGCCCGATCTGATTGCGCAGATGACGCCGTTCCTCCGTTCGGAGCGGGCCGCCAATCGCCGATCGCTCTCGTGACGGCCCGCGCGCGGTCATCGCGAAGCGCGACCTTCACACCACCCATCGATCTCAATATCGTGGCGGCCGGTCTGCTGGACGACCTGGCAACCATTCAGCCGTCGAAGCAGAGCAGCTTCGGATACGCGCGTGCGGCGAAAGCCCTTGCCAGCGGGACGGACCTGTCGATCGCCGAGCTGGCCGCCGAGGGGCGCGTGCGCGACGTGCCGTTTGTCGGTGCCTCGAGCGAGCGCGTCGTCATGGAGCTGGTGCGGACGGGCACGTCCGCCATCGTCGACGCGGCCGTCGCCGCCTCGACACGTCGCGCCGAGGTCGAGAAGCGGCGCCGGCATCGCCGTGCGTTTCTCAGCCGGCATGCGATGCGGGTCGTTCTCGACGCCACAGTGCCACGATCGATCGTGTCCACCGCCAGTTATCGTGGCGATCTTCAGATGCACTCCACGTGGAGCGACGGCGCCGAATCGATCGCCTCGATGGCGGAAGCGGCGCTGGCGCTCGGATGGACGCGCATCGGCATCACCGATCACTCGTACGGCTTGCCGATTGCCCACGGCATGAGCATGACCGATGCGAAGGCGCAGCAGCTCGAAATCGATCGCGTCAACGAGCAGTCTGCCGGGCGCGTGCGGGTCTACAAAGGCGTGGAAGCCAACATCCTCGCGGACGGATCGCTCGATCTCGAGCGTGAGGAACGCGCGCTCTTCGAATACGTGATTGCCTCACCACACTCACTGCTTCGGCGGGACGCCGATCAGACGGCACGCATGGTTGCGGCCGTTCGCCAGCCGGGAGTCGCCATCCTCGGACATCCGCAGGGACGGATGTACAGCGCTCGGCCAGGAGTGTCCGCTGACTGGGATCGAGTCTTCAAAGAAGCCGCCGCGCATGCCGTGGCCGTGGAGATTGACGGGAATTGGCACAGGCAGGACATCGATTACGAGCTGGCCGCCCGAGCACTCGACGCTGGTTGTCTCTTCGCGCTCGACAGCGACGCGCACAGCATTCCTGAGCTGCCGTTCACCGACTACGCCATCGCGCACGCGCGACTCGCACGCGTGCCAGCCGATCGCGTCGTGAATTGCTGGGACGCCACGACGTTCGAGGCATGGCTGGCGAGCCGCAAGTAACTCCGTGTGTTTCCGCGTGATCCCGATAGTCCGCGGCCCGACTACTGACGCACGGTCGTCGACTTCACTGCCGCGGCATAGCGCGACGCCAACGGATGTCCAATCTTCGTCTCCATGTACCGCGAGGCGGCGAGCGTGAGGTCGAGATCGATCCCTGTTTCGATCCCGAACCCGTGCAGCATGTAGAGCAGATCTTCGGTCGCCAGATTGCCTGTCGCGCCAGGCGCGAACGGGCACCCGCCCAGGCCGCCAGCCGACGCGTCGAATGTCGTGACCCCGAGATCGAGGGCCGCGACCACGTTGGCGAGTGCGGTGCCGCGCGTGTCGTGGAAGTGCAACGCGATGCGATCGAGCGGCACTTTGCTGGCGACCGCGGAGACGACGCGTGGCACGTCGCCGGGATGGGCGATCCCGATGGTGTCGCTGACGGCAATCTGGTACGCCCCCATGTCGAGCAGCGCGCCCGCAACCGCCGCGACGGCGTCAGCCGCGACGGCTCCCTCGAAGGGGCATCCGAATGCGGTCGAGACATACGCGCGAACCGGGATGCCACGCTCCGCCGCCCGTCGCATCACGCTTCGGTACGTATCGAGCGACTCCGCGATTGTCTGATTGATGTTCCGGCGGCTGAACGACTCGGATGCGGCCGCGAACACGGCGATCTCGTCCACCTGTGAATCGATGGCGCGCGTGAGCCCGTTCACGTTCGGGACGAGCGCCGTATAACGGGTCCCCGGTCGTCTCGTGATGCCCGCGAACACTTCACGCGCGTCAGCCATCTGTGGCACGCGGTCGGGCCTCACGAACGCCGACACTTCGATCGTGCGATGACCAGCCGCGCTCAGCTTGTCGACAAACGCCACCTTGTCGGCGGTCGCGACCACGATGGGCTCGTTTTGCAAGCCGTCACGCGGGCCGACCTCAACGACCGCAACGCGTCGGGGCAGGTTCATTGGATCTCGATGAGCGGCGTACCGGGTTGCACGAGATCGCCGGGACGGCAGTTGACGGCGGTCACGACGCCATCGGCGGTCGCACGAACCGGCAGCTCCATTTTCATCGCCTCGAGCACGATCAGGATCATCCCGCGCGTGACAGCGTCACCCGGCCGGGCGTGGACACTGACGACGGTCGCCGGCATCGGCGCCGAGAGCGATCCCTGGTGCTGACGGCGGGTCGTCACGCCTTCGGCGTCAGCAGTCAGCTCGTAGACGTTTCCGTCGTGGAAGACCCACGCCGTGTCATCGACGACTGTCACGAAGACGCGTTCGACCTCGGTGTCATGCATGACGACCAGTTCGCCGAGGGCCGGCGCTGCGACCACGTGAAAGGTCTTGTCGCCGACGGTCGCGCGGCCGTCGTCCTCCACGCGGACCGATCGTGTCGTGCCGCCGGTGGTGATCGACACGACGCGTTCCGGCATCAGCGCCCCCACCCCCGCAGCGTCGTCCATGGATCGCTCACCGGCGCTGCAGCGCCTGCCGCGCGCTGCGACGTTCCTGGATCGCGGCTGGCGACGGCAGCCGCCGCCAGCGCCGCCGGCGACGGGTCCGTCGTCGGCACAAGCTGGTCGGCATGATCGTCGATGAACGCCGTGTGAAGGCGGCCCGCGAGGAAATCTTCGTGGGCGAGGGTGCGGAGGAGCCAGGCCACGTTCGTCCTGACGCCGAGGATCGGGAATTGGCGCAGCGCCGCCGATGCCCTCGCAATCGCCGCCTCGCGGGTCGCGCCGAGTGCGATCAGTTTGGCCAGCATCGGGTCGTACTGGACGGGCACCTCGGTGCCTTCTTCGACGCCGCTGTCGATGCGGATGCCGGGGCCGGACGGCTCACGATACAAGCGAAGTGTACCGGCCTGAGGAAGAAATCCGTTCGACGGATCTTCCGCGTACACCCGACACTCCATGGCATGACCGCGCTGCGTGAGGGCCTGCTGACGCCAGGGCAGCGCCTCGCCGACCGCGACCTGCAGCTGCGCGCGGACGAGATCAGTGCCGGTGACGGCTTCTGTCACGCCGTGTTCGACCTGGAGACGCGTGTTCATCTCGAGGAAGTAGAACCGCGCCGCGTCGCCCTCGCCCTCGAGAAGGAATTCGATCGTTCCGGCGTTCCGGTAGCCGACCTCGCGCGCGGCGGCGACGGCGGCATCGCCCATCCGCTGACGCAGCTGCTGGGTGAGTGCCGGTGACGGCGACTCTTCGATCACCTTCTGGTGGCGCCGTTGAATGGAGCACTCTCGTTCGAACAGGTGGACGACGTGCCCATGCGCGTCGCCGAACACCTGAACTTCGATGTGACGCGGCCGCTCGATGCGCCGTTCCACGTAAAGCGTGCCGTCACCAAACGCCGCCAGTGCTTCGCGCCGGGCTGCGGGAATGGCGTCGCGAAGTTCGTCCGGGTTGGCCGCGAGACGCATGCCTTTCCCGCCGCCGCCGGCCGACGCTTTGATGAGCACAGAGAAGCCGGTCTCGCGCGCCGCTGCGGCGACGCCTTCGTCCGATTGGTCCTTCGGGACCTGGCCAGGCACGACGGGCACGCCCGCGCGCTGCATCAGCGCACGCGCCGCGATCTTGGAACCCATCTGCGCCATCGCTTCCGGGGGCGGTCCAACGAAAATCAGATCCGCACGTGCGCAGGCTTCGGCAAACGTAGCGTTCTCGGACAGGAAGCCATACCCGGGATGGATGGCATCGGCGGCGGTGAGGCGTGCCGCGCGGATGACCGCCTCGCTGTTCAGGTAACTGTCGCTCGCCGGTGACGGGCCGAGCCGAACGGCGAAATCGGCGGCGCGAACGTGCACGCCGCGCACGTCAGCGTCCGAATAGACGGCGACGGTTTCGACGTTCATCTCCCGACACGCGCGGATCACGCGCAAGGCAATCTCGCCGCGATTCGCGATCAGCAGACGCCGGATCACCCGAGCTCGTCCGTCCACGCCGGCGTGCGTTTGTCGAGGAAGGCGCGCATCCCCTCTTGACCCTCCGGTGACACGCGCTGGCGGGCAATCGCGTCGGCCGTCTGTTCGAGCATCTGACCGGGCGGCTTGTGTGCGACCTCTGCAATCAGTCGCTTGGCCGCCGCGACCGCCTCGGGCCCGGACGTCAGGATGTCGTTGACGTACTTGGCGACGATGCGATCCAGTTCCGCCTTCTTCGCCTGTCGCATGGACGAGGCCAATTTCCCGCGCGCGCGCGGCGGAGAAGCGTGCGCCGGTCAGGAAGAGCTCGCGCGCCGCCGATTGACCGATCTTCGCCATGACATACGGCGAGATGACCGCGGGCAGAATCCCGAGCTTGACTTCGGTGAAGCCGAACATGGTGTCTTCCGCCGCGACCACGATGTCGCACACCGCGGCCAGTCCCGCGCCGCCGCCGAGTGCGGCGCCATGAATCCGGCCGACGAGCGGGATCGGCAGGCCGTTCAACGCGGCGAACATTCGACCGAGCGCCCGCGCGTCGCGTACGTTCTCGTCGTGGGAGTACTCCACCGTCCGCGACATCCAGCCCAGGTCCGCGCCGGCGCAGAACATGCGCCCCGCGCCAAGGAGAACCGCCACCCGTGCGCCCGCGGCCGGAGCGACCGACTCCGCCCAGCTCGTGACCTCGGCGATCAGCTGCTCGTTGAACGCGTTGCGGACGTCGGGCCGGTTCAGCGTGATGCGAACGACCGGACCGTCGTGATGAATATCGAGAGACACCGCGTGCCGTCCTACATTCTGAAGACGCCGAACTTCGCGGTCGGGATCGGCGCCTTGAACGCCGCGGACAACCCCAGCGCGAGCGCCTGACGCGTCTCCGCCGGATCCAGAATCCCATCGTCCCACAGCCGCGCGGTCGAGTAATACGGAGAGCCTTCCACTTCGTACTTCTCGAGGATGGGCTGCTTGATCGCGGCTTCCTCCTCAGCGCTCATGGTCCTGCCGCCGCGCGCCAGCTGATCGCGCTTCACGGTCGCGAGCACGCCAGCCGCCTGCTCGCCGCCCATCACGGAGATGCGCGCGTTCGGCCACATCCAGAGCAGCCGCGGCTCGTACGCGCGGCCGCACATCCCGTAGTTGCCTGCACCAAACGATCCGCCCACGATGACGGTGAACTTCGGCACGACGGAGTTGGCCACGGCGTGGACCATCTTGGCGCCATCCTTCGCGATACCGGCCCGCTCGTACCTGTCGTCCGACGATGAACCCCGTGATGTTCTGCAGGAAGATCAGCGGCACGCCCCGAAGGTTGCAGAGCTCCATGAAGTGCGTTGCCTTCAATGCGGATTCCGAAAAGAGCACGCCGTTGTTCGCGATGATGCCCACGAGATAGCCGTGCAGCCTCGCGAAACCCGTGACCAACGTCGTACCGTACCGCTCCTTGAACTCATCGAAGCGTGAGCCGTCCACGATACGCGCGATCACCTCGCGGACCTCGTACGCCTTCCGCGTGTCGCTGCTGACGATCCCGTAGATCTCGTGCGGATCGTATGCGGGTTCTTCCGGACGCAGGACGTCAGCGGGCGTGGGTGTCACGGT
Source organism: uncultured Acidobacteriota bacterium (assembly GCA_963786615.1). Classification (GTDB taxonomy): domain Bacteria; phylum Acidobacteriota; class Vicinamibacteria; order Vicinamibacterales; family 2-12-FULL-66-21; genus CAWAZT01. The sequence continues at coordinate 76,678 of CAWAZT010000007.1, forward strand.
GTGCAGCGACTCGGCGATCGTCCTCGCGATCTGCAGCGCGTGCGTATCGTCTTCGGCCAGATAGTCCGCGACACCGGAAATGCGCGTGTGCACGTCGGCGCCGCCGAGGTCTTCGGCCGAGACTTCCTCGCCCGTGGCTGCCTTCACCAGTGGCGGTCCTCCCAGGAAGATCGTCCCGACGCCCTTGACGATGATCGTTTCGTCGGACATCGCGGGCACGTACGCCCCTCCAGCCGTGCACGATCCCATGACGACGGCAATCTGCGGAATCCGTTCGGCGGACATACGCGCCTGGTTGAAGAAGATGCGTCCGAAGTGATCGCGATCGGGGAACACGTCCGCCTGCAGGGGCAGGAAGGCGCCGCCGGAGTCGACCAGGTAGATGCAGGGCAGGCGATTCTGCATCGCGATGTCCTGCGCGCGGACGTGTTTCTTGACCGTCAGCGGATAGTAGGTGCCGCCTTTGACCGTGGCGTCGTTGGCCACGATCATGACCTCGCGGCCGGCGACGCGCCCGATGCCCGTGACCAGACCGGCGCCCGGCGCGTCGTCGTCGTACATGCCCCACGCCGCCAGGGGGAGAGCTCGAGAAATGGGGATCCGGTATCGAGCAGCAGGTCGATCCGCTCGCGCACCGGCAGCTTCCCCTGCTGGCGATGACGCTGCAGGTATTTTTCCCCGCCGCCGAGGCGGGCCGCCCGCGTGCGGTCGCGCCACTGCGCGACGAGCGCGGTCATCCGCTCATGGTTGGCTCGGAACTCCGGGCTCGCGGTATCGATGTGGCTTTGAAGGCGGTCCATAGTCGATGCTGAATGCCCGAATGCCAAATTGCATTCGCGTGATCCTGGTTTACCAGCCGCAGCAGTCGGTCTTGTACCCGCAGGCGGGACATCGCCAGACCGCGTGCATCCGGAACATTTCCGCGCCGCACCGGTCGCAGGGCATCTTGTCGTTGTCCGAAGCGGCGGCAGTCCGGGGCCGCGGGCTGGCAGGGCCGGGGTCTGCTGGAGGCGTGGGATCGGGCATGGCCGGGATTATAGCGTCAGCCGCTCGGCAGACGCCGATCTGGACGGTCAGGCTCGACAGCTGCGTATCAATTTCCAACGTCTGTCGTTATCCTGGACACAACCCGGCGGATCTGTATAATTTGAAGGGTCTACTGGACCGCAAACTGTCGTTCGTTACGTCACAACCGGTGGGGAGCGCCTGATGACCAGCAAGAAAAAATACCGTGTGCTTGCGATCGACGACGAGCCGGCGATGATCGAGTGGCTCAAGATCCTGCTCGAGCACGAAGGGTACGAGGTCCGGACCGCGATGATCGGGACGCGAGGCGAAGAGATCTTCAAGACCTGGAAACCCGACGTCGTCGTCACCGACATGATGCTGCCGGACGCCGATGGCCTCGAGCTGCTTCGGAAGTTCAAGCAGACCCATTCGGATACCGAGGTCATCGTGGTGACCGGCCACGGCAGCGTGCCGAAAGCGGTCGAAGCGATGAAGGCCGGGGCGCATAGCTTCGTCGAGAAGCCGATCGAGCCCGACACGCTGCTTGCGGTGCTGGAGCGCGCGATCGAGCGGCGCGATCTCGTTGGCGAGAACCTGCTCCTGAAGCAGAAGCTCGAAGGGCAGTTCCGGTTCGGCAACATCATCGGCAAGAGCAAGAAGATGCACGAGGTGCTCGAGCTGGTGGAAAGCGTCGCCGGCAGCGACGCCAACATTCTGATCCAAGGGGAGAACGGCACCGGCAAGGAGCTGATTGCCAACGCGACGCACTACAACAGCAAGCGCGCGAAGGGTCCATTCATCAAGATCAACTGCGCGGCAATTCCCAAGGACCTCATCGAGTCGGAACTGTTCGGGTACAAGAAGGGTGCGTTCACCGGCGCGCAGACCGACAAGGAAGGTCTGTTCGAGATGGCGGAAGGCGGATCGCTGCTGCTCGACGAGATTGGCGAGATGCCGCCGTATCTCCAGACGAAGCTGCTGCGCGTGCTGCAGGAGCGCGAGTACCGTCCGATCGGCAGCGATCGGATCGTGCGCGTGGACTTCCGGTTGATCTGTGCGACCAACATCGATCTCGACGCCGCGCTGCGCGACGGCAAGCTGCGCGAGGATCTGTATTTCCGCATCAACACGATCACGCTGCGGGTGCCGCCGCTGCGCGAGCGGACGGAGGATATTCCGCTGCTCTGCGAGCACTTCCTCGAGAAGTACCGCGAGCGGCATCAGCGCAACGTCAAGTCGATTGCGCCGGCGGCGTATCACGTGCTGATTCGTCACCGGTGGCCCGGCAACGTGCGCGAGCTCGAGAACGTGATCGAGCGGGGTGTGCTGGTGGCGAAGGGATCCGAAATCACCGTCACCGATCTGCCGGAATCGCTGCGCACCGAGACGACCGCGACCACCGAGTTCGTCGTCCCGCCACATCGCACGCTCGCCGAGATTGAAAAGATGGCGATCGTCCAGACGCTGCAGCGCACCAACTGGAACAAACAGGAGGCGGCGCAGATTCTCGGCCTGTATCGGCCCACGCTCTACAGCAAGATGAAGAAGCACGACATCCAGGACGGTGGGAAAGCGGCGCGCGCCGCATCGCGCAGGCGTAGCTCAACCAATGTTCAATGTTCAATGGTCGAATGTTCAACGCAGGCATCCGTTGAGCATGGAACATGACATTGGAGTATTGTTTGGCACAGCGTTTGATTGATCGTTGGTTGATGCGAAAAGACTCCGGCTGCGCCGGCTGACATTTTCGTGAAGGAGGCGCACGTGGACGACCGATCGCGAGTATTGGTGGCCACCGTTCTGGGAGCGGTTGCGGGTGGCGTCTGGGGTTGGCTCTATCTCACGGAGCCCGGCCGCCGGCTGCGCACGCAGATCGAGCCGAAGCTGGACGATTTCATACGGGAACTGTCGAACGTTCGCGGTACGGTCGAAAAAGCACGTACCGCGGCCAATGAAGGGTGGCGGTCCTTGAACGAGATCGCCGGAAGCGGAACACAGGGACGCTGGTCGGCGTAGCGTCAAGGAGACACGATGGTCGATCTGCACACAACGAATCTCCTGCTCGGGATCATGGCCGCGATGAGCGTGGTCGTGGGGCTGGCGGTGATTGCCCTCGCGGTTGGCGGGTTCGTCGTCTACAAGAAAGTGCTGGAACTGGGGCGGCTCGTTGCAGACATCGAGACGCGCCAGCTCGCGCCATTGCGTCACAAGTTCGACGACATCCTCGCGGACGTCAAGATGGTGACGGAGCGTGTCAGCGATCGCACGGAGCGGGTCGAGCATGTGATTACGGGAACCATGGACCGCGTGGACGAGACGGCCACGCGCGTCCGCACGAGCGTGCGGGAGAAAGTCGCTGTCGCGGTGGGCGTGGTGCGCGGCGTTCGCGCCGTGATCGAGTCGATTCTGCACCAGCCGTCGCGACATGAGCCCTCGGCCGGAGCGGCCGGCCGGGCATAGAACCAGACGGACAATCAGGAGGTTGCATGGCGTACGAATACGATCGCTTGGAGCGCGAGGAAGGTGGCGGCTCCTTCTTGATGGGGCTGCTGGCCGGGACCGTGCTCGGCGCGGGGCTCGGAATGCTCTTCGCACCAAAGGCGGGGTCGGAGTTGCGATCCCAGATCAGCGAGTCGGCGACGAAGCTGCGGTCGACAGCCGGAGAATCCGTCCAGCAGGCGTCGGACAAGGTCAGCCAGATGATGGATCGCGGGCGCGAAGCCTACGATCGCGCACGTTCGAGCGTCAGCAACATGGCGGCGTCGAGCGGCACCGGTCCGGCGCGCACGCCGACTTCGACGACGGGCACCTCCAACGTCGGGGGCGGTTCCGCATCCGGCGGGTTTGGCGCCTGAGCCCCATGACCGAACAGCAAGCCCGTACGGCCGCCAACGTCGTGATGGCTGCGGGGGCGGCCGGAGCGCTTGTCTATATCCTGCGCAAGCCGCCCTTGCGCAGGCTCGCCGTTCAGCTCGCGCATTCCTGGGTCAAAGGCCCGCTTGTCGTCTGGGCTGCCGCCGAGTTGCGGCGCGCCTGGCTCGAGAGCGGCTCGCACACGAGTCAGCGCGCGAACCTGGCGTCGCGCTGACGTCACCGGCCTGCATCTGTCCGCTATCATGAGCGGGTGATCAACCTGCGACGGAAGGCTTTGCGCCTTCGGGCCGAGATACGCCTGACGGCGCTGGCCATCTGGCGCGGGTCTGGTCGGCATCTACAACAGCAACGACCTCACGTACGCGTCGTCGATCGCGTACTACGCACTGCTCTCGCTCTTCCCATTCTTCCTCCTGGCGTTCTCGATTCTGGGCAGCGTCACCGCGAACGTCCAGGAACGCACCGCGATTCTCGACTTCGTCCTGCGCTACTTTCCACGCCAGTTCGAGTTCGTGACCACGCAGCTCGATGCGCTGCAGCAGGCCCGCGTGCGACTGGGCGTGGCGGGCAGCCTCCTGATGATCTGGGCCGCGATGGGGGTCTTCAGCGCCATCACCTCGGCGGTGAACAACGCGTGGGGCGTGGAGAAGCAGCCCAGCTACTTCAAGCACAAGCTGATGGCGTTCATCATGCTCGTCGCGGCCAGCCTCCTGTTGCTCGGCGGGTTGTTGCTCGTCAGCGCCATCAACGTGATTGAGGCCAAGTGGTTCGCCGTTGTCCTCGTGCGTACTCCAGGACTGTTCGTCCTCCAACACCTCGCCTTGAAATGGGCGAGCACGATCCTGTTCATCCTGGTCGTCGGGCTGATCTTCTATTTCGTGCCCAACGCGAAAGTGCGATTTCGCGACGTCTGGGTGGGCGCCGTGCTGACGGGCCTGCTCTGGCGGGGCGCGCTCTACGGCTTTTCGTGGTACGTGCGCGATATGTCGCGGTTCAACAACGTGCACGGTTCCATCGCCGCGGTCGTCGTGTTCCTGATTTGGGTCTACACGACCGCCGTGCTGCTGCTGTTCGGTGTCGAGGTGACGGCCGCCAACGCCCGCCTGCGCCGACATCGTCCGGAGGACATCCCTGCTGCGCCGACGCCGCGCGTGTAGCGCGCTGGCCATCATTTCCGTCAGCGCGCTGACGCTCATTTCCGTCGCTGACGAGATCGCGCTGGGCCGCCAGGCCCATCATCAGCTGCTGGCGAAGACCCCGCATATCGACGGACCCATCGAGTCCTACGTCAGCCTGGTCGGCCGGCGTCTCGCGTCTCAGGCGCGCGGTCCGCGCTATCCGTATAGCTTCTCGATCGCCGATTACCGCGAGATCAATGCGCTCGCGCTTCCCGGCGGCCCCGTCTGGATCAATCGAGGCGCGCTGCAGGCCGCCACGACCGAATCCGAGATGGCGGGCGTGCTCGCACACGAGATCGCGCACATCGCTCAGCGGCACGCGGCCGCACAGATCTCGAAGGAGATCATCGCGAACGGACTGCTCGGACTGCTGGGTGCCGTTCTGGGGAACGCGGGCGGCGCGACGACCGCTGAGGCCGGCGCCCAGGTGCTGGCCGGTGGCTACCTCATGACGTTCACTCGCGAGGACGAGCGCGCGGCCGATCGCGTTGGGGCGGCGATCATGCAGCGAGCCGGATGGGATCCGCACGGCCTCCTGGATTTCATGGAGACGCTGCGCCGACAGAGCGGCCGCGATCCGTCAGCGGTCGAACTCTTTTTCTCGACGCACCCGTCACCCGCGGAACGCATCGCCGACCTGCGTGCGCTGTTGGCGACGTCGTCAAATCGCGGCCGGCGTGACAGCCGGGCCTTTCACACCATGCACAGCGCGCTCTCGCGACTCCCTCCGGCCAAGCGAATGCCGGGCAGGTGACGCGGAATCCGGAACACGGTATCCGCGATGTGGAACAGAACTTCGAACCCCGAACCCCGAACGTCGAACTCCGCAAAAGTTTCTGTACGGCAGGACAGGGAGGTCCGAAGACCCTCCCTGCAGCCTAGGTAGGCCAGCTGGCAGATGGTTGCTCCATGCTGAGTGCCGGAGCGGCGAGCCCGGTTCGCTTAGGCGACCGGACATCCCCATTAAGAGCAACGCTGATGCCAAGGACCCTGCGCCCGAGTTCGAGCGATTTCTGGCGCGATTCAGTGATTTTTTGCGGTGATTTCGCGAAGGACTGGGTAGCATCAGCCATCAGGTGTGTCGCACGCTACCTCGGGCGTGGCGAGAGGATAACGCCCGTTACCCAATCACGAGATCCCCGATTTCCAATTACCAAAATCACTAAATTACCAAATCACCAAATCACCCAATTACCCGATTATCCGATTACCGAATTACCCAATTACCCAATCAGTAGGACCTGAGCCAACGCTTCGCACCGGCTCGCAACCAGTCGTCGGACGGGGCCGAACACGAGACGTGCGATCACGAACGCAACCGCGCACCACGCGAAGACGAACACCGGCGCAAGTGACGGTCGGTCGAACAGCCGCGTTGCGACGATGACCAGAACCGCACACGGCGCCGCGGCGCCCACGAACGACAGCAGTCCGAGAAGCGCCGCGCCCTGGTGGGCATTGCTGGCGTGCCCGATGCTGTTGAGATCGACCGTGCGCGGGAAGATCGCCGACAACGCGGCGGCCGCCGGCGCGACGAGCGTGTAGGTCGCAATCACCGAGAAGAGCAGTGCCAGCCACATCGCCAGGCTGCCGCCGCGAAAGACGAGCGCCGGCACGACGAAGCAGCAGACCGCCGGGCCGCCCGCGATGAGCGCGTTCCCGACAGCCTTGCCCTGCAGCAGCTCGCGAATCGTGAGAGGCGACAGCATGTAGCGCGTGAAGCCCGCCTTGTCGATCGCGAACTGATTCATCGCGAGGGGAAGAATCGAGAACAGGCACACGAAGCAGCCGAACGTCGCCAGACTGAGCCCGCTGTCGATCGGCAGGCCAGGAAACGAGATGCCGCCGCTGCGATAGATCATCACGGAGAACGCGATGAAGATCAGGAGCGGCCCCGCCAGGATCGACCGTCCGCGCGGCGTCCGCATCGCGAGCCGGAGCTGTGTGAACGCGACGGCTGACGCGCTCGCCGACAGACCCGGAATCCGTCGTCCCCACAACCCTCCGAGAGCGCTGCCGCGCCGCGTGCCGAGCGACACCGGCATGTCGAGCATGCGCTTGAAGGCGACGAATCCCACGAGCTGGACCACGAACGCCACGGCCCCGAGTCCGGCCAGCGGGAGCAATGCCGCGCGGGGATTCACGGCGGACTCGACGCCGACACTGTGGTACAGCTCGGACGGGCTCACACGAAACGCGCCGTGCGCAGCACGCTGGACCAGGGACGGCGAGTCGTCGCGGACCTGATGCGCCTGCCGGCGATCGCGCGCATGGAACGCCCGATCGCTGCCAAGCATCGCCGGTACGAGCCCGATCAGCGGCAGGATGAGCACGACGAAGAGCATGACGAGGTCGCCGCGGCGCCGATTGCGCAGGAGCAGGTGAATGACGGTCGAAGTGAGCGACGTCAGGCCGACGACCAGCAGGAGCAGCGCCAGCCCTGCCGCGAGCGTGCAGCGCCGCGATGATCGGGTGGCCGCCGATGACCGCGCCGATCGGCACCCCCACGAGCACGGGCGTCGTGAGCAGGATCCACGGATCGGCGAAAGCCCCCGCCATCTGCGCGATGTACAGCGAGAGACGTGGAATGGGGAGCAGCAGAAATCGGACGACGTTCCCGGCGTCGCGCGAGGGCAGGACGATGGGCCCGAAGATGGTCAGCACGGTCGCGAACAACAGGAAATACCGGACGAGCGCAACCGGGATCCGCCACGAAGGCTCCCCAAGACCGAAACCGCCGATGATGCCGAGAAGGAACAGGCCGATGGCTGAGGGGATGAGCAGGACGAGCGTGATGATCGGTCCGAGCTTCTCCGTGGCGACGGAGAACCGCTCGAGGGTGTCTCGGGCGGTCGTGCGTTCGAGCGCGTTGATGAACACGCGCCAGCGGAGCCAGACGAACGCGCCAAAGGTGCGCAGCATGGCTACAGCCAGTTCAGGTCCGCGAGCGGCCGCTCGCCCCCGACCAGATCGATGAACAGCTCCTCGAGCGTGCGCGCGCCGGCCACCGCGTTGGCGCGGATATCGGCGATTGCCCCCTGGGCGACGAGCCGCCCGGCCGCGATGACGCCGATGTGTGTCGACAGGCGCTCGACGATTTCGAGGATGTGCGAGGTGAGGAACACGGTGCCGCCGCGAGCGACGAACGAATGCAGCAGCTCTTTGATCTGCCGCGAGGCCACCGCATCGATGCCTTCGAACGGCTCGTCGAGGAAGAGCAGCTTCGGCGCCGGCAGCAGCGCTGCGGCGAGCGCCAGCTTCTTCTTCATGCCGTGGGAGAAATCCGCCACGAGCGTCGTCGCCGCGCTCCGGAGATCCATCAGCGACAGCAGGTCCGCTGACCGCCCCTTGAACACCTCGTCGGGCATGCCGTGCACGCGGCCGATGAACGACAGCGTTTCGATGGCCGTGAGGCGTTCGAAGAGCGCCAGATCTTCCGGCACGACGCCGATGCGCCGCTTGACGCTGACGGGGTCCCCGAGCGGATCGGTTCCCAGGATTCGCATGTCGCCAGACGAGGGACGAAGCAGGCCCGTCAGGCACTTGATCGTCGTCGACTTGCCGGCGCCGTTCGGACCGAGGAATCCGTAGAAGCTGCCGGCCGGGACCTGCAGGTCGATTCCGTCCACCGCGCGAAGCGATCCGAACGTTCGCACGAGGCCGCGAGTCTCGACGGCGAATTCCATGACGCTGGATTGTATGACAGCATGGCTCAATGAACCGTCTCGCGCAGGAGCGCAGCCCGTACCTTCTGCAGCACGCCAACAACCCTGTCGATTGGTATCCATGGGGGCCGGACGCGTTCGACAGGGCCAGGCGTGAGAACAAGCCCATCTTCCTGTCGATTGGATATTCCACCTGTCACTGGTGCCACGTGATGGAGCATGAGTCGTTCGAGAGCCCGGCGATTGCCGAGGCCCTCAACGCCGATTTCGTCGCCATCAAAGTCGATCGCGAGGAACGGCCGGACGTCGACCGCGTCTACATGGCGTTCGTCCAATCGACGACCGGATCCGGCGGATGGCCGATGACTGTCTTCCTGACGCCTGAGCTCAAGCCTTTTTTTGGCGGCACGTATTTTCCGCCGACGTCACGATGGGGCCGTCCTGGGTTCCTGGACGTGCTCAACGAGCTCGCACGCGTGTGGAAGCACGATCGGGCGCGGGTGGACTATGCGGCGGCCGAGCTGTTCGACCGGCTGCGATCGGCGACGGGTGCCGACGGACGGGCCAGGGCGGAATCCACTGTCGCGGGCGTCGACGCACTGGCCGACGCCGTCGAGCAGTACGCGCAATCCTTCGATCGGCAGCGTGGCGGCTTCGGCGACGCGCCGAAGTTTCCGCGTCCGTCGGAGCTGCTCCTGCTCTTGCGTGAGCACGCGCGGACGGGCGCGGACGCGCCCTTGACGATGACGACAGAAACATTGCGCGCGATGGCGCTCGGCGGCATGCGCGATCACGTCGGGGGCGGCTTTCACCGCTACTCGGTGGACGCCGACTGGCGCGTTCCGCACTTCGAGAAGATGCTGTACGACCAGGCGCAGCTGGTGCTGGCGTACCTCGAAGCCGGTCAGGCCGCGCACGACGCGTTCTATTTCGCCGTGGCGGAAGACACGCTCGCGTACGTGCGTCGGGATTTGCGCGGCCCTCAGGGCGGCTTCTATTCCGCGGAGGACGCGGACAGCCTCGTGCCGGGATCGGATCACAAGCGCGAGGGCGCGTTCTATGTCTGGGCGGACGACGAGATCGGCTCGCTGCCTCGGGGAGGACGCTGAGATCGTGCGGAAACGATTCGGCATCGAACCGGCCGGCAATGCGCCAACCGATCCGCAGGGAGAGTTCACGGGCCAGAACCTGCTCTACACCGCGCAGTCGATCGAGGACATCTCGGTGCGGACGGGGAAGCCGATCGATGCGATCGTTGACACGCTCGGCCGCGCCCGCCAGGTCTTGTTCGACGCGCGTTCGCTGCGGCCGCGACCGCACCTGGACGACAAGGTGATCACGTCGTGGAACGGCATGATGGTCGCCGCCTTCGCGCGCGCGGCGCGCGTGCTGCCCCAGCGCCCCGACGCACGCGTCTGGCTCGACACGGCGCGCGATGCCGCGACGTTCCTGCGTCGGCACCTCTGGGACGAGTCGGCGGGCCGTCTGCTTCGACGCTACCGTGACGGCGAGGCCGCCATCGACGCGTACGCGGAAGACTACGCGTGCTCTGATTTGGGGCCTGCTGGAACTGTTCCAGGCCGATGGCGACCCGGACTGGCTGGCATGGGCCCGGCGGCTGCAGGCCCGCCAGGACGAACTGTTCTGGGACGAGGAGGAAGGCGGCTGGTTCAGCACCACCGGACGCGATCCCTCGGTGCTCCTGCGCCTGAAGGAAGACTACGACGGCGCCGAGCCATCGGCGAGTGCCGTCTCCGTCCTCAACGTCCTGACCCTGGCGCACCTGACGGACGACGCGGCGGCCCGCGCGAAGGCTGAGCGCACGCTCGCGCGTTACGGTCCCCGCGCCGGCCGCGCCGCTCGCGCGATCCCGTTGATGCTCGCCGGCCTGTCCGCCTGGCACGCCGGGGCGTCACAAGTCGTGCTGCTCGGTCCGCGCGATCGAGAGGACACGCGCGCGTTGCTCGCCGAGGTCGCCTCGCGGTACATGCCGTTCGCGCTGCTCGTGCCTCTCCAGCCGGCCACGCAGGCGACGCTCGCCGCCAGCATGCCGTTCGTATCGGCGATGACGATGAAGGATGAACGGGCGACGGCGTTCGTCTGTCGCGACTTCGCCTGCCGGCAGCCGGTGAACACGGCGTCGGCGCTTTCGGCCCAACTCACGGCGCCCTGACCGCTATACTTGGAGAGCGTTACAGAGATACGAGTAGCGCAGCCCTTCAGGGCTGCCGGCGGCAAGGGTAGCAGGCCTCAAGGCCTGCGCTACGAGAAAGAGGCTGATGGTCTTCGACGTGGAAATCGTGTTGCGCGAGCGGAACTACGCGGTCACGGAGCGGATCGAGCATGGGCGCGAGCCGGCGGCGTGGGCGGAAACCGATGTGGAAACGGTGCTCAAACAAATCCTGCTGGCGATCGATCGGGCGAAGAACCGGTCGGCCGGAAGCCGTCACGTCACGCTGAGAGGTTTCAGCTGGATCGTGGAGCCGGTCGACGAGCAGGTGGTGATTGCGATTGAAATCCCGATGGGTGCGGCGGTCGCCGGGCCGTTCGCTATCGAACGGTCGCGTCTCGACGACATGATCCGGCGGGTCATCGCCGCCGCCGCGCGTCCCGGACCGACCATCCACTGACGGCGCAAACGATTTGCGTCTTTCGCGTCGTCAGCGGCGTGATGGTCGTCATCACGTTCGTCCTCGCACGAGAATCGTGTAAGTTCCGCCTTGCATTCTTGTGTTCTCGGTTACAATCGCGCTGGCCGGGATGCGCATGTCTGCACGGATTCACGTGGAAATACCCCGATCGCGAGACGGCATCCGGTTTGCCATTCCCAGTGGCAACCCCCGGGGCCGAGCTCCCAGCCCGTCATGAGACTGCCATATCGCATTCTGGTCCTGGAAGACGACGAGCACACGCTCGAAGGGATCGTTGAGCTCCTGCGCGAAGCCGGACACAACGTCACGGGCGCGAGCACGTACGACGCGGCCAAGCGGCTGCTGGCCGTCGGCCCCTACGACCTCCTGATCACCGACGTCAGGCTGCGCGCCTTCAACGGCCTGCACATCGTGATGCGGAGCCGCGTCGATTATCCCGAGATGGCGGTCATCATCATCAGCGGATACGACGAGCCGCTGATGGAGATCGAGGCCAGCCGCTATCACGCCACGTTCGTGGCCAAGCCAATCAAGGCGGGGGAGTTCCTCAAGACCGTCAGCGAGATGCTCGCCGCGGTCCGTCGTCAACGCCGCTGGCCGCGGAAACGCGTCGTCGGTGGCTTTCGCGTGACGGCCGCAGGGCGGACCGCCGCGGTCGTGGACGTGTCGTACGGCGGCCTGCGGCTCGAGCTGCCCGGACCGCGGGAGCCTGCCGAAGACATTCGACGTCGAAGTCGCCGGCATCGGCCTGCACCTCGAGGTCGAACCGGTCTGGTCCTATCCCTCGCACGAAACCGGCGGAACCGTCTGCGGCGCCGCCATCGCGGGCGAGCACACCCCCGCGGCCCGGACCTGGCGCGACATCGTCGATCGCCTGTCGGCGTAATCTCGCACCTCGACCCTCGAACCCCGAACCCAGCGAAGGACCTGATACATTAGCGCGCCATGCTGCCACGCGCCGCGCTGTTCTGCGTCGTTGCCCTGCTGCTCCAGGCGCCCGCATCGCCGACGTTTCCGCTCGAGGAAGTGACCGTCGCCCAGTTGCAGGAGGGGATGACGTCCGGGAAATACACCTCGCGTCAGATCGCCGAGATGTACCTCCACCGGATCGACGAGATCGATCGCCAGGGTCCGACGCTGCGGTCGGTGATCCAGGTCAATCCCGACGCGCTGACGATCGCGAGCGCTCTGGACGCCGAGCGAGGCCGCCAGGGGCCACGAGGTCCGCTCCACGGCATTCCGATCCTGATCAAGGACAACATCGATACGTCCGACAAGATGATGACGACCGCGGGGTCGCTCGCGCTGGAAGGCTCGATCGCGAAGCAGGATGCGTTCGTGGTGGCGCAGCTCCGCGCCGCCGGCGTGGTGATTCTCGGCAAGACCAATCTGAGCGAGTGGGCCAACTTCAGGTCCACGCATTCGACGAGCGGATGGAGCGGCCGCGGCGGGCAGGTGAAGAGCCCGTACGTGCTCGATCGCAACCCGTGCGGATCGAGCTCGGGAACCGGCACCGCGATTGCGGCCAACCTCGCGGCGATCGGCGTCGGAACGGAAACCGATGGCTCGATCGTCTGTCCCTCCGGGGCCAACGGGTTGGTCGGCATCAAGCCGACCGTGGGTCTGATCAGCCGGTCCGGAATCATCCCGATTTCACATAGTCAGGACACCGCGGGCCCGATGGCGCGCACGGTTGCGGACGCGGCGGCCCTGCTCACCGCGATGGCCGGAATCGATCCGGCGGATCCCGCGACCAAACGAAGCACCGTCGCGAAGGGCCGCGACTACTCGAAGTCGCTGGACGCCGGGCGCGCTCAAGGGCGCCCGCATTGGCGTTGCAAGAAAGCAGTACTTCGGCTACAGCGAACCGACCGATGAGCGTGATCGAGGCAGCGATTGCCGACATGAAGGCGCAGGGCGCCGTGATCGTCGATCCGGCGAACATTCCAACCGCGTCGAAGATGGACGGCTGCGAGAACGAGGTGCTCCTCTACGAGTTCAAGGCGGACCTGAACAAGTATCTGAAGGCGCTCGGACCGGAGGCTGCCTGTGCACTCGCTCACGGAGCTGATCGCGTTCAATTCCCGGGAGAAGGCACGCGAGATGCCGTTCTTCGGCCAGGAGCTTCTGCTATCGGCCGAGAAGAAGGGACCGCTGACGACACCCGCGTATCGTGCGGCGTTGACGAAGTGCCGCACGCTGGCGCGCGCGCAGGGCATTGACCTGGTGATGCAGCAATTCAGGCTCGACGCGCTCGTCGCGCCAACCGGCGGGCCGGCGTGGACCACGGATCTCGTGAACGGCGATCACTTCAGCGGTGCGAGCTCGACGCCAGCCGCGGTCGCGGGCTATCCGAGCATCACGGTGCCGGCCGGGGAGGTCTTCGGCTTGCCGGTCGGCGTCTCGTTCATCGGCAGGGCCTGGTCGGAGCCGAAGCTGATCGCGCTCGCGTTTGCATACGAGCAGGCGACCAAACGTCGGCGTCCGCCCCAGTTCAAGCCGAACGCTCCGTAAAGTTCGAGTGTCGAGATCGGACGTCCGAACCGTCCGACTCCTCGGCCCTCGCCTAGAACATCGCGCGCAGCGAGAACTGCACGTTGCGCGGCGCACCCGGCGAGATGTTGTTGTCGCCGTTCGCCGTCGGATAGTAGGTTGCGTTGAACAAGTTCTCGGCGTTCACGCCCAGCCGGTAGCGGCCGAACCGGTAGTACGCCACAGCATCCACGCGCGTGAACGCGGGCAGCTCCACCTGATTCGTGAACGACGTGTACATCTTCGACTGGCTCACGACGCCGCCGCCGGCGCCCAGGCGATCGGTCACGTCGTAGGTGCTCCACAGGGTGAACTGGTTGCGCGGGACCAGACCAACCGTCCGCCCGGCGGGCGCCGCGGTGGTGTCGGACGTGACCCGGGCGTTCATCGTTGCGTAACCGCCATACACGCGCCAGCGGGGCGTGAGGCTGCCGTTGAGCGTGATCATCGCGCCCGTCTGCCCGCTGCTGACCCGTCAGCACCACCCGTGTCGGATCGGTAGGATCTGCGTTCTTCACGTCGTCGCGATCGAGACGGAAAATTGCCGTCGCGACGCCGAGACGCCCATTCAGCGCGTCGAGCTTCGCGCCGACTTCGTAGTTCTTCGCGTTCTCCGGCCCGACCTGCGCGGTGGTCGGCGTCAGTCCCAGCGTCTGGCCGCTTGGCAGGAACGTATAGCTGTAGCTGGTGTAGATGGACGCGTGGTCGGTGGGTTGATAGATCAGGCCCGCGCGAGGGCTGAGCTTCGTGTCCGTCCGCGACAAATCCGATCCCGCCGGCAGGTGATCGTCCACGCTGACACCGAAGCGATCCAGCCGGGCGCCGACGACGGCCTTCCAGTGATTCGCCAGTCCGACTTGATCCTGGAAGTAGCCCGCGACGACGGTGGACTCGGCATTCCGGTCGATCACCACCGGCGCGGCCGCGAAGTTCGCGTTTCGAACCGTGTCCGAGAGCGGAACGCTCGGAAGAGGGGCGGCGGTGTGGCGCAGTTCGTCCTGCAGCTGATCGCCGAGCTCCATCCCGCCCAGGAACGTGTGTGTGGTCCCTGCGAACCGAGTCGTGTAGATCAGATCCGTCTGGTTGAATGTGTTGGTGCGATTGATGACGTGGTTGTACGCCGCGAGCGTCAGCGTGTCTGCTGCGCTCACCGCGGTGCCCGGGTAGACGTTCTGGTACGACTTGTCGTAGCGGCCCGTGAGCAGGTTGTTGCGCAGCGTCAGCCCGCTGGCGAAGCGATGCTCGAACGTGATGGAGCCGCTGTCGACACCGCTGCGCGCGTCGTTCTGCTCCGCGGATCCGAACAACTGCGAGACGGGCACGTCAACCGGGCGTCCGAACTGCGAGGGAATGCCGCGATCCGCCAGCCGGTGATCGCGGAGGTGCTCGAACCCGAGCGTCAGCGTGGACGAATGTCCAAGCTCTATACCCACCACCGGGTTGACGCCATATCGATCGAGGAAATAGGCCTTACGGAATCCATTGGAGTCTTCCGCCATGGCGCTGACGCGGAACGATCCGGTCGATCCGAGCGGCAAGCCGAACTGCGCGGTTCCCCGCTTGTGATCGTACGCGCCCAGCTCCAGCGCGAAATCAGAGGGCGCACCGCGCTGGGGCCTTCTCGTGACCAGGTTGACGATGCCGCCGGCGCCGCCGCGACCGAACAGGACGGCGGCCGGTCCCTGGACGACCTCGATCCGCTCGACGTTGTAGAGATCGCGGAAGCGTTCCTGGTCGTCCCGAATGCCGTTGACGAAGAAGTCCGACGCGGAGCTGATGCCGCGCAGCACGACCTGGTCGCGGTTGCCTTCTCCCTGCGCGACCGAGACGCCCGGCACGTTCCGCACCGCGTCAGCGACGGACTGCGCGTGCTGATCGACGAGAAGCGGCTCCGGAACGACGTTGACCGTTTGCGGGATGTCGCGCAGCGGCGTGTCGGTCTTGGTGGCGCTCGTGGATTCGATCGGCCGATAGGGGCTCAGACGTCCGGTGACGTCGACCACTTCCGGCGTCACCGCAATCGTCAACTCGAGCGCGCCGGGCGTGACCGTCCGAAATGTCAGGCCAGTGCCGCCGAGCAGCCGCTCGAGCGCGTTCCCGGCGGCCAGGACACCCTTCACCCCAGGCGACGTCATGAGGTGAAGGTCCGTGGCTGGCGGCCGCTGGACTTTGATCGACGTCACCGCCTCGAACTTCGCCAGGGCCACGTCAAGGGCGTCCGAGGGGATGTCGAACGTATAGGTCTGCTCCTGCTTGGTCGCGGTCGAGGGAGCGGGCGCAGCCGCAGCGAGATGGACGACAGTGAAGGGCGAGGTCAGCGCACATGCGGCGGTCAAGAACCGCAGGCTGGCGCGGCGGAAAAGCGGGTGGACTCGGACCGACGGGCGACGCAACGACACAAAGACCTCCGATGGCTTTGCGTCGGCGCGGCGGGGGCCATAAAATGGCTACGGTCGGACGCGTCAGGCGCTCAGCGCGTGAATAGGTTCAGTTCGGGACCTGCGTTCGACGGTCCGCTGGTGTCATCAGCACCAGCGGACTTTTTTCGTTCACGAACCGGTTCAGCATATATCCGACCAAATTGGTCGGTCAAGCGGGATCGTCGGCCGATTACACAGAAATTACAAAGCAGGGCAGAATCGACCAGCGCCGGGGTGGCGGAACTGGCAGACGCATCGGACTTAAAATCCGAAGTCCTCACAAGGGCCGTGTGGGTTCGATTCCCGCCCCCGGCAATCCCAGTCGCGTTTCGCGTCCCAAGTCCCTCGTGCTCGCGTGATACCTTCTCCTCCCGTGAACTGTCCCAATTGCGGGGCGCCGATGGCGTTGCTCGACGGGCCGCCCGCCTGGCACTGCAATCATTGCGGCACGACAGTTCGGCTCGGGCCCGCCTCCGGAGAGAGCCTTCGGCTCCTTGGGACGCAGAACGACCGGGCGCTGACGTGTCCGATCTGCCGACAGTCGCTCGAGGCCGCGGTGATGGACGACGACTATCGTCTTGACGCGTGCGCGCGATGCCACGGGCTGCTGATGGATCGTGAGGTCTTTGCCGCGGCGGTCACCGAAAAGCGGCACAGGGCACCCGGGCCGTCGGTGCTGCCGAAAAAGGTCAGCCCCCGGCAGCTGGATCGGCGGGTGAACTGTCCAAACTGCGCGGCGACGATGATCACCGATTGGTACTACGGTCCGGGGCATGTCGTCATCGACCGGTGCGAGGTCTGCGATCTCGTATGGCTCGACGGCGGCGAGCTCCAGACGATTGTCGAAGCGCCGGGTCCCGATCGCCTGTTGTGATCTGGAGCCCGTGACCCGGAAAGCCGAAACACCCACGATGCCCACTTCTGCGCCCAGACTCCTCAGCGTGTTGATGCCCGTCTACAACGAGGCGCGCACGCTCCGCACGATCGTCGATCGCGTCCTCCGGAGTCCCGTGGCGCTGCCCATCGAACTGGTGTGCGTGGACGATGGGAGTCGCGACCGGTCGGTCGAGATCCTCGACGACGCTCGCGGCATCCGACTCCCGCATCCGCGTCATTCGGCAGCCGCACAACATGGGCAAGGGAGCGGCGATCCGCAGGGCCATCGAGCACATGCGCGGCGACATCGGCCTGATCCAGGACGCGGATCTCGAGTACGACCCGGCCGACTATCCGGCGTTGATCGCGCCGATCCTCGAGGGCAAAGCCGACGCCGTGTTCGGATCGCGGTTCGCCGCGGCGGCGCAGCGGAAAGTGCTCCTGTACTGGCATGGCGTCGCGAACCACTTCCTCACGTGGCTGACGAACATCCTCAACGACATCAACCTCACGGACATGGAGACCTGCTACAAGGCCGTCAGGGCGGATGTGTTGAAGCAGACGCCGCTCAAGAGCGACCGGTTCGGCATCGAGCCCGAGCTGACGACGCGTCTGGCGCAGTGGAACATCCGCATCTACGAAGTGCCCGTCAGCTATCACGGTCGAACGGTGGCGGAAGGCAAGAAGATCGGGTGGAAGGACGCCGTGTCGGCGGTCTGGACGCTCCTGAAGTACCGGTTCATCGACGTTCGCTTCACGACGCACGACGGCTATTACGTGCTCCAGAGCATGCGCCGTGCGCGCGGGCTCAATCGATGGGTCCTCGACCAGTTCCGGAAGTACCTGGGCAACCGCGTGCTCGAGGCCGGGTGCGGCATCGGCAATTTTACCGAGCTGCTCCTGGACCGCGAACGCCTCGTCTGTCTCGACAACGATCCGCTCTACGTCGAGATGGCGAACTGGCGTCTCGGTCATCTCGAGAACGTCACCACGCTGATGTTCGACCTGGCCGATTCAGCGGCGTACGAGCCGCTTCTGGCCGAGCGCATCGACACGATCGTCTGCCTGAACGTGCTGGAGCACATCGCGGAAGACGAGCAGGTGCTTCGCGCCTATTTCGACTTGTTGCAGCCCGGCGGTCACGCCATCATCCTGGTTCCCGCGCATCCGTCGCTCTTCAGCCCGTGCGACGCGGCGCTCGGGCATCAGCGACGGTACACGAGCGTCGAATTGCACTCCAAACTCCAGCGCGCCGGCTTCGAGGTCGTCAGCATGGAGGAGTTCAATCGCCTCGGTGTGGCCGGCTGGTATCTGAACAAGCAGCTCGGGCGCCGGGACCTCAATCCGAGGCAGATGCGGGCGTTCGAGTGGCTGCTGCCGGCGGCGAAATTGGTGGAGCGCATGAAGCTCGGTCGGGGACTGAGCCTGATCGGCATCGGACGCAAGCCTACAGCGCCTGGCACGGCCGACGATCCCGGCACGTACACGATATGATCCCGGTCGATGCGCCAGAGCCTCATCGCCGCCGTGCTCTCCGTGATCACGCTGACCGCACTGTCCGTCGCGTCGGGCAGCGTCGCGCGTGAGGGTCAGACCCCGCCGTCATATGAACGGATTGTTGGCGCCGCGCTCCAGCGCGGGAACGCCTACCGTTTTCTCCAGACTCTCACCGATACCATCGGTCCGCGGCTGACCGGCAGCGAGCAGTCGCACGCGGCGGCGGATCTGCTCACGAGCACGCTCTCGGCCGCCGGCCTCGAGAACGTCCACGTCGAGGAATATCCGCTCCGGTCCCGATGGCGGCGTGGGACAGCCAGCGCGCGCGTCGTGGCCCCAGTAACGGCGCCGCTCCTGGTGCAGTCGTTCGGCTGGGCGCCAGGGACCCGCGGCTCGCTCGAGGCCACCCTCGTCGACGCCGGGGTCCTGACGTCTGCTTCCGCGGTTCCGAACGTATCGAGCGAGGCGATCGTCATCGCCGACTTTCCCGGAGACCGAAACGAGCCGGGCTACGTCACGCGCGCCCGGACGGCGCGGGCGCTCGCCGCGGCGGGTGCCCACGCACTGCTCGTCCCATCCGACAAGGCCGATCGGCTGCTCGACATCGGCTGTTTCGGCAATTACCCGGCGGCCGCGCTGCCGATGTTGTCGATTGCACGCGAAGACGCCGCGTTTCTTCGCCGTCTCCTGGCGCAGGCGCCGGTCCGGCTCTCGCTCGCCGTCGACAATACGCTGGACCCGACCGGCAGCGTCGAACGCAACGTGGTTGCCGAATGGCGCGGCACGTCGCTGGCGGACCACGTCGTCCTCGTCGGTGCTCATTTCGATTCCTGGGACACGGCCACGGGCGCGAACGACGATGGTTCGGGCACGGCGGCGGTGCTGGAAACCGCGCGCATCCTTCGGTCACTCGGTATTCGCGGACGGCGGACGATTCGATTCGTCTTCTTCAGCGGGGAAGAGCAGGCGATTCTCGGGTCGCACGCCTACGTGGACGCGCACGAGGCAGAGCTCGATCGTCTCGACGCGGTCCTGATCATGGACGAAGGCGCCGGCAGCCCCCGAGGCTTTCGTCTCCATGGCCGCACCGACCTCGAGGCGTCGATCCGAAGGATTCTGCAGCCGCTGCAGGCGCTGGATGCGAGAGGGCTGTCGCAGGACGCGAGCTTCGATCAGGATCACTCGTACTTTCTCGCGGCGGGCGTGCCTGCGCTCACGTTGTGGGTGGAACCGGGCGAATACGAGACCCACCATCACGCCATCACCGACACGATCGACAAGATCGATCGACGGACGCTGGCCATCGACACGGCGGTGATGGCGCTTGCGGCGGTGGCACTCGCGGACGCCGACACGATTGGCGCGCGCCTCACGCCTTCGGAACGTGTCGAGCTCCTGCGACGGACGGGGCTCGACAAGAGCCTCGCGCTCGCTCGGCCGTCAATCAGACATGACACCATTGAACTGGTCATTTGTGTATGATCTCCGCGTGACCGGTCGCCGATATCGCGCGGGGGATTCGCTCGAAGACCACTGCCGGGCGTGCAAGCTCGATCGTCAGCACACCGTCATTGCCGCGGACGGCGAAGGACGGCCGATTCGCGTGGCGTGTGGATACTGCGACAGCGAGCACAACTACCGCGGCGGCCCTCGTCAGGACGATTCGCGGGCTGCCGTCATCGCCGCGGCAGCCTCGCGCCCCGGTCGTCCGCGGTGCGCGTCCTCCATTTCCCCTCGTCAGCGACCGTGAAAGGAGTGCGCCCGTCGTGACTGCCGATCAGACCAGCGGAGTCGACCTCGAGCTCTTGCTTCGCCGCATCATTCGTGAAGAAACCGGGTTGACCGAGGCGACTCCTGCCGACAAATGGCGCGGCGGATCGCTCGTCCTGCGTCCAGGCACGCCGGGGCTGCAGGAGAGGAGCTGGCCGATCGAGACGTTCTTCCACAAGGTCGTGATGCTGCGGAACCGGCTGCGCACGCTCGAGCAGCAGATCAACGCGATGGAGATTCCGGAAGACGTGAAGGTCCGGCTTCAGTCCTATGTCACAGGCTGCTACGGCTCGTTGACCAGCTTCAACGTCCTCTTCGCCGAAGAGGACGATCAGTTTCGAGGCGCCGCCTCCGACTAGCCGCGCGGCTCCCGTGCGCTGATTCGCTCTTTACGGAAAGAGCCTGCTGGCGCGCCAGCCGTCGCCGTCACGCACGTAGACAATCCGCTCGTGCAGTCGGTCGGCGCGGCCGTGCCAGAACTCGATCCGTTCGGGGCACGATGCGCAGGCCTCCCCAGTGTGGAGGACGCGTCACGGGCCGTCCGGCGAAGCGCTCCTCGATCTCGCGCGTTCGCGCCCGCAGCACATCGTCCGACTCCAGGTCCTTGCTCTGGTCTGATGCCCACGCGCCGATCTGGCTGCCCCTCGGCCTGCTCGCGAAATACGCATCCGATTCGGCCTCGCTGATTCGAGTAACCGGACCTTCGACGCGAATCTGTTCCTCAAGCGTCGGCCAGTGGATACAGAGCGCGGCGCGTGGATTCGCGCCCAGGTCCGCGGCCTTCCGGCTGTTGTAGTTGGTGTGGAACACGAACCCCCGTTCGTCGACATGGCGGATGAGGACGATGCGTACCGACGGCCGGCACGATCGGTCGGCGGTCGCGAGCGCGGCGGGAGCAGTGTCAACGCCAAGCTCTTCTGCTCGCCGTGCTGCCCGCCGGTAGACATCAATGGGATCCAGGTCAGCCATGGTGAAGGATGTTCGCACGAACGAAGGTGGCACGTGAAGTCCACGCAGCCGTTGGGCTTGCCGGGTACGGATGGTGCACGCCAGCATGTGGAGGCGGTGGAGACGTCCATGCTGCGAGCACTCATTCGCCTGATTCTGGTCGTCGCGATTCTGGTCGGGGCAGCCGGCTTCTTTCTGGGTTGGTGGGGTGGCAATCGCGTTCAGCGTCGGCGAGGGCGGGCCAGCCGTAGGAACGGCCGGGCACGTCGATGCGTCACGCGCGCGGGACGCCGGCGCAAAAGCCGGCGAGAAGACGGCGGAACTCGCGAATCGCGCGGAGAACGCCCTCAACGACGGCGCGCTGACCGCCAAGATCAAGTCGAAGATGGCGCTCGACGACCTCGTGCAGGCGCGATCGATCGACGTCACGACGGACTCCGGCGTCGTCACGTTGCGTGGCACGGTTCGGTCGGCGGCGGAACACGACCGCGCCGTCCAGCTCGCGAAGGAAACCTCAGGTGTGACTCGCGTCGTCGATCACCTGACCAACGAGCGCTGACGCGGCGAGCCTACGAACGCGGACGAGGAAACGGCGATGGGCGATAGCCGCGGGCTCCAAAGACAACACGGGCGAGGAGCGATCTCGCGGGGTGGCGCCGGCATCGGCCGGACTCGGCTGGGCATCGGCGTGATGGGCCGCGTCGAGGCCTGTTGCGGTGACTCAACCTGTGGCGCTCTGACCAACTCGTCGGTGACTCGAACCGCCTGTCCACAGGGTGCGCCGGCTCGACGGTGGTGGGTGCGCTCGCGACGGGCGCGATGGTCTGCTGCTCCGGAGGAGTGCGCTGCGTTCGGAAATAGGCGATCGGCCCGGCCACGAGCGTTGCTCCCGCCAGACCCACAGCGGCCAATACCACGGTCTTCATGGTGAACATCTCAGCTAATTCTGTGCCAAACCGGCTTGAGAGCGCGCCATTTTCAAATATGGAGTATCATATCCATATATGGAGACCAGGGTCGCCAGGAAGCCGCGCCCGCAATCGCTGCCGGGTATCGCCCCGGCACTGCGTCCCGATCCGGCCGTGCGCCGTCGGCTGTCCGGGCCCGCGCTCCGAACGTTCTTCCGTATTGCCGCAGCCTGGTCGCTCACCGTCAACGAGCAGCGCGCGCTGCTCGGATGGCCGGCGGCGTCCACCTTCCACAAGTACAAGAACGAGGACCACGGGACCTTGACGTTCGACACGCTGACGCGCATCTCGCTCGTGCTCGGCATCTACAAAGCGCTACAGGTCCTGTATCCGGATCAGTCGCTCGCGGACCGATGGGTACGATTGCCCAACGCGAATCCGATGTTCGGCGGACGCCCAGCGTTGACGCTCATGATCGACAGCGGCATGGACGGGTTGCTGCAGACCCGTCGGTTGCTGGACGCCCGGCGAGGTTGATGGATCTGCTTCCGCCCGTCTCGCGGGTGAGCTGGCGCGATACCTCCCGTCTCGTGTCGAGCCGCTATCCGTCGGTGGGCCTTTTCGATCGCGTCGCGACGCCGGAGGACCTGGAGTCGGTCCTCGAGCTGGAAAGCTGGACGAACGACCGTGTCAGCACGGAGGTCGGGCTGCTGCACGCCGTTCCCCGGAGGAGTGGGTCGTCGGCCGGCCGATGGCGTCCGTCGTCATGGCCGCCTTCTGTCATCCGAACCCGGCGGGCAGCCGCTTCGGGGGCCCGGACCGCGGCGTCTGGTACGGTGGACGCCGGCTCGAGACCGCGATCGCCGAGTCCGTCTATCATCGAGGACGGGAGCTTCGGGAGGTGGGCGTCACCGACGCGCGGATGGAGATGCGGCTGTACCAGGCGGACTTTCGCGCGACGTTTCACGATCTCCGAGGCGCGGAGGGGTTCGGGCGATACCTGGATCCCGATTCCTACGCGGCGTCGCAGGAGCTGGCCCATCGCCTGCTCCTGGCGGGCTCGAACGGGATTGTGTATCCGAGCGTCCGCCATCGCCGCGGCGAGTGCATCGCGTGCTTCCGTCCTCCCCTGGTGACCAACGTGAGAGTTGCCGCGCATTATGTCTTCACGTGGGCCGGAAGCTCGGAGCCGCACGTGACCCGATTCCACGCAGAATAGGCGCATAGCGCAGGAGCCCGACAGATGGAATGTCCACACGTCGCTCTGGTGAAGGACGTCACGCCGCACACACGCGGCTGCGAAGAGTGTTTGAAGATGGGCAGCCGCTGGGTGCATCTGCGCCTGTGCCGGAACTGCGGCCATGTCGGCTGCTGCGATTCGTCTCCGAACCGGCACGCGACGAAGCATTTCCATGCGACAGGCCACCCGATCGTGACGTCGTTCGAGCCGGGCGAGGACTGGTCGTGGTGCTACGTCGACGAGATGGAGGTCGAGATATGATCGACAGATGCATCCCTGGCACGACTGCTACGTAGACGACGAGCATGTCGAAAACGCCTTTCCGGTGGTCATCGAGGTCCCGAAGGGCAGCAAGAACAAGTACGAGCTCGATAAGGAAACCGGGCTCCTGCGGCTCGATCGCGTCTTGTACAGCGCCGTGCACTACCCGGCCGACTATGGCTTCATTCCACGCACGTACTGCGACGACGGCGATCCGCTCGACGTACTGGTGCTCGGGCAGGAGCCCGTGTATCCGCTCACGATCGTCCAGGCTCGCGCGATTGGTGTGATACGCATGCGTGACGAGAAGGGCGTGGACGACAAGATCGTTGCGGTCAGCGTGAGCGATCCGGCGTTCGCGGATTACACCGACAAGAGCCAGCTGCCCGCGCACCAGCTGCGGGAGCTCCGCCGGTTCTTCGAGGACTACAAGATCCTCGAGAACAAGCAGGTCGGGGTCGAGGATCTCCTGGGCCCTTCCGACGCGTTCCGAATCATCAGCGACGCGCTCGACTTGTACCGGCAGCTCCGGCGCGGTGAATTCCAGAAGCCGTAGATCGCCCCCAAAGAAAGCGACGGCATCGTGAAGTTGTGGCCATGGTGGATTGTGCTGGTGTTCGTCATCAGCGCGCCGTGGGTGGGATTCGATCCGGATCCGCATTGGGAGCGCATCAACTGGCGTCCGTTCCGCGATCCGGCGGATCAGCCGCGGGACGCGGCGTCGAATTTTCTCTTCTACGTTCCATTCGGCTGGTCGTTCGTCTCGGGACGCCGAAGCCGCGGGGTTCTGATGCAGGCCGTGGCGGTCGCGTTGGTCACGTCGGTCGCGGCGGAAGCCACGCAGCTGTTCAGCACAGTCCGCTTTCCATCCGCCACGGACGTGCTGATGGCGGTCTGCGGCACGCTTCTCGGCAGCATGCTCGTCGTGCTCTGGGAGCCGCGCCGCTCCCGTCATCCTCCGCTTACTCGGACTTGAGTCCTTCCGCCGGCGGAACGCGCGCAGCGCGCACGGCCGGTGCGAGCGATGCGACGATGGCCGCAGCGACGAGAATGACGGCGGCGGCTGCCATCGCGCCCGGATCGCTGGCGCGAGTCTGGAAGAGCACATCGTCCAGCAACCGGCCCGTGAGCGTCATGCCCAGCAGCCCCAGCACGACGCCAGCCGTCGCGAGCGCGAGCGCCTGCCTGGTGACCAGGCGTGCCAGCATGCCCGGTCGCGCGCCCAGCGCAAGCCGTATCGCCAGCTCCCGTCGCCGCTCGTTGACAACGCAGGCGAGCAGCCCGTAGACGCCGATTGCGGCCAGCACGCTCGTCAGCACGGCGAACGTGCCGAGCACCATCATCAACAGCCGCGGCGCCGCCGCTCTCAGCAGCAGCCGCTCGTCGAGCGTGCGGACGTTGCTCAATGGCAGCGACGGGTCCAGCGTCCGGAGCGCCGTTCGCATGCCGTCGGCGGCGACCGCGGTCTGCGTGCCGCGTGCCACGAT
Organism: uncultured Acidobacteriota bacterium; assembly: GCA_963786615.1. Classification (GTDB taxonomy): domain Bacteria; phylum Acidobacteriota; class Vicinamibacteria; order Vicinamibacterales; family 2-12-FULL-66-21; genus CAWAZT01. Next base: position 101,993 of record CAWAZT010000007.1, read on the forward strand.
CGCCATCGATCGAAACGGAAACTGGCGCGCGGTGTGGTAGATCGCCGGCTCGTCCGGTTGCCCGAGCGGCGCCTGATGGACGTCGGCGATGACCCCGACAATCCGGAACGGTCCACGACCGAGGAGGTTCTCGCCGAGGGGGCCGATGTAGCGCGCGCGTCGAGACGATACGCTGGCCCACGGCCTGTTCGTTCGGAAACACGCGGCGGGCGAACGTCTGATTGATCACGACGACCGGCTCGCTGTCGGCGCGATCGTCGGTCGTGAAGAGACGTCCTTCGATGAGCGTCGCGCGGACGGTCTCGAAGTAGCCTGAGGTGACGCTGAGATGCTGGGCGATCGCGTCCTCGTCAACCCGTGCCGCGGGCCGGCCGTCGATGCGGAAGGGGAGTCGCCAGCCGGGATCGAGCGGCAGGGCGGTCGACGCGCCAGCCGTGAGCACACCAGGCTGCCGGCGCAGCGCTCTCGAGCAGCGCCTCGTACATCTGATCGACCTTGGCCCAATCCGGGTAGCCGGCGTTGGGCAACTGCAGGTTGGCGGTCACCACGTCCTCGGACACCATGCCGAGCGGCGCATGAATCATTCGCGTGACGCTGCGGACCAGCAGCGCGGAGGCCATGAGCACCGCCGTGGCGAGGGTGACCTCCGCGACCACGAGCGCGCGCGTCCATCGACGTCCGCGCGTACCCGTGGACGTCCGGGTGCCGTCCTTGAGCGCCTCGGCAGCGTGCGTTCTCGAGAGCAGCAAGGCCGGCAGTAACCCGAAGACCACGGCGGTCGTGGCAACCAGCACGAGCGCAAACGTCAGCAGCCTGAGATCGAGAGCCGTGGTGGCGAGTCTGGGAACGGGGACCGGAAGCCACGCGATCGCCGCTTTCAAGAGCGCGACGGCGGCTGCCGCCCCCGCCGCCGTGCCGGCACCCGCGAGCAGAAAGGTCTCGACGAGGAGCTGGCGGACCAGCCGTCCACGAGAGGCGCCCAGCGCTGCCCTGACCGCAATCTCGCGCGCGCGGATCGTCGCGCGTGCCAGCAGGAGACTCGCGACGTTCAGACACGCGGTGACCAGCAGCAACGCGACGGCGCCGAGCAGCACGAACAGGGCCGGCCGGTAGTAGCCGAGCATGTCGTCGAGCAACGGCAGGGGGCGCGCGAGCCATCCACGATTGGTCGGCGGGTTCTCGCTGCCCAGGCGCGCGCTGAGCGCCGCCAGCTCGCGTCCGGCCTGATCCAGCCTGGCGCCGGGTTTCAGGCGCGCGACCGATTCCATGAAGTGCGCGCCCCGGCTGTGACGCGACAGGTCCCAGTTCAACCGAAGCCAGATGTCCACGTCATCCGGAAAGTTGAACCGCGCGGGCATCACTCCCACGATGGCGTATGGGGCGTCGTTGACGTTGAGGATCCGGCCGATGATTCCGGGGTCGGCGTTATAGCGTTGCCTCCAGAGGCGGTCACTGATGACGGCAATGGGATCCCGCGAATAGAACGGTCCGGCGTGCGGGAAGCCGGCGCCCAGTTGCGCGGAGACGCCCAGCACGTCGAACAGATTGGCGCTCGTTTCGATCGTGCTCACGCGGATCGGTTCGGTGCCGGGCTCCGAGAGATTGATCTCGGGGCGCCACCAGGCGGCCGCGTCCGTGAACACGGAGCTGACGCCACGGTAGTCCATGAAATTGACCGGCGACAGTCGTTCTTTCGGCAGCGCTTTCTCGGCATTCGATTCCCAGATCGCGACGAGCTGCTCCGGCTGCCGGAAGGGAAGAGGGCGCAGCAGCACGGTGTCGACAATGCTGAAAATCGCGGTCGCGGCCCCCGCGCCGAGTCCGAGCGTGGCGATCGCGACCACGGCAAACGACGGGCTGCGACGCAGCTGCCGCCACGCGAATCGGAGATCACCGCCCAGACCGGTGAAGCCGCTGGCAGGCGCGGCCGGCACGAGAGCCCGCGACTCGACCGGATGCGTGCGGGACCGTGGAACCACCGCGAGCGGCGATTCCGCAAGCGCCGCGCGGGCGGCCAGCAGCGCGTCGGCCTCCGACGCGCCCGCCGCGCGCTTCGCGCTGTAGATGTCCTCGAGGTGCGCTGCGAGCTCTTCGATCGTGTGGAGCGGCAGATCGGGCGCACCAGTGGCGCGGGCATGGTCGGCGACGAGCGCCTTCCAGTCGTGTCGTGGGGTCATGGCTCCTCCTGGTCCGGCTCGCGGTACGAACGACAGATCGTCAGGCGTACTTCACGCCCGCCACGCGACCCAGGGTCGCGACGAAGCGACTCCAGTCGGCGCGCTGCTGGTCGAGAACCTTTCGACCTTCATCCGTGATCCGGTAGTAGCACCGGCGGCGCGTGCCCGCTTTCTCGACCCAGCGCCCTCGGATCCAGCCGCGATCCTCCATGCGATACAGCGTCGCGTAGAGCGAGGCGAGCGTGAAGCGGAGCGCGCCGCCCGAGCGCTGCTCGATCAGTCCGGCGATCTCGTACCCGTGATGCGCCTCGCGCTCGACGACGCTCAGAATCACGAGCTCGGCGCTGCCTTTCTTGGCTTCCTGAAGTGCGCGGCTGGACATGCAGGACCTCTATATGATGGAGAACTATATATCACGGTCCTCCGGTTAGACACGGCGGCGCACGGAAAAGGTTGGCTTGAGGCTACGATAGCGCCGTGGACGCGTCCGACGACGACCCGATCGATCAGCTGATTGCCGAGCTCCACGCCTCCGGACCGGCGCCGGGTCCCGGCGACGGGAGATACCGCGCGTCTCGAGCACTGGCTCCGGGCACTCGTCGATGCAGGCGGCAGCGATCTGCTGCTCGTGGCCGGCGCGGCACCGTCGATTCGCGTGGACGGACGCGTTCGCGGTTTGCCGGATGGGCCCGTCGACGGCGTCGACGTCGAAGAAGCGGTCTTGCCAGCGCTGCCGCCTCACGCGCGACGCCTGTATCGCGAGACACTGATTGCCGATGGATCCTTTCGCGTCGCCGGCCTCGGCCGGTTTCGCATCAACCTGCATCGCGAACGCGGGCGCGCCGCCGCGGCCGTTCGCGCGCTACCCTCGCGGATCCCGCGCCTCGCCTCGCTGAACCTGCCCCCGTCCGTCGAGCTCGTCACGCATCTGCCCAGGGGACTGGTCCTCGTCGGAGGGCCAACAGGATCAGGCAAGACAACGACGCTCGCCGCGCTCGTCGACGAGATCAACCGGCGTGCGCCGCGCCACATCATCACCATCGAAGATCCGATCGAGTACGAGCACGCCCACGTCGCGAGCGTCGTCGAGCAGGTGGAAATCGGCATCGACGCGCCGGATTTTCCGACGGCGCTCCGCGCGGCGCTGCGTCAGGCGCCGGACGTGATTGTCGTGGGCGAGATGCGCGATCCGGAGACGATGCGGATTGCGCTGGCGGCGGCGGAGACCGGTCACCTCGTGTTATCGACCGTTCACACGAGCGATGCGGCGTCGACAGTCGGGCGCATCGCGGATTCGTTTCCCGGCGGAGCGTCAGAACACCGTGCGCCAGGAGCTCGCGATGGCGCTCGCGGCCGTGATCACGCAGCAGCTCCTGCCGCGCGTTGGTGGCGGCGTGGTGCCCGCCGCGGAAATTCTGATGGTTGGGTATGGTGCGCGACAGCACATCCGCAAGAACGGCCTGCAGCACCTCCATCAGGAGATGACCATCACCCGGCGTCACGGGTCGCTGACGCTCGAGGAATCACTCGCGCATCTCGTGAAGGCCGGACTTGCCGATCGGCAGGAGGCGTTGGCCCGAGCGGCTCACGTGGAGGAGTTGGAGAAACTTCTGAGTCCCTAATCTCTAGTCCCTCGTCCCTCGTCCCTCGTCACGCCCACGCTCCAAATCCTTCTGCCTGCCCGACTAGGGACTAGGGACCAGGGACGAGGGACTATGGACTCCACTATCTCCAGAGGCGCGCCCAGACGATCGAGGCGCAGAGCTGGTGGTCCCACGACAGTCCGTTGAAGTGGCGCTCGGCGTAGTAGCCGCCCCTGAGCGTGAAATCGCGCGTCAGGCGGTATCCGGCAATCGTCTCTACGACGGAGGCGCGGGCGTGCGGCTCGTGGGGTCCGGCAGCATCGGTGCGCTGACGGAGGTCACGCGTGCGGCGCCGAACCAGCGCGGCGTGAAGGTCTGGGTGGCCTGCACGAAAAACGCCGTGGCGGTCGCTGGCGAGGTCGTGGTCTCGAAACGGTCCCACACCCATTCGCCTTGCATCCGAGTGTGGCCGAAGGCGTAGTCAGCCTCGATGTTCGTCACGGTTGCGTCGGCCGCGGGAAAGACCACCGGGGTCGGTGCGACCGTCGTCGAGGACGCGTAGTCCGATTGCACGTCCAGCGTGGCCGTGCGAGGGTCGCGGTACCGGCCATGCGCGAAGCCCGCACCAAAGCGCAGTCCGGGCAGCGGCGTGACGCCGCCGCCCAGCACGAGCTGCGGCATGGCTGGAGGCTGATGATCCTTGAGCTCTACTCGTGACCGGGCCGGCGTCGCATTCGTCATGCCGCCGCGAGCATCCCAGTGCGAGCCGGACGTGCTGACGATCGCGCCGAGTGGATAGCCGCCGGCCATCGCCTGGAGCGCATCGAACGTCTGATCGAAGCGGGGCAGCGGCACGACGTAGTAGAACGGCGGCGCCACCGTCGGGTTCAGATCCGGGCGGAGCTCGAGGGTCGCAAGGCCGAGCGGGGACGCGATGATGCCTGCGTCGACGCGGAACGGGACGCGCGTGTCGGATTGATAACGCACCTGGAGCTGATACCACTCCGCCGTCCAGGAGCCATCGGGTCGCTGCCAGACCCATGGGCGCACCAGCCCGATGGTGCGATCGCCCATGCGCACCGTCGCGGTCCCGTCCAGGATGACCGACGGTTGCGACCAGCTCGAGAACATCGAGACCGACGCGACGGTCTCCGCGGAGACGCGATCCAAGACCTGATCCTGCGCGGCGGCAGGCGACGCCGTCGCAATCATGAGAAGAGCGCCGACCGCGGCGCGCACGGGCGATCATGCGCGGCCGACCGCCACGAGCGGCGTCCTCCGTGCGGCGCGGGCGGCGGTGCTGTCGATCTGACTGTCGTGCAGGCGCAGCGTCGGGATGCTGCCGGCCAGCGCCTGCACCGCTTCCGCGTCGAACTGCGATCCGGCGTGCCGCCAGAGCTCCTGCAGCGCGTCGGAGGCGCCGCGCGCGGGGCGATAGGCGCGCGCGCTGGTAATTGCATCGAACGCGTCGGCAACGTGAACGATCCGCGCGAGCAGCGGTATCTCGTCGCCGCGGAGGCCGTGCGGGTAGCCCTTGCCGTCGGGCCGTTCATGGTGCAGCTCGACGATCGGCAGATGCTGCGCGAGGAACGGCACCGTCCGGAGGATCCGTGCTCCCGTCACGGGATGCTCTTTGATGGCTTCGAACTCCGTGGCGGTCAGCGGGCCCGGCTTTCGCAGCACATCGTCGCTGATGCCGATCTTGCCGATGTCGTGCAGCAGCGCGCCAAGGCGCAGGATGTCGAGCTCGGCCTCGGGCAGGTGCATCTGATGGCCGATCGCAACCGAGATGGCGCTGACGCGCTCGGAATGGCCAGCGGTGTACGGATCCCGCGCGTCGAGCGCCAGCGCAAGCGCGCGAATGGCGCCGACGTACGCACTTCGCGTGTCCTGCTGCGCGGCCGTGATCGACGCCATCATGGCGTTGAACGTCTCCGTGAGCGCGTCGACCTCGAGGCTCGACCCCGTTGCCGGGATCGGCGTGCCGAAGTCGCGCGACTGCGTCATTGCCGTCAGCGATCGCGAGAGCGTGTTGATCGGACGCGCCACCGTGTGGGCGAGCCAGAGGCTTGCAATCGCCGCGAGCGCCAGGGCCCCGAGCGCGATGAAGAGTGTCGCCCGGAAGGCCGCGGCGAGCAGCGGCTCCGCGGACGCATCGATCGAATCGAGCGCATAGACGGCGGCGCCGCCGTGACGAAACAGCAGCTTTCACCGCGTAGTGCTGTCCCTCGAGAGTCAGGTTGTCATCGCTGAGACCGATCGTCGTGAGCACCGTCGGCGTCAAGGCGCGCGTGGCCGACGGCGGCAGCGTGCTCGCGACGATGGCGTCGTGCGAAACGATCACGGTGCCAGCTCCTGACAGGGAGGAGAGCTCGGCGGCGTAGTCGGAGTCGAGCGCCGTCGCGAGCTGCAGCTCGCCGAGCACGGTGTTCTGGCCGTCCTGGAGCACGAGCGGGGCGGCGGCGAATCGAAACACCGCTCCTGGAAGCGCGACGAACTGACCCGACGCATCGGTGGACAACAGTTGGCGCACGCCGTCCGATGGCCAGTCCGCGCGTCTCTTGCCTTGCACGGCCACGACGGTGCCCGTCGGATCCGTGACCACGACGATGTCGGGGTGAATGCGCGTGACGAGGTTATTGACCTGCCGTTCGATCGTATCGAGGAGCTCGCGGCTCTGGACGCCATGCTCGAGCCGCAGCTCCTGATGGTAGGTGTCCATCGCGGCCTTGAGCGTGGGATTCTCCGCAAGGGTCGCAACCCGCGTCTGGAGTTCGCGCCCCCGCCGCTGCTCGAGCGCCGAGAGGATCCGCTGGCCGGTGTCGAGCCGCTCGGCCACGGTGCTCCGCACGGTCGCGCGGACCGCCACCGTGACCACGACGAACACGGCCGCGAGGATGAAGCCGACCGTCGCGAATGTCGCGATCATCGTGCGCGCCACGAATCGCGGCGGCGTCGTGCGCGAGCCGCGAATGGCCTTCATCGCGTCTCCACCACCGGCAGCGAGAACGCGATCTCCGCCGCACGCCCTCCGTCGATGCGGACCGTCTGCGTGTTCTCACCGATCCGCTCGTGCCAGGCGCTCACCTGATAGGTGCCGGCCGGCAGGCCGTCAATCGTGAACGTCCCGTCGGCGCGCGGAATCGTGAAGTAGGGATGGTCGAAGACGAGGATGCTCGCGCTCATCTGCGAATGGATATGGCAGTAGACCTTCACCAGCCCGGCACGCGGAAATGTCTGGGATCGGCTCGATCCCCGTGCGTAGCTCCCGAGATCGAACGTGGCGGCGCGGGAGAGCGAGAACACGTCGTGGAAGTACGGGTCACCGTTGGGAAAGTCGACCGTCGATCCACGTGTGATGGCGACGACCCGCGGCGTGAAGCTTTCTCCCTGCTGCGCGATGCGCGGTCTGGACGTCGGCAGCCCTCCACCGCGAGGTGCATCCTGCACGAACACCACGACGTTCGACAGTTCGCTGCCTGAGATGGGCGCCACGCGCTCAACCCGGCGCGTCGCGTATGCGGCCGACCGGAGCGGGGACGAAACGGCGGCCGTCACCACGACGTGTCCCGTCAGGCGGCCAGTCTCCGGCGCCGAGGCGACACGAAACGGCAGCACGGCGGCGGCGCACACGACCGTCACACTGGCAATCGCGCGTTTCCGCGCCAGGAACGGCACACCCAACCACTGATTTGTAATGGCGTCCCTCATCGTCCTCACGTGCGTGCGTGGAGCGGATCGGGTCCGGAACCTGTTCGGCGAGAAGAGGTTGCCGCTCCAGGTGCGCACCCGTCCTCCTATCCCGCGGCGGAGTCAAGAGGCAGATCGGATGCCAGGGGGTGTGCGGTCGGGCGGTCGGTGGGGTCAGACCCCATTTCGCGGGTCAGATCCCTGGGTGGGGTCAGAGGTCAGGTCGGGTCAGATGACGCGGCCGACGCGGTCCTGGAGCTTCTCGCGATACCCGCGGCTGAGGGTCAGGCGCGTGCCGTTCTTCAGGAACACGACATACTCGCCGTTGAACCACGGCTGCAGCTCGCGGATGCGCTCGATGTTGACGATGTGGGAGCGGTGGATACGGAAGAAGAGGTCAGGATCGAGCCGCGCCTCGACGGCGTTCATCGTCTCGCGGAACAGGTGCGCGTCGCCGCCGACGTGCAGCTTGACGTAGTTGCCCGCCGCTTCGATCCAGTCGATCTCGTCGTTGCGCACGAAGAACACGCGGCCGCCCGATTTCACGACGAACCGATCGACGCGCGGCTGCGCGGGCTTCAAGTCCTGCACGAGCGCAATCAGCCGCCGCTCGAGGTCGCCCCCTTCGCGGCGCTCCAGCTGCTGACGCACGCGGGCGATCGCCTGACGGAAACGCTCGCGATCGAACGGCTTCAGCAGGTAGTCGAGCGCATGGACGTCGAATGCGCGCAGCGCATAGCGATCGTAGGCGGTGACGAACATCACGAACGGCATCCGTTTGGCGCCGACCTGCTCGATGATCTCGAACCCGGTGGATCCAGGCAGCTGCACGTCGAGAAACACCAGGTCGGGCGACAGCGACGCGATCGCGTCGACCGCCGTGCGACCGTCGTTGGCCTCGCCGGCGACCTCCATTCCCGGCTCGTCCGCGAGCAGCATCCGCAGCCGCTCGCGTGCGAGCGGCTCGTCGTCCACAATCAGCACGCGCGTTGAGGTCATGGCCATGGCGTTCATGCCACGCGGAAGGCGGTCGTTGACGACACGGCCACCGGCCGCTGAAGGGGAATCTCGATCCGGACGGCCAGGCCGCCGTGCAGGTCAGTGAACTCGAGCCGGTGATGCCCGGCGTACAGACATTCGAGACGCGCGCGCGTATTCGAGAGGCCGACACCCGTGCGCAGCTTCTTCAACGTCGCGCCGTGGAGGCCGCCACCGTTGTCCCGCACTTCCATCCACAGCGTGTCGTCGATGCGTCCCGCCACGATCTGCAGGTGACCTCGATCGGTGTGCGGCGCGATGCCGTGCTTGATCGCGTTCTCGACCAGCGGCTGCAGGATCATCTGAGGGACTTCGGCGTCGAGGACGTCCGAATCAATCTCCACACGTACCACCAGACGATCCGGGAAGCGCGTTTGTTCGATGTCGAGATATTTCTGCAGGAACTCGATCTCTTCCTTCAGCGTAATCTTGGCGTCGCCGCTCCGGTCGAACGTGATGCGCAGCAGATCGCTCAGGCGGCTGATCATCCGATCGGCGGCCTCCGGATCACGATGAACCAGCGTCGAAATCGCGTGGAGCGTGTTGAACAGAAAGTGGGGATGGAGCTGCGCCTGCAGCGTTTTGAGCTGGGCCTCCATCAACCGAGTCTCGAGTTGCGCTTCCTTCAGCTTGCGTTCCTGCGTTTCGTAGTAGTACGCGACGGCGTGGCTGACGCCGACGATCGCGGCATAGACCATGAGGATCCAGTCCATGTCCGCGAGAAAGTTCGCTGCAGATACGTCCAGTTCGACATCCACGCCGGCTTGCCGCCGCCATCACTCCACAACAGGAACCGCACGCCGAGCATGCCGATGAACCGCACGACCGCGAAGACGAGCGCGGCCGCGGCATGTGCCGCGAGCGCCCGCGCCTTGTGCGGCCCGTCGAGCCGGAATCGTCGCGCAACGGCGACGACGGCTGGCAGGAGCAGCGCGGGGATGTACCAGAAGGCGAGGTTCAGGAGCAGCAGCTTGCCCGCCTGGAGGGGCATGCCCTCTTTGTAGGAGAGGGAGGTCAGCCTGATCGCCTGGAGAGTGGAGAAGAGCCCGAGGACCGTCGCGACGCCAAAGACCCACCGAGTGGGGGGCGCCCACGCTTTACGCATGCGAGCACTATCAGCCGGTGTGGTCTGGCTCGTCAAGGGCCCATTCTTTCGTCACACGTGAGTGCGATTCGTCACTGGAAAAAGGGTGTTCAGCCCTGGTCGGCCGCGAGCACCATCAGCGTCGCATCGTCCTGCAACGCACCGCCGGTGAACGTCGCGACCGCGTCAGCCAGCCGCGCCTGGAGCGCAGGGGCGCTGCACGTGCGATGGAGCAGCAACGCCTCGAGCAGACGCGGCTCCCCGAATTCTTCGTCTGCCTGATTTCTCGCCTCGGTCAGGCCGTCGGTGAACAGCACGAGCCGATCGCCCGGGTTGATCGTGATCTGCGCCTGTCCGTATTCGGCATCGGGAATCACGCCGAGGACCGGACCGCCGGTGCCCAGGCGCTCGACCGCGCCATCGGCCGTGACGAGCATGGGGAGGTAGTGTCCGGCGTTCGTATAGACGAGCGTGCCCGTTGGCGCGTCGAGCACGGCATAGAAAAAGCTGATGAAGCGCCCTTCGGCGATGTTCCCACAGAGGATGCGATTCACTTGATGACAGAGCTCGCGCGGCTCGACCACCTCCGACGCAAAGGCGCGGACGGCTGCCTGAAGATTGCTCATCAGGAGCGCGGCCGGGATCCCCTTGCCGACGACGTCCGCGATCGAAATGGCGAGGCGCGCGTCGCCAAGCCGAATCGTGTCGAAGCAATCGCCGCCGACGCCGGAGGCCGGCTGCCACGAGACCGCCAGCTCCCATCCGTCGATGTGCGGGATTTGCTGCGGCAGCAGGCGTTCCTGGATCTTGAGCGCCTCGGCCAGCTCACGCCGCTCCGCCTGGTCGTGTCGTCGTCGTGCGCGACCCTCCTCGATCTCGTGCTTCACCGTGGCGAGCAGATGCGCGTTGTCCCACGGTTTCTGCACGAAGTCGCGCACACCCCGGCGCATCGCCTCGACGGCGAGATTCACGCTGCCCCAGCCGGTCATCACCACCACCGGCAGCAGCTGATCGAGCGCCTGCAGCCGCGAGAGCAGGTCGATGCCCTCCCGACCCGACGTCGTGTCGCCCGTGTAATTCAAGTCCATCAGGACGAGGTCGAATGGCTGCGCTTCGACGGCCGCGAGCGCCGCCTCCGGGGATGTGACCGCATCGACCTGGATGCCTTGTCCCTTCAACAGAAGTTTCAATGCGTCGAGCAGATCGGGCTGGTCGTCCGCAATCAGCATGCGCGGCAACATCTCGCACGAGGCGGTCATGTCGGGACCGCGATTGTCCAAGCGTTGTGCCATCTGAGGGTTTGACGCAAATACCCGGAGAAACGTGCCGTCCGCATTCGCGAGCTCGTTGCGGGTGTTCGGTTCCGAACAGACGGGTCCCGGAATCGGCGCAGTTCGGCAGTGATGGGACGGATTCGTGGAAATTTCCTCACAAAACATCCGGAATGTGTGGCGCAGGCTTTGCGATTTGGCGACGTCCATGATCCACACGCTGCTGCAGGATGTGCGGTTCGCCTGGCGCGGGTTCATGAAGGCGCCCGGGTTCACGGCCATTGCGATCGCGACGCTTGGCCTGGGGATTGGCGCCAACGGCGCGATCTTCACCGTCGTCAACGCGATTCTCGTGCGGCCGCTGCCGTACGCGAACGCCGATCGGCTCGTCCGCGTGACCGCGGATTTCAGCGCCATCAACGTGTCCGACGTGGGACTGTCGCCCCCAGAACTGGCCGACTACCGCGATCGATCCGGATTGTTCGAGGCCATTGCCGGCGTGTGGGCGATCAACGCGAACCTGACGGAGGTCGATCAGCCGGAGCGCGTGGAGGTGCTGCTCGCGAGCCCGTCGTATTTCGACGTCCTCGGCGTTCGGCCGCAGCTGGGACGGTTGTTCGGACCGCAGGACAATGCGCCGGGGATCACCGAGGTCGTGGTGATCAGCGACGAGCTCTGGCACCGGCGGTTCGCGGCATCGCCGCAGGCGATCGGCCGCAAGCTGCGTATCGACAACGATTGGTACACCGTCGTCGGCGTGCTGCCGCCCGAGTTCAAGCATCCCGGTCGATCGGTGCTGACCGACGTTGATCTGTGGGCGCCGTGCAACTTCAGCGCGACACCGTTTCCCATGCCGCCGCCGCGCGGTGGGTACTTCATCACCGGCGCGATCGGGCGCCTACGGCCCGGAGTCTCCCTCGACGAGGGCCGTCATCGGCTTGCCGCGTTTGGCGACGGCTTACGGCAATCGCTGCCGAACGACTATCCCGCGCGAGCCGGGTGGACTCCGCGCTTGATCCCGCTGCAGGACGATCTGGTCGGATCCGTGCGCCCGTCGCTGCTGATGCTGTTCGGCGCCGTCGGCTTCGTGCTGCTCATCGCCTGCGCCAACATCGCCAACCTGCTGCTGGCCCGCGGATCCGGGCGTCAGCGTGAGCTGGGTGTCCGTCGTGCGCTCGGGTCGTCGAGGGCACGGCTCGTGCGGCTGCTGCTGGCCGAGAGCGTGCTCCTTGCGGCGCTTGGTGGCCTTGCGGGTGCGGCCGTGACGGTCTGGCTGATCGAAGCGCTCTTCGCGCTGGTCCCCGCCGGTCTGCCACGCCTGTCGGAGGTGGTGATCGATCAGCGCGTGCTGATGTTCAACGCGATCCTCGCGTTGACGACCGCCGTCGTCTTCGGCACGCTGCCGGCGTTGCAGTGCTCTCGACTCGACATCACCGGCGCATTGAGGGAAGGCGGCCGCGGCGCCAGCGGCCGTCGGCCGCTCGGTTCGGCTCTGGTCGTGATCGAATTCTCGATGGCCCTCGTTCTGCTGGTCGGCGCGGCGCTGTTCACGCGCAGCCTCTGGCGGTTGCAGCACGTGGATCTCGGATTCAATCCGGACAGAGTCGTGACGGCGCGTCTCTGGCTCCCGCAGCCGAACGATCCGCAGCAGGGGCGCTACTTCACGCATCCGGCGCGCGTGGCGCTCTTCGACGAGGTGCTGCGTCGCACGCGATCGTTGCCCGGCGTGTCGGGCGCGGCCGCGGCGCTCGCGCTGCCGTTCGATGGCACGCGGAACACGGCGACGCTGACGATCGAAGGACACGAACTGGACGCGCAGTCACGGGTGCCAGCGGTCCAGACGAACATCGCCTCCGCCGGATACTTCGAATTGATTGGCGTTCGGCTTCTGCGCGGGAGGACGTTCACCGAGCAGGACAACGACCACGCGCCGCTCGTTGCGGTCGTCACGCAGACGATGGCCGCGCGATACTGGCCCGGCGAGAATCCCGTCGGCCGCCGCGTCCATTTTGGCGGCGCGCAGGCGAAGAGCCCGTGGCTCACGGTCGTCGGCGTGGTCAACGACATTCGCACCGGCACGCTGGAGGAGCCCGCGCGCCCGACGCTCTTCAGGCCGTTGCGTCAGGCGTCCAGCCTTTCGCTCTCGATCGTGATGAAGGCGAGCGGAGATCCGCGGACGCTGGGAACGGCCCTGGCGCGCGAAGTCCGGAACGCCGATCCCGATCAGCCGACCTACGGTGTCAGGCCGCTGACCGATCTCGTGTCGACATCGATAGCCGCGCGGCGGTTCACGACTCAGCTGCTGGGCGGATTCGCGGTGCTCGCGCTGATCCTGGCGGCGATCGGGATCTACGGCGTGATGGCGTTCATCGTGGGGCAGCGCACGCGCGAGATTGGGATCCGCATGGCGCTCGGCGCGCGCCCGCAGTCGGTCGTCGCGCTCGTGCTGCGCCATGCGCTCGCGTTGGCGGCCGGCGGCGTCCTCGTCGGCGGGCTGGCCGCGCTGGGCATGAGCCGTCTGCTGTCGCAGATGCTCTTCGAGGTCCGGCCGACCGATCCGCTCACGTATGTGGCGATTGCGATCGTGCTGGCCGCAACGGCGGCGCTCGCGGCCTGGTGGCCGGCCCGCCGGGCGGCATCGGTCGATCCGATGGTCGCGTTGCGGAGCGGAGTAGCCAGGAGCTAGGAGCTACGTAGCTCCTAGCTCCTTACGCTAAAGGCGCCTGCTGTCAAAGACCGATACATGGGCTGCATGATCTGGTTCTTCGAGCGGCAGCAGGCCCGTTTGCACTACGAAATCCGGCATCAGACCGACGGCCACGCGTACGAGCTGGTCATCACCCATCCCGACGGCCGGCAGGAAATCGAGCTGTTCGTGGATCCACTGGCGCTCATCGGGCGTTCGGAGGATCTTCAGGGCGCACTGCTTGCTGCGGGCTGGCACCCGCCCCGGCGGCGGGCCCGTTCGGAGTTGAGGGCCGTCAGCTAGCGCGACTAGTCCCGTCCGCGTGGACGGGGAAGCGTTCCTTTTCGGAGCCGAATCGTCCCACCGAACGACTCCAGCGTCACATCGGCGCTCCCCTTGCCGAGGGTCATCGTGACGCGCTTGCCCCGATGGAGCTCCTCCGGCGGAATCCGTCCTTCGAGCGGCAGGTCGGTGCGGAACTCGCCGTTGTAGGTGCGCACCGTGAAGGTGGCGCTGGCGTTCTCCGGCACCGCCATCAGCAGGTCGCCGTTGTGTGTCGTCATCGTGTAGCGCCCGCCGTCCGTCAGGTTGCCCTCGTAGGTGATGTTGCCGTTCGTCGTGGACGCCTCGACGCTGGACGACTGGATGCCAGTCATCGCGATCGGCCCGTTGACGCTCTCGGCCGTGATGTCACCGCTCGTGTCGGAGATCTTGATGCCCTGGTTCACCGAGCTGACGTTCACCTTGCCGCGCGCCCCTTCAACGACGATTTCCCCTTCGATCGACTTCGCCGTGACGAAGCCGGTACCGCCCCTGATGGTGATGTCGCCGCGCACGCTGTCGGCCGAGACCTCCGCCTGCGCCCCATCGATCGTGATGAAGTTGAATTGCCCTTCGACCTTGATCGGCATCCAGCTCGGGGCGGTGATGTCGTAGTCGACCGATCCGGGCGGCCCCATCGAGCCGCTCGCGCTGACCGTCATACCCGCCGGCGTCGGATGGATGTTCACGCGCGTCCGCGTCTGATGCCGCGCGACGACGTGGAGCGAGTCGTTGTTCCAGGTGTGGATGACGACCTCGCCCGCGAAGTTGTTGATCGTCAGCCTGCCGCCACGCTGCACGGGAACGGTCTGATCCGTCTGCGGCGGCGGCGGTTGATGCGCCGGCGCCTGCGCGAGTGTCAGGATCAATACGGCTGTCGTCACGATCATGAGGGGGCGGACCTCCGCTAGCCTTTCGGACCGACCAGCGCGCTCGCGCGACGGAGCAGGGCGAGCTTGCGTTGCCGCGCCTCCGCGAGGTGGCTGGAGAGATAAGAGTTCGCCGGGTCCGCTTCGAGCGCCCGGCGCGATTGCTCGATCGCCTGATCGATCGCCTGGAGATTGGACTCGAGGATCTTCACGGTCTCGGGATCGAGCTGCGATCGCCCGGCGTCGAGCGCTTCCTCGAGGTCGTGAACCGCCTGATCGTAGCGCGGGTTCGTCAATCCCACAGGTGTCACCGCAGGCGGCCGGCGTCGTCTGGGGATCGCTGGCGGCCACAGGCGGCAAGGACGTCGTGCGTCCGCCGAACTGCGACAGCCACACGGCGCCGCCCGACAGCACCATGAGCGCGAGTCCGGCTGCGACGAGTTGCGGAAGCGTGAACGAGATCCGTCTGACGGCGCGCGCGCGGAAGGGCAGCGCCTGACGTCCAGACGTCACCCGCGCCTCGATGCCCGGCCAGAGATCGCTCGACGGACGCGTCGGCTGCAACGCGGCGGCGCGCGCGACGACCATCCGAAGCTGATCGAGCGTGCCCGCGCACTCGCGACACTCTGCAAGATGGGCCTCGAGCTGCCGCCGCTCGTCACGCGCGAGCTCGTCGTCGAGATACTCAGAAAGCCTGTCAGTCCACTGGTCTGCCATACCACACGCCCTAACTCAGATGACGACGGAGAATCATGCGCGCGCGATGGAGTTGCGCCTTCGACGTGCCGGCCGAGATGCCGAGCAGCGATCCGATCTCGTGATGCTTGTATCCCTCGACGTCGTGCAGCACGAAAATCTCGCGCGCACCGTCGGGCAGCTTCTCGAGCGCAGCTTCGAAATCCATCGGCAGGTCCGGCGATTCGCGCCGGTCCGCTCAACGTCTCGAAGATCTCTTCGCCGTCGTGCAGCCGTTGGCGTCTCGTCGTCTCCGTGCGGAAGCGCTCGATGACCACGTTGACCGCCAGTCGATGCAGCCACGTGCTGAAGGACGAGTCGCCGCGAAACGTTCCGAGCTTCTGCCAGACGCGGACGAAGATATCCTGCGTCAGCTCGTCCACGTCGCGCCCGCCCGCCATCCGGCGCACGAGGCTGTGCACCTTCGGCAAGTGCGCGCGATAGAGCTGCTCGAACGCCCGCACGTCCCCGCCCGCGGCGCGCGCCACGTCGGATTGCGGCTCAGCGGCCGGGACGGACTCCAAGTCGGCGTGCAGTGCGAGTGCCTCCAAGCTCCATCCTTACACCAGCTTGGATGGATTCAGAGGCCCAAAGGTTGGAAAGGCCTCAGCGCAGGATGTCGTAGGGGTCCAGTGGCGTTCCCTCCCACCAGTGCTTCTCGGGGGTCAGCCTGAAGACGGCGAAGTGCAGGTGTGGCGTGTCTTTAGGGGCATTGCCCGATGTCCCGACGTACCCGATGCACATCGCCCCGGCGTCACGTGGTCGCCCTCCCTGAGGCCGTCCGCATACCGCTCCAGGTGTGCGTAGTAGTAGCAGTACTCGCCGGACGGGATCGAACTGATAGATGGTGTTGCCGCCGGCCTTGCTCAGAAACAGCTTCGCGACGGTGCCGTCTTCCACCGCGACGACCGGCGTGTTGCGCGGCGCGAGGATATCGATCGCCTCGTGCTCGCGGCTGCTGCCGCGCTCGTCGTGAAACGAACGCACCAGCTGACGCTTCGTAATGCCCTGCACGGGAATGTCGAGGTCGCGCTCGGCCAACGATCGCCCGTCGCCGCTTGCTGGCACCGCCTCGGCTTGCCCGCCGGTTGCCGCAGGTCTCTCGATCACCGCCGCATGCCCGTCGTCGAGCATCGCTGCGCCAATGGCGCTCGACGGCTTCCGCGTCGTGATGCGCCTCCACGCCATGTCGCCGAGCGTCGCAACGACGAAGGCACCGACGATGAACCCGACGAGACCGGCGGCGAGCAGGTACTTCGAGATCGGGAAGCTCGGAGGCGCTGCCGTGGTTCGAGCGTCATGGCGTGAAGATGACCCGCGTGCCGGGACGCACCAGCGACGCGACGGTCAGGGCATCCCAGTTCGTGAGGCGCACGCAGCCATGCGACTCGGTCCGCCCGACCGTCGATGGCTCCGGCGTACCGTGGAGGCCATAGTGCGGTCGAGAGATGTCGATCCAGACCACTCCAACCGGATTGTTGGGACCTGGACGGGATTCTTGCCTTCTCGTCCTTGGCTTCGGCATCCCAGAACAGCGCGGGATTGTAGTGGAACGAGGGATTCCGCTGAACGCCGTTGACCTTCCACTCGCCGATCGGCAACGGGTCGTGCTCGCTGCCGGTCGTCACCGGCGCGTAGAAGACGACCTGACCGCTCTGCGTCGGTGACGACGAGCGACGACGTGGACTTCGTCGACCGTGACGGTCACGTCAGCAGGCTTGTTCGCGTCCTGTCCTGTCAGAGCGGCCATGTCCTCGAACGTTGGGGACCAGCAGCTCGATCGCCGGCAACGAACGACTTGCCGGGATTCAGACGCTTCAGCAGTTTCGGGCTGGAGTGAAATCGCTCCGCCAGCGCTTCGAGCACATCGCGATACCCGAGCGCCGGCAACTGCGCGAGGTCCATCATCTCGGTCGGGATGTCGGGCGTGAACGGACCGGCGGCGTCCTGATCCGAGATCGTGTAGGCCACGACCGGATCGACAGCTTCAGGTGCGGATCGGCCGCTCTTCTTGAACGCGTCCAGCGCCTTTCGTGTGTTGAGACCCATCGCTGCGTCGATCTCACCCGGCGAAAACCCTGCTCGATCGAGCATCACTTGAGTGGCCAGCGCGTCCTGCGCCGCCGGCGGCAGCGGCGGCGCAGCCGGCGCCTGCTGCGCTCGTGCGGTGACGGCCAGGCACAGAATCAGCGCAGGGACCATCGTCACGAGACCTCGACTCCTCTGCGCTCGCCGAGACGCCGGCGATCGGATCCGTCAGCCGGGGCGGGCAGCTCCAGCAACTGAAACGGGCGATGTGGAAAGTGTTCGCGCATCAGCGACATCGACACGTTGAAGACCGGCACGTTCGTGCGTGTGCGTCCTTCCGGCTGACCGTGGTGTGCGTGGCCGTGAAAGACGGCGGTGACCGGGAAACGCGTGATCGGATCTTCGAGGCGACTGCACCCGAGGAAGGGAAAGATGTCGCAGGGCTCGCCCTCGACCGTGGCCTGGATCGGGGCGTAGTGGAGCAGCGCGATGATGTGTTCGGTCCGCAGCCGCGCCAGCGCCGATTCCAGCTTCAGCGCTTCGTCGACGGCTTCGCGAACGAACCGCTTGATGATCTCCTCGCCCCAGGGGCCGAGCGCGCGCCGCCCGAATCCGCCGCAAAATCCTTTCACGCCGGCGAAACCGACGCCGCAGATCTCGACGGTGTCGCCATCGAGCACGGTGAGGCCCGCGTCCACGAGGACCTTCCGCACGTCGTCTTGCTGATTCGATTCGTAGTCGTGATTGCCGAGCACGGCCACCGTTGGAATCTTCAGGACACCCGTGAACTCGCGCACCAATGCTCGAGCTTCGTCGGCAAGACCGTAGTCGGTGAGGTCGCCGCACAGCGCGAGGATGTCGGCAGACTGGCTGATTTGGGTCAGGAGCGGCTGAAGCGTCCCCGGAGGCACGGTTCGGCCATAGTGAAGATCGCCGAGTGCAGCGACACGGATGACATCTTTTGCCATTCCCCAGACTGATGAGCAAATGACATACCGGGCCGCGCGCCCACGGCCGAGCCGGCGTCAGGCGAGCTCGCGCAGCTGCGCGTCAATCGCCGCGAGCGTCTGTTCGAGCATCTTCCGGTGAGCGGGCGCGACCGCGCGGTCCAGATCGGCTACGGCCCTGGCTCGCGCCAGTTCGAGCCCGCCGCGCTTCACTTGACGCGCCTGCTCCTCAGGCGACAACGATTTCTGGCGTTTGCGATCGCGCGTCGCCTCTTCCTGTTGCGACTCGATGTTCTTTGATTCCCAGCCACGTGCCATAGTGATCCTTCTGGTTGCGGCGTGTGTCACGTGTTTTTCAGGTCACGTATAGTGGACACGCTTCGAGACTCGGTCTCCTCCGCGTTTCTTCGGCAACCGGACCTCCGCGTGGTCCGCGTAGTCCGCGGCCTATAATACTGAGAGCGATGCGCAGACTCACCGTGTGGCTCGGTGCCGCGGTCTTCATGCTGACCGGCTGCAGCCGGCAGGCGTCCACGCCCGTCGACGACCAGCCGCCCGCATCGCCCGCGGCCGCGCCAGCGTCGTCGCCCGACAATCCGCAGCGTCCGAAGATCGTCGCGCTCGGGGACAGCCTCACGGCTGGCCGCGGCCTGCTCGAGATGCAGGCCTACCCGGCGCTCCTGCAGGAGAAGCTCGAACAGGACGGGTACGCCTGGGAGGTCGTCAACGCGGGGGTGTCAGGGGACACCTCGGCGGCAGGGCTGCAGCGGCTCGACTGGGCGCTGCAGCAGACTGACGTGCGGATCCTCATCCTCGAGCTCGGCGCAAACGACGGGCTCCGTGGCTTGCCGGTCGACGAGATGAAGAAGAATCTCGCCGAGATCATCGAGCGCGCCCGCGATCGGCGGATCGCGGTCCTGCTGGCCGGAATGGAGGCGCCGCCGAACTACGGGCCGGAATACGCCAGCTCGTTCCGTCAGGCCTATCGGGATCTGGCGCGCGACTATCGCGTGACCTTCGTTCCTTTCATGCTCGACAAGGTTGCCGGCGTGGCGACGCTGAACCAGTCCGACGGCATCCATCCCAACATCGAGGGCACCCGTATCGTCGCCGATACGCTCTGGACCGCTTTGCGCCCGATGGTTGATGCAGCGGGCGGTTCATGATCGAGCTGCAGGGTGTTTCGCGGACGGTTCCAAGCGGCGACGCGATGCTCACGATCCTCCATCCGCTGGATCTTCGCCTCGACTCCGGCCGCGTCGTCGCGATCACCGGCCCGTCCGGCAGCGGTAAGTCGACGCTGTTGGGATTGATCGCGGGCCTCGACTCGCCATCGAGCGGCCGAATCCTGATTGACGACGTGGACATCACCGCGATGTCGGAGGACGCGCTCGCCAAGTTTCGCGGAACGCGAATCGGATTCGTCTTTCAGTTCTTTCACCTGCTGCCGTCCCTGACGGCGTGGGAGAACGTGCGTGTACCGCTCGAGATCGCCGGTTCGTCGGATGCCGGCCGCCGCGCGGACGCCCTGCTCGCCGAGGTCGGCCTGGCGGCCCGGCGCCATCACTATCCGTCGCAGCTCTCCGGCGGCGAGCAACAGCGCGTGGCTATCGCGAGGGCGCTGGCCAACGATCCGCCGATTCTGCTCGCCGACGAGCCGACGGGCAATCTCGATTCGGGCACGGGCCATCAGGTCATCGACCTCCTGATCGAGGTGAATCGCCGACGGCGTACGACGGTCGTCCTGGTCACGCATGACCCCGAGCTCGCGCAGCTCGCCGAGGTGACGGTCGCCCTTCGAGACGGCCGGGTCGTCAGCCACGTGGACCGCGCCGCACGCGTTTCATGACATTCGTGCTCCTCATGGCCGGCCGGGAGATCCGCGCGTCCTGGCGGCGCCTCCTGTTCTTCTTCGTGTGCGTGGCGATTGGCGTCGGCGCCATCGTGGCGCTGCGGTCGATGATCCAGAACATCCGCAACGGGCTCTCGCGCGAGGCGCGCGCGCTCATCGCCGGCGACGTCGTCATCGGGACGAATCGATCGTGGACGCCGGAGCTGCGCGCCGCGATCGACCGGCGGCTCGCCAGCGCACCGATTGTCGGGCGGCAGGACGCGGTCGAGGTCGCGTCGATGGTCAGGCCCGCAGAAGGGCAGGGGACGGCCGCCGCGAAAATGGTGGAGCTCCGCGGCGTCCAGCCCGGATTTCCGTTCTACGGCACCATCGTCCTCGAGGGCGGCGCTCCGTTCTCGCACGACCTGCTCGCGAATCACGGCGCGCTCGTGCGGCCCGAGCTCCTGGCGCAGCTCGGCCTGCAGCGTGGGCGATCGCCTGATCGTCGGCGGTGTTCCCTTCACGATTCGAGGCGTGATTTCGCAGGAGCCGGGGCGGCGCGTCGGGCGCGTTCAGCTTCGGATCGCGCGTGCTCGTCGACTACGACGATCTGATGCGCACGGGCCTGCTCTCGTTCGGCAGCCGCGCGAACTACCAGATCCTTCTCAGGATGACCGGCGATCCGCAGCCGCTCGTGCGCGATCTTCGCCAGCAGTTCCGTGACGAGTTCGTGAACGTGCGGTCTTATCGATCGACCGAGGATCAGATCGGCGACGATCTGCTTCGCGCCGAAAACTACCTGAGCCTGGTCGGCTTCGTGATCCTGGCGCTTGGCGGGATTGGCGTCTGGAGCGTGACGCGCGTCTTCGTGCGCCAGAAGATCAAGAGCGTGGCGATCCTCAAATGCGTCGGCGCCACGACACGTCAGGTCCTGGCCGCCTACGTCCTGCAGGTCGGTACTGCTTGGTCTGGCGGGCAGCGCGCTGGGAGTGATCCTCGCGCGACTCGGCATTGCGTCCATTCCGGCTCGGGTCGGCGCGGCGCTCGGCGCGGCGCACTACGGGCTGACGGCGTCCGCGGTCTCGCAGGGCGTCAGCGTCGGGCTGCTCGTGTCGCTGCTCTTCTCGCTCGTGCCGCTCCTCGAGGTCCGTCGCGTCAAGCCGCTCCTGTTGTTGCGGGGGACCATCAGTGGCGGCGCCAGGCCAGGGAGGCCTGGGTTCCTGGTGGACGCCTGCCGGTGCCCGCGCGAGGCTCGCGCGCGTCGACTGGCTGCAGATCGGGGCCGGCGCGCTCGTGACGGCCGCGCTGGTCGCCATCGCGAGCTGGCAGGCGGCGTCGTTACGCGTGGGGCTCATCGTCTGCGCTGGATTTGCCGCAGTGGCCCTCGTGCTGTCGATCGCCGGCGTCGTCATCGTCTACGTCGTGAGGCCCGTGTCGAGAGTCCGGTACTTTCCGGTTCGTCATGCGGTGCTGAGCTTTGCGCGGCCCGGCAATCAGACTCGCGTGATCCTGCTGGCCGTCGGTCTCGGCAGCTTCTTCGTGATCGGCGTCCGCACGCTGGAGGCCAATCTCCTTCAGCAGTTTTCGCTGGAGATGTCGGCCGGCGGAGCGGACATGTTCCTGATCGAGATCCTGCCGAAGCAGGTTGACGAGGTACGGACTTTCCTCGAGCAGCACAAGGCCGCGGGCGCAGGTCCGCCGCGGCTGATTCCGGTCCTGCGCGCCAGGGTGACTGGTGTTCGGGGTCGCGACGTCAATCTCGCGAACGTGGAGGATGTGCGCGCGCGAGGCTCGCTCGCACGCGAGTACACGATCACCTACCGCGATCATCTGGAACCCAATGAGAAGATCATCGACGGCAAGTTCTGGACGGGCGAGCCGCCGATGGCCGAGGATGCACGGCCGGCCGAGGTCTCCGTCGAGCGCAGCATTCACGAGCGGTTCCACATCGACGTCGGCGACCTCGTCCGGTTCGACGTGCTCGGTCGCGTGGTCGAGGCCCGCGTATCCAGCGTCCGCGACGTCGAGTGGGAGGACGCCCGGAACGGCGGGTTCATGTTCGTCTTCCGCCCGGGTCCGTTTGAACACGCGCCGCAGACCTGGATTGGCATTCTGCGGGCGCCCGAAGATCCCGCGGCGCGCGGACGCTTCCAGCGCGATCTCGTCGCGCGCTTTCCGAACGTGTCGGCGATCGACGTCAAGGAGATCCTGACCACCATCCAGCAGGCGGTGGCCAACGTGACGCTGGCCATCACCATCGTCGGAGCGGTCGCGCTCTTGAGCGGCGTCCTGATCTCTGATCGGGGCCGTCGCGATGACCAAGTTTCAACGGGTCTACGAGGCGGCCATCCTGCGTACGCTGGGGGCCAGCACGCAGAATGATTGGGACGATGCTCGCCGTCGAGTACGGCGGGTTGGGCCTGCTGGCGGGGGCGATTGGCGCGGCCGGTGCGGTTGGCCTCAGCTGGGCGATCTGCCGTCATGTGCTGGACATCCCGTGGCGTCCCGCGCCTGGCATCGCCGCGATCGGTGCCGTCGCGACGACCGTCCTGGTCGGAGTCGTGGGCGTTGCAGCAAGCTACGACGTGTTGCGGCGTAAACCGTTGAGCACATTGAGGGCCGAATAATGATTCACGAAATCATTGGCGACGACATGCAGGCCGTAGTGATCACCCTGACGCCCGGGGAGGTGGTGCGCGCGGAAGCGGGCGCGCTGATGTACATGACCGACGCGATCGACATGCAGGCCAAGATGGACGGCGGCCTGCTCGGCGGCTTGAAACGGAAGTTCCTGGCCGGCGAGAGCCTGTTCATCACCTACTTCCGCGCGACCGCGGCCGGCGCGAAGCTCGCGTTCGCCGGACCGTATCCGGGCAAGATCATCCACATGCCGCTCGCGGGTCAGCAGATGCTCTGCCAGCGCGACGCGTTCCTCTGCGCCATCGGCGACATCGACCTGAGCGTGGCGTTCACGAAGCGGCTGGGCGCCGGCTTCTTCGGCGGCGAAGGCTTCATTCTTCAGAAGATGGAGGGCACCGGCGATCTGTTCATCCACAGCGGCGGCACCATCGTCGCGCTGGAGCTTCGACAGGGCGAGCGGCTGCGCGTGGACACCGGATGCCTCGTCGCGCTCGACCCCACCGTCGACTACGACATCGAGCGCGTGGGCGGGATCAGCACGAGCCTCTTCGGCGGCGAGGGGCTGTTCTTCGCGTCGCTGACCGGTCCAGGCCGCGTCTGGCTGCAGACGCTTCCGTTCTCCACGGCTCGCCGAGCGCATTCACCAGGCCTACCGGGGCGACCGCGAGGACGTGAAGCGTGATTTCGGTGGCACGCTCGGGGCGATTGGCGATCTGATCGGCGGTCGCGACTGAGGGCCGGCGCCTGCGCCCGGCGCGGGTCCCATGCTAAGATCGGGTTTTGTCCGAGGACGGCAACGACCGTTATGGAGGGCTTCGGGAGAAGCAGGACATGGATACCTCTGTCTACAAAGAGGCGCTCCTCCGCAAGCGAGGGGAGATCTACTCGTCGGGTGGCGCCGTGAAGCCGCTGCAGGCGTCGATGGATGTGAATTCCCGCCAGGGCGATCTGGCCGACCAGGCCAGCGGGAACAACGAAGTCCACATTCAGTTGAAGCTCAAACAGACCGATGCGAAAATCCTGCAGGCCATCGAGGATGCGCTCTACCGAATCGAGAAAGGGACGTATGGCGTCTGCCGCGACTGCGGTGAGCCGATCGCGCCGGCGCGCTTGAACGCCATTCCCTGGACCCGCGTCTGCATCACCTGCAAGGAAAAGCAAAACGCGTGAAACCCGCAGCTCTGCTCGACCTGCTCCGCGAGTTCTATCGCGACAAGGCCACGATGCGGCAGCGGCACGCCGCGAGCGCGCGCTTCGTCGCCAACTACGACTTCAACAATACGTACCAGTACGTCATCAATCGTGAGGACGTTCAGTTGGAGTGGTTGCGCGACGCCATCGCCGACCTCGGCGGGGCGGTTGACGACGTCCCGCAACCTGAGCTCGCACCCGCGGGCAAAGGGGCGGACGCGCAAACGGTCGTCATCCACGAAGACCGCGACGCGCGCTCAAACGTTTGTCGATCGCTGGCGCGGCTCCGATCGAGCAGGTGACCCACGCGCGCAACCGCGTCATGCTCCGCGTGATTCTTGGCGAGACGCTGGAGCAGAAGCGATTCTTCGATCAGGCGCTCGCCGGGCGGCAGGATCTGCTCGGCCGGCGCGCCGACGGTGCCGGGACGGGCGGGGGAGTCCTGCCGACGCGGTGGGTGGAGTAGTCCCTAGTCCCTAGTCCTGTCGCCAGTCCCTGGTCGCTCGTAGTCATCCGTCGGCCAGCCGGCCGCGTGTAATCCATCGGTCCATCACTCCAGTGAGCATCGGCCTGGACGGATTGCCGTGATAGGCTCCGGCCATGCTCGCGTCCTCTCCTGCGGAGTCGGTGTTGCTGGCCATCGGCCGAACACCCGTCGTGCGTTTGCGGCGGGTCGTGCCGGCGGGCGCCGCCGACGTGCTCGTCAAGCTGGAATCGGTGAACCCCACGGGCTCCTACAAAGATCGCATGGCGCTCGCGATGATCGAAGGCGCGGAAGCCCGCGGTGTGCTTCGGCCGGGCATGCGGGTCGTGGAATTCACCGGCGGCAGCACCGGTTCATCGCTGGCCATGGTCTGCGCGGCCAAGGGCTATCGATTCGTGGTGTTGTCCTCGGATGCCTTCGCGAAGGAGAAACTGCTCACAATGCAGGCCTTCGGCGCCGAATTGCGTATGGTGCCGAGCGACGGCGGCACGGTGACCCCGGCACTCTTCGAAAGATTCAAGAAAGAGATTGCGGTGCTCGCGAACGAGCCCGACACGTTCTGGACCGATCAGTTTCACAACGAGGACGCCCTGGAAGGCTACATGGGCATCGGCCGCGAACTGCTGCAGCAAACCGTTGGGAGGATCGACGTCTTCTGCGGCGCGGTCGGTACCGGCGGAATGTTGCGCGGCGTGTCCCGTGCGCTGCGGGAGGGCGGCACTGGCGCACGGGTGGTTGCGCTCGAGCCCTTGTCTTCACCGGCGTTGACCGAGGGGCGCGGCGGCGCCCATCGAGTAGAAGGGATCGGCACCGGAAGCGTGCCGCCGCACATGATCGATCGGCCGTACGACGAGGCACGCGCCGTGGACGAAGCCGAGGCGCGCGCGATGGCCAACCGTGTGGCGCGTGAAGAAGGCC
The DNA here is from genome assembly GCA_963786615.1 of uncultured Acidobacteriota bacterium. GTDB lineage: Bacteria > Acidobacteriota > Vicinamibacteria > Vicinamibacterales > 2-12-FULL-66-21 > CAWAZT01. The sequence goes on from CAWAZT010000007.1 coordinate 127,486, forward strand.
TCCTGGTCGGCACGTCGAGCGGCCTCAATATCGCGGCAGCTATCCAGCTGGCGCGTGAACTGGGGCCGGGCAAGACGGTCGCGACGGTCGCGGTCGATACCGGCCTGAAATATCTCGCGGGCGATCTCTTCGGCTCCCCGTCATAGCGGAGACGCGACGGTCGGACCTCGCATGATTCATCAGTCCGTCATGGTGAAGCCCAATCTCCGCCGCATCGTCGTTGCGTTCGGCAGCAACCTCGGTGACCGGCGCGGCACCATCCTGGCGGCGGCCGACGACGTCGGCCGCATCCTGTCGAACTTCACGCTCTCGTCTCTGATTGAAACGCTCCCGGTCGGTTCAGGCCTGGAGCGCGATCCGTCCTATCTGAACGCCGTCGGCGTGGGCGTGTCCGACGCCTCAGCGCGCGAGCTGCTGGCCGAGTTGATGGCGATCGAGCACGCGACCGGCCGCACGCGTCCATATCCGGGCGCACCTCGCGTGCTCGATCTCGATCTGATTCTGGCGGGCGACGATGTGATCGACGAGCCTGGCCTGCAGGTCCCGCACCCGCGATTTCGCGAACGCCAGTTCGTGCTCGAGCCGCTGGCCGCAGATCGCGCCGGACCTGCGCGACCCGGTGACGGGCATGACGGTGGGGGAGTTGTGGGGCGGCTAAGCGAAGGCAGGGAGAAGGACAAAAGGTAACAAGGTAAGGCCGCCGCAGGCGCGGCGGCCTCCGATGAACTCTAGACTGCCTAACCTCGCCTAGACTCCGACTACGTCGTCTTCTTGTAGGTCGTCTTTGCCGGGCCACGGCCGCCGGTGCGTTCGATCGTCAGGACGTCGCCAGCAAGCGACCAGGTTTGCGTGCTCTCGCCCATGTCCGACTTGGTCGTGATCACGAGCTTGCTGCCATCCCACTTGGCGGTGGCCTTGGCCGTCATCTGGCCCATCGTGATCTCGGTCTCGCTGCCATCGAGCTTGTAGGCCGTCGTCATCTGGCCATTGCGGCCCTGACGCTCGACGGTCAGCGTGTCGCCGCTCTGCTTCACGGTCATCGGGCCGGCCATGCCGCGTCCGCCGCCGCCACCACCGCCCGCGGTCCCGGTCGCGTCGGCGTCGGGCGTCCACGTGCCGGAGAAGTCTGGCTTCTGCGCGTAGCCAGCCACGGCCAGCGCGACGGTCAGGACCGCCGTTAATGCGAGTTTCCGCCTCATGTTGGACTCCTTGTTACAGATGAATAGTCACGGACGAACATTGAAGCGCTACTCGAACCGCAGCGCCTCAATCGGATCCAGGCGCGCGGCCTTGCGCGCCGGATAGAAACCGAAAAACACGCCGGTGGCGCCCGAGAATCCGAACGCCATCGCGATCGCGTTCGCCGGAATCACCGTCGGCCACTGCATGAAGTTCTTCACCATCGCGCTGAGGCCGAAGCCCATCCCGATCCCGATCAGCCCGCCGAACAGGCTGATGACGACCGCCTCGACGAGAAACTGCATCAGCACGTCCTTGCCGCGCGCGCCGATGGCCATGCGCAGGCCGATCTCGCGCGTGCGCTCCGTGACCGACACCAGCATGATGTTCATGATGCCGATGCCGCCGACCATCAGCGAGACGCCGGCGATGCTCGCCAGCAGCGTCGTCATGGTCTTGGTCGTTTCGGTGCGGACGCTCGCGATCTCTTCCTGCGTGCGGACCATGAAGTCGTCTGGCTCGCCCGGCGGCAGCTTGTGCCGGGTGCGCAGCGTCTCGGTGATCGCCGCAGACACGGGCGCCGTGTCGGCGGAGACCGCCGAGACCGAGATGTTGTTGATGTGCTGAATGCCCTGCAGCTTCTTCTGGACGGTCGTGTAGGGCGCGAAGATCGTGTCGTCCTGATCCTGGCCGAACGAGCCCTGGCCCTTGCTGATCATGACGCCGAGCACCTTGAAGGGCTGATTGCGAATCCGGATGATCTGCCCGGTCGGATCCGCGTCGGGTCCGAAGAGCGTGTCCGACACCACCGTTCCGAGCACGGCGACCTTCGCGGCGCTGTTGACGTCCTGCTGCGTGAAGAAGCTGCCGTACTTCGTTGGCCAGCTGCGGATGAGCGGCAGGTCGACGTCGGTGCCCTGGATTTGCGTCGACCAGTTCTGGTTGCCGGCAATCACCTGGCTGCGCGAGTTCACACCCGCAGCGACGTACTGGACGCCGGGCAGCGCCCGGAGCGCGTCGGCGTCGGCGGGCATCAGCGTGGTCGACATGCCCTGGCCCTGCCGGACGCCGCCCTGCGAGAAGTTGCCGGCGTTGACGTTGATCAGGTTCGTGCCTGCGGACTTCACCTGTTCCTCGATCGTCGACTGCGCGCCACGGCCGAGCGCCACCATGGTGATCACGGCGCCGACGCCGATGATCATGCCCAGCATGGTGAGCACCGTTCGCATTTTGTTGCGGTTGAGCGCCTTCAGCGCGATCCGCACGGTCATCACGATCGACATGAGCTACGTTCGCATTTCAAGCGCGCGGGCCCCACACGCGCTCCACGCGCTTCGCGCGACGCCTTCGGGCTTGCCGCCGCTTCGCGGCGGCCAATCGAACTCCTAGCTCCCAGCTCCTAGCTCGTGCGGCGGTGACTCCCCGGAGCATCGTCGTCATCGGTGAGCGGCATGGCGGCGAGCTCCTCTCCGGCCATGCGGCGTTTGGCAATCGCCTGATCGATCTGAATCCTGCCGTCGCGGAAGCGCACGAGACGCGTGCCGTGCTCGGCGATGTCCATTTCGTGCGTGATCAGCACGACCGTGATCCCGCGCTCGACGTTCAGCCGCTGGAAGATGTCCATCACCTCGACGCTGGTGCGCGTGTCGAGGTTGCCCGTCGGTTCGTCCGCCAGCAGGATTGACGGCTCGTTGATCAGCGCACGCGCGATGGCGACACGCTGCTGCTGGCCGCCGGACAGCTGGTTCGGGTAGTGATCGAGCCGCTGCCCGAGACCGACGATCTCGAGCACTTCCTTCGCGCGCCGGTGCCGCTCGGCCGCCTTCATCTTGTTGCCGCCGTTGTAGAGCAGCGGCAGCTCCACGTTGTCGAGCGCCGTCGTGCGCGAGAGCAGGTTGAATCCCTGGAAGACGAAGCCGATCTTCTTGTTCCTGATCGAGGCGAGGTCGTCTTTCGACAGCCTCGACACGTCCTTGCCGTCGAGGAAGTACTGGCCGCTGGTCGGCCGGTCGAGGCACCCGATGATGTGCATGAACGTCGACTTGCCGGACCCGGACGGACCCGTCACCGCGACGAACTCCCCGCGATAGACGTCGAGGCTCGCGCCCCGCAGTGCACGGACGTCGACGTCACCCACGTGGTAGGTCTTCGTCAGGTCACGAACGGAGATGACGACGTCTTTCATCGGATGATACTCGGCCGTGCCTACCGACCGCGACCGCCGGGCCCGGTCCACGCTGCGGACCCATGAGCGGATTGTTGGTCGGCGCGCGCGCCCGGACGCTGCTGCGCGGGCTGCTGCGACTCGAGGCCGGTGACCACGGCGGTCACGACCTCGGTGCCCTGCTGCAGCTCGTTCGGGATCGAGAATCTCGGTCCACGTGCCATCGGAGATGCCGAGCCGGAGGTTGATCGGCTTGAGCTGCTTGTTGATGTAGAGCCACGCGCGGCCGCGCGTCTCCACCGTCGGCAGCGGTCCGAACAGCGAATCGATCGTCGACGCGTTGGACGTGGTGAGCTTGGACGGCGTCCCAGGCTGTGGCCCGCGACTGCCGGAGGCGCCGCCCGGCTTGCCCGCCGGTGCCCTGGGCACCGGTTCCGCCGGTGCACCAGAGCCTCCCTGCGCCTGTCGTTCCCGCATCCGCGCCTGGAACTGCTCGCGCTCTTCGGGGCGTCATCTGCGCCATGCGCTCTTCCATCCGCTTGCGCCGCTCCTCCGGCGTCAGGTTGGCGAAGCCGCCGCCACCGACCGGACTGCTCGCATCGCCGCCGCCACGCGCTTCGGAACCCTCAGCGCGCCCTGAGGCTGTCGAAGGGCGCTGGACGCCACCCGACGGGCTGCCAGCGTCCGCGCGGCCCGGCTCGCCGCGTCCCGCGGCCGCTGATCCGCTTGAGGCCGGCGATCCGGTTGGCGCTTGTGCGCCCGGCGCACCTGTTCCCGCGCCGCCCTGCGCGTTCTGGCCTCCGCGGCCGCGACCGAATCCAGCGCCGCCAATCGCCCGCTCGATGTCCGGCGTCACCGCCTGATTGAGCGCCTGGAACGTGTCTCGCGTCGGACGGAACCGCAGCGCCGCGTTCGGCACGCGCAGCACGTTCTGGCGGCGCGCGATTTCGATATTCACGTTGGCCGTCATCCCGGGCTTCAACTTCAGATCGGGGTTGGGCACGTCGATGACGGTCGAATACGTGACGACGTTCTGGACCGTGGTGGGGTTCAGGCGCACCTGCGCGACCGTCCCCGCGAACTGCTCCGTCGGATACGCATCGACACGGAAGTGAACGACCTGTCCGGGGCGCATGCGGCCGACGTCGGACTCGTCGATGTTCGCGTTCACCTGCATCTTGGTCAGGTCCGCGGCAATCACGAACAGCGTCGGCGCCTGCATACTCGAAGCGACGGTCTGTCCCTTGTCGACGTTCCGTGAAATAACGATGCCATCGATCGGCGCCGTGATGACCGTGTGATCGATGTCGACCTGCGCCTTGTTCACGGCAGCCTTGGCCTGGACAATCTGAGACTCCATCGACTTGAGCTGCGCCTGGGCTTGCTTGGCGGTCGCGTCCGCGGCATCAAGATCGGCCTTCGGCAGCAGGCTGCGATTGGCGAGCTCGCGTGCGCGGCTCAATTTCGTGGTCGCGTCCTCGACCGCCGCTTTCTGCCGCTCGAGGTTGGCCTGGGCGTTCACGAGGTTCGCCCGCGCGGTCTCCATCTGGGTCTGAAGGATCGACGGATCCAGCCTCGCGATGACCTGCCCCTTCTTCACGATCGAGTTGAAGTCGGCGTACAACTCGTCCACGATGCCTGACACCTGCGTGCCGACCTGGACGGTGATAGTGGCCTGAAGCGTGCCCGTTGCCCCCACCTGATCGATGACGTCCCCGCGGGTCAACTGCAACGTCGTGACCTGCGGGTCAGCGCCGCCCTTGCGAATGTAGTACGCGCCGAGCCCTGCGCCGATGGCCACCAGGACGATCACGATAAGGATCAGTTTTTTCATGGCTGCGATCAGCTCGCTAGCACCCGTTCTCGCAACACGCCATTGCTTACAGGCCGCCGCCGGGCCCGCCCGTGCCGCCGATTCCACCCGTGCCTCCGGTGCCGCCGGTTCCGCCGGTGCCGGTTCCCGTCGTGCCCGTCCCGGTCGTGCCCGTCCCTGTCGTGCCGGTCCCAGTCGTGCCCGTGCCGCCGGTCGAGCTGACCGCCGACGCGACACCCCTCGACGTCGACACCGTCTGCACCGCGTCGAAGTTCACGAGCGCCTTCCGGTACGTGAGGATGGAGCGCAGTTCCACGTTCTGCGCGTCGGCGAAGTCCCGCTGCGCCTGCACCACCTCGTAGTTGGTCGCCATGCCGACCTCGAACTTGCTCTGCGCCGCCTCGAGCTTCTTCTGCGCCAGCTCGCGCGCCACGCCGCTGGCCTGCACGCTCTCGAGCGAGCTCTGCACCGTCAGCGCCGCGTTGGTCACGTCCGTCGCGATCTGCAGCTCCAGTGCCTTGAGCTGGGCGTTCGACTGGTCGATCGACAGCTTCGCGCGCGCGACGTTGGCTTCCTGTGCGCTCTGTCCGAGTGGGTAGGCGAACGAGAATCCGAGCGTCCACGTGGGTGCGTCGAGCTGGAGGATGTTCCGCAGCGAGTCGAAGTATCCGGACGGTATGGTGCCGGCGCCGCCGTTCAGGAGAATGGGGCCGCCGAGGCCGGACAGGCCGTACGCCCCCGTCAAATTGAGCTGCGGCCGCGTCAGATCGACCTGATTCCGGAGGTTGATGTCGCTGATTTTGAGATTGTTCTTCGACTGCTGGAGGTCGGTGCGTTCGCGCAGCGCGCGCGTCACCGCTGCCTCGAGGTTAATCGGCTCAGCCGTCGTCGGCGGTCGATCGACCGGATTCAACGACGAGGTCCAGAGCGGATCGTCCGTGCCGCTCACGATGAGCCGCTTGAGCGCGAGCTCCGTGGTGCGGACATCGGCCTGCGCCTGCACGAGCGTCTGCCGGCGGTTGGCGGCTTCCGACTGCGCCGACACGATGTCGATCGGCGCGAGCGTGCCAATCTCGACGCGCGCCTGATTGTCCTGAACGAGTTTGCCCGCGAGATCCAGTGAATTCTGCGCCGCTTCCACAGCCTGAATGGCGTACACCAGATCCCAGTAGGCGTTCTTCGTATTCGCCTGCGTGCCGATGCTCGTCGACTGGAGCGTGATCTCGTCGTTTTGCTGGCTGATGCGGTTGGTCTTGAGCGCCGCGCGCGTCGAATCGATCCTGAAGCCGCGCAGCAGGGGCTGGACAACGGTGCCGGTCAGCCCGGACTGGTACTGGGGGTTGCGGAGGTTGATCGTGGCCTCGCTGTTCAGTCGATTGTTCGTCCAGGCAATCGAGTAGTTGCCGCCGCCGTGAAACAGGTTCTGCGCGAGGCCCGCCGACCACGCCTGGGTGGTGCTGGTCGTCGGGTCATTGATCCCCTGCGTCGTCACGCGCGGGAGGTTGACGGTCCTCGTGCTGTTTCCCGTTGACGTCAGGTTCGGCCGGTAGTTCGCGTCGAGGCTGGCGATTGTGAAGTCCGTCAGCCGAGGCGTGATCCGAGCGACGGCGATGTCGATGTTCTTGTCGGCGGCGCGCTGCACGGCGTCCTGCAGCGACAGGTCGACGCGCGGGCCGGGCGTGACGAACGGTTTTCGCTGCCCCGCGGGCTGCTCGACCGGCTGCAGCTGCTGTTGCGCCTGTTTGATCAGCTCTCGTACGTGGGCCGGGTCTGGGCCGGCGTCGTTCTGCGATTGGCTCTGGGCGCCGGCAGGCGCCCCAGCCAGCGTGATGGTCACAGCCGCGACAGCGGTGAACAGTACGTTCTTCACGAAACCCTCCACAGGACTCTCCGTAATGCGTGTGAATAAACCCTTGGGCGGAACGGTGGCGGCGGTCAGCGACGATCGCCTGAACCCCGACGCGAGGCTTCGAACTTGTCGTGCATGGCCTTCAGCTTGTCACGCTGGTCGGGGGTCAGCACACGATTCATCCGGTACAGCATCAGCGTCCGGGCCTTGTTCGCCTCGGAACGGGTATTTTCGACTTTCTCGATCTGCGCGACAACTACGGCCTCGTCGGAGGCGTCGCGAATCATCCGCGACAGCTCCTCCTCCATGGTGTCGAGCCGCTCGCGCGCCTCGCGCAGCTTGGGAATCGTCTTCTGCCAGAGCTGCTCGATAGCGGCTGACTGCTGGTCGGTGATCCCCAGCTCGCCGCGCATCGGCTCCTCAATCCACCACTTGGGCGGCGGCTGCCGCTTGTCCTGATCCGGGCGGCCCTTGCCGCCGGGATTCTGACGGGACGTCGCCTCGTCCGTGTGGCTGCAGAGCGCAACCGCGCGGACGGGTGCGGCCACGAGCAGCAGGGCTGCGAGGGCCCACGAAAGGTGCCTGGCCATCAGTAGTGCTCTCTCCAGTGGAACGTCAGCGGCTATTACGACCCTTCGAGGCGCTTCGTTTACCACTGGACGAGACGGCCGGACCAGCCTATGCGAGGCGTGCACGACCATAACCCGAAGTGTGCCAGCGCGTTAGACCTGGTCAGCCGGAATCGGACGAGCTGTCCGGAGGTGTCAGCGGGAGCCGTCGGTTGGCGAACCGCGAGACGGTCTCGATCACCTGCCCGACGATGTTGTTGGGGGTCGAGGCGCCGGCGGTGAGACCGATGACGAGCGGACCGTCGAGGGGAAGCCAGCCATCCGACAGGGCTTCAACCGTCTGCGTCGTGGACGGCGCGCCAATCGGGCGGTGCCGGATCCGGGTGGGGGAGACGAGACAGTCCGGATCGGCGATATGGAACGTGGTCACGCGGGACGCGCAGATCCGCGCCAGGTTGCAGGTGTTGCTGCTGTTGTAGCCGCCGACCACGATCATCAGATCGAGCGACTCCTGCCCGAGCAGCGCCTCTACGGCGTCCTGGCGTTCCTGCGTGGCGCTGCAGATCGTGTCGAACGCGCGGAAATGAGCGGCGACACCGGCGTCACCGTAGCGATCCCGCATCGCCTCCCTGAACATCTCGCCGATCTCCAGCGACTCCGACATCAGCATCGTCGTCTGGTTCGCGCAGCCGATGCGCGCGAGATCGACGTCGGGATCGAAGCCGGGGGACGCCGCCTGCTCGAAACGCGCGAGGAACGCCGCCCGATCGCCGCCCCGACGGATGTAGTCGCAGACGCTCGCGGCTTCGCCACGGTCGAGGACGATGAGATAGCGGCCGCTGGGAAACTTCAACGCCTGTGAGGCGGTCGCGCGGGTCTCCTCGTGGCGATATTTCCCGTGGATGACGGCGGTGTAGCCGTCCTGGGCATAGCGCACGACGTTCTTCCACACGTTGAGCACCGACCCGCAGGTCGTGTCCACCAGCGTGCAGCCGCGCTCGGTGAGCCGGAGCATCTCGTCCACCGTGACGCCGAACGCCGGGAGGATCACCACGTCGTCGGATCCGAGTGCGTGCGCGCGTTCGTCGGCGTCGCTGAGGAAGCGGATGCCAGCGGCAGCGCAGGCGCTCGTTCACGTGCGGGTTGTGGATGATCTCGCCGGTGAGGAAGACGTTGCGCTCCGGGAACCGGCGCCGGGCCTGATAGGCGTAGTCGACGGCACGGTCGACGCCGTAGCAGAAGCCGAACTCGCGGGCCAGGTGCAGGGTGAGCCGGCCGGAGACATGGCGATAGTCCGATGCCCGCACGGCATCGACGAGGCCGCTGTGATAGGCAGCCGCGAGCTCTCCAGCAACGGCCTCCTTCATGTCGAGGCCCTTGCGGAAGATCAGCGGTTTGGCGGCGGTCACGTTACTTGAGACGCTCCGTCAGATCGCGTGCGTGCGGTGTGAGGTCCTCGAGCGGCACCAGGGCGGCGACACGCGGGCCGCGCGAACGCGTCCGAATCACTGAGGATTTCGAGATCGTTGGTCGTGAGAACGGCCGGCCGTCACCGTGTCGGCACGGGCTCCAGTCGTGACCAGCTGTGGCGCGCTGCGCGACGCGCGACGTTTCGAGGGATCGGTGCAGGTCGAGCATCTGCCCGAGGCCGATGCCGGCAACGAGGCCGGCGGCGGCCGCCACGGTGACCCAGCGGCGCACATGCGAGTGACCCGAGATGACCGCGCGGGCGGCCTTCGGGAAGGCGATGACACGGGCCGGGCCGCTCGAGCGCTTCGAGGCGACGCGCGATTTGCGCCTGCTGGACGGCGAGACGATCCGGTGTCAGGGCGCTGTCGGCCTCCGCCTGGAGCTCGGCCCCGATGTCGGTGACCCACCGATCGAGCTCGTCGAAGCGAAGCCGGCAGCTTTCACAGCGCGCTCAGATGCGGATGGATCTCTCCGGTCGCCCAGAGCCGGGCGAGCTGACTCTCGTCGAGATGTCCGCGCCCGAGGCGTTCAAGAAGTGACACGGCGTTTCCCTTTCACCACTGCCGCGGGCGCTGCAATCCCATCGGGGGCGAGCAGCGTTCGCAACTTCCGAATAGCCCGAAACAGGTGCACCCGCACCGTCGACTCGTTCAATCCGGTCATCGCGCTGACTTCGCGGGACGTGTGCCCCTCCACATGGCTGAGCACGAACACGGCCCGCTGCCGCTCCGGCAGCTTCGCGAGCGCTCGGCCGATCTCACGTCGGCGCTCCCGACTCAGGAGCGAATCCTCGGGCGACGGACCGCCGCTGGCCACTCGATCGCCGAAATCCCGCTCCACCGTCGCGCCGTCGGCCCCGCCGGCGCTGGTCGTCGTCATCGGGACGAGCCAGCGTTCGCGGCGCGTTCTCGACTTGATGCGGTCCAGGCACCCGTTGATCAGGATGCGCGTGAACCACACGTCGAAGGGCAGCTCCTCACGGAACGAGGGAAGGTGCGAGTACGCCTTGACGAAGGCGTCCTGCACGGCCTCGTCCGCCTCGGCCGCGTCGCGCAGGTAGTGATACGCGATGCGACCGGCGCGCCGCTGATGACGCGCTACCAGCTCGGCATAGCGTTCGCGGGCCTCGGCGTGGTTGCCTTGAGCCTGCAGGCTCTTGACGGCCGAAGCCGCCGAGCCGTCCGCTTCCCTGGCGGCCGCGAGTGCGGCTGGTGCTCCTGACATGAAATACGCCACCCGGTCGGCGCTGTTTACCCGCGCCGTGACGTCCGAGCGTTGCTCCTTCTATTATAGGCGAGCGGTAAGATACTCGGATGGAGCCTCTTCCGCCGTCCCAGCGATCGCCGCAGGGACGCCCGAAGGCCTCGGAGTTCGTGTTCGCCCGCCTTCGCTACGACTCCGGGGACTGGGACTATAACCCCAAAGTTGCCGCCAACGTCCTCAACTCCATCGTCGAGTACACCACTATTCCGACGTTCCCCGAGGAGGTCGTCATCACGGCGGACTCGAAGGAGTTGCTGTCCTTTCCCTTCCTGTTCATGACGGGACACAAGCTCGTGCGGTTCAGTCGCGCCGAGCGCGAGCAGCTGAAGGTCTTTGTCGAGGAGGGCGGGTTCCTGTTCTCCGACGACTGCAATCACGACGTGAACGGCTTGTACGCGAAGACCTTCGAGGAGGAGATGCGCACGGTCTTTCCCGGCCCGTCGACGCTGGCCAAGCTGCCGGTGCACCACGGACTGTACCGGTCCTTCTTCACGTTTCCCGACGGCCCACCCACGACGTCGCACGAGCTGAACGGCTGGGGAGACGACATCGTCCACGACTATCTCCGCGCGGTCGAGCATCGCGGCCGCATCGGCGTCCTGTACAGCAACAAGGACTACGGATGCGAATGGGACTACGACTGGCGGAACAAGCGATTCCAGCGCGAGGACAACACCAAGTTCGCCGTCAACATCGTCGTGTACGCGATGACGGCGTGACGAGTGCAGTGACGCTGCCCGCGTCGATCTCATCGCGCCAGCTGCACAGCGCCGTCCCGGGGAAATAGTGCGTGAGCACGGTCGATGGACTCTGGCCGGCGTGGAGGCGGGCCATCGCGCCGGCCTGGCACAGGCCGACGCCGTGGCCGAAGCCGCGCCCGGAGAAGACGAACGTGTCGCCCGTTCGCGAGACGGTGAACAGCGTGCTGCGCAGGCTTCGGATCCCGAAGACGTGGGTGATGACCTCGCGGAAGACATCGCCGCGAACGTCCACCGTGCGAGCGCCGGTGATCGTCACGGTCTCCGCGCGCCCGGCCGAGTCGGTGACGCCGAGGTCGATGGCTTTCAGCTCGCGTCCGACACGTGTGCGCGGATCCGCATTGAGCGCGTCGCGCAACTCGGCCCGCGAGGCCTCGAACGTCCAGGCCATGTGCGATCCTCGCGCGGGCCCATCGTCGACGGCGCTGGGCAGATAGGTGAGGGCGTCGCCTCGCCAGACCTCGCTGCTGGCGCTCGTGTGTCCTCCGCAATCAGCGTGGTAGACGGCGAGGGCCGGCGCTCGGCCGAACCAGAGGATCTGGCCGGCCGTCCGCGCGGCGGCTTCGCGAGCCAGCGCGCTCCACTTGGATCCTCGGAGGCGGTCCGGCTCGTACAACTGACAGTGGGTCGAGTTGCACACGTCGAATCCCTGGGCGGCGTGCCGGCCGCGGTGGCTGATCGCGTAGGTCCGCGTCAGCACCGCCTGCACCTCGAACATCCGCTCGAGGATCTTTGTGTCGGCTTCGGGCGGATCGACCTCGGAGAGGATCGTTGCCGCCACGTAGTCCTCGATGGGGACCGTGACCACGTCCGACGATCCGCCGTGCCGGACCTGCACCTTCAGCGTGCGGGGAATCGAGTAGGCGATTGACGGTGGCAGGGACGGCTGCGCGAGCGTCGCGCACGCGCCCGCAAAGACGAGCAGCATGACGGCGCCGAGCACTTTTGGCCGGCCTGGTACGGAAGGCTTCATCCCATTCCACCTTATCGGTCCTGGCGTGACGTAAACTTAGCGCGTGTCGCGCATTCTGGTGATCGACGATGATCCTGGCGTTCGAGACAGCATGGAACGCATGCTCCACGGCGCCGGCTACACCGTTCAGACGGCTGGCACGGGCGAGGAAGGGCTTCGAGCTCGCGCGCGCCAACGCCTACGACGTCATCCTGTCCGACATGCGGATGTCGGGCATCTCGGGCATCGACGTCCTGCGCCGCCTGCGCGACCAGCATGTCGACTCGGCCTTCATCATCATGACCGGCTTCGGCACCGTCGAGACCGCCGTCGAGGCGATGAAGCTCGGGGCCGTCGATTTCGTCCAAAAGCCCTTCTTTCGCGACGAGCTCCTGATGCGCGTGCGTTCGGCGGCGGACCGCCGGCAGCTGACGCGCCAGGTCGATCTGCTGCAGCGCCAGATGCGCGGTCCGGACACGGTCGAGACGCTGCTGGGCGAGAGCGACTGCATGCGGCGCGTGAAGACGTTGATCGTCCGCGCCGCCGCGGCGCCGGGCACGGTCCTCGTGACGGGCGAAACCGGAACGGGAAAAGAGCTGGTCGCGCGCGCGCGTCCATGCGGCGAGCGGTCGAGGCGGGCGGTCATTCGTCGCGTTGAACTGCGCCGCGCTCGCGGACTCGCTGCTCGAGAACGAGCTCTTTGGTCACGTCCGGGGGGCATTCACGGGTGCGGCCAGCGGCAGGGTTGGGCTCATCGAGCACGCCCACACGGGAACGCTGTTCCTGGACGAAATCGGGACGATGCCGGCCGCCCTCCAGGCGAAATTGCTGCGTGCGCTCGAGTCGGGCGAGGTCCGCCGCATCGGCGAAAACGAACCACGCCACGTGGACGTCCGCTTCATCGCCGCCACGAACACGGATCTCCAGGCCGCTGTCGATCGCGGCACCTTCAGAGCAGATCTCTTCTATCGCCTGAACGTGCACCGCATTCATCTGCCGCCGCTGCGCGAGCGGACAGGCGATGTCGAGATCCTGCTCGATCACTTCCTCCGACGCTACGGCGGCGGCGCGCGAGGTGACGGGGTACACGCGACGAGGCGCGTCTCGCGCTGCGTCGCCTACGCGCTACCCCGGCAACGTGCGTCAACTCGAGCACATCGTCCAGCGGGCCGTGGCGATCGCCCGCGGGCCGCTGCTGCAGAAAGAGGACCTGCCGGACGAACTCTTCGCCCGTCCACAGGATCAGGGTCCGCACGCCGCCGACGGGTCCGTGGCCGCAGCGCGCGAGCGCGCCGAACGGGACATGATCATGGCGACGCTCGTCCGTCATCGCGGCGAGATGAGCGCTGCCGCGCGCGAATTGCAAGTCAGTCGCACGACGCTCTGGCGCATGATGAAGAAGCACCAGATCTCGCCGGATGCGAGTCACGAATAGCGCGACAGCGCCCTCGTCGTTCGTCGGCATCGTGATGAGAACGTCAAGATCCGGCTTCGTGATTCACATCTGAAACGTCGCGCGTTTCAACTCTGAAACATCGCATCGCCTGGGTCCCGTCCTTCCGTACCGATCCGTGCAGGAGGCGCACATCGAAAGCGTGCGGTCCTGCTCTTGCACAGGTGTGCGCCGGCATCGTCGCCCTGCGCATGCCGGTGTGCAGGGCGGCCAGTCCGGAAAGCCTTCCATGCAGAGTGCAACCGTCCTGATCGTCGAAGCCGACCGCGAGCTGCAGCAACGGCTCTTCGCGCAGACGCGCGGACACGGGTACACCGCGCTGGCCGCGGCGACCGTCGACGATGCTATCGGCGCGCTGGAGTCGGCAGTGATCCACGTGGCGCTGGTGGATCTGCTGCTGGGGAAGAATCCGGCCTCGAGGTCGTCCGTCGGATCAAGGCGCGATACCCCGAGGCCGAAGTGGTCGTCGTGTCGGATTCGAACTCCGTAGAGGCCGCCATCCAGTCGTACGAGTTGAACGTCTTCGCCTACGTGCAGAAGCCGTTCGACTTCGATCAGTTGTTCGCGATCGTGAACAACGCCATCGAGCGGCGGCGGATCAACCTCGCCAATCGCCGCTCCATGTGGGAGCTGCAGCTGATCAACGACATTGGTGACGACCTGCGGCGATCGCTCGATCCGAGGGACCTGCTCGGGCGTGCGCTGCAGCGCCTGCTGCAGGTGCTCGAAGCGACCAGCGGGTCGGTCCGTCTGCTCAACCCGCAGACCGGCGTCTTCGAGGACGCCGCGGTCGTCGGGCCCCCCCGAGGTGCAGGCGTTGTGGACGATGCCGGGCGTCGGCGTGAAGCGCCCGAGCGATCAGGCCCTCGAGACCCGTGCGGCCGTGTACCTCGACGATCTGAGCGCGATGGTTGCTCCCGAGAAGGCCGCGCACCTGCCGCTGCGGAGCGCTTTGAGCGTGCCGCTCTTCGCGGGCGCCGAGCTGCTGGGCGCGCTCAGCATCGGCAGCCCGCAGGCCCATCGCTTCACCGAAGACGACGGGCGCGTGATCGCGATCATTGCCGGTCAGATTGGCGTGGCCGTGCAGAACGCCCGGCTCCACTCCTACATGCTGCAGGGCAAGCAGCAGTGGGAAGCGACCTTCGACGCGATTGGCGATCCGATTGCGGTGTTCGATGCGCGCGGACGACTGCTGCGCGGCAACGCGGCGCTGGCGGCGTACTTGAACCGTCGCGATCACCAAGCTGCGCGACCTGACGTGCGACGAGATCGGCCTGTGCGGCGGCACCTATCCCGACTGCGCGGTCGGGCACGCGGCCAGGACGTGCGAGCGCGCGGAGGTCACGCTGCCCGACGAGCGGATCTTCAGCGTCACCACGTGTCCCGTCGTCGGCGTGGCCGACGGCGCGGCGGTCGTGCAGATCGCGAAGAACGTCACGCTCGAGATCGGCAACGCACGGCGGCTCCGCCGGATGAGCGACGAGCTCGCCGGTACGAATGCCCGGCTGGTCGCGACCGTCGATCGGCTGAAGACGACGCAGGCGCAGCTGCTCCAGGCCGAAAAACTGTCGGCCATCGGTCAGCTCGTGGCGGGCGTCGCGCACGAGTTGAACAACCCGCTGACCAGCGTGATTGGCTACGCCCAGCTCGTCGAGAACGAGCTCCGATCCGCGTCGCCCGAGGCGACCGTGCGGCCGACCGCGGCGCTCGCCCGTGACCTGCGCCGGATTGCGGAGGAGTCCGAGCGCGCGGCCCGGATCGTCAGAAATCTGCTCGCGTTCGCGCGGAGGCAGACGGCCGAACGTGCGCCGCAGGACATCGTCGATCTCGTCGGCCGCGTGCTGGCCTTGCGGTCGTACGAGTTCCGCCTGAGCGGCATCGAGCTCGACACCGAGTACGAGCCGAACCTTCCCCGCGTCCTCGCCGACGCTGGCCAGCTCCAGCAGGCGCTGCTGAACCTCGTGCTGAACGCGGAACAGGCGATGCGCGGACGCACGCCGCGCCGCCTCAGGATCGGCGCGCGGTATGTCGAAGAAGCCGCGGCCGTCGAGCTCTCGGTCGGCGATACGGGACATGGCATCTCCGAGGACAACATCCGTCGCGTGTTCGATCCGTTCTTCACGACGCGCGACGTCGGCGAAGGGCACGGGCCTCGGCCTCAGCATCTGCTACGGCATTCTGCGCGATCACGGGGGTCAGATCCGCGTCGAGAGCCGGGTCGGCGTCGGCACCACCTTCTCGTTCCTGCTGCCGGCGCGGCTCGACGCGGCTGGGCGGGGCGCGCCCATGAAAGTGCTCGTCGTCCACAACGAGCCGAGCGAGCGCGACTACGTCGCGGCCATGCTGGCCGGCTGGGGGCACAGCGTGTCGGTCGCCGACGGCGGCGATGCCGCCGCCCAGCTCCGGGACGGGCCGCTTCGATGCCGCGTTCATCGATCCGGCAGGAATGGCGGCCGACATCGTCGGCGTGGCGCAGCGCGCGCAGCACCGACGCCGAGCGGACGGCGATCGTGTTGATGACGAGCACGGACGACGACGAGCGGTCGAGAGGCTTGAGGCAGGAGGCGCAGGCGGTCCTGACGCCGCCGTTCGACCTGCGGGCGCTTCGAGCGGCGCTCCGGGCAGTTTCGAAGGAGTGTGTATGACGGGTCAGCCGTTGCTGGTTGTGATCGACGACGAGCAGGGGATTCTCGACGTGGTCAGCCGCTTCGCCAGACGGGCCGGATACGAGGTCGTCACCTGTTCGGGTGGCCGCGAGGCGATCGGGTTGCTGCAAACGCGCCGCGCCGACCTGGTGCTGGTCGATTTGCGAATGCCCGACGTCGGCGGCCTCGACGTGTTGCGGGCGATTCGTGACACCGATCCTCGCTGTCAGGCGATCCTGATGACAGGCTACGCGTCGGTAGACACCGCGGTCGATGCCATCAAGCTCGGGGCGATGGACTATCTGAGCAAGCCGATCGATTTCGCACGGCTCGAGCACCTGCTGATCAGCGTGAAGGAAGAAATCGAGCGCCGCACGAGCCTGCTCACCATCGAAGGCGATCTCGCACGCCGTCTCGAGTTCTGCGACATGGTCGGGCGCGGTCCCGCGATGCAGGAGCTCTTCGGCATGATTCGGCGCCTGGCGCCGCACGTGCGAACCGCCCTGATCACGGGCGAAACGGGCACCGGCAAGGAGCTCGCCGCGCGCGCGCTGCACACGACCGGTCCACGGCGTGAGCGCCCGTTCGTGATGGTCAATTGCGCCGCCGCCGACGACACGCTGTTCGAGCGGGAGCTGTTCGGGCACGTCCGCGGAGCGTTCGTTGGCGCGACGGAACACAAGCCAGGACTCTTCGAGCTCGCCGAAGGGGGCACGCTGTTCCTCGACGAGATTGGCGAGCTGCCGCTGGTGGTGCAGGCCAAGCTGCTGCGCGTCCTGGAGCTGGGAGAAGTCCACCGCGTCGGCGCGCTCGAAGGGAAGCGCGTGAACGTGCACGTGATGGCCGCGACCAATCGCGATCTGCGCGCCGAGGTCGCCGCCGGCCGGTTCCGCAGCGATCTCTACTACCGCCTCAACGTCGTCGAGATCCGGCTGCCGCCGCTGCGAGACCGCCGCGAAGATGTTCCATATCTGACGGCCGCCTTCGTGCGCGGCACCGCGGAGCGATTGCAGAAGCGTCTCGCCGGGCTGACGCCGGGGGCGGAGCGATTGCTGGGCGCGGCGCTCTGGGAAGGGAACGTCCGGGAGCTGCGCAACGTGATCGAGCGCGCGTGCATTCTCGCCGACGGCGAGTTCATCACCGAGCGCGAGCTCGCGGTCAGCATGCCCGTCCTCCAGATGCCGCGAACGCTCACCGCCGCGTCGTCGCGCACGGGCGAATCGGACCTGCTCGTGAACGTGGAGCGCGAGCACATTCAGCGCGCGCTGGAGCGCGCGAACGGAAACAAGAAGGCAGCCGCTCGGATGCTGGGCCTGAGTCGGCGCGCGTTGTACCGCCGGCTCGAGCGCCTGGATCTGGGCGACACCATCATGCGACGACGCGAAGCGCCGCAGGAAACGGTGAACGCCTGAGACGGACAATGGTCATGCTTCGTCACGCGAGCGCTGGTTCAGCAACCGAAGAGACGTTCGACGGCTCGATTCTGGTCGTCGACGACGACATCAATGTTCGCGAGCTCGTTGGGGAATGGCTCGCAACCAACGGCCACCGCGTCGTCATGGCGGCCAACGCCGAAGAGGCGCTCTCGCACGTGCGCCGCGCGCCGCCGGCGGTTGCGGTGTGCGATATCAGGATGCCCGGCCACGACGGGTTGTGGCTGGCGCAGCGCATTCGGACCGACGCGCCGGAAACTGCCCTGATCATGGCGACCGGCGTGCACGACGTCGGCGCCGCCGTGCTGAGCCTTCGTCAAGGGGTCATCGACTACCTCACGAAGCCGTTCGGCCGTGACCGCCTGCGCGAGGCCGTCATGCGCGGTCTCGACTGGCACCGTGCGGCCCGCGAGTCGCGCCGGTGGCGTGAGGCGCTGGAAGGGGAGATGCAGGTCCGGCGACAGCGTCTCGCCGACGCGCTGTCGGCGTTGCGCATCGAGGACGATGCGACGCTGGACGCGACGCTGTCGATGTTGACGCTGAGCGACCCCGATGTCTACACCCACGCGTACCGTGTCGCCGCGTTGGCGGTGAGCGTCGCGCGCTCACTGCAACTCGCGGATGACTCCGTCATCGCGGTCGAACACGCCGCGCTCCTGCACGATTTGGGAAAGCTGGCCGTGCCGGAAGCGGTGCTCCGAAAGCCGGCGCCGCTGACCGCGGAGGAGCAGATACTGATCCGTCAGCATCCGGTGATCGGCGCGGAGCTGATTCGCAACATCCCGTATCTGGCCGGATCCGCGGATCTCATTCGCGACGCGCACGAGCGGATGGACGGCCTGGGCTATCCGGACGGGCGCCACGCCGCCGAGGTCGCGCTCGGCGCACGCATCATCGCCGTCGCCGACGCGTACGACGCGATGACCCGTCCGCGCGTGTTTCGCGACGCGATCAGCCACGACGAGGCGATCCTCGAGATTCGCCGCTGCGCCGGGCCTGCAGTTCGACCCGCTCGTCGTCGACGCGTTCACACGGGTCGCGCAGCCATACGTAGCATCGCTCGGCGCCTCGGATCCGCGCTGATTCTGGCCGCGTGCCGGTTTCCGTGGCACAATCTCCCCATCCGTGCCCACGTTTGAGCCTGTCATCGGCCTGGAGATCCATGCGCACCTCCTGACGGCCACCAAGATTTTCTGCGGCTGCAGCACGCGGTTCGGGGCCGAGCCCAACACGCAGTTGTGTCCCGTCTGCTTCGGCCTGCCGGGCGCACTTCCGGTGTTGAACCGCCGGGCCGTGGAGCTGGCGATTCGGGCCGCGCTCGCCCTCGGCTGCCGTGTTCACGCCCATTCAATCTTCGCGCGGAAGAATTATTTCTATCCGGACCTTCCGAAGGGTTATCAGATCTCGCAGTACCAGCAGCCGCTCGCGACCGACGGCGCGATCGAGCTGACCGGGGCAGAGCAGCGGACGCTCGGCATCATCCGGGTGCACCTCGAGGAGGACGCGGGCAAGTCGCTGCACGACGGCCTGCCGGACTCCGACCGCGCGACCTATCTCGACTTCAACCGCAGTGGCGTGCCGCTGATCGAGATCGTGACGCGGCCTGACCTGCGCTCGCCAGCCGAAGCCTCGGAGGCCTTCAATCGGCTCCGCGAGATTCTGGTGGCGATTGGCGTCAACGACGGCAACATGGAGGAAGGCAGCCTTCGCTGCGACGCCAACGTGTCGGTCCGGCCTGCTCGGAGCCGAAACATTGGGGGTGAAGACGGAGGTCAAGAACCTGAACTCGTTCCGGCACGTCCAGCGTGCGCTCGAGTTCGAGATCGAACGGCACACCGCTGTACTCGAGGCGGGCGGGCAGCTCGCAGCAGCAGACCCGGCTCTGGGATCCGTCGACGGGCCAGACGGTCCTGATGCGCACGAAGGAAGAAGCGGACGACTACCGGTACTTTCCCGAGCCCGATCTACCGCCGCTCGTGCGTCGACGAGGCGTGGATCGACGCGATCCGTCAGAGTCTGCCCGAGCTGCCGGAGGCTCGACGTCGGCGGCTGGTGGCGCAGTATCACGTGCCGGACTACGACGCCGGCGTCCTGACGCAGTCGATGGCGCTCGCGGACTATTTCGAGCGCACGGCCGCGGCCGCGGGCAACGCCAAGGCTGCGAGCAACTGGATCATGGTCGAGCTCGCGCGCAAGATGAACGAGTCGCGTACGTCGATTGAAAACGTCCCGCTCACGCCCGAGGCCCTGGCCGAGTTGATTGTCTTGATCGATACCGGTGCGATCACGGGCCCGTCGCGAAGGTCGTGTTCGAGAAGATGTACGACTCCGGCACGTCCGCGCGCGCCATCGTCGAGGCGGAAGGCCTCGGCCGGATCGACGATGCCAATGCGATCGATGGGATCGTCCGTGACGTGCTGTCGGCGCATCCTGGTCCGGTTGCGGAGTATCGTGCAGGCAAGACGAAGACGCTCGGCTTTCTCGTCGGCCAGGTGATGAAGGTCACGGCCGGCAAGGCGGATCCCGGAAAGGTGAACGAGAGCGTGCGGCGCGTGCTGTCGGATGCCGCGGGAGACCGACGTGATTGAAGCGCAGCGCATCTCGAAGATCTACAGCCGCGGCGTCTACGCGCTTCGCGAGCTGACGCTGCGGATCGATAAAGGGGAGTTCGTGTTCCTGACCGGTCCCAGCGGGGCGGGCAAGTCGACCCTGCTTCGGCTGCTGTTGCGTCAGGATGTGCCGACGAACGGACAACTCATCGTCGGCGGTCGCGACCTCGCGCAGCTGACCTCCCGTCAAGTCCAGGCCTATCGTCGATCCCTCGGGTTCGTCTTTCAGGATTTCAAGCTGCTCCCGTCGAAGACCGTTCTCGAGAACGTCTCCTTCGTGCCTCGCGTGCTGGGGATGGCACCGACGCAGCAGCAGCGCCGCACGTTTCAGGTCCTGAAGTGGGTGGGCCTGCAGCATCGCATGAACGCATTTCCGGAGGAGCTCTCGGGCGGAGAGCAGCAGCGCATCGCCATCGCGCGCGCGCTCGTCAACGACCCCGTGATCATCCTCGCGGACGAGCCGACGGGCAATCTCGATCCGGACCTGTCGCTCGAGATCATGAACCTGTTCCGCGAGATCAACGCCCGCGGCACGACCGTTCTCGTCGCCACGCACGATCGCGAGCTGATTCGCCGTGTCGGCCGGCGCACGCTGACGCTCGATCACGGCCGCTCGGTGGAGGTCGCCTAAGCCATGCGCGCGCTGCGATATTTCTTCGGCGAGGCGACCGAGAGCCTGCGTCGCGGCTGGCGGCCGGCGGTCTTCTCGATGCTGACGATCGCCGCCGGCCTCTTCGTGCTCGGCTTCTTCCTGCTGGTGAACGCCAATCTGCAGCGGCTCGTGGGCGGGTGGAACAACAGCGCCGAGGTCGCGGTGTACCTGCGCGACGACGCGACGCCCGAGCAGGCGGAAGCGGTGGGCGACGTGCTGTCGAAGAGCGGCCTCGCCGACTCCATGCAACGTCTGTCGAAGGAGGACGCGCGGCGCGAGTTCTCCAGGACCTTTCCGGACCTGGGGGCGACAGCGGCGAGCCTCGACCGAAATCCTTTTCCGGCGTCCTTCGAGGTGCGATTGAATGCCCGGGCGCGGCAGGCTCCGGCGGCCATCGACAATCTCGTCAGCGCTGTCGGGACGATGAGCGGTGTCGCGGACGTCCGCTACGACCGCCGCTGGCTGGCGCGGTTGTCGGGGGTGATCAGAATCGTGCGCGGCGTGGGCCTCGTGATCGTGACGCTGCTGACCCTGGCCAGTGCCCTGACCGTCGCCAGCGTGGTCCGGCTGGCGGCCGCCGCGCGCCGTGACGAAATTGAAATCATGCAGTTGGTGGGCGCGCCCGTGGCGTATATCAGGGGACCCTTCATCGCGGAGGGCCTGCTGCAAGGGGGGCTCGGCGCGGTGCTGGCCATTGTCCTCCTCCTGGCGACTTTCGGAGTGGTTCGTGCGCGGGCGGGGGCCGCGCTCGCGGAGACCATCGGCCTGGCCGGCGTCTCATTCGTACCGGTCGAGCTGCTCGTGCTCCTGGTGCTCGGCGGCATGCTGCTCGGATCGCTTGGCGGCTTCATCGTCGCCCGAAGCGTCCGCTGAGCTCGTTACATTTCGTTGACACTTCCGTGTCGTCTTGACTAAACTCGATTCATTCAGCCCACCATACCCCAGGCGAGGAGTCGCATGGCACGCTTCGTCAGCCCCGGTAGGGTTTCGAGCGCACCAGTCACGTTACTGACCGACTTCTACCGCGAGGAGTTCCTCAAGCACCGCGAGTGTCTTGCGCGGCAGCGTGAGTACTACTCCGAGCGCGCGATCACCGATGCCGACGGTGCGATCGCGCGAATTCTGAACCAGCTGGAACATCTCTGCGCGAAGGAAGACGCGCAGCAGGTCATGAGCCAGTTGCTTCGGATGTTCGACCTCGTGACCGGCTTGTCCGGCTGGTCCGAGCCCCGGCAGCTTCACTGACCTCCTCGTCCGATTCCGCGGCGCTTCCGCGCCTGCGGATCCATCTTCAGGTTCTTGTCGATGCCGCCCTCGCTGCGGTCGATGCCGGTCGTCTGCTCGCACGCAGTTTGGATCGTCATCCATTGCCTTCCGATCGCGTGCTGAACGTCGTGGCCGCCGGCAAAGCCGCGCGGCCGATGGCGCGCGCGCTGGTGGATCGCTGCCGTACCGAATCAGGTGGTCGGTCGCGACCGGGTGTCACGCTCGGCGACGTGCTCGTGGCGAACGGCGCCCATCCTGTTCCCGATCGCGACAGCGTGGAGTCCGGCCTGGCAGCGCTGAAACTCGCGAGCGCGACACATGATCGAGGCGAGTGTCTCGTCGTCCTGCTGTCTGGAGGAGCCTCGGCGATGCTCGCTGCGCCGGCAGCGGGACTGTCGCTGTCGGACAAGATCGACGCCACGCGCGTGTTGTTGCGGAGCGGCCTGCCGATTGCCGACGTCAACACGGTGCGGAAACATCTGTCGGCCATCAAGGGCGGACAGCTGGCCGCGGCCGCCGGACAGTCGATCAGCTTTGCCATCTCCGACGTGCATGCGCCAGTCGAGGATGATCCTGCCGTGATTGGATCCGGTCCGACGGTCGGCGACGACTCGACGTTTGCGTCGGCGCGCGGCGCGCTCGAGCGGGCCGGGATCCTGGATGCGATGCCCGCGGCGGTCGTCGAGCGCCTTGGCGCTGGGCTTCGAGGCGATTACCCGGAAACCGTGAGGCCGGGTGATCCGCGGCTGCGCACGTCCCCCTACGTCGTTGCAGGATCACGTCGCGATGCGATGGCCGCGGTCGCCGGGCGCGCAAAGGAACTGGGCTATCACGTCGTCACCGTGGATCCGCCGACACTCGGGGAAGCCCGCGAGGCCGCCACGAGGTTCCTCGAGGCCGCCGTCGCGATGAGCCGGGATGCACCGCGGCCGTTGTGCATCGTCGCCTCGGGGGAGACCACGGTCCGTGTGAGAGGGAGCGGCCGTGGCGGGCGGAACCAGGAATTCGCGCTCGCGGCGGCGCGCGAGCTTCCCACGCTCGGGACGTCGGCGCTGGCCAGCGTCGGGACTGACGGCATCGACGGTCCAACCGATGCTGCTGGCGCGGTTGCGGATTCAACGACGGTGCATCGTGCGCGCGACAGGGGCCTGAATGCTGAGATGGCGCTGGCTGAAAACGATGCGTATCCGTTCTTTGAGGCGGTCGGAGATCTCATCGTGACGGGACCCACCGAAACGAATGTGGGCGACTTGCAGATTCTGCTCGTAGAATGACGCCATGACCGTCCTGAAGAAGGTCCTGGTCGGCGTCGCCATCGGGCTTGGCATTCTGCTGGTCGGCTTCCTGTGGGGGGCGTCGGGCCGTCGGACGGCCGAGCGCGCGCTCGACGACGCCAAGCAGCAGCTCGATCTCGCCGAAGCGCGGGGCCGCATCCTGGATGCTCGCGTGAGCCTCTACAACGTGAACTTCGGGGAGGCCCAGCGTCAGCTCGAGGACGCCAAGGTTCCGCTGACGCGGGCGCGCGATCAATATCAGCAGGACGGAAAGCGCGATTCCGCGGAGGGACTCTCGGCGGCACTCGCGCGTCTGCAGGAGGCGCAGCGCCTGGCCGGCCGGCTGGATCAGAACGCCAACACGCAGGCCAACGAGGCGCTCAAGGCCATCCAGGTGGCTACCTCAAAATAGACACCTTCGCTTCGACCTTCACCTTGCGATCCGTGACGGGGTCGGCCGACTGCGAAATCAGCATCGGCTTTCCATCCTCGAGGATCACGGCAAGGCTCTCGTTAATATTCGGCGTCGTGGACTTTTCCGTATCTGCCTCGGCCGCGACAGGCCTGTACTCGATTGTGAGCTCGACGCGGGCGCGATTCTCCCTGACCAGCCACGGTCGTGCGTCGACGTTCAGGATGACCGGACGGAAGCCAGTCGGCGTTCGCACGTCGCCTTGCGTCCTGATGCGGCTCCAGGATCGATCGGACGCGATCATCGACACCGTCTTCGTGATGGGCGTTGCCTCGCCGCGCTGATCGGTGATCGTCAGCTCGATGCGGACGTTCACCGTTTGACCGATGTCTGGCACCTTTGTGGGAGCCTCCTGCGGTTTCGGCCCGGGCGCATCTTTCTTCGTCGGAGTGGGCGTGGCTTCGGGCGAGGCCGGCTTGTCCTGGGCGACCACGGAGGTCGCCATCATCACCATCAGCACGAGCATTCTGCACATCATCGACATCGTCTACTCCTCGCGCCGGTTCTCGGGCGCCTCGGGCAATGCGTTTACTTGAAGGGCTTGTATTTCGATCGGCATCACGGTGACGTCACCGATTGGTGTGGCGCTGCCCTCAGCGATCGTCTGAACGCCGATTGGCGACGGCACGGCGAGCGCCGGCAGTGTCTGCGAATCCTCGACCGGCAGGGGTTCGTCATTCGACGTTGCATGCACAAGTCGGGTTGTACGCTCTGGGTCGCGAATCGGACGACGGACCGGAGGCGCCGGGGCGGGAGGCACGGCACCAGTGATCGCCGAGGGCAGGTGGTAGTCGGTGCCCGCGCGCGATGGAACAATCGGTTCGTTTGAACGAGGCCAGAGCAGTGCCATCAGCATCAATATCGCCGCGGCCGGGACGGCAAACCACGCCCAGCTTGGCCGGCGCCGCGGCGCGGCAACGCGCTCCACTACCCGCTGTTGCAAGCCGGGCGGCGGCTCGACGTCGAGCATCCGGCGCGCGACGACGTTGATCGCCCGGTCCAGGTCCTGTTCGTTGCCGTCAGTCACGTCCATATCCCGTCGCAGCCAACTTTTGCTTCAACACTCGTTTTGCCTCGGAGACGCGCCATTTCACCGTTCCGAGGGGCACGCCAAGCATCCCGGCGATCTGCTCGTAGGCGTAGTCTCCAGAGCACGCCAGCAGCAGTGGATCACGCAGCTTCTTCGGCAAGGAGGCGATCAGTTTTCGCAGCTGCTGGCCCTCCGTTGTCGTCAGCAACGCGTCTTCCTGCGTCGGGCCGGTCGCCGGCAGGTGCTCGACAATGTCCAGCGGCTCCTCGAAGTCCGATGCTTGCCTGGGCGAGGCCAGCCGCGCGACCCATCGGCCGATGCTCTTTCGCCGATCGATGGCTTTTCGCCACGTGATCGCCAGGAGCCAGGTCCGGAAAGAGGACTCGCCACGAAACGTCTGGAGCTTCCGGAACGCCGTCATGAACGCCTCCTGCGCGACATCGTCGGCTTCCGTGACCGAGCCGACCGCGGCCAGGGCCGCCCGGAAGACAGCCCGACGGTTCCTGTCCACGAGCTCGCCGAACGCGTCCAGGTCGCCAGCCTGCGCCCGGCGCACCAGAAGGAGGTCCGCCGGCTCGGCGGTCTCAGTCGCGCTCACACGGTTTATAGAGGCCGGGGCTGGCACTGTGGTTGGGAAAAGTAGAATGACACGATGCTGAATAGCGAACAGTTGCTGTCTTTGATGCGCGACAAGGTCGAGCATCCCTCGACGGCGCGCGAGCTGGTGCAGCGCCTGAAGATCCCCCGGGATCAGCGAGCGACGGTCAAGCGTCTGCTGAAAGAGCTCGTGTCGGCCGGTCACCTGATTCAGACGCGCGGCAACCGGTTCGGCCTGCCGGACCGCATGAATCTGGTCGTCGGCCGTGTCCAGACGCATCCGCGCGGGTTCGGGTTCGTCATCCCCG
This sequence comes from uncultured Acidobacteriota bacterium, assembly GCA_963786615.1. Lineage (GTDB taxonomy): Bacteria > Acidobacteriota > Vicinamibacteria > Vicinamibacterales > 2-12-FULL-66-21 > CAWAZT01. Next base: position 153,242 of record CAWAZT010000007.1, read on the forward strand.
ACAGGCCCGTGGAGGGGGTCAGCGGCGACATCTACATCGCCGGCAACAACCTGAATCAGGCCATGCACGGCGACCGGGTGGTCGCCCGCATCGAGCACACCCGCGACGATCGGGCCGAGGGACGGATTGTGCGGATCCTCGAGCGCGGCGCCTCATCGATCGTGGGCCGCTTCGACGTGGACGAATCGGGCATGGGCTTTCTGGTGCCGTTCGACCGCCGGCTCATTGTCGACGTGCTCATTCCGGAAGGGGAGCGCAAGGATGCGAAGCCCCGGGACATGGTCGTGGTCGAGATCACTCGATGGCCGACGCCCACGCGCAGCCCGCTGGGGCGGATTCTCGAGGTGCTGGGTGACATCGACGAGCCGGGTGTCGACAACGAGATCATCATCCGGAAGTACGGACTGCCGGACGAACACGGACCCGAGGCCGTCGAGGAAGCGAAGCGCCTTGGCGGCGCCGTCAAGGAAAGCGACATCAAGGGACGCACGGACTTTCGGACCGTGCAGACCGTGACGATCGACGGTGAGCACGCACGCGACTTCGACGACGCGATCACGATCGAGCGGCTGCCGAACGGTCACCATTGGCTGGGCGTTCATATTGCCGATGTCGCCCATTACGTTCCTGAAGGCAGCGCGCTGGACGAAGAAGCCTACGAGCGCGGCACGTCCGTCTACTTTCCTGAGCGTGCCGTCCACATGTTCCCGTCGGAGCTTGCGACCGGTCTCTGCAGCCTGAATCCCAACGTCGATCGGCTGGTGCAGTCGTGCCTGATGGAAATCGATCGCCAGGGCAACGTCGTCAGGTACGAGATGCACGACGGCGTGATCCACAGCGACGCACGGATGACGTACACCGAGGTCAACGCCATCCTCACAGAGCACGCTCAGCTCACGATCGCGAAGTATCGCAACCTCGTGCCGATGTTCGAGACGATGCGGGAGCTGTTCGAGATTCTCAACCAGCGACGGCGGCGTCGCGGATCGATCGACTTCGATCTGAAAGAGCCCGAGATCGTGCTCGATGACGAAGGCATGGTCGAAGAGATCATCGCGGCGGAGCGCAACATCGCGCATCGGATCATCGAGGAGTTCATGCTGGTGGCCAACGAGACCGTCGCCGGCCATCTCGATGGTCACGACGTGCCGACCTTGTACCGTGTCCACGAACCACCTGATCCGCTGAAGGTGGAAGAGTTCGAGGAGTTCGTCTCCACGCTCGGCTTCAGCCTTGGCGCGCCGCCCAACGCCGTCCGCCCGCGGCACTTTCAACGCCTCGTCGAGCGGATCTCGGGAAAGCCTGAGGAGAAGCCCATCGCCTTTCTGATGCTGCGAACGATGCAGAAGGCGCGGTACGACCCCTCGAACCTCGGGCACTTCGGGCTCGCGGCCGACAGCTACACGCACTTCACGTCACCGATCCGCCGCTATCCGGATCTCGTCGTGCACCGCACGCTTCGCGAATCGCGGAAGGGGATGTCGGAGGAACGGAGAGAAGAGCTGACCGACGAGCTGCCGGAGATGGCCCGCCACACATCCGAGCGCGAGCGCCGCGCCAACGACGCGGAGCGCGAGCTCGTGCAGTGGAAGAAGGTCCGCTTCATGTCCGACAAGCTCGGCGAGGAGTTCGAGGGCTACATCACGGGCGTTGCCGCGTTCGGCGTCTACGTGGAGCTGGTCGAACACTTCGTCGAGGGCATGGTTCACGTGTCCACGATGGCCGACGACTACTACCGGTTCACCGAGCGTGCGCATATCCTGCGTGGAGAGAACACCGGGCGGACGTATCGGCTCGGCGACAAGGTCCGCGTGCAGGTCATCAAGGTGGACATGGAACGGCGTCAGATCGACCTTGGGTTCGTCGAGCTTCTCGAGCGGGTTCGCGCTTCGGAGCGCAATCGCGGGCCCCGGACGAGCCGCGCGAAACCCAAGCACGACGCGCGGGCCAAAACCGGCGCTCGCGGCCAGCGGCCCGGCAAGGGCGAACGGAAACGATCCAAGTCCCGGTCCTGAGGACACATCTGCCGGCATGAAGTCGATCGTCATCGGAACGGCCGGACACATCGATCATGGCAAGAGCGCCCTGGTGCTCGCGCTGACCGGTACCGATCCCGATCGCCTCAAGGAAGAGAAGTCGCGTGGCATTACGATCGATCTCGGCTTCGCGCACGCCGAGATCGACGGCCAGGACATCGCGTTCGTGGACGTTCCCGGTCACGAGCGCTTCGTCAAGAACATGCTGGCTGGCGTCGGCGGCATCGACGCCGTGATGCTCGTGATCGCGGCCGACGAGGCCGTGATGCCACAGACCCGTGAGCACTTCGCGATCTGCCGGCTCCTCCAGGTCTCGGCCGGCATCGTCGTGCTCACGAAGGCCGACCTCGTCGATGAGGAGACGCTGGAACTGGCCGGCCTGGAGGCGCGTGAGCTCGTCGCGGGATCGCCGCTCGAGGCGGCGCCGGTCGTGCCAGTGTCGTCGAAAACCGGGCAGGGTCTCGACGCCCTACGCGAGGCGATTCGGAACCTCGCCCGGAGGGTGCCCGACCGACCCGAGGACGGTGTGCCACGCCTGCCGATCGATCGTGTGTTCTCGATGCGTGGCTTCGGAACGGTCGTGACGGGAACCCTGATCGCGGGAGCCATTGGCGTCGACGACGAGCTGATCCTGTTGCCGTCGGAAACGCGGGTGAAGGTTCGCGCCCTGCAGGTCCACGGCGTGCCGCACATGTCGGTCGGTGCCGGCCGGCGCGTGGCCGTCAACCTGGGCGGCGTGGACGTTGCCGACGTGCAGCGCGGCAACACGTTGACGCTTCCGGGTGCGCTGGCCTCGACGCGTCGCGTTGACGCCGTGATCCAGCTGCTGCCGGACGCGCGCGCGCTGCGCCACGGCGCGCGCGTCCGGTTTCATCATGGGACCGTCGAGGTCCTTGGTCGCGTGGCGCTCGCGTCAGCCACCGGCGAGCCTGGGGCGATTGCCGAGGTTATTCCCGGTCAGTCGGCGTATGCACGGCTGCGGCTCGAGGGCGACGCGGTGCTGACCCGCGGCGATCGTTTCATCCTGCGAAGCTATTCGCCATCGCTCACGATCGGAGGCGGCCGCGTCCTGGATCCGACACCCGGCCGGACGCCCATCCGCACCGTTGTGGGCGCTGCGCGCTTTCGACGGCTCGATGCGAGCGCTCGCGATGCGACAGTCGCATTCGTGGAGGAGCGTGGCAGTTCGGGTCTCCCGGTTGAGGAGCTGAGCCGTCGACTCGGCGTGTCGACCGCCGGAGCTCGAGCGCTGGGCGTCGAGCTGTCGACCGCGACGCAGGTGGTGACGATTGGCGACATCCTGGTGAGCGCGCCGGTCGTGGCCGCCGCGCGCGACAGGGTCTTGGCCGCCGTGCGGGAGCATCATCGCACGTCTCCGTTGTCGGAAGGGTTGCCCCGCGAGGAAGCGCGCGAGCGCGTGCTGGGATCAGGGTCGCCAGCCGTCTTCGACTACGTGCTCTCGACGCTCGTGGACGAAGGCAAGCTGGTCGCACGCGATTGGCTGGCATTGCCGGGGCAGCGGCCGACGCTGACACCTGAAGAGCGCGATGCCCAGGTGGCGCTCGAGCGGGTCTTTCGCGAGGCAGGCCTCGCGCCGCCGGATCTTGCCGCGGCGGCGGGCATCGCGTGCGTCTCCCTGACCGTGGCCGATCGCGTCTGCGGTCTGCTGCTGCGCCGGGCCGTGCTGGTCAAGGTGGATGTGCTGCTGTTTCACAGCGAGACCCTCGCGCAGCTCAAGAGGGAGGTCCTGGCGGCGAAGGGGGACACCAGCGCCTCGGGCGTGGACGTGGCCGGCTTCAAGGCTCGCTACGGGATCACGAGAAAGTATGCGATTCCGCTGCTGGAATGGCTCGATCGGGAGCGGGTGACGCGGCGCGTGGGCAACACGCGGGTGGTGCTGTAGGAATCAGGACGGATCGTTCTGCCCGTCGCGGGTGGACTCCTTGAAGTTCCGGATGCCCTTGCCAATCCCGCGTCCGATCTCGGGCAGGCGGTTCGCCCCGAAGATCAGGATGATGATGAACAGGATGATTATCAGTTCCGGCAGTCCAACGCGGCCCAGCATGGCAGACCCTTTCGAGTGTCAGGGAAGATCGCCCGATTCTACCACCTCCGGCCCCCGGCGGGGCGGCCATCTCCGAGTGACGGCCACAGCGGTTCTGGTGGGCTTCACCGTGCTGACCCTTCACGCGGCCCAGTTCGCGTCAGGCGTCAACCTGGTCGAGGTGTACGCGGCGGTCGTGGACCGCGACGGACGGCCCGTCACCGACCTGACACGCGACGACTTCACGGTGCTCGAGGACGGCCGACCGCAGGCAGTCTCTGCCTTTGCGTCGGGGGACTTTCCGCTCTCGGTGGCGCTCGCGATCGACCGCAGCTTCAGTATGGGTGGACGGCAGCTTCCACTGGCGCGGGATGCGGCGCGGGTGTTCCTCGATCGCCTGCGTCCGAGCGACCAGGCCATGGTCGTCGCGATCGGATCGGAGATCGAGATCGCCGCCCCGCTGTCCACTGACCGCCGCGCGCAGCAGGACGCCGTCCAGCGGCTCGAGAGCTGGGGCACCACTGGACTGCACGATGCGATCATCTCGTCGATCGACGCCATCCAGACCGCGAAGGGCCGGCGAGCCTTGCTGCTGCTGTCCGACGGCAACGACCGCTACAGTCAGGCGAGCGCCGCCGACGCCCGGGATCGCGCGCGCCAGTCGGACGTCATGGTGTATCCGATCGCGTTAGGCAAAGCGCGTCCGCCGTTGTTCGCGGAGCTGGCCGCGCTCACCGGCGGCCGTTCATTCCAGCCGAAGGACGCACCGCAGTTGAACGCCACCATGGAGACCATCGCCACGGAGCTGCGGCAGCAGTACCTCCTTGGTTACGTGCCGACGACACCGATCGTCGCAGGGCAAGGGCAGTGGCGCGCCATCACTGTCCGCGTGACGCGACCCGGCGTCGCCGTTCGTGCGCGCGACGGGTATCTGGCGAGATGAGGAGTCCCAAGTCCCACGTCCCAAGTCCATGGTTCTGGTCCTTCCCCCCGGGACTCAGGACTTGGGACCATGGACTAGAGACTCTGAAACAACAGTTTCAGCATCAGACCGAGTTCCCCCGTCGCGATCAATCGACGCCGCAAACCGGCGTACGGCTGGCGCCCGCCAATCAAGTCGACCATGACCCGACGGATCGCCGAGCTCTGGTCGAGCGCGCCAATCAAGAGACGGAGGAAGCGAGGCTGAAAGAATGACCCTCGCAAGCGGTCGGCCCGCTTGATCTCAGAATGGATCTCTCGTGGATTGAGTGGCTGTACGTCGTCGACGGATCGGATCCGGCGAGCGCGGCCGCGGCGAGCGATCCTGACCGGAGCGCGAAGAAGATGCCCTCGCGCGTGATCGGATCGACGAGGCCTGCAGCATCCCCCAGCAGCATCCAGCGATCGCCGGCCGGGCGTTCGGCGTCCAGGTCCGGCGCCGACAGCGACGGGATGGGCCACGCGTATCGGCGTCTGTGCCGTTCGCGCGCTGGAGCGTACGTATCGAGCCAGCGGTCCACAATCGCGTGCAGCTCCACGGCCGTCGTCTCGTCAGCCTGCGCGCAGGCGCCAACCGCGAGATGATCACGACGTGGAAAGGACCAGAGATACCCGCGCGGGCGATCGACGAAATGAATCACGATCTCGTCCGCGGTTACGTCCTCCACGAACGAACCCGCCGCGATGGAGAGTTGACGACGGAGGAAGGGGCGGAACACGCGCTTGCGGACGAGCCCCGATGCGCCGTCCGCGCCGAGCAACCACGAGCCCGTGAGGGGACCCGCGGTCGTGTTCAATGCCCACCCCGCTGCGACGCGCTCGCACGAGACAAGCCGGCCTGGCACGTGCACCGCCCCGCTGGCGATCGCCTCGTCGAGCAACGCCGCATCGAGCGCCGCGCGCGGAAACACGTTGAGCACATCGGCTCGCTCGAGCGGCACGCGGGCCTGGCGTCCGTTGGCTTCGAAGACCGCAGCGTTGACGGCATGCGCCGCCTCGTGGGTGCGGAGCCCGGCCAGCGTCAGCGCCGCGAGCGCGTGGAACGTCACGCCGCCGCCGCAGATTTTTTCACGCGGGTGGCTGCCGTCGACGATCGCGACCCGGGCGCCGGCACCCGCGAGGTCGCGAGCCGCCAGGCAGCCCGCGGGCCCCGCTCCAACAACCACGGACTCGAAGTCCATCACGGTCTACAATACTCACTCGGCGCGCCGACCAGCCGATCACACACATGCATCCCATCATCCTTGGCGTTTTCGATCATCCATCCGCCGCGGCGGCCGCAGCTCGCGCGTTGCGATCGGCGGGCGTTTCACGCGATCAGATTTCCGTCGTCTCGCGAAATCACGACGAGGAGGGGGCGCTCGCCGAACAGATGGACGCCACGCCAGGGGCCGAAGTGGAGGAGTCGCGTCCTGCGGCGAGGCTGGGGGAGCTTGGCGGTCTCGTGCTGGCCACGATTGCGTTCGTGCTGCCGGGCGTCGGCCCGATCGTCGCGGCCGGCCCGCTCTCGGCCGACCTCGGTGAAGCCGCGGGTCACGTGGCCGGCGGCGTGGCCTCCATCCTCACTTCGGCGGGCGTCGACCCGGACCGCGCGGCGAGGCTCCAGGAGCAGGTCGAAGCCGGTGCCATCCTGCTCGGCGTCCACGCCAGGAACGAGGCCGGTCGCGTCTCTCCGACCGGCGCCAACGTCCGGGACCTGTTGCGCTCCGCCGGCGCCCGCGACCTCGAGGTCGTGAACTGGGAGGACTGAGCCGCAAAAAGTGCGACCAGGTTTCAGTTCGCAGCGTCCTTATGAGAGGACGCTTCCGATCCGCGCCGCCTGTAAATGACGGACGGGCTTGAGGCATCTGAATTGCACGGGTTGCGGATTCGAAGCGGGTCGGCGAAAATGACTGTTACGGCATCAATTCCGGAACGCACTAATCTCGGCATGGCCGAATCGTACGAGGGCGCGAGCCCCAACGCGCACTTCCTCATCGGGGACACCCCTGCGCCTACCCAGCTGAAGAGCCGGTGGGCCAATGCGCTTACGGTGTCGTTCGCCACTCACGTCGTCGGCTTTCTCATCATCGTTTTTCTCGTGATGATGCCGGGCGTTGCTGGGCCGAAACCAGCGATTATCGATCCGAACAAGTACGAGCTGATCTGGATTCCTCAACCGGGCCCCGGTGGTGGCGGTGGCGGCGGCGGCAACAAGCAAATCGAGCCGCCTCGTCAGGCGCAGTTGCCCGACAAGCAGAAAATCACCGTGCCCGTCACGAAGCCGCCGAAGGTCGAGCCGATCGAGAAGCCGAAAGAACCGCCGCCGAAGGTGCAGGAGCTGAACATTCCCGCCCAAGCGACGGCCTCCGGCGTGCAGCGGCTGCCCGGTGTGCTGAGCAGCATGCCCTCGCAGCCCGATACGACGTCGCTTGGCACCGGCACTGGAGCGGGAGCTGGGACGGGAGCTGGAACGGGTATCGGCGCCGGCACGGGCTCCGGATTGGGCGCCGGAGAAGGCGGCGGAACGGGCGGTGGCATCTATCGCCTGGGCAGCGGCATCTCGAGTCCGGAGCTCACCTACGGTCCTCGACCCAGCTACACCGCCGACGCGATGCGCGCGAAGATGCAAGGGGTCGTCGGTCTCGAGGCTGTCGTGACGTCGTCGGGCACCGTTGGAGAGGTTCGGATCACCCGCTCGCTCGATCCGCATTTCGGCCTCGATCAGGAAGCCATCAAGACGGTGAAATCGTGGCGCTTCCGTCCGGCACGGAAGAACGGTGAGGCGGTCTCCGTCTGGGTCGACATCGAGCTGTCCTTCACGCTGCGCTAGATCCCCACACACTCCTCCTCGCTCTCCGTCACGCGTCACGCGATTGTGACGTGCTACGATTCGCCCCATCCGGAGCTGACAGGAAGGGTGGATTGATGTCGAGACGATTTCCTCTAGCGCTCGCACTGGTTTGCGCGGCGACAGGATCATACGCACGCGCCCAGCGGCCCGCGGACTTCACGCTCGATCAGGTCCTGAATTATCCATTCCCGGAAAATCTCGTCTCCGCGCCGGCGGGTAACCGGGTCGCGTGGACGTTCAACGAACGGGGAGCGCGCAACATCTACGTTGCCGATGCGCCGGACTTCGCGGCACGCAAGCTCACCACCTACGATCACGACGACGGGCAGGAGCTCTCGAACGTCGCGTTCTCCGATGACGGCCGTACGATCGTCTACGTGCGGGGCGGCGATCACGGATCCAATTGGCCGGCAGAGGGCAACCTGGAACCCGATCCCGCTGCAAGTCCCATCCAGGCGAAGATGCAGGTCTGGACCGTCCCGTCCGCCGGTGGCTCACCCATGTTGCTTGGAGAAGGGGACGAGCCGGCGATTGCGCCGAAGACCGGACGCATCGCGTACGTGCGCGACAAGCGGATCTGGATTGCGCCGATCGACGGATCGAAACCCGCGGAATCGCTCTTCGCGCGTGGCACGAGCGGCTCGCCGGTCTGGTCGCCGGACGGCCGGACGCTGGCATTCGTGTCGGATCGGGGCGACCACAGCTTCATCGCGCTCTTCACCGGCATGGACCAGCCGATCACGTACCTCGCGCCCTCCACGTCGCACGACTCGATGCCCGCGTGGTCGCCGGATGGGACGAAGATCGCCTTCGTGCGTCAGCCAGGGCAGGGCGGCGTGCCGACGCTGGATCCCCAGCCGCAACCGTGGGCGCTGTGGGTGGCCGATGCGCAGTCGGCCTCCGGCCATGAAGTCTGGAAGAGCGGCGTCACGCCAAAGGATTCGTATCCGCGCATCGCGGGATCGATGGATCCTGGCTGGGCGGCAGGCGATCGCCTGGTGTTCATGTCCTACGCCGACGGCTGGCCGCATCTGTACTCGGTGGCCCTCACAGGAGGCCAGGCGCTGCTCCTGACGCCCGGGTCGTTCATGGTGGAGCAGGCGCGACTGACGCCGGACCGCCGCTTGATCGTGTATAGCGCAAACACCGGAGGCGACCGTCTCGATACCGATCGCCGTCACCTCTTCAAAGTGCCCGTTGACGCGGCGTCGCCCGCGGCGCTCACGAGCGGTGCGTCGGTGGAGTGGACGCCGGTCGTCACGAGCGACGGGCGGTTCGTCGTTGCGCTCGGCGCCGACGCGCAGAAGCCTCCGCTGCCGACGGTCGTGCCGCTCGCGGGAGGCCAGCCTCGTCGCGTGGCAGCCGATCGCGTGCCGTCCGAGTTTCCCGCCAGCGCAGCTCGTCACGCCGGAGCAGGCGCTCTTCAAGACGAGCGATGGCCTCGAGATTCATGGACAGGTGTTCAAGACCGCGGGTGGGCCCGCGAAGCGTCCCGCGGTCGTCTACGTTCATGGTGGACCACCGCGGCAGATGCTGCTCGGATGGCACTACATGGGCTACTACTCGAACGACTACGCGGTGAACCAGTACCTTGCCAGCCGCGGGTTCATCGTGCTGTCCGTCAACTATCGCCTGGGCATCGGATACGGGTACGCGTTCCATCAGCCGGAGAACGCCGGCGCGCGTGGCGCCTCGGAGTATCTCGATGTCCTCGCCGGGGCCAAGTACCTGCAGGGACGTCCGGACGTCGATGCGAGCCGGATCGGCATCTGGGGCGGCTCGTACGGAGGCTATCTGACAGCGCTGGCGCTCGGGCGCAACTCAGACATCTTCTCCGCTGGTGTGGACATTCACGGCGTTCACAACTGGGATCGTCAACGTCGTGGAACGCCGAATCTTTCCGCCGCGCTGGCGGGCGACGGCATCACGATGGACGATCTGCAGCGCGCGGCGCGCGTGGTCTACGAGTCGTCGCCGATCTCGTCGGTGAAGACGTGGAAGTCGCCGGTGCTGCTCATTCACGCCGACGATGATCGGAACGTGGATTTCCATCAGACGGTGGATCTCAAACAGCGGCTGCTCGCCCAGGGCGTCGCGGTCGACGAGCTCGTGATTCCCGACGACATTCACGACTTCCTGCTCTGGCGCAGCTGGCGCACCGTCGCCGGCGCAACGACGGCCTATCTGGAAAAGCGGCTGCTCAAGGTCAGCACGTCGGCGAACTGATGCCTGGGCGTCTCGACAAGGGGATGGCATGGACACGAAAGATCGGTCCGTCGAGATCAACATGAGCGGCATTCAGATCGCCGGCGTTGGCGGTCTCGGCATGGTCATCGTCGCTTTGGTGATGGCTATGGTGATTACCGAGGCGCGATGGCTGCTCGTGACAGGCGTCGCTGGCGGCGGCGCGCTCGCCGTCGCGCTCGTCATGATTCGGCGCCGCATCACGCCTCGAGGCCCGGGCCCCAGCGATCCGCACGTCCTGTTCCGGACAGAGCCGTCCGCGGGCGCGCGGGAGTCGGAGTCGCCGAAGCGTGATCTCGAGCACCTCGTGTGCGCGCCAGCGCACACCGCGCCCCGGGGTCAGATCTCGATTTTCTAATTTGGAGCGGCCGGAACTAGAAAATCGAGATCTGACCCCAGGTCTCTACCGGCCCTTCGGCGCGAGCGCCACGACGGGATCCGGGTAGTCCCGCCGGTAGACACACCGAAGTGCCGCGAGCCGCAGCCTCGCGGTCGATCTCGCCTGGTTGAAATGCGTGGCCGTATCCACGGAACCGCCGCCATGAACCGTCACGAGATCACCAGGCTCGAGGCGCCAGTCCGATCGAGCGACGACGCCGGCCGCGCGTCCGAGGCGGATGAGGGTTGGATGCGGAGGAGGCACCGGGGGATAGCTGACGAGGATGTGTCCACCGGGCGAGAGATGGTCGGCCGCCTTGCGCAGCGCCGCGATCCGGCGGTGTGATTCCGGAATGTAGCTGTAGCTGTAGAACGAGAAGATGATCGCGCCGAAGCCGCCCGTCAACGGGACGTCCTCGAAGAAGCCGTCGATCAGCGTCGCCGAGAGCCCTCGTGTCGCGAGAAGACGGCGCGCGACTTCGAGCGATGTCGACGCGGGCTCGATGCCGGTGACCTGACAGCCACGCTCGACCAGTGGAATGATATCGCGCCCGGTGCCCGCGCCGATCACCAGGACGGCCGCGCCGGGTGTGACGAAGCGGTCGAAGAGATCCCGCTCCCAGTCCATCAGCCCCATCGCGACGTCCTCGTCGCGGCCGTAGAAGCCCTCCCACGAGCGCCGGATGCCGTCTTTCAGCTGGTCGAGGCTCATCATGCCGACCGCAAGGTGATTGGCCACCGTCGCCACGCGGGCCGACAGCAGTCCCAGCACGAAGAATGCGCGAGCGAGGAGTCGCATGAATGAAAAAAGCCGGCCGGGATAGCTCCCAGCCGGCTTCGCAATGCTAAATGCTACAATGTTCAACATTGAACATTTGTCATTGGACATCGGACATTAGTACATTCCGCCCATGCCGCCGGGTCCGCCGGGCCCGCCCGCCGATTCCTTCTTGTCCTCGGGGATTTCGGACACGAGCGCCTCAGTGGTGAGGAGGAGCGACGCAATGGACGAGGCGTTCTGGAGCGCCGTGCGCACGACCTTCACGGGGTCGATGACGCCAGCCGCCACCAGGTTCTCGTACTTGTCGGATCCAGCGTTGTAGCCCTCGTCGCCCTTGGAGTCCTTCACCTTGGAGACGACGATCGAGCCTTCCTGTCCGGCGTTGGTCGCGATCCAGCGAAGCGGCTCGTCGATCGACTTGCGGATGATCTCCGCGCCCACTTTCTGGTCGCCGACGAGCTTCAGCGTGTCGAGCGCCTTCCCGGCACGGATGAGCGCCACGCCGCCGCCGGGAACGATCCCCTCTTCGACGGCTGCCTTCGTCGCGTGCATCGCGTCCTCGACGCGCGCCTTCTTCTCCTTCATCTCGGTCTCGGTGGCCGCACCGACCTTGATGACGGCGACGCCGCCGACCAGCTTCGCCAGCCGCTCCTGCAGCTTCTCGCGATCGTAGTCCGAGGTGGTCTCCTCGACCTGCGTCCGGATCTGCTTCACGCGGCCTTCGATTTGGCTCTGCGAGCCGGATCCCTCGACGATGGTCGTGTTGTCCTTGTCGATCGTGACCTTCTTGGCCTTGCCGAGATCCTCGAGCTTGATGTTCTCGAGCTTGATCCCGAGGTCTTCGGTGATCGCCTTGCCACCCGTGAGGGTCGCGATGTCCTCCAGCATGGCCTTGCGCCGGTCCCCGAAGCCGGGCGCCTTCACGGCCGCCGCCTGCAGCGTGCCGCGCAGCTTGTTCACGACCAAGGTCGCCAGCGCCTCGCCATCGACGTCCTCGGCGATGATGACGAGTGGGCGGCTCGCTCGCGCCACCTGCTCGAGCAGGGGCAGCAGGTCCTTCATCGAGCTGATCTTCTTCTCGTGGATCAGGATGACGGGGTTCTCGAGCACGACTTCCATGCGCTCCGGATCGGTCACGAAGTACGGCGACAGATAGCCCCGGTCGAACTGCATGCCTTCGACCACTTCGAGCGACGTCTCCATCGACTTGGCTTCCTCGACCGTGATGACGCCGTCCTTGCCGACCTTGTCCATCGCTTCCGCGATGATCTTGCCGATCGTCTCGTCGCTGTTGGCCGAGATGGTGCCGACTTGCGCGATCGCCGTCCCGCTCACCGGCTTCGCCGCTTTCTTCAGCTCAGCGACGATGACTTCGACGGCCTTCTCGATCCCGCGCTTCAGTTCCATCGGGTTGGCGCCGGCCACGACGTTCTTGGCGCCCTCTCGGAAAATCGCCTGCGCCAGCACCGTTGCGGTGGTCGTGCCGTCGCCGGCGATATCTGACGTCTTGCTCGCGACTTCGCGAACCATCTGCGCGCCCATGTTCTCGAGCGCGTCCTTCAGCTCGATCTCCTTCGCCACGGTGACACCGTCCTTGGTGATCGTGGGGGAGCCGAACTTCTTGTCGAGGACGACGTTGCGCCCCTTGGGACCGAGCGTCACCTTTACCGCGTTGGCGAGGGCATTGACGCCGCGCAGGATGGCCTGACGCGACTCCTCACCGTAGACAATCTGCTTTGCCATAACGTGCTTGTCTCCTGTTTGCAGCCCTGAAGGGCTGCGCTACCCGCAATACTCGTAGGCGCAGGGCTGTGAACCCTGCCGGCTGGTCTACGGTTAGTTCGTGACGATGCCGAGGATCTCTTCCTCGCGCATGATCAGGTACTCCTCGCCGTCGATCTTGATCTCCTGGCCGGAGTACTTGCCGAAGAGGATGGTGTCCCCTTCCTTCACGTCGAGCGGGGTGACCTTGCCATCCTTCTCGACCTTGCCTTTGCCCACCGCGATCACCTTGCCCTGCTGCGGCTTTTCTTTGGCCGTGTCGGGGATGATGATCCCGCCGACTTTCTGTTCGCCTTCTTCCAGGCGCTCCACGATCACGCGATCGTGCAGGGGACGGATCTTCACACTGGTTTTCGTCGCTGTTGCCATAGCGTTCGTCACTCCGTTGAGTGTTGGTTTGGGCTTCCCGGCGTCATTGAAACATCCGAGGATGAGGTCCCGGACGTCTCGCCCCTGCGGGCTGGCAATCCGGATGACCGACTGCTAATTCTATGGAAGGCGATCGAGGCTGTCAAGCAGTCGATTAGGGCGAGTGCCAAGTCCGAGGGTGCGAGGCCGCGGAATCCGGGATGCTGTGTGCGCGTTGATCCGGCCGATCTCGCGTCCTCGGATCCCGCATGACCTCGATCCTCAGGCAGCTTCGTCTGATTCGGTACTCCGCCACCTTCCGGGCCACGGTATTACGGTGCATGCCGAGCATTTCGGCCGCGCTGCCGAGGTTGCCCTTGGTCCGCTGGAGGGCGCGCGCGATGAACATCTTCTCGAACTCGCACCGGGCATCGTCGTAGAGCACGCCCTTGTCGAGCATTTCCGACACGAGCTTCTCCAGCTGATCGCGCACTAGGTCAGCTCGCGGTCCGTGAGGCGGCGGAAGGCTTCCACGTACTTGTCGCGCGTGCGCTGGACCACCTGATCCGGCAGGGTCGGGACCGGCGGCTGCTTGTTCCACCGGATCTCTTCCAGGTAGTCGCGCACGTATTGCTTGTCGAAGCTGGGTTGTCCCTGACCCGGCTGAAATTGATCCCGCGGCCAGAAGCGGGAGGAGTCGGGCGTCAACACTTCGTCGATCAGCACCACGTCGGTGGCGGGATCGCCGTCGCCGACCAGGCCGAACTCGAACTTCGTGTCGGCCACGATGATGCCGCGCGTCTCGGCATGATCGGCGCCGCGCTGGTAGATCTCGAGCGTCAGCTGCTTCAAGCCGCGCTGATCAGATCGGCGCCGACGATGCGCGCGGCCTCAGCTTCGCTGATATTGACGTCGTGGCCGCTCTCGGCTTTCGTCGCCGGCGTGAAGATCGGCTCGGGCAGCCGATCGGATTCACGCAGGCCCGAGGGCAGCGTCACGCCGCATACGCTCCCGGACTGCTGGTATTCCTTCCAGCCCGAGCCCGAGAGATAGCCGCGGGCCACGCATTCGATCGGCACCGGACGTGTCCGGCGGCAGAGCATCGATCGTCCGCGCAGCACCTCGGCGTGCGGCGCGAGCGCGGCAGGGAAGCTCGCGGGATCGGTGGCGATCACATGATTCGGGACGAGGTCGCCCATGCGCTCGAACCAGAACGCCGAGAGCTGATTGAGCACCTTGCCCTTGTCGGGGATGCCCGAGCCCAGCACGTAGTCGAAGGCGGAGATCCGATCCGTCGCGACGATGAGCAGGTCGTCGCCGACGCGATAGATGTCGCGAACTTTTCCGCGGCCGTGCAGCGGCAGATCTGAAAAGGAAGTCTCGAGCAGTGGGGCGGTTGTCAACACGCGTCTGAGCCTCGTGAGGAAGGATGCAGCTTACAACAAAATTGCGGCTGCTGGTCCATCTGTCCTTCCGGCAAACCTCTGGCAAAAGCCCAAACAGCTGCGCTCGCCTCGAGCTTACTTCGGTCGCGCGCGGATGCTGATTTCCGCGCGCGTCGCGCGCAGCGTGAGCGCTGGTCCACCGCCGCGCACGGCCCCTGCGGCGCGTTGTTCTCCCTCGTTGCCGCTCGGCTTGATCGTGTCGTCGTCGATCGTGATGCGCCCGTCGGAGGCGACGGCATCGAGCGTATAGCCGCCGGGCGGCGGCGTGACGACGATGTTCTCGCCGGTGCTGTAGATGGTGGCGGGCGCAGCCGCGTCGAAGGCGACGTCGAGATCGGTATCGCGGCCATCGATTCTGGCGTCCGTTCGGAGCCCGACAATCCTCAAGCTCCCGTTGTTGGCGTCGATGCGGAGCGGCGCTTTCAGCAGGCTCAGGTTCTCCATTCGCACGTCCGTGTTCCGCGCTTCGATCTCGGCGGGACCCACGATGTCGGCGAGCGTGAGCTCGCCGCCCGACGCCTGGATCGGTGATCGTGCCGGTAACGTGCTCCGCCTTCGCGTCGCCTCGCGACGTCAGCTTGAGCGACGTCGCGCCGTCGATCGCCACCGAGCCTCTGCGTTGATTCACGACGACGGGTCCCGCGATGTTCGTCACCTTCATGTCGCCGGCCATGCCCATGACCTCGAGCCCGGCGAGGTTGCTGACCTCGAGCTTTCCACCGCCCATCGAATCGAGGCGCATTCGCAGGCGCTTGGGGACCTTCAGCGTGAGCACGGCCGTCTGGCGTCCTTCGCGCGGAAAGTTCATGGCGAAGACGAGCGTCGATGCCGCCCGGGTCACGGAGAGGGCCGATGCCTCGGCCAGCCGGTGCGCTTCCGCGTCATCGAACCCGTTTGACGTGATGGCGAGCTGGATGGCGAGATCCGGCCGATCTTCGCCGGTGACGGTCAGCTCTGTGCCCGGCAGCACGAACCGCAGTTCCTGAACGGCCGCGTCGACGGCCTCGGTCCTGGTCCGTTCCACTCGTGCTGAGGCCCGATTCCCGTGGACGCCGCGCCGGAGACTCTGCATCATCCGGCCGATGTTGAAGCCCTGCGATCCGGCCGGTGCGGGAGGGGCAGTAAGCTCATACAGGACCACGCCGAAGATCGCGAACAGGGCGATGAGCACTAACTCGCGTTTTCCCATAGATTTGGCGTGCTTTCCTGTAGTAGAGTTCGTGGTGTTCACCAGCCGGCCACCGTGCTCGCGGGGACCTACCGGCCACCCCGGATTCTAATCCCGACGGCAGCGCTTACATGCGGTCCCGACTTCGTGCGGCTTTCGTCCTGCTCCTGACGGTCGGGCTGCTGGCCTATTTTCTGCGCAACGCGAACATGGCCAGCGTCTGGGCCGAGACACGCCATGCCAACGCCGTGGCTGTTGCTGCTCGTGCTCGGGATTACGTTGGTCACCTATGCGATCAGAGCCTATCGGTGGCAATACCTGCTGGCGCCAATCGGGCCCACGCACTTTTCTGCCGCGTTTCAAACCACCGTCATCGGCTTCGCCGCCAACTTTCTGTTGCCGGCCCGCGCCGGAGAATTCCTCAGGCCCTACCTTCTGTCGCGCCGCGAGCATCTCCCGGCGACCGCGGCTTTTGCGACCGTGATCCTGGAGCGGGTCCTCGATACCGTCACGGTGCTGCTCTTGTTCGCCGTGTTCGTGATCCTTGCTCCGCCTGAAACGTTGTCCGCCGATCCGCGGCTCTTCGCGCAAGTGAAAACCGGAGGTCTTCTCGCAGGCGCCGCCGCGGTGGCCGGGCTGGGTCTGTTCTTCGTCCTTGCCGGTCATCCCGAACGCCTCGGTCGCGCCGCCTTGCAGATCGAGCGCATCCTGCCCGCCACGGATGGCGCGCATCGTCGCGGATTTCGTCGAAACGTTCGCTCAGGGGCTTGGCGTGATGCGCCAGGCCGGCCGCTTGGCCGTGTCGCTGCTGCTGTCGATTCCGCTGTGGATGTCGATTGCGGCGGGAACGTGGCTGACGTCGCGCGCGTTCCATATGACGTTCAGCTACCTCGGTTCGTTCCTCGTGATGACGCTGCTCGTCGTGGGGGTGGCCATGCCGACGCCCGGCGCCATTGGCGGTTTCCACGCGATGTATCAAATCGCGGTGACGAAGTTCTTCGGGGTGCCGGTCGATCGTGCCGTCGGTGCGGCCATCGTGCTGCATGCGCTCTCGTTCGTGCCGGTGACGTTGCTCGGCCTCGTGTTCATGGCGCGGGAGGGGCTGAGCCTGGGTCGCATGCGCGAGCTGACGGCTGAGGAAAGGACCCACCTGAAGGGACCCTTCGAGCGCCTCAAGGTCGCTCCGAGCCAGGTCGAGGGGCGAGCGGAGTGATCAGATGAAGTGTCCATTCTGCGGTCACCTCGGCGACAAGGTCGTGGATTCCCGCGAGAGCAAGGAAGGCGAGGTCATCCGTCGCCGACGGGAATGCCTCGAGTGCAGCCGGCGGTTCACGAGCTACGAGCGGATCGACGAAATCCCTTACATGGTCGTGAAGAAGGACGGCAGCCGGGAGCGGTTCGACCGGCAGAAGCTCATTGGCGGGCTCCTAAAGGCTTGTGAGAAAAGGCCCGTCAGCGTCTCGGCGCTTGAACGGGTCGCCGACCGCGTGGAGTCGGCTCTGCAGGACCGGCTCGAAAAGGAGATCACGACGGAAGAGATTGGCGCTTTTGTGATGAACGAACTGCGGCGGCTCGATAAAGTGGCATATGTTCGGTTCGCTTCGGTGTATCGTCACTTCAGGGATATCAACGAGTTCATGACCGAGCTGAAGGACCTGCTCAACGCGAAGGAATGAGATCGCGGCTCTTTCTGTCGATTGGCTTGATCTGGGTCGGCCGTGATGGCGGTCGCGGCCGCCGCGACCCAGACGATCCAGGTGACGCCCCTGGCACGCGACGGGCGGGTCTACGTGTCGTTCAAGCTCGCCGAGGGTCTGACCGAGGAAGTCTCCGAAGCCATTCACAGCGGCCTGACGATTACCTTCAGCTACGACGTCGATCTGAAGCGCAGCGCGGCCGTGTGGATCGATCGGACGATCGCCTCGTCCACGGTGGCGGCCAGCGTGAAGTACGACACGCTCACGCGCCGGTACAGCGTGACGCGTGCGTACGACGGGCGAATCGGCAGCGCCGAGAGCACTGAAAGCGACGACGTCGTGCGCGGCTGGCTGACCACGTTCGAGCGCCTGCCGCTCTTCACGACCGACGGCCTCGAGCCCAACGCGGAGTACTACCTGCGCGTCCGTGTGCGGACGACGCCGCGTATTGCGCTGCTGTTCTTCTGGCCGTGGGGCGATCGCCACGACGTGGCGGGGATGGCCCGGTTCACGTTCATTCCCTGAGGAGTCCCGCGATGCGGAATCCGGTACGCGGCGTGCGGTACGCAGCCTCCGGTTTGCGGCATCCGCTTCCCGGATTCCGGCGCGCCCTTCCGTGACTGCCGTTCCCGGGTTCAAGCCTCGCCCGATCGTGCCGCCGGTCCGGGCGTCCGTCGCCCTCCGCCGCGTCGGAACGGCGTCCGTTCCGCGACAACCCGCGTCTGATTCTCGCCGGAATCGCCCTGTTGCTGGCCAGCCTGATCGCGATGGTCACGCTGGCCGATCGATCCACGAAGTTCAATCCGGACTTTCTCAGCGAGGTCGTCCTCTACGCGCTGTCCATTGCGGACGCGACGATGCTGCTCGCACTCGCGTTCGTTCTCGCGCGCAACGTCGTCAAGCTCGTGGTCGAGCGGCGGCGAGGCCTGCCGTTCTCCCGGTTCCGGCTCAAGTTGGTGGCGGCGCTGCTGGGGCTGACGATCGTGCCGTCGGTCCTGGTGCTGCTGGTCGGCAGCGAGCTGATTCGCAAGACGACCGAGCGCTGGTTCAGCATCCCGGTCTCGGAGGTGCTGACCTCGTCGAACGCGATCGCGAGCACCTACTATCGCGATCGCGAGGCTGCCGTCGCCAGCCAGGCCGCACGGATCGCGGCGCGGTTGCCGGCCCAAGCGATCCTGAACGGCGACCTCGCGGCGCTGAAGCCCGCGATCTCCGCGCCCGTCACCGACGGACGTGTCGGCATGGTCGAGATCTACCGGGTCGAGCCGGATCCTGCGAAGCCGCGGCCGGACGTCGTCGCGATCTTCGCACTCGAGTCGCCGGCGCTGCCGCGCGGGCACGTGCGGGCGTCGGCCGATCTGCTGGCCGCGCGAGTGGCGGCGGGCAGCACCGACACGCAGGCGCACGAGCCGCTCGATGCGGGAGGCGAGCTCGTTCGCGCGGGCGCCCTCGCGCGTGACGCGAACGGATCGCCCGTGGGGGTCGTCATCGCCAGCGATTTTCTTCCGGGCGATCTCGCGCGTCACGCCCGGCGCATTGCCGAGGCGTACGAAGACTACAGTCAGCTTCGGGTCCTGAAGCGTCCGCTCGAAGGCGTCTACCTCTCCCTGTTCCTGATGATGACGCTCCTGATCCTCGTGAGCGCCACCTGGCTCGGGCTGTACCTCGCGAAACGGATTACGCGTCCCGTGCACATGCTGGCGGCGGGCGCGCGTGAGATCGGCGCGGGCCATCTCGATCATCGCATCGAGCCGGAGACCCGAGACGAGTTCGGATCGCTGGTGGAGGCCTTCAATGCCATGGCGGGCGAGCTCGCCACGAGCCAGCAGCGGCTCGATCGATCCAGGAACGACCTCGAGCGGAAGAATTCGGAGCTCGACGAGCGCCGCCGCTACATCGAGACAATCCTCGAACGGATTGCCACGGGCGTGATCTCGATTGGCCCCGATGGCCGGGTCGGCACGATCAACGCGGCGGCCCTGCGCCTGCTCGACGTCGATCAAGCGATCGTCGGCGCGCAGGCCGACGAGGTCTTCGCGCGCGAGGATCTTCAGCCGGTCGCGGCCCTCATTCGATCGGTCAACGCCGGATCGTTGAAGCCGGCCGGACACGAGATCGCGATCGCCCGGGGAGGCCGGGAGGTCCACTTGGCGGCGGCCGCAACCGCGCTCCAGGGAGGCGGCGCGCACGAAGGCACGGTGCTCGTGTTCGACGACGTGACGCCCCTGGTGCGAACGCAGCGCGTGGCCGCGTGGCGAGACGTAGCGCGGCGGCTGGCGCACGAGATCAAGAATCCCTTGACGCCTATTCAACTCTGCGCCGAGCGGATGCGCCGGCATTTCGGCTCGGCGCCGCCGCCCATTCGTGAGCTGGTCGACGAGTGCACGTCAACGATTGTCGGCGAGGTGGAATCGCTGAAGGCGCTGGTCGACGAGTTCGCGCAGTTCGCGAGGATGCCGGCGCCGCGCGCGGTTCCGTCGAACCTGAACGCCGTCCTGAACGAGACGTTAGCGCTGTACAACGGCCTGTTCACCCGCATTCATCTCGAGCGGCACTTCGCGGCGGCCCTGCCGCCGGTCCGGCTCGACATCGAGCAGATCCGCCGTGTCGTGATCAACCTCGTCGACAACGCGATCGAAGCGCTCGGCGGTACGCAGGGAGCGCCCACGCCAGACGAGGGCGCGCCGCGCATCACGATCGAGACACAGCACGATCCGGCGAACGCGGTCGTGCGCGTCATCGTGGCCGACAACGGCCCGGGTGTGCCGGAAGCGGATCGCGAGAAGCTGTTCATGCCGTACTATTCGACGAAGCGTCGCGGCAGCGGTCTGGGTCTTGCGATCGTCCGACGCATTGTCGCCGAACACGGCGGCTCGATTGAAGTGGGCGACAATGTGCCGCACGGCAGCCGGTTCGTGATCGAGCTGCCGAGCTGAGACAGCAGATACCTGTCGGGCCGAGGGTGAAGGCGAGCCGTCAGCCCAGCGCGCGACAGCGAAGCAACCAATGAAGGGCTCCATTCTCATCGTCGACGACGAAGCCGGCGTGCGCGCGGCGCTGAGCGGCGTTCTGCGCGACGAGGGGTATTCCGTCGACGCCGTCGATTCCGGCGAAGCCTGTCTCGATCGCGTCGTGCGCACGGCGTACGACGTCATTCTGCTCGACATCTGGCTGCCAGGAATGGACGGACTGTCCACCCTGGCGCGGCTCCGCGAGCGGCATGTGGACGTCCCGATCGTGATGATCTCCGGTCACGGCAACATCGAGTCCGCCGTCCGCGCCATCAAGATGGGCGCGTTCGATTTCGTCGAGAAGCCGCTGTCGCTGGAAAAGACCGTCCTCGTGGTCGCGCAACGCGCTGCGTCAGCGTCAGCTCGAAGCGGAGAACCGCGCGCTGCGTGCGACCGTCAACCGCCGTCTGACGATCGTTGGCGAGAGCTACGTCATGGGGCAGCTCCGCGAGCAGATCGCGATGGCCGCCCCGACCAACGGCCGCGTGCTGATCTACGGCGAGAACGGGACGGGGAAGGAGCTGGTCGCGCGCACCGTCCATGCGCTCAGCCGCCGCCGCGCCGGCCCGTTCATCGAGGTGAATTGTGCGGCCATTCCCGAAGAGCTGATCGAGAGCGAGCTCTTCGGCCACATGAAAGGGGCGTTCACGGGCGCGAGCGCGGACCGCCGCGGCAAGTTCGAGATGGCCGACGAAGGCACACTGTTCCTCGACGAGATCGGCGACATGAGCGTCAAGACGCAGGCGAAGGTCCTGCGTGCGCTGCAGGAGCAGGTCGTCGAGCCGGTTGGCGGGACCAGCAGCGTCAAGGTGGACGTCCGCGTGATCGCGGCCACGAACAAGGATCTGACGACCGAGATCCGCGGCGGGCCGGTTCCGCGAAGATCTCTACTTCCGGCTGAACGTCATCCCGATTTTCGTGCCGCCGCTGCGCGACCGTGATTCGGACGTCATGCTGCTGGCGGATCACTTCGTCGCGGAGCTCGCGAAGGAGTACGGTCGGCGGCCGAAGCGGTTCGATTCGGGCGCCGCGGCCGGACTGCGGGCCTACCGCTGGCCGGGCAACGTTCGCGAGCTGCACAACGTGATCGAGCGGCTCATGATCATGGTGCCGGGCGACACGATCGGTCCCGGCGATCTCGCGTTCCTCGACGGCGGCGGCAGCCTCGCCGTGGACGACCCGAGCGCGCCGCCGATGCCGCTCGCCGAAGCCCGCGAGCGCTTCGAGCGCGATTACATCCTGCGCACCCTCGCCGCGCAGGGCGGCAACATGTCGCGAACCGCCGACGCTCTGGGCGTGGAGCGCAGCAACTTGTATCGCAAGATGCGAGCGTTCGGGATTGCGCCGGTGCGGAAGGAAGAGGAGCTGAAGCTGGCGCTGAGAGTCTGAGGCTCCGCTCGGCTCTCAGCTTTCAGCTTGTTCTCCAGGATCTGATCGCCGCTGAAGCGTTCGAGCTGGAGGAAATACTCCGCCGCGCTGACGAGCGCGGCCGACGGGATCAGCCCGACGACCTCGCTCTCGAGGACGGCGACTCCGTAGCGCGCCGCCTCTCGCTTCACCAGCTCGAACACGCGGAAGATCGGCGTCTTCTGATAGTTGGTCAGGTTCATCGAGACCTGGACGATGCCGCGATCCTCGAGCGTGAAGCCGGCCGCCTTGACGTAGCGGAACCCGCCGCTGCTGTGGCGGATCGCCGCCGCGATTTTCTTGGCGACATCGATCCGGTCCGTGGCGAGGTTGATGTTGTACGCGATGAGCGGCATGCGCGCGCCGATGACCGATGCGCCGGCCGACGGATGCGGGGTCGACGGGCCGAAGTCCGGCGTCCACCCGGGCGTCGCCATCTTCGCGGCCAGGCCTTCGAACTCGCCGCGACGGATGTCCTCGAGATTCTTCCGGCGCAGGATTGGTCGACGCCTCCTCGTACAGGTACACCGGAACCTTGAAGCGCTCGGCGACCTGTCGCGCAACGTCCTTGGCGAGCGCGACGCACCCCTCCATCGTGATGCCGTCAATCGGCACGAACGGCACCACATCGATCGCGCCGAGACGGGGATGTTCGCCCTGATGCCCGCGCAGATCGATGTGTGCGAGTGCCTGCTCGAACATCGCGAGCACGGCGGTCGTGAGCGGCGCCGCGTCGCCGACGAGGGTGAAGACCGAGCGGTTGTGCGAGGCGTCGGACGAATGGTCGAGCAGCCGGACGCCGGACACGGCACGAATGGCCGCGGCGATCGCGTCAACGACCTCAGGGCGACGCCCTTCGCTCACGTTTGGAATGCATTCGATGATCACAAGACAGGTTCTCGAGTTCTCGGGTTCTCAGGTGCTCAGGTTCGTAGTTCCGGGTTCTCACAGTCTCGGGTTCTCAAGTCTCAGTTTCAGTCTCAAGTCTCAAGGGCCGGGTTGAGCGGTCATTGTAAGGGAGTCTCACCGGTTTGAGAACGCCAGAGCGCCAGAACCGAGAACCAGAACCGGAGAACCCGAGAACCCGAGAACCTGAGCACCTGAGAACCACCGAGAACCCGTTATAATCATCGCCACCGATGTCCGATCCGCTGCGCCACGACGAGAGCGCGCTCTCGACCGAGACAGGCCGCAACACACGGATCGAGGAGCTGCTCCTCGCCGGGTTGGATCACTATTTCAAAGGTCAGCACGAGCTCGCGATCAACGTCTGGACCCGCGTGCTCTTCCTCGATCGCAGCCACGCCCGTGCGCGCGCCTACATCGAGCGTGCCCGAAGCGCGATCGCCGAGCGCCAGCGCGAAGGCGAGGAATTGCTCCAGACCGGCGCCGCGGCATTTCAGCGTGGCGACGCCGCCGGGGCGCGACGACTGCTGACCTCTGCGGTCGAGCGCGGGGTCTCACCCGATGAAGCGCTCGCGCTTGCTCGATCGCCTCGATCGCCTCGCGCCCGGCCGACGAGTCCCGTCCGACGGGTCGCGATCTGC
Organism: uncultured Acidobacteriota bacterium; assembly: GCA_963786615.1. GTDB lineage: Bacteria > Acidobacteriota > Vicinamibacteria > Vicinamibacterales > 2-12-FULL-66-21 > CAWAZT01. The sequence goes on from CAWAZT010000007.1 coordinate 176,944, forward strand.
CGCCGCGTCCCGACGCGCGGTAGAACCTGTCGGAACGGCGCCGCCGAGCGGCACGCACATCCTGACCCTGCTGCTGGTGCTTGCGATAGGCCTCACGCTTGGCGCGCTCGTGATGATCTACTGGAACGCGTGGGTGCCGGTGAGCGTGGCGCGAACGCCCGTTGCCACCTCCGGTATTCGGGCCGTCGAGCCCTCGTTGCCGGTGCCGCCCGCCGCGGAGGTCGCAATCGCGCGCGCACACACGCTGCAGGCAAGCGGCAAGCTGCGAGACGCGCTTGCCGCCCTCGACGCGATTCGGCCAGGTGACAGCTTGCAGCCTCAGGCCGACGAGCTCCGCACCCTGATCCAGCATCAGCTGCTCGAGGCAGCCCGCGCCAAACCGCAGCCGGCATCCCCCTCGCGATGAGATGCCCCAAGTGCCAGTACATCAGTTTCGATAGCGGCTCCCGCTGTCGGAACTGCGGCTACGATTTTTCCTTCAGCGACGTGCCCGACGCTCCCGAAGCGCCCGATCTTCCGATTCAGAACGGCACCGAACCGCTCGGGCCATTTACCGAGTTGACGCTTCGCGAGTCCTCGTTGCCGGCCGTTCCCGCGGCGCCGCAGCCGGCCGATGATCTCGAGCCGGACCGCAGCTCGCGCGCGTCGGTGGGCCGCTCCGCTGCGGACGGGCTCGACCTCCCGCTCTTTCGCGATCGTGCAGGGGCCGCCAAGTCGGAGGCGGCGGTCGTGACGCCGCCGTCCGTGCCGCGCGCGCCCTTGTCGGTGCGGCGGGGAAGTCCCGTCGTCACGAAGCCGCGGCCTCGACGGCCTGACGCGACGTCCGCAGAAGAGGAGCCCGAGCCGCGGCTCGCGCTCGATACTGGCGACATGCCGGCAGCGGCGTCACGTGTCGCTCCGGCGACCGTAGCCGAGCTCGATGTCGCGATGGCGCCAATCGTGTCGCGTCTGCTCGGCGGCGTGATCGATCTCGCGATCATGTCGGGCATCGACGTCGTGGTGCTCTATTTCACGCTGAAGATTTGCGAGCTGACGTTTTGCCGAATGGTCGCGGCTGCCGCTCGCGCCGCTGATGGCGTTCCTCCTGTTGCTCAACGGCGGGTATCTCGCGACGTTCATCGCGGCCGGCGGCCAGACGATAGGCAAGATGGCCACCGGCATCCGGGTCATCCCAGGCGATCTCGACGCGGGCGCCACCGCTCGCGTCCCTCTTGGTCAGGCCATCGTGCGCGCCGCGTGCTACGGCATCTCGGTGCTGCTCGCGGGCCTGGGCTTCCTGCCGGCCGCAATCGGTCCGGAGTACCGCGCGTTGCACGATCGCCTCGCCGACACGCGCGTCGTCAAAGCGTGACTCGCGTCGCCGTCTTCCTCGCGACGGTCGCGTTCTGCGGCTACGCGCCGGTCGCGCCAGGGACGTTCGGATCGGCGGCGGGCCTCCTCGTGTATCTGATCGTCTGGTGGACGCGCTCGCCGGCGATCGAGTGCGCGTTGATCGTCGTGACCTTCCTCCTTGGCGTGTGGTCGGCCACCGAGGCTGAACGTCATTTCGGCGGTACCGATCCGGGCCCGGTCGTGATCGACGAGGTCCTCGGCATGCTGGTCACGCTGGCCTTCATTCCGGTGGGATGGTCGGGAGCGCTCGCCGGGTTCGTGCTGTTCCGTGTGCTCGACATCATCAAGCCGTATCCCGCCGACAGGTTCGAGCGTCTCCACGGCGGCCTGGGCATCATGGCCGACGATGCAATGGCCGGGGATCTACGCCAACCTGTGCCTGCGTCTCGTGATGTGGCTCCTGCCTGCCTGGATCCGTTGACATGTCGAATCCGCCTTCGCTCCGAACGGCGGAAATCATCGCGGTGGGCTCCGAGCTGTTGGGATCGACGCGGATCGACACGAATTCGCTCTACATCGCTGACCGCCTGGCGGGTCTTGGGTTCGAGCTGCACGCGAAGGCGGTGGTGGGCGACGATCGCGCCGACATCGCGGCCATGTTCAAAGAGGCGCTCGGACGCGCCGAGCTGATCGTCTTTACGGGCGGGCTCGGTCCGACCGACGACGACCTGACACGTGAAGTCGTGGCGGACGTGCTCGGCTTGCCGCTGGAGACCGACGACCGCATCGTGAGCGGCATCGAGCAGCGCTTCGCCCGGCGAGGGATGACGATGCCGGCGGTCAATATCCGGCAGGCGCAAGTACCGCGCGGTGCGGTCGTCCTGCCGAACACGAATGGCACCGCGCCCGGACTGCTCATCGCCCGGGATCGACAGCTGATCGTTCTGCTGCCCGGACCGCCGCGCGAAGTGAATCCGATGATCGACGCCCTGTGCGCTGGCGCCGCTGCTCGAGCGCGCGGGGGCGGAGCGCTTGTATCGTGCGCGACTGTTCGTGACGGGCCGTTCGGAATCACACGTGGAGGAGGCGTCACAGCCGCTCTACGCGAAATGGCGCGACGAGGATCCGCCGATTTCCACGACCATTCTCGCGTCGCCCGGTCAGGTCGAGCTCCATCTCACGCTCCGCGATTCGGACGCCGGACGCGCACAGGCGAGGCTCGCCCGAGCGCAGGACGATCTGCATCGAGCCCTGGGCGCGGATGTCTTCAGCACCGACGGCCGGTCGATGGAGGAGATCGTCGGCGAGCAGCTCGTCGCGCGTGGATACAGGATCGCGGCCGCCGAATCGTGCACGGGCGGCCTGCTGATGGCAAGGCTGACGGACGTGCCCGGCAGTTCACGATACGTTCACGCAGCGGTCGTGAGCTACGACAACGAGGCGAAGACCGATCTCCTCAACGTGCCTGCCGCGCTGATCGCGCAGCACGGCGCGGTCAGCGAGCCAGTGGCGGTCGCTATGGCCGAGGGCGTACGCGCGCTGACCGGCGCCGACGTTGCCGTCGCGATCACCGGCGTCGCAGGTCCTGGAGGCGGAACGCCGGCGAAGCCCGTGGGCACCGTGGTCATTGCTGTTCTCGTGCCCGGCGCAACCGGCGTTCGTTCGTACGTTCTCGTTCGTCGGCGGACGCACGATGATCCGGACCCAGGCGACGCAGGCCGCCATGGATCGGGTACGCCGCATGATCTCGGTGTGAGAACCCCGTGCGCCTGTTCGTGGCCGCCGAGCTCTCGGACGACATGCGCCGTGCGGTCGCCGCAGGAGGCGACGATCTGCGGCGCCGTCTCGGCCGCCGTGTCACCGCGCGATGGCTTCCCGCCGAGAGTCTCCACATCACCGTTCGATTCATCGGAGACGTGCCCGACGACTCGTCGAGCCGAGCTCATCCGCGCGATCAGCGCGCCGTTACACCTGTCACCCTTCGAGATCCGTCTTGGCGACTGCGGGATCTTTCCACCGAGTGGACCACCTCGCGTCATCTGGATGGCGCTCGCGGACGGCTCGGCCGGCGCTCGCGGCTCATCAATCGCGAGATGAACGAGCGGCTTGCGCCGATCGGCTTCGAACCAGAGCGTCGGCCGTATGCCGCGCACCTGACGATGGCGCGCGTCAAGGACGTCGCTCGCGGCTCGCAAGCGGACGTGCGCAGAATCGTTCTCGAGTCCGTCAGTCCGAATGCGACCTGTCGGGTCGCCCACGCGACGATCTTCCGCAGCCTCCTCTCTTCCAAGGGCGCCCGCTACGAGTCGCTGGCCAGCGTGTGCCTTCCTGTATCCTTGAATGAGTCGATGGCCACCTGGGTCCTGTTCGGATACGTGATTGGTTCGGTGCCGTTCGCGTTTCTGCTCGCGAGGCGCGCAGGGATCGACGTACGCGTGTCGGGGAGCGGCAACGTCGGCGCCGCCAACGTGCTGCGAACGTCGGGTGCGGCGCTCGGCGTGACGGTGATGGCACTCGATATCTCCAAAGGCGCGGCGGCGGTTCTCGTGACTCAGGCGACGAGCGGAGTGGTGGCGGCAATGGCCAGCGTCGGCGCGGCTGCGGTGGTCGGTCACATCTATCCGATCTGGCTCCGGTTCCACGGCGGGAAAGGCGTTGCGGTGGCGGCCGGTGTGTTCAGCGTCCTCGCGCCGTTCGCGACGCTCGCTTCTCTGGCGGTGTTCGTGACGACGGTCTGGCTGACGCGGATTGTGTCGTTCGGATCGATTGCCGCGACCATCGCGCTGCCGCCGATCGCGTGGTTGTCGGGTGCGCGACCGGAGGTCACTGTGGCCGCGATCGGATCCAGCGCGCTGATCCTCTTCAGACATCGTTCGAACATCGGCCGCCTCGTGGCGAGGAGCGAACGCCGGATTGGTGAGCGCGTCGGATGAGCGAGCGCGTCGCCATCCTGGGGGCTGGAAGCTGGGGCACCGCGCTTGCGGTGCACTGCGCCACGATTGGACACGAGGTGCGCTTGTGGGGTCGCGACGACGCGCTCGTCGACGAGATCGCGCGCCTTCGCGAGAACGTTCGCTACCTCCCGTCGATCAGGCTTCCCGAGAACGTCGCCGTAACCGCCGCGCTCGAGAGAGCAGTCGGCGGCGCCACGCTCGTCGTCGCGGCCGTCCCATCCCACGGTCTTCGGGCCGTCGTGCGCCTGAGCCGTCCTCTTCTTCCTCGCGGCGTGGTCATCGTCAGCGCGTCAAAAGGGCTCGAGGAAGGATCGCTGCGCCGCTTGTCGCAGGTGATTCTCGAAGAGGCCGGCAGCGGACATCCGGTTGTCGCGCTCTCGGGGCCGAGCTTCGCCGTCGAAGTCGCGCGCGGTCTGCCGACGGCGGTCGTGGTGGCGTCGGTTGACCCTGTGGCAGCGGCTGCGGTCCAGGATCGGCTGAAAGGGCCGACGTTCCGCTTGTACGACAGCGACGATGTGGCGGGCGTCGAGATCGGCGGGGCGCTGAAGAACGTGATCGCCATTGCGGCGGGCGCGGTGGAGGGCCTCGGCCTCGGTCACAACGCGATGGCCGCGTTGATCACGAGAGGCCTGGTCGAGATTTCCAGGCTGGCGTGTGCCGAGGGTGGCCGACGTGACACGCTGTCGGGCTTGAGCGGCCTCGGCGATCTCACGCTCACGTGCACGGGAGACCTGAGCCGCAATCGCCGGGTCGGAATCGAGCTCGGACGGGGGCGGACGCTGCCCGACATTCTGTCGGAGACGAGAATGGTCGCGGAAGGCGTGCGCACCACACACGCGGCGCTCGCGCTTGGCGCGCGCCACGGTCTGGAGCTACCCATCGCCGCGCAGATGGCTGCGGTGCTGGATGCCCGGGTCTCGCCGCGCGAAGCGGTCGAGGCCCTGATGCTGCGGCGTCAGCGCGCGGAAGCCGAAGCGTAGGTTCTGGAGCTCCATGGGGTTTTTCGACAAGATCAAGCAATCGCTGACGCGGACCAAGGAGCAGTTCGTCGAGCGCTTCGACGACCTGGTACGCCAGTCCGACGAACCAGTCACGCGCAGCCGGCCGGTCGATCTCGAGACGCTCGACGCGCTCGAAGAGGCGCTGATCTCGGCCGACGTCGGCGTGGCGGCCGCCGATCAGATTGTCGAGCGCCGTTCGGTCCCGCCAGGCGCGGGGCAATTCGCTGCGCGAGCTCGTCAAGGACGAGATCCTCGTCGATCCTGCAGACCGCCAACACGCCGGTGCCAAACGGACACGCGCCGCATGTCGTGCTGATCGTCGGCGTGAATGGAACCGGCAAGACCACGACGGTGGGCAAGCTGGCGCGCCTGATCAAGGACTCCGGCCGCACGCCGCTGATCTGTGCGGCGGACACGTTTCGCGCAGCCGCCGTCGAGCAGCTGAACGTGTGGGCGACGCGAGCCGGCGTCGATTTCATCAAGGCCCAGGCTGGGGCCGATCCCGCGGCGGTCGTCTACGACGCCATTGCCGCGGGCAAGGCCCGCAAACGCGACGTCGTGCTGGTGGACACTGCGGGACGGCTGCACACGCGCGTCAACCTGATGGCGGAGCTGGACAAGATCCGCCGCGTGGCCGCGCGCGAGATCGAGGGCGCGCCGCATGAGGTCCTGCTCGTGCTCGACGCGACAGTCGGGCAGAACGGCCTCTCGCAGGCTCGGGAGTTCATGGGCGTCGCGGGCGTGAACGGCATCGTGCTGACCAAGCTCGATGGAACCGCCAAGGGCGGGATTGCCGTCGCGATCGCCCACGACCTGAAACTGCCGATCCGCTACGTCGGCGTCGGCGAGGCCATCGACGATCTCGTGCCGTTCTCGCCGGAGGAATACGTGACGGCGCTGTTCGAGGAGAAGTGGTAGACGACACCTGCTACATGCGCAAGGCGCTGGCGCTCGCCGAGCGGGGCCGCCCCACCACCAGCCCGAATCCCATGGTCGGCGCGCTCGTCGTTGACGACGACGGCGTGATTGTCGGTCGCGGCTCGCACAGGATCGCCGGCGGACCTCACGCGGAAGTGATCGCGCTGCGCGACGCGGGCGATCGGGCCAGGGGCGCGACGCTGTTCTGCACGCTCGAGCCATGCAGCCATGTGGGCCGGACCGGACCCTGCGCGCCGCTCGTGGCCGACGCCGGCATCCGGCGCGCCGTGATCGCGATTGAAGATCCGAATCCAAACGTGAACGGGGAGGGGCTGAGGTACCTTGCGGAGCCGCGGCGTCGACGTGACCGTTGGTGTCCTGCGGGATCAGGCGGCCCTCCAGAACGAGCGCTTCTTCACCAACGTACGCAGACGGCGGCCGTTCGTGATCCTGAAGACAGCGCTCAGCCTCGACGGGTGCGTCGCGGCAGCTCCGGGAACCCGCACGCAGCTCACGGGTCCCGCGGCCGCCCGGTTCATACACCGACAGCGAGCCGAGGTCGACGCGCTGGGAGTCGGCGTAGGAACCGTCCTCGCCGACGACCCGGTCCTGACGCCGCGGGGCGCCTATCGCGCCCGTCCCCTCTCTCGCGTGATCTTCGATCGCCGCCTCCGGACCCCGCCCGACGCGCGCGTGCTCTCGACGGGTGCCGCTGGTCCCGTCATAATTGTGAGTACGCAGGACGCGTGCACCTCCGCCGGGTCGGCAGTCGATGCGCTTGCCGCACGTGGCGCTCGCGTGCTGGCGGCGGAAGGGCCCGATTTCGCCGCAGCGCTGACGACGCTGGGAGCAGCTGGTATCGCATCGATTGTGATCGAGGGCGGTCCGACGCTCCACCGCGCGGCGCTCGACGCGGGCGTCGTGGACCTCGTGCAGTTGTATCTGGCGCCCCGACTCCTCGGTGCCGCGTGCCTGAAGTGGCTCGAGGCGGGGCGGTTCACCATCGGGCAGCTTGCCGACCGCTCCGTGCGCTGGCTGGATGACGACGTGCTGGTGGAGGGACATGTTCACGGGTCTCATTGAATCGGTCGGCCAGGTGGCCGACATCATGCCGAGCGCGACCGAGCTGCGACTCGGCCTGACGACGAGTCTGGCCCCGGAGCTCGCGCTCGGCGACAGCATCGCCGTGAACGGGGTGTGCCTGACGGTCGTCTCGATCGACGGCGACCGCATGTACGCGGACGTGTCTCCCGAGACGGCGCGCGTGACGACCATCGGGTCCCTGAAGCGCGGCTCGCTGGTGAATCTGGAACGGCCGCTCCGCGTCGACGCGCGGATCGGTGGTCACTTCGTGCAAGGGCACGTCGATGCGACCGGGCGCGTGGACGAAATCCGGTGCGAGGGAGAGTCGTGGTGGATCACGATCGAGTATCCGACCGCCCTCGCGGCGTCGATCGTTCGCAAGGGCTCGATCGCCGTGGACGGAATCAGCCTGACCGTTGCGGGCGTGGACGACCGCCGCTTCGACGTGCAGATCATTCCGTACACCTGGGAGCACACCAACCTGCGGATCGCTGCGCGTGGGCGAAGCCGTCAACCTCGAATGTGACATCCTTGGAAAATACGTGTTTCGTGCGCTCGAGGTCGCGGCGCACACACGTGTAGGCGGGTCCTGATCATGGCCAAACGATCTCGAAAATCGCATGAGCCCTTCGCCTCCATCGAGGACGCGGTCGACGCCATTCGCGACGGCAAGATGATCATCGTCGTCGACGATGAAGACCGGGAGAACGAAGGGGATCTCACCGTTGCGGCGGAGAAGATCACCCCGGAGATCATCAACTTCATGGCCACGCTACGGCCGGGGGTTGATCTGCATCCCGATGACGGAGGAGCGCCTCGAGGAGCTCGACGTGCCGCCGATGGTGCAACAGAACACGACGCGGTTCGAGACCGCGTTTCATGTGCCGATCGACGCGAAGGGCTCGACGAGCACAGGGATCTCGGCGGCGGATCGCGCGGCCACGGTGCTCGCCGCCATCGACCCGCGCACGCGTCCAAACGATCTGGCACGTCCCGGACACATGCTGCCGCTCCGGGCGAGGAGTGGAGGCGTGCTGGTCCGCGCGGGCCAGACCGAGGCCGCCGTCGACCTCGCGCGGATTGCAGGGCTGTACCCGGCGGGCGTCATCTGCGAGATCGCGAACAAGGACGGCACGATGGCTCGCGTGCCGGACCTGACGAAGTTCGCCCGTCGGCACAGGCTGCTGATGATCACGATCGCGGATCTCATCAACTACCGGATGCGCACCGAGGCGCTCGTGAAGCGGATCGCGTCGGCGAATCTGCCCACCTCGCACGGAGAGTTCCGCGTGATCGCGTACGAGAGCCCGATCGACCGCGAGACGCACGTCGCACTGATCCGCGGAGAGGTCGGCGACGGCGAGAACATCCTCGTGCGCGTCCACTCGCGCTGCCTCACGGGCGACGTCTTTCATTCGGCGCGGTGCGACTGCGGACCGCAGCTCGACGCGGCACTGGATCGCATCGCCAAGGAAGGACGAGGCGTGCTGCTGTATCTCAACCAGGAGGGACGGGGGATCGGCCTGGCCAACAAGATTCGCGCCTACGAGCTGCAGGACCAGGGCTTCGACACGGTGGAAGCGAACGAACGCCTCGGTTTCAAGGCCGATCAGCGCGACTACGGCATTGGCGTCCAGATTCTCAAGGACCTGGGCGTCCACAGCATGCGCCTCCTCTCGAACAACCCGCGCAAGCTGGTCGGCCTCGAAGGGTATGACCTCTCCGTCGCGGAATGGCTTCCCCTCGAGATTCCGGCGTCCGAGCACACGGCACGGTATCTCCGCACGAAGAAGGAGAAGCTGGGGCACAAGCTGCGGTCTGTCTAGAAAGAGGCTCGAGGTTCGGGGTTCGGGGTTCGCGGGGTCAGGTTCAAGGCCGACTGGCAACCCGAAGATTGACAGTTCTTCCCCATTCCGATACCATAACCGTTTGCGCCTGAGTAGCTTAGGGCGCCCATCCCGTCATGTTCGACTCACTCGCCGACCGCTTGCAGGACGTCTTCCGCCAGATTCGCGGCGAGGGACGATTGACCGAAGAGACGGTCGAGTTGGCGCTGCGCGAGATTCGCATGGCGCTGCTCGAGGCCGACGTCAACTTCAAGGTCGTCAAGGCCTTCATCGATCGCGTGCGCGATCGGGCGGTCGACCAGGAAGTGCTCCGCAGCCTGACGCCGGACCAGCAGGTCGTGCGGATCGTGCGCGACGAGATGCTGGCGCTGTTCGGCGACGCGCAGGGCGGCCTGCCGACGTCCGCTGAACGGCCGCGGGTCATCATGCTGCTCGGCCTCCAGGGCTCCGGCAAGACGACGACGTCGGCGAAGCTGGGGCGGTGGCTGGCAAAGCAGGGGCGGCATCCGCTGCTGGTGTCGACGGACGTGCGGCGTCCGGCCGCCATCGAGCAACTGTCGGTCGTCGGCAAACAGGCGGGCGTGCGCGTCCACGATCCGGCCGGGCCAGCTCGATCCGGTTGCGCGAGCCACCGGCGCGCTGACCGAGGCAAGAAACAGCGGGTTCGACGTCGTGATCGTCGATACCGCGGGCCGGCTGCACATCGACGATCAGTTGATGGACGAGCTGCAGGCGATCAAGGACGCGGTTCGGCCGGTCGATCAGCTCTTCGTGGCCGACGCGATGACCGGGCAGGACGCGATCAAGAGCGCCGGCGAGTTCAACCGGCGGATCGGCGTCACCGGCGTCGTGCTGTCGAAGATGGACGGCGATGCGCGCGGCGGCGCCGCGCTCTCGGTCGTGTCCGTTGTCGGCGTGCCCATCGCGTTCGTCGGGAGCGGCGAGCGGCTCCAGGATCTCGAGCCGTTTCACGCCGACCGCGTGGTGTCGCGCGTGCTCGGGATGGGCGACGTGCTGTCGCTTATCGAGAAGGCCGAGGAAGCCGTCTCGCTCGAGGATGCGGAAAAGCTCGAGAAGAAGATCAGGCTCGACGACTTCTCGCTCGAGGATTTTCGCGACCAGCTCCGCACGATTCGCAAGATGGGTCCGCTCGAGCAGATTCTCGGGATGATTCCCGGCCTGGGCGCCATGAAGGAGCTCAAGCAGCAGCGCGAGCAGATTGACGACAGGCAGTTGCTGCGCGTCGAGGCGATGATCAACTCGATGACGCCGAAGGAGCGCCGCAACCATCAGCTGATCAACGGCAGCCGCCGCAAGCGGATCGCCAAGGGCTCCGGGACGAGCGTGGAAGAAGTGAACCGCCTGCTGAAGCAGTTCATTCAGATGAAGAAGATGCTCAAGGCCATGGGCGGAATGGCCGGATTGGGGAAGAAGCGCCCGAACATGTCGGCGCTGAAAGGGTTGATGCGGTAATGCTGGTTATTCGTTTGAGACGCGCAGGTTCCAAGAAGCGGCCGTTCTTCCGTGTCGTCGTTGCCGATTCGCGAGCGGCGCGCGACAGCAGCTTCGTCGAGGTGCTGGGCCACTACAATCCGCGCACGAAGCCCGAGACGCTGAAGCTCGATCGCGAGCGGCTCGCGCACTGGCTGAAGCAGGGAGCGCAGGCCTCCGATACCGTGCGCACGCTCGTGCATCGCATGCCGGCCGAGGTGCCGGTGGCCGACGCGCAGCGTCACGAGCCCCGGTCAAGCCGCGTCGTGAGCCGCGCGCGGGACGTCGTCGAGGTCGTGGCCAAGGCGCTGGCGGGGAAGCCGGAGGCCGTTGCCGTCACCGAACGGGCCGGTCGTGGCCAGACCCTCATCGAGCTCGTGATGGCGCCCGGCGACATGGGACGCGTGATCGGTCGGCAGGGACGCACGGCTGCCGCGCTGCGGACGCTCGTCAACGTCGCCGCGGAGCTCGACGGAGGCAAGGCCGCCCTGGAATTTCGGGACCAGTAGGCGCCGCGGCGTTCCCGGCCGCCGGGCCCAGAACGTGATGGACGACTACTTGGTGGTGGGCACCGTCGCCAGGCGACACGGCAATCGCGGACACGTCATCGTCAACCCGGAGACCGATTTTCCGGATGATCGCTTTGCGCCGGGCCGGGTGCTGTATGTCGGCCCGGATGACACGCCGCGACGGATCGTGTCGGTGCGCTTCCACCAGGGACGCCCCGTGATCGAGCTGGAGGGCGTCGCGTCCATGACGGAGGCCGAGAGCCTTGCCGGCGTGGAGCTCAAGATGCCGGCGTCGGAGATCGCGCCGCTGCCGCCCGCGACGTTCTATCACCACGATCTCGTGGGCTGCGAGGTGCGGACGCGAGACGGGCTGACCATCGGGCGAGTAACCGCCGTCGACGGACCGATGGAACGCAGCCGGCTCGTGATTGCCGGACGCGACGGCGAGATCCTGATACCGCTGGTCGAGGGGATTTGCGTGTCGGTGGATCCGGCGAAGCAGCCTCGTCGTGGTGGATCCGCCTGAGGGGCTGCTCGAGTTCAATGACAGTCCGCAACGAACGAGCGGCAGCGAGTGAGTCACGCGAGCGGAGCGGGGAAGGCCGCCGAGCTCGGGGCGGCCTGAGCAAGCCGATGCCGCGAGCATGAAGATCGACATAGTGACGAATTCTTTCCGCGGATGGTCGAGGCGCCGCTCGCGGAAGGCGTGATCGGGCGCGCAATCGGGCGCGGACTCATCGACGTCCGCGTCCACGATCTGCGGGACTTTACGACCGATCGACATCGCGTGGTCGACGATGTGCCGTTTGGCGGCGGACCGGGAATGGTCCTGAAGCCGGAGCCGATGTTCGCGGCGGTGGATCGGATTCGCGACCAGCGTGCGGCCGACGGCGGGTCGGACCGGGAAGCGGTGATTCTGACGTCGCCCGACGGCGAGCGATTGACGCACGCGGTGGCGACGAGGCTGAGCGGGTTCGATCGTCTCGTTCTGCTGTGCGGCCGGTACGAAGGGGTTGACGAGCGGGTCCGGGCGCATCTGGCGACCGAGACGATTTCGATCGGCGACTACGTGCTGTCGGGCGGCGAGCTGCCGGCGCTGGTGATCGTCGATGCGGTGGCCCGGCTGCTCCCGGGCGTCGTCGGCGACGAGGCATCGGTTGCCGGGAGACACGTTCGCGCGGGGCTTGCTGGACTTTCCGCAATACACGCGGCCTGCGGAGTTCAGAGGCTATGGGGTTCCGGCCGTGCTGCTGTCGGGACACCACAAGGAAATCGAGAAGTGGCGGCGGCGTCAGGCGCTCGAGCGCACCGCGGAACGCCGGCCGGATTTGATCGACACGGCACGCACGCGCCCTCTGGATCCCGAGGACGCCAGGCTGCTGGATGAGGTGCTCGGGAAGCGGGGCACGTAGGGCCGCCATCGAGCGAAGGACGCAAAGGAGAGAGAGTCATGACTGCCGTAGAGATCGTCGAGCGTGCCCAGCTGAGCAAGCGCCCGGCGATCAAGCCAGGCGATACCGTTCGCGTGCACGTGAAGGTGCGCGAGGGCGACAAGGAACGCATCCAGGTGTTCGAAGGCCTGGTGATCGGGATGCACCGCGGGGGCGCGCGCGCGACCTTTACGGTGCGCAAGGTCTCGTTCGGCCAGGGCGTCGAGCGCATCTTCCCGCTGCATTCGCCCGTCATCGACAAGATCGACGTGCTCCGCACCGCGCGGGTCCGTCGAGCGAAGCTGTACTTCCTGCGCGACCTGAAAGGCAAGGCCGCCCGGATGAAAGAGACCTCGAAGAAACAGCCCGTCTCGTAACCGCGACTCGACGCATGGCGGATGCCCGATGGTGAAGGTCCGCGCGTTTCGCACTCTGGAGAACGCGCTGCGGCGCATGGGGTTCGTCTACGTCGCCGGGGTCGACGAGGTGGGCCGCGGCTGTCTGGCCGGTCCGGTCGTGGCGGGCGCGGTGATTCTCGATTCCGAGCGCTACATCGCGCGCGTCTGCGATTCGAAGACCGTCACCGCGCTCGAACGGGATCGTCTCTACGAGCAGATCACGCGGCGGGCGGTCGCCTGGTCGGTTATCAGCGTGGAGCCGGAAGAAATCGACCGGCTCAACATCCATCAGGCGTCGCTGCGTGCCATGCAGCGGGCCGTTCTCGGGCTGGCGCCGCTTCCGGACATGGTCCTGGTGGACGCCTTCCGGATTCCGGATCTGCCGATGGCGCAGCGCGGCGTGGTGCACGGCGACAGCCGGTGCACAGCCATCGCGGCGGCGTCGATCGTGGCGAAAGTGACGCGCGATCGGCTGATGCAGGAACTGCACGGGCGCGATCCGCGCTACGGGTTCGACCGTCACAAGGGGTACGCCACACGCGATCATCTGGAGGCCGTGGCCCGATATGGCTATTCCGAGGTGCATCGCCGCTCGTTCCGGCCGCCGTCGTTGTTTGATAAGATCGATTCGCAAGCCTGACCTCGCACTCGCTCTCCGGCGGAGACAACCTTCCTTGGCCTTCGACCGCGAAGACACGCTGAAAAAAGCTGAGAAGCTGCTCCGGCAGGGCCGGCTCGATGCCGCCATTGCCGAGTACGTGCGCGTCCTCGAGGATCAGCCGCGGGACTCGAACACCGCCAACACGCTGGGCGACCTGTACGCGCGCGCCGGTCAACCCGACAAAGCCATCGGGCAATACACGCGCGTCGCCGAGAACCTCGTCCACGAAGGCTTCTACTCCCGCGCGGCCGCGCTGTATAAGAAAATCCTCAAAATCAGGCCGGACGACGAGGCAGCGCAGCTGCAGCTCGGTGAGCTGTCGGCGAAACAGGGGCTGCTGGCCGACGCGAAGTCCTACTTCAGCGTCGTTGGCGACCGCCGGCGGGCCCGTGGGGACCAGGCTGGCGCCAACGAGATGGTCGTCCGGCTCGGCAGCGTGGATCCGTCCGACGTCGAGGGACGGCTGGCGGCGGCACGCATCCTCGAAGAGAGCGGCGAGACGATTGGCGCCGCCATCCGGTTCCGCGAATTGCACGCGGATCTGCTCGAGAAGAACCGCCGCGCCGATGCGCTTGCCGCCCTGCGGGACGCCGTCCGTCTGAATCCGGACGACCGTGAGGGACGCGCGGCAGCTCGCGCGCGAGGCGGTCACGAGCGGAGATCTCGACACCGCGCGAGCGTTCCTCGATGCCGAGACGGCCGCCGGAGACCCAACGCTCCTGCTCGCGCTGCTGACGATGGATCTGCGAGCGGGTGCGCTCGATCGATCGCGCGATTGGATTCGGCAGCTGCTGGCCGCCGATGAAACGTATCAGGGCCGCGTCGTCGACATGGCCTACTCGCTGCTGGAGGAGCTGCCGGCGGCGGGGTTCGTCTGCATCGACACGACGGTCGATGCACTGACCGCGGCGTCGAGGTACGCGCAAGGCGCCGACCTGCTTGAAGCAGTTCGTCGCGCGCGTGCCGGGTCAGATTCCAGCGCTGCTCAAGCTCGTCGAGGTCTGCGTGGACGGCGGTCTCGAGTCGGACATGTACGAGACGCAGGCCCAGCTCACGGACGCCTATCTGGCCACGGGCCAGGGGGCGGAAGCGCGCGTGATCGCCGAGGATCTGGTGGCCCGCGAGCCCTGGGAACCGGCGCACATCGAGCGCTTCCGGCGCGCGCTGGTCCTGCTGAGGGTTTCCGATCCCGACACGCTGATCGCGGAGCGGCTCAGCGGCCAGGTGCCGTTTACCGCGACGGATCACTTCGTCGATCGTGGGCACCATCGCGGCGTCGACCCCAGCGGTCAGCGGCGCCGCCCCGCCGCGGAGCCACCCGCCGAAGCGCCCGCACCCGTCGCGACACGTACGCCGCGGCCCGCGAAAACCTGCCGACGAGGTCGAAATCGATCTCACGACCATGCTCGGCGATCTCGAAGGAAGGGCGGAGATGACGCCACCAGACCCCGAGGATCTCAATCGAGCCTTCGACGACTTCCGCTCAGCGGTGTCCAGTCAGGATGGATCGGATGAAGCGGCGCAGCATCTGAAGCTCGCGCGGACATACCTGGAGATGGGCATGTCGGAAGAGGCCATCGGTGCGCTCGAGACGGCGGCGCGCTCGCCGCGGCACCGATTCGAGGCGGCGGCCATGCTCGCCAGGCTTCATCGCGATCAGAAGGATCTGCCGCGCGCGATCGAATGGCTCGAGCGCGCGGCCGAAGCACCGGCGCCGGACACGGAGGCCGGCCGGGAACTGCTGTACGACCTCGGGTCGGCGCTCGAAGCGACGGGTGAAACCGCCCGGGCGCTGGCCGTGTTCCTCGAGCTGCAGGCCGACGCGGGGAACTATCGCGACGTCGTCGCCAGAATCGATCGTCTGGGCCGGGTCCAGACGGGAGGCTGACCATCAGAACGGTCAGCCGGCTCCTCTTCGCTGCGTATTTCCTCGAGGCGGGATTCATTCTCGTGATTGCGCCGTGGTCCGCCTTCTGGGAGCACAATCGGTTCGCGGCCACGCATGCGGCCGTCGACGCGCTGATCGGCAGCCCGTTCGTTCGTGGGGCGGTGAGCGGCGTCGGCGTCATCACGATGATCGCCGGGCTGTCGGAGCTGCTGTCCGTCGATCCTGTCGCGCAGGCGGGAACCCGCAGGTCCGCCCCAGGCCCAACAGTGAGGGGTCTCGAACGTCGTCCCATCATCTGCTGCGTCACGGATCGCGCGCGCCTCTCGAATCCGTCCGTTAGCGGGTCTGATCGATCACATCCGCGCGGTTGTCGACGCCGGGGTCGGTCTCGTGCAGGTCCGCGAGCCTGACCTGGGCGATCGGGCATTGACGGACCTGGTGCGCGCGGCGGTGGAGATTGGCGCCGAGCGTCACGTGCCGGTTCTCGTCAACGATCGGATGGACGTCGCGCTTGCCGCTGGCGCGGCGGGGACACATCTCAAGGAAGACTCGATTCGCGCAGACCGAATCCGCGCGCTGGTTCCGGCCGGCTTCATCATCGGGCGCTCGGTGCACAGCGCAGAGGACGCGGAAGCCGTGGCCGCCGCGGGCGGGTGTGACTACCTGCTCTTTGGAACCGTTTACGCGTCGGCGAGCAAACCGGGTCAGCCGGCAGCCGGCGTCGAGGTGCTTGCGGACGTGTGTCGCCGCGTGACGCTTCCGGTGCTGGCGATCGGCGGCATCGATCATTCGCGTGTCGCAGCGGTGGCCGCCGCAGGCGCGGCCGGCGTGGCGGCCATCGGCGCATTCATCACCCCCGGTCAGGCGGCTCTCGACGAGCGCCTGCGTGCGATGGTAGAAGAATTCCACTATGGATCCCGGTCTCAGATCTCCGCTCATTGATTTCTTCCGTCGAGGCGAAGTGGCGCGCGACGTCAAGCTCCTCGCGGCCCAGGGCGCCTTCGCCCCGCGCGCGCACGAACAGCTCGCGCTCCTCGTGCTGCTCGCCGACGACGGCGATCCGGAGATTGCGGCGGCGGCCGAATCCACGGTCGCGGAGCTGCCGCGCTGCGCCGCTGACGGGTTTCCTCGCGCGCTCGGATGTGACGAGCGAGATGCGAGAGTTCTTCGCGGCCCGCGGTGTTCAGCCCGCGGCGGTTGCGTCGACGGATGCAGACGAACCGCTCGTCGATACGTTGACCGAGGTTCCGACTGTGCCGAGATCCCAAGCCGGACGAGGAACCGCGACTCCTGTCATCGTTGCCCGTGATCGAGCGGATGAAGCTGGCGATGAAAGGCACGCGCGAGCAGCGGGCGGTGCTCGTGCGCGATTCCAATCGCCTCGTGGCGTCAGCCGTCCTGAGCAGCCCGAAGCTGACGGAGAGCGAAGTCGAAGCGTTCACGAAAATGGGGAACGTCTCCGAGGACGTGCTGCGCGTCATCGGCACGAACCGCAGCTGGGTGAAGAACTACGCGGTGTCGGCGGGGCTGTGCCGGAATCCGAAGACGCCGCCGGCGATCGCGATGCACCTGATCCACCGGCTCAACGAGCGCGATCTGAAAATGCTCTCGACCGATCGGAACATCTCGGAAGCGTCGCGAGCGCTCGCGCGCAAGATCCTGACGAAGACGAAGTACGGCTAGCCGTCGGGCGGAGCCTTTCGGTCGGCGCCCCGGCGCGCCCACTCCTTGCGCAACGCCGCGAGGCCTTCCATGTACACGACCGCCTTGCTGCGGTCCTCGTCCGTCTTCAACGACTTGAGCAGGTCGATCGCCCGGTCGAAATCGCGCAGGATCGTCGCGGGTCTGGTCTCGAAGTAGAGACGCCTGATTTCCGCAATCTCGTTCACGTCGCTCTCCGCGCACGCCGCAGGCGACCCCGCACGTCGGGCAGACTCGCGGTGTTCAGGACGGCGTCGGCCGTCAGCCAGGCGCGACGGGCGACCATCGTACCCCAGCGGAGCTGGCCCAGCGCACCCGGCGAGTGCGCGTCGGACGAGATCACGATCATCGCGCCAGCCTGCCGCGCCTGGCGTGCGAGCGGCTCGGGCAGGTCCCGGCGATCCGCCTGTCCGTTGATCTCCAGCGCGACGCCGGCAGCCACCGCGGCGTCGATCACGCGACTCCAGTCCGCAGCGACCGGTTCCCGTCTGAGAATCAGTCGGCCGGTTGGATGCCCGAGCACGTCCACCCACGGACACTCGATGGCCCGCAGGAGACGCTCGGTCATCTGCGCGGCCTCCTGGGCGTGCCCTGAGTGGATGGAGGCCACGACGAGATCGAGCTGGGCGAGACAGTCCAGGGCGAGGTCCATCGTGCCGTCTGGTCGGATGTCGCATTCGACGCCAGCCAGCAGCGTGATGCCTTCGAGCCGTTCGTTGAGCTTTCTGATCGCCGCCGCATGGCTCAGGATGCGATGCTCGTCCAGCCCGTTCGCCATGGCGAGCGACTTGCTGTGATCGGTGATGGCGAGATACTGCAGGCCCGCCGCGAGCGCCGCACGCGCCATGGTTTCCACATCAGCGCGGCCGTCGCTCTCAGTCGTGTGCGAGTGAAGGTCGCCACGGAGATCGGATTGCTCGATCAGACGCGGCAGGGTGCCGGCTTCGGCCGCCTGCATCTCGCCGCGGTCTTCGCGGAGCTCTGGGGGCACGAGGGCCAGCCCCAGCGCGGCATAGAGTCCCGCTTCATCCTCGCCGGCCACGCGCGACTCGTCGTCCAGCCGGAACAGCCCGTATTCGTTGAGCGTGAACCCGCGGGCGAGCGCGCGCTCGCGCAGGGCGATGTTGTGCGCCTTCGATCCGGTGAAGTACTGAAGAGCCGCGCCGAGGCTTTCCGACGGCACGAGCCTCAGATCGGCCTGGAACCCGCCCGAGAGCAAGACGCTGGCTTTGGTGTCGCCATGCACGAGGATCCGCTCGACGAGGCGATGGTTTGTGAAGGCCTGCATCACGTCGGGTGAGGCGTCCGCTGCGAGGATGTCGATGTCGCCACTGGTCTCGCAGCCGCGGCGGAGGCTTCCCACCACCGACAGGTGCGCTTGCGGCGCGCGCTCGGTCAGCTCGGAGACGAGGCTGGCGGCGGTCGCATGCGCCTCGGAGGCGAGCCGGCGGCCGGCGACGGAGCGTTGGTCGGCCAGCGCCTTGAGAATCTGCGCTTCCTTTCGTGTCCCCATGCCGCGGATTGCGCGCAGCCGGCCGGCTCGAGCCGCGGTCTCGAGGTCGGCGAGCGTCCGGACACCGAGCTCCCGATAGAGCACGGCGACCGTTTTGGGTCCGACCCCTTGCAGGTTGAGCAGATCCAGGATCGTGGGAGGAAACTCCTGCACGAGCGCCTGGTGATAGGCAATCGCACCAGTCTCGACGAGCTCGGCGATCTTCGCCGCGATGTCCTTGCCAATTCCCGGCAGGCTTCGTCGCTCGGCGTCGGAGAGGGTCTCCACGCGCCGCGGCTCCTGCGACACCGCCTCA
The DNA here is from genome assembly GCA_963786615.1 of uncultured Acidobacteriota bacterium. Taxonomy (GTDB): domain Bacteria; phylum Acidobacteriota; class Vicinamibacteria; order Vicinamibacterales; family 2-12-FULL-66-21; genus CAWAZT01. Next base: position 195,965 of record CAWAZT010000007.1, read on the forward strand.
GCCGCGTTGCGATATGCGCGAATCTTGAACGGGTTCTCGCGCCTTGATCTCGAGAAGGTCACCGATCTCGGTCAGCACGCGAGCGATGGCGAGATTGTCCATGGACCGCGGATCGACGCGGAATCATAAAGGATTGGACGACGCGGCTACTCAGTCTTCTCGACGATCAGCCCCCGCTCCTCGATCGTGAAATCCAGGACCCGCGCGCCGGCGTCGGCCAGCGCGCGCCGGATGCCGGGGATGCTCTCGGGATCGCCGAAACAGAACAGGCAGCCTCCGCCACCGGCGCCGCAGACTTTTCCGGCCATCGCGCCAGCCCGGGCGGCAGCCGCGAGCATGGCGTCGATTTCCGATGTCGTGACGCCGGCGGCCAGCCGCTTGCGGTTTTCCCATTCCAGCGCAATCTGACGACCGACCTCTGGCCAATCCTGCCCGCGCGAGGGCCTCGCGCATCGCGACGGCGATGTCGCGGATTCTGTCGAAGCTGGCCTGCACGAGGCGATCGCCGTCGATGTGCCGCTTCATGACGTCCCAGTTGTTGATCCCGGAGTTGCGTGAGGCATTGGTGTAGGCGAGGGCCAGCCGCTGCTGCAGGGCTTTTGCGGGGACGGGGAGTGCCACCCGGCGCACGCCCTTGACGCCGAGCTCGACGGCCGAAATGCCACCGTAGTACGCCGGGCGGTAGTCCTGCACGCCCGTCGGCACGTCGATCGCCTGCGCCTCCACGTTCATGGCCACGTGGAACAGCTCCTCGGCGTCGAGCGAGCCGCCAGTCCATGCATTCAAGGCGCCGCAGACCGCGATGTTGAGCGCCGACGAACCCGCGATGCCTGCCCCCACCGGCGATTCCGATCGTGTTCGCAGCTCGACGCCGCCGACCTGGAAGAAGTGGAGCAGACGGCCGAGCAGCCGAAGGTCGTGATGCTCGCGCAGCGCGGACCAGTGGTCGACCTCGACCCGGGATCGCGCGTCCTCCGAATCGATGACGATTCGTCCATCGCTGCGCGGCGTGATCTCACACCGTGCGCGAAGACTGATGGCGGCGTTGAGCGTCTGCGCGCCGTCGTGAAAGAGGTAGAGCGGCCAGATATCGAGGGTGCCGCCCGCAAGGTCGATCCGCGTCGGGGCGGAAGCTTCGATGCGCACGCACGAGATTATACAGAGGCCATGCAGTATGATTTTCGGAATGTCAGTCCGTGACATCAGGCGTCAAGTCGGCCAGCTTGCCATCGTCGGGTTCAACGGGCACGAGGTGCCCGACGATGTACGGCAGATCGCGAAGGCGTTCGACCTCGGCGGCGTGGTCTTTTTCGCCAGGAATGTCGCCGATCCCGAGCAGGTGCGGGAGATGTCGCGCGAGTCGCAATTTCTCGCGCGGGACCTGCCGCTGTGGGTGAGCGTCGACCAGGAGGGTGGACGGGTCGCGCGGCTCAAGCGGCCATTTACCGAGTGGCCGCCGATGATCACGCTCGGACGCGCCCGGGACGAGACGCTCGCCAGGCGATTCGCGAAGGCGCTCGCAGCGGAGCTCGCCGCCGTGGGTATCTCGCTCGACTACACACCTGTGCTCGACATCTTCACCAATCCGAAGAACTCGGTCATTGGCGATCGTGCGCTGGCCGAACGCGCCGAGGACGTCGCCCGGCTCGGGTCGGTGATCATCCGCACGTTGCAAGCGGAGGGCATGGCCGCGTGCGGCAAGCACTTTCCCGGTCATGGCGACACGACGTCGGATTCACACTTCGAGCTGCCCCTCGTCGAGCATGGGCCGGATCGCCTGGAGGCAATCGAGCTCGTGCCGTTCAAGGCCGCGATCGAGGCCAACGTCGCCGCGATCATGACGGCGCACATCCTGATCCCTGCGCTCGATGGAGAGCGGCCCGCCACGCTTTCTCCAGCCATCGTCGACGGCCTGCTCAAGAAGACGCTCGGCTTCGGTGGGGTGGTGTTCACCGACGACATGCACATGAAGGCGATCACGGCCAGGTATGGCTTGAGCGACGCGACCGTCATGGCGATCGCCGCCGGCTGTGACGGGGTGCTGATGTGCGCTCCCGAGCCGGCCGAGCAGACGGCAGCGCTCGAGGCGGTCATTTACGCGGTGGAGCAGGGCCGGCTGCCGCAGCGTCGGGTGGACGATGCGTTGGCGCGGCAGAAGCGCGCGAAGGAAAGATTCCTCTCGCTGCCCGGACACCGGACGCAGCCGGCCACGCTCCGCTCGGTCCTCGGTACGAGACGAGCATCAGGCGATCGCGGCAGAGATGGCGAGATTCGCGTAGCGATGCAGAAGCCGCGCGCGCTTGCCCCAGGCGACCGAATTGCCGTCGTTGCTCCCGCCAGCCCCTTCGCGCGCGATGAGTTCGAGGCGGGACTTCAAGAGTTGCGTCGGCTGGGCTACGAGCCAGTCTACGAGGACAGCGTCTTTGCGCGTCGCGCCTACGTGGCGGGTGACGCCACGGTTCGTGCGGCCGCCTTCCAGAAAGCCTGGGCGGACGGATCGGTGCGCGCGTTGATCGCCGTTCGTGGCGGCTACGGGAGCGCGCAGCTGCTGCCGTTGTTCAATTCCGCCGAGATGCGACGCACACCCAAAGCGTTCATCGGCTACAGCGACAACACGTCGATCCTCGCGTGGCTGACCACGCGATGCGGCGTGGTGTCGTTCCACGGTCCCATGCTGGAGGGACGCCTGGCGCGCGGCGAAGCCGCGTACGATCGGTCGTCGTTCGAGCGCGTGCTGACGCGGGCGGAGCCGGCCGGGCTGTTGACGCATCCCCAACTCGAGACGCTGCGTCCCGGAGAAGCTGTTGGCACACTGGTCGGCGGTACGCTTGACCCAACTCCTGGCATCGCTGGGGACGCCATTCGCCTTCGATCCCCCTCACGGACATGTGCTCTTCATCGACGAGGTCGCAGAGCGTCCGTATCGCCTGGACCGTATGCTGACGCAGCTGCGATTCGCCGGTCTGCTCAGCCGCGCCGCCGCCGTGGTGTTCGGCGAGCTGCCGCGCTGTGATGAGCCTGGCGACGGCGGTCCGAGCGCGCGCGCGGTCGTCGCGGACCTCCTGTCGGACTTTCGCCGGGCCGGTGCTGTTCGGGCTGCCCTCCGGTCATACCAACGGCGCCTGCATGACGCTGCCCTTTGGCGTGCGCGCGCGCGCCATCGGAGGGAGCGCGCCGGCGCTCGTGCTGGAGGAGGCCGCGGTCGCGTCATGACGCGCATTCACCTGATTGGCATCTGCGGGACGGCGATGGCGACCCTCGCGGCGATGCTGAAGGCGCGCGGGCACGACGTCCGCGGCTCGGACGAGAACGTGTATCCGCCGATGAGCGACTTCCTCGCGGAACAGCAGATCGTCACGCTTCAAGGCTACGATGCGGCGCACATCAGCGGCGATCTCGATCTGGTCATCGTGGGCAACGCCATCTCGCGCGGCAATCCAGAGCTCGAGGAGGTGCTGGACCGAAAGATCCGGTACTGTTCGCTGCCCGAAGCGGTGCGCGACCACTTCCTCTGGGCGTCGCGCTCGATCGTGATCGCCGGCACGCACGGCAAGACCACGACCACGTCGCTGACCGGGTGGGTCCTGACGCACGGCGGCGCGGATCCGAGCGTGCTCGTCGGCGGAATCGCCGAGAATTTCTCGGGGAGCTTCCGTCTCGGCGGGGGACGCGAATTCGTCATCGAAGGCGACGAGTACGACAGCGCGTTCTTCGACAAGACCGCCAAGTTCCTGAAGTACCTGCCGGACATCGTCGTCGTCAACAACATCGAGTACGACCACGCCGACATCTATCCCGACCTCGAATCGATCCGGGTGGCCTTTCGACGCCTGGTCAATCTGATTCCGCGTCGTGGCCTGCTGATCGTCGGCGCGGACGATCCGGAAGCGCACGCCCTGGCGAAATCCGCCCGATGTCCGGTCCAGACGTTTGGCCTCTCCGATGGCGCCGACTGGCAAGCGCACGATCTGCGCCCTGGCGAGGGGTCGACGACATTCAGCGTGCGGTCGAAGCGGACGCCGGTGGGGCAGATCGAGCTACCGCTGATCGGGGCGTACAACGTGCGGAATGCGCTCGCGGCGCTCGCGGTGGGCGTCGCGACTGGCCTCAACATCGATACCATTGCGCAGGGTCTCTCGAAGTTCAGGGGCGTCCGGCGGAGGATGGAGCTGAGGGGCACGGCCGCGGGGGTCGCAGTGTACGACGACTTCGCGCATCATCCGACCGCGATTGCCGAGACGCTCGCCGCGGTGCGGTCCGCGCACCCCGATCGGCTCCTGTGGGCGATCTTCGAGCCGCGCTCTGCCACGTCGTGCCGCAGAATCTTTCAGTCGGAATTCGTCCGGGCGTTCTCGGACGCGGATCGCATCCTGCTGCCCGACGTGTTCCGCTCGAGCCTGCCGGAGGATCAGCGATTGTCGGTCGAGCAGGTGGTTGCCGATCTCAACGCCCGCGGCAAGGACGCACGACACATCCCTCAAGTAGGCGACATCGTGTCAACGGTTGCGCGCGAGGCCCACGCCGGCGACCTGGTGGTCGTGATGTCGAACGGCGGCTTCGACGACATCCATCAGAAGCTGCTGACCGCTCTGGACCAACGCCCACCGCGATGACGTCCGGATGGAATCCCGCATCATCCCCGCCGGCGAGAACGCATGGCTGATCGAGCTGCCCGAACGTCTGGACGCCGAGGTGAACGAGCGGGCGATCGGGATTGCCGCGGCGGTCGAACGTGCCTCGCTGCCCGACGTGACGGATGTGGTCGTCGGCTATCGATCGGTCATGGTGTATGTCGATCCGCTGTCCGATTGCAGGTTGTCGACGCGCTCGCGGCTGGACGCGATCGTCGCGGAGCCACCATCCTCGAACGCTGTCGTCGGCCATAACGTCGAGGTGCCGGTGTGCTACGGCGGGAAGTTCGGTCCGGACCTCGCGGACCTGGCAGAATTCGCGAACTGTTCCGCGGAGCAAGTGATCGAGATGCACGCGAATGCCGAATACCGCGTGTTCGTCGTCGGGTTCGTACCCGGCTTCGCGTACATGGCGCCGGTCGATCCTCGGATTTCAGCGCCGCGCCGCTCGTCGCCGCGGCTGAAGGTCCCTGCCGGATCTGTTGCGGTCGCGGCAGGGCAGACGGGTGTGTATCCGGCCGAAACCCCGGGCGGATGGCATCTGATCGGGCGAACACCCGTGAAGCCGTACGATCCCACGCGCGCTAACCCGTTTCTCTTTCATCCGGGCGATCGGGTGCGCTTCCGTCGGATCGACGAAGACGAGTATCGCCGTACGACGATGTGGGACCAGGCCTAATGACCAGCCTGACCGTGCTCAAACCCGGGATGCTGACGACCGTGCAGGATCTCGGCCGGAGAGGCTACCAGGGTCTCGGCGTGCCGGTGGCGGGGCCGATGGACTGGTATTCGCACCGCCGCGCGAATCAGCTGCTCGGAAACGATCCGATGGCGGCGGCGCTCGAAATCACGTTGATCGGGCCGGAGCTCGTCGCCGACGGCGAGGTCGTGGCGGTCGTCACGGGAGCGGAGTTCGACACGCTGATGGACGCGACTCCGATTTCTCATGAACAACCCTTCACGATGCCGTCCGGCAGCCGGCTTCGCTTTGGTGCGCGCAAAGGCGGGGCGCGCTCGACGCTTGCGATCAAGGGCGGCTTCGTCGTGCCCGTGACGTTGGGTAGCCGCGCGACTCACCTCGCGAGCGCGATGGGGGGCGTCGACGGGCGAGCGCTGCGTGCAGGCGATCGACTGCCGGTCGGGGAACCGCCCGCGCGCGACGCGATCAGGCGAGGCATCTCCTTGGCGCTGCCACAAAGTGGCACCACCGTGCGTATTGTGGAGGCCGCTCACCGCGATCGATTTACGGACGAGGCGTGGACTGCGCTCACCTCAGAGCGTTTCGTCATCACGCCTCACTCCAACCGGATGGGGTATCGGCTCGACGGTCCACGCCTCGATCACACTCGTGGCGCCGACCTCTTGTCCGAAGCGATGCCGATTGGGGCGATCCAGGTACCAGCGTCTGGTGCTCCGATCCTGTTGATGGCCGATCGCCAGACGACCGGCGGGTATCCCACAATCGCCAAGGTGATCCTTGCTGACCTTCCGCTGGCCGGCCAGCTCGCGCCCGGCGACTGGATCGAATTCGCGCAGTGCACGATCGACGACGCGATCGCGGCCCTTCGCGCGCGCGAGGCGGAGCTCTCGATCGCAGGTGCCGCATGAGCGACGACCTGGCCGCGTTGCTGGGGGCGGCGGTGACGCCGGATCGCGTGCAGCGCAACGTGCCGCTGGCGTCGTTCACGACATTCAAAGTCGGAGGACCCGCCGACTGGCTGGTCCACGCCCAGCGCGTGAACGACGTGAAACGCGTGCTGGCGCTTGCACGCGACGCCAAGGTCCCGGTGGTCGTACTGGGTGGCGGATCGAACGTGTTGATTGCCGACAGTGGCATCCGTGGCATCGTCATTCGCATTCATGGCGGGGAAGCCGTCCGTCTCGGTCCACATCGCATCAAGGCCGACGCAGGAATTACGATCAATGGGCTCGTGCGCTGGACGATTGCGCGAGGCATCTCGGGGCTCGAGATGTGGGCCGGCACGCCCGGTACCGTTGGCGGCGCGATTCATGGCAACGCGCATTTCAAGGGACGCCTGATTGGCGATCTCGTCGAGACGGTGGAGATCGTCACGCCCGCAGGCGCCGTTGAAACGATTGCCAGGGCGGATATGGAGTTTGGCGTACGATCGGAGCCGTCTGCAGCGGACGAGAGAGGTAGTCCTGTCGGTGGACTTTCACTGTGGTGAAGGGGACCCAACGACGCTCCGCGGGACGGCACGCGACTCGCTGGCTTATCGCAAACGGACGCAGCCGCTCGAAACGCCGAGCGCCGGGTGCATCTTTCAAAATCCCGACAGTCTCCACGATCGCGTCCCTGAAGGGATTCCGGCATCCGCCGGTGCGCTCGTGGACCGGGCCGGCCTGAAAGGGCTCCGGGAAGGTGGTGCGCGCGTCTCGCCGACCCACGGCAACTTCATCGTCAACGACGGCCAGGCGACGGCCGAACAGATCCGCCGGCTCATCGAACGGTGTCGAATGGAAGTACGGGAGCGGTTCGGCGTCGAGCTGCGGGACGAAATCGTCTATCTGGGGTTTTGATGGCTACATTGCGAGTCGAGGGCGGACGTGCGCTGTCGGGGCGCATCAGCGTCGAGGGAAACAAGAATGCGGCGCTTCCGCTGATTGCGGCCTGCCTGCTCACGCGGGAGCCGTGCGAGCTGTTGAATGTTCCGCGCATTCGCGACGTCGACGTGCTGCTGGACCTGCTGACCGGCCTGGGCGCGACGGTAGAAGGACGCGGCACGTCGAAGCTGCGGATTGTGTGCGAGCACGTCGCGAGCGACGAGCCGGACCCGGCGTTGGTGGGCAAGCTGCGCGGCTCCGTGCTGTTGCTCGGTCCGCTTCTGGCGCGGTGTGGTTCGGCGCGGCTGGCTCCGCCCGGAGGGGACTTTCCGGCCAGGCGCACGATCGCAACGCACCTGGAGGCGCTTCACGCGATGGGCGCGGAGTCGGTGGACGCGCCAGGTCACGTGCTGCGCGCCCCGGACGGTCTGCGCGGGGCATCAATGTATCTCGCGGAGGCGTCGGTCACCGGTACGGAGACGGCACTTCTGGCCGCGGCGGCCGCTCGAGGCGACAGTGAGATCCGTCACGCCGCGACCGAACCGCACGTCGTCGAGTTGTGCGAGTTCCTGCAGGCGCTGGGGGTGGGCATCGAGGGGGCTGGCAGCTCCAGCATCCGCGTGCAGCCGCCGGCGCGCCTGGGACGGGCGCGGCACACGCTGGCGGGTGATTACATCGAAGCCGGAAGCTGGGGCGTGATTGCCGCCATCACCGGGGGCGAGATCGAGGTGACGGGCGCCCGTACGCGCGACCTCGAAGTGGTTGCGGCGCCCCTCTTGCGCATGGGTCTGGCCTGTCGCTACGACGACGATCGGCTGACCGTCGCGCCATCCACGCTCCACGCGGCGCATCGGATCACGACCGGCTTGTGGCCGGGCTTTCCCAGCGATATGGTGAGCCTGGTGACGGTGCTCGCGACGCAGGCCGCCGGCCGGACCCTCGTGCACGACTGGCTGTACGAGCTGCGCCTGTTCGCGCTCGAACAGTTGAGCGCCATGCGCGCGGACTTCTTCCTATGCGATTCGCACCGCATCATCGTGACGGGCCCCACGAAGCTTCGAGGCCGCGCCCTCGACACGCGCGACCTGCGATCCGGCATGGCGCTCATTGCGGCCGCGCTCGCGGCGGACGGCGAAAGTTGCGTCAGCCCACTGGAAACCGTCGAGCGCGGATATGCCCGGCTCGTCGATCGCCTCGTCAGCCTTGGCGCGCAGGTGCAAAAGGAGTAGGGACGTGCTGATCCAGGATCTTCGCTATGCCGTGCGGCTCCTGTCGAAGACGCCGGGATTCACCGTGGTGGTCCTGCTGACGATTGCGCTCGGCGTCGGCGCCAATACCGCGGTCTTCGCGGTCGTCCACGCCGCGCTGGTGCGCGCGCTGCCGTATCCGGATGCCGATCGGATCGTGACGGCCGGCGATCAGGCGCCCGGTCTCTTTCTCGACTGGCAACGGGAGGCCAAGAGCTTTTCGGCGATGAGCGCGCTGAGGGACGCCACGTTCGATGTGACCGGCTTCGACCGGCCAGAACGCATCGCCGGCGCCGTCGTCACGGCCGGATTCTTCGATGTCATGCAGGTGCGGCCGGCGCTCGGCCGGCCGTTGGCAGCGGCAGACGACTCCAGCGGGGCACGCGTCGTGGTCATGTCCGACACCTACTGGAAGCGCCGATATGGCGCCGATCCGCATGCGCTTGGCGCGACGGTCAGCCTGAACGGTCAGCCCTTCACGATCGTCGGCATCATGCCTCCAGGGTTCGGCTTCCCGGAAGAGACGCAGGCGTGGATTCCGCCACGTCACCTCGTGCCGGAGCATCCGCTTCGTCCTGAGGTCGATGCGACGCAGGTCCGGAGCTCGCATTACCTGGGTGTCTATGCGCGCCTCAAGCCGGGCGTGTCGCTGCAGGCCGCACAGGCGGAGAAGCGCGTGATCTTCAGCCGGATTCGTCAGCGACATCCGGACGACCTGCTGCAGGAAGACGTCGATTTCAGCATCGTGCCGCTGCGCGAGTGGCTGGTTGGCGACATCGCGTCCGCGCTGCTGATGTTGATGGCCGCGGTCGGATTCGTGCTGCTGATCGGGTGCGCGAACGTGGCGAACCTGCTGCTGGCGCGATCGGCGGCGCGTCAGCAGGAGATGAGCGTCCGAGCCGCGCTTGGCGCGAGCCGCGGGCGGATCGTTCGTCAGCTGCTCACGGAGAGCCTGCTGCTGGGAATGCTTGGCGGGGCCGCCGGCGCGCTTGTCGCCGCATGGACCTTGCCGACGCTGCTGGCGCTCGCGCCGGCCAGCGTTCGCGACGTGCATGCGGCCGTCAGCGCACCGATTCTCCTGTTTGCGCTCGGCATCTCGCTCGTGACCGGGCTGGTGTTCGGGTGCGTGCCGGCGGTGCAGAGCGCGCGGCGCAGCCTGGCCGACGCACTCCGGTCGGCGGGTCGGACGGCAGGCGGGCGAGAAGGACGCCGCGTGCGCCGCGTGCTGGTGATTGCGGAGTTCGCCGTTTCGCTCGCCTTGCTCACGGGTGCGGGTCTGATGATCCGGAGCTTTCTGATGCTTCGAAGCGCGGATCCGGGCTTCCACGTGGCTGGCCTGCAGACGGTGCGCATCGATCTGCCGGTCGCTCGCTATTCGACGCCCGGCAGGCAGGCGCTGTTCTTCGATCAGTTCGTGGAGCGCGTCCGCGCTGTTCCCGGCGTGACCGACGTCGCGGCCGCGGGACGGCTGCCGTTTGCGGGCGGCAACAGCACGCGCGGCATCATGATCGACGGGTCGAGCGCGAGCGATGCCTGGGGCGGCATTCGCGTCGTGAGCCCTGCGTACTTCGACGTCCTGGGGATTCGCGTGTCTCAGGGACGTGCGTTCACCGATCGGGATCGCGAGGGCGCGCCGATGGTCGGCTTGGTCAACGACGCAATGGCCCGGAAGTACTGGGCAGGGCAGAACCCCATCGGGCATAGATTTCGTGTGGGTGACGGTCCGTGGATCGAGATCGTCGGGGTCGTCGCCAACACAAAGCACGGCAGCCTGCGCGAGTCGATCGATCCCGAGTTCTACCAGCCCTACGCGCAGGCCCCGTGGACGTTCATGACCGTCGTGGTCAAAACGGGATTGCCGGCGCAGGAGCTCTCAGCGAACCTCGAGCGCGCGTTGTCGTCGATCGATGCCGCGATGCCGATGCCACCCGTACGCTCCATGTCCTCGCTGGTGACGGGCTCCGTGGCCCTCGACCGGTTCGAGATGGTTGGCCTCGCGGTGTTCGCGGGGCTCGCGCTCGTCCTCGCGACGATCGGCCTTTACGGGGTGATGGCGTACCTGGTCGGTCAGCGCAGCAAAGAGATCGGACTCCGCATGGCGCTCGGCGCGAGCCACGCGTCGATCATGCGGTCCATCGTGCTCGACGGCCTGTGGTTGGTGATGGGCGGACTCGTCGTCGGATCCGCGCTGGCGGTTCTCGTGAGCCGCATGCTGCAGGAGTCGCTCTTCGGCGTCACGGCCAGCGATCCGACGACGTTTGGTGCGGTGGCAGCGATTCTCGTCGTCGTCGCGCTGATCGCCTGCGTGATCCCGGCGCGTCGGGCGCTCCGCGTCGATCCGATGGTCGCAGTGCGAGCGGACTAGGGACGAAGGACGAGGGACGAGGGACTCTACCCCCCGCCCGGTTTCTTCGGCGGCTGCACGGGAACCTGCGTGCCGGGGAGCTTGCCCTCGAGCGGCTGCGGGAACGTCGGGCGCCGGAGCACCAGGCTGACCCGCGCGCGGCACGGCGGGTAGCGTTCCAGCCGGCGCGTCCAGGGCGTCTTCGCGGTCGCGGGGCGGTCCCACGTTGCCGGCCGGCTCGCTGATGGGCGATCCCAGGTCGCGCCCGAGACGGAACGGCCGCAGATCCGCCTCGTTCAAATCCAGGATCCTCACCACGTGCGGCGTCAGCGTGAGAATGATGTCGGTCTGCGCCGCATCCTTGTGGTTGTACGCGAACAGATGGCCGATGAGCGGCAGATCGCTCAGCCCCGGCACGCCCGCCAGCGAGGTCCGCTCCTCGTCACGGATCAGACCCGCGAGCATGTTGGTCTCACCATCCTTGAGCCGGATCGTCGTCGTAATCTCACGGTTGCCGAAGGTCGGCAGGCCGCCGAAGCCCGTTCCCGACTGCGTCGAGAGCGAGACCTTCAACGCGAGCGTGACCTGGTCGTCGTGGTGCAGCCGCGGCGTGATGTCGATGTTGACGCCAACGGTGCGGTAGTTGAACGACGTGATCGGCTGCTGGTTGATGCCGCCGCCCGCGAGCGGCGCGAAGGTCGTGACCGGCACCGGGACTTCGTCTCCGAAGCGGGCCACCGCCGTGATGCCGTCCGACGTGCGGAGCTGCGGGTTCGCCAGCGTCCTGGTGGCCGTGTCGTTCTTGAGCAGCCGGTAGTAGACGCCCGGGATGCCGGACAGGAAGACATCGGCGGCCGTGAGGTTGCGCAGGTTCGCGAGCGTGAAGTTGTCGCGGTTGATGTCCACCGTGCCGTTGATCCCCGTCGGCGTGCCAGACGGGTTGGGCGAGGCGATCTGGAGGCCGTATTCCTGCAGATGGGTCCGGTTCACTTCCAGCAGCTCGACGTCGATGATGACCTCGGGGCGGGCCTTGTCCACCGCGCTGATCAGTTTCGCGGCCGCGGCAATTCGTTCCGGCGTGTCCTTGATCGAGATCGCGTTGGTGGCCGTGATTGGCGAGATCTGCCGGATGTCGATCACCACCCGCAGCAGGTCGATCACTTCCTTGATGTCGGCGTTGCTCAAATAGAAGGTGCGGACGACGGCTTCCTCGTACTCGCGGCGCTTGCCGGGCGCGTCGGGGACGATGGTGATCGTGCGCGGCGCCGTGACGCGATAGAACGTGTGTGTGCTGGCCGTGATCGCATCGAGCGCGTCCTCGAGCGTGACGTTGCGAAGATCGATGCTGATCGGCTGGTCGCGAAACGCCGGATCGAACACGAGGTTGATGTTTGCGAACTTCGCGATCGACATGAACACGGCGCGCGACGTCGCGCCGTTGCCGAAGACCAGCGAACCGGGCAGCTTTGCGCCGTCGGGGAGGTCCAGGCCTGGCGGCGCGAGATTACGCGTGCGATCGATCAGGTTCTCGAGATCCGTCCGCCCATCGCGGGTCACGTTGACCTTCGTGCGCAGCCGCTGACGCGTCTCGCGCAATGCGGCGTCGACGAGCGCGTCCGTCGGGTTCAGCTCGGCGGCGATCTGGTACTCGACCACCGCCTCCTCGAAGCGATCGAGAGCGGCGAGACGACGGGCCGCGAAGGTGTGCTCCTGCGAGGCCCGCAGCTTGACCCGTCCGAGCGAGGTGCGCGCGTCGACGTTGCCCGGGTCCGCGCGCACCACCTTCGTGTACTCGGCGATCGCGCGGTCGTAGTCGAGGGCCTGCTCGGCCTGCCGGCCGGTGCGCATGGCCGTGGCCGTGGCGCAGCCCGCGAGCAGGACCGCCAGCAGCAGCGCCCCGGCAGCCGTCCCGTTAACGGCCCGATGAGTCGGCGTTGACGACATCCACACCCCGCGGAATCCGAAACGCGAAGATCTTATCGGCCAAACCGGTGTTTTCCCGATAGTTGGTGAACTCGAAGGTCGAACGGCCACCCTCCCGCTCCACGGCCACGAGGGTCCGAATGCGCAGCGACTCGCGATCGACAACGAGGATCAGCCAGTCGTAATCGCGCTGGGGCTGCTTCGGCGTGAGCTTCAAGGCCCACGTGTCCGGCGCGCCCGCCCTGGTCGTAGCTCGCGTCGAAGTCTCTGGTGAGATTGCCCTTGCCGACCAGGAAGAGGACCGCCGTCGTCGCCTGATCGTCGGCCGGCATCGGGCTGATGATCACCTGCTTGTCGGCTGGGAGGTACGAGTAGATCTTCCGGCCGTCGGAGACGAACAGCTTGTGCTCGGGCTCGACATATTCCCACCGCATGCGCCCGGGCTTCTTGACCTGCAGCGTGCCCCGTTCGGTGGTGGTTTTCTTGAGCACGCCGCCCGCATAGGTGTGCGAGAAATCTGCGGTGAAATCGCGCACGGTGTCGTAGCGGGCCTGCAGGCGCCGGGCGATCTCCCCTGGCAGGTTGGGCCGGGGATTGAGCCAGCAGAGGTGTCGCCACCATCGCCACGAGCGCCGTCAGACCTCGTCGAATGCGCATTCCGGAATCGATGACCTCGGTGCGTCGAGTGTACCACTTCCGGATCCGCCGTTCGCGGTTCCTTCGTCAGCGCCGATTCCGCTTGCGGGAGATGAACGCGCGCACGTCTGCCAGAGGTCCGGGTGTTCAGTACCTGGCGTGGCTCAACCCAGCCGCGCCGGGCCGTGCCAACGCCAAAATCCATCTGCCGATCCAGCCATCGCGCCCGATGACAGTCGCTGTCGATCGTCAGGGTGACGCCGTGCCCCGCAGCGTCTCGGGCGTGCGGCCCGTCGAGATCCAGATGAGCAGGCGCGCCGTCGATCTCGAGCGCGGTTCCTGTCGCTGCGGCAGCCTCGTAAATCGCCTCGTAGTCCATGTCGTACGGCGCGCGATGACCGACGAGCTGGTTCTGAGGGTGCGTGATGATCGAGACGAGCGGATGCTGAATGGCCTTCAGGCAGCGCCTCGTCAGCCGCCGCCCATCATCGCCGTCGCGTTCGTGCAGCGACGCCAAGACGATGTCAAGCGACACCAAGCACGTCATCGGCGCAATCGATCCGGCCGTCGTGCAGGATATCGGCCTCGATCCCATGGAGGATCGTCAGTGCAGGAAACTGCTCGCGCACGAGCGCGATCTCGTCGCGCTGCCGCTCGAGGCCATCGCGATCGAGCGTTCGAAACGTCGCCGCGTGCTCGGAGTGATCGGTGATCGCGATGTACTCGTATCCGAGCGCGCTGCACTCCGCGACCATGTCATGCAGTGCGTCGCGCCCGTCACTGTACGTGGTGTGCATGTGCAAGTCGCCGCGAATGTCGGCACGCGTGACGAGGCGGGGAAGAGGTCCCGCAAGCGCCACGTCGAGAACACCGGCGAATCCCGTACTTCCGGCGGCACGTAGCTCGCGCCGATGTGCGCGTAACACTCTTCCTCGCTCGAGCACAGCCTGCGACCGCGCCGGCGCAGGACCTCCGCGACGTGGTCGGTCGGCCCGGTCGTGATGAACAGCAGCGAACCCCAGTCCTCGCGTGTGCCGACGCGCAGATCGATCTCGTGTCCCTGGTATTTCGCGATGAGCCTGCGGTTCGAGCGATGCAGAATGTCGGAGAAATCAGGGAGTCTGGCGGCGGATGCGATGGCGGCCGGAGGATCGGCGGACAGCCCGACGGCGACGAGGTCGCGAGGTAGCTGTTCATAGCGACGAAGCCCGCCGGATATTTCGATCGTCTCGAGTTCGCGATTCGTGTCCTTGAGTCGCGCGAGCAGGGGATCCAGGATGTCTCGGGCGCGGCCGAGGGTCAGCGGCTCCTGCTCGTCGGTGAGGACGTGTGCGACGCGCCGTAGAGCGGACGCGACAGGGCGCTCTTCGGCGATCGCCAGCTCGAGATCGGCCAGGGTGAGAATGCCCTCTTTCGTCAGCGCGTCGATGCGCTCGGGGTCGGCGGCTCCGATTTGAGAGAGGCGTCGAAGGAGGAAAGGACCAGTGGTCAAGCGGACGCGCGTTTCCATTGTCCCCACACCAGTTGTGAGGTGTCAATCGCGCGCCGCGCGCGGGGCGTCAGCTGCGGTCTAGCGTCACGGTCGCGGCCTGGGCGTGATGCCCGTGCACCACCCAGCCCTCGGACCGTCGACCGCAGACGATGCACCTGAGGAACATCTGGCCGTGGTTGCAGCACACGCCGTAATCGTGCCCCGTCACGTAACACCTAATCCAATGCCACATAAATCACCTTATTACTGAACAGAAGTGACGCAGCGCGCCTTGGGCAAGAGAAATGCCACGCCGCCGGCTGGACAAAAGTGTGTGGATTCCTGAAAAAATGCGCCGGAAGCGTCGAACGGGCTGCTGACCGGCGGAGGGCATGCGCCCGAATTGTGTGCAGGGAATTACGAATCTCGTAGGCGAGATCGGATGCCGAATCCGACCTACTGTTTGGAAAAGTCGATCGTGACGGCTCCGGGCGCATCAGCCACGACAGTGGTGACGACCTTCCGCTCGCCGAACTGCGGATGCTTGAAGACGATCTCTCGAACGCCGAGCGGAATCGACAGGTTGGCGAGCGGCGTTTCACCCATCTTCTTCCCGTCGATCCAGACTTCGGCCCACGGCTGCGCGTTGATGTTCACCGTTCCATGCGGATCCAGCTCGAGGTGCTTGACCTCTCCCGGGTCGATGTCCACGGCCTGTTTCTCGGCGTAGTGCAGGTCCCGATTCGTCAGCTGCAGCTCGTGATGGCCAGGGCTGAGAATGATCTGATTCTCGCTCGTGCCGAGCGACTTGCCGTTCTCGGCGACGTCGATGACGATGGGCGCCGAGATGGCGGCGAAGCCCGAGAAGATCGGGATGTCGAGCGGAACCGTCTTGCCGGCTTCGACCCGAACGGTTCGTTTCATCGCGCCCGCGCTGCCGAGAAGCGTCACGACGTGTCGGCCCGGCGGTACTTCCTTCAGTGTCGTCGGCGACTCGCCCGCGGGCTTGCCGTCGAGCAGGACACGAATGCCTGCCGGCTGCGTCGAGATGGTGATTTCACCGGTCGTTGGAGGCTCTTCGACAATCGGTGCCTGCTGTGACGGCGCACCCGCTGTCGTTCTTGGAGCGCCGGACTCAGCCGGCTTCGAGCCCGGCAGCCACAGCACGGCGGCCCCGATGACGCCGACGAGCACGACGATGCCGATGACCGCGAGTTTCCACGGGAACGTCTTGCCTTCGGATCGATCGACGGGCTCGAAGAGATCCGGACGCGAGGGCACCTCCGACTGACGCCTGGGCTCGGGTCGCGGAGCCAGGCTGCCTTGACGGAACTTCCCGGTGTCCTGTTTGAGCCGAATCGGCGCCGACGCCGGTTGCGTGGCGATCGTTGCGCCGGCGGCAAACTGCGGCACGTCGGTGATGATCGGCGCCACCGGCCGGACCGGTGGCGGCGGTGGCGCCGGCGCGGCAGGTGGAGGCGGCGGCTGCGTCACGACCCACGATGCGGCGGTGTCGGCCGGCGGCACGTAGATCGGATACGCGCGCTGAGGCGGCGGTTGAATCTGCGGCGCAGCTGGAATCGGCGGCTCGAAGGCGGCGGCGCGCTCGGGCGGAACGAGCCACCCCGACGGCGACGACGATGTGGGCTGCGGTGCTGATTTCGCGTCGGTCGCAGGCGCTGTGGACCGGAGACGATCCTTTCTGGCGCGCGCGGATCGCTCGCGCTTGCGGCGCTTGCCGCCTTGCGCGGCGGCCGCTGCCGCGTCGCGATCCGAACGTCGGGACGCCGGCGGTTCGTCCGGTTCGTGCTCGAGGCGCTCCTGTTCCAGGCGCTCCGCCTCCAGCAGCTCTTGTTCCTGCCGCTCGGCCTCGAGCCGCTCGGCCTCGAGTCGTTCCGCTTCGCGCAATGCGGCGTCGGCCCGCTCGCGCGCCAGGCGTTCCTGCTCCTGGCGCTCGCGCGCCAGGCGATCCCATTCACGGCGCTCCGTCTCGCGCCGATCGCGTTCCGCCCGCTCGGACTCGAGGCGCTCCGCTTCCGCGCGTTCCCGCTCCTGACGCTCGGCTTCGAGCCGTGCGGCTTCGCGCGCGGCGGCTTCCGCGCGTTCGCGTGCGATGCGCTCCTGCTCCTCGCGCTCGCGCGCCAGGCGTTGAGCCTCGAGTCGTTCGGCTTCGAGCCGCTCGCGTTCCCTGCGCTCGGCCTCCAGTCGTTCCGCCTCGAGGCGCTCGCGCTCGCGGTGCTCCGCTTCGAGCCGGTCGGCTTCCAGTCGTGCGGCCTCCGCGCGTTCGCGGGCGATGCGCTCCTGCTCGAGCCGCTCGCGTTCGATCCGCTCGCGTTCGACGCCGCTCTGCTTCGAGACGCTCACGCTCGATGCGCTCGCGCTCGAGGCGTTCGGCCTCGAGGCGCTCCGCTTCGAGCCGGGCCGCTTCGGCGCGCTCACGGGCGATGCGCTCCTGCTCGAGCCGCTCGCGCTTGATTCGCTCGCGCTCCGCGTTCTCGGCTTCAATCCGTTCGCGCTCGATCCGCTCGCGTTCCAGCCGCTCTGCTTCGAGTCGCTGGAATTCGCGCCGTTCCGCCTCGAGGCGCTCGGCCTCGCGCCGCGCCTGTTCGGCCCGTTCGCGCGCCAGCCGTTCCTGCTCGAGCCGCTCGCGGTCCTGCCGCTCGCGTTCGACGCGCTCGGCTTCGAGCCGCTCACGTTCGAGACGTTCCGCTTCGAGGCGCTCGGCCTCCTGCCGTTCTCGTTCCCGGCGTTCGGCCTCGAGGCGTTCTGCCTCGCGCCGCGCTTCCTCCGCGCGCTCGCGAGCCAGACGCTCCTGTTCCTGACGCTCACGTTCGAGTCGTTCGCGTTCGGCGCGCTCGGCCTCGAGACGTTCGCGCTCGAGGCGCTCGCGTTCCAGCCGGTCAGCCTCGAGCCGTGCGCGTTCGCGCCGCTCGGCCTCCAGGCGTTCGGCTTCGAGCCGCTCGCGTTCCTTGCGGTCGGCCTCGAGCCGCTCGGCTTCGAGGCGTGCGGCGTCCGCGCGTTCGCGGGCGAGGCGCTCCTGTTCGAGCCGCTCGGCCTGCAGACGTTCCCGTTCCTTGCGCTCGCCTTCGAGGCGGTCGGCCTCGAGGCGCATCGCCTCCGCGCGCTCGCGCGCAAGACGCTCCTGCTCGAGCCGCTGACGCTCGAGCTCTTCGCGCTCGCGACGGTCCTGCTCGCGCCGCTCGCGTTCCTGCCGTTCCCGCTCGTGCCGTTCGGCCTCGAGCCGCTCCCGCTCGGCGCGCTCCCGCTCCAGGCGTTCGAGCTCGAGACGCTCGAGCTCGCGTCGTTCGGCCTCCAGGCGTTCGGCTTCGAGACGTGCCGCGTCCGCGCGTTCCCGCGCAAGACGCTCCTGCGCGAGCCGATCCGACTCCAGTCGCTCGCGGTCGCGCCGTTCGGCCTCGAGGCGCGCGGCTTCACGAGCGGCCTCATCGGCGCGCTCGCGCGCGCGCTTCTCGCGAACCAGCCGCTCGGCTTCGAGCGTCTCCAGCCGGGCCGCCTCGGTTGTGGCGTATTCGAGCTCCGCAGCCTCAACCTGATGGAGGAAATCAATCAGCGCGCTCCGGCACGCATCGACGCCAAGCTCGCGGCGCACCAGCTGCCGCAGGTCGAGCACCGCATCGTCGGCCGACGAGTAGATCCGGCGTCCGGCCAGCGGGAGGACGCGATCGAAGAATCGCTGGACGCCGCTGGCGAAGACCGCGGAGCCGCGAATGCGTGCGACGTCGAGAATCTCGTCGCGCAGCGCGGTCACGCCGTTCGGATAGTCCTGATCGGTGAGCGGCCGGCCGACGACGAGCGACGCGGCGACCATCGCGGCCTGCGTCAGGTCGGCAGCCACGTCGAACCGGACGGCGCCGGCCGACGGAGGGACCGCAATCCCGAGCTCGACCCACAGCCGCTGCCGATTGAACTGCAGACGTTCCAGCGGAGCGGCGTAGATCGCGTCGAGCAGAACGAGCTGACACGCGGGCGTGAACAGGACTCGACCTGGTGCGATGGATCCGTGCGCGAACCGTGCAAGACCGTGCAGGTTGCCGAGCGCGGGCAGCAGCTCCAGGAGCAGCCCGAGCGCCGCGTCGATCCCTGGGGCGATGCCGGCGTCGACCGCGGCGTCGAGAATCTCGGAGAGCCGTCGGCCGGCGACGAACTCGGAGACAACGGTCAGGCGGCCTTCTTCGTCGGGCCTGACTTCCGCGCGGGCGGGCGAAGCGCTCGTCTTCGATAGACGCCAGCGTAGCGACGCGTTCGCGCAGCACCTGTTGGAAGGCGCTCAGCTCGGGGCGGAGGATCAGCCGCTCGAGCATGCCGCCGGTCTCGCGATCGAACGCGAGGACACGGCGCCCGAGTCCATCCTCGTACCCGGAGGAGGAGAGCGACGAATCGGTCGAGAGAGCGGCTCCGGCCATCGACTTAAACGGCTTCGACTGTGCAACCCGCGCACCATCGGTACCGTTTGTGTCAGCGCCGCCTATCCCTCCATCGACAAGGCGTTTACGCGCACCGGTCGCCGTCGGCAGGCCGCGGAAGTGACCAAATCCGTGCGCGGATGCCAAAGCTGTAATTGCGGTAAAGTGGCGCGCATGACGAATCCGGGAGAGGTCGACGCGCTGAAGGCTGCGATGCGCGGCGCCCGGCAGACAGGGGACCAGGTGATGGAGCTCGTGCCGCGCGTGGAGGCTCTCGATTCGCGAGCCGATTTTCCCGACGCGGATCTCGACGACCTCCGGCGCGTGACCTCGGCGCACGCCGTCGCCGCGCAGGCGCTCCGCGGCCTCGTGGAGACCATGCTCCGACGGCGAGGGAAGATCGTCGACGAGGCCACTAGCGATTCGAGTGCCAGCGACGCCGAATGAGGCGGGACCAGTCCTAGACCTCGCGGGCGCGCCATCATCCCCTCCGGTCACACGCGACTGCCTCGATTACGGCGCCCACGGCGGAATGAATCTGCAGAACGCGGCGCGCACGGCGCCGGTGAACATTCCTCTTTTGTATGAGTGCAGGGTCTGCGGTGCGCAGCTCACCATACCGCCACGCCGTTGAAGTTTCCTGACGTGTCAGGCTGTGAGCGGACGCGATCGCGTCCCGGACGCGAGACAAGATCCGACAGTCCGCATGTCGCTCGCGAGGTCCGTCTCGCTCACTCTTCGTTCTGGCCTGCCGGCGGAAATTCGATCGGCGGCGGCGGAATCGTCCACTGCGCTCCGCACCGTTCACAGACGTACAGCAGTATGGCCTTCCATCCTGAATGAATCGGAGATATCTGGCGATGGCCGATGCGCGACTGGCGATGGGCAGAACGTGGGCAGAACGGGAAATGAGCGTGAAAAAAAGCTGGTGGACGGCCGGAGGCTCGAACTCCCGACCTCCGCGTCCGGTACGACGCTCGCGAGACCACAGCACTCGCCGAACGCGTCATCGCACAATCGCGCCACCCGCGCGGCGCGAACCCGCTGCCGATACAGGCACGATCGGCGGGTGGTCAACGCGTTAGCTACGCTTCCGAGGGCTCGGCAGCCGGACGACTTTCCCGGCCTCCTGGTCCGCCTGCTCCCGCTGAAGCGTCTCAGACGAGATGTAGAAGGCGTGATGACAGTCGTGGCACCGGTAGCCGTGCAGGTCATCCCCCTGCACGGGGACTTCACGCACGTCAAAGGAACGACATTTGGGACAGATGCGACCGACGAGCATCGGGAGCCGACCTTCAATTTGTGGGGAACCGAAGGGACCACCGTATCACGGACGGCCCTCTCGAAATGTACGGTAGATGACAGTTCGCGGACCTGAGTCCTATTCCGGCTGGGCGGAGATGGGCGTCAATGCTTCGGGCGGTTCTTGGGCTGGCGCGGCCGCACAGTTCCTCGCTTCTTGTCGCTTTCACGTTGAAGGTCAGCGGTCCGCAGATAGAACACGTGGCGGCAGTCGTGACAGGAAAACCCATGGAGATCGTGCCCGTGCACGCTCACGAGAGGAAAAAACAGCAGGAACCCCCCGGTGAGATCAACGCTGAACGACTTGACCTCGTCAGCCTGCGCGCGTGAGGAAGGCGCCCAGGCACAACAGAGTCACGCACGTCACACACACAGCAGATCTAGTCATCGTGGGCTCCTTTCCGAGAGGTGCACTGTCGCTTCGCGCTCGAACGAGGAAACGCAGTTACGCCGTCGGCGTGCTCGTTGACAACTGAATAGTGGCTGTCCGGTCGCGACGTTTTCTCGCCCGGATCAGCGCAGCCACGAGAGGTGCGCCCACCATCGTCAGCGTGGCCGGTTCCGGCGTGGGCGTCGCCACGAAGTCATAGCGGAAAGTCCCAAGGGCCCAAGTTCCGCCGGCCTCGGGCGCCAAATTGAGCGTCGCCGTGCCGCCGCCGCGTATCGGGACCTGGAAGAGAAGGTTTCCGGTGAGACGATCATGGTGTTGAAAGAATCCATCGGCATCAAAGGGGGCGCTGATCGACACCGGTGCGTTTCGCCAAGCCGGAAAGATGATCGTTCCCGTCAGGTCAAGGGAAAGATCGTCCGGCGAATTTTGGCCGTTGATGTCGGAATAGGTCTGGCCATCGAGCGTGACCCGTCCGTTTGCGAGTCCCGACCCCACGATCCACACGCCCACGGGAATCGTTGAGCCGGGCTCGCATGGAAAGCAGTTGGCGATCGGATCGACGCGCGTTTCGGTTGAGTCCACCAATCCGTCGGCCGAGAAGCCGCGATTGCCAAAGACCGAGAGGAAACCAGCTTGAGTTACACCGCCACCAAGTGCACCGTTGAAGTCGAGGACTCCTCCAGTAATCCGAACCGGCTCTGCTCGAGACTCACGGCTCACTGTGAGGCACAGTACGGCTACAGACGCCACAATAACGGCACTGCGGGTCATGGTTCCTCCCTTCTGACGACGACGCGAGTGCCCGGCAGCAAGCCGAGTGCCTCTACAGTCGGAAGAGCTGGAATCTGTGCGCGACTTCTCGCCATTCAAACGGGAGACGATCGTCGCGCTGACCGTACCGCGAATGTGAGCAAAGAGTATTGGCGTTTTCCAGACTATGCTCGGCTCCGCCTTTTTATTCGGACTCGTCGCTCGTCGGCGGCTCGAACTGGACCTCCCACATGTTCTGGCAGGCGTCGCAGAGGCAATAGGAGCCCTTGTCGGTCTGGATTGTGTAGCGGACCTTGTTGAGGTCGCCGCACCTGACACAGGGAGGACAGGGAGGATGAAGCAAGGTGGTGGCTCGGCGTTGCGATGGGGGCGAGATCGGAATCACGGTAGGAGCGTATCAGGGACGGGTAACCGGGCAATGACAAAGGCTTGTGAAGTACATAAATTACCCCACCACGCGCGGCCGTGGGACGTACGTGAAAGCAAACAGGCGGACGCCTCTGTCAGTAGGAACACCTCGGGAGTCTTCGAATGAGCACGCGCAAGGGCGCAGGGCGGAATTGAAGTGCATTCGCCTTCTCGAGGCCGAGGGCTACGTGTGACCAAGGCCGGCGGCAGCCTGGGCGTGTTCGACATCATCGCAATCGGCTCGGCAGATGTTCGAGCAATCCAGGTGAAGTCCGAACGCCCAGACTGACGCCGGTCGAACGTCGCGCCATCGCGGCGCTGGTGGTACCGCCGAATGTCGGCCGTGAGGTTGGCGCTTCACTGACTATGCTAGAGCGCCGCGAATTGAGCGTTGGAGCTCTCGAATGGGGTCTCAGCATCGAAAGCGGAGCGCACGCGGGCCGGCACCCGCAAGCGCTCCTAATCGCGATCGTGTTCGAGTGGTACACGCACCCGACCGAGGCCAGGCAAGCGGACGCGCTCGCCACGTTCGCGTTTGCCGCAGTGGTCACAATCTGGTCACAACGGACGCGGCGCCCGCTGACGCGCTCTCAGACTTGCGGGAATTGCTAAGGAAAGTTGGTGGACGGCAGGAGGCTCGAACTCCCGACCTCCGCGTTGCGAACGCGGCGCTCTCCCAACTGAGCTAGCCGCCCACTCTCGAGGGTGAACCGCACGTGCACGACGAGGCCGCCGTGCTGCGGAGCAAGCGCACATTATACCACGAGGGCTCAGGGCGTCAGCACGTCGAGATACTTCAGCGCGCCGCCCGTATTGAACACCACGACGGTCTCGGACGGCTTCACGTCGCCGCGCGCGACGAGCATCTTCACCGCGTGCAGGGCCGCGCCGCCCTCGGGTGCTGCGCTGACGCCCTCCATCCGCCCCATCTCGCGCATCGCAGCGACCATGTCGGCGTCGGACACGGCCAGCGCCGTTCCGCCGCTCTCGCGAACGGCACGCAGCACGAGAAAATCCCCGATGGCTTTCGGCACGCGCAGGCCGTCGGCAATCGTGCGCGCGTCTGGAAACATCTCCGATCGCTCCGCCCCCTGCTCGAACGCCCGCACGATTGGCGCGCAGTGCTCGGCTTGAACCGAGACCATCTTCGGGCGCGGTCCGCGCGGCTTCCATCCGATCGCTTCGAGCTCGTCGAACGCCTTCCACATGCCGACCATGCCGGTGCCGCCGCCGGTGGGATAGACAATCCAATCCGGAAACGTCCAGTCAAGCTGCTCGCCCAGCTCGTACGCCATCGTCTTCTTGCCTTCGATGCGGTACGGCTCTTTCAACGTCGACACGTCGTACCAGCCGAGCGCCTTACCCCGTTCGGCGGCGATGCGCCCCGCGTCGGTGATCAGACCGTCCACGAGCGTGACGTCGGCCCCATACAGCTCGCATTCGCGGATGAATGGGACCTTGACGTCCCTCGGCATGAACACCTTCGCCTCGAGCCCGGCCGCCGCGGCGTACGCGGCCATCGCATTGGCGGCATTCCCCGCGGACGGTACGGACAGCGTTCGTGCGCCGAGCGCAGCTGCCCGGGTGACGGCGGCGGCGAGCCCGCGCGCCTTGAACGAGTTGGTCGGGTTGAGCGACTCGTCCTTGATGAACAGCCGCGTCAGGCCGAGCGCGGCGCCCAACCGTCGCGCGTGGATCAAGGGTGTCCACCCTTCCCCGAGCGTCACCGGGGCCTCACCCTCGAAGACCGGCATCAGCTCGCGATACCGCCACATCGTCGCGTCGCGCGCCGCGAGCGAGTCACGGCGCCACGCGCGCGCGGCTGTCAGATCGTAACGCGCGAGCAGGGGAGCGCCGCACGTGCAGAGGTGCTGCTCGACGCGCGGATCGTACGGTCCGGCGCCGCACGGGACGCTACATTCGAGGTGAGTGAAGTACGACGTCAATTGCAGACTGGCGATTGCAGATTGCCGAGGCACGAATGGTCCAGTGGGTTATCGGCGATCGACGGAATGGCCGGTGGCGATCGTCATTCGAAGATTGGAGATCCTGGATTGCAGTGGGGAGAGGCGATTTCAATGCCCATCGTCGATCCCACTGAACAGTGGTCAATCGCAGTGATCAATGGTCAATCGGGACTCTGCATTCTGCAGTCGCCCAGTCGGACGAGGAGCGCTATTTGCCGAGCAGCTCCGCGTCCTTTTTCTTCTGGATATCGTCAATGAGCGAGACGTGATGATCGGTGATCTTCTGGACTTCGTCCAGCCCGCGCCGCTCGTCGTCTTCTGAAATCTTGTGGTCCTTGAGCAGTTTCTTCAGGCGATCGTTTGCGTCGCGGCGGACCTGGCGGACGCCGTTGCGCCCTTCCTCGGCATAGCGGTGCACCAGCTTCGAGAGCTCTTTGCGGCGCTCTTCGGTCAGCGGCGGAATCGGAATCCGGATGGCCTTGCCGTCGTTGGTCGGATTCAGTCCGAGGTTCGAGCTCCTGATCGCCTTCTCCACTGCCGACATCAGCGACGGGTCGAACGGCTGCGCGAGAATCAGCGTGGGTTCGGGGATGGAGAGCGACGCCACCTGATTGAGGGGCATCTGCGATCCGTAGGCCTCCACGTGGACCGAGTCGAGCACGTTGACCGAGGCCCGGCCCGTCCGGACGCCGCCCAGCTCGCGCCGTACATGATCGATGTGGCCGTCCATCCGTTTCTTCACTTCGACGAACAGGCCTTTCAAATCATTGACATCCATTGCGATCCCCAACGTTACGCAGCGCTGACGACGGTGCCGACCGCGTCGCCCATGATGACCCGCCGCAGATTACCCGGCGTCCGCAGGTTGAACACGACGATTGGCAGCCGGTTGTCCATGCACAGCGAGATAGCCGTCGCGTCCATCACTTTCAGGCCCTGCTCGAGGACCTTGATGTAGCTGATCGTGTCGAACTTCGTCGCGGTCGGGTGGAGCATGGGATCCGCGGTATAGATGCCGTCGACCTTCGTTCCCTTGAGGATGACATCGGCCTTCATTTCCATCGCGCGGAGCGCCGCCGCGGTGTCGGTCGTGAAATAGGGGTTGCCTGTTCCGGCCGCGAAGACGACCACGCGACCTTTCTCGAGGTGGCGCACGGCGCGCCGGCGGATGAACGGTTCGGCCACCGCGCGCATCTCGATCGCCGTGGCCACGCGCGTATTCACGCCCACGTGCTCCAGCGCATCCTGCAACGCCAGCGCGTTGATGACCGTGGCGAGCATCCCCATGTAATCCGCAGTCGCGCGGTCCATGCCTTTGGCGCTGGCCGCGAGGCCGCGGAACAGGTTCCCGCCGCCAATCACCACCGCCGTCTGGACGCCGAGCTGCTGGATCTCGGCGATATCCTTGGCGATCTGCGTGGCGACGGCAGGGTCGATGCCAAAGGCCTGCTCGCCCATGAGCGCTTCGCCGGAGAGCTTGAGCAGGACGCGACGGTAGGCCGGCGACATGGCTGTCAATTATATTGGCAACGACGCCGCTTCACCGAGCTTCATCCGCACGAAGCGCGAGATCGTGATGTTCTCGCCCAGCTTGGCGATCGCCGCCTGGACGACGTCGCGGATCCGCGTCTTGGGATCGCGGATGGAGAACTGGTCCATCAGGCAGAACTGCTCGTAGTAGCTCTCCAGCTTCCCCTCGACGATCTTGTCGACGACCTGCGCCGGCTTGTCCTTGACCTGCTCGCGATAGATTTCGCGCTCGCGCGCGAGGACGTCGGCCGGGACCTCGTCACGCCGCACGTAGGTCGGGTTGGCGGCCGCGATGTGCATCGCCAGCTCCTTCGCGAGCGCCTGAAAGTCGTCGGTTCGCGCGACGAAGTCCGACTCGCAGTTCACCTCCACGAGGACACCGAGCTTGCCGCCCATGTGAATGTAGTGGCCGATGAGCCCCTCGGAGGTGGACCGTCCGGCTTTCTTCGCGGCCTGGGCGAGGCCTCGCTTGCGCAAGAGCGTCGTGGCCGCTTCCATGTCCCCGTTGGCCTCGCTCAGCGCGGCCTTGCACTCCATCATGCCCGCGCCGGTCGCGTCGCGGAGCGTCTTCACCATTGCGGCCGTAATCTCCATGCTGCTCTCTCCTGCTCGCGGATGTGGGAGCGCGGTCTGCGGTATCCGCAGTCATCGCTGTCTGCGCTCCCGCGTTCCGCATTCCGGATCCCGCATTCCGAAGAACGATCCTGTACACAAAAACGCCGGCCTCGTGATGCATGGCCGGCGCGTAGGGAAGCGTGCGACGGTCAGACCGACGCTGGGTCGTGGCCTGTTCCGCGCGGGGCGCCGGCCGGTTCGGGCGCGAGCGGCGTCCGCGGTCGTCCCCATCGCCTTCCGAGTCGTCGCCCCGCGATGCCTCGCCGAGTCCGCGGCCCGCGATGACGGCCTCGGCAATCTTCGACGCGAACAACCGGATCGCCCGCAGCGCATCGTCGTTGCCGGGGATCACGAAGTCGACTTCGTCGGGATCGCAGTTGGTGTCCACGACGCCGATGACGGGAATCTTGAGCTTGCGCGCCTCGTCGACCGCGATCTTCTCCTTGCGCGTGTCGACCACGAACAAGGCGTCGGGCAGGCGGCTCATATGACGGATGCCTTCGAGGTTCTTCTGCAGCTTCCGCTTTTCCTTCTCGAGCTGCGCGATTTCCTTCTTCGAGAGCGTCTCGTAGCGGCCGTCGGTCTCCATCGCCTCGAGATCCCGCAGGCGCGCGAGACTGCGCTGGATCGTCGTGAAGTTGGTGAGGAGCCCGCCCAGCCACCGCTGATTGACGAAGAACATGCCCGAGCGCTGTGCTTCCTCGGCGATCGCGTCCTGCGCCTGGCGCTTCGTGCCGACGAACAGCACGGTGCGCCCGTCGGCGGCGAGGTTCGTGACGAATTCTTCGGCGTCCCGGAACAACTTCGCGGTTTTGGCGAGGTCGATGATGTAGATCCCGTTCCGCTCGCCGAAGATGTACGCCTTCATCTTCGGGTTCCAGCGCTTGGTCTGGTGTCCGAAATGGACGCCTGCCTCGAGCAAATCCTTCAACGCAATACCGCTCAAAGGTCCTCCATCAATCACTGAGCCGTGACTGAGCCCATGCCCGCGTTACCGTTTGCTGAACTGGAAGCGCTTGCGCGCACCCTTCTGGCCGTATTTCTTGCGTTCCTTGATGCGCGCGTCGCGCGTCAGGAAGCCGGCTTTCTTGAGCCGCTGCCGGAGCTCGATGTTGTACTCGACCAGCGCGCGCGCGATGCCGAGGCGCAGCGCCCCGGCCTGGCCGGCAATGCCGCCGCCGGCGATGGTCGCGAGCACATCGAACTTGTCGGCCGTTTCGGTCACTTGCAGCGGCTGCTTGATCTGGGTGCGAAGGGCTTCGGTGGGGAAGGCCTGCTCGACTGGCTTGTGATTGACGATCATCCCGCCGGATCCGGGCCTCAGAAACACACGAGCCGTGGACGTCTTCCGCCGGCCGGTGCCGTAGTACTGAATAGCTGCTGCCACGACTTATGCGACCTCGCTCCTCGTAGAAGTTTTCGATGATGCCGATCGTCCGGCCAGCGCGGCCGGTTTCGGCTTCTGCGCCGCGTGCGGATGCTCCGCGCCGGCATAGACCTTCAACTTGCTCCACATCGCCTGGCCCATCTTCGTCTTCGGCAGCATGCCGCGCACGGCTTCTTCGACGAGCCGGGTCGGGCTGCTTCGCGCGGACCTCGACGGCGCGCTCCTCGCGCAATCCACCTTCGTATCCGCTGTGATAGCGATAGAGCTTCTGCTCGTCCTTCCGGCCGGTCAGCCGGACCTTCGCCGCATTGACGACCACGACGTGGTCGCCCGGTGTCGATATGCGGCGTATAGACCGCCTTGTGCTTGCCCTGGAGCAGGCGGGCTGCCTCCGTCGCGACGCGCCCAAGCACCTGGCCTTCGGCGTCGATGACGTGCCACTGCCGCTCCACACTGCCGGCAGTGGGAACAAACGAACGCATGGAATCCCTTTCGGCCTCCGCTGGACCTCCCGCCGCACGGCCGGAGCCGGCATAGGCAGTCGGTCTCTCTTGGGACGGCAAACCAAAAGGATACCGATGATTAGGAGAATTGTCAACGCCCGGAGGCTCACGGGATAGCGTGGACGCGGACCGGGTCCCGAAAGCACCGATCTGGCGCGCGACGCCGACCGGATATCCCGGCCGATCGCAGAATTCGATCACGCTTTTGTATCCCGAGTACGGTTTTGTTACGACCTCCGCCGCGATTCACGCGCCATCGATCCCGATTTTGCGCAGTTCTTCCGGAATTGAGGGCGTCGCCGTCGTGGCACCTGACTTGCCGAAAGGGGTTCCGCCGATAACGACATGCGGCTGGGTCACGACGCGGCGCGTGCAACGATCGCGCGCACCACGTGAAGGCGCCCGGCCGTTCCGACAATCACTTGCACGAGATCGCAGGATAGGACGACCACGGTGTTTCGCAAAGCGAAAGCCCTGGTCGGCCTGGACATCGGTTCGAGCGCTGTCAAAGCCATCGAGCTGAGGCCGGCCGGCAAGGGATACAAGGTGACCGGGTTCGGCAGCGAGCCGGTCCCACCCGACAGCATTGTCGACGGCGCCATCATCGATGCCGCGTCGGTCGCCGAGTCCATCCGGCGGCTGTTCGAGAGCCGCAACATCAAGACGATGGAGGTGGCGGCGTCGCTGTCGGGCAACGCCGTCATCGTGAAGAAGATCACGCTGCCGATGATGACCGAGGCCGAGCTCTCGGAATCCATCTACTGGGAAGCGGAGCAGTACATCCCGTTCGACATTCAGGACGTCAACCTCGACTACCAGATCCTCGACAAGGGGGATCCCGCGGCCGGCCGCAACAACCTCGAGGTACTCCTCGTCGCCGCGAAGAAGGAGAAGATCGCCGACTACACCGGCGTGATCGCGCAGGCCGGACGGACCGCCGTGGTGGTTGACGTGGACGCGTTCGCGCTTCAGAACGCGTACGAGGTCAACTACGGCATCGACGCGACCGCCGTCACGGTGCTGCTCAATTGCGGCGCGAGCGCCACGAACATCAACATTCTCCAGGGCGATCAGTCCGTCTTCACGCGAGACATCTCCGTCGGCGGCAACGCGTACACGGAAGCATTGCAGCGCGAGCTGAACCTGCCGTACGAGACGGCGGACCTGCTCAAGCGCGGGCAGGTCACCGACGGCGCATCGTACGACGATGCGCGTCCCGTGCTCCGGGCGGTGACCGAGAACGTCATGCTCGAGATCCAGAAGACGTTCGACTTCTTCAAGACCACGGCGGCCTCCGATCGCATCGATCGAATCGTCCTGAGCGGCGGCGCCTCGCGCGCCGAAGGCTTCACCGAGAGTCTGGCCGAGCGTTTTGGCGCGCCCGTCGAGCCCTTCGATCCGTTCAAGAAGATCTCGTTCGACGCGAAGAAGTTCCAGGTCGACGCGCCGGCCGACATGGCCCCCACCGTGGCCGTGGCCGTCGGCCTCGCGCTGCGTCGGGTGAAACGACCGATGATTCGCATCAACCTCCTCGCCGTCGAACGGGAGCGCACGAAGCGCCCGCGCGCGGTCATTCCGGCCGCCCAGCGCGTCACGATTGGCGCGACCCTGATCCTCCTGTCGACCGCGCTGGGCATCGGCTGGTGGTTCTGGTCGCTCCGCAAGGAATCCATGGACCTCGACACCGCGATCACGCGGGCCGAGACGGAGACGCAGCAGCTGCGATCCGTGCTCGGGCAGGTCCAGAAGTTCGAGACGCGCAAGGCGCAACTGCAGCAGCGCGTCACGCTCATCGAGCAGCTCCGACGAGGTCAGACGGGTCCCGTCCACGTGCTGGACGAGGTGAGCAAGAGCGTGCCCGATCGCCTGTGGCTCACGGCGATGACGCAGAAGGACAGGGAATTCACGATCGACGGCCGCACGACGTCGCTGACGGCGCTCTCGGATTTCGTCGCGAACATGGAGGGGAGCGCCTGGTTCAAGCGGCCAGTGGAGATCGTCGACAGCCAGGTCGAGCAGAACGCGCAGACGGGCGATCTCGTGCGGTTCACCATTCGCGCCCAATTCGAGAATCTCGACAGCCCGGCAGCCGCGGCCGGTCCGCGGTGGACGCGGTGCGCGCCCGCCGGCGCGGTGACGGCGGACGGATAGCAGGCAGGAGACATGGAACTCTCGCTCACCAAACTCCCGTGGTACGGCCAGATCGGCGCATTCGTCGTCGTCTGCGCAGGCGCCGTGTTCGGGTTCTGGAACTTCTACGTGTCGGAAGTGCAGAAGGACATCGCGATGCGCCAGACGCATCTCACGGCGCTGCGCGCGGACATCAACAAGGGCGTCGCGACCGCGCGGCGTCTACCGGAATTTCAATCGCAGGTGACCGAGCTCGAGGCGAAGCTCGAAAGCCTTCGCAACGTGCTGCCCGAGCAGAAGGACGTGGCCGATACGCTGCGCCGGATTCAGGGGCTGGCCACGCAGTCGAACCTGACGATTCTCCGCTTCACGCCGGCGCCGCAGAAGCAGCAGCCGCTCTACGCCGAAGTGCCGTATCGCATTTCCGCCGAGGGCACCTATCACAACCTCGGATTGTTCTTCGATCGCGTGAGCAAGTTCCCGCGGATCATCAACGTGGGCGACATCGCGATCCGGGCCAGCGCGCAGCAGCAGCCGAATCAGACCATCACCGCCGAGTGCACGGCGACGACTTTCGTGCTGCAAGAAGCGGCCAAGGGAGGGCGCGGCGCTGGGCCCGCGGCAGCCCGATGACGCGCATCCTCTTCAGCGCCGCCCTCGTCACGATCGCCGGCGTACGTCTCGCGGCGGCGCAAGCCACGCCGCTGCAGCCTGGCGCTGCGGCGCAGGCGCCGCGGCCGCCCGCAGCCATTGCGGCCGCGAAGGCCGCGGCCACGCAAGTGGACCAGGCGCATCAGAAGAACGCTGAAGCGCTCGACAAGCAGACGCCGGCGTCGACGCCGGCCTCCACGCCGCCGCCGGCAACCCCCGGACAGCCCGCGACGGCAGCGGCACCGCCGCAGCCCAGCGCTCCGGCGGAGAAGCCGCAGGCCTCGGCGTACACCTACGACCCGAACGGTCGGCGCGATCCGTTCGTGAACCTGCTGCTCCGCGGCAGCGACTCGCGGCAGTCGGGCGCGGTGCGTCCGGCAGGACTTCCAGGGCAGCTCGTCGGCGAGCTCACGGTGAAGGGCGTGATCAAGGGCAAAGGCAGGGTTCGTCGCGATTCTTCAGGCATCGGACAACAAGACGTACATAGGCCGCCCGGGGGACCGGGTGATGGACGGCAGCATCAAGTCGATCGCGCAGGACGCCGTCGTGTTCTCGCAGGATGTCAACGATCCGCTCTCGCTCGTGAAAGAGCGCGAGGTCCGCAAGACGATCAGGCCGGAGACGAAATGAGGATGACTCAGTTGAACGTGCGGCTTCGACCCGCGTACCGGCTGGTGGCCGCGTGCGCGCTCGCCGCGGCTGCCGGCGGGCTCGTGCTGACAGCCGCGCCCGCGCCGGTGCGCCTGCTGGGCGTCTCGGCCCAGACATCCGGCCGCACGGCGGCGCTGCTGATCGAAGCGACCGAGCCGGTTGCCTATGCGGTCAGCCGGCCAGACCCGCTGACGCTGCTGGTGGACCTGCGGAACGTGAACGTCGGCGATGCCGCCAATCAGGTGGCGCGCGGCGGCGTGATCTCGGGCGTCACCCTCGAGCAGCAGACCGCCATCGACGGGAAATCGCTCGCCCGCGTTCGTGTCGCCCTGGCGTCCCCCACGAGCTATCGCGTGCGCAGCGCGCGGAACACGATTCGCGTCGAGCTCGAGAGCACGACCGCGCCCGTCCACGAAGAGGGCACACCCGCGGCCGTGAAGCCGGCGGCGGTTGCGCCACCGGCGACGACAGCCGTCAGCGCCGGTCCCACGCGCGACGTCGAGGCCACGATCATCGAGAAGGTCCACGCGGAACATACGAAAACAGCCACGACCGTCGTGCTGAGCGGCAACGGCCGGCTCGACCCGGCGTCGTTGACGGAGTCCGACGACCAGCCGCGGCGGCTCGTGCTCGACTTTCCGAACGTCTCGTCGAAGGCGCCGGCGCAGACGGGCGTCAACAGCGCGTTCGTGAAGAAGGTGCGCGTGGCTACGAGCAGCTCGCGAGCCGCTCGTCACGCGCGTCGAGATGGAGCTGTCGCCGACCGCGGCGTACCACGTCGAGCGAGCCGGTCCCGACGGTCGGGACCTCGCGGTCGTGTTCGACGGCCGCCGCTCGAGCGCGGTGCTCGTCGCACCGCCGACGGTTCGCGACACTCCGGCGGACACCGGAAGCCGATATCCCGATGAGCGTCGCGCTCGCGAACGCTGCGCCGCTGGCGGCGCCGGATCCGATGACCGCGCTCACGCAGGCGCCGGCGGCAGAAGCGCCGGACGCCAAGGCCGCCGCGCCCAAGCCGGCCCCGAAAAAGGCGCCCCTTCCGGCGCGCCCGGCACCGTCGGCCGAAACCGTGCAGACGCCGCAGGCCCCGGTCGCCGCGGCGACACCGCCCCCCGAGTCGCTCACGCAGCCGCCCGTCGGCGCAGCCGACCGTGAACACGCAGCTGCCGGGAACGGGGCAGAAGAAATACACCGGCAATCCGATCAGCATGGACTTCCAGGACGCGGATCTCCGCTCGGTGCTCCGGACGTTCGCGGAGATCAGCGGGTTGAACATGGTGATTGATCCGCAGGTCCAGGGACGCGTGGACATGGTGCTGAATGAAGTGCCGTGGGACCAGGCGCTCGACACCATCCTGCGGGGCAACAAGCTGGGATGGACGGTGGACGGCACGATCGTCCGCATCGCGCCGCTGGCCGTGCTCGCCGACGAGCAGGCCGATCAGCGCAAGCTGACCGATGCCAAGGCGCTGGCCGGCGAGCTGCGCGTGCAGACCTTCGCGCTCAGCTACGCGAAGGCGGCGGACCTCTCGCAGCTCCTCACGAAATCGGCGCTGTCGCAGCGCGGTCAGATTCAGACCGACGCACGGACGAACACGCTCATCATCACCGACCTGCCCGATCGGCTGCAGACCGCGGCCACGCTGATCGGGACGCTCGACAAAGCCGAGCCGCAGGTCGAGGTCGAAGCGCGTGTCGTCCAGACCACGCGCGACTTCGCGCGGGCGATCGGCATCCAGTGGGGCCTCAACGGGCGCGTCAGCCCGGAGATCGGCAACACCACCCCACTCGCGTTTCCGAACAACGGCTCGTTGGGCGGCCGCGTCGGCGGCGCGCAAGGGCCAGGCACCGGCTTTACCCAGGGGCCGACGGACCCGCGCGGCGGCACGCAGGGTCAGAACACGGCTTCGGCCGTCAGCCTCGCGGCCGCCGCCGCGACGTCCGGCATCGGCCTGGCGCTCGGGTCGATAAACGGCGCGTTCAACCTCGACGTGGCGCTCACCGCGCTCGAGAACACCGGCAAGGGGCGCGTGCTGTCCACGCCGCGACTGACGACGCAGAACAACCAGGAAGCGGAAGTCGCGCAGGGCATTCAGATTCCGATTCAGACCGTCGCGAACAACACGGTCACCGTGCAGTTCAAGGACGCGGTGCTCCTGCTCAAGGTCACGCCGCAGATCACGGCGGCGAACACCGTGATCATGAACATCACGATCGAGAACGCGACGCCGGACTTCAGCCGACAGGTGAACGGCGTTCCGCCCATCGATACGCAGCGCGCGATCACCCGCGTGCAGGTGAACGACGGGGCGACGACGGTCATCGGCGGCATCTTCGTGAGCCAGGAGCAGTCGACCAACGATCGCACGCCGTACCTGCATCGCATTCCGTTGCTCGGCTGGTTGTTCCGCCGCGACACGCTGACCGATTCCAGCCGCGAGCTCCTGATATTCATCACGCCGAGGATCATGAGAGGGTAGGTATGAGCAGGCAGGGCATTCGAGATCGTCGCAAGGCCGTGTGGGGCGCGAAGGCCGCCGCGGCGCTGATGCTGGCCGCTGCGGGGCTGAGCGCATCCTGCGGCGACCAGACCCGTCAGGGACAGGCGTCGTCGTACCTCGTGGTGACGTCGCTCCAGGGCGCGTCGGGCGCCAGCGCCCGACACGTTCGGCACCTTCTTGCTCTCCGACGTCGTGACGGTCGTCAACAGTTCGAGCACGATCTTCAACGATGTGGGTGAGGCCGCCTTCCAGCTGGCACTGAAGGATCCGGGATCGTCGGCTTCGCCCAATGCGCCGACCCCGAACAACTTCATCACTCTCACCCAGTACCACGTCGAGTACGTGCGATCCGACGGACACAACGTGCCGGGCGTCGACGTGCCGTTCGCGTTCGACGGGGCGGTCACGACGACCATCAGCGACACCGGTTCGGTCGCGTTCACGCTGGTCCGAAATCAGGCCAAGCTCGAGGCGCCGTTGAAGGCGCTGAGCCTGAACGGCCTGGTCATCACGACGATCGCCAAAGTGACGTTCTACGGCCACGACCAGACCGGCCGTGAGGTCAGCGCGACCGGCAACATCGAGATCAGCTTCGCGAACTTTGCCGATTCATCGTCGGGCGGCGGCTAGTCGCGGGCGAGCAGACCAACGGTAGCGGAGACATCAACAGAGACGAGGCCGGCCAGACCGGATCATGACTATGGGACGACGTGGACTGATACGGGTCGTAACGGGGGCGCTGCTGACGAGCGTGGTCGCGTGTACCGTGCACAAGCAGGAGACCCCGTCGCTGACGGGACCATCCGAGTTCGCCAAGTCGATTACGCTGTCGGTCAACCCCGACATCCTGTCGCAGGACGGGCAGTCGCAGTCGGTCGTCTCGGTCGACGCTCGCGACTCGAACGGTCAGCCGCTTCGCAGCGTCTCGCTTCGGGCAGACGTCGCGGTCAACGGCTCGCTGACGACAACGCTGGGATCGCTCTCCGCGCGCAGCCTGGTGACCGATGCCAACGGGCACGCGAGCGTCGTGTACACGGCGCCCACGCTGCCGGCCGGTAGCCCCGTTGCCGCCGGCGTGATTCAGATTCTGGTGACGCCCGCTGAAAGCGGACTTCGGCAACTCCACGCCGCGAGCGGTCGCCATTCAGCTGGTCGTGCCGCCTGGCGTTGGCGTGCCGCCGCCCAGCTCGGGGCTCGTCGCGAAGTTCACCGCGACCCCACCGACTCCGTCTGAGGATCAGGTTGTTCTGTTCGACGGGTCGACGAGCACGTCGAGCGGGGTTCCCATCGTCAGGTACAACTGGGACTTCGGCGACCGGCGTCCAGGCGCGAGTGGCGTCACGGCGCAGCATTCGTTCGGGACGGCCGGTACTTTTGTCGTGACGCTGACCGTGACCGATGCTCTGGGTGGCTCGGCGGCGCAGCTCACAATCGTTGACGGTGGGACAGAGTCAGGGATCGACGCCAGACTTCACGACGTCGCCGGCCACGCCGTTGCCAAGCCAACCGGTATTCTTCAACGCGTCCGGGTCGCGGCCAGCCGTAGGCCGAACCATTACGAGCTACGCCTGGGACTTCGGCGACGGGTCGCCTGCTGGATCCGGCATCCAGGTCAGCCACACATATGCGGTCATCGGCGTCTATACAGTGACGTTGACGGTGACTGACGATGCCGGCCATATCGACACGAAGAGCCAGTCGGTCTCAGTCGGCGACGATACGCCAACCGCCGGTATTCACGTTCTTGCCAACGTCGCCAACCGCAGGGACCACGGTTGCGTTCAATGGCACCGGCTCGACAGCCGTAGCAGGCCGAACGATCTCGAGCTACACCTGGACGTTTGGAGATGGTGGCACGGGCAGCGGGCCCACCCCGTCGCATCCATACGCGCTGGCGGGAGCTTACAACGTCACCTTGACTGTCGTGGACAGTCAGGGAAAGAGTAAGTCGACGACCGTGACCATTACGGTACTGCCGTAACGCGACCATGGCGGACAATCCGCGCATCGAGGAACTTCGACGTCGGGTCCAGGCGGACCCGGCGTCGATCGCGTTTGCCGCGCTGGCGGAAGAGTACCGCCGCGCGGGCCGATACAAAGAAGCGATCGAAACCTGCCGCACCGGGCTTCAGCGGCATCCGTCGTACCTGTCCGCGCGTGTCACGCTCGGCCGTTCGCTCGTGCAGATCACCCAGTTCGACGAGGCGCGCGAGGTGCTCGAGCACGTGCTTCGCGCGGCGCCGGAGAATCTTGCGGCGATCCGCGCCCTGGCCGAGATCCACGAGCGTCAGGGCGAAACGCCTGAGGCGCTCGAACAATACCGAGTCGCCTTGCATGTGGCGACTCAGGAAGCCGAAGCGGCAGCCGCCGCACCTCAGCCGCCGACGCCGCCACCCCCTGTGGCGCCGACTGTCGTGCAAGCAAAGGTGACCACGGGCGTCGCTGCCCTCGATCCATTGCCGGTTGTTCCGCTGAAGGAACAGGCCGACACGAAAGCGCTGGAAGGACTCGAGCGTTTCCTCGCGTCGATCCAGACGGCACGCCGGTCGGTTTCACGCGACCATAGCGGCGTCGCCGCCCGCTGATCCGTCCATCATGTCGACTCCGTCCAGGGCCGCGGTTGCGGCGCGTCTCGCTCGCGTCCGTGCGAATGCCGATGCGATGTCGCTCGACGCGCTGGTCGTGACGCACCTCCCGAACATCTGCTACCTCACGGGGTTCTCGGGCACGGCCGGCGCCGTGGTATTGAC
Source organism: uncultured Acidobacteriota bacterium (assembly GCA_963786615.1). GTDB lineage: Bacteria > Acidobacteriota > Vicinamibacteria > Vicinamibacterales > 2-12-FULL-66-21 > CAWAZT01. Next base: position 232,763 of record CAWAZT010000007.1, read on the forward strand.
GCGGTCCCGCTGCCTGCTCGTCGTGGATTTCCGGTATGTGTCCGCCGCTCGAGCGATCGCCACACGTCTTCCTGACCTTGTCAGCGTCGAGATGTCGGAGCGCAGCTACGACGAGACGCTGATGGGTATACTGCGGCGCGAGGAGAGCGAGCGTGTCGGGATCGAGGCGGCCTGCCTTCCGGTGAATCGCTTCAATGCGCTCGCCGCGGGCCTGGACCGCTCGTCGGTCCTCGTAGCGACCGAGCGCCTGGTCGAACGCGTACGCATGGTCAAAGACGAGGCTGAGATCGACACGATTCGGGAAGCGGCCCGGCGCCTGTCGTCGATCGCGCAGCGCCTGCCAACGTTCATCGCCCCCGGCCGCCGTGAGCGCGACGTCGCGTTCGCCATCGAGGTGGCGATGCACGACGCCGGGTTCAGCCGTCCCGCATTCGACACAATCGTGGCCTCGGGGCCCAACAGTGCGCTGCCGCACGCGAGGCCGACGGACCGCTCGCTCGAAGTGGGGGAGCCGACCGTGCTGGACTTCGGGGGGGTCTACGACGGATACTGCGTGGATCTGACTCGAACGGTCCAGCTTGGGCCGGCCGGGGAGGATTTGCGCAGGCTTTACGACGCCGTCGAGTTGGCGCAGGCCGCGGCCATCGGGGCCGTTCGACCGGGCACCCGCCCCAGCGCGATCGATGCCGCTGCACGCGAAGTGCTTGAGCGGCATGGGCTTGGGGAGGCATTCGGGCACGGGACCGGCCACGGGCTTGGCTTGGAGATTCACGAGGACCCGCGGGTGTCTCGGCACGTACCGGGTCTGCCGGACGATCCGGTCGAGCCCGGGGTGGTGTTCACGATCGAACCGGGCGCCTACGTTCCAGGTCTGGGCGGCGTGCGCATCGAAGACGATGTCCTCGTGACGCCGGGCGGATGCGAAGTCCTGACGGACGCCCCGAGACGTGTCGATATCAGGGCATGAGTGCTCACGCGGGGGGCCGGAGCGGAGCGGGCGACGGGTCCCGCGGAGTGGAGGACGCGAGTCGGGGTGCAGGGGTCCCCGACGATCCAATTATGGATTTCGCAGACATCGAACGAATTCTCGAGCTGGTGCGGCAGCACGACCTCGCGGAATTCGAGATGGAGAAAGAAGGGCTGAAGCTGCGCGTGAAGAAGACCGCGGCGGCGCCCGGCGTGGACGATCATCCGCACACCCGCGTCCTCCCAGCGGTCAGCGCGCCGTCTCCGGTCGCCGCCGCAGCCCCCGCGCCGTCGCTGTCGTTGCCGCCGAGCGCACCGGCTCCCATCGATCTCGAGGAGGCCGTGGAGCTGGCCGTGGTGAAGTCGCCGATCGTCGGTACCTTCTACCGATGTCCGGAGCCGGACGCGCCCTCCTTCGTGGAGATTGGTGACCGCGTCAAGAAGGATCAGGTGCTCTGCATCATCGAAGCGATGAAGCTGATGAACGAAATCACGTCCGAGTACGAGGGCGAAATCGTCAGCGCATACGTGGAGAACGGAAAGCCGGTGCAGTACGGCGAGCGGTTGTTTGCGATTCGGACAGACTAGCGGGATGACGGATGACGGTCGACAGATGACGGTATCGGAACGAGCTCCGTTCTGGCATCCGCCATCTTTCATCTGACATCGAACCAATCATGTTCAAAAAGATTCTGATCGCGAACCGTGGGGAGATTGCGCTGCGGGTGATCTGCGCGTGCCGCGAGCTCGGCATTCGCACGGTGGCCGTCTACTCGGAGGCCGACGAGAATTCGCTCCACGTCCGATTCGCCGATGAAGACGTCTGCATCGGGCCGGCCCGGAGCGCCGAGAGCTATCTGAGCGTTCCCGCCATCATCAGCGCGGCGGAGATCACCGGCGCCGACGCGATCCATCCGGGTTACGGGTTCCTGTCCGAGAGCGCGTACCTCGCCGAAGTGTGCGACGCGTGTCACATCAAGTTCATCGGGCCGTCGCCGAACGTCATCCGCCTGCTGGGCGACAAGGCGCGCGCGCGCCGCGCCATGAGGAAGGCCGGCATCCCCGTACTGCCGGGCAGCGACGGCCCGATCGACAGCGAAGAGCGGGCCATCAAGATCGCCAAGGATCTGGGATATCCCGTCATCATCAAGGCCGTGGCCGGCGGCGGGGGGCGCGGGATGCGCGTCATTCGCGCGGCCGGCGAGATGGGCAAGGCGCTGAAGACAGCGCAGCGCGAAGCCGAGGCCGCCTTCGGCGTCGGCGACGTCTACCTGGAGAAATATGTCGAGCGCCCGCGCCACATCGAGTTCCAGGTGCTGGGCGATCACCACGGGGCGGTCGTGCACCTCGGCGAGCGCGAGTGCTCGATTCAGCGGCGGCACCAGAAACTGCTCGAGGAAGGGCCGTCGGTCGCCGTCACCGAGAAGATGCGCCGCAAGCTTGGCAGTGCCGTCGTCGACGCGGCCCGCGCGGTGCAATACACGAATGCTGGAACGTTCGAGTTTCTCCTCGACGACAAACAGAACTTCTTCTTCCTCGAGGTCAACACCCGCGTGCAGGTCGAGCATCCGGTGACGGAGTTCATCACTGGCGTCGACATCGTAAAGGAACAGATTCGCATCGCGGCCGGGGAGCGGCTGTCGTTCAAGCAGGGGGACGTGACGTTCAGCGGCCACGCGATCGAGTGCCGGATCAACGCCGAAGACCCGGAGACGTTCGCACCGTCACCGGGGATCATCCATGCGTTCAGCGTGCCCGGCGGCCCGGGCGTCCGGGTGGATACGTTCGCGCATTCGGAGTGCACCGTGTCGCCGTACTACGATTCGCTGATCGCGAAGATCATCGCGCACGGTCGCGACCGCCAGGAAGCCATCGCGCGGATGCGCCGCACGCTCGAGATGACCGTGATCGACGGCATCAAGACGTCCATCCCGCTGCACCTGAAAATCCTGGCGGATCCCGATTTCGTCGCGGGCCGTCTCGACACCTCGTTCATGGAGCGCTACGCGATTCCGAAGAAGAGCAGTAGCGCCGGACTCGCCGAAGCCGTCTGAGCCCGCTCTATCCGATCATCGACGTCGCCATCTGCCAGCTCAACGGGATTGATCCGCGGGCGTTCGCCGACGCCTGCCTGCGCGGTGGTGCGCGGCTGCTGCAGCTGCGCGACAAGTCTCTGTCGAGTCAGGCGCGCCTCGCGCTGGCCGACGACATGGCACGGCGGGCCCACACTGCCGGCGCGCAGCTCGTGGTCAACGATCGCGCGGACATCGCACGCCTGTCCGGCGCCGACGGCGTCCACGTCGGGCAGGACGACGTGGACGTCGATGAGGCGCGTCGAATCCTCGGCCCCAACGCGATCGTCGGCCTGTCGACGCATACGGACGCGCAGATTGCCGCCGCCGCTCGGACAACGGCGACCTACATCGCCGTCGGCCCGATCTACGGGACAGCCACGAAGGACACCGGGTACACCGCGCGGGGCCTGGATCTCGTCAGGATGGCCGCGACCACGGGGCGTCCGGTCGTGGCCATCGGAGGGATCACGCTCGCACGCGCGCCAGAGGTGCTCGAGGCGGGCGCGACATCCGTCGCCGTGATCTCGGACCTGCTGACGGATGGAGATCCCGAGCGCCGAGTGCGGCTGTTCCTGAGGCGCCTGGCGCGATGACGCCGCACCGCACGTGTATAATTTGCGCACCTGCGGGCCTATCTGTGCGAACGAGCGACGAGCGAGTGAGCCACGCGAACGGAGCGCGCCGTCGAAGCGGCGCGCGAGAGAGCGTGTAGGGGGGCGGGGGGCGAAGCCCCCCGACCAGGAGGATGAATGGATTCGAATCTGCTGAAGACGAAGTCGATCGAGCAGCTCGTCGGCGACGTCGAGCATGGCGCCAAAGCCTTGAAGCGGACGCTGTCCGCACTGGACCTCACCCTCCTGGGAATCGGCGCCATCATCGGCACCGGAATCTTCGTGCTCACCGGCACTGCGGCGGCCAACCAGGCCGGACCCGGGATCGTGCTGTCGTACGTGCTCGCCGGTCTGGCCTGCGGCTTCGCGGCGCTGTGCTACGCGGAGTTCGCCGCGATGATCCCGATTGCCGGCAGCGCCTACACCTATGCGTACGCCACGCTGGGTGAGATCTTCGCCTGGATGATCGGCTGGGACCTGATCCTGGAATACGCCGTCGGGTCCATGACGGTGGCAGTGGGCTGGAGCGGCTACTTCCAGCGGATCCTTGCCGGCTTCGGGATGCATCTGCCGGCGTGGATGGCGGCCGCGCCGGGCACGCAGGTCGTGATGGCCGACGGCAGCGTCGCAACGGCGTTTTTCAACCTGCCCGCGATGCTGATCGTCCTCGGGATCATGGTGCTCCTCGTCGTGGGCGTGCGCGAGAGCGCGCGGTTCAACGCCACGATGGTGGCCATCAAGCTCGTCGCGGTCATCTTCTTCATCGTGGTCGGCGTCGGCTACGTGAGCCCGGCGAACTGGTCGCCGTTCGCGCCGTACGGCTGGTCCGGCATCATGACCGGCGCGGCGGTGGTGTTCTTCGCGTACATCGGTTTCGATGCGGTGTCGACGACGGCGGAAGAGGCAAAGAACCCGAGCCGCGACCTGCCGATTGGCATCATCGCCTCGCTGGTGATCTGCACGCTGTTGTACCTGATCGTCGCCGGTATCCTGAGCGGCATCGTGCCGGTCGTGCAGTACAAGAACGACGTGCAGTTCCTGAACGCGCCGGTGGGATATGCCCTCGCGGTGATTCACAAGGACTGGGCGGCCGGGCTGGTGTCCGCTGGCGCCGTTGCCGGCATCACCAGTGTGCTGCTCGTGATGCTCATGAGCCAGCCGCGGATCTTCTTCTCGATGAGTCGCGACCAGTTGCTCCCGGCCGGCGTGAGCAAGGTCCATCCGCGATTCCGCACGCCCGTACATCACCACGATCATCACGTGCGTCATCGTCGCGCTGGTCGCCGGCTTCGTCCCGATTCAGATTCTCGGCGAGATGACGAGTATCGGAACGCTCTTCGCGTTCGTGATTGTGTCCGTCGCGGTCCCTGTGCTCCGCGCGAAGCGTCCCGAAGCGCCCCGTCCATTCAGGGTGCCGTTCGGGTCGGTGATTCCGGTGCTTGGCGCCGTGTCGTGCGTCTACCTGATGGTCAGCCTGTCGGTGATGACGTGGGTCCGCTTCCTCGTGTGGCTCGACCTCGGCATGCTGATCTACTGGTTCTACGGCCGGACACACAGCTCGCTCGCTGACCGTGCGGAGGCGGCGCTTCGAACCGGCGCACAGGAATTTGCGAACCTGGTCACGATTCTCGGTGCGCTCGTGACGTTCAACGGCTTCGCGATCGCGCTTCTCGGCTTCCTGACCACATGGGGCGTGACCAACGAGGCGCAGGCAAAGTGGAGCGAGCTCGACTTCGTCCTCAGCAAGGTGGGACTCCACATTTCCGCTGAGGCCGCCGACAAGTTCGGTCTGGCGATCCTTGGCATCGGCATCGTCGTGCTGGTGCTCGGCATCGTGCTGCGCCGTGGCGCTGCGAAGCCGGCCGCGGCCGGCAGGGTCTAGCGTGAATGCCACGACTGACCGCCATCCGCGTGCGCGAGGACGCCGCACGCGGACGTACGCTCCCCTGGTGGGCCGGCTGGCGGCTGGTGGCGGTCCTGATTGCGACCGTCGCGGTCATCGGCACGATCGGTTACTCCGTCATCGAGGGTTGGAACCTGTGGGACGCGTTCTACATGACGGTCATCACCATCACGACCGTCGGGTACGGCGAGGTCCATCCGCTGTCGCAGGCCGGCCGCGCGTTCACGGTGCTCATCATCCTGAGCGGCGTCGGGTCGTTCTTCTACGCCTTCACGCTCTTCATGGCGCTGCTCGCCGAGGGGGGGCTCGCCGAACGGCTCGAAGTCCGGCGGCGCACACGCATGCTCGATGAGCTGAAGGACCACTTCATCCTGTGCGGCTTCGGGCGCATGGGCGGAATCATCGCGCGCGAGTTCTCCCGGCAGAGCGTCCCCTTCGTCATCATCGAGCGCGACCCCGATCGCATGCAGTCGGCGATGGAGGAGGGCTTCCTGGCCGTCGAGGCGGACGCCTCGAGCGAAGAGGTGCTGCGGCGCGTGCGCATCGAGCGCGCGCGGGGATTCGTCGCCGCGGTCAGCACCGATGCCGAGAACGTGTATGCCGTCCTCAGCGCGCGCCTGCTCCGGCCGGACCTGTTCATCATCGGCCGCGCGGAGACCGACGATGCGCGGACGAAGCTGCTGAGGGCGGGCGCCGACCGCGTCATCTCGCCGTATCACATCGGCGGTCTCCAGCTCGCGCAAACCGCGCTGCGCCCGGCAGTGGTGGACTTCGTGCAGCTCGCCACGTCCTCCGAGAATCTCGATCTGAATCTGGAGCAGGTACGCATCGCGCAGGGCTCGCCCCTCGACGGCCGGACGCTCGTGGACGCGGGCGTCCGTCAGCGATTTGGCGTGGTCGTCGTCGGCATCCGCCGGACGGACGGCCGCATGGACTTCAATCCCGATCCCCAGACGGCCATGCACGCCGGCGACGATCTCGTCGTCCTCGGCCGCAGCGGAAGTCTCAGGGAGCTGGAGCTGACGGCGACCGGCGCAGGCCAGAGGAGCGCGTCGTGAGCGCGGTGCTGTTGAACGGTCAGGCGATTGCGGCCGCGATTCGTGCGGAAGCGATGCCCGAGGTCAAGGCGTTCACCGCCCGCGCCGGCCGGCCTCCGGGTCTGGGTATCGTGCTCGTCGGAGACCATCCCGCGTCCGAAGTCTACGTCCGTAACAAGGTGAAGGCAGGGAGTGAAACCGGGCTCTGGGTCGATCTTCAACGGCTGCCCGCGTCAGCCGCGCTCAACGACCTGCTAGCGCTCGTCGATCGACTCAATCGGAGCGACACGCACGACGGCATCCTCGTGCAATCGCCGCTGCCGGACGCGATGGGACGAGGAGCCGCGCAACGGGTCTTCGACGCCATCGACCCCGACAAGGACGTCGACGGATTCAATCCGGTCAATGTCGGCAAGCTCGTACAGGGCCGCGCGCATCTGGAGCCGTGCACGCCGTCGGGCGTGATTCAGATCCTCGATCGGTCGTCGATCCAGATCGCGGGGCGCCAGGCTGTGGTGATCGGACGGAGCGAGATCGTCGGAAAGCCGATGGCCATGCTGCTCCTGCGGCGCGACGCCACGGTCACCATCTGCCATTCGAAGACACCAGACCTCGCCGCGGTCTCCGCGCGCGCCGACATCGTCGTGGCGGCGATTGGGCGGCCCGGCTTCGTCACTCGGGATTTCGTGAAGCCCGGTGCGACGGTGATTGACGTCGGCACGACGCCCGTTCAGGATCGGCACCTTGTCGAGCGGTTGTTCGGCGCCGGTTCGGCGCGGGCCGAAGCGTTCGATCGGCGCGGCTCTGTCGTCGTTGGCGACGTGCATCCCGACGTTGCGGACGTTGCGGGTGCGCTGACACCGGTGCCTGGCGGCGTGGGGCCGCTGACGATTGCGATGCTCCTCAGGAATACGGTCATCGCCGCGACCGCTCGCGTGCCTGCCTGAGGTTCGAGCCATGAGCGACCGAGCAGCGCGAGGGAGCCACGTGAGCCGCCTCCGCCGCATCGCGGCTACGGCGGGCCAGGGCGGAGCGGGGCGCGCGAACGGAGCGGAGCGACCTGCGAAAAGCGAGCTGTGTGGAGTGAGCTTGGTGGGGTGCAGGGGGCCCCGCCTCTCAAGCGATGCTTCCCGCGAGCGAGCGTGTTGGGGGGGCCGGCGGGGCGAAGCCCCCCGGTCTTAGATGCTCCGCGTCGCGCTGACCGGCGGCATCGCGACGGGAAAATCGTATTGCCTCCGGCAATTCGAGCGCCTGGGCGCGGCAGTCATCGACGCAGACGTCCTCGCGCGCGAGGCGGTCGCGAAAGACACGCCCGGGCTGCGCGCCATCGTCACCCGCTTCGGCCCGGCCATCGTGTCGCCAGACGGCACACTGGATCGCGCGGCGCTGGGCCGAGTCGTATTTGCGGACAGCCGTGCGCGCGGCGACCTGGAGGCGATCGTCCACCCCGAGGTGTATCAACGCATCCGCGAATGGCTCGCGAACCTGGGCGCCGGCATCCCGATCGCGATCGCCGATATCCCCCTCCTCTTCGAGTCCGGCCATCACCACGACTACGACCGCGTCGTCGTGGCGGCCTGCGCGCCGCAGGAGCAGATCCGCCGCATGGTCGGACCGCAACGCGCTGAGTGAAGCCGAAGCGCTCGCGCGGCTGGCGGCGCAGTGGCCCATCGCGGAAAAGATCGCGCGTGCGCACTACGTCATCCGCACGGATAGCGGGTTCGCGGAAACGGATCGTCAGGTCAAGGATGTGTACGACAGGCTGAGGGCGGATGACAGATGACAGATGACGGATGACGGATGACAGATGACGGTCTGATAGCTGATGGCTGATAGCTGATAGCTGATAGCTGATAGCTGATAACTGGCTCAGACTTCCGCGTTCTCCTTGGCGGGTGCGATTCGTTCTTCGACGAAGGTATTCCACTCATGACACTGCGGGCACTGCCACAGCAGCTCCGTGCTGCGATACCGGCAGCGCACGCAGACGTGCGGATCGAGATAGAAGACGGCGTCGCGGGCGAGCTCCGTGTAGCGATCCACGAGCGGGGGCGGCAGGTTGAGCGCCGAGAGCGTCTGCCAGATCGACTGATGCAGCGCGAGCGCGTGCGGATTGTGCACAAGCGCTTCGAACAGCGTCTCGAGCGCGTCAACGGGCCGGTTCGTCGCGGATAGATGGCGCGCGAGCGCCAGCCGGGCGCGCCAGTCCTGCTGGTTGGCCGCAATCAACTGCTCGCAGAGTGCGGGGAACCGATCCGGCGCGCCGAGCTTCGGATACGCGCCTTCCAGCCGTGAGAACGCCAGATACGCGCGCTCCGGTGACGCATCGATCATGCGCTCCCAGGCCGATACGGCGTCGCCGATCCTGTCCTGGTAGAAGCGGACGTCGCCGAGACTCAATTGCGCGGGCGCGTTCCTCGCGTCGAGATCGGTGGCCGCTTCGAACCGCCGGGCGGCTTCCTGATAATCCATCCGCTTGAGCGCCTCCTGGCCCAGCTCGTTCTCGAGGAACGCCAGGATCTCGTTGTGCCGCGGTGCCTCTTCCGCTCCGGCCGACAAGGAGGCGAGCTTCTGACGAGCGGCGTACGCTTCGTCCCACTGATGCTGCTCCTCGTACAGCTTCTCGAGGTTCGACAACGCGTACTGATTTTGCGGGTCCAGGCGGAGGACTTCAGAGAACGCTTCGATGGCGCGATCGACGAAGCCACCGCGTCGATAGTCGAGACCGAGGCAGAGCAGGACGTTGGCGTGCTCGAGCTTTCGCAGGTTCGGGCGCTGCAGCAGGCTCTGATGTTCCTGGATCGCGCGCCCGACCTGTCCCTTCTCGCGATAGAGATTCCCGAGGATCAGGTGAATCTCCAGCGGGTCCCCGGCGACCTGCGCCGCCTTCTGCAGTTCGTGGATCGCCGGATCGATCTGGTTGGCGACCAGGAAGTTCAGGCCGAGCATGTAGTGCGGCGACTCGCGCGCGCGGCGTCGATCGGTCCACACGCCGTCCTGCAGCTTGTATCGCTCCCACGCCTTGCCGATGGCGAGACCCAGGAGGAGCGTGACGAGACTCGTGAGCAGAACGGCCGACGTCATCAGGATTCCCGGGGCGCCAGATAGTGATCGACGGCGTTCTGCCAGGCGCCCTGGGTCTGCAGCAGATGCTCGATCAGCTCGCGGACGGCACCGTGCCCGCCAGGCTGCTCGCTCACCCAGTGTACGCGGGAGCGGACCTCAGCAGGCGCGTCCGCGGGCGCGGCTGAGAAGCCCACGCGCCGGAGGACGGGCAGGTCCTGCAGATCGTCACCCATGTAGGCGACCTCGCCGTCTTCGAGCGTGGCCTCGCGCAGAATCTGTTCGTACGCGGCCAGCTTGTCGGCCGCCCCCTGGACCACGAGCGGAATACCGAGCTGTGCGGCGCGCTGGACCGTCGCGTCGGACGCACGCCCGGAGAGAAGCCCGACCTTGAGGCCGGCGCGCAGGGCCCACACGATCGCGGCGCCGTCGCGGATATGGAAGGCCTTCGACTCGGTGCCATCATGGTGCAGCAGGATGGTGCCGTCGGTGAGCACGCCATCGACGTCGAGCAGGAGCAGCCGGACACGCCGGGCGTCGCCAGTCATCCCTCAGATCATCTGCGTTCGCCACAGATCGTGCAGGTGGATGACCCCTTCGACGGTCCGGTTCTCGTCCACGACGATGACCGACGTGATCTTGTGGGTCTCCATGATCCGGAGCGCTTCGACCGCGAGGACGTCGCGCGGCACGGTGATCGGGTTGGGCGTCATGACGTCGCCGGCCACGAGCGTCAGCACATCCTGCGGTCGCGTCATGAACAGGCGTCGAAGGTCCCCGTCGGTGAAGACGCCCGACAGCCGTCCGTGATCGTCCACGACCGACGTCATGCCGAGACGCTTGCTCGACATCTCGTGGATGATCTCGGGCATGCGCGCGTCGCGGTGGACGCGCGGGGCGGCGTCGCCGCCGCTCATCACGTTCTCGACGCGCATCAGTCGCTTCCCGAGTTTTCCGCCGGGGTGCAGCGACGCGAAGTCCTCTTCGCGGAAACCCTTGCGGACCGAGAGCGTGAGCGCGAGGGCATCGCCGAGCGCGAGCGCGGCGGTCGTGCTCGCGGTCGGCACGAGGTTCATCGGGCAGGCTTCCTTGGCGATGCTGCAATCCAGGGCCACGTCCGCCGCGCGCGCCAGCGTCGACCCCGGCTGACCCGTCAGCGCGACGAGCCGCGCGCCGATCCGGCGGATGGCCTCGAGCAGCCGGACGATCTCCTCCGTCTCGCCGCTATGCGACAGCGCCATCACCACGTCGTCTTCCCGAATCGCCCCGAGGTCGCCGTGGGTGGCCTCGGCGGGATGGAGGAACCAGGCGGATGTACCCGTGCTCGAGAGCGTCGCCGCGATCTTCCGGCAGATGATGCCGGACTTGCCCATGCCGGTGACGATCACGCGGCCACGGCATTCGAACAGCAGCTGGACCGCCTGATCGAACGCCCCGCCGTCGAGCCGCTCCACGAGGCCGAGAATGGCGGACGCCTCGAGGCGGAGAACTTTCTTCGCCAGCTCCAGGCCCGTGGTCGTACCCGGCGCCGGCGGCATCATCGTGGGCTCCCGACAACGGTGCCGGTCGACTGGCGAACGATGTCGTGGATCCGAACGAGTCGATCGAGGAGCGCGGGAAGGCGATCGAGCTTCAAGGCGTTCTGCGCATCGCTCTTCGCCTGCGGCGGATTGTCGTGCACTTCCATGAACACCCCGTCCACGCCGGCTGCGACACCCGCTGAGGCGAGCGGTTCGATGAACTCCGCCTGGCCGCTCGTGACGCCGTCGCCGGCGCCCGGGAGCTGCAGGCTGTGCGTGACGTCGTAGACAACCGGGCATCCGAGCGCTCGAAGCATCGGAAAGGCGCGCATGTCCACGACGAGGTTGTTGTACCCGAACGTAAAACCCCGCTCCGTGACGATGACGTTGGGATTGCCGCTCGAGGTGACTTTCTCGATCGCATGCCGCATGTCGAGCGGGGCCAGGAACTGTCCCTTCTTGATGTTCACGACGCGCCCGGTGCGGGCGGCGGCGACGAGAACGTCGGTCTGCCGCGACAGGAACGCCGGAATCTGCAACACGTCGGCCACCTCGGCCACCGGAGCCGCGTGAGACGCCTCGTGAATGTCGGTGAGAATCGGGACGCCGATCGTGTCGCGCACGCGGCCCAGGATGCGAAGACCCTCGACGAGCCCTGGTCCTCGAAACGAACGCGTCGATGTCCGGTTCGCCTTGTCGTACGACGCCTTGAACACGACCGAGACCTTCGCCGCTTTTGCGATGTCGCGGACGGCCGCCGCCATCTCCAGGACGTGCGCCTCGCTCTCGATGACACACGGGCCCGCGATGAGCACCAGCGGTCCGTTGCCGATGCTCACGTCGCCGATCGTGACCGGGATCACCCGCTTACCCTACCACGGAGGCCGTGGTCTCGGGCCGCCCGGCGAGCTTGTGCCGGTGGCTCGCGTCGACGAAGCCGGCGAACAGCGGATGCGGCTTGAGTGGTTTCGACTTGAACTCGGGGTGGAACTGCACCGCGACGTACCACGGATGCGAGGGGAGCTCGATGATCTCGACGAACTTGCCGTCAAGGGAGCGGCCGACAATGTCGAGACCCCGCTCGGTGAGCAACCGTTCGTAGAGGCAGTTGAACTCGTACCGGTGGCGGTGACGCTCGTGGATCACGTCGCTGCCGTACAACGCGTGCGCGCGGGATCCCTGTTTGAGCTGGCAGGCGTACGAACCCAGCCGCATCGTGCCGCCGAGGTCGTCCACGCCAAGCAGATCGCGCAGCTTGTAGATGATTTTATTGGGCGTGTCCGGTGCGCATTCCGTCGAGTCGGCATCGGCGATCTCGCAGACGTGCCGCGCGTATTCCACTGCGGCCCACTGGAATCCGTAACAGATGCCGAAGTAGGGGATTTGCCGCTGACGCGCGATCTCGGCGGCGCGCATCATGCCTCGGGTGCCGCGATCGCCGAAGCCGCCGGGAACCAGCACGCCATCGGCGCCGTCGAGTAGACGTTCGCCGCCAGGCTGTTCGAGCGCCTCGGCCTCGACCCACCGGATGTTCACGCGAAGACGGTGCTTGAAGCCGCCGTGATAGAGCGCTTCGTTCAGGCTCTTGTAGGAATCTTCGTACCCGACGTACTTGCCGACGACGTGAATCGTGACCTCGTCAGTCGGATTCTTGATGCGATCGACCAGGTCTGCCCACTCGTCCATCCGCGCCTGCGTTTGCGGCAGGTGGAGACGCTGCAGGACGATTCGATCCAGTCCCTCGGCCGCGAGGACGAGCGGCACCTCGTAGATGCTCGACACGTCCTTCGCCGTAATGACCGCTTCCTCGTCCACGTCGCAGAACAGGCCGATCTTCTTCTTCAGGTCCTGATCGAGGAACCGATCGGTGCGGCAGAGCAGAATGTCCGGCTGGATGCCGATCGCGCGCAGATCACGGACGCTGTGCTGCGTCGGTTTCGTCTTGAGCTCCCCGGCCGCGCCGATGAACGGCACGAGCGTCAAGTGGATGTAGAGCGTGTTGTCGCGCCCGACGTCCTGACGAAGCTGGCGGATCGCCTCGAGAAAGGGCAGGCTCTCGATGTCGCCCACCGTGCCGCCGATCTCGACGAGGACGACGTCGACGCCTTCCGCAACCGTCCGGATGCTGTCCTTGATCTCGTTCGTGATGTGCGGGATGACCTGAACGGTGCGCCCCAGATAGTCTCCGTGGCGCTCCTTCTGGATCACCGACAGGTAGATTTTGCCTGTCGTCCAGTTGTTGTTGCGCGTCGTTGTCTGGTTCGTGAAGCGCTCGTAGTGACCCAGATCCAGGTCCGTCTCGGCGCCGTCGTCGGTGACGTACACCTCGCCGTGCTGGTACGGGCTCATGGTGCCAGGGTCGACGTTGATGTACGGGTCGAACTTCTGCAGCGCGACCTTGTAGCCGTGACCTTCGAGCAGCGCGCCGATCGAGGCGGCAGCAAGGCCTTTGCCGAGCGACGAAACCACGCCGCCGGTGACCAGGATGTACTTGACGGGTCGGGATTGTGCCTGTGCCTGCATCGCTAGGGGACTCTCCCTTGTCGGGGCCTGTGTGTCATACGTGGGCGGCAATCAGACGGCGAACACGCGCGAGATCGTCGGGCGTGTCGACGCCGATGGTGTCGTGAACGGTTTCGATCGCTTTGATGCGGATGCCGTGCTCGAGGGCGCGCAGCTGCTCGAGGGCTTCGGCGCGTTCGAGCGCGGTCTGCGGGAGCGCCGCCAGCTGAAGCAGGCACGCGCGGCGATACACGTACAGGCCGATGTGGCACCATGCCGGCGGCTCGGGCTGACCGGGCCGCGTGTAGGGAATGGGCGCGCGCGAAAAATAGAGCGCGAAGCCTTCCCGATCGACGACCACCTTGGTCACGTGCGGATTCTGGTGCTCGACGGCATCGTCGATCCGTCGCCGCAGCGTGCTCATCATCAGCGACGCGTCGGTCGTAAAGGGCGCGACGGCCGCATCGATCATCTCTGGTTCGAGCAGCGGCTCGTCTCCCTGGACGTTCACGATCAGGTCGCAGGTGAGCGACGCCGCCGCTTCAGCCAGCCGATCCGTCCCGCTCTGATGCGCCGTCGACGTGAGGACCGCTTCGCCGCCAAATCCTCGCACGACCTCCGCGATCCGCTCGTCGTCGGTGGCGACGATCACCCGCGCGATCGAACGGGCCGCGGCGGCGCGCCGGTACACGTGCTCGATCATCGGCCGGCCGCCAATGTCGGCGAGCGCCTTGCCCGGAAGACGGGTCGAGTGATACCTCGCGGGGATGATGGCGATTGCGGAGAGTGAACCCTGAAAAGCGGCAGGCCCGGTGTCTGAAACAGGGGGCACGACAAATCTTACCACAACGCCATGCGAATCGGATCGTTCAGGACCGCGGATCACGCGGAGATGACGATGTAATCGCGCGCGTGCGAATCGCGGACCATTGGCGACGACTGAGCTGCTCGTCGTCTCAGCGCCGTGGTACAATGCTCGCCTTCGGATCAGCCGATGACCTCAGTCCGACTGGCGACGTACATCGGCGGGGGCGCCCTCCTGGTGGCGTGGTTTGCTGCCGCGGCCAGCTCTCCGGTCCACGACATTCCGCCGGCGCGCGACCGCGCGAAGCCCGCCGCGACTTCCGGTTCGTCGTCGATCGCCTCCGAGGTCGAGGCTCAAGCGTCGAAGCTGCGAGAGCGGCTTGCGCAGGCGCCCGCGCCCGACATCCATCCGCGCAATCCATTCAGCTTCGCGGCGCCGCGCGCGGTCCGGCCGGCCAACGCGTCCTCCAAGGCCGCCGCGGCTGACGTGTCCGCTGAACCGCCAGCTCGTCGTGCCTGCTTTGCTGCTGATGGGAATCGCGGAAGAACCGTCACCCGATGGGCCGCACCGCACCGCCGTCATCGGCGGCGCGGGGGACGCGCTGTATATGGTGATTCCAGGTCAGACGGTTGCCGACCGTTATCAGGTGACGGCGATTGGTGCCGATGCCGTCGAGTTGAAGGACCTGATCACGGGCGGCTATCGGCGGCTGGCGCTTCAGATAGTCCCAAGTCCCAAGTCCCAAGTCCCAAGTCCCAAGTCCCAAGTCTTCCAATTCGACGAGGGACTAGAGACGAGAGACTCGGGACTACAGCCTCACCACCACCGCCTCTCGAACCGCTTCGAGTTTCCGCACCTCGGCGACGGCTGACTCGAGCGTGTCGGCCTCGTCGACGCCGAGCACGCTGACGGCGCCGCGTTCGTCACGGCCCAGCGCGAAGCTCGCGATGTTGACGCCGTGGCGGCCGAGCGCGGAGCCAACCGCGCCGATGACGCCGGGCCGATCGTCGTTGCCCATGAACACGAGGGTGCCGCCGAGCGGCGCTTCGATGGGCACGCCATCGAGCGTACAGAGACGCGGGCTCTCGGGCTCGAAAACGGTTCCCTCGACCCACCGCTCACGTCCGCCGCCGCGAAGCTTGACCGAAATGATGTTCACGAAATCCCGCGGCCGGCTGCTGCGCGACTCGACGACCTCGAGACCGCGCTGCGCGGCGAGCGAGCGCGCGTTCACCGGCGTGACCCCGCTGTCCATGAACGCGGACAGCGCGCCGGAAATCACAGCGGTACCGATGATCGTCTCGTGCTGGCTGATGAGCGGGCCGTAGTAGCGGATGCCGATCGATTCCGGACTCGCGCGCAGCCACTGCGCCACAACCGACCCGAGCATCTCCGCGAGGCGGAGATACGGACGCACGCGCGGAAACTCCTCGGGCGCGACCGACGGGAAGTTGACCGCGTTCCTCACCAGGCCCTCGCCCAGATAGTCGCGAACGCTCAGCGCGATCTCCACGCCCACGAGCTCCTGCGCTTCGGTCGTCGATGCCGCGATGTGCGGCGTCGCGATGACCTGCGGGAGGCCGGTGAGCCGCTGATCGGTTGGCGGCTCGGTCTCGAAGACGTCGAGCGCGGCGCCGGCAACGTGTCCCGACTCGATGGCGTCGGCCAGCGCGGCCTCGTCGATCAACTCGCCGCGGGCCGTGTTCACGATTCGAACACCCTTGCGGCATCGCGCGAGGCTGGCCGCGTTCAGCAGGTGCCGCGTTTGATCCAGGGCGGGGACGTGCAGGGTCAGAAAATCCGATTGCGCCAGCACGTCGTCGAGCGCCACGAGCGGCACACCGGCGGCTTCCGCCGCCCGCGCGGAAATGAACGGGTCGTGCGCGAGAATTTCCATGCCAAACGTTCTCGCGCGGAGAGCCACTTCACGACCGATGCGTCCGAAGCCGACGATGCCGAGCGTTTTGCCGCGCAGCTCGGTGCCGGTCAGCTTCTTCTTCTCCCAGACGCCACGCTTCATCGAGGCGTCGGCGGCCGGAACCGATCGCGCCAGCGAGAGCAGGAGCGCGAGCGCGTGCTCCGCGACGCTGACGCTGTTGGCGCCGGCGGCATTCATCACGAGGATCCCGCGATCGCTCGCAGCGCCGACGTCGACGTTGTCTACGCCTGTGCCGGCGCGGGCGACGACGCGGAGGCGTGGCGCCGCGTCCATCAGTTCACGGGTGACCTGCGTGGCGCTTCGAACGATCAAGGCGTCCGCATTCGAAAGATCGCGCGCCAGTTCGTCGGGCGAGCGACCGGATTTGGCGTCGACGGTCCAGCCGAGCGTTCGGAACGCGTCGGCAGCAGAGGGTGGCAGCGAATCGGCAATGACAATGTGCATCTCGTCCAAAGTATAATTCGCGATCGGTGTGCGCCGCCGCTCGTCATTGTGCGAGCGGCGCACCATCATGGTGCAAACCGCTTGAAACGGCCGATTTGATGCGGCGCAAGTGACGATCGGACCGGAGTTTTCCACAAGCTTTTCCACAGTTTCTGTGAACATCCGGTAACGCCGGAATGGGGACGTGACCTAATGCCGAACTTTGCGACGCTCAAAGCGCCCTCCGCGGGCACCGCCGTCACACGGAAGGGGGGACGCCTGGTCGTGCCGGACGATCCCATCATTCCTTATATAGAAGGTGATGGCACGGGACCCGACATCTGGCATGCCAGCGTGCGCGTGTTCGATGCCGCGGTTGCCAAGGCGTTCGGCGGTCGCCGTCGCATCGAGTGGTTCGAAGTTCCCGCGGGTGAAAAGGCCAAGGAGCGGCTCGGCGAGTGGCTGCCGAACGATACGCTCGAGGCGGTGAAGGCGTACCGCGTCGCCATCAAGGGGCCGCTGACGACCCCGGTGGGCGGTGGCATCCGGAGCCTGAACGTCACGCTGCGCCAGGTGCTCGACCTCTATGCCTGCGTCCGGCCGGTGCGGTACTTCACCGGCACGCCGGCACCGGTGCGGCGGCCCGAGCTGATGAACGTCGTGATCTTCCGTGAGAACACGGAGGACGTCTACGCCGGCATCGAGTGGGCGCGCGGAACGCCGCAGGCGGAGCGCGTCATCGAGTTCCTGTCCACCGAAATGGGGAAGCGCATACGCCCTGATTCCGGCATCGGCATCAAGCCGATCTCCGAGACCGGCACGAAGCGGCTCGTCCGGATGGCGATTCAGTACGCCATCGACAACAAACGGAAGACCGTCACGATCGTGCACAAGGGCAACATCATGAAGTTCACGGAAGGGGCCTTCCGCGACTGGGGCTACGAAGTGGCCAAGGCCGAATTCCGCGACCGCATCGTCACGGAGGACGAAGTGTCGGAGGGGGCGTCGCGCGAGGGCAAGGTGCTCATCAACGACCGCATCGCCGACAGCGTGTTCCAGCAGGTCCTGACCCGCACCGCCGACTACGACGTGTTCGCCACGCCAAACCTGAACGGCGACTATCTGTCGGACGCGTGCGCCGCGCAGGTCGGCGGGCTCGGCATGGCGCCGGGCGCGAACATCGGCGACGAGATCGGCTTCTTCGAAGCCACGCACGGCACGGCGCCGAAGTACGCGGGCAAGGACGTGATCAACCCGAGCTCGGTCGTGCTCTCGGGCGTCATGATGTTCCGCTATCTGGGCTGGCCGGAAGCGGCCGAGCTGATCGAGTCGGGCCTCGAGAAAACGATTCAGCAGAAGAAGGTCACCTACGATCTCGCCCGGCAGATGGAAGGCGCGACGGAGCTGAAGACGTCGCAGTTCGCGGACGCGGTCATACAGAATATGTAATTTGGTGATTGAGTGATTGAGTGATTGAGATGATTATTGAGTGATTCAGTGCATTGGAAAGGCATCGATGACTAGAAAGGTGACGGTTGTGGGGGGCGCCGGCAACGTCGGCGCGACGGTGGCGCGGGCGGTGGCGGACAAGCAGCTCGCGGATGTCGTGATTATCGATATTGCCGATCAGAAGGCCCGCGGGGTCGCGCTCGATATCTACGAGGCGTGCCCGATCGAGCGGTCCGACGCGAGGATCATCGGGGCGGGGGCCGACGAGGCCGGATGGAAGGAGACGGCGAATTCGGATGTGGTCGTCATCACGTCCGGCATCCCGCGGAAGCCGGGCATGAGCCGCGACGACCTGCTGCAGACCAACTACAAAATCATGCAGTCGGTGACCGAGCAGGTCGTCAAGTACCTCGCCCAACACGATCATCGTGCCGGTCGCGAACCCGCTGGACGCGATGTGCCAGGCCGTCTATCGGCTGAGCAAGTTCCCGCGCGAGCGCGTCATCGGCATGGCCGGCGTGCTCGACTCCGCGCGCATGCGTACCTTCATCGCCATGGAGCTGAACGTGTCCGTCGAGAACGTCCATGCCTTCGTGCTCGGCGGCCACGGCGACACGATGGTGCCGCTTCCGAGGTACTCGACCGTCGCCGGGATCCCGATCACCGAGCTCCTGTCGGCGGATCGCATCGAGGCGATCTCGAAGAGGACGGCTGACGGGGGCGCCGAGATCACCAAGCTGGTTGGCACGAGCGCCTGGTACGCGCCGGGCTCCGCAGCCGCGGAAATGGTCGAGGCCATCCTGAAGGACAAGAAAAAGATTCTGCCGTGCTCGGTCTTCCTCCAGGGCGAGTACGGGCTCAAGGATCTGTTCGTCGGAGTGCCCGTGAAGCTGGGGGCCCACGGCGTGGAGCAGATCATCGAGATCAAGTTGACGGCCGACGAAGAGGTCGCGCTGAAAAAATCCGCGGCCGCCGTGAAGGAGCTCGTTGACGTGATCAAGGTGTGACACCTTAACGGCAGGGCTGATGCGCGCACACGTGCGCGCATCAGCACACCGCGCCGTGAAGTCCGTTTTACACGGTTACACGATCGACGAGCGCGTTTCGCGCCGACGACTCCTCGCCTCCGACCGCGCCCTCGCGCGTTCTTCGCGAAAACTCTCCGCAAAAGCGCTGCGCAAGTCTTTGTCGGTCCCTTGAGATCGATCGGGCAACCATCTTGCCTGTGTGGCGTCGGCCTATCCTGCGAAGCCACCCCCGGAGGAATAATGTTTCGAGCCCACCATGGTCTTGGTGTGTCTGCACTGCTGCTGTGGAGTCTCGCCGGTCCGTCGTTGCACGCACAGAGCTCTGCTGTTCCGAGCCCCTGGTCCGCACGCGACATTGGATCGCCGACACCCGCAGGCGGAACGTACGTACGATCAGTCGTCCGGCACTTTTACCATCGATGCCGGCGGGTCAGATATATGGGGTACGTCGGACAAATTTCATTTCGTCTATCAGCAAGTCTCTGGTGACGTCGACGTCATCGCCCGCGTGGACTCCATCACGCAGGCGGATCAATGGTCGAAGTCGGGCGTGATGATCCGCGCGTCGCTCTCCGCGAACGCGGCTCATGCGTTTGCCCTCGTCTCAGCCGGAAAGGGCGTCGCGTTTCAGCGCCGCACGACAGCTGGAGGACAGTCGACCAACACCGCCGGATCCTCGGCGACAGCGCCGTATTGGGTGCGGCTCGTTCGGTCGGGCACGACCGTGACCGCGTACGTGTCGTCGAACGGCACGAGCTGGACGACGCTCGGCAGCGACACGATTGCGCTGGGCACGAGCGCGTACGTCGGCATCGCCACGACGAGCCACAACTCGTCGTCCACCACGACCGCGGAGGTCTCGCACGTCATCCTGAGCAGTTCGAGCGACGCCTCGGCGAGCGTCCGAGCGAGCCTTCCGCTCGTGGGCCAGAGCGACGCCGACGTCGGGAGCCCGGCGATGAAGGGATCCGCGTCGTTCTCGAACGGGACCTACACGATCTCGGGGGGCGGCGCTGATATCTGGGACACAGCGGATCAGTTCAACTACGTGTACCAGCAGGTCACCGGCGATGTCGATGTGAAGGCCCGCGTCGCGTCGCTGACGAACACGGACGTCTGGGCAAAGGCGGGCGTCATGGTCCGCGCATCGCTCAGCGCCGGTGCGCACGCACGCCTCGATGTTCGATCACGCCGGGCAAGGGCTATACGCGTTCCAGCGCGCGTCCAGCGAGCAGCGCCCTTACGACAAGCACTTACGGCGTGGCTCGGGCGCGCCACCGGGATGGGTTCGGCTGAAGAGAACGGGCGCGCTGTTTACCGCGTACAAGTCCACGGACGGTCAGAACTGGACGGTCGTTGGATCGGACAGCATCACGATGGCGAACGCGGTCTTCGTCGGCATCGCGGTCACGAGCCATAATGCCTCGTCCGCCACCCGCGCCACGGTTACGAACTTCGCGGTGACCGCCAGCGGCAGCACGAACCAGCCGCCTTCCGTCACGCTGACCGCGCCTGCCGACGGCACGAGCTACACCGCGCCGGCGAGCATGGCGCTCGCGGCCTCGGCCAGCGATCCTGAGGGCAAGCTGGCGAAGGTCGAGTTCTATCAGGGCTCCACGCTTCTCGGCACCGATACGACGTCGCCGTACAGCTTCACGTGGTCCTCGGTGGCGGCGGGCACGTATTCGCTGACGGCGGTCGCCTACGATACGGCCGGGTTGAAGACGACCTCAAGTGCGGCGACGGTAACGGTGGGCACGGCAACCAACAAGCCGCCGACCGTGACGCTGACGGCTCCGTCGAGCGGCGCGAAGTTCACCGCGCCCGCGAGCATCTCATTTGCGGCGACCGCCAGCGATCCCGAGGGCAAGCTCGCCAAGGTGGAGTTCTATCAGGGCTCGACGCTGCTCGGCACCGACACGACGTCGCCGTTCAGCTACACGTGGTCGTCTGTCGCCGCCGGGAGCTATTCGCTGACGGCAGTGGCATACGACACGGCGGGCCTGAAGGCGACCTCCGCGGTCGGTCGCGATCACCGTGGGCACGGTCTCGATCGCCTCCGCGCTACGTGGTCTTCCAGAAATCCGCCGACCACGACACGCTGGTCACGTCGTATCGGCTCAACATCTACGCCAGCGGCGCGAATCCGGCGACGGCCACACCGTTGTCGACCGTGAGCCTCGGCAAGCCGACGCCGGACGCGAGCGGTAACATCCAGGTGGACGAGCTGTCGTTCTTCACTGGCGCTGGCGGCGGGCAATTACGTCGCCACGGTCAGCGCCGTGGGCAGCGGCGGCAGCACGCAGAGCGCCGCCATCACGTTCACCAGGTAGCGCGCGACGGTACGCGGGATGCGGGATGCGGAATGCGGGAGAATAGAACTTCCGGGTCCCGCAACCCGCATTCCGCATCCCGGCCTTACACCTCTTTGACCAGCGCTGCCTTCAGGTACTCCCGGTACATCCGCGCGATGTTGCTGATGGAAATACCCTTGGGACAGACGGCCTCACACTCCGCTTCGTTCGAGCAGCTCCCAAATCCTTCCGCATCGTGACGGTCCACCATGCGGACAACACGCGCCTCGCGCTCGACCTGCCCTTGGGGCAGCAGCGCGAGATGGCTGACCTTCGCGGCGGTGAAGAGCACGGCCGACGCATTCTTGCAGGCCGCCACGCACGCGCCACAGCCGATGCAGGCTGCCGAGTCCATCGCCTGCTCGACCAGGGGTTGCGGGATCAGGATGGCGTTGGCATCCTGCGCGCCTCCGACGTTGATTGACGTATAGCCGCCAGCCTGGATAATCCGATCGAACGCGCTGCGATCGACGACGAGATCCTTGATGAGCGGAAAGGCCTTCGCGCGCCATGGCTCGAGGACGATGGTGTCGCCGTCGCGAAACGATCGCATGTGGAGCTGGCAGACCGTCGATCCGCGGACAGGGCCGTGGGGCACGCCGTCCACGAGGAACCCGCACGTTCCGCAGATGCCCTCCCGGCAATCCGAATCGAACGCGATCGGATCGTCCCCCTTCGCAATCAGCCCCTCGTTGACGACGTCGAGCAGTTCGAGAAACGACATGTCGGGAGACACGTCGGCCGTGTGGTAGTGCATGAACTGTCCCGGCTTGTCGGGACCCGCCTGGCGCCACACTCTCAGGTGAATTTGCATCTGTGCTCAACGACGACTCACGATCCGATCCGAAGCTCGTGACACGTCTCGTCGTGTTCATTTGTAGCTTCGCTGGCTCGGTTTCACGTACTCGAACTCGAGCGGTTCCTTGTGCAGGGCCGGCGCCTTGCCGACACCCGTGAACTCCCACGCCGCCACGTACGAGAAATGCGCATCGTCACGCAGCGCTTCGCCGTCCGGCGTCTGGCTTTCCTCGCGGAAGTGCGCGCCGCACGATTCGGCCCGTTGCAGAGCGTCCAGGGCGAGCAGATCGGCGAATTCGAGGTAGTCCGCCACGCGCCCGGCGTACTCGAGGTTCTTGTTCAAGTTGTTCTGCGGACCCGGCACCGAGACGTTCTGCCAGAACTCGTCGCGGAGCTGCGGGATGTACGCCAGGGCCTTGCGCAGGCCCTCGTCCGTCCTGGACATCCCCACGTCGTCCCAGAGGACGGTGCCGAGCTCGCGATGCAGTTGACGCGGCGTCTTGTCGCCTTTCACCGACAGGAGCCGATCGATGCGCGCCTGCACCGCATCGCTCGCGTCGCGAAACGCATCGTCGTCTGTCGTGACCGCCGGCAGCGCGGTGCTGCCGAGATAGTTCGCAAGAGTGTAGGGGATGACGAAGTAGCCGTCACAGAGGCCCTGCATGAGCGCGCTCGCGCCGAGCCGGTTCGCGCCGTGGTCGGAAAAGTTGGCCTCGCCAAGGACGTGCAGGCCCGGGAGGTTGCTCATCAGGTTGTAGTCCACCCAGAGGCCGCCCATGGTGTAGTGCACGGCGGGATAGATCCGCATCGGCACCGAGTAGGGGTCCTCGTCGGTGATCTTGCGGTACATATCGAAGAGGTTGCCGTACCGCGCCGCGATGACCTCGTTTCCCACGCGCGCGATCGCGTCCGTGAAATCCAGATAGACGGCCAGGCCACTGTCGCCGACGCCACGTCCCTCGTCACAGACGGCCTTTGCGTTCCGCGACGCCACGTCGCGCGGCACCAGGTTGCCGAAGCTCGGATACTTCCGCTCGAGAAAGTAGTCGCGATCCGCTTTCGGGATCTGCTGGGGTGGCCGCTTGTCGCCTGGGGTCTTCGGCACCCATACTCGTCCGTCGTTGCGGAGACTCTCGCTCATCAGCGTCAGCTTCGACTGGTGCGTGCCCGACACCGGAATGCACGTCGGGTGAATTTGCGTATAGCACGGGTTCGCGAAGAAGGCGCCGCGCTTGTGGGCGCGCCATGCGGCGGTGACGTTCGAGTTCACCGCGTTCGTAGACAGGTAGTACGCCGTCCCGTATCCGCCCGTGCACAGCAGGACAGCGTGCGCCGCGTGGCGCTCGAGCTCGCCGGTCACGAGGTTCCGGCAGATGATGCCGCGGGCTTGACCCTTCACGACAACCAGGTCGAGCATCTCGCGGTTGGGCAGCATCTCGACAGTGCCTTTCTGCACCTGTCGCATCATCGATTGATACGCGCCGAGCAGGAGCTGCTGGCCGGTTTGCCCGCGCGCGTAGAACGTTCGCGAAACCTGGGCGCCGCCGAACGACCGATTGTCCAGGAGCCCGCCGTACTCGCGCGCGAACGGCACGCCCTGAGCGACGCACTGGTCAATGATGTTCACGCTGAGCTGCGCCAGCCGGAAGACGTTCGCCTCGCGCGACCGGTAGTCGCCGCCCTTGATCGTGTCGTAGAAGAGACGCTGAATGCTGTCGCCGTCGTTCTGGTAGTTCTTCGCGGCGTTGATGCCGCCCTGCGCGGCAATGCTGTGCGCGCGCCGTGGGCTGTCGTGAATGCAGAAGCTCTTCACGTTGTAGCCCAGCTCGCCGAGCGACGAGGCCGCCGACGCCCCGGCCAGGCCGGTGCCGACGATGATGATCGTGAACTTGCGCCGGTTGGCCGGGTTCACCAGCTTCGATTCGAAGCGGTGGCGGTCCCATTTGTCCGCCAGCGGACCGGCCGGCGCTTTGGAGTCGAGGGTCATGATCTATCTCGTGAGAAGCACCCAGAGCGGAATGATGGCGAAGCCTGCGCCGATGACGACCGCCAGGAGCGTCCCGGCGAGCGCGATCCGCTTCGTGTAGATCGGATGGTTGAGGCCCAGCGACTGCACGGCGCTGGCGATGCCGTGCCGCAGGTGGGCGGCGACGAGCCCGACGAAAATCAAGTACAGCACGACCCAGCCCGGCTGGCTGAACACTTCAACCTCGGTGCGATAGAGATCGCGGACCGGCGGGTTGCCGATCTCGTACATCGTGCCGAACTTGAACTGCTTCACGTGAATCAGGACCAGCAGGAAGATCGTCAGGCCGGAGTAGATCATCGTGGTGGAGGCCACGCTCTTCCGGCTCGTGTGTCCGGCCCAGGCGGTCTTCTGATATCGCACGGGACGTGCGGACTGGTTGTCGATCCACATCTTCGCGGTCTTGTAGACGTGGATCAGGAAAATCAGCAGCAGGCCGATCTCGATCGGCACCACCAAGGGGTTTGAGATCAGGCGATGGGAATACTCGTTGAACGTCTCCTGCCCGCCGAAAATCAGCAGATTGCCAGCGAGGTGCACGATCAGGTACGCGAACAGAGCCAGTCCGGTGAGGCCGATGAGCAGCTTGGTACCAACCGAGGACGAGAACACCCGACGGACTCTGGACATCTGAATGATGGCTCCGATCCGATGAATTGTACCTTGCGGGGCAACCTCTTGATCCACATCGTGCGCCCGGCACATGATTGAAGGATTGCCTCGAACGAAATGCGCGTCTGAGGGGCGAGCGGGCGAACGAGCGCCAGCGAGTGAGCCACGCGAACGGAGCGCGCCGCGAAGCGGCGCGCAAGAGAGCGTGCAGGGGAGTCCGAGGGGCGACGCCTCTACGCCACCGAGCGAACGCGTGAGCGAGCCACGTGAGCGGAGCGGGCAGCGAAGCGGGGCCCGCGAGCGAGCGTGTAAGGGAGTCCGAGGGGCGACGCCCCTCGGTAAAAAGATGAAGATTCACGAGTATCAGGCGAAGGCGATTCTCGCCCGCTACGGCGTTCCCGTCCCGAAGGGCGAGGTCGTCTTCACGCCCGATGAGGCGAGCGTTGCCGCACGAACGCTTGGCGGGACCGTCGTCGTCAAGGCCCAGGTTCACGCCGGCGGCCGCGGCAAGGGCGGCGGCGTCAAGGTCGTCAAGTCGTCCGACGAGGCGCAGCAGGCCGCGCAGAAGATGCTCGGCGCCAACCTGGTGACC
The DNA here is from genome assembly GCA_963786615.1 of uncultured Acidobacteriota bacterium. Taxonomy (GTDB): domain Bacteria; phylum Acidobacteriota; class Vicinamibacteria; order Vicinamibacterales; family 2-12-FULL-66-21; genus CAWAZT01. The sequence goes on from CAWAZT010000007.1 coordinate 258,466, forward strand.
TACCAGACCGGTCCGCATGGCCAGAAAGTCCAGCGGGTGCTCGTCGAGCAGGGGCTGAAGATCAAGCGGGAGCTGTACCTCGGGCTCGTGCTGGATCGGACCACCGAGCGGGCCGTGTTGATGGTGAGCCCCGACGGCGGCGTCGAGATCGAGAAGGTCGCGGAGGAAACGCCTGACCGGATCTTCAAGGAGTTCATCCATCCCGGCATCGGCCTCAGCGCGTATCAAACTCGCAAGCTGGCGTTCGCGCTGGGACTCCAGGGGCCGCAGGTCGCGCAGGCGACGAAGCTGATGACGGCGGTCTACGACGCCTTCGTCGCGACGGATGCCTCGCTGATCGAGGTCAACCCGCTGATCGTGACCGAGGAAGGGAACCTGCTCGCGCTCGACGCGAAGATGAACTTCGACGACAACGCGCTCTACCGCCACGCTGACGTGAAAGAACTGCGTGACTTGTCCGAGGAGGATCCGCTCGAGATCGAAGCGTCGAAGTTCAGCCTGAACTACATCAAGCTGGACGGCACGATCGGGTGCATGGTCAACGGCGCCGGGCTGGCGATGGCCACCATGGACATCATCAAGCTGGCGGGCGGCGAGCCAGCCAACTTCCTCGACGTCGGCGGCGGCGCCAACGCCGAGCAGATCCGGAACGCCTTCAAGATCCTGATGTCGGACAAGAGCGTCCGCGCCGTCCTGATCAACATCTTCGGCGGGATTCTCCGCTGCGATGTGCTGGCCGAAGGGGTGATCGCCGCGGTCAAGGATCTCGGCGTCAGCGTCCCGATCGTCATCCGCATGGAAGGGACCAACGTCGAGAAGGGCAAGCAGATGCTCAAGGACAGCGGCTTGAACTTCACCACGGCCGACGACATGAAGGAGGCGGCGGAGAAGGTCGTCGCTCTGGGTCGATAACTATGGCTGTCTTGATCGACAAGAATACACGGCTGCTCGTCCAGGGGCTCACCGGCCGCGAAGGCACCTTTCACGCCAAGCAGGCCGCGGCGTACGGCACGACGGTCGTTGGCGGCGTGACGCCCGGGAAGGGCGGCACGACGCACGAGGGTTGGCCGGTCTTCAACACCGTCGTCGGACTGCGTCCGCGAGACGGGCGCCAACGCGTCGGTGATCTTCGTGCCGCCCGCTGGCGCCGCTGACGCCATCCTCGAAGCGGCGGACGCCGGTCTTCCGCTGGTCGTGTGCATCACCGAGGGCATTCCGACGCTCGACATGATGCGGGTCTTTGCCGCGATCCGCGGATCGAAGACCCGCGTCATCGGGCCCAACTGTCCCGGCCTGATCACCGCTGGCCAGGCCAAGGCCGGCATCATCCCTGGGCACATCGTGAAGGAAGGGCGCGTCGGGATCGTGTCGAAGAGCGGCACGCTGACGTATGAAGCGATCCACCAGCTGACCAGGCTGGGTCTCGGTCAGACGACGTGCATTGGCATCGGAGGCGATCCGCTGATCGGGACGAGCTTCATCGACGCGCTGTCGCTGTTCGCCAACGACCCGGCGACCGAAGCGGTCGTCATGATCGGCGAGATCGGCGGCAACGCCGAGCAGGACGCCGCCGCCTGGATCAAGACGCATTTCAAGAAGCCGGTCGTCGGCTTCATCGCCGGACAGACGGCGCCGCCGGGACGCCGCATGGGACACGCGGGTGCCATCATCGCGGGTGGCAAAGGAACGGCCGCCGAGAAGATGACGGCCCTTGCCGAGGCAGGCGTCCATGTCGTGAAGAGCCCCGCCGAGATTGGCGCGGCGGTCAAAGGCGCGCTCCGCGCATGAGCTCGTGACGCGGGCGCGAATGCCTGCCGCCTATCCCTCCTCGAGCCGTCCTCGGCTTATAATTGCTGTCGAGTCTGCGAGATTTCCGGGACTCGGAGCGCCTAGTAAAGGATTGGTGCATGCCTTCTAGCGACCTCGCGGCTTCAGCGAGGACGGGACAGCCCGGCATCGCGCCGCGCGTTGTCAACAACTTCAGCATCCAGGTAGCCACCGTGAACGGGTCGGGGAGCCAGACAGCCAACCTCGTGCTGCTGCGCTCGATCTTTCAGATGGGCGTCCCGGTGTCGGGCAAGAACATGTTCCCGTCGAACATCGCGGGTCTGCCGACCTGGTACACCGTCCGCGCAAGCGCCGACGGTTACATGGCGCGGAAGAAGGAAGTCGATTTCCTCGTGGCGATGAATGCCGAGACGGCCAGGGAAGACGTCCTGTCGCTGGAGTCTGGCACCGCCGTCCTCTACGACGAGCCCCTGAAGCTGAACGAGCTGCGGACGGACCTGATCTTCTATCCGGTGCCCTTCGACAAGATCGTGGCCACCGTCTGCACGGACGCGAAGCTCCGTCGTCTCGTCAAGAACATGATCTACGACGGCGTTCTCTCCGAGCTGCTCGGGATCGAGATGGCGGAGATGGAGAAGGCGCTCCGCAGGCAGTTCGGCAAGAAAGTGAAGGCCGCGGAGCTGAACCTTGGAGCGCTGCAGGCCGGATTCGCCTACGCGGCCGAACACCTGCGCAAAGAGGATCCATTCCGACATCGAGCGGATGGACAAGACGCGCGACATGATCCTGATCGAAGGGAACGCCTCCGCCGCGCTCGGCGCGATGCTGGCCGGCGTGACGGTTGTCGCCTGGTACCCGATCACGCCGTCATCGTCGCTTCCCGAGACGCTGATCAGCTATCTGCAGAAGTACCGCATCGACAAGACAACGGGGAAGGCGACATTCGCGGTCGTTCAGGCCGAGGACGAGATCGCGGCGATCGGGATGGTCGTGGGCGCCGGATGGGCAGGTGCCCGTGCGATGACGTCCACGTCCGGCCCGGGCATCTCGCTGATGGGGGAGTTCGCGGGCCTCGCGTACTACGCCGAGGTCCCGGGCGTCGTGTTCGACGTGCAGCGCGTCGGCCCGTCGACCGGGCTTCCGACGCGGACGGCGCAGGGCGACATCCTGTCCACGGCGCTGCTGTCGCACGGCGACACGAAGCAGATGCTGTTGATTCCCGGCACGCCGGAAGAGTGCTACACGTTCGCGATGGAGGCCTTCGATCTCGCCGAACGGTTCCAGACGCTCGTGTTCGTCATGAGCGATCTCGATCTGGGGATGAACACGTGGATGTCGGAACCGTTCCGCTATCCCGACAAGGCACTCGATAGCGGCAAGCTGCTGGACCAGGCAACGCTGCAGCGCCTCGGCGGTCAATGGGGACGCTACAAGGACGTCGACGGTGACGGCATCCCTTACCGCACGATTCCCGGCGATGGCCTACCGGCGTATTTCACGCGTGGATCCGGCCACAACGAACGCGGGCAATACAGCGAGCGCCCCGACGACTACTCGCACAACGTCGATCGGCTCGCGCGCAAGTTCGAGACGGCCAGGCACTTCGTGCCGCCGGCCATCGTGGACGATGCCGACGCCGACATCGGGATCATCGGGTACGGCTCCAGCCACTCGGCGATTGACGAGTGCCGCGATCAGCTGCTCGGCGAGTCGGGTATCCGGACCAGCTATCTTCGGATCCGCGCGTATCCGTTCACGAGCGCCGTTCGCGAGTTCGTGGCGCGGCACCGGCGCGTGTACGTGGTCGAGCAGAATCGTGACGCGCAGATGCGCACGCTGCTGAAGATGGATCTCCCGCCCGAGCTCGCCGCCAAGCTGCGGAGCGTGCTGCACTACAACGGGCTGCCAATCGACGCCCGGTCGGTCAGCGACGAGATTCTCGTGCAGGAAGGCAAGAAGTCGCGCGTCGAAATCGGTCATCCTCTCGCCGGCGTCGCCACCGGCGGTGAATAGTAGAACGAACACGATGGACAAGAAAACCAATCGCATCGGGCTCGAGATGATGCCGTACCGCGGAGGCAAGACGACGCTCTGTGCCGGCTGCGGACACAACGCTATTTCGGAACGCATCATCGACGCGTTCTTCGAGATGGGCATCGACCCGCACGACGTCGTCAAGCTCTCGGGCATCGGCTGTTCGAGCAAGAGCCCCGCATATTTTCTCGGCGGCTCGCACGGGTTCAACTCGGTTCACGGGCGCATGCCGTCGGTCGGCACGGGTGCCATGCTGGCCAATCAGAAGCTGATCGCGATTGGCGTCAGCGGCGACGGCGATACCGGCGCCATCGGGATCGGCCAGTTCGTTCACCTGATGCGGCGCAACGTCCCGATGATCTACATCATCGAGGACAACGGCTGCTACGGGTTGACGAAGGGGCAGTTCTCGCCAACCGCCGATGTCGGCTCGACGTTGAAGAACGGCGTCGTCAACGATCTGACCCCGATCGACACGTGCACGCTGGCCATCGAGCTGGGCGCGTCGTTCGTGGCGCGCTCGTTCTCGGGCGACAAAAAGCAGCTGCTGTCGATCCTGAAAGCGGCGCTCGGGCACCGGGGCACCTGCATGATCGACGTCATCTCGCCCTGCGTCACGTTCAACGATCACGCGGGGTCTACGAAGAGCTACGCCTACGCCAAGGAGCACGAGGACGCGGTCGGCGAGATCAGCTTCGTCCCCTTCTTCGAAGACATCTCGATCGAGTACGACCCGGGCACGACCACCGAGGTCACGCTGCACGACGGGTCGAGACTGTTCCTGAAAAAGGTCGCCGACGACTACAACCCGACCGATCGCCTGTCCGCCGTGCGGCTGCTCCACGAGACCCGTCAACGGGGGGAGTTCGCGACCGGCGTGTTGTACGTCGAGCCCGACAAGGACGACTTCGTCTCCCTGCTGAATCTCGTGGATGCGCCGCTCGCGACGCTGCCCGTCGACGTGGTGCGTCCTGGCCAGGACGTGCTCGACGAGGTCATGGACGAGCACAGGTAAGAGCTATCAGCTGTCAGCTGTCAGCTGATCAGCTATCAGATGTGAGAAGGACGAACATCATCATGCGAAACCTGGCGCGGCTGGTACCGGCACTTGTTCTGGCGGTGTCACTTCCCTCGGCCGCGCTGGCGCAGAAGCGGCCGCTGAACGTCGACGACATCTATAACCTTCGCGAAGTACGGGATCCGCAGCGCTCGCCCGACGGCAAGTGGGTCGCGTTCACCGTCTCGCGCGCGATCAAGGACACCGACAAGAACGATTCCGACGTCTGGATGGCGAGCTGGGACGGTGCCCAGGAAATCCAGCTGACTTCGTCACCCGAGAGCGAGTCCACCGCGCGGTGGAGCCCGGACAACAAATACCTCGCGTTCCTGTCGTCACGTCAGGAAGCCAAGGGTGGGCAGGTCTGGTTGATGAATCGCGCCGGCGGCGAGGCCGCCAAGATAACGGACGTCAAGGGCGGCGTCTCCGATTTCGCGTGGTCGCCAGACAGCAAGCGCCTGGTCCTCGTCGTGAACGACCCGGATCCTCGCGATCCGCAGGACGACGACAAGGACAAGAAGGAGTCGGAGAAGAAGAAGAACCCTCTGCCGGTTGTGATCGATCGGTACCACTTCAAGGAAGATGTCTCCGGGTACCTTCGTGGGGAGCACACGCACCTGTACCTGTTCGACGTCGCCGCGAAGAAGGCTGAGGCGCTGACGCCCGGGAGCTTCGACGACGAATATCCGGTCTGGTCGCCTGACGGCTCGCAGATCGCGTTCGTCAGCAAGCGCGGCACCGGCGACCTCGATCGTCAGAACAACACGGACGTCTACGTGATCGACGCGAAGGTCGGCGCGCAGCCACGCCAGTTGACGACGTCCCCTGTGGCCGACGGCAACGGCCGCGTGGCCTGGAGCCCTGACGGGAAGCAGATTGCCTACCTCACCGGTGAGGAGCTGAAGTACTCCGCGTACACGCAGGAAAAGCTCGCGGTCATCCCGGCGGCGGGCGGCGAGCCGAAGCTGTACGCGGAATCGCTCGATCGCGGCGTCGAATCGCCATCCTGGTCCGCGGACGGGTCCACGTTGACCTTCCTGGTCGAGGACGACCGATCGCAATATCCGGCGGCGCTCACGCTCGGCACTGGCAAGGTGGAGCGCCTCGTCAGCGGCCCGCGAGTGATTTCGAATCTGTCGCCGAACGCCGATGGCGCGTTCGCGGTCCTGGCGTCCACGGATACCGAGATGCCCGAGGTGACGGCGCTCGAACACGGCAAGCTGCGCCGGCTGTCGCACCAGAACGACGCATGGATGTCCCAACTCCTGCTCGGCACGACGGAGGAGCTCACGTCCACGAGCAAGGACGGCACCGAGGTGCACGGCCTGATCGTGAAGCCGCCGACCTACGCACAAGGGCAGAAGTACCCGACGCTGTTACGCATTCACGGCGGACCGAACGGTCAGGACGAGCATTCTTTCACTTTCGAGCGAGAGATCTTTGCGGCCAACGGCTACGTCGTGGTGACCGTGAACTACCGTGGAAGCAGCGGGCGGGGAAGCGCCTATCAAAAAGCGATCTTCGCTGACTGGGGTAACAAGGAGGTCGTCGATCTGCTTGGCGCGATGGACTACGTCCAGAAGATCGGCCTCGCGGATCCGGACCGGCTCGGGATCGGCGGCTGGAGCTACGGCGGGATCCTCACCGACTATACGCTGGCGACCGACGGCCGCTTCAAGGCCGCGACAAGCGGCGCGGGCAGCGCGTTGCAGCTGTCGATGTACGGGGTGGACGAGTACATCACGCAATACGAGAACGAAATTGGGCCCCCATGGAAGTCCCCGGATCTCTGGATCAAGATCTCGTATCCGTTCTTTCATGCGGATCGGATCCGCACGCCGACGCTGTTCCTCGGCGGCGACAAGGATTTCAACGTGCCCCTCGTCGGCGGCGAGCAGATGTACCAGGCGCTTCGCAGCCTCGGGGTGGACACCCAGCTCGTGATTTACCCGAACCAGTTCCACGGCATCACGGTGCCGAGCTACAAGGTCGATCGCTACCAGCGGTATCTTGCCTGGTACGACAAGTATCTGAAGAAGAGCGCGGCGACGATGACGTCGCCGGCAAGACAGGAGTAGCCTGACGGCTACCCTTGGGTGTCGTCGAGGTTCGCCCCCAGGACGTCCTCCGCAATCTTCGTGTCGTCGGCAGGCAGGCCCTCCTGGTCGAGCGCATCGCGGGCGTTGTCGTTGCCCTGCTGCAGATCGGTGGGGCGGTCGCCTTCGACGGCGCCTTCGTGCTGATCGGGGTAATCGACCTGTTCACCCTTCATATCGCCGCTCATCATGACACTCCGTCACATATAATTCGAGGCTTATGTCCGAGAGAACGCTTGCCATCATCAAACCAGACGCCGTCGCGGGCCGGCAGGCCGGGAAGATTCTGCAGCGCATCGAGGAATCCGGGTTCCAGATCCGTGCCATGCGTCAGGTGTTTCTGACCAAGCCGGAGGCCGAGGGCTTCTATGCGGTCCACCGCGAGAGGCCATTCTTCGGGAGCCTGACCACCTTCATGTCGTCCGGGCCGGCCATCGTGCTGGCCCTGGAGGCCCCCGACGCAATCAAGAAATGGCGCACGCTGATGGGCGCCACCGATCCGGCGAAGGCGGATCCAGGCACGCTGCGCAAGGAATTCGGCCAGTCGATCGAGGACAACGCCACGCACGGTTCGGACGCGCCGGACACGGCCGCGTACGAGCTTGGCTATTTCTTCCCGGGCATCGATCTGGCCAGACAGCTGTAAGAGGGGGACCGGCGTGGGGCGGTTGCTGATCGTCGTCGGCCTGGTGATCGCAGGAGTGGGGCTGCTCGTGATGCTCGGCATCCCGCTGGGCCGCCTCCCCGGCGACGTCGTCATCCGCCGCGGCAGCGCGACGTTCTATTTTCCACTGGGGACTTCGATTTTGGTGAGCGTCATCCTGACGATCTTGTTCGCGATTCTGCGGCGCTGAGAAGCGCAGCGGACCGCGGAACGCGCACTCGGATCCTTGAACCCGAACCCCGAACCCTGAACCCCGAACCCCGAACCCGAGATTATGTCCATCAAACCCGATACGTGGATCAAGCGAATGGCTCTCGAGCACGGCATGATCGAGCCGTTCGAGGACCGTCAGGTCAGGAGCGGCGTGGTGTCGTATGGCGTCTCGTCATACGGCTACGACATCCGCGTGGCGAACGAGTTCAAGGTCTTCACCAACATCAACTCGACGGTGATCGATCCGAAGAACTTCGATCCGCGGTCGTTCGTCGACATCAAGGCCGACACGTGCATCGTGCCGCCGAACTCGTTCGCGCTCGCCAGGACCGTCGAGTATTTCCGGATTCCACGCGACGTGCTGACCGTGTGTCTCGGGAAGTCCACGTACGCCCGATGCGGCATCATCGTCAACGTCACCCCGTTCGAGCCCGAGTGGGAGGGGACCGCGACGCTCGAGATCTCGAACACGACGCCGCTCCCCGCAAAGATCTACGCGAACGAGGGGATCGCGCAGGTGCTCTTCTTCCAGAGCGACGAGCCGTGCGAGATCTCCTACGGCGACAAAAAAGGCAAATACCTGAAACAGCTGGACGTAACCCTGCCCAGGATCTGAACGCTCGATTTTCCGTCGAGGTGGTGCATGTCGAAGTTTCTCGTGACGGTGTCCTACACAGAAGAGGGAGCCAAAGGGTTGCGCAAGGATGGCGGCACCCAGCGCGAGCACGTCGTCCGCCTCGCGGTCGAAGGGCTCGGCGGCAAGCTGGAGGCCTTCTACTTCGCCCTCGGCCAACACGACGCGTTCGTCGTGGCCGACCTGCCCGATAACGTTTCGGCCGCGGCCCTGAGCCTCGCGGTCGCGACGTCGGGCGCCGCGCGGTGTCAGACGACACCACTGCTGACGCCGGCGGAGATGGACAAGGTGGTCTCGAAGAACACTGCGTACCGCGCGCCCGGCAAGGATTCGTAGGTTCTAAGTGGGCCCAGTGACTCCGGGCGCCGGACGACCTGACATGCGGCACATCCCTGTGGTGGCCGGGCTCGCATATCGCGATCGCGTGGCGCGGCTGCCGTCCCAGTTCACCGTCACGCTCAAGCCCGAGCCGGAGAATCGATTCAATCATCGGGCGGTCGCTGTCCTCGTGAACGGTGAGAAGGTCGGCTACCTGCCGCCCGAGATCTCGCGGCGCTATTTTCGGGCCGACAGCGTGACGGTCGAGTGCACGGGACACCGCGCGCCCGCGTCCGCCGTCGAGGACACCGGCGTCATGATCCTGATCGATCCGGACTCCTGCCCACCCGAGCTTGCCGATGACGTCGAATAATGCACTCCGAGGCGGCGGCCTGCTCCTCGGCGTCGCGTTCTTCGCGACAATTCCGGCGAGCGCGGCGCCGACGCCGCTCCCACCGTCCGCTGAGAAGGCCTACACAGCGCTCGCCTTGCGCGTCGATGGCGACACGGCCATGGAAGTCGTCCGCTTCATGGACCAGGTACTGGCGGCTCGCCGGAAACCCTGGCTTCAACGCGTCCATCGATCACATCAGGCAGCAGCTGGCGCAGGCCGGCGTCGAGTCCCGCGTGGACGAATTCCCCAACACGAGACGCGGGTGGGACTATCAGGTCGGGACGGTGTCGTTCGCGGACACCGGCGAGGTACTGCTGTCCCGCGAGCGCGACCGCGTGTCGCTGTGCATCAACTCGTTCTCAACGCCGCCTGGTGGCGTCGAGGGGCCGCTCATCGACGTTGGCAACGGTGCGAACGCGGCGGACTACGAGGGGAAGGTCGTCAAAGGCGCCATCGTCCTCGGATCGGCCGATGCCGGACGGTTGTGGCAGCAGGCGGTCAAGGCGCGCGGCGCCATCGGGATCCTCTCGACGTCCATCGCCCCATACATCCGTCCAAGCGATCCGGCGGCGTTCACGTCACCTGATCAGCAGGACGTCTTGCAGTGGGATGGCGTGCCGTACGACGCGAGCGCGAAAGCGTTCGGCTTCAAGGCGAGCTGGCGGGCGGCTGCACGAATGCGCGAGCGGCTCACGCAGGGCCAGACGCGTCTGAAGGTGGACGTGCAGTCCACGTTCTACGACGGCCCGAATCGGTCGCTGATCGTCGAGATTCCCGGATCGTCCAGGCCGGCCGAGCGCATTGTGATGGTCGCGCACGTCCAGGAACCTGGCGCGAACGATGACGGGAGCGGGTGCGGGACGTTGATGGCGCTCGTTGTGGCGCTGCATCGCGCGATCGAATCGGGCGCGCTCCCGGCACCCAATCGGACGCTGACGTTCATCTGGGCCGACGAGGTTGTGGGCAGCCGCCACTGGATCACGTCCAATCCGGATCGGGCGACGAACGTTCAGTACATGTTCGCCATGGACATGACGGGCGAGGATGTCTCGGAGACCGGCGGTTCGTTTCTGATCGAGAAGCAGCCCGATCCGTCCGCGGTGTGGCCGCGACCCTCCGATCCGCATACCGCCTGGGGCGCGAGCGAGGTCAAGGCGGCGTCGCTGAAGGGCAGCCTGTTGAACGACGTTCACCTGGCCGTCTGTCTGCGCCGCGCTCGCGACACCGGATGGATCGTGCGCACGAATCCCTATGAAGGGGGCAGCGACCACACCGCCTTCGGCGACGCGGGCATCCCGTCACTGCTGAACTGGCACTTCACCGATCGGTACTACCACACGAACCTCGATCGTCCGGACAAGACGAGCGCCGTGGAGATGGTCAACGTCGGTGTCGCGGTCGCGACGAGCGCGTGGTTCCTCGGATCGGCGACCGAAGCGGACGCGTTGGCGACCGTCGAGATCGTTTCAACTGCTGCAAACGCTCGGCTGTCGCTCGAAGCCGCACAGAACGCGACGCCCGAGATCCTGGCGGCATGGCGCAAGTGGTATCGCGAAGCGCTGGAGACCGTTCGTCGTCTTCCCGTCAGCGGTCCCTCTGCAACGGTCGATGCCGCGGTGGCCGCCGCGCACGCGCGCCTCGAATAGCGTGGGTCGTATCTCCCATCCGTGCTGACGTCCTGTCTCTTCGCGCTGAGTGCGCTAGTGGTCGGCGACCAGCGGCCGCACCTGTTCGAGGTGCAGGAAGGCACGCTGTCCGGTGGTCGCAGCCGCCCGAAGGCAACACGCTGCGCGGCGCCGGCCGGTTTCCGTTGCCGTCATGATAGCGAAGACGCTGTCGGCGTCAGCGTTCTTCAGGCAGGCGATCGCCACGCCGTTTCCGTTCGTGACGGCGCAACGTTTCGACGCGGTCGTGACGTACAACGTCGCTGCCGAGTGTTGGACGCGTGGCATCGGCACGCGAGCTCGACCGCTCGTTGACGTTGGATTGTGGTACAATGAGGGTTCCTCAGACGCGGGGTGGAGCAGTCCGGTAGCTCGTTGGGCTCATAACCCAAAGGTCGCGGGTTCAAATCCCGCCCCCGCAACCACCATTACCGACAGCCGCTGAGTCGCGAGGTGCGCCGGCGGCTGTCAGCATCTCCCCAAGATTTCCGACCACCTGTAATAGCGCATCGCCCGGTGGAATCACGATCCGGTCGATGAACCCGCGCAGCGCGTCCCGTGCCGTCTCGCGTAGCTCGGCATCCTCGTGTTCCAGCGCCGCTGCGAGCTGCTCGATCTTCTGCTCGAAGACCCTCGCCATGTTGGGATGCAGGGCCGGCGGCGGGGGCTCAGCTTTGCCCGCGGCGATCACCGCCTCGAGTTCGGTGCGTCGCTGCTCGATCTGCTGAAGCTCCTGCTTCCACGCCTCGTCACGAAACCCGTTCAACAGCAGTTCGAGAATCTGCTTCGGACCGGGCGTTGATGGAAGCCAGCTCGCGCGGCGCGTCTGCCTGCTTGGCCCGGCGCTGCGCACGTAGCCGGTTCCGCTCGGCGATGTACAGCCGCGTCCATTCGTCAAGGCGCTCCTTGGTGAAGAAGCGGCGCTGAAGGGCGGCGAGCACCCGCCGCTCGACTTCCTTCCGCTTGATGACGCGGCCGTTAGTGCAGACCGACGACCCCGCCGCGCGGGACGGCATACCTGAACGAGCGTGCGGCGCCTTCGATACCGCTGTCGCGGTCGGAGATCGCCAAAAGGCCACGAAGGCACTGTTCCGAGTGATCAAGCGCGTGCGCGATCACGATGCGCATGGCTACAAGGTGCTGGATCGGGACCGCGATCGTGACGTATTAAACGCGACATTGCACCCACTGATCGAACTGGCAAGGTCGATCGCGGCAACACCTCGACCGCCAGCGCGGTAAGCGTGGAGCTGCCACAACTCGTGTCCCAGCCGACCAGGTCTGCTTTCGGACGTCTCTCTAAAACATTTGCCAGTTAGGTTTCGGTGAGACCCACGGGAAGGCCGACGCGGTTCGGCCGTCAATGGGTCCCAGTCAGGCGGGCGCGGGTGACGGGGTGTTCAGGCTGCTAGCCCCGGCGGTGGGGGATGATTCCCGTGGGTCGAGACCGTGCGCGTCGCCGCCCAGCCAAGTGTTCATGGCGGCCGGTGGATGTTGTAGTTCCGGCCCTTCTTTTCCGCTTACCTAACTGAAGACGCTTTGGCAACGGAGGGCTCCGCGCGGAGCCGTCTCGGCTTGCGCGGGCGCGTCGGTGCCAATGCAGTAAGGAAAGAACACCGTGTCTTCTTACCGGACGAGGTCTGCGCGACTTCACCGTTTCAGTCCCGGTTAGCCCAAGAGATATAGGAGGTATGTTATGAAACAGCGAGCGCTACAACACGTGGGCCTCGTCGCGGCAGTCGTGGCTCTACTCCTCCTCAGGACGAGCCTCACTCACGCGATCATCAACGGTACGCTCGACGGCAACCTTCATCCGAACGTCGGTGTGGTGATCTTTGCGGTGGATGGACAGTTGATCTCACCGTGCTCGGGAAACCTGATTGCGCCCACCGTCTTTGTTACGGCGGCGCATTGCGCGGACTTTATCGAGTCCAGTGGCGCGACTCAGGTGTGGGTCACGTTCGACTCGCACGTCGACGCGGATGTCAATTTTATTGAGGTATCCAACCTCGACACGTCAACGCTCATTCCCGGCACTCTGCACCCCAATCCGGCGTTCGACCCCCACGCGCCAGACGCCAACGACGTCGCCGTGATCACGTTCGAGACGCCTGTGGTCGGAATAACCCCCGCCGTGCTTCCAACCCCGGGTTTGCTCGATGAGCTCGCACAACAGAATGGACTCAAGGACCAGTTGTTCACCGTTGTCGGCTACGGGGTGAATCAGCGGATCGTGGGCGGAGGCCAGAAGACCTATCTGAGGGATCTGAGCCGGCGATTCGCGACTTCTGGCCTCAACGCGCTGGGGCCGGCATTGCTACGTCTGTCGACGAACATCACCAAAGGCTTTGGCGAGCCGCATGCCGCTGACTCTGGCGGCGGCATCTTTTTGGGCCAATCGAACACACTTGTGGCAATTGTCGGATTGAGGGGAACCCCAGGATATTACCAGGGCTACCGTCTCGATACCGCGTCGGCTCGGGCGTTCCTCTCCAACTTCCCCGTTACTCTTCCGAACTAGGTGGTGCGGATTGAGACGTCCATCGACGACGCAGGCGTGAGAGACGAGACGGGTGAGCAGTGCCCGCGCACCGCTCACCTGCCTTTACCAGTTGTCAAGGTCCCGAGCCTAGGGCCGCTTCGCGCTGACGTTCCTTCCTACAACGCGTTTCACGGCGACGACACTCTCCGCAATCCGAGATTTGCGGTTAGAAGCAACCCTTTGCAAAGCGCTCCGGGATCAGATTATCGCAAAGCCTTCTTACAGCGGCAGACGCTCCTGCGGGCGGGCGGTGCGGCGACATCCACCAGAATTGACCCAAGGCTACCCGCGGAAGCGCGATTACGTCGCCGACCAATGGTGTGGTTGTAGTTCCGAGGGCCATTTTGCGCTTACCCAGGTGAACTGGGGCCGCGGTAAGGAGGTCATCGTGTGAACGGCTAACACCTGGCTGCTACGTACCAAGACGGCGCGGTTCAGATGTCGCACATCGAACCCTCATGGCGTGTGAGAAGGAGCGTCGGCTCGTGGGAGTCGTCGCGACCGACAGCGACGGACGGGATCGCTCGATCCCGCACCCTCTTGACGCCGGATGAATACTGATGATCGTATGGACCCCTTCCAGCCCTGCGGACCACAGCAGGACTTTCGTCCTGCCTTGACTGCTGCCGAGCGTTCTGAGCTGGAGGCGGAGGCCCGCGTGCTCATCGCCAAGATCCGCCGTCGCCTTGAGCGCCGGAGCCCCGGTGTCGATAGCGGCAACATCGGCGTTTGTCATGCCGACTTCCTGGCCGGCTGGGACGGCGTTCTGCTCAAGCCACCATCGCTTTCGTGATGTTTCTGCCTCACGCCGGTTCGTCTGACGATCGCGGCGCCGTGGCGACAGAGATTTGAAAACGGTCCGAAGGGCGCGAGCAACGGACCTCGACTCACTTACTGAGCAAGTGTCTGCATCCAAAAATTGATGGTTCAGAACTCCCAGGATTGTTCGCTCCGGCGCAGTGTCACTTTTTGCCCGAGCGGTCATTCGTGCAGGGGGAGACGGTAATGCAATCGTCTGACCACTTCTGGACCCGAGGCATCCCAGGACGATCATGAACGTCCAACCCAGATTTTCATTGTGAATGGCGAACTCGTTGCAGAGTGGCTGGACTTCGTTGACACTCTCGTGCGCTGCCACGAACCTTGAGCCTGCCTCCTAAGTGCTTCTTGCAACTTCAGACCGCCAGGTGCCAGCGAGACGCTCGCGGCAGCATTGAGGCAGAAGGTCATCGCCCGTGTAACAGGATGAAGGGACGTGCTGGGTGGGCGGTACGACTTGGCACGGCCAGGCAGCGATGCGAGTATCGATGTCGAACTGGTCGGCCACAGCCGACGACATCGATCGGTCCGCGGCGGCAATCCAACTGCATTGGACGCCGCCGAAGACCGTTCGTCCCTCGAACGCTAGAGAAACATTCTCCTACGGGTGCACCGGGCGCAGGTTGTTCTTGACGACCTCGGTCGCGATCGCGCGTCCCAGAACGTGGCCCGCGTCCTGGTCGTAACGCCAATGAATGCCGCCGTAGACGCGTGCGTCATCGACATCGTCGCCGATCTCTTTGAGCTGCGTATAGGACTTCGTGATGACCGTGGCCGGCAGGGAACCCAGCGCGGGAACGTTGTTCGTGATCGTGATGTCGTGGCCTGCGGCACCGAAAAGACGCCTCATCGCCTCGAGGCCCCCGCTCGTGCCGCTTGCGTGGTTCGATGGATAGCTCGGGAAGCACGGCGTTGGGATGAACGTCGCGAAGCCCTGGTCGCCTTCAGTCTTGTCATTGCCATCCGCCGCGCCGTTGCGGATCCCCGTTTCAGGGCGCCAGTGATTGTAGTGATATTTGTTCAAGAACGATGCGACGAGCGAGTCGCTGGCCGCCATGTGGATCAACGCGAGCGCCCGCGCGTTCTCGGAGACCGATGTTCCCTTTTCCGCGGCGATTTGCCGCGTCGCCATGCTCAGCACGAAGCTCGGTGACGAAACGGCGTAGAGCCTCACGACATCAGCTCGATCCGCCGGGCGATCCGCGCTCGTGCTGGCGCCCACCGTCTTCACCTCGAGGTAATCCTTCGCGTACTGGTTGCTCAGCAGAGAGGGCGGCGGACCCAGGAGAAAATCCGAGGCGTTCGCGATGCCGAATGGCGTGACATTTTGCCAGTTGTAGAACATGGCAGCGGCGCAGCCAGTCGTGAGCTGGTAATCGCCTGCCGCGGTGGACGTGGGGATGATCGCCAGCAGAGGCGACGATCCATCAGCCGCCCGCAGCGCGATCATCGCATTGGCCGCGGCCATGCCCACGGCGATACCGGCTGTCTTGGCCGGACCATTCGGAATGGCCGCGAGGTCGGTGTCGCGAGCGGCGTCCAGCGCGGCAGCAGCCGCCGGGAAGTACGTCGTCATGACCGTGTGTGCGGCGATGGTGACTGCTGCTTCCACTGATGCCCCTGGCGACGGCGCCGTCGCCGGGTTGAGATAGGGCTCGTACTCCCCGGTGATGGCGTTGACGGCCTCGAACACCGCCAGCTGAACGATCGCCGCGACGCGCGACTGGTTGAAGGGGCTCGTCGCGGTTGCGGTCTGCGCGGCAATCTCATTCCAGCGCAGCACAATGTCGTCCGCCCTGGCCGTCGCCGGACCGGAGATCAGACCCGCGGCTAACACGATAGCCGAGACTCGAAGGACTGATCGACTCACCGGTTCACGGAAACTGCTGATTGCCGAGTTCATGGCGCTCTCCTCGATGAATGAGCTGAGACTTCCCCGAAAACCGGGATTTCCATTTTGAAGTCCCTCGACTGGGAACGCCGAGTGACCCAATCGCGCGCACAGTAGCAGAGGCGCTCTTGGAAGGCTGTCCAATATCGGACACCTCACAATCATGGCTCGGTCGCACTTCTCGCTCGTCAACACTCCGGTAGTGGTCCCAGCGGGCCAATCTATTTGACCCGGACCAAGACCGAAGTCCCGCCGGATCTGGCGCACGGTTCGTTTGGGACGCCCATGACCTTCCGCGCCACCTCGTCGGGAATCAGCGTGAGCAGCACCTGCACGCCGAACTTCGCTGCGGCGTCGTCACGTATGCCCTCTAAGGCGGTGCCACGGATGGGGCACGTTGCCTCGGAAAGGTGTTCGTCAACTGGCATGGAGCCTCAAGTCAGACCGGGGGCGGTGCCGGGGTGATCAGGTTGCTACTCCCCGGTGGGGGGGGTCTGATTCTGCCGGGTCGATGGTCGCGTGCGTCGCCGCCGCTGACAATGTCACATCGCGGCGAGGCGGCACGTCGCCGATGATGCCCCTGTCGGTGCACGCCGTGCGAGATGTCCGGTGAGCGGCAGCCACGATCTGAGACGTTGCCATCCCGAGACGAGCCGAAGCTCATGCTCTCGACCGGCACGCGGAAGCTGTCGATCCTCGCCTTCAACACGACTCCTAGTGGTTGAACGCCTCGGGCGGCATCGAGCGATCAACGTCGGCACGTGAATCTTCCGATCAAAACAGGACGAGACGGCATCGATCCTTGACAGCGCGTATAAACTTCCGCATCGACCCGGAAATCATGGACGGCCTTCGCCGAGTAAAGGACCGCGACGGCATTCCGCTCTCGGTCCGGGTCCACCGCGCACTCCTAGCGTTGCTGGGGCGGAAGGACCTCACGCTAAAGAAGCGGCCCACCGCGAGGGAACGCGCTCGCAGAGGTCGGAGGAACTGATGAAGGTCGCCGTCTACGCGCGCGTCTCGACGCACGATCAGACCGCCGAGAACCAGCTGCTCGAACTGCGCCGCTATGTCGACGCGCGCGGCTGGACCGCCGTCGAGTACGTCGACCAGGGCGTCAGCGGCGCGAAGGACCGTCGGCCCGCGCTCGACCAGCTCGTCGCCGACGTGCGCCGCCATCGGGTGCAAGCCGTCGTGTGCTGGCGTCTCGATCGTCTCGGCCGCAACCTCCGGCACCTCGTGATGCTGCTCGACGACTGGCAGTCGCGCGGCATCGCGTTCGTCACGCTGGGCGAGGGGATCGACACGAGCACGCCGGCCGGCCGGCTCGTCGCCGGCGTCCTCGGCTCGATCGCCGAGTTCGAGCGCGCGCGCATTCAGGAGCGCATCATGCCGGGCTGGCGCGGGCGAGGGCGCAGGGGAAGCGCATCGGAAGACCACGACTCAC